>NZ_JAGTJK010000079.1:0-36396 GCF_028435265.1 Polyangium jinanense | reverse complement strand
CGGCCGGGACCGAGGGCCGAGAAACCGCGCGATGCGCGGTTTCTCGGACGGGCCCGGGGCAAGACCACGAGCGGCGTTGCCAGCTGAGACAGCAGCGCTGCCCACCCTCGTCGAGCAGACACGTCAACGCTGCGGTTTGACTGGCAAGCCCGTCGCCGGTCTTGCCTCGACCTGTTCGATGAACTGCGCATCGCGCAGTTCATCGACCCCGGGTCCAGCGCTTGCGCTGGTCCGGGTCCAGGGGTGGACAACCCCTGGTCGGGGTCCGGGGTGAAACCCCGGCGCGGCGCGGCGCTACGCTGCGGGGGTGCGCGAAGCGTCCTGGCCGGCTAGGATGGCCTCCGCCTTGGACAAGCGCGTCCCGTCTCGTTCTGACGTTCTGCTGCAGATCGCCGCTTTTGTGGTCATCGTCGCGGCCCTCCACGCGGCTGCGAGCGTGCTCGTGCCGTTCATGATGGCGCTCCTGCTCGCCGTCGTCAGCGCTCCGCCGCTCGCGTGGCTCGAGAGGCGACGGGTCCCCGAGCCTGCCGCTGCCACGCTCGTCCTGCTTGCGAACATCGCTGTCCTCAGCGCGGGTGCGTCTGTCGTCGCGGGGTCGGCGACTGAGTTCGGCGAGGCTGTGCCCCGTTACCAGGCCCGGATCGACATCATCGCTGTGGAGCTCACGACGTGGCTGCGCGCGCACAACGTCCACGTCCCTCGGGGCGCCATCACCCAGATGATCTCGCCTGGCACCGTGCTCTCGTTTGGCGCTGGGATGATCCGCGATCTGGCTGGGCTCGTCTCGAACATCTTCATCGTCCTGCTCATCCTCGGCTTCATGCTTTTCGAGTCGCGCACGTTTTCGCGCAAGCTCCGGGCCCTCGCGGGCGAGCGCGGCGGTTACGTGGGGCTCTTCCCTGGAATCGTGGGCGATGTGCAGAATTACCTGTTCATCAAGACCGTCATCAGCATCGCGGTCGGCCTCCTCGCGGGCCTCATCGTTTATATCCTCGGCGTGGATTTCGCGCTGCTCTGGGGCCTCGTCGCGTTCCTTTTGAACTACATCCCCAACGTCGGCGCGATCATCGCCGGGGCGCCGCCCGTCTTTTTTGCGCTCCTTTCGCATGGCCCGGGGCGGGCGCTGGCCGTCTCGGCGGGGTTTCTCGTGGTGCACACGGTGCTTGGCAACATCCTCGAACCTGCGTGGATGGGCCGCAGACTCGGTTTGTCGGCGACCGTGGTGTTTCTTTCCCTCCTGTTTTGGGGCTGGCTCTGGGGGCCGGCGGGCATGTTCCTCTCCGTGCCCCTCACGATGGTGGCGCGTATCCTCCTCGAAGGCAGCGAGAAGACGCGCTGGATGGCCATGCTACTCGATTCGAATGCGCCCACGGACACGCCGGCCGAGCCGCCGGTTGGTCCGCCGAGCATCAAGCCCGCGCTGGGCGCGGAGGAGCCGAAGAACGATGAGCGAGCGTGAGCGGAGCTTCTGGGCGTGGGGATACACCGACGCTTTTCCGGACGAACCGGGCCGGCAGGCGCTCGCCGTGCAGGTCGGCGCCCTGCTCGGCCGGGAGTTTTCCCTGCGGCCTTTGCCCACCGTCGAATCGGCGCGCCTGCCGCCTCCGCGTGTCCTCCCGCCCACGTCCCTGGCTCCGATTTCCTCCGCCGCGCCGAAGGACCGCATCCTCCACACGTACGGCAAGGGGTATCGCGACATCGTCCGGGCCTACCGCGGTGATTTTTCGGTCGCCCCCGATTGGGTGAGTTTTCCCCGGTCCGAGGAGGACATCGAGCGCTTGCTCGCCCATTGCGCGGCCGAGGGCATCGCCGTCATCCCGTACGGCGGCGGCACGAGCGTCGTCGGGGGCGTCGAGGCGAACGTCGGGGATCGCCCGCGTGGTGTGGTCTCGCTCGACATGCGCATGCTCGACCGGGTGCTCGAGATCGAGCCCGTCTCGCGATCGGCGCGCATTCAGGCCGGCGCGACCGGCCCTGTCCTCGAAGAGCAGCTCGCCCCGCACGGGCTCACGCTGCGCCATTTCCCGCAGAGCTTCGAATTTTCGACCCTCGGCGGCTGGATCGCCACGCGCGCGGGCGGCCATTTCGCGACGCTCTACACCCATATCGACGACCTCGTCTCCTCCGTCCGGATGATCACGCCCGCCGGCACCTGGGCAAGCCGCAGGCTTCCGGCTTCGGGCGCGGGGCCGAGCCCGGATCGGCTCGCGCTCGGCTCGGAGGGCATCCTCGGCGTCATCACGGAAGCCTGGGTGCGCCTGCAGGCGCGGCCCCGGTATCGGGCCTCGGCGAGCGTGACGTTCCCGCACTTTGCGGACGGCGTCAAAGCGTGCCGCGTGCTCGCGCAATCGGGCCTCTACCCCTCGAATTGCCGGCTCCTCGATCGAACCGACGCCCTGCTCGGCGGCGTCTTCGTCGACGGCGGGGCCGTGCTGCTCCTCGCCTTCGAATCGGCGGATCACCCGCTCGGGCCTTCGATGAACCGCGCCCTCGAAATCACGGCCGAGGCGGGCGGCGTTTGTCCCGAAGGACCCGTGCTCCGCGAGGATCGCGGCGAAGGGGCGCGGGCGCAGGCGACGTACAAGCAATCGTTTTTCCGCGCGCCGTACTTGCAGAGCGCGCTCGTCTCCCTTGGCGTCCTCGCGGACACGTTCGAGACGGCGTGTACGTGGGACAAATTCGAGGAGCTCGACTTCGCCGTGCACGAAGCGGTGCTCCCGGCCCTGCAGCGCGCTCTGGGCGGCGGCGTTCTCGCGCGACGTTTCACCCACGTGTATCCGGACGGACCCGCGCCGTATTACACGTTCCTCGGCCCCGCGCGGGAAGGTCACGAGCTCGAGACCTGGGCGACCATCAAGGACGCCGCGAGCCGCGCGATCCTCGCGTCGGGCGGCACCATCACCCACCACCACGCCGTCGGCCGCGTGCACCGCCCCTACTTTCGCGACGAGCGACCCGAGCCATTCGCGGCCGCGCTCCGCGCCGCCAAGCGCGCCGTCGACCCTGCCGGAATCATGAACCCCGGCGCGCTCTTCGAACCCGAAGAACGCTGAACCGGTTGTTTTTCTCGACATACGAATCTCATGGCGCGCCGGACGTAGGCCGTGCGAGCGCGCCGCGCCGCGAGCATTGGCTCGTACGGCCCCCCGGCGGGTGCTAGAGATTGGCCTTCATGGGGGGAACGATGCATTCTCGTGAGAACGCGAGGGGTTTGGGGCGCGTGGTCGTGCGGGGCATTCTATCGCTTCTGGTCCTCGCGGGCGGGCTCTGCCAGTCGGCAGACGGTCTCTGCCGTGAGCCCTGGGAGGTCTCGGTGCCGCCGCCCATCACGCCCGACAGAGACCCCGAGGAGGTCATCGAGGGCGGCGTCGCGGCGACCGTGCTCTTCGCCTCGTTCGGCATTGGCCTCGGCGCCGCGGCGGCGACGCTCGACGCGGAGAGCGAGCGTCTCCGGGCCGATCCCTGCCGGAGCTGTCCCGGCGGTTTCAATGACATGCAGCGCGACATGGCGTTCCTCGCGAACGCCTCGATTCTGTCGTTCATCGGGGCCGGCGTCGCGGGGTTCGGGACGGCCCTTTATGCCATCAACGTCGAAGACGATGTCGAGACCGCAAAGAGCAAGGTGCCCGGGCCCCAGGCGGTGGTGCGCTTCCAGGGCGGGCTCCTCGGCGTCCAGGTCCTCTTTTGACCGAGGCGTACATCCGGCTCTAACTTTTTCGGGGGTGTGTCGTCATGGCGCGTAAACACGTTGAACGGGGTTTCTTGTGGATCGTGGCTTGCGCACTTTCCGGCTACGGCTGCATGGTCGAGGGCGAATTCCTCGAGGATCTCGTGCCGTCCGGGCCCGACCTGGGTGTCAGCGCGCTCGAGACGCGCTGCGGGGACAGCCTCCGCCAGGGCAAGGAAGCGTGCGACGACGGCAATACGGCGCCGGGCGACGGCTGCGATACCGCGTGCGAGGTCGAGATCTGCTGGACCTGTGAGGAGGTGCTCCCGGGCGCGCGCAGCACGTGTGGACCGCAATGCGACGCGGCCGCGGGCCAATCTTGCGTCATGGGCGCGTGCGTGAGCTGCAGCGACGGCGTCCGCAACGGCTACGAGACCGACGTCGACTGCGGCGGCTCCTGCGCTCCGTGCACCCAGGGCCTCGCCTGCGGAAAGGAAGGCGATTGCGCGACCGGCTTCTGCTCGGGCGGCGTGTGCTGCAACGAGGCGTGTGGCGCCGCGTGTATCCGCTGTGACCTCGAAGGCTCCGTGGGCATTTGCGCCTACGTCCCGGAGAACGAGACCCACGAGGACCGCGCGTGTGGCGGCGGCGTCTCCGTCTGCGATGGCAAGGGCGCGTGCAAGAACGTCGCCACGCAGGCGTGCACGAAGGGCATCGAATGCCTGAGCGGCAAGTGCCTCGGCGGCGTTTGCCAGTGAAATGTTTTTCCGCGGGGCGCGCTCCCGAAGAATGGGCGCGCCCGCGTTTTTGTTTTGGTTCCCGCCCTATCCCCGCACGGGGAATGCGTTCCGAAATTCTTCCATCGCCCGGACCTCGTCCACCTGGTGGACGAACCCTGTGGCCGCGCGGAACGCCTCGCTATCGACCACGACCGGATACATGATGTGCGCGAGCGCGCCCGGCGGCAGGCGTGGCAAACCGAAGCGGCCGAGCGCGGCGCGGAAGGCGAACTCGGGAAGCGGAATGGGCGTCCGCCCGGTCCCGCGAACGACCACGGAGAGCGGCACCGGCTGCGGCCCCGCGACGTTGTAGACGCCCTGCACCCGTTTCTCCAGCGCGAGGCAGATCGCCGTCGTCACGTCCTCCTCGTGCATGAAATGAAAGAGCGGATCGAAGCCGAGGACCATGGGCACATGCCGCCCGCGCAGGAACGTGGCCAGCGTCCCGTGCCCCGTGGGCCCGAGCGTGTACACCATTCTGAGGACCGTCGTGCGCATGTTCGGCAGCCGCCAGAGCGCCGTGCACGCATACAGATCGGCCGCGACGAGGTCGGAGAGCTCCGGGAAGGTGGTCACCGCCATCGGCGGGTCCTCTTCCTTGTGATAAAGCGGCGAATCGGCGGCCGCGCCGTAATAGGTGTGCCTTCCGACGAAGATTGCGTGCTCGACGCCCCAGTCGCGGCAATGCTCGAAGACGGCGCGCGTGCCGCCGAGGTTGATCTTGTAGCGCTCGGCGGTCTTCTCGACGAGGTGCGTGACCGTGGCCATGTGAATGACCGCCTGCGGCCGCCGCTTGCGGAAGACGTCCTCGGCCGCGCGCTTGCGGATGTCCACGTTGTGGAGCTCGATTCCGGGCGGCGCGTCGGGCCATGGCCGGCGATCGATTCCGATGACCTCGTGCCCCTGCTCGAGCAGGCGGCGCGCGACGCGCTGACCGAGCACGCCCCCGATTCCGGGAATGAGAACCCTCATCGCTGCTCCTCCTTCGTGCCGCCCGTCTCACCCTCGATCCGGGCCTCGTCCTCCGCGTCGCGCGACCAGGCGAGCGCCTTGCGCCGCCTTTCCCTGCCCACCTCGATGAGGCCGGCGATCCGCTGCTTCACCTGCTCCACGTATCCCTCGATGACCTCGTCTTCTTCGGTCCCCGTCCCTTCGAACTTCATGGGCGCGGAATACGTGAGCTCGAGCCGCACCGGCGCCGGGAGCGCGACGCCCCAGGGCGTGATCGGGACGTAGGGCGCGCCGAGCAGCTTTCCGAGGGCATACGAATTTGCGATCGTGGGAATGGCCTCGCCGCCGCCGACGAACCCGAACGGAATGATGGGCGTCCGCGTCTTCATGGCGAGGCGCATGAAGCCCGATCCGAATTGGACGAGCGTGTTGCGCTCGGGATAAAGCTTCGCCGTGCCGCGGGCGCCCTCGGGGAAGATCATGAGCAGGCGCTCGTCGTGCAGCAGGTGCTCGGCCGTCTCGACGAGCCCGGTGAGCTGCCCGCTGCGCGTGGCCAAGAGCCCCATGAACGGCGTTTTCGCCATGAACTTCTCGGCCATGCCCTGAGCGAGCCGGGGGGGCTCGAGCTCGAAGAAGCAGGACGTGATCACCATGGCGCCGTCGATCGCGATGCCGCCCGAGTGGTTGCCGACGAGCATGGCGCGGCCGCGGGCGGGGACGTGCTCGACGCCCTCGACGCCGACGGTGAAGTAATGGCGGTAGAGGAAACGGAAGACCGTGAACAGCCGGGCGAGGTGCTGCTTCGTGGTGCCGTAAGGATCGACACCGTAGGCGTTGAACGGGAGCTCCAGGCGGTCGACGCGGGCGGCGATCTCCGGATCGATGAGCAGGGACACAGGTTTCTCCAGACGGAGGGGGCGAGGGAGAATAGGCGGAAGGCGAGGCGCGAGGCAAGGGGAGATCACGCGCGGGATGTGGGGCAGCGCTCCTACCTCCTTCGGCTGGCCGTTTCGGCGGCTCTTCGGGGGCCTCCTTCGATTTCTGCTCGTGATAGACTCGTCCGATCGGACCCAAGGCAAAGGAGGCCTACAATGAAGGAGTTCATGAAGCTCAAGGCGGCGCGGTGGGAACGCATCCTGTCGCACCCGTTCTTCGATTGGCTGCATTCCGACGCGGTGCCGCTCGAGGACAAGGTCCTGATCGCGCCCATCATGACCGTGTTCGTGATGAACTTCCGCGACGCGAGCCGGTATTTCATCCGCTTCCCGAAGCCTCGCAACCGCTTCGAGGAGGCGCTGAACGGCGGCACGCGCGAGGATGAGACGCACTCGCGGCTCTTCCTCGAGGACTGGAGCAAGATGAAGCTCGACGAGCGCCTCGGCTTTCGCGCGAGCGACATGCTCTGGTGGCTCTTCCTCTCGAAGGAGAACGAGCGATTCCGTTATTTCGTCCTGGAGTTCGGCCGGCTCGACGTCGAGGACGCGGGCGATCCGCTCGTCCGCTTCGCGCACTCGGAGGCCGGCGAGGCCGCGGGGAACGCGTTCTTCTACCACCTGGCGAAGGTCGCGAGCGAGATCGAGGCGAAGACGGGGCTCCGGTACATCTACTTCGGCAATCACCACCTCGATCGGGAGCCGGGGTTCGTCTGGGGATCCAAGGGCGTCTTCGACGACGAGGTCCTCGACGAGCGGCAGCGGCCGCTGGCGATGCGATTGGCGAACCGCATGTTCGACCTCTTCGAAGAGGTCCACGATTGCTTCCTGGAATACGGGCGCACGTACATGCAGCCGGGCCGGCTCCCGCGAAGGCCACAAGGCGAAGCCCTCGCGCCGCGCGCGCAAACCGAGCCGACCGAGCGGCCTTCGTACGAGGTCGAGCTCGAACAGCCGATGGCGCTTTATCACGAGGATGTCCTTCGTGTCATCGAGGAGCGCAAAGCGCAGGCGGCGCGGCATCCGTTTTATGCGTGGCTGCGCGACGAGACGGGCGTCTCGCCGCGGGAAAAGCTCATGCGGTTCCTCCCGCTCTGGGTGCCCGACATCATGGGCTACCGCGATCTGAACCGATACGCGGTCCGTTACCCCGAGCCGAGCACGCCGAAGGAGCAGCGCATCAACGAATGGTGCGACGACCTGGAGACGCACAGCGCGCTCTTCCTGCACGACTGGCAGGTGCTCGGGATGGATGAGGTCCTCGGCTGGAAGGCGAAGGACACGCTGAAGTTCCTGTTCCTCGATCCGCAGGTCGAGACGCACCGGAAAAACCTCGCGACGTTCGCGAAGCTCGCCATGGGCCATCGCGATCCGGCGATGCTGTTCTGGTTCGTCGCGGCCATGGAGGCGAGCGGGCACGCGTTCTTCGAGAACGTGAAAAAGCTCGCGGAGGTGGTGGAGAAGGAGCGGGGCATCCGGCTCGATTATCTCTGCGACCGGCACGACGCGGCGCATGGAGCGCGCGGCGAGCGTCTCCCGCGAAAAGCCTTCATCACGAGCGAGCGCATCACCACGGGCGAGCGCGACGTGGCCATTGGCATGGTCGAGACGATCTTCGACGCGCTGGAGGAGCAGCTCACGATATCACTCGAGGCCGCGCGCTCGAACAAGCTCGGCATTCCGAGCGAGCGCGGCGCGGCTTGACTTTCGTCATGCCCTCGGGCCGAGCACCTTCACGATTTCGGGGGGGAACTGCCGCTCGGGGGCATTGTCTTCGTTCCGGAATGGCGGGAGGGTCGGGTCTCGTTTGCAGGCGGCAAGATACGCCCGCTTCGAGACCTGCTTGCCGTTCACCCAGTACTTCGGGAATCCTCGCTTCAGTCTCCATCGCCCTGGGTTCCACTCACGCTCGACGCCGTGGAGCTGGCCCTGCTTGTAATGGCTCTCCCAGAAGACGCGGCGCTCCTCATCAACGAGCCACCATCGGAAGCCATCCGGGCGGCCGTCGCGGAAGTAACATACCTCCGTGAGGCGCCGCGTGCCGTCGCCGTCGAGCTGCCACCAGAGATCGATTCCGGTCCCGTGGACCATCTCGTACGTCCCGATGAGCTTCCCGTCGATCCATTGCTTGGCGGTCCCGTGTGGCAGGCCATCCACGTGCGGCTCTGCGAAGGTGAGAACCCCGGGCTCGTACCAATCGTACTCGGTCCCGTGCGATTTTCCTCGCCGGAGGGGTTTCTCCGAGTACGGCTCGCCCGTCTCGTGGAAAGAGCGCTCGCCGACCACCTCGTCGCCGACGAGATACTCGGCCCGCTCCTTCGCCCCGCTCGGATACCACGCGATCACACGCTCGAACGCGGTCTTCGGAATGAACGAGCGGTACCGAGGTGCCACGTCGTCCCGCTACCCGCCCCACAGTGGGGCGTCAACATTCCGTCGCTTTTGCCTCGTTCAGCTCTTCGCCGTGGCCGCTTTCATGGCCTTGACGTCCGCGAGGATGACCTGCGCCTCTTCCTCGCTGAGGAATTTCGCCTTGCGCGCGACCCACAGGATGCCCTCTTCCGTGCTCGACGCGATGGTCCACGGAAAAATCACGCGCGTGAGCGACTGCAGCGTCTTCACGGTCGCGCGGATCGCTCCCGCTTTCAGGCCCTGACCCTCGATCACGAACGCGTGCGCCAGGATGTGCTTCTCGAGCGCGCGTGTCGCCTGACCGAGCGCGTTCGCCGCGGCGCGCTCGGGCGCCCCGTGGTCGGCGCTCGTGAGCACGATGAAGATGCTTCCGCCCGGATGCGTCGTCATGATTTTCGACGCGCGCTCGTTCACCTGGACGGCCGCGGGCAGCGTCGGCGCCTGCTTCCACCACACGACGAGCACGGGGGGACGCCACCCGATGGCGACGGCAGGTTGGTCGTAGACGATCTCCACAGCCTCGAACGCTAGCAGGAGAATCGTCCGCGGAAAAGCACCCGTTCGATGCGTGTTCGGGGGTACCTTTCGGCGACCCTACAAAACCTCGATGGGTAGACCTGGCGCAGGGCCGAGCGCCACGTCGCCCCAGCGAACGAGGGCCGAGCCCGAGCTCGACGCGCTGCCCACGGTATGGAGCAATACGAGATCCCCGCGCCGGATCGGCAGTTCGGCCGCGGCCGTGTACAGGTTCACGGGCATCAGCGCGGGGCCGCAGTTCGCATACCGCGGGAACGTATCGATGGTGCGCGCTCGATCGAAATCGAGGACACGCGCGCAAAACGAGGCATACCACGCGGTCGGCGTGTTCACGACGAGCCAGTCGACGTCCGACATCCGGAGCCCCGCTTTCTGGAGCGCCATGTCCGCCGTCTTTCGCAGATACGGCTCGGAGACCTGGCGCAAGACCTTGCTCGCGCTCCGATCCGAGCGGAGTCGCACGACCTGCTTGCCGCGCTTCGGATCGTCGACCACGTCGAGCAGGAAGGCCTTGCACGTCTCGGCGCTGTGTAGCATTGCGGAGGCGACGAGCCCTTCGCCTTCGGGCACCTCCGAGACCACGAACGCCCCGGCGCCGTCGCCCGAAAACCACGACATTGTGTCGTGCTCCTCGACGGATCGCGAATACGTGCACGAGACGACGCCGAGCACGTTCCGGTATTGCCCGGCGCGCACGAGCGCACACGCGGTCTCGAAAACGGCAAACGCCCCCGAACACGCGGTCTCGAGGTTCCACGCCGCCGAGGTGAGCCCGAGCTCGCCGGCGAGGAACGTGGCATGGCCGATTCCCATCACGTCGTGAAAGAGCGAGCACGCGATGACGAGATCCACCTCCGAGCGAGCGATCTGCGCAGCCGTCAGGGCCATCGTCGCGGCGCGTGTCTCGAGCTCCAGCGCATTTTCGTGCGGCAGGAGCACGCGTCGCTCTTTTGCGCCGCGGAACGGGTCGTCGAGGTATTTCGCCATTTCGGCGTCGAACGCGTCCGGCGCCTGGCGTGGCTCCTCGGGCGCGGCCCACACGTTTCGTTTTTCCACGGCCGCGCCGAGCATCTCGGGGTAGTGGCGGCGCCAGTAATCGTTCGTCTTCAGGCCACCGGGGAACGTGATGGCGAGCGATCGCATCCCTGCGGAGGTACTCATGGGGAAAAGCTCTCCTTGGCGGTTTGCGCCTCCAGGCTTCGAACACGGCTCGTGATGGGCGGTCGTTCCTCCGGATCCACCCGGACATCCACCACGAAGGGTTTTCCCGCCGCGAGCGCCTCCCCCAGCGCCGCTTCGAGCTCTCCCTCTCGCTCGACCCTCGTGCCGAGCGCCCCGAGTCCCCTTGCAATGAGCGAAAAATCCGTATCGGGCAGCGTGGTCTCCACCGGATCGTACCCCGACGCGCGCATACCGTGCTCGACGATACCGTACTGACGATCGTTCAGCACCACCCAGACCGCCGGGATACCATATCGCACGGCCGTGCTCACCTCCTCCAGCATGAGCATCGATCCGTCGCCCACGAGCGCGACCGCCGCCTTGCCCCGCGCGTGCGCGGCCCCGAGCACGCCCGTCGTCGCGTGGCCCATCGATCCGAAATGCAACCCCGAGCGATATCGCCCCGGCTCCTGGAAACGGAGCACGTGGTTGCCCCATACGAATGCGCTGCCTGCTTCCGTGAGCACGGCCGCGTCGGACGATTCGACCACGACGCGCTGCACCGCCTCGAAAAGGAAACGCGGCCGGACGGCCCCTTCCGTGAGCGGATCGAGCGGCGGCGTCCGCGGCAATCGGGGCAGGGTGGGCGGCGCTCCTGCATGCGTCGGCAGGCGCGGGAGCAGCGCCGAAAGAAACACGCCGATTTCGGCTTGCACACCGAGCGTCTCCGCGGCCGGATAGGCCGCGCCGAAGACCGCGGGATTGACGTCCACATGGATGAAGCCACGCGGCGGCACGAGGTCCTGCCGCCAGAACGACGTGCATTCCCAGAGCCGCGTGCCGAGGACGAGCGTTCGCTGGATGCGCGCCGCCTGGAGGCTCGACGCGACCCGCGCGTGGCTCCCGACGCCCGTGGTCCCGACGAAGAGCGGGTGATCCTCGGGGAAAATACCCTTGGCGCGCGGCGAGCACATCACGGGCATCGCGCGTCGCTCGGCAAGAGCGCGTACCCGTGAAACGGCCTTCCTCGCGCCGAAGCCCACCCAGAGCGCGCACGGCTCTTCCGTGAGGATCTTCGTCACGGCATCGAGCGCGTCGGCGGAGGGAGCTGGGCCGGGCAGCGCCTCCGTGTCGGCCAGGACCGGGCCTTCGAAGATCGCCTCTTGCACGCTCAGCGGCAAATGGATGTGCGCGACGAACCCCTCCACGGCCCGCGCTCCGACCATCAGTCTTCGGAGGATGACCGGCAGCTGGGAGGGATGTTCCAGGGTCGTCGCGTAGTGGAAGATGGGACCGTCGGAGAGCAGGCCCGCGGGGAGGGTTCTTGCGGTCGTCTCCTGGGCGGCCCCGCGGTCGCGCTGGGAGGGCGAGGTGCCGCCGGAGACGAGGATGACCTTCGCGCCCTCGATGCGCGCGGCGGCGAGCCCCGTGATCGCATTCGTGATCCCCGGGCCGGCCGTCGCGAACACCACGGTCGGGCGATCCTGAGCGAGGCTCTCTTCGAGCGCCGCGAACGCCGCGCCGGACTCGTGTCGGCAGTGCAGGACGCGCACGCGGCTCCGCGCGAGCGCATGACAGAACGGGACGATGGTGCCGCCGCCGAGCCCGTAGCCGACCTCCACGCCGAGGCGCGCGAGGAACGCGGCCAGGACCTCGGACACGGACGCGCGGGGCGCCCCGGGCCCGACGAGAGAAAGCGGTGGAGGTGCGTGGTTCATGAGGGATGCTCGGACGGGCAATCATACGCCAGGCCAGGTACGGCTCAAACTTGCTCGACGGGTCGGTCCGCGGCTCCGCGCGGGCGAGGTGAGCCGGGATGCCCGCCTGCACGACATCCAAACCGCCCTCCTCACGATCGGTGGAGTTTGCCGAATCGGCGCGCGTAAAAAATCTTTCGGGGGGACCGATGAGTTTTACGGGGTCGGGCGGTCCATGGGGTGTGTCGACGGCGCGGGGGACCGGGCCGCCGAGCCGGAAACGGCCTTCCAGCCGAGTCAGAGGAGGAACGACGATGGTGACGAATGTTCTTGCGTCCGAGCGCCCGATGGAACCCGTGTCGACGAAGACGTCCTGGTCCGGGCGTATCCTCAGCGGACTCGCGGTGGCGTTCCTGCTCTTCGATGCGGCCATCAAGTTGATGGCGCCGAAGGAGGTGCTCGCGGCGCACGATCAGCTCGGATTCCCCCCGGAGCTCGCCCGTAGCCTCGGGACGCTCCTCCTCATGTGCGTCGTGACCTACGTGATTCCGCGGACGTCGTTTCTCGGAGCGGTTTTGCTGACGGGGTATCTCGGCGGCGCGATCGCGACGCACGTGCGCGTCGGCAGTCCGCTGTTCAGCCACGTCCTGTTCCCGGTCTACGTCGCCGCATTCATCTGGGGCGGCCTTTACCTGCGGGACGCGCGTCTACGCGAGCTCCTCTTGCCGCGCCGGTAATCGGAGCGGCTGCACTCGACCGTAGGCCATCGAGCGCCAGATCCACTCCATCGGCCCGAAGCGGTAACGCGAAAGCCACGCGTGCGCGAAGATCACCTGCAGCGTGAAGATGCCGAGCGTGATCGGGAGCGTCCACCACGCGTGGACCCGGCCCGCGAGCCCGAGCCCCCAGCCATAAAAAACGAATGTGCTCGCGAGGCTCTGGCCGAGGTAGGTCGAGAGTGGCATCCGGCCGACCGGCGCGAGGATCAAGAGGGCGCGGCGAAACCAGGGCCGCTGCATCAAGAGGACCACCGCCGCCGCGTACCCGGCCGCGAGCAGCATGACGCCGAGCTCGTGCGGAATGATGATCGCGAGCCCGACCCACTCCGGAATCACGATGCCCCTGCGCATGAGCTGCATGCGCACGGGCTGGATCGCGGAGCCGAGGAGGCCGAGCCCGAGGCCCCAGCCGAGGAGCTTGCGGAAGAACGGCAGGCGCGCCTCGGCCTCTTGAAAGATCCTCGTCGTGCCGGCCCAGGCACCGAGCAGATATCGCCCGACGAGCCATACGAAATACCAGACCCAGATGAAGCCCACGTGATAGATGGCCTGCTTCACCTGCATCACGGTGAGCAGGCGGCGATCGCTGCCCGTGATCGCCGCGAAAACCTCCGCCCGGAAGGCCGCGAAATCGGGCGGCGTGGGCGAATAGGCCCGGAGGGCGTTGAAGACAGGGGGAATCCAGAAGACGAACGGCGGGACGAGCGTCAAAAAGAGGCCCCATGCGATGAGCTTCCAGCCGCGCACGCAGCGGAACAAAAGGAGGCCGAAGCCGGCGACCGCATACCCCCACAGGATATCGCCCCACCAGAGCAGGAGCACGTGCGAGACGCCGATGAGCGCCATCGCCGCGAGCCTGCGGACGTGCAGCGGCACCACGCTGCGCCCGAGCGCCTCAGCGCGCTGGAGTTGCACGGCGAACCCGAGACCAAACAGCATGGTCAGGAGCGCCATGGCCTTTCCGTCGACGAAGAGCCCGAGCAGGAAGAGGAACACCCTGTCGGCGGTGCTGCTCTGCGCGAGGACCACCTCGCGTGGCATGAACGCGAGGGCGCTGAACCAGGGCACGGTGTTCGCGAGGAGCACGCCGTAGAGCGCGAAGCCGCGTAACACGTCGAGGGTCTCGACGCGCTCCACCGCGGTAGCGGGCGCGAGCTCCGCTCTATTCGTTTTCGTCGGTTCGGCGTCCCCCTGACCGGTCTCTGTCATCGGTGCAGCATACACGTTCGTGTCTCGGGCGAGCAAGGCGCCCGGCACCATTCCAGCGGGGACCACATTAGGTTTGCCGCATGCCTCTCCAGAACCTGCTCGGCGCAGCCCTCACAATTGCCCAGCATGCGACCTCTTTGCCCATCTCCCCGGTCCTCTCCGAGCTCCTCACCTTTCATCCGGGGTGGATCACGAGGAGCGTGACCACGCACGATCCCGCGGGGGGAAACGACGATGGATTCCGCGCGGGCGTGGCCGTCGAGGGGGAATTCCGGGTTCTTTTTCATGCGCGCGGGGAGGGGAGGATCACCCGGATCTGGATCACGGCGCCGCGCAAGGAGCTCGAAAAAGACGGCCAGGAGCTCTGGATCGAGGTCGATGGCCAGACTGCGTTTCGTGGAGACCCCCGCGATTTCTTCGAGGGACGTGGTCCCTACCGCGCCCCGCTCGTCCTCGGCGTCGACGCGAGCTCCGGCGCATACACGAGTTATGTGCCGTTCGCGTATTCCCGCGAGGCCAAGGTGCGGTATCGAGGCGTCCCTCTTTATCACCAGATCACCTACCGCGAGGGGCCTGGATCCGCCGCCGGCCCGGACGCCGAGGCGCTCTCTCGGTTCCTCCGCGAGGACTGGACGGAACACCCGCCGGCCTTTGGCCCAGGAGCCACGCTCGGACCCGGGGCGACACGCATTCTCGCCACCGGCCCGACCACGATTTCCCGGCTCTTCGTCGAGCTCCCGGCCGCGCGCCTCGGGGATCTCCGGGTGCGTATCGGGGATCAGCCGGCCGTGCCCGCGTCCTTCTTTTTTGGCCTCGCCGGGAAGAGGGAGGCGATCGACGAAGGGTGGGTGACGTTCCGGAGCGCGCTCCACGCTGCTTGGAGAATGGGCGTCGTCGGGCGGGTCGCGTCGCGCCTGCCCATTCCGCTCGGCGAAGGGGAGGCGTTCACGATCGAAGCGGCATCCGAGGATCCGATCGAGGACATCAAGGTCGCCGCGGATTTCGCGGAGGCCCGCCCCGGCGTGCGGCTCGCCGCGCAATACCGCGATCAGGAGGCGCCCGGGCGTGAGACCACCATGAACCTGTTCCAGAGCGACGAACCCCTCCAGTTCGTGGGGCTCGTGGAAAACCTCGACGAGGGACTCCGCGGCGATCGGCGGTATCTGGAGGGCGACGAGATGATCCGGACCGACGGGATGCGCTACCCGGTGCAGCACGGGACCGGCACCGAGGACTACTACAATGGCGGGTGGTACTTCCTCGGGGCTCACGCGAATCCGCTGAGCGGCCAGCTCCGTTTCCTCGTCACGGATCCGGAGGATGAATGGAAACACGCGAAGTTCGAGCATTCCCTCTATCGGCTGCACGTGCCCGACCCCATCGTGAGCCGCTCCGGGATGCGCTTCGGCTTCGAGGTGGGCCCCACGGGCGCCTACACGCCGCTGCGCGTGCGTTCGCTCGGGCTCGCGTACGTGTTCTCCGGGATTCGCGCGATCGGTGAGCAGGTGGCACGGGTACGGTCCCCGCGTCTTCGGACGTCGGCCGTCGACGCCGAACGTGAAGCGCCCGTCCGAACCTTCCCGGTGCGGGAGCGCCGCGGCGTGACGAAAATCCTCTTGCGTTGCCCGTCCGAGGATGCTCGCGCGGTTTTGCTCGTCCGCACATACGCGCAAACCCGCGGCCCGCAGGAGGCGCGTGTGCGGCTCGACGGAAAAGACGTCGGCGGCTTCTTCGAATCCCAGCAAAACCCGGCCCGCGCGCTCGCGGAAGACGCGCTCTGGATCGAGCTTCCTCCCGGGACATGCGCGGCCGGAAAAGAGTCCGCCCTCGAGATCGACGGGACCGATTCCCCCGAACAGTTCAGCGAGAGCAGCTACCGCTTGCAGTATTTCACCGGTTCCGGATTGCCCACGCTCTCGCAGGGGCAAAATGTAAAAATCCTGGATACCGGGTCGCTGCCCGAGGGCCGTTTTTACGTCAACGACCACTCGTTGATCGAGCTCGCCGATGGGCGATGGTTGCTCACGGGCATCTTCCACGAGGAGCCGTACCAGGGGCTCGACGAGCGCGCATTCGTCCACGCACTCGCCGACGGCCCCGGGCCCGCGCGCTGGTACGAGGCCTCCTCGCCGAGTTTTACGATTGCACCCCAGCGCTTCACGCTAAAGGCCCAGGCCGACGAGCCCTGGATCTGGGCCCCCCATCTCGCCCGTGATCACGATGGGAGCGTGGTCATGATGTACCACGTGGGCGCGCGCGACATGGACCGCACGCAATTCCGCATCGCGCGCTCGACCGACGGGAAGCGTTTTACGCGCAGCGGAGGGACGCTCTTCGAGGATTTCTGCGTCGCCCGCGATCCCATGCTCGTTCGATTCGCGGAACTCTGGGTCGTTTATTACACACGCTGCGCCTCGAAGGACCTCCGCCTGAGCGGCGTCGCGTATCGAACGTCGCTCGATCTCACGACGTGGAGCGAGCCGAACATGGCCTTGACGCTCGGCCCGGAGACGATCCGGCACGACAGCGGCCATACCGAGTCACCGTTCGTGTTCGAACGAAACGGATGGTTTTACCTGACGGTCACGAGCTACCCGACGGCCTGGGATGCGACGTTCGTGTATCGCTCGCGCACGCCGTTCTCCTTCCCGAGCGAGCCCATCGCGCGCCTCTCCGCGCACGCGGCCGAGTGGATCGCCGAGGGAGGCCATTTCAACACGGGCCGCCTGTTCTTCACGCACGCCGGATCGGGGCAGGGGGGCGTCTTCCTGCAGGAGCTTTTTGGCCTCTGAGCGAGCGCCTCAACCCCGGACGAGCCGCCTGCGGACCAGAAATCCGGCGCCCACGACGAAATGCATGAGCACGAACGCGCCGGCGCCCGCGAGGGCCCCGGCGAGGAGCTGCTTGGAAGGCAGCTCCTGCCGCACGATCACGAACGCGAGCCCCGTGAGCGCAATCCCCGCGAGAGCCGAGATCCAGGGGATACGCGCCAGCGCATCGCTGTACGGTCCACTGCCGACGACGTCGAACCCGTCCCGCTCACCGAGGGCCTGCGCGAAGCGGAGCGAGGCGACCTCGAGCAGCACCCGCCCCGCCGCCTTCCGCAGCCGCACGGAAGGCTCGTGGTCGTCGCAGCACGGTATGTCGAGCGAAACGCCAGCCATCACGAGCGCCCGCATCCGCGTCGACGGCGCGCCGCAGGTGCAACAGATCGCCGGCAGCTCGCCCGGCGATCCCCGCAAGAGCACCCCGAACGAAGGCACGTCGCTCACCCGATCCGGCGGCGTGAGCACGATGCGACCGCCTTCGACCTCGACGAACCGCTTGCAATGGTCGCACTGGTGCCCCACGCAATCCATCTTCAGCGACAACCCCTGCACGAGCCCGCCGCATCCCGGACACGCCGCGACGTACGAATACATGAACGCGGCGACGATCAAGAAGACGACGCCGAGGACGAGCAGCACCGTGAGCGTCCAGGTGATCCACGAGGGAAACAGGATCGCCGGCAGAAACGCGACCCCGAGGCGCGCCGAGGCCCAGGCGAGATCGTACGTGAGGCTCCGGGTGGAGCGGCGCAGGGTCATTCGGGCAGCGGGATGAACTCGACGTCGTCGCCCGGGATCTTCGGGAAACGTTGCTCGCGCCAGTCGGCCTTCGCTCGTTCGAGGCGCTCCTTCGAGCTCGACACGAAGTTCCAGAAGATGTGCCGCTCGCCGTCGATCTTCGCGCCGCCGACGAGCATGACGTTCGTCGTCTCGATCGCCCGGATGCTCACCTCCGCGCCCGGGCGGAGCACGATCATCGC
The DNA here is from genome assembly GCF_028435265.1 of Polyangium jinanense. Lineage (GTDB taxonomy): Bacteria > Myxococcota_A > Polyangia > Polyangiales > Polyangiaceae > Polyangium > Polyangium jinanense. The sequence continues at coordinate 18,464 of NZ_JAGTJK010000079.1, read as the reverse complement.
GCCCTCCGTGAACGTCTTGCCACTGCACTCGATGCTGCCGTCGACGACGTACACGGCGCGCTCCTCGTGCTCGTCGGTCACCGGCAACGTCGCGCCCGCTTCGAGCCGAGCATGCACATACAGCGTCGGCGAGAGGACACCCGTCGGGGCCTTCGCGCCATACGCGGTCCCCGCGATCACATGGAGCTCCGCGCCCGGAAGGTTCACGATCGGGATCGTGCTCCGCGGGTGATGCTCGAAGCGCGGCTCGATCTCCTCGTCCTTCTGCGGCAGCGCGACCCAGGTCTGGATCCCATGCATCCGCCCGCCACTCGCCTTGACCTCGGGCGACGTGCGCTCCGAGTGCACCACGCCACGCCCCGCGACCATCCAGTTCACGTCCCCCGGTCGGATCGGCTGCTCGGAGCCGAGGCTGTCGCGGTGCACGAACACGCCCTCGAGGAGGTACGTGATCGTCGCGAGCGCGATGTGCGGATGCGGCCGCACCCCGATCCCTTCGCCCGGCGCAAAATCGACGGGGCCCATGTGATCAAAAAAGATGAACGGCCCCACGAGCCGCCGCATCGCCGACGGGAGCACCCGCCGCACGACGAGGCCCCCGAGATCACGCGGGCGCCCTTCGATCACGAGATCGATCCCGCCGTCCCCCCTCTTGCACTCCGGATCCGCGTCGAGATGGCGGCTCATCAGGTTCTCCTCGGTACGTGTTCCACGGCGGCAGCATACCTCGGCGAACCTTCGCCGCGATAGTCGCCTGTCTTCGCCTCGCCATCGTGGCAGACCTCGCGCGCCTCGGAGGGAAGGGGAAGCGTGACCGTGAACGTGGCCCCGTGATCACTGCCCGCACTCTCGGCCTTGACGGTGCCGCCGTGCATCTCGACGAGGTGGCGCACGATGGCGAGGCCGAGCCCGAGCCCACCCTGCGGCCGGGAAGCCGAGCTATCCGCTTGACGGAACCGATCGAACACGTACGGGAGAAACGAGGCGCTGATGCCCTTGCCGGTGTCACGCACGATGATGTGGACGAGCCCCTCGTCGCGGGTGATCTCCACCTCGACGCGGCCGCCACGCGGCGTGAATTTGATGGCGTTCGCGAGCAGGTTCCAGAGGATCTGCCTGAGTCTGTCGGGATCGCCGAACACCGGGATGGAGAGGTTCGCAGGCGTGGCGCGGAGCTCGATGCCCTTCGCCTGCGCCGCCGGGCGGACGACGTCGATCACCGCGCGGACGACGTCGCCAAGATCCATGAGCCGCTGCGCAAGGCCGAGCTTTCCGGTGATGATGCGCGAGACGTCGAGCAGATCGTCGATGATCCGCATCTGCGCGCGGACGTTCCTGTCGATCGCGCCGAGCGCGCGAGCACGCGTGTCCGCGTCGCACTCGCGCGTCGCGAGGACCTGCGTCCAGCCCATGATCGCCGTGATCGGCGTGCGCAGCTCATGCGAGACCAAACTCAAGAACTCGTCCCTCAATCGGCTCGCCTCCTCCGCCTGTCTCCGCGCCTCCTCGGCCTGCGCGCGCGCCTCCTCGGCCTGTCGATGCGCCTCCTCGGCCTGCCGGCGCGCGTCCTGCGAGGCCCTGTAGAGCCGGGCGTTGTCGAGCGCGGTGGCCGCTTGCCCGGCGATGCCGACGACGATCCGCTCGTCCCGCTCCGTGAACACGCCCGGCTCGGCATGCCCGAAGAGCAAAGCCCCGAGGACCCTCCCACAGCGCGACACGACCGGAACCGCGAGATAACTGCGGACCGGCAAATGCCACTCCGGCATGCCGTGATGCGGCGGTTCCTGCCCGTAGCGGGGATCCGCGGACACGTCGTCAAGGCGAACCACGTGCTCGTCCCGCAAGGTCGATCCGAACAACGAGGTCCTGTGGGGCAAGGGGAAGCGCTCGAAGGTTTCACGCGTGGCGCCAGAGAGCGTGTAGAGCGTCAAGCTCTCTCCAGCCTCGCTCCGGTCCGTGTAAAAAAACGCGCCAAACTGCGCATCGGTCAGCGCAGTCGCCTCGTCCGTCAGCTTTTGCACGAGCTTGTCGAGATCGAGCTCAGCCGCCAGCGTGGTACCGATGCGCTGGAGCGTCTCGTTGATTCGAATCTCCTCGCGCAACTCCCGCTGGGCGCGTCGCTTCCGGCTATCAGAAAAATACGCGTCCAGGACCACCCCCGCGAGGCTCCTCGCAAGGTGGCGCAGCGGTCGCACACGCCCGCCCGGCGCGCACATGGTCCTGCCCATGGACGTGCATTCCCCCATGTACGGAATCGCCGATCGCTCGGTTCATCCCTCTCGTATCCCGCATCCGGGTGACGAACGTAATGCGATCTGCGGCAAACGCCTATGGCCCGCGCCATGCGTCGGCGAACGCACGAGCAGGGCAGAGGCAGATGCGCGGGGCTTTGCCCCGCACCCCAGCGGGGGCTGTCCGCCCCCTGCACCCCGGACCAGGCACGGCCTGGACCGAGGGCCTAGAAACCGCGCGATGCGCGGTTTCTAGGACGGGCCCGGGGCAAGACCACGAGCGGCGTTGCCCGTTGCCGGTCTTGCCTCGGCCTGTTCGATGAACTGCGCATTGCGCAGTTCATCGACCCCGGGTCCAGCGCTTGCGCTGGTCCGGGTCCAGGGGTGGACAACCCCTGGTCGGGCCCGGGGTGAAACCCCGGCGCTACGCTTCAGAGCACCACCACCTCAGGGAATGTGCGGCGCGCGCTCCGTCTCGATTTGCGTCTTGTCTGGCTGCCGTACGACGAAGCCGAACTTGTACCAGTTCTCGACCATGTCCTCGTGCTGGACCTCGGTCTTTCCGCTCCCGAAGTGGCTCGTGGCTCGGGCCCATGGGACGCGCGTTTGGGCCTGGGCACTCGGGAAGACGTCGTCGGGCCGGATGGACGGCCACCAGCCTCGGTTGCCTTCGGCTGCGCAGTCCGTGAAATCGGCGTGCCAGGGCAGCGCCATTTGCCGCGAGAAATGCCCTGGTCCGATGGGTTCGTCCTCGCCCCAGTAGCCGCTCGTTGCCTGGAGATCGATCCGGAACGGCTCGATGAACAGCGCGGCGTTGCGCACTTGCCAGCCCACCTCGATGCCTGGGAAAAATGCGCCGCCCGAGGCGGCCTCGAGCTGGGCGCGGTCGAGACCGTGCGCCGTGATCGTTGCTGGCGCGACCGTGACCGGGCCTGGGACGAACTGCCCGTTTGCCCAGTTGCGCAAGAGCCCGAATTGCGTCCGCGTGAACGCCAGGTGCTGCACGTATTCGGGCGCCTGGTTGTTGTAGGGGTCGTCGCCGAGCAGGAGCGGCATGTTCCCCTTTCCCTTGGGGACCTGCGCCCCGTTTGGCGCCCGCATCGCCCCGAAGAAACCCTTACGCATCTTTGCGTATTGCGGCGAGGGATCCCCCACCGTCGGATCGAACAGGTCCCCGTGCTTCTCTCCTGCCGACTTGATGACCCATCGATAGCCGCCGCCGCGCGCGAACATCGGACGGATCTCCGTCGTGAAATCGGGCGAGAAATGGGGGAACTCCACCGGGCCGCACGGCTGGTAATCGGCTGCGAGCTGCCGGAGCCGGGCGAGGGGCCCGCCTGGATCGTAGAGCGCGTTGTCGAGCGGCACGGGCAGCTCGCGCACGGCCATGTCGTAGAGGATGTCGTAGAGCGTCACTGCGCTCGTGACGTCCGGCGCGAAATCGGGCGGGCCGACGAGCACCCAGGCTCCGCCGGCCCCGTCGACCGGGATCTCCCGCGTGCTCCCATTGCCATCTTGGATCGTCACCGTCGCCGTCACCGGGCCGTCCGAGATGTCGTCGAACCAGCCGTCGTTGTTCGCGTACGAGGGCAGCGGCGCGGGCGTGGCCGTGTTGGACCCTGCCTTGCCCTGGCCGCCGAGCACGATGAGCCGCCCCTCGTCGTCCGTGCGCAACTGACCGAGGTAATCGATGACGGGATTGCCGTCTGCGCCGAGCGGGCATGCCTCCTGGGTCGGGTCGTCGCTCGTCCCTGCGCGGAACTCGACCGGGCCCTCGGAGACGCCGCTGATGGAACGCGGGCCGAAATCGATCTCGAGGGAGCGCCGATCCGCGACCGATGCATTCCGCAGCGGCCCGGGCGGACTTTTTTCGCCGGCCGTGCCGTAGAACTTGTGGAACGACGCCTTTTTGTTGGCGAGGTGCGCGCTCCAGGTGATGCCAAGGACGCCCGGCGTGTCGAGCGTGACCTCCCGGATCAGCGTCAGCTTTCCGTTGATCCAGCGATACTCGAAGATGCGGAAACGGACGGCCTGCGGTTTGATCTTGCCATCGACCTTGTAGGATGGCACGGCGGTGCCGGGGGCGCTGCCGAGGGGCCGCTGGCCCGGGATTTCGGGGCCGATGAAGTATGTGTCGGGATCGGCGTTGCCGACGCGCGCGATGCCGATGGCCGGGTGGATCCGGAACACCGGATCGCCGTCGCTCCCGAAGGCGAGGGCGTCGCCGCCGACGAGCGCGGCGGCTGCGGCGATGCCGCCGGCGAGGAAATTGCGGCGGCTCGTCGGGCCTGCGGCGAGCGCGGTGTCGGGGTCGTCGAGGGGAGGGAGGGCGCCTTCGGTTGGCGCGGAGTTTGGAGACTGGTCGAGGAGCGAAGGAGTTTCGAGGCTTGGGGCGACCATTCTCTGAACGCTACCGATTGTCCAGGATCGCGTCAATCCCGGAGCGCCGCGAGAACGCACCGTCAGGGGTTCGTCACCGTGTGCCCTTCACGTCCCCTTTGACATTGTGCGTCAAGTCCCAGCCGAGCCAGGCGTCCTCGAACGCGGGGTCCACGAACCACTGTTTTTTTTCACCGGGTGTGTCGTCCTCGATGACGACCCAGTCGTGGTCTCGGAGCCCCGGCAGCGGCACGACCTTCTCGAACACCTCGGCGCGCGCGCTGTGCACGACGTAGGCCCGCGCGTGGAGCTTCGAACGTGCAGCGGCCATGTCGAAGATCCGCGCGAAGAGGTGCGCGTACTCGATGCAGTTGCCCTCGCGCTCCTCCGCCCCGAACGCGAGCCGCGTCGGGTGCCCGAGACCGAAATGCAAACGCGCGCCGGTCATGCGCAGGGAGAGCTCGATCGCGTCCTTTACCGTGGCGAGCCGCGCCTCGCGTAGCTTGAATTCGATCGCGGCTTCGAGCGGTTTGTCGAGGGTCGCGGAGGATGCGCTTGTCGTGTGCGGGCCGGAGAGGCCCACGTTCGCCCGGGTCAGCGCGATCGCGAAAAGCGTGAGCCCGACGATCGCGAGCAGGGCGAGGACGAACACGCGCGCCTTTTTTTTCATCCGGCGGCCTTTGCCTCGTCCGTCCCGGATAACGAGGCGAGGAGGCGATCTCCGGTGGTCGTGATGGCGGCCGCGAGGTGCCGCGCGCGGAGCTCGGCGCGCTCGAGGTGCCGCGCGAGGACCTCGCGCCGATCGGGGTGCTTCGCCGCTTGCGCGAACAGCAATTCGCCGATCGCCTCGTCGGCGAGCATGCGCGTGAGCCGCTCGGCGTGCAGCATCGCATACGAAAAATCACGCTTTGGATCCCAGGTCCCGAGGAGCTTCGTCGACCAGGATTGCACGGGGGATCGCAGCGCATCCCCGAGTTTGTCGCCCGCCGTCCGCACGACGAGGTGCTGCTGCGCGGCGTGCGAGAGCGCCTGGATCCGCCCGAGTTTGCGCGCCAGCGGATCCCGCGCGGACACGCCCCGCAGCCGCGCCTCGGCGCCGCGGCGCAGGAACGCGGCCGGGTTCTTCAGGATGCCGGAGAGCACGTCCTTCATCGCCATGAGCGATTGGATCTGGCTCGTGCCCTCGTAGATGGGCATCACGGTCGCGTCGCGCAGGAGCTTCTCCGCGCCGTAATCCTTCGTGTACCCCACGCCGCCGTGGATCTGCACCGCCCGCCGCGCCATCTCCACGGACTTCTCGGCCCCGAGATATTTTACGAGGGGCGTCACGCGTCGCGCCTCGCGCTTGTGTTTGGCGATCTCGCGCTCCAGCCGGGCGCGCTCCATCTCCGGAAGCCGGCCGAATTGAAGGCGCAAGGATTTCTTTTGCGAGAGCTCCTCGTGCTGGGCGCCGTGCATCGCGAGCGCGCGGATTCCTTGGATGTCCGTGCGCATCTCGTCGAGGTAATCGGCGATCATCTCGTGCCGCTCGATGGGTTTGCCCATGGAGTGACGCTCCGCCGCATACCCGCGCGCGAGCGAGAGCGCCGCCTCGCAGAGGCCCAGCGTCTCGAAGCCCACGCCGATGCGGGCGTTGTTCATCATCGTGAGCATGTACTGAAAACCGTCGCCCCGTTTGCCGATGAGGTGCGCGGGGGCGCGGTCGAACGAGAGCGCCGCGGTCACGGACGCGTGATGGCCGAGTTTTTCCTCGACGCGATCGATCGTCACGATCCGCCTTCGTGTGCCGTCCGGGAGGTCCTCGTACGTCGGGACGAGGAACATCGAGAGGCCGCCGAGGCCCGCGAATGGATCGGATTCGTCCTTCGGCTCCTCGGTCCGCGCAATGACGAAATGGTATTTTCCGTGGCCCGAGGTGATGAAGATCTTCTGGCCCGTGACGAACCAGTTCCCGGCGGCATCCTGCTCGGCGCGCGTGCGGAGCTTTGCCATGTCGCTGCCGGCGTCGGGCTCGGTGATATCCATGCAGCCCCAGGCCTCGCCGCGGACGATCTCGTCGATGTACGGGCGGAAGCGCGTCCGCAGGATGCGGCCCGTCTCCGGATCGATTTCGCTCGTGCCTTCGCGCATCGAGAACATCAGCATCGCCAGCGCGATGCCGCCGTGGAAGCCGTGGTGCGCCATCACCGAGACGTCCGCGCGGCCGAAGAGCTCCGTGCCGATGAAATAAAGCATCGCCGGCGCGTTCGACCCACCGAGCTCGCGCGGCAGGCACAGGCCGTGGAGTTCCATGCTGCGGAGCTTCTCGAAGATCGACGCGAGCCGCGGCGGGAAGGAGGCCTCGCCGTCCCGGAAGATCACGCCCTCCCGGTCGAGCTGCACCGCGTGCGGTGCGATCTCCTCGGCGGCGAAGGTGCCGAGCATGTCGAGGATGTCCTGGTAGAGGTCGAGGGCCTCGCCGGGGTTCTGCGGGCCGCCTTCGCTCCGGAAGTCGTGCTCGGTGGCGCGCGTGATGGGCTCCCAGTCGATCCAGCGCTCGACGTAGAAGCGGAGATCCTCGTTGTCCCGATAGAAGTTCGCCATCGCCCTCACACCCTTCGCCTGGCGCCTCGCCCGGCGGGCGGATGATACACCGGCGAAGGTTTTTTGCGCACTTTACGTTCGGGCCGTCTCCGGTGTCTCATGGGGCTCGAGAACGGAGCACCTATGACGAACACACGATTGCGAGCGGGCGTTGTCCTCATTCCGATCCTGCTGTGGGCCTGCGGCGGCGGCGCGGCGACGACGGGCGGGGGCGGGAGCGGCGCGGGCGGGAGCGGCGGAGGCAACGGCGGGTCGGGCAGCGGGACGGAGTTGCCTTGCGACGTGGCCGAAGTCGTGGCCGAAGATTGCCAAATCTGCCACTCGTCCCCGCCCAAGTACGGCGCGCCGATGGCCCTCGTGACGGCGGCGGATTTCCACATGGGCGCGCAGAGTGATCCTTCGAGGAAAGTCTACGAGCTCGTGGGCGAGCGGATCCACGACGCGGCCCGGCCCATGCCGCCGAAGGGCCTGCTCGACGCGGGCTCGCAGGGCGTGCTCGACGCGTGGATCGCTGCCGGCGCGCCCGGGGCTTCGGGGGATTCGTGTTCGGGGACGGGCGGCGCGGGCGGCGGCGGGTCGGGGCTCGATTGCACGCCCGACGTCTTGCTCCGGCCGAAGACCGCGTGGACGATGCCGAAGCTCACGGAAGACGCGTACGTATGTTTCGGCGCCGACGCCGTCGTGCAATCGAAGCGGCACATCACGACGATCGCGCCGGCCGTCGACAACGACGTCATCGTCCATCACATGCTCTTGTACGAGGTGCCCTCGGCCTACGACACGACGCCGAAGCCGTGCGGCGCGGGCGATTCGGGGGGCGGGCGCCTGGTGAGCGTGTGGGCGCCTGGCGCGCAGGCGCTCGTCTTGCCGACCGAGGCGGGCCTGCCGCTCGAGGGCACGGGTCATTACATGATTCAGATGCACTACTCGAACCTGACGCAGCTCGACGGCCAGACGGATCTGAGCGGGTTCGACCTGTGCACGACGACGGCCCTGCGCCCGAACGACGCGGACATCCTCGCGTTCGGCACGACGAAGATCAACATCCCGGCGCACAGCGAGCTCGACCTCAGCTGCAACCTCACGGTCCCGGCGGGCTTCCCGAAGCTCAACACCTTCGCGATCGGCCCGCACATGCACAAGCTCGGCACGATCATCTCGGCCCAGCACAAGCCCGTGAACGGAGCCGCCGTCGAGCTGACGCACCGCGACCCGTGGAGCTTCGACGATCAATACTGGGACGCGGCCGACACCACCATCGGCCCCGGCGACACCGTCACCACGCGTTGCGTCTGGCAAAACCCGGGCAATTCGAACGTGACCTTCGGCGAGGACACGTCGAGCGAGATGTGCTTCGTGTTCGCCGCGTATTACCCGCGGGTCCAGCTCCCGAACTGGCACTGGGGGCTGCCGGCGGTCAGCTCGGAATGCCAGGCCGCGCCCTGAGAAAGAAGGAACCCTCGATGAAAATCGGCAAACGACGTTCGACCTGGGCCCTGCTCGTCCCGCTCGCGGCCGCCCTCGTCGCCTGCAGCGGCGGCGGCAGCGGCAGCGGCAGCGGCGGCAGCGGCAGCGGCGGCAGCGGCGGCGGCGGCAGCGGCGGCAGCGGCGGCAGCGGCGGCGACTCTGCTCGTTGCGTGGTGGAGACCCCCTCGGAGCCTGGGATCGTCGCCACGGACAGCGGCCTCGTCCGCGGCAACCTGGAAGGCGCGAGCTGGGTATACCGCGGCATTCCGTACGCCGCGCCGCCCACGGGTGACCTTCGCTGGAAGCCGCCGGAGCTCGCCGCTTGCTGGGACGGCGTGCGGGACGCGAGCGCGTTCGGCGCGCAATGCCCGCAGATCGACGAAAAGACCAAGACGGCGATCGGCGACGAGGATTGCCTCTCCCTCAACGTCTGGGCCCCCGACGGCGCGGCGGACAGCGCGCCCTTGCCGGTCCTCTTTTTCGTGCACGGCGGCGGCAACATCCAGGGGTCCAGCAGCGAAACGCTGCCCGGCGGCGCCCTGATCTACAATGGCCAGGACCTCGCCGAGTCGCAGAAGGCCGTGGTCGTGACCATCAACTATCGCCTCGGCGCCCTCGGCTTCCTCGCGTTACCAGAGCTCGCCGCGGAGACGCCGAACGCCGCGTCCGGCAATTATGGCCTGCAGGATCAGATCGCCGCGCTGAAATGGGTCCAGAAGAACATCGCCGCGTTCGGCGGGGATCCCAAGCGGGTCCTCCTGTTCGGCGAATCCGCCGGCGCGCTGAACACGCTCACGCTCATGGCCTCGCCGCTCGCGAAGGGGCTCTTCTCCGCGGCGCTCGCCGAGAGCGGGGGCACGACCTCGACGCCGAAGCAGGAGGCCGAGGCGGCGATGAGCGAGCGCGTCGCGGAATCGTCCTGCGGGAGCGCGGCGGACAAACTCGCTTGCCTGCGCGGCAAGACCGCGGCGGAGCTGCTCGCGGAGCTGCCGGGCTCGATCGGAATCGGGAGCGTCTCGGTCGGCTCGGATGCCTCCAAGTACGGCCCCGTCATCGACGGCTACGTCCTGCCCAAGGCGACGCTTGCGACGTTCTCCGCCGGCGAGCACAACCGCGTGCCGCTCGTGATCGGCACGAACGGCGACGAGCTCGCGAAAGGAATGGCCATTCAGGTCTCCACGCTGCAGCAATACGAGAACGTCGTCACGCAATCGTTCGGCCCGCTCGCGCCCCAGGTCCTCGCCGCGTATCCGGCCGGCGATTACCCGACGCCCCAGGACGCGCTCGTGGCGCTGTATTCGGATCTACGCTTCAACTGCCCGAACCGGAGCATCGCGCGCGCCGTCGCGGGGAGCCAGAGCGAGCCGGTGTATCGGTACTTCTTCACGCGGCGCGCAAAGACGGCGCAAGGCGAGAACCCGGCCGCGCACGCGGTCGAGCTGCTCTACGTCTTCCGCACGCTCACGGACATCCCGCTGTATTCGCCGGTGGCCGAGGACCTCACGCTCGCTGACGCGATGATGGGCTACTGGGGCCGCTTCGGCGCGACGGGGGATCCGAACGGGAGCGGCGCCGCGCCGTGGCCGCCCTACGACGCGCAGAAGGACACGCACATCGTGCTCGACGCGCCCATTTCGAGCGGCGAGGGCGTCCGCAAAGCCCAGTGCGACGCCTGGGAACAGATCGCGGGCATGCCCTGATTCAGCGCGACTCGTACACCTGCCCGGACGGCAGCTCCACGCACGTCAGATAACCACCCTTGCCGCAGCGCGTGTCGATCCCGATCACGCAAGGGCCGACCCACGCATCCTCCTTGTCCTCGGGCGTGTACTCCGAGAGCTCGGGCGGGAGGTATTTCGTGGCCGTGTGCCCAAAAATGACGAGCTTACCGCGGTACTCGCGCACGAAGTCGTCGTCGCGGCACCAGAGCATCGCGAGCTTCTTTTGCGTGGTGGAAGGATGCTCGAAGCCGTTTGGTCCTTTCGGCAGGGCCGCGTGCACGTAAATCGCGTGCTCGTCCTCGTACCAGTACGGGAGCTCTCGCAACCATTCGACGACCTCCGGCGGGAAAAACGTGCCTTTGAAGATCGGCTCGACCTCGTCGTCGGCCATGCCCTCGCCCTCGGCCGGCGGCGGTCTGCCGAGGTAGGAGCGCAGCGTGGCGAGGCAGCCGTTCGGCGCCGGAATCACGAATTCGGGCCAGCCGCGTTCGATGACGCGGAGCCAGCCGTCTTCGTGGTTGCCGCGCAACGTGACGACCTTGGCGGGCATCTGCGAGGGGAGGGCGCGGAGCAGGGCGACGACGTCGGCCGAGCGGGGGCCTCGATCGAGATAATCACCGACGAAGACGAGCGTGTCGGTCGCGTCGAGGGGAGGCAGGGTGCCGAGGAGGCGCAGAAGTGCGTCGATGTCCCCGTGGATGTCGCCGATGGCGAAGGTGCGGCCAGGCATGAGGGCGGGGAGAGCAGCAGGGATTCTTGGGGAAGGCAAGGGGCTTTTGCTTGCTTCCGTGTTGACGCTCTCACCCAAGCCATGCACGGTGGCGACTCGTCGTACCAGGAATGGGGGGCATATCTCGACCCCCACGGGGAGATCCATGCACCTTCGTAAACCCATCCTTGCTTGCATTGCGCACCTTTTCCTTTCGCTCGTTTCGTCCTCTGCACTCGCGGCTCCGCCCTGGCAGGGCCTGCCGGACATGGGCGTGGCACGCCACGGCCATGCGGCGGAATTTTTTCCGGGCATTGGCGTGGTCGCCGTGGGCGGGCCCTCCTTGTTCGAGGCGCTCGATCTGGCCACCGGTACGTGGACGCCGCGAAATCCCGCGCCCTCCATGGGTTTCGTGACAGGGGCTCTGCTCCCAGATGGCCTGTGGATCGTCTGCGACCTCGAGCAGGCCTACACGTATGACCCCGTGAGCGACACCTGGATCGAAGAACCCCAGCTCCCCTCTTTTGACTACGATATGACACTCACCGCGCTCCCGGACGGCGATGTGCTCTCCACGGGCGGAGTGATGGACTTCAACACGTCGGGTTATTCGAGACGTTATGATCGCATGGGCCAAACGATCCTCGCTCGAAGCCTGAATCAAGCCCGCGCCAGCCATACGGCGACGACGTTGCCTTCCGGCCGCGTGCTCGTCGCGGGCGGCCGGGCGTGGGGCCCGACGGAAGAAGGCGACGAGGTTCAGTTCCCCCGGGTCGAGGCTGAGGTGTACGACGCCACGACCGATACGTGGACCCTCGTTTCGCCCATGCACACGGCCCGCTACCGGCACGCGGCCGCGCTCTTGCCGTCCGGCAACGTGCTCGTCGCGGGAGGCTTTCCGCCCACGGCAACGGCAGAGGTCTATGATCCGGCCGCGAATACGTGGGTCGAGATCGCGCCCATGAACGAGGCGAGGTGGGGGCATACGATGACGTCACTCCCGAGCGGGCGCGTGATGGTCACCGGCGGCCTCGGTGGCGGCACGGCGCTCACGTCCGTGGAGGTGTATGATCCCACGACGGGGACCTGGACGTTGCTCCCGCCCATGGCAGTGAACCGCTGGCGACACACGGCCACGTTCGTGCCGGGGCACGGTTTGCTCGTGGCCGGCGGACAGATGTACGAGTTCGCCGGACCCATTTGGGCGAACGTGGAGCTCTACCCGCTCGGCAATGCCGCGCTCGGGGCTGCATGTGTCATCGGCGATGAATGCGCGAGCGGTGCTTGCACGGGCGGCGTGTGCGTGGATGGCAGTGGCAGCGGCGCAGGTGGAGCAGGCGGAGCGGGCGGTGCAGGCGGCGCAGGCGGCGCGTGCGGCGTAGGCGGAAGCGGCGGAAGCGGCGGAAGCGGCGGAAGCGGCGGAAGCGGCGGCGTGGAGATTCCTCCCGGTGGCGGCGGCGCGCAATGCGCGGTCGACACGCGCTCCTCGGGGAATGCCGGATGGTTCGCGCTCGTCGGCCTCGGCCTCCTTCTTCGCCGCCGTCGACGCTGATATTCCTACGACGCTCTAGCCCTGCACGAGCGCACCGACGTCGTCGCCCTTGCCCGTCGCGAGCCGCGCGCGGTCTCCGCGGACCACCACCTCTTGCGCCGGGATCGGATAGCCGAGTTTGCTGATCTCGTCATACACGACGAGGTTCGCGGCGTTGAGCGCCCAGGGGTACTTCTTGCTGTCGACATAGGAATGAGCGACCAGCGTCGGGCCGGCGAGGTTCACGCCCGTCAGTTCGATGAACGGCGCGGGGTCGCTGACCGCGTGATCTGCCTTCGGTAGCTTCTCCTCCAGAATCGCGATGACCTTGTGCACGTCGGCGCCGTGGGGGAGCTGAACCTTGATGTCCCCGTGGATGTCGCCGATGGCGAAGGTGCGGCCAGGCATGAAGGCGGAGAGAGCTGCAGGGATTCTTGGGGAAGGCAAGGGGGAACCGACCGCTTTGGGCTTGCTCTCGTGTTGACGCCCTTACCCAGCCCATGCACGGTGGCCGCTCGTCGTACCAGGCCCGGGGGGGCGTATCACGACACACCTCAGGAGATCCATGCACCTTCGTAAACCCTTCATTGCTTGCATCGCGCCCCTTTGCCTTTCGCTCGTTTCGTCCTCTGCGCTCGCGGCTCCGCCCTGGCAGGGCCTGCCGGACATGGGCGTGACACGCCACGGTCATGCGGCGGAATTTTTTCCGGGGATTGGCGTGGTCGCCGTGGGCGGGCGCCCGAGCCCGGGGGATCCCACCTTGTTTGAGGCGCTCGATCTGGCCACCGGCACGTGGACGCCGCGAAATCCCGCGCCTGAGATGTATTTCGCGACAGCGGCTCTGCTCCCAGATGGCCTGTGGGTGGTCCGCGACGTCGAGCAGGCCTACACGTATGACCCAGTGAGCGACACCTGGATCGAAGAACCCCAGCTCGTCAGCTTTCGCACCGACCCGACGCTCAGCGTGCTCCCGGACGGCGATGTGCTCCTCACGGGCGGATTTGCCGACTTCAGCACGTGGGCTGACTCGCTCCGTTATGATCGCATGGGTCAAACGCTCCTCGCTCGGAGCCTGAAGCAAGGCCGCGCCAGCCATACGGCGACGACGTTGCCATCCGGGCTCGTGCTCGTCACGGGCGGCTGGGCGTGGGCCTCGACGGATGAAGGCGACGACATTCAGAAACCCCTGACCGAGGCCGAGGTGTACGACGCCACGACCGATACGTGGACCCTCGTTTCGCCCATGCACACGAGCCGGCAGCGGCACACGGCCGCGCTCTTGCCGGACGGCAAGGTGCTCGTCGCGGGGGGCCTTCCGAGCACGGCGACGGCAGAGGTCTATGACCCGGCCGCGAATACGTGGGTCGATGTCGGGGCCATGAACGAGGCGAGGTGGGGGCATACGATGACGACGCTTCCGAGCGGGCGCGTGATTGTCACCGGCGGCGTCGGCAATCGTGGCAGCGCGGCGCTCACGTCCGTGGAGGTGTATGATCCCGTGACCGGGACATGGACGTTGCTCCCGTCCATGGCAGGGCAGCGCTGGCGACACACGGCCACGTTCGTGCCGGGGCACGGTCTGCTCGTGGCAGGCGGACAGACGAGCTCCCTCTTCTCCGACCCGAGCGTGGCGAGCGTGGAGCTCTACCCGCTCGGCAATGCCGCGCTCGGCGCTGCATGTGTCATCGGCGATGAATGCGCGAGCGGCGATTGCACCGGCGGCGTGTGCGTGGATGGCAGTGGTAGCGGAGCCGGCGGCGCAGGCGGAGCCGGCGGCGTGGGCGGCGCAGGTGGAGTGGGCGGCGCAGGCGGTGCAGGCGGCGCAGGCGGAGCGGGCGGTGCAGGGGGCGTGGGCGGCGCGGGCGGCGCAGGTGGAGTGGGCGGCGCAGGCGGAAGCGGCGGTGCAGGCGGCGTAGGCGGAAGCGGCGGAAGCGGCGGCGCGGATGTCCCTCCCGGTGGCGGTGGCGCGCAATGCTCGGTCGACACGCGCTCCTCGGGGAATGCCGGATGGTTCGCGCTCGTCGGCCTCGGCCTCCTTCTTCGCCGCCGTCGACGCTGAGATTCCTACGACGCTTCAGCTGTGCACGAGCGCACCGACGTCGTCGCCCTTGCCCGCCGCGAGCCGCGCGCGATCTCCGCGGAGCACCACTTCTTGCGCCGGGATCGGATAGCCGAGTTTGCTGATCTCGTCATACACGACGAGGTTCGCGGCGTTGAGCGCCCAGGGGTACTTCTTGCTGTCGACGTAGGAATGCGCGACCAGCGTCGGGCCGGCGAGGTTCACGCCCGTCAGCTCGATGAACGGCGCGGGGTCGCTGACCGCGTGATCTGCCTTCGGCAGCTTCTCCTCCAGGATCGCGATGACCTTGTGCACGTCGGCGCCGTGGGGGAGCTGAATCTTGACGTCCAGGCGGGCGATCGGGTTCTCGCTGTGGTTCGTGATGATCTCGCCGAAGATCTTGTTGTTGCCCATGAAGACGCGTTCATTGCCGAAGGTATCGATCGCCGTGACGAAGAGGCCGATCGAGTGCACGATCCCCATCACCCCGCAGATGGTGACCACGTCGCCTGCCTTGAAGGGGCGCAGCACGATCATGAAGACGCCCGCGGCCAGGTTGGCGAGCAGGCCCGACCAGGCGAGCCCGATGGCGACCCCGGCCGCTGCCAGGATACCGGCAAAGGTAAACGTCTGGACGCCGAAGACGCCGAGGACCGTGATGATGAGGAGGATGTTGAGCAGGACGCTCGCAACCGAATTGAGGTAGCGCGAGAGCGTTTCGTCGATCTTGCGTATCTTCGCTGTTCGATCGAGCAAGCGAAGGACGGTGCGTATCACCACCCGGCCTACGATCCACAGGACGATGGCCCCGACGATTTTGACGCCGACATCGACGACGAGCTGGATGCCGATATCCACGTACTTCTTGATCATTTCGTTCATCTCACAGTGTCTCCATTCATGGGGCGATGAGCTTCTGGGCGCCGCGCAGCCAACGCGGAGGGATCATCCGAACAAGAGAGGATATTGGCGAGCGAAACGGGAGTGCCCCCTCGGGCACAACTACCGCATGTCGGCCGAGCGACGCAAGGCAGTCCAGAGCTCGCGGCCGCAGACGCGGGGCCTGAGCAACGCTGATCAGCCGGTTCGTCCGCCTGAATGCGCGTGAGGATCACTCGGCGCTGGGCAGGAGCCCACGCCGGAACGCCACCCGGACCCACACGTCCCGCGGCAGTTTACGCATCCTGGCAACCAAGCGCAGGCTGTCGATCATGGGCACGCGCATCGCTCGTCCTGGCATCGTACCCACGACGGGGGTGGAGGTCGCCTTTCCGGGGTCTCCGGAACGAACGGTGTTCTACGGCGGAGGCGGGGGCGCGGGCGGGTAGTAGCAATGCTTTTGGATGGTCTCGTCCCGGAACGCGAGCACACCGCGCCTCATCCGATAGTAGATCCGATGCGCGAGCATGTCGTCGTGGCCGATGTAGCAATGCTCGATGGCCGTCCATTTCCCGATGACCCCCGGCGCGCCCGGGCCGAGGCGGTAGAGCACGGCGCCCGTGACCATCTGCCCTTCGCGCGGGCGATAGGTGGAGCTCGTGAGCAAGACCTCGTCGCGGCCGTCTCCGTCGACGTCCACCGCGCGTTTGACCTCTCCGATGTGCAAGTCGCCCGCGAGCTCGAGGTCGAGCTCGACGGTATCGTCCTGCAAGACGAGCAGACGTACCGTGTGCGGCTGGCCGTTGCCCGTGGAGCAATACTCGATCAAATACGCCGATTGCGTGGAGCGCGGTCGCGTGAACGCGCCGCGTACGGTCGTGATGTGCGGCAAGAGGATGCCTTTCGCCTGCTGTTCCGGAGGCGTCGAAGGGGAATCCGGACCGCAGCGCGAGCCCTTGGCTGCATGCGGGTGGGGGAAACGCTTGACGAGCTCGTCGAACTCGGCACGGGGCGGCTCTTTCCAGCTCAATGCGTCGTCGGCGGTGAAATCGTAAAGCAAGGCCTCGCCGGCCGTGTTTGGGAAGGTCGGGGGCGGCGGCGCAGATGGGGCGCAGCCGGCGAGCCACGCGAGAAGTCCGAGCCACTTCGAACAGGCCGGTGCGTTTATGCGTCGGAACTCGGGCATCGGATCCTCCCACGAGCGGCGCGGGATTTTACACCACCCGAGCAGCCAACGTCCATGGGCGTCGGCTGCTGCTGCCGCTCGGTTCGGTCGCCCTACGGACTCCGGCCTGCCGGCATCTCGGAAAGTCGCAGCGTCACGCGCTCGCTCCGTACGTGGCACCCTTCCCACCACACGAAGAGCGCCGCTGTCGCCGCCTCGGCGCCGCGCGTCGCGGTGATGACGAACTGTCCCGAGGTCTCCCAGCCGCAGACATACTCGCCGACCGTGAACGACTCGCAATCCCTGGCAGGCTCGTCATTGACCGAATACCTGACCACCGCGTCGGATACGGGGGCGCCCTCCGCGTCGAGGACCGTGACCGTGACCGAAGAGCGCGCCTCGAGCGTGCACAGGACCTCCTCCTCGTCGGCCTGCGCGACCATGGAATGGCCGAGCGCAGTGGCAATGAACGAGGCAATCATGATCTTTCGGGCCATGCAGGATGCTTCTCCTCCGTGCGTCGTCATCGCCGGCGAAGGGTAATGCCGCCGGCCGTGCCAGTTTCGTGCCGTGGCCCGCGACGTGCACTCCATCCTGCCACACCGCCGGAACCTCGCGCGGTGGGATGAGGAGGAACCATGAAGCGTATTCCCCTGCTCGCGGCGCTCGCCGTCGGCGCCGCTCTCTTTGCTTCCAGTCCGGGCGCGTCGAGCGCCGAGGCAGAGCTCCCCGTGAACAAAGCAGCCACGGCCGGGTTGCGTACGATCAGCGTCTCAGGCGACGCAGAGGTGAATGTCGCGCCCGACGAGGCATTCGCGAGGCTCGGGGTCGACACGCGAGACGCGCAGCTCCTCGTCGCGAAGCGGCAAAACGACGAGCGGGTCGCGCGGGTGCTCTCGCTCGTCGGGAGTCTCGGCATCGACGCGAAGGATGTGCGAACCGATTACATCAGCCTGACGCCGCTCTACGAAGACGGCTACGAGCGAACCAACGTCGTCGGGTACGCCGCGCACACCACCATCACCGTGACGCTCCGGGACATGCGGAAGATCGAGCGTTTGCTGATCGGCGCGCTCGAGGCAGGCGCGAACCGCGTCGACGGTGTCGACTTCGTGACGACGGAATTGAAGAAGCATCGGGATGAAGCGCGAGCGCTCGCCGTCAAGGCAGCCCAAGACAAGGCGCGGGCGCTCGCGGCGAAGCTCGGTCAGCGAATCGGTCAACCCCTCGTGGTGGCGGAGGCGGCGGTACCGCCGGCGTGGGCGGGCCAGCAGCTCGCCCAAGTCGCCGTCACCGAACCTGGCGAACCCGATCTCGGCGTCGGCTCGATCGTACCAGGGCACGTCACGGTGAGGGCGAAGATCCTGGTCACGTTTCAGCTTCTGCGCTGATACGTGAGCGCACAGCGCGGGCGAATCCCTCAGTTGTTGCAGGCACACGAAGAATTCGTGTGATTCACTTCGCCGCCGCTGCCGCCGCTGCCGCCGCTGCTGCCGCTGCTGCTGCCGCTTCCGCTTCCGCTTGCCGCTTCCGGGGCTTTCGGGACCGTTGTTCTTTGTTTTCGTCCGGGGAGGGCGATTGTGCCCGCGTGCTCGGAAGGCGAAAGGCCGAGCCGTGCTAGATGGGATGAGGCAGCTCCGAGTGCACCTGGCACCGGAATGGCCAGTACGACGAAGGAGAAGAGCAAAGCGAAGGGCACGCGAAAGGTCGGCCCATCGCGACCCGAGCGTGCTGGAGTGC
>NZ_JAGTJK010000078.1:0-38213 GCF_028435265.1 Polyangium jinanense | reverse complement strand
CATGCCGAGGAGCGAAGAAGGTCGGAGGAAGGCAACGGCGCACGTCAACGCGGCTACCGCCACACGGAAGCGCAGCGTAAAAACCGCGCTAAAGGCCTTGACGTCGGAGCTGCCTCATCGTCGCCGTCCTCCGCGCGCGGGCCCGGGACAGGGGTCCCCGTTCGGGGAAGGAGGTACCAAGTCGGGTAGGCCGGGGTCGATTACCCCCCGGCCCCCCACGGATCCGGACGTGCGGATTTCCCGCATCCGGCTCTTCGGGACACGGGTTCGCTACGCGAATTTGGAGTACGGGTGCACGATGCGCGGCGGCGGGAGCGGATATCGCTCAAGCAGTCGGTTCATGCGTTCCCAGGTCATGCGGGCCCGTTGCGAGCGACGGTTGAGCCACTTGCACCATGCCCGCTTCACCTCGTAGAGCAGCTTGCGGAGAGCTTTACCGTTCCCGGTGATCCCGTAGTACTGGTAGTGCCCTTGCACCTTCTGCCCCAAGGTTTCCTGCTGCACGCGGATATCGTCGTGACGGTGCACCTTGCACCATTCGGCGATCCGCTTGATCGCTCTGCGGAATCGGTCCTTGGCTGTCCTGCGCTTCACTATCCATTTTCCGGAGAGTGATCTTCCCCAGAAGTGCGTGAAACCCAGCAGGTCGAACGTTCCCGGCCCGCTCCGCTCGCTGCTGGGCAGGTGTCGGTCGGGACGACGAAAGTCGACCAGTCGCGTCTTGTCGGGATGCAGCGTCAGCCCAAACCTACCAAATCGCTTCGGCAGGACAGCCATTGCACGCGCCGCATCTCGTTTGTCGCTGAACAGCAGCACGGCATCGTCGGCGTACCGAAAAAGCCGTGCCGTCCCCGACAATCGCGGAAGCACCTCTCGGTGAAACCACGTGTCGAGTACCTCATGGAGGAAGATGTTCGCCAGGATCGGCGAGATCACACCTCCTTGCGGTGTGCCTGCGACGGGATACGACAGCTCCCCTCGTTCGAGCACGCCCGCATTCAACCATTTTCCGATGAGCCTCAGCAATACTCCATCGCGTACCCTGCGGACAAGGACGTCCCGCAACATTCGGTGTTCCACGGAGTCGAAGAACTTCCTGATGTCGATTTCCAGGACCCACCCGCCCCTCATGATCACAGCCTGCGGCTGAACGTCTGCCAACGCCTGATGCGCCGATCGCTTGGGCCGGAAGCCATATGAGCAGTTTAGAAAGTCTTGCTCGTAGATGGCCTCCAGCACCATGGCGACGGCGCGTTGCAGGACCTTGTCCTCGAAGGTAGGGATCCCGATCGGTCTCGTTTCTGACCCATTTCCCTTCGGGATGTGGACACGTCGCACAGGTGGAGCGCGGTAGGTTCCGGACTTCGCACGGTCGAGCAGCGACTGGAGGTTTCCCTCCAGGTTGGCCGCATACTCGTTCGCACTCTGCCGATCGATTCCCACGGCGCCGTCCTTGCGCGTGCGTCGGTAGGCTTCATGCAGCCAGACGATGTCGATGTTATGGGCGAGCGTCCGAAATGCCATATCGGGCGCTTCCCTCGCCTGCTTCGCTATCCGTTCGAGTTTCGTGGAGATGTTTGCGGAGGTCTGTGACTCCATCATCTTTCCCTCCAACGGTTCCGTTTCCCGGTGCCGTCCTTCGCTCAGCGGGGTCCCTTGGGCCGGTTCCCCCACGTCACTGCTCCTACTACGGCACTCCGACTCCCCGACACCCGTCGACCGCACGCTTCGTTGCCTTCGCGTCGGCCTACCCGCCGATTGGCGGGAGGTATCGGGGCCTCCCAGGTTCCTGGGAGACCCTTGCACACATGCCGTGCTCCTTGACCCCGGGCAGCCTCTGCGCCGGACCGATGGGCTCAGTTGCCCTGCTGACGCTTCGGTGTTGCCTTCCGCCGAACCAACGACGTCGGCCTGGCCCGCATCCTATTTCGGGGCTCGCTCACACGGCCTGCGTGCTCGCTGTCTACGCTTCGTCCCCGTCGTCGCCGACGGACACGCAAGACTCGCTTCCGGCTGGTGGTCAGCCTTGGCCGGGCGGCTACTGGTACACATTCGCCGCATGGGTCTCTTCGTGAGGTTTCTGTCTGTCGTTGCTTCCTCCTCACCCAGGCTTCGCCTGGCGCACTGGTGCTCAGGATCTACAGCGTCACGATCGAATTGCTGCGGCGGCTGCGGCCCATCATCGAGAAGATCGGCGGGAAGGATGCAAACCTGGCGGATCAGCTACGGCGCGCCGCCACAAGCGTGCCGCTGAATCTGCACGAGGGCGCGTATTCGCAGGGGCGGAACGAAAGGGCGCGGTGGCACACGGCCATGGGATCCGCTGCCGAGGTGCGCGCGTGCTTGGATGTAGCGGAAGCACTCGGGTACGTAGAACCGGTCGATGATGGGCTGCGCGATGCGCTCGACCATATCATCGCCACCCTGCACCGGCTGGCGCGGAGGTGATGCGTAAAGCGGGCCGTCCTTCGCCGGGCGGCCCGCCACTTTCACGGAAGCGGAAGCGGAGGCGGAGGCGGAGGCGGAGGCGGAGGCGCGTGCGCAGGCGCGTGCGCACGTGCGTGCGCAGGCGGATCAGGCGAGCGCGAGGGTTTGCAGGTGCCGTCGGGCGAGCGAGATGCGGGCGTAGGCGGTCTTCGTTTTGATGCCGAGCGCTTCGGCGATCTCCCGGATCGAACGGCCCTCCAGGTATGGCACGACCACCGCCCGGATGCGCGGGCCGATCCTCAAGAGGAATCGCTTGAGCCGGAAGAGCCCGTACGTCGCCAGCACGAGCGCCTCCGTCGACTCCGCTTCGTCTTCCCGCTCGGGAAAGTCATCCGAAAGGCCCGCGAGGACCTCCCGTTCGCAACGCACCAGCTTTCGATGGTTGCGCGCACGGTTGAGCCCAATCATCAGGAGCCACGGGCGCGCCTGCTCCGGCGTGACAAGACATTCAAGGCGTCGCCAGGCCGTAATGAAGACCTCCTGCACGACGTCGTCCACGTCGCGGGGAGGGATGGCCTGTCCGAGAAGGAGGCGGCGCAGGAAATCGCGGTGTTCCAGGTAAAGGCGCCCAAGCAGGGCGTGCGCCGCCGTAAAGTTTGCCGGCGGCGGATGGAGCGGTATCGTTGCCATACTCATGACTCCGGACTGTGCGGGGTTGTGGGGAGACGCCGGTCGGTGTTACCAGCACCGGCTGGCGTCGCTTGCTTTGTCTCATGGATTGCGGCCCGAGGCAATTGGAAAAGAGCGGATTGGTTCGTCGGCGGAGAACCCACGATCCGCCGCGAATGGGGCGAGGGCGTTGGAATGGGAGCTGTGATCCTGGGCTGAAAGTCCCTCATCCCCAGCCCCTCTCCCGTCCCGGGAGAGGGGATAATCGGCGAAACTCTCCGGCGCCCGGGGTCGATGGACAGGCATGGCCCGTCCTGTCCGCGCCCAAACGCACCGTGCCCGCGCCCTGCGTCGCTTCGCAACTCCTGCCGAGCGGTTCCTTTGGAGTCTTCTCCGGGACCGTCGTCTGTTCGGCGCAAAGTTCCGCCGACAACACCCGATAGGGCCCTACTTCGCCGACTTCTTTTGCAAAGAGGCCGGTCTCGTCATCGAGGCGGACGGCGCGCCTCACTTTCGAGCCCCAACGCGTGACGCCATTCGTGATGGCCAGCTCAGGTCGATGGGACTGACCGTCCTACGCTTCGAAAACCGCGAATTCCTCCTCGAACCCGATCGCGTCATCAATCGCATCCACGCGTGCTTGACCGCTCTCCTCCCCTCTCCCGGGACGGGAGAGGGGCTGGGGGTGAGGGAATCGCCCCGGAAGTGAGGTATGTCCCCGTTCCGCTCCCGCTTCAGCTGCAGCTCCCGCTTCAGCTTCAGCTTCAGCTTCAGCTCCCGCTACCGCCTCCGCCCCCGCCTCCGCCTCCGCTTCCGCCTCCGCCTCCGCCTCCGCCTCCGCTTCCGCCTCCGCTTCCGCATCCGCCTCCGCCTCCGCCTCCGCCTCCGCTTCCGCCTCCGCTTCCGCATCCGCCTCCGCCTCCGCCTCCGCCTCCGCCTCCGCCTCCGCCTCCGCCTCCGCTTCCGCCTCCGCCTCCGCCTCCGCTCTCGCTTCCGCATCTTTTCCCGCCTCGGCCCGCCCCCTCTCCGTCCCGCTTGCCTATCCTTCGCTGCATCGGCATCCTCTCGCCGTGCAGCCTGGAGACGTTGTCGGCGGTCGTTTCGTCCTCGAGCGTATCGCCGGCACGGGGGGCATGGGCTCGGTGTTCCGCGGGCTCGACCGTGTCACGCAGCAGCCCGTGGCCATCAAGGTCCTCGCGCAGCACGACCCTGAGGCCATCCGCCGCTTCGATCATGAGGCCAAGATCCTCGCGGAGCTCGGCCATCCCCATATCGTGCGTTACGTTGCGCACGGGGCCGCGCCCTCGGGCGCGCCGTGGCTCGTCATGGAATGGCTGGAAGGCAGGAGCCTCGCGTCACGCCTCGTCGAAGGACACCTCACGCAGGCTGAAGCCGTCCTCCTTGGGATCCGCATCGCCTCTGCCCTCGCGGCGGCGCATGCGCGCGGCATCGTCCACCGCGACGTCAAGCCGAGCAACGTCTTCCTCATCGGCGGCTCACCGGAGGCGGCAAAAGTCCTGGATTTCGGCCTCGCGCAGGCCGCCGCGGGCGGCGCGCGCCTCACCCGCACCGGAAGCGTCCTCGGCACGCCTGGGTACATGGCCCCCGAACAGGCCCAGGGCTCGCGCATCCGCGTCAATGCGCGGGCGGACGTGTTTTCCCTCGGCGCGCTGCTCTTCGAGTGCCTGACGGGCAAACCCGCGTTCGAAGGCGAGGGCGTCATGGCCATCCTCGCGCGCCTCCTCCTCGAAGATGCCCCGCGCGTGCGTTCGATCCGCCCCGACATCCCCCGCGCGCTCGACACACTCGTCGCGCGCATGCTCTCGCGCGTCGCCGAGGCTCGGCCCGCGGACGGCGCCGAGGTGTTGCGCGCCCTCGAGGGCATCGACACCGTTGGAGGTGAAAGGATCTCCGTCGTACCGGCCTTGCCCGAGGGGATCAGCGATCGCGAGCATCGCCTCGTCTGCGCGGTCGTCGCCGCGCCCGCCGTGGAGACGGCCGTGCGGCCTTCGAGCCCCACGCTGCGCACGCAGCTCCCTCGTTCGTCCTGGGACGACGTGCGGGTCATCGCGCGGCGGCACGGCGCTTCGCCCACGGAGCTCGCTTCGGGCACGCTTTTGCTCTCGCTCGACGGCGCCGCGGACGGGCCGGTGCGCGCCGCGCGTTGCGCCTTGGAGATGGCCGAGCTCCTCCTCGGCTTCCGGGTCGCGCTCGTCACGGGTCGGTCCGACGCGAGGCGTGATCTGCCGGCCCCCGAAGTCGTCGAGCGCGCGCTCGGTCTGCTCAAGCGCGGGTGCCGCACACCGGCCTTCGGGGTTCGGATCGACGATCGAACGCAAGCGCTCCTGCCCGCGCGGTTCGAGATCGAAGGCTCGCCCGACGACGCGCGTCTCCGCGGCGAGCGAAGCGATCTCGGCGAGCCGTGTCCTCTGCTCGGGCGTCCGTGCACGCTCATGGGCCGCAAGGGCGAGCTCGCGGTGATCCTCGATCTGCTCGAAGAAGGCCTCGACGAGCCGCGCGCGGCGGCCGCGCTCGTGGTCGCACCGGCCGGGCTCGGAAAGACACGCCTCGCGCAGGAGGTGGTCCGCTCGCTCGTGTCGAGCCGCCCGGATCTCGTGGTCGGCTACGGACGACCCGGCGTCGGCGCCGCCGATTTCGGGGTGATCGAGCCTGTGATCCGCGCCCTCTCGCCCTCGCTTTCCGCGAACGACGCGGCTCGCTTCGAGGAGCGAGCACTCGACGTTCTTCGTGCACGTGCGGAGGCGGGGCCGCTCTTGCTCGTGCTCGACGACGTGCAGTGGGCGGACGCGGCTTCGCTCGCGCTCGTGGATCAGGCGCTCGGAGAGCTCCCGGATCGCCCGATCGGCGTGCTCGCGCTCGCCCGACCCGAGGTGCGTGATCGCGCGCCGGGGCTCTTCGCACGCCGGAGCGTGCAGGAGATCCGCCTGGGGACGCTCTCGCAGCGGGCCTCGCGCGAGCTCTTGCGACGCGCGCTCGGGCCCGACGTGCCGGACGAGGAACTCGCGACGCTCGCGCAGCGGGCCGACGGACATCCGCTCTTCTTGCAGGAGCTCGCGCATGGCGCGACGGCCGTGACGCCGGAGGCGCTGCTCGCCGTGCACGGCCCCGCGATCGCCGAGCTCGCGCCGGCTGCGCGGCGGCTTCTCCGCGCGGCGGCCCTCGTCGGCGTCACGTTCTGGGAGGGCGCGGTCGTCACGCTGCTCGGCGGCGAAGCGGACATCACGCAGGTGCGGATCCAGCTCGGGGAGCTCGCGAAGCGCGAGGTCATCACGCGTCGGCGCGCGAGCAGCGCCCCGAACGACACCGAGTACGCGTTTAGCCAGCCCATGCTGCGCGAGGCGTTCCTGGCGACGTCGACGGAGGCGGACATCCGGCGAGGTCAGGCGCTCGCGGAGCGCTGGCTCGCGGGCTCGGGCGTGCGCGCCACGGGCCTCGCGGGGGAGGCCGACGCCTCCCTGGCCCTCGCGCTGAAGCAAGGTGGCACGAGGACATGAAGCGCGGCGACGTCATCGCCGGCCGCTTCGAGATCGAGGTTCGTGCAGGCGCCGGTGGCATGGGCACCGTCTACCGCGCGCACGACCGCGCGACCGGCTCGCCCGTCGCGCTCAAGGTCATCCACCAGCCGGCCTCGGACGCGACGCGCCGCTTCGACGTCGAGGCCCGCGCGCTCGCCGAGCTCTCGCATCCACACGTCGTCCGCTACGTGACACACGGCCTCTCCGAGGCGGGTTTTCCCTACCTCGTGATGGAGTGGCTCGAAGGCGAGGACCTCGCCACGCGGCTCGCGCGCGGGCCGCTCACGCTCGAGGAGTGCCTGCTCCTCGCGCGCCGCGTGGCCGCGGGGCTCGGCGCGGCGCACGCGCGGGGCATCGTGCACCGGGACGTCAAGCCCACGAACCTCGTGCTCGTGGGCCGCGCGATCGAGGGCGTCAAGCTCGTGGACTTCGGCCTCGCGCAGCTCGGGGCCATGTCCCGCAAGCTCACGCGGTCGGGCATGATCCTCGGCACGCCGGGGTACATGGCCCCCGAGCAGGCGAGCGGCGACGGCGCGCCGATCGATGCACGCGCGGACGTCTTCTCGCTCGGCGCCGTGCTCTACGAGTGCCTCACGGGCCGCCCGCCGTTCCAGGCCGACAACCTCATGGCCCTCTTCGCCAAACTCCTGCTCGAAGAGGCCCCGCGCCTCGCCGAAGCGCGGCCCGACCTTCCCCCGCGGCTCGACGTGCTCATGGCGCGCCTGCTCGCGAAGGACCCCACGTCGCGCCCGGCGAACGGCGCCGCTCTCGAAGCAGAGCTCGCCACGCTCGACGCGCTCGGCACCGAGGAGACGGACGAGGTCCCGACGCTCGCGGACGAACCCGCGGCGGCTGGCCTGACCGACGTCGAGGCGCGGTTCGTCTCGATCCTGGCCCTCCACCGCGAGCCCGTGAGCGGCGCGCTCGACGCGAAGGGCTCCACGGAGCGCTCGCAAGCCGACGTCGTCGCGGCCGTCCGGCACGAGGTCGCCCCGCTCGGCGCGCGCGTCGACGAGCTTCGCAACGGCGCGCTCGTGGTCACGCTCCTCGGCGCGGGCGAGCCCACGGATCGCGCCGCACGCGCGGCCCGCGCGGCCTTGCGACTCCGCGCGATCCTCCCCGACGCGGCGATCGCGCTTGCGACGGGCCGCGCCGAGGCCTCCGCGCGCCTGCCCGTCGGCGAGGTCGTCGATCGGGTCGCGGCCCTGCTCGAACGGGAGAACGTTTCGAGCACCAAACCTCCGGTCGATGTCCACATCGACGACGTCACCCGCGCCCTGCTCGACGCGCGCTTCGACGTCACGAGCACACCTTCCGGCCACCGCCTCGTCGCGGAGCGCCCCTCCGGAGAAGCCGCGCGCACACTCCTCGGAAGGCCAAGCCCCTTCGTCGGCCGCGACCGCGAGCTCCGCATGGTGCGCGACCTCGTCGACGCCGCGATCGAGGAAGAGCGCCCCTCCGCCGTGCTCCTCATCGGCGTGGCGGGCGCCGGCAAATCGCGCTTCCTCGCGGAGCTCGTCACGCGCCTCCGACAGGATCGCCCGGACGTCCTCGTGGCCCGCGGGCACGGCGATCTGCTCGGCCAGGGCTCTCCCTACGCGCTCCTCGGCTCCACGCTCCTCGGCGCGCTCGTGGACGCGCCCTTCGAAGGCCGCGCGCGTCTCGCCGCGTTCGTCCGAAAATACCTTCCCGAATCCGACGCCGAGCGTGTCTCCGAGCTCGTTGCCGAGCTCATCGGCCTCCCCTTCTCCGACGAGGCGAGCCCGCGCCTGCGCGCCTCGCGCCAGAGCCCTGCGCTCATGAAGGACCACGTACGCGAAGCCGTCGTGGATCTCCTCGCCGCGATGACCCGCCGTCACCCCGTCGTCCTCGCGCTCGAGGACGTCCAATGGGGAGACGCCGTCTCCTTGCGCCTCCTCGACGCGGCCATGCGCGAGCTCGGCAATCGCCCCTTCCTTGTCCTCGCCGCCGCGCGCCCCGAGGCCCTCACCCTCTTCCCGCGCCTCTTCGGGGATCGCTCGCACGAGGTGCGTCTCGCCGAACTGCCGCGCAAGGCAAGCGCGCGCATCACGCGCCACGCCCTCGGCGACGCCGCGCCTGCCGAGCTCGTCGACGCCCTCGTCGAGCGCGCCGCGGGCAATCCATTTTATCTCGAAGAGCTCGTGCGCGCCGTCGCCGAGGGGCGCGGGGGCATGCTGCCCGAAACCGTGCTCGGCATGATCGAGGCACGCCTCGGCGCCCTCGATCCGCCGGCGAGGCGCGTCCTTCGTGCGGCGAGCGTCTTCGGCGAATCCTTCTTCCGCGGCGGCATTCCGGCCTTGCTCGGCGACGACGCGCCCGACGAGGAGGAGCTCTCGGCCGTGCTCGCCTCGCTCATCGAGCGCGAGATCCTCGTGGCGCGGCGGGAAAGCCGGCTCGCCGGCGAGGAGCAGCTCGCGTTCCGGCACATGCTCCTCTGCGAGGGCGCCTATGCGATGCTCACCGAGCGGGATCGCGCCCTCGGCCACCGGCTCGCCGGCGAGTGGCTCGAAGCGCACGGCGAATGGGATCCCAAGATCCTCGCCGCGCATTTTGATCGCGGTGGCGACGCGGCGCGGGCGATCCGCCATTACGAGCGCGCCGCGCAGCATGCGCTCGGCGCGGGCGACGACGAGGCCGCGCTCGCCCTCGCCCAGCGTGGCCTCGCGCTCGGCGCCACAGGCGATCGGGCCGCCGCATTCCGGGCCATCCAGACCGACGCCTGGGCCTGGAATGGCGACTGGGCCCGCGCCTTCGCCTCGGCCGAGGCCACGTTGTCCCTTGCCACGCCGGGCACGACGAGCCATTGCCGCGCGCTCGGCAGCGCCATCACGAGCCCCATCCTTGCGGACAAACCCGACGTCCGCGCCACGTTCGTGCGCGACCTCGCCCGCGTGCAGCCCGAGCCTGCCGCGATCCCCGCGTTCGCCTGGGCCTACAGCGTGGCGATCATGCCGTACCTCTTCGGCGCCCAGCGCGAGCTCGCCGAGGCGCACCTCGCGCGCCTCGAGGAGGTCACGGCCCCCTTCCTCGACCGTGAGCCCTCCGCGGCCGGCTGGGTGAAAATGACCCGCGCCTTCTGGCAGCGCTACGTCCCGCGCGATTTCGCGGCCGCGCTCGCCCTCGACCGCGAGGCCCTCGCCCATTTCGAGGCCGCGGGCGACCGTCGATATGGCCCCTACGTGCAGATGCACGTCGGCCTCGACTGGTCCTACCTCGGCGCCTTCGAGCAGGCCGAGGCCGCCCTTGCGCGCGCCATGCAAAGCGCCGAGCCGGGCAGCATGATGGCGCTCGCGTCGCGCACCTACCTCGGCCGCGTCCTCTTGCTCCGGGGCCGCCCGGCCGACGCCATCGAGCCCTGCACGGCCGTCTACCAGGAGGCCGAGGCGCGCGGCGAACGCACGGTCGCCGTCAATACCGCGCTCCTCCTCGCCGAGGCGGCGCTCGCCGCGGGCTTCCTCGAAGCGGCCCGAACGCGTGCCCTCGCCCTCGAACCGCTCGTGCAAAGTTTACCCTTCGCGCGCGTGGCCCTCGCGGGCATCTGCGCTGGAATCGCGCTCGCCGAGGGCCGACCCGCCGAGGCCCTCGCGCTCGCCGAGCCCGCGCTCTCCGACAGCGCGCAGCGTGGCATGTACCATTTTGGTCACGAGCACCTCGTCCTCTCGCGCGTCGATGCCCTCCGCGCCCTCGGCCGGGGCGAGGAGGCGCGCGCGGCCGTCCTCTCGGCGCGCGCCGATCTTTTCCTGCGAGCGTCTCGAATCCCGGATCCGCTCCTTCGCCAAACCTTCCTCGAACGAATTCCGACCCACGCGGCCCTCCTCGCGCGGGCCGAGGAATGGCTTTCGCATCCCCCCGCTGCGCCCGCTTCGACGCTGGTGTCCTGAGCAAACGGCGCATCACGCCCGGCGCTCGGGATCCCGCCCCGCGGGCGCTGGAGGGTATTCGCGAATGGACGGATCGCCTGTCAGAAAGGCCGCACCCGAAGACCTCGCGCCACGCTCCTCCACGCGCCCGATCGACGAGGGCGCGGCGCTCCGGGCGAGCCTCCTCCAGGAGCTCCCGGAGATCCCGGCTCGATACCTCTACGACGACACCGGAAGCGAGCTCTTCGAGCGCATCACCCAGCTCTCCGTTTATTACCAGACCCGTACGGAGATCGCGATCCTGGAGCGTGCCGCGGCCGATATCGTCGCACACGCCCGTCCGCTCCACCTCGTCGAGCTCGGCAGCGGCGCGGGTCGGAAAATCCGGCTTCTCCTCGATGCCCTGCAGGCGGACGGGCAGGGCATCACCTGCACCATGCTCGACATCAACGAGCTCTTCTTGCTCCAGTCGATCGATCGCCTCTCCGCCGATTATCCGGAATTCGTGTTTCGCGGCGTCGTGGGCAATTTCATGACCGACCTCGGGCGCCTCGGCCCTGCGGGCGGACGCCTCGTCGTGTTTTTCGCCGGCACCGTGGGCAACCTCCACCCGGACGAGCGCCGCTCGTTCCTCGGCGAGCTCGCGCAGCGCATGGATGACTCGGACGCGCTGCTCCTCGGCGTCGATCTCGTCAAGGATCCGGCCCGGCTCGAAGCGGCGTACGACGATCCCGAGGGCGTCACGGCGGCCTTCAATCTGAACATCCTCTCCGTCCTCAATCGGAGGTTTGCCGGCAATTTCGATCCGACGGCCTTCCGGCACCGCGCCTTCTACGACCGGGAAAACGCCTGGATCGAGATGCGCCTCGTCGCGAGGCGCAAGAACAGGATCCGCCTCGGCACCATCGACCTCGATCTCGACCTCGACGCGGGCGCCGAGATCCGCACCGAGCTCTCCTGCAAGTTCACGCGCGCCTCGCTCGAAGCGTCTGCGGCCGAAGCCGGCCTCACGATCGATCGCTGGGACACCGACCCGGCCAACCTCTTTGCCCTCGCCCTGCTCCGGAGGCGTCGTTCGTGATTCTGCCTCTCGAATCGTTCTGGAAAGAAAAACTCGACACAACCTACAAACGCACGGACCTCCTGTTCAGCCTGCTCCCTCGGGATGCCATGCTCGAACGGCCGATCGGCCTGCGCCACCCGTTCCTGTTTTACCTCGGCCACCTCCCCGCGTTCGCCTGGAATCAGATAGGCCGGGGCGTGCTCGGGGCGGGGCACCTCGACGAAGCGTTCGACGTCCTTTTCGAACGGGGCATCGATCCGAAAGACGAGCCGAGCGCACGCCGGACGACCCTTGGCCAATGGCCCTCTATCTCCGCCGTGCTCGCCTATCGCGACGAGGCGCGCCGCGCCGTCCGCACACGCATTCCCGAGGTCCTCGGCCGCGCGGACGACCCCCTCTGCGAGAACGCGCGCATCCTGCACCTCGTGCTCGAGCACGAGCTCATGCATCAGGAGACGCTGCTCTACATGTTCGCGGAGTGCCGCCCGGGCCTGATCCAGCGCCCGAGGAGCATCGCCCCGCCCGGCTCCGGCCAGGGCCGCGCCGCCGAGCGCAAGCGCATTTCCGCGGGCGACGCCGTGATCGGCGCCGCCTGGAACGAGATCCCGTTCGGCTGGGACAACGAGTTTGGCCGGGCCACCGTCTCCGTCGGGGCTTTCTCCCTGGATTCGCTCCCTGTCCGAAACCTCGATTGGCGCACGTTCCTCCGAGCGAACGGCGATCCCCCGTCGCTCCGGCCCCGCTCCTGGATTCATAGCGGCGCTCGCCTGTTCGTCAAGACGGTGTTCGGCCCCGTGCCCTTCGAGGTCGCGGAAGGCTGGCCCGTGCAGGTCTCGGGCGAGCAAGCGCGGGCTTATTGCGCGCACCGCGGCGGGCGATTGCCGACGGAGGCCGAGCTCTGCCGCGCCGCCTATACGACGCCGGAGGGCGCCTATCGGCCCTATCCCTGGGGCGAGGCCGAACCCGCGCCTTCCCACGGCAATTTCGATTTCGCCCGTTTTTTCCCCTCGCCCACGGGCGCGCATCCGGCCGGGGCGAATGCGTGGGGCGTGGAAGAGCTCGTCGGCAACGGCTGGGAATGGACGAGCACGCCGTTCTCACCCCTCCCCGGGTTCGTCCCGTACGCCCGGACCTACGCTGGGTATTCGGCTGATTTTTTCGACGGCGAGCACGACGTCGTCTTCGGCGCCTCGTGGGCCACCGACCAGAAGCTCCTCCGCCCGAGCTTCCGCAACTGGTACCGGCGCACGTATCCGTACGCGTTCACGAGCTTCCGCGTGGCGTGGGACGATTGAGCTACCGCGCGCTCTCCCGCAGCCGCGCGAGCTGCCCCATCGCCCCCGAAAGCGCCGGATACAGCCCCACGTACACCTCGCGGTAAAGACGCTCGTAAAACCCGCGCCGCTCCCCCGGGACGAACCCCTCGCCCCGCGACGTCATCGCCGCGGCCGCCTCCTCGATCCCGGAAAACGCCCCCACGCCGGCCGCCGCCAGGATCCCCGCCCCGAGCGACGTCGCCTCGCTCGTCCCCGCCCGCACGATGGGTTTGTCGAGGACATCCGCCAGGATCTGACACCACAGCGCGCTGCGCGAGCCGCCGCCCATCACCCGCAGCTCCGCGATCGGCCCCGACGCCCGCTCCACGCCGTCCGTGTGGAGCCGCTGTTCGAGCGCGATTCCTTCGAGGATCGCCCGATACACATGCGCCGGCCCCTGCCCGCCGGAAAGCCCGAGCAGGATCCCCGTGGCCGCGTCATCCCAATACGGATTCATCACCCCGTGGAAATACGGCACGAGCACGAGCCCGTCCGCGCCTGGCGTGATGCCCTCCGCTTCCCGTTCGAGCGCCGAAAGCGTCGTCGAGGACGCCTCGGTCTCCGCGCCGAGCAAACGCGCGAGCCACGTGAGCGTGAACGTCCCGCCTTTCAGATCGGTCTCGTACAAGAACGCGCCCGGCGTCGCCGCCATCATCGTGCGGAAAGCGCGATCCGTGCGGTACTCCCGCGAAATGACCCCCGACACGATCGCCGTGCCGAGGTTCAGATACATCACGCCCGGCCCCACGACGCCCGCGCCGAGCGCCGCGGCCTGCCCATCGCCGGCCCCCGCGAACACCGGGATCCCTGCCTCGATCCCCAGCGCCGCGGCGGCCTCGCGACCCACCTCGCCGATCCGCTCGCCTGGCTCGGCCAGCGCGGGGACCTCCGACGCGGACAAACCTGCCCATTCGAGGATTTCCGCGGAAAAACCCCGCGCCGCCATGTCCACGAGGCCCGTCGGATCCGCGCTCGCCACGGACGTGACGAGGCGGCCCGTGAGCCTGTGGGCGAGAAAGGCGTGCACATCGAGCATCCGCACCGGACGCGCGGCGAGGTGCGGCGCGATCCGATTGCGCAGGTGGAGCAGCTTGTAGAGTGAAGGCGTGGTGCAGGGAAACTTGCCCGAGATCTCGTGCAAGCGCGCCTCCCCCACCCTCGCCGCGAGCGCCGCGACCTCCGCCCGGCAGCGCGCATCCATCCACACGAGCGCCGGATGCAAGGGCTCTCCTTGCTCGTCTGTCAGGACGAACGTCTCCCGCTGGTGCGTGATCGCGACCGCCCGGATGCGCCGCGCGCCCACGTCCCCGAGCGCGCGGGCCGCCTCGCGAGTCGCCGTGCCGAGCGCCTCCCACCAGGTCCGCGCGTCTTGCTCCCACGCGTCCGGCGCCGGGTTCGAGAGCGGGATCGGCGCGCGCCCCTCCGCGACGGCGCGGCCCTCTCGGTCCCACGCGATGGCCTTGCACGCCGTCGTGCTGCAATCGATCCCCAGGAAAAGCGCGTCGTCCCCCACGTGCATCGCTAGGCCCCGAAAAACGAATCGAACGGCATCTCGACGGGCGCGTCTTCGAGCGCCACCGTAATCAGCGTCCGCAGGAGCGGCAATTCCCCGGGCCCGAGCTCGCCCCGGGCCTCGTACGCGGGCAGGGCCCGGCGCATCACGTCGAGGATCTCCAGGCATTCGAGCGTCGCGCCCTCCATCCGGGCCACGGCCTCGCGCGCGCCGATTCCGAGCCCGAGCAGCCGCCCGAAACGCCCCGTGCGACCGCCGTTCATGGTGACGTCGAGATCCCCCACCCCGGGCAAACCCGTCGCCGTCATCGGATCGCCGCCCAGCATCCCGATGACCCGCATCATCTCGCGAATGGCCTGCGCGAACACGGCGCTCTCCCAGTTGTGCATCGCCACGCTCCCGGGCGCGCCGCCCTTCTTCTCGTGCAGGCCCGCGCCGAGCGC
The DNA here is from genome assembly GCF_028435265.1 of Polyangium jinanense. GTDB lineage: Bacteria > Myxococcota_A > Polyangia > Polyangiales > Polyangiaceae > Polyangium > Polyangium jinanense. The sequence goes on along the minus strand of NZ_JAGTJK010000078.1, from coordinate 23,365 downwards.
GACGCCCATCGCATACGCATTCTTCAGCGCCGCGCACACCTCGGCGCCGATCACGTCCGCGCACCGGAAAACGTGGTAATACGGGCCGCGGAGTGCATGCGCGAGTTTGTCGAGCGCCTCGCCGTCCCTGCCCGTCACCACGACCGATGTCGGCACGCGCCGCGCGAGCTCTCCCGCGATACACGGCCCCGCGACGGCCGCCGGCGATACATTCGTGCGCACCTCCTCGGGCAACCCTCGCCGCACGACGTCCGGCAGCACGAGGAGCCGACCGGCCTCGCCGTCGAGCTCGAGCCCCTTCGTGATCATCACGAGCGGCACGCCGGGCCGCGCGTGGTGCGCGATCGTCTCCGTGGCCCAGCGAATGCCCGCCGAGCTCACGCCAAACGCGAGGATGTCCGCGCCACGGGCGGCCTCTTCGAGCTCGGACACGAAAAACGGCTGGATGGAAGGGGGCAAATCGAGCTTCAGCGTCGGGTGAAACCCGCGTGAACGAAGACTCTCGATGATCGCGTGGTCGAGGTGGGTGCCGACGAGGCGCACGTCGTGCCCGCGATCGACGAGCGGCACGCAAAACGCGCTGCCCATCATGCCGGCGCCGAGGACGGTGATGACGGCCATGGTGGCGGCGGAGGGTACCCAGAACCGTCGCATTTGCAAGGAGTTGCCCGAGGGGATTGTCTGCGGCGGACCCCTCGGTATCATCGCGCCCGGAGGTCTTCGTGAGCGGAGAAGACGAGGGCAACGGCAAAAAGTTGGGGCCCATCGCAGCGGTGATCGCTGCGATCGGGATGTTCATGGCCCGGGCCGGCGACGATTGCGCGAGGATCGGCGCGAAAGGCGCGATGCTGAGCGACGACGCCGCGCGAGGCCTCGGACGCGCGGGATCCCTCGCCGACGACGGCATGCGCGGCGGCGGAAAGCTCGGCTCGCTCGCCGACGACGGCATGCGGGCCGGCGCAAAGAGCCCGCTGCCCGGCATCCACGCCCCGACCGAGGGCGGCGGAGGCCTCGTCGAAGAGGCGATGAGCGCCGGCGCCAAGGCCGAAGGCCATGCGGGCGACCTCGCGGAGCTCGGCGTCGACGTCTCCCTGGAAATCCTGTCGAACGTGGGTCCGAGCGACGGAGACGACGACGATCACGAAGGCGAAGCGCCCGTCACGGACGGCGTGCACATTCCACCTCCGCCGAGCGCGACCAGCAAAAAGGGCAACCCCGCCGATTTGCTACGGGCGCGTAACATCGTGTCGAGCCCGATGCTGCTCACCCTCGCCTCCGGGACCACGAAGACGGCCGCGACCGAGACGGATCCGTACGCCTGGCTGGAGAGCCACGACGCGCACAACCCCGTCGGGCTGCTTTACGCGTCACGCGGAAAGCTCGACACGAAGACCACGATTTCGCTCGTCTCGCCGAGCGGCGCCACGACCGACGACGCCACGATCCACCGGACGTGCCTCGGGCTCGCGATGAACTGCGTCGTGCTCGTCTGCGAGCCGGACGCCGCGGGCGCGAAAGAGTCGTGCGTGAAGGATGCGGCCACCGCGTGGAAATCCGTCGAGGCCACGAATCTCGGCGGCAAACCCGCACTGCGTGACTTCCTCGGAAAACTCCTCCTCGCGCGCGCGGGACGCCCGTCTTTGCGGAACCTCGTCGTCTCGCGGCTCGACGTCGACAGCACGCCCCCGCGCATCGTGCGGAGCCGGGTCGACACGAAGACCACGCCGACAAAACCCTGACGCCTGCTGCAGGCTCCCGCCTGCAGTGCAGGCCCCCACCTGCAGGCTCGGGCCTGCAGTGCAGGCTGGGGCCTGCAGGCTCGCGCCTGCAGGTGCAGGCTCGCGCCTACCGCCGTAGCCTCATTTTACGCCCTGTCGGTCCCGCAGAGCTCGCTGGCCCGCACATTGCAAAGGGCCGCTCCCGTCCTCCGGCGAGATTCCCCGATGGGGCACTTCGCGTTTCGAGCTGGTTCGAATCGCGCGCGCCGGAGATTCGTTCCTGCCCCCGGGGTCTCGTGCGTCATTCGCCCGCGTCCCGGCCGGAGGGGTCCTCATGTCGAAAAACAAATCGTTCCTCGTTCTCGCGGCCGCTTCGACGATCGTCCTCGGCGCCGAGCCCGCGCTCGCCATGAGCGAGGTGGAGCTCTTGTATGCGGAGGTCAACACCTGGCTGCCGCCGCTACACAAGGGCTCCGCGCTTGGATCCACGCTCGGGTTCGCCGATACCAACGAGCTCTACGCCGATCCCATGCTCGCGGAGCTCGACCTCGACGCATTCGCGCTCGAGTCCATGGGCGATCCGCTCGTGAGCTTGTTCCCTCCCATGCGCAGGTCTTACTTCGAGATCGCCGTCTCGGACCCGTTCTACGCGGGGACCGTGACCGTGCACATCCCGACCTCGATCTACAGTTGCGCCGCGAAACACGCGACCGTCCGCGGTGACGGGCGCGCATTGTACACCGCGTACTGTTATTTCGGCGACGCGCGCGTCTCGGTTCGCCACGACGACGCCTTGGGACAGACGCACTGGGACGACAACGGCGGGCTCGGCCACGCCACTTCGTTCGCCGCGGGCCCCAGCATGCCCGCGGGCGGGGTGTTCCACCACGGCGTACCCCGCTCTTCTGGCACCACGATGGAGGGCGCGGCCGTGCTGGAGAGCCTCCCGCCGGACGCAACGGTCACCGTCGTGTATTCGAGGGACGATTGGGCCACAGCGACGAAGCACCCCGCCGTCGTGAGCGCCACGGGCTTCGTGGGGAACCCGCCGGGCTATCGTTATGGCACGAACCCTGCCATCGACGGCACGACGGTCCACTCGTTCTCGATCCCGGACGTCACGTCGAAGATCAGCTACTATTTCGTGGTGGAATCGAGCCTCGGCTCCTTCACGGACGACAATCAGGGAATGTATTACGGGTTCGAGCTGTGATGCGCGCCTACCGCACCCGCCGCACCACGACGGCCTCGTCCGGTAGTCAGGCGTCGTCGAAATCGGTCGCAATCCGCGAACCGTCGTCGCTCACGAATTACGCGCCCGCCGCGGCGGCTTGAAGAGCCCCACCTCGGGCGGCGGCGAGGCCGCGCGCTCGGCCTCCGTCGCTGCGCGTAGCTCCGCCGCGAAGGCCGGATCCTTCGTCGCCTTGCGCCCGAGCGAGCGCCGCAATGGCAGGAGATCCGCCCGCCCGAGGCCAAGCTCTTCGAGGCAACGCGACAGCTTCCCGTGCGCCGCCGCGACCGAGAGCCGCGCATGCCCCCGCACGTCGACCGTCCGGCCGAGCGCTTCCATGCGCGCGACGTAGATTCGATCAAACGCTTCGAGCAACGCCCCCTCGCCGCGCCCGGCGTCTTCCGCGATGATGGGCATGCTCTCGGCCACGATGCGCGCCCATTTCTCCTCGTCGAGCCCGTGCCGGCGGAGCGTCATGCCCACATCGACCGTGGGCCCCGCGATTTCCGCCGCAATCGAGGCATATTTCTCGAGCGGAAGTGGCAAGAGCAGCGCAGCCCCCGGCAATGCGGGCTCGCCCTGCTCGGGCTCGGGCGGCTTGGGTTCGAGCGGAATCGTCGGCAGCGTGACGAGCGCGGGTTTGACGGCATCCTTTGGCGAGAAAGGAATCGGCGCCGCGCTCGCGGGCACCGGCGCAGGCGGAGGCACGGACGCAGGCGCAGGCGAAGACGGCGGCGCGGCTTCCGCCGGCACGAAGGGCAATCCCGCGCTCGGCAAGACCCGCGGCGCCTCCTTGGCCTGCGGGCGCGGCGGCACCGCCGGAGGTTGAAATGGTGTGGCCGGAGAAACCTTCGGCGGCGTCGCCGAAGGCCCGAGCGTGACGCTGCCGAACGGCAGGACCCGCGCGGACAGCGGCGGCGCGGAAGGACGCGCCGGCGTCGGCGGATCCGGCTCAATGTCGAGCTCCTCCGCGGGCTTCGCAAGGGCGGGCGTAGGCGGCGGGGGCGGCACGGACGTCCGCTCGAAAGGTGTGGCCGGACGAACGACCACCGCCGCGGGCGCGCCCACGTGCACCGTGCCGCTGCCAAACGGCAGCGCCGAGCTCGGGCGTGGCGGCGCGGAAGGCGCGGCGGGCGCAGGCGCGCCGGGCGCCGCGGGTCGAAATGGCAAAGCCGGGGCCTTCGCGGACGCGGAGCTGCTCGTGGTGCCGCCCGCTCGCACCTGCCCGATCGGCCGCGTATCGTGCCGCATTTCGAGCGGATGTTTCTCCGGCGCGCCCGCGACGTCCTCCAGCGAGCCCCCTTGCCGCACGACCTTCTCGATATCGGCAGGCCGCACCCGCTTTCCCTGCGGATGGCTCGCCACGACGAGCGTCCCCACCGCGATCGGCGCCTTCGCCGGCACGTCCGTGAGGCCGCGGAACACGAGCGACATGCGCCCCCGATCCGTGTCGATCGTGAGGGTATCACAACGCAGCGCGATCTCGCTGACCCGGCCCGTCTTCGGATCGATCCGGAACGCCTGCGGCCGCGCCGCGGGCAAACGTGTCTCGAGCCGCTCCAGCGTCGGATGCAGGTGTTCGAGCACGAGCGTCGCGCCGGGGCGCAGGAGCGGAATCTGCTGATCCGACGGTGCGGCCTGGAAAAACCCGAAATCGAACCCTTCGGGCGCCGGGCCCGCATCTTCCCCGCGCGCAGCCGTCGCCCACTTGTGCCCCTCCTCGGTCACGAGCTTTCGGCGCTGCGGCCATCCCGGCGCGAGCGGGCCGAGCCCCGGGGTTTGTCCGGTCGAGGTCACGACGTTCGCCACGGCCATCGCGTCGCGCACCGGCGCCGCCGCGAGATCGATGCCGACCGGATTCCCCTCCCCGCGCGCCGCGCGCTCGTATCGAAGCGGCATCCGCGTGAACGCGGCCGGCGGCCCCGCCGAAAGCCCCCCGGGCCCGGGCGTGTATCGCCGATCCCCGACGAGGCGGAGGCCCTTCGCGAAATCGCCTATTTCAATGCGGCACGAGAGCTCCGTGACCGGCGCGCCTTTGGGAGCGAATGCGTGCCCGGCGACGAGCACGTCCGTGCGTGGCTTGAGCGGCACGAAATCGGTGGAGAGGCGGAGCGACGCGCCCGGCTCATTGTCCCATGGAACGTCGCCCGCGGGCTCGTCCTGCGCCGGTGCGATCGTCGCCTCGGCCCCGTGCACGAGCAGGAACGTGGCTTTGACGAGGATCGTGAGCGAATGCCCCCCCGGCGCGGCCTCCCAGACGAAGGCCGCCGCAGGAAATGGGCAGAACGAACGGATCTCCAAGGTGATGAAAAGCCCGTGGCCTCAGGGAGCGAGCAGGAGCACCTTGACCTGCGCGGGCACGATCGCGAGGCCCGGACAGTTCGTGTTGTTCTGGATGTTGAAGCTCGTCATGCGGGTCGCGGGGATCCCATTGACGAGCACGGTGAATGCCCCGGTGACGGGCCGCGTCGGCGACATGATCATGCCCGAGGCCACGCCCATCGCGATGCCCGGCGTATCCCCGATCGAAATGAGCGGCGTCGTCAGGAGATGATGCGCCGGCGTGCACATCCACAGGACGTTGAACGAGGGCGGGAAGCCGAGCGGGCCGAAAGAGACGTTCGGATACGGAATCGGCACCGGAACGGGCATGGGCGTGAGGCACACGTCCGGAAACCCGAGGTTCACACCGCCCAATTGCGAATTCCCGAACATGACGCGCCTCCTCCCTGCCCCGGTGTTCGCTCAGCCGAGATGAATCTGCTCGCCGTCCATCTTCACGAGCTCTTCGGCCGTGACGATGGCGTTCTCCGCGCGAAGGCTCATGACCTGCTTCGCAGAATAGTCGATCCGCTCGGCCTTGACCTGATCGACCTCTTCCACCTTCCGGAACGAGCGCTTCACGCGCTCGCTCACGCGCTCGACCACGCGCTCGACGATGCCGCCCTCGTGGCGCAGTTTGCCAATCTCGCTCCGCACGAGCCCGCCGAGGTACGAGAGGCTGTCCATCACCACGCTGCCCGTCGCCGCATGCACGCGCACGCCGTCGGCGAGGACCGAGACGTCCTTCTGCGAGACGAGATCGATGCCCTCCTTCGAGGCCACACGCACGCGGCCCTCGGGCACCTTGATTTCGAGATCGCCATCGCAAGCGAGCGACGCGCCCGCGCCCTCTTCGCGCTCGAGCACGGCGAGGACCCACGCCGCGCCGCTCGGGGCGCCCGCGACGAGGACGAAATCGTCGAGGCGCGGCTCGACGAGACAGCTCGTCGCGCGCCGCGCCCGCATGTCGCCGCGGCCCGTGCGGACGATGAAGAGCCCGGGCTCGGCGTGCACGACCGTGCCCATGACCTGGTATGCCTCGAGCTCATCGAGCTTCCTCGCGAGATTGCCGTTCATGTCGTTCTCCGTGCCCTCTCAGTAAGCTCCGCGCCTCGAAAAACCCGCCCCCTCAGGAGGCTGGCACAAACCCTTCCGCCTCGGCGAGCTCCGCGTCGTCGCCGAGCGCGATCTTCCGGGCAAGCCCGAACGTCGCGTCCTCGTCCTTCACGCGGTGAAGCCGCGTCCGCAGCATGTTCGCGCCCGCGAAATCGGCGCGCGAGATGTCCGCATTCGAGAAATCCGCATACGAGAGTGTCGCCCCGCCGAAGCGCGCGCCCACGCACGAGGCGCGGACGAATACCGAGAGCTCGAGGTCGGCCTTCTCGAAATTCGCGCCCGTCGCCAGCGCCTCCACGAAGAGCGTCTCGCGCAGCACCGCGCCCGAGAGGATCGCCCCTTCGAGCTTCGCCGCGGCGAACATGGCCTTCGGCGCCCGCGCCTTTTCGAGCTTCGCGCCCCTTAGGTCCGCGCCCTTGAAATTGCATTGTTCGAGGTTCGCGCCCGAGAGATCCGCGCCCGAGAGGTCCGCGTCTACGAACTGCGAGCAGCCGAGATCCATCCCCGAGAGGTCCATGCCCGCAAGCACCGATTCGTGCAGCACCGCGATCTCGAAGCGGGTCTTCGTGAGGAGCGTCTTTCGCAGGTCGGTCTTCGCGATGACCGATTGCTTGATCAGGCTCCCCCGCAGATCGAGCCCGTCGACCTTCGCGTCGACGAGCGCGCCGCGATCGAACGTGACCTCGGCGAGCGAGGCGCCCGAGAGATCACACTCGACGAAAAAGACAGTGAGCAGGTTCGAGCCCGAGAGATCCACGCCCGCGAGGTTCGATTCGACAAACCTGGCGATCGGCGCGTAGAGCTTTTTCAAATTCGCGCCGGTGAGCTTCGATTCGAGCACGGAGGCGTGATGCAGGTTCGCCCCTTCGAGGTTCGCTTCCGAGAGATCACAGCCGCAAAACACGCTCTCCTTGAGCCGCGCGCCCGAAAGGTTCGCGCCCTTGAGCACGACCTTCTCGAAAATGCCGCCCGAGAGGTCCGCGCCCGAGAGATCGAGGCCCGAGAGGTCGAGCTCGGTGACGATCTCCCCGTCCTTGACGAGCGTGACGAGCTCTTCGCGGTTCATCGGGCCGACCTCTGGTGCACGACGCGCTTCAAGTTCGCCTGATCGAAGCGCGTCTCGTCGTCGCCGACGGCGCGGAGCAGGTCCGCCGCGAAGAGGTTCGCGCCCGTGAAATCGGCGCCCGCGAGGCGCGCCTTGTGCATGATGCCGAGCATCAGGTTCGCCGAGACGCACTGCGCATTGCGGAGGTCCGTCCCGACGAAGCGCGAATCCACCGCGATCACGCGTGCGAGGCTCGCCCCGCGCAGATCCGCCTCGGAGAGGTCGCTCTTCGAGATCGTGGCCCCCGTGAAATCGGACGATTGCAGCCTCGTACCCCGCAGATTCGAACCGGGGAGCTTGGCCCCCTTGAAGCTCGTCCGCTCCATCGTCGAGCCGTGCACGACGCGGATGTTTTCGAGGTCGGCGCCGTCGAACCGCGCGCCATCGGCCGTGACGCCGACGAACGTGCACGACTCGAGATCGGAGCCCGTGAAATCGGCGTCGGTCAAATTCGATTCGATGAAGCTCGATTTCGAGAGCTTCGCGTTCGCCCAGCGGACGCCGTGGAGGTTACACTTGACGAAAAAGAGCTTTTCGCCGCGCGCGCCCGAGAGATCCGCGCCTTCGAGCCGCAGCTCTATCAGGAGCGCACCATCGAGCAAGACACCGAGGAGCTTCGCGCCCGCCGCGTCGGTCTCGTGGAGCGTCGCGCCGGAGAGGTCCGCGCCCTCGAAATCGGCGCCTTCGAGCCGCGCGCGCCCGAGGTTCGCCTCGCGCAACGAGGCGAGTGCGAGGCGCGCATTCGTGAGATTCGCCCGCGCGAGCACCGCGCGATCGAGCTTCGCGCCCGTCAGATTCGCGCCCGTCAGGTTCGCGCCTTCGAAGTAGACCTCTTCGAGATCCGCGCCCGAGAGATCGATGCCCGACAGATCCGCGCCCGAAAAATCGCGCCGCGCGAGCTTGTCGCCCGTCGCGTACGCGCGCCGGATGTCGGCCCGCGCTCGCTCGCTCTCCTCCGGCTCCATCGGCGCCGGCGCCTCGGCCTCGTGCGCCGCGATCCGGTAGGCCGCGTGAACCTGCTCCTCGGCCTTGCGCAGTTTGTCGAGGAGATCGGGATCCGCGAGCTTGTCGTCCACGCCCTGCAGCGGCACGCCCGCGTTCTTTGAAAGCTCCGCGATGTCGCGCAGCTTCTCGATCTCCTTCTCGGCGCTGAACTTGGGCGGGCCCGTCTTCTCGCGCCGCGCCTTGCGGATGATCTCGTCGTAATCGAGACCCTGTTCCGCGCACATCGCGCGGATCTTCTGCTCGGCCTCGGCCTGCTTTTTCTCAGCCTCGGCCTTCTGCTTTTCCGCCTCGGTGTTCATCCGATCGACATACGCCGGCAGGTCGTCGAGGCTCGGCACCTCTTCTTCGGGCGGGAGGGTTTGTCGCGGCAACGTATCCGGGTCCGCGCCCATCGCGATCGCGCGCTCGCGCCCCCGATCGAGCTCGGCCTGGGCCTTGCGCCGCGCGTTCTTCAGGACGAGCATCTCCTGCTCGATGGCCTGGTCGTACTCGTCCACGAGCACCGGGGCGGCTTTCGGGGCCGTGGCGAGGCTGCGTGGCATGAGGTCGGGGTCGCGCAGGATGTGCAGGTGCGCGTTCTTGCGATCCATCCGCTGCGCGAAGACCTGCTCGTAATGGGCGCGGGGCTTCGGCTCGTCGCCGAGGTCTTCGAGCGCCGCCATCGCGACCCGCACATCGGAGGCGTCGGGCTCCTCGATCTCGTGCAGGCCCCGGAACATCACGATGCCGCGTTCGAGGTGCGGAAAGAGCTGCACCGTCTCGAGGTGCAGCGGGACCTCGACGAGATCGTCGCCCTTCTCGGGCGAGAGCTGCAAGAAGCAGCGCGCCACCACGCCGGGGAGCTGCGACTCGAGGACGTTCTTGTCCGGGTGCATGTTCTCGATCCGGAACGTCTCGTCGCCCCGGAAATACCCTTCGAGGCGCTGATCGAGCGGCGCGACGTTGAAGACCCCGAAATCGATGTCGAGCGCGAAGCCGGGGAACTGCTCCTCCAGCCATTTCTTGTCGTACGTCCCCATCTTCGCGAAATGATGGGGCCAGGTGAGATCGTAGGGCCCAAGCCCGGCCGGCTCGGGGCGATCGCCCTTCGATTTCACGACGTGCCGCGGATCCTCGACGTTCGGCAGCGGGTGGACGGTTTGTCCGGACTCGTTCTTGATCGGCAGAAGGCCCTTGCCGACCGGGTTCTGCGGGTATTTCTCGCCGCCAAACGCGTGCGCCCAGTCGATCGGCATCTGCGTGAACGGGGCCGGATCACTCGGGCCCATGAGGCCCCAGGTGCGATCCCCGATCACGTAGATCGTCTTTTCGATCGTCCCGAGCGACAATTTTACGTGCGCGTAGGGGGCTTCTTTTCTGCCAGGTGGGTAGCAATGCCCCGTGACGAGCAGCTCGCCCCGGGGCTTCCACATGCAATGGTCGAGCACGCCAAACCGGCCGAGCTCCTTGCCCGCCATCTTCCAGAGGTCGACCTCGGTCCCGATCGATTTCGGCGAATCGAACGGAAAGAGCGCCATGACCGTGGGCACGAAGAGGCACCGCCGCTTGTGCTCGAAGGTGCGGTGCACGAAGGAGAGCCGGAGAGGCTTCAGGATCTTCACGCGCGAGGATCTCGCTCTGAAAACGCGGGGCTCAGGTGTTGACGTGCAAGCCGGCGACGCCGAGGCTCAGGCCCTTGGCCTCCAGCTTGTTCCCGATCGCCTGGAGTTTGAGCCCGAGCGCGTTCAGGTTCGTCGCTTTCATGTCCATCGCGACCGGCGTGATCGTGAGCATGGGCCCGAGCGTGAGCGCGAGCGAAACGCCCCCTGTGAGGTCCACCTTGAGGCCACCGAAGAGCGAGATTTTCGCGCCCGCGAACCAATCCAGCGCGAAGCCGGCGTGACCATCGAACTTGGCTCCGGCCGTGAAGCCCTGGAACTCCGCGGCCTTGAACCACTGGACCGGACCCTGGGTCTGGATCTTCTGGTTGCCGTTGATCGAGGTCTTCATGTCCCCGACCACCGTGAGATCGTAGACGCCGCCGATCTTCTCGGTCGCGTTGCTCGTGACGTTGATGTTCTGCGTGCCGGTGACCGTGAGTTTGTCCTCTCCGGTCACGTTCTCCTCGCGCGACGCGAGGTAGGTGCCCGTCATCTTGCCCGTCACGGTCTCGTCGTACGTGGCGTCGAACTTCTCGGTGTTCGCGCCGACCACCTGGAGGTTGACGATATCCTTGTAGACCTGCGTCGTGGCGCTCGTGACCTGGAGGTCGAGGATGTTGTTGTAACGGACCGTGACCGCGCCCTCGACCGTCTCGTCGAGCGTCGCATTGTACGTCTGCGTGACGGGATTCGTGACCGTCGTCGTGAATGGACCGACGTACGTCTCGGTGATGGTCCCGTGGACGTCCTCGGTCTTGTTCGCCATCACGTCGACGTCGAAGTTCACCCCCGTGTAAATGTGGCCGCTGCCGTCCGTGCGGAGGTCGAAGTTATAGGGACCATTGCCGAGGTGGAGCGAGGAGTTGAGCTTCGGCGCGTAGATGTGCACGTGCGTCGAGCCGAGGAGATCCTCCATCTCGATGAAGTTGTTCGACCCCGAGCGGATCAGGTTCTTCGTGTAATTGCCCTGCGTCACCACGCTCGGCGTTTCGGCATTGTGCGCGGCGCCCACGATCACGGGGCGATCCGGGTCGCCGCCGAGGAAGACGAGGTGCACCTCCGTGCCCTTGCGCAGCGGGAAATGATGGCCCTCGACGGTGCCGCCGTGCGGCTGGAGCATGCGCACCCACGTCGAGCGCGAGCCGTCGATCGCGTCGCCCTCGTCGAAGAAGATGTTCACCTTGTAGCGGCCGTGCGCGTCGATCTGCGCATACGGGCTCGCCGCCACGCCGTCGACCACGCCGTCGACCACACCGTCGATGCGCGGCCAGGGCGTCTTGCGCTCGGCGCGGAACTGCGTCGTGTGCGGGATCGCGTGCACCGTGGCGAGGTACGTCTCCTTCGTGGGCGCCTCCTCGCCGAAGAGCATCTCCAGGTCCTCGCCGCTCGCCGATTGATTGCCGAGGTGCTCGATCTCGATCGTGAGGTAATCGCTGTTGAACGCGAGCCGCGGGTGCTCCTCGAGAACGAACACGTAGCCCGGCCGGAGGTAAAACTGCGGGCCGACCCCCGTGTACACCGTCTGCCGCGCGGCGATCTCCTCGGCACGGATCGAGGCGTACCGCTTGCCCTCGCCGGGCGTCTTCACGTTCTCGCCGTAAAGCACGATGTCGCCCTTGCCCGAGAGCTCGGCGCTGCCTTTGACCTCCAGGCTCGGCTTCAGGTAGTTGTAATCCGTGACCTTCACGCGGCCGGGCAGCGCGTTCGAGCGGCACCGGAACGAGCGGATCGACTCACCCGCGGAGACGTCCCCAGGCGGCGCGGGGAAATACTTCACCGGCTTCGGCGCGAGCTTCTTGTGTGCCGAACGCGTGTCCGTGAAGACCAGGATCTCGCGATCCTCGCTCTGCTCGAAGTAGAAGTACATGCCCTCACGCTCGGCGAGACGGGCAATGAAATCGTAGTTGCTCTCGCGATACTGGCAGACGTGCTCGAGCTTCGGATACTCGTTCCAGAGCGAGATCCGGTAATCGTTCGACCCGAGCCCGCCCTCTTTCAGGATGGCCTCGATGATCTCGGGGATGCTCGCGTCCGTGAAGATGCGGCTGTGGCGCGTGAGCGTGAGCTGCCAGTACGTCGGGACGAGCCGCGCGAGGTAGAGGCCGTACGCGCCGTAATCGTTCACGAGCTCGACGGACGCGAGGATTCCGTGAAAGACGAACGGCGGCGCGCCGAGGCCCCGATCGATGTTCAGGGTGCCGCGAGCTCCGACCGCGGCGGCGACGTCGACGTCGAGCCCCGTGAGCTTCAACGCAATGTCGAATTCATAGGTCCGTGAAATGGCCTCCCGCCCCTTGAAAGCCGTGACCTGCGCCGTCGGGGGGAAGGCGGTGGACAAGAAGGTGAAGATCTCGCTCATCGCTCACGCTCCGGCACGTGGTGCGAGAGTAGAGCACGGGCCCGTGCCGGTCGTAAAGAGGCACCGCCCGGAAAGAACGCTCGCAGAGGCAGCGGAAAATTCCTGACGCGCGCGGCCTTGACAGGCTCTCGTCGCGGCGTGGATGATCAAGCGCTCGCACGGAGGAAACACATGCGGATCGGTCGACACGCGAGGCTCGTCGGGTTGGGAATTGTAATCCTCGCGGCCCTCGGCTGCGCCCAGGACGACGGCAAGGACAAGCCCAGCACCACGGGGACGCCGGTCGAGCCGCCGCCCGAGCCGTCGGCCGACCTCAGCCGGAACATCCAGAAGACGCGGCTCACCGTCGACCTTTCGACGATGACCGGGACCGCGGTGATCGACCTCGCAGGCTCGCTGACCGGCACGGGCGCGTCGTTCGAGGCGACGGGGCTCGAGATAGAGGGCGTGTCGCGCGCCGAAGGTCCGCTGAAATGGGCGCTCTCGCAAGGGCAGCTCGACGTCGGCGTGCCGACGTCGCAGGGCTCCGCGCAGATCACGATCGATTACAAGTTCAAGGAGCAGGCGCAGTTCGAAGGCCTCATGGAGAAGGGCTCGACGCTCGTCTGGCCGTACTTCTGCGGCAATCTCTTCCCGTGCCATTCGGATCCCGCGGACGGGACGACGTTCGAGCTCACCGTCACGAGCACGCCCGCGGGCATGACGACGGTGTACCCGTCCACGATCGGGATCGACGCGCCGCCCTATCAGATCGCCTGGGCGACGGGGAGCTACACGAAACTCGACATCGGGACGACGTTCCAGGGGACGCACCTCGTGGCCTATTACCTGCCGGGCGGCGGGACGGACGCGCAAAAAGGGACGGAGAGGCTCGTCGACATCATGAATTTCTACGAGACGATGCTCGCCGGGTATCCGTTCGGCGGCGAGGCGGGCGCCATTGCGGTGGACTGGGGCGCCGGCGCGTACGGGGGCATGGAGCATCACCCGCTGTGGCACGTCTCGACGATCGCCATGGCGGATCCATGGATCCAGGCGCACGAGGCGGCGCACGGCTGGTTCGGCGACGGCGTGCGCCCGGCCTGCTGGGAGGATTTCGTGCTCTCCGAGGGCACCGTGAGTTACCTCGAAGCGCGGGCGATCACGGAGGTGTTCGGCGCGGACGAGGGTACGAAGCTCTGGGCCCATTACCAGACCCGCCTGAACACGGCGATGGCCGGGACGGCGCCGAAGATCGCCTGGCCCGAGGGCTGCGGCGAGGTCGACATCCTGAAGGACCAGCTCTTCGGGGACATCGCCTACATGAAAGGCGCGTTTTTCTTCCGCGCGCTCGAGGCGAAGATGGGCAAGGCGAAGCTCGATCCGTCGCTGAAGGCGTTTTTCCTAAAAAACAAGGGGAAGGCCGCGCATTTCCAGGACCTGCTCGACATCGTGAAATCGGTGGGCGGATACGACGCCTCGGCCTGCGCGGCGGCGTGGCTCCGCAGCGAGGCGGTGCCGGCGGAGCAGGTTTGTCCTTGAAGCACGCGGACGTGATGCCTTTCGCAAAAAGGGCGCTCGTGGGAGGCGTGTCCCTCGCACTCACGCTCGCGGGCGCGGGGTGCCGGCGCCCTCCGCCGAAGAAGGACAAACCGTTGCCGCAGGCGCCTCCCTCGGCGAGCGCCGAGACCCTTTCGGCGCCGAGCGCGGAGCCGGACGAGGAGGAGGCGCCCGCGGGATCGGCTGCATCCGCAGGTTCGGCCGCGCCCGCGGGTTCGGGCGCGCTCGCGGGCGCGGGCGGGGGCAACACGAAGAAGCGCAAGCCGAGGACCGGTGCGCGGTTTCTGATCGACGGGCCGGAGCAGCCGATCGCGATCGGCGGGGCGGCGACGGTTTATTCGAAAGGCGTGATCTGGCGGCTCTCGGGCAATGCAGCGCAGGTGAGCCTGTTCGGGCCCGACGGCCCCGCGCCCGGCCCGAGCGAGCCGGAGCGCGCGCGGAAATGGCCACGCGGGCGGGTCGCGGTCGCCGAGGACGCCTCAGGCGTGATGCACACGTACTGGGTCGAAGGATCGGGGCTCGTGCGGAGCGCGCTCGACGCCGCGGGAAAACTCGGCGCGCCGGAGGTCGTGGCGAACGACGCGGTGCCGGGGACGAGCCCATCGGCCTTGCGCACGGGCGGGCGCGACGCGGTGGCGTATCTGGCGGCGCCGAATGCGCGGAACGGGGAGCGGCACGGGCGATTGTGGGTCGAAGGGGGCGGCATCTTGGAACTGTCGCCCGAGGGATCGGGGGCGACGTCGATTTCGCTCGTGTCCGTCGGCGAGGGGCAGGTGGTCGCGATGTGGCTCGACGCGCGATCCGCGATGACGCCGGTGCACGCGCGGCGCTTCGAGATCCGCGAGAAGACGACGGCGCTCGCGGCCGACGACGTGGTGTTCGTGGGCGGTCCGCCCGAGGGGTATCCGGAGCTCGTGGGGGCCCGCGCGGGCAACTCCGCGGCGGGGCTCTTGCCGCTCGCCACGGACAAGGGTTTCGCCCTCCATGACATTCTCGTCGACTGGAACGGGAAGGCGAAGATCAAGACGCTCGATTACCCGAACGGGATGGATACGGCGCCCGTGGCGGCGGCGCCCGCGTGCGGGGAGACGATCGTGGTGTACGCGCGGCCGGAGGCGAAGGAGCCGGGCTCGCCGCAGGTGCTGGAGATCGCGACGCTCGGCGGGAGCGGGGCGATCGAGGCGCAAGAGGTGGCGGCGTATCCGGGGCAGGTGCTGGAGCTGCACGCGGCGGCGGCAGACGCGAATACGATCTGGGTGGTGTACACGGCGGGGACGAAATCGTTCGCCATGCGGCTCGGGTGCGGGGCGAAGGCCGTGGCTCCGGCCACGCCGAAGGGCAAATGAGAGGTGAACCGGCGGACGTGAGCGGTTACTTGCCGGCGCCGTCGATCACGCAGCCGAACCGCTCCGAGACGAAATGCGCGCGGCGCGTGTTCCAGAGGGCCGTGACGGTGACCGCCTTGCCCTCCATGTCGAAGGAGCGGCTGTCGATCGGGACGACGCTCTGGCGAATGAAGGCCTCGCAATCCGGCTGCGGGCGTCCCTCGACGAAGAGGCAGGAGCAGAGCTCTTTGGCCTCGTAGCCCGACGGGAGCAACGGGAACGCCGAGAGGGCTTTCCAGTTCCACGCGATGAAGATCCCGACGAGGCCGAGGATCACGCCGAGGACGATGCCGATGATCTTCAGGACGCGCTTGGCCCGCTTCATCGCTTCACCAGCCCGGACAGGAGCTCCAAATAATACCCCTTCGTGAAGGCCTTTTCGCGGTCCGGCACGCAGTTCTTTTGCACGTGCGCGGAGCAGCCGTACTCGCGGTCGTCGCCCAGACGCACGGCGATGAGGTCGAGCGAGGGGATCACGAAGATCGATTTGCCCCAGTGGCCGAGGGCCGCGAAGGTGTCGGGCGGCGCGGCGGGCCAGGGGCGCGGAATGTTGCGCTTCGGGTCGCCGACGTTCAGGTAGACCTGGGCGCCGGGGTTGTCCTCCCATAACGGGGGCGGGACGTCGGTCGTATAGTAGGCCGGGGCCATCGTGAGCGTGTAGGCGACCCATCCCTCCGGCAGGAGGCGCTTGCCGTCCCAGACGCCGTCCGAGAGATAGAGCAGGCCCCATTTCGCGAGGTCGCGCGCGGTCGCGTAGAGGTACGAGGAGCCGACGAAATTGCCGGCGCCGTCACGCTCGAAGCGCGCGCTCGTCATGCCGAGCGGCTCGAAGAGCGCTTTCCAGGGGTACGAGGCGTACTCGGCGTCCGACATCGTGGCGCGCAGAGACGCGAGGAGGAGGTTCGTGTCGCCGCTCGAATAACTCCAGTGCGTGCCCGGGGCAAACGCGAGGCCGTGCCCAGCGACGAACCGAGGCATGTCGTCCGTTCCGCGCGTGTAAAGCATGGCCATGACCGAGGAGAAGACCGGCGAAGCCTCGTAGGTCTCGTTCCAGTCGATCCCGGAGCTCATGCGGAGCAGATCGGTGAGCCGGACGTTCTGTTTGTCCGGGCCGAGCGCCGCGTAATACTTGCCCGCGGGGTCGTCGACCTTGAAACGCCCCTCCCCGACCGCGATGCCGATCAGGGTGTTCACGAAACTCTTCGACACCGACCACGTGAGCAGCGAGGTCTCGGCCGTGGTGCCGCGGGCGTAATGCTCGAAGACGAGCTTGCCGTCTTTCACCAGCACGAACGCATTCGTGCGTTGTCCCTTGCGATCGACGTCGTCGCCGTTGCGCGCGAAGAGGTAATCGTCGAGCTTCTTCAGCGCGGCCGGATCGATGCCCACGGACGCGGGTTCGGCCGTGGGCCAGGCGCGCGTGGGCCATTCGGTCCGGGGTGTTACGGCGAACGGGGGCGGGCCCTTCAGTTCGATGGGCGTGGAATCACCGGCGCCCGGGGACGAGCAGCCAGCGAGGGCGAAAAGCGCGGCGAAGAGCGCGGCACGGCGGGTGCGCATGAAGGTGTTCACCAGGAGACGATGGTCACGATCGGGCCGGGTTCGTCCTCGACCCACATCTCGGAGAGGCCGAGGATCGACCGGACCATCGGTCCGCTGCCCGGCACGTAATACCCTCCCCCGGTCCGCTGCGTGATCTGAAAGAAGCGCCGATCGCCGCGCCGAAGCGGAAAGACGACCTCGACGGCGTCCCAGCAAATCTGGCCCTGATCGGGATCGCTGGTGCACTCGCCGCCGCCCTGCTTCACGGAGAAAAAGGCATCGTTGGAATTGCCCGTGACGAGGTCGATGCTGTTCGAGTTCATGACCTCGCAACGGAAACGGAGCCATTCCCGCACCCGGCGGACGCCGCAAAACGTGGAGCTCACCGGCGCGTCGAGGTCCTTCGCAGCCGTCCACTCGGCGAACGTGGGCGGCTTCGATTTCTCGGCGGGGACGGGGCCGAGGAACGGGAGCGATTCCGTGGGCGCTGCGGCCGCCGCGTCCGCGCCCGCGTCGCCGGGGGAGGCGTCGGGCGCGTCCTCGGGCGAGGCGACGCTCGAGAGGAGCGAGAGCGCGGCGATGGCAGGGAGGAGCGAGCGGAGCTTCATAACGTCCTCAAGTAGGCGACGAGCGCGGCCTTGTCGTCGGCGGAGAGCTGGTTCGTCTTGCCCATGCGGTCGTCGTTCTTGTCGATGAGCTCTTCGAGCGTGGCGTAACTGCCGTCGTGGAAATACGGGGGCGTGCCGCCGACGAAGAGGAGCGACGGGGTCTTGTATTTGTTGTTTTCCTTCTCGTCGACGTAGCCCACGCGGATCGTCATCCGGGGCAGCGGCATCGGGACCCGATCGGTGAATTCGGCGCCGGCATGGCACGTTTTGCAGGCGGTCTCGGCGCTCTCGAAGACGGCCTTGCCACGCTTTTCGACGTCGGAGAGCTCGGCCTTTTCGCGCGGCGGAGGGACGAGGCCGCTGCGAAGGAAGGCGGCGATCGCGAGCGCCCGCGGGCGGGCCGTTTGCTTGTCCACGACGTGCCGCTCGTCCCAGCGGTGAAGGGCGAAGCCCGCGAGGATCCGATCGACAAGGGTCTCGCTCTCGCCATGCCAGCCATACGGGCCTTGCGCGGCGACGCGGCCGGCGAGCATGGGCGTTTGGCGGGCCGCACCGGGGACGATGGTGCTGACATGCGAGCTGAACGTGGTATTCCCGCCGTCTTCCACGGGGGCGAACTCGGTCCAGGTAAAACCGTCGTCGCGGCCCTCGGGATGGCAAGCCGCGCAACCGAGGCCGCCGCTCACGAGGGTATCCTGGGCGTCGTAGAAGAGGCGGCGTCCCTCGGCGGCGAGGGCGTCGTCGGGGCCCTTGCCGAGCGGAATGCGGACGACGCTGGATTTCGCGCCGCTCTTGGGGTCGGGGAACGTGAGGACGGCGAGCGCATTCGTGGCGCGGCAAAAGACGTAGGCCTTGCCTTCGTCGGAGGAGAGCGCGAAGCCACTCGGCGCGGCGCACGCGGGGCCGCCGCCGGTCGCACCCTCGTCTTGCAGGGGGTGGTTTTTCCGGACCATCGCCGCGGGGTCGATCGAGCTCGCGTCGAGCTCGGTCAAGGAGAGGCTGCCCTCGCCGAGGACGAGCAGGGTGCGCGTGGCCCCGCGATAGACCATGGCGCGCGGCTGGACCATGTCGCCGGGGTGAAGGTCGAGGGTCGGGTCCTCGGGCGGGATTGCGTTGATATGCGCCCCGAAGACCGCGGGCTGCTTGCGCCGGGGCGCGAGCGGAGAATCGTCGCGCGGGAGCAAAACGTCGACGATGGGCAACCCATACCAGGCCTCGGGGCCCACGGCACCGAAGGCGTGGCGCGCGACGAAAAGCCTGCGTTCGTCGGGCGAGAACGTGAGGGCATAACCGAGGG
Organism: Polyangium jinanense; assembly: GCF_028435265.1. GTDB lineage: Bacteria > Myxococcota_A > Polyangia > Polyangiales > Polyangiaceae > Polyangium > Polyangium jinanense. The sequence continues at coordinate 4,498 of NZ_JAGTJK010000078.1, read as the reverse complement.
AGGCGTCGTCGGCACGCGTGGTCTCGTACGGCAGCCGGAGCGGCGCGGCCGGGAGGCTGACGCGCTTGACCGTGGGATTGCTCGTGCCGATTCCGTCGATACGCGTGAGGGAAGCGCCGATGAGGTGACTCACGTACGCGCGCGAGCCATCGCCGAGAATGGCGATGCCGCGTGGTTCGCGGACGACGTCGACGGTGAAGCGGACCTTTTTCGTTTCGAGATCGACGGCGGAGACCTTGTGCGTCCACGCGGACGAGACGAGCGCGGTCTTTTCGTCCTTCGTGATCGCGAGGCCCCAGGCGTCGGCGGGCAAGGCGATCCGCGCGGATTCGACGAAGCCCTTCGCGCCGTCGGGCCGCATCACGAGGAGCAGGCCGGGATCACGGATCGTGACGAGGACCTCGCCGTCGAGCGGCAGGACCTGCGCGGGCCGGCCTGGGAGCGCGACGGTGAGCGCGGGTTTTTCCTTGTCGAACGGGAGCTGCACGAGGTGGAGGGCGCTTCCATCCTCGTCCGCGACGTAGAGCAGGTCCTCGGCGGGGCTTCGCGCGACGACGTTGCCCTGGCGGCTCGGCGCGGGCGTCTTCGCCTTCGGGGGCGGCGCGGCGGCGGATTCGCTCGCGCCGGGCGCCGCGGAGGACGTGGCCTCGGGCGCGGGGCCGGAGGAGCTTTTCCCGCAGGAAGAGCACCCGGCGGCGGCGAGGGGCGCGGCGAAGAGGGCAAGGGCGAGGAGGGGCGAGGTCCGCATGTCCCTGATTGGAGAGCGAATATCATGGAGGTCCGCGGGACGGAACCCGGAAAGGGAGCCATTCCAAGCGTTGTCCTCGCCCGCCCGGAGGTGCTAGGGTGGCGCGGATCGCGATGGAAAGCGCTGAACGACGAGCCTCGTTTCCCCATGGATTCGCGGTGGTGGATGTCGAGACGACCGGGCTGCGATGGAAGACGGATCGGATCGTCGAGCTCGCCGTCGTGCGCACGGACGCGGAAGGTCGCGTGCTCGCGGAGCTCTCGACCCTGGTGAACCCCGAGAGGAATCCAGGCGCGACGCACATCCACGGGCTCGGCGCGGAGGATCTCGCGGGCGCGCCGCGGTTCCCGGAGGTGCTCTCCGAGCTCGTGCGGTACCTCGAAGGCGCGGTGCTCGTGGGGCACAACGTGAAATTCGATCTCGCGTTCCTCGCCGAGGAGCTCGGGCGGCTCGGGTACGTGCTGCCGGACGCGCCGCGGGTGTGCACGCGCGAGCTCGCGATGCGGGTCTTGCCAGCGCTCGGGGATTATCGGCTCGCGTCGTGCTGCAAGGCGCTCGGCGTCGAGAGCGGGCACGAGCACCGGGCGCTCGACGATGCACGCGCGGCCGCAGGGGTTTTTGCGCGGCTCTGCAAGACGGGTTTTTGGCGCACGTCGTACGAGAGGGAGCTCGCGGAGGCGACGAGCGTCGCGTGGCCGGTGATCGAAGGTCCGTCGCGGATCGCTGCGCGGGGCGAGGCGCAGGCCGCGGCGGAGCCGTCGCCGCTCGGCGTGATGGTGGAGGGTTTGCCCGAGGGGACGTCGAACGGGAGCGTGGAGGGGTATTTTACGGTGCTCGACGAGATCCTCGAAGATCGGCGCGTCACGGAGGAAAAGGCGGAGGCCGCGCGAAAGCACGTGGAGGACGCGGGGCTTTTGCGCGGGGATGTCGTCGCGGCGCATCGATCGTATTTGACGGGCGTCGCGCGGGCGGCGCTCGCGGGGGATCTCGGCGGGGGGCTCGGCGCGTCGGATCTCGCGCGGGTCGCGCGGCTCCTCGGTTTGCCCGCGGATTCCGCGGAGCAGGCGCTCGCGGCGGCGCGGTCCGGGGCGGCGGCGCCTTGGCCCGGGTCGACGCGGCCGCTGCGGCCGGGGACGTCGATATGTTTTTCCGGGGATGGCGAGCCCTCGAAGGCCGCGCTCGAAGCGCGCGCCGTGGTGGCGGGGCTCAAGGTCCAGGGCTCCGTGACGAAGAAGCTCGACGTGCTGGTGATCGACGATCCGCATTCGCTGACGGCGAAGAGCCAGAAAGCGCGGGCCTACGGGATCCGCGTGCTCACGGTGCCGGTGTTCCTTTCGCTCGCGCGATCGCCTGACAAACAATGACCGAGCGGTGAGATTCGGGTCTCGCCAGCGTTCCTCGATTGGGGTAGGCTCGGGTTCGTCCTGACGGAGGACGGAGGAGGTCATTCGCATGGCAAGGTCTGGCGAAGTCTCGATGTCGACGGTGCTCGAGCGGCTCCAGAAGAAGTTCCCGGACGCCCGGTACGAGCTCGACTGGACGACGCCGCTCGAGCTTTTGATCGCCACCATCCTCGCCGCGCAATGCACCGACGTGCGGGTCAACAAGGTGACGAAGACGCTCTTTCCGAAGTACCGCACGGCCAAGGAGTATGCCGAGGCGAATACCGAGGAGCTCGAGCAGATCCTGCAGCCAACGGGCGCTTATCGGCAGAAGGCGAAGGCCGTTCAGGAGACGTGCCGCGCGCTCTGCGAGCGGCACGGGGGCGAGGTGCCGCGGACGATGCAAGAGCTCACGGCGCTGCGCGGGGTCGCGCGGAAGACGGCGAACGTGGTGCTGAACAATGCATGGGACATCCCCTCGGGCATCATCGTGGATACACACGTGGCGCGCGTGAGCCAGCGGATGGGCCTTTCGAGCCAGGAAAAGCCCGAGGCCATCGAGCGGGATCTGATGAACATGGTGCCCGAGGAGCGCTGGACGAAGTTCGGCCCGGCGATGGTGCTGCACGGGAGGTACACGTGCACGGCGAAGGCACCCCAATGCGGCGATTGCATGTTCTCCGACGTGTGCCCGAAGAGAAACGTCTGATCCCCCGGCCCCGCATGCAGGCCCCCCGGCTCCGGAGGACGATCCCCCGCGGGGGGTGACGCGTCGGAGCAGGGGAACGTACGATAGGACACGGGGGATCACTTGCCGGAGGCGGGGGATCAGCTCCGGGAGCTGGGGGATCAGCTCCGGGAGCGGGGGAATGTGAAGTCGGACACGGGGATCCGCGTTTCGGAGGCGGGGGATCAGCTCCGGGAGCTGGGGGGTGAGGCCGGGGGCCATTTCCGTCGTCACCGTAGCGCACGGGAGGCACGCGGAACCTTTGCCAGGGCCGAGCGAGGGGGTACCTTCCGCCGCGTGAATCGCTCTCGCGAGCTCCTTTGGCTCTCCGTCCTCGCCGCCCTCGCCGGTTGCGCCGAGCAACCGAGCAGCGCAAGCGGTACGGAGGACGCAGGCACGAAGACCCCGACCCTCGACGGCGGCGACGTGCCGGACGCAGCCACGACAGCGGCAGCCGCGGCGGAAGAGAAGGGGCCTTGCGCGGGGAAAACGGAGGGCGCGCTCGCCTGTGACGGAGAGAGCGTGGTGCGTTGCGTCGGGGCAGGGCGCGAGCCGGAGGCGGTGAAGACGTGCCTCGACATCGAGCGTTGCGAGGCAGGCGCGTGCGCGCCGGCGTGTCCCGAGGGCGAGGTGTACGTGCCGGCGACGGGGCCCGCGGGGTTCAAGATGGGCAAGAACCTGTCGGCATTCGGATTCGGCAACCGCAAATCGGGGTATCACGGCAAGGGACGCGCGGACCTGCCGCACAAGGTGGTGCTGACGAAGCCGTTCTGCATGGACCAGACCGAGGTGACGGCCGGCGCGATGAAGAAATGCGTGCAGGAGAAAGGCTGCAAGGCGCCGCAGCGGACGGATCGGTGGGTGACATACCCCGACAAACCGGATTACCCGGTGAACCTCGTCGACTATCCGATGTCGAAGTACTACTGCGAGCAGTACGAGAAGAGCCTGCCGACCGAGGCGCAATGGGAGTGGGCGGCGACGGGCGGCGACGGGCGCTCGTGGCCCTGGGGCGAGGAGGAGCCGACATGCGAGCACACCGATTTCACGCAAGCGATCCTGATCTCGCCGGGCGGCGACAGCGGTTGCCACGGAGGCGGGCCCTCAAAGGTGGGGACGCACCGCAAAGGGGATAAAATCTGGCCCGATGGGCCAATCCACGATCTGGCCGGGAACGTATGGGAATGGGTGCTCGATAGTTACGTGCCGTATTCAGGCAAGGACGAGGTCGATCCGGTACACGTGCGGTCGAACATCGGGAACTACGTGGTGCGCGGCGGCGGCTGGAACCGAAGCGGCCGCGGAATCCTCGCAGCCTTCCGCGGCGGGGCCATCGTGTCGTACAAGGTGCCAGGCCTGGGCTTCCGGTGCGTGCGGAACGCGAAGGAGCGGGCGGCGACGACGGCGTCGGCGCCGCATTGAAGGCGCTGCGCTGGGGCGTTGCCCCAGGCCCCACCAGGGGCTATCCGCCCCTGGACCCGGACCAGCGCAAGCGCTGGACCCGGGGTCGATGAACTGCGCTCCGCGCAGTTCATCGAACAGGCCGAGGCAAGACCGGCGAAGGCCCCGCCGACCAAGACAGCGGCGCTGCCATTTCGACTGGCAACGCGGTCCAACGGGCCCGTTGGACGAACTGCGCGG
>NZ_JAGTJK010000077.1:0-38640 GCF_028435265.1 Polyangium jinanense | reverse complement strand
GTTGGAAGAACTGCGCATCGCGCAGTTCTTCCACCCTCGGTCCAGGCCGTGCCTGGTCCGGGTCGAGGGGCGGACAGCCCCCGCGGGGTCCGGGGCAGCGCCCCGGCGAAGCGCGGCCAGCGCTACGGAGAGGGGCCTACCCCTGGCCCTCGTGCCGCGGCCGCACGCCCGAGAGCGCCGCATGGAGCGTCTTCATGTCGACGGGTTTCACGAGGTGCTCGTCGAACCCCGCCGCGCGCGTGCGGTCGCGATCCCCCGGCTGCGCATATCCACTCAGCGCGAGCAGGCGCAGGGGCGGCGACGAGAGCTCGCGCAGGCGCTCGGCGAGCTCGTATCCATCCATCACTGGCAAGCCAATGTCGAGCACCGCGATCTCGGGCCGGAAGGTTCGTCCGATTTCGAGGCCACTCGGACCGTCGAACGCCACGCGGGTCTCGTAGCCGGTCGCGCGCAGCGCCTCCGCGAGCAGCACGGCGGCGTCCTGGTTGTCGTCCACGACGAGCACACGACACAACGACGCGGACGCCGCGCCCATGGGCCGCTCCTCCCAGGCGCGCGGCGGCGGGGCTGTCTTCGACGCGGCGAGCGGCAAGCGGAGGATGAATTCGCTGCCGCGTCCCGGGCCCGCGCTTCGCGCCTCGATGCGCCCGCCATGCGACTCCGTCAGGTTTTTCACGATGGCGAGGCCGAGCCCGAGGCCTCCTTCGCTCCGATCGATCGACCGGCCCCCTTGCACGAAGAGATCAAAAATGTGCGGCAAGAGCTCGTGCGAAATGCCGATCCCCGAATCCCTCACGCGCAGCGTGGCCCATTCGCCCTCCCGAAAGGCCGAGACCTCCACGTGGCCCCCCTTTTCGGTGTACTTTGCGGCGTTCGCCAGGAGGTTTCCGACGACCTGCGCGAGGCGCATCTCGTCCACGTCGACGACGAGCCCCTCCTCCGGCACGGCGACGTGCAAGGTATGGCCGCGCTGCTCGATCAGCGGGCTCGCCTGCTCGAGGGCCTTCGCGACCACCTGCGCGAGCGGGAGGGGGCGGCGCCGCAGCTCGATCTTGCCACGCGCAATTCGCGAGACGTCGAGCAGATCGTCCACGAGCCGCACGAGGTGCTGCACCTGCCGCTCGATGACGGCCCGCTCCCGTTCGAGCGCGGAGCCATTGCGGAGCCGCATGAGCTCGAGCGCCGTGAGAATGGGGGAGAGCGGGTTTCTGAGCTCGTGGCCGAGCATCGCGAGGAACTCGTCCTTCGCGCGGCTCGCCGCCTCGGCGCGCGATTTCGCCTGCGATCGGGCCTGCGAGAGCGAGATCTGGGAGGCGACACGCGCGACGAGCTCGCGGGCCGAAAAAGGCTTGATGAGGTAATCGTCGGCGCCGGCGTCGAGGCCCTCGACCCGCGCCGCCTCGCCCGCGCGCGCGGAGAGCATCATGATCGGAATGGAGGACGTCCGCGGGTCCTGCCGGAGCTCGCGCAGGAGCGCGAATCCATCCATGCCCGGCATCATCACGTCGCAGAGCACGAGGTCCGGGGGCGAGAGCCGCGCCTCCGCGAGCGCTGCCATTGCGGTGGGCACCGCCGTCACGTCCCACCGCGGGGCCAGGAGTCGCCGCAGGTACCCGCGCATGTCGGTGTTGTCGTCCACCACGAGGAGCCGCGCGCGTGGCGCTGCTTCGCGCACGTCCGGCTCGCTTGTCGCGGAGAAATGCAGCACGTGCTCGTCGGGCGCGGGCAGCCAGCGGAGGGCCTCCTCGAGGAATGGCGCCGGGCCGATCGCCGTGGAGGCGAGCGAGAGCGGCGCGCCGATACGATCCGCCGGCAAATGCGCGGTGCCCGTGGGCATGCTGATCTGGAACGTGCTGCCGCGCCCGACTTCGCTCTCGACCTCGATAGCGCCGCCGTGCAAGCGAACGAGATCCTGCACGAGCGAAAGGCCAATCCCGGCGCCCTCGTGCGTCCGGGCCCGCGCGCCGTGCACGCGGTGGAATCGTTCGAAAATCCTCGGCAGCTCGGCCGCGGGGATCCCGGTGCCCGTGTCCCGGACCGTGAGGATCACCCGATCCCCGGCGTGGCGCAGCGACACCACGACCTCGCCGTCGAACGTGAATTTGAGCGCGTTCGAGAGCAGGTTGAGGACGATTTTCTCCCACATGTCGTGGTCGACGTACGTCGGCTCGGGCAACGGCGGGCAATCGATCCCGAGCCGCAACCCGGCGCGCTCGATCGCCGAGCGGAACGTGGCCGCGAGCTCGCCGGTCATCCGGGAGAGATCCGTCGCGACGAACGAGGCGTCGAAACGCCCCGCCTCGATACGCGCGAAATCGAGCAGGCTCTTCACGAGCTTGAGCAGCCGCTCCGCGCTCCGCTGCGCGAGCTCGACGTGCACGCGTTGCGCGTCCGTGAGCGCCGGATCACCCAGGGCGAGCTCTTCGAGCGGGCCCAGCATCATGGTCAGCGGCGTCCGGAACTCGTGGCTCACGTTGCTGAAAAACGTGGTCTTGGCCCGATCGAGCTCGGCGAGGGCCTCGGCGCGCCGCCGCTCGGATTCGAGGGCGCCGGCGTTCGTCAGCGCGCTGCCGATCTGGGCCGCGGCGAGCTCCAGGTAATTGCGATATTCGGCGTCGAGCCGCAGCCTCGGGCTGATGCCGAGGACGAGCGCGCCGGCCATCCGGCCGAGGCCATGATCCTCGATGGGCAGCACGATCGCTTGCTCGATCGGCTCGGCCCACGGCGCACACGAAAGCTCTCCGATGCGCCTCCGCACGTCGTCGAGGACGATCCCACGGCGACGTGCCTTGACCTCGCCGAGCGGCCAGGGCCCCTCCGCGTCCTCGGGCGACGGCGTAAAGCACGCGCGGTGATCCGCAGGCAAACCGGACATCCCCGCGAGGTGCGCGACGGCGCCGGTCTCGTCGAGCAGATAAAGCAAAACGAAGGGGACGTCGTTTCGATTCTCGGCGAGGTGCGTTGCCGCCGTCTGACAAACCTCGACCGGCGAGCGCGCGCCGAGCATCGCGGCGCCGAGCGCGCCGAGGTTTTGCAGGCGCCTGCGCCCGAGCACCTCGCCCGTTTCCTCGGAGCACGCGCAAAACACGCCGGCGATGGCCCCGCTGTCGTCGTTGATGGGGCTGTACGAATACGTGAAATACGCCTCTTCGGTGTACCCATTCCGATCGACGGGCAGGAGGACCTCGCTACCGGAGAGCGAGCGTCCCTCACGTAAAACCGCCTCCGCCCAGGGGCCGATGATATGCCAGACCTCCGACCATACCTCGGAGGCCGGCCGCGCGAGGGCGGTCGGGTGTCTCTGGCCGAGAATGGGGATGTAGGCGTCGTTGTGAAAGTCGAGGAGCTTCGGTCCCCACCAGACGAACATGGGGTGCCGGGCGCCCAGGATCATCTGGATCGCCGTCTTCAGGCTGCGATCCCAGGCCGCGGGCGCACCCACGGCCGTGCCTCGCCAATCGTGCGCCCGCATGAGGGCGCCCATTTCTCCCCCCCCGCGGAGGCAATCGGCCGTAGTCGAACACGCTCCGTCAGGGGGCGGTAGTTGCATCATTTCTCGAGGGAGGACACCCGAACAGGTCCGGGTACAGCGACGCTAATGGATCCGTATGTCCCGCGTCGCTCCGTATTTACTTCGAAAGGCGGAGGATGTGGTGCAGGAATCCGTCGTCGGGGAAACCCTGAACGCTGTCCGGCACTCCCCCAGGAATCAGTTTTCGTTTGGCTTGAAAATCTTCAACCCAGGACGATCGAGACGAGGTCCTCGGGTTTTTCGAGCCAGTGCGAGGGCTCGGACGGGGCGAGGTGGGCGCGCGACATCGGGCCCCAGAGCGCGGCGCCCGTCGCGACCCCGGCGCTGCGCCCGGCGTGCATGTCGTGCAGGCTGTCGCCCACGAAGATCGCCTCCTCGGGCCGGGATCCGAGCCGCGCGAGGGCGAGATCGACCGGCTCCTTGTGCGGCTTCGGGTTCGTCACGTCGTCGGAGCAGACGAGCACCGAAAACGCGTCCAAAAGCCCCGAGACGTCGAGCCCACGCTCGGTGCTGTGCCGGTTCTTGCTGGTCACGATCGCGATCTTGACGCCCGCCTCGGCGAGCGCGCGGACGCAGGCGACCGCGCCGGGGTAGGGCCGCACGCACGCGTCGTGGTGCGCGAGGTTGTAGGCCCGGTACGTCTCGATCATCGCGAGCACGGCCTCGGGATCGTCGGAGTAGCCGGCGAGCTGCGTCTTGAGGGGCGTGCCGACGCCGCGGAGGAGCACGTCGTCCTGGCACGGCGGCAGGCCGTGGACGGCGAACGTGTGATGATAACTGTCGAGGATGAGGCGGATCGAGTCGATCAGCGTGCCGTCGAGATCAAACAGGACCGTCTTGTATCGCTGCATGCGTGCCGCGTCATTACCACGTTCCCGCCCGGGCGCACGCGGCGCGGTCGCCCCGGGAAGGAGCTCCGGAGATTTCGGGGAACTCGGGCCGGCATGGCGTGTCCCTGCCCCCGCCGCCCAGAAACCCCGAGGCCCATTCGATGCTTTCGATTCCCCGCCACTTTTCCGCCATTCTTGTGACCGCGCTGCTCGCGACGAGCGGGCACGCCCTGGCGCAGACCACGCCGAAGCCGCCGCTCCCTTTGAAGACCGTGCGACTCTACGAGTCGGGGGTCGGCTACTTCGAGCGATCGGGCAGGGTCGCCCGTGATGCCGGGCTCGCGTTGCCCGTGCCGGTCTCGCACCTCGACGACGCGCTGAAGACGCTCGTCGTGCTCGGGACCGACGGGAAGACGAGCGTCGCGGGCGTCGAGTTCGCGAGCAGCATCAGCGTGGAGAAAGGCCGGGCGCTCGCGGGTTTGCCCGACGGATCGGGCCCCGTGACGCACGCGAACCTGCTCCGCAGCCTGAAGGGCAGCGGCATCGAGCTCCGCACGGCGCGCGAGACCGTGAAAGGAAAACTCGTCGACGTGCTCGACCCGAGCGACGACGAGCCGGGCCCGTGCGTACCGGTCGCCGAGGACGAGGGGGCGAAGAAGCAAGGCGAGGGCGCGCCCGCCCGGTGCGTGCCGCGAAAAGAGACGACGCTGCTCGTCCTCACGACGGAGGCCGAGATCCGCAAGTTTTTCCTGTCCGACGTAGTCGGCGTCAAACCCACGGATCCTTCCCAAGGCGCGCGCCTCGGCGCGAGCGCGTCCGTGGCCTCGCCTCAAGGCGCGTCGGCGCGGCGTGATTTGCGGGTGCTCGCCGAGAGCACGTCCGACGTGACGCTCGGGTATGTCGCGGAGGCGCCGGTGTGGCGCTCGACGTACCGGATGGTGCTCAGCGACAAGGAGCAACGCGGCACGCTGCAGGGCTGGGCGCTCGTCCACAACGACACAGACGAGGAGTGGAAGAAGGTAAAGATCGAGCTCGTCAACGGCCGCCCCGATTCGTTCCTGTATCCGCTTGCGGCCCCGCGCTACACGCGCCGCGAGCTCCTCACGCCAAGCGAGCCGCTCTCCACGATCCCGCAGCTCGTCCTGCAGACCGCGGACGCGATGTGGAGCGAGATGATCGGCGATACGTTCGGCGCCGGCGCCGGCGGCCTCGGCCTCTCGGGCTACGGCGCGGGCGGGGGCGGGACTGGCGAGGGGGCCCTCGGGCTCGGATCGGTCGGCACGATCGGGCACGGGAGCGGTACGGGCAGCGATCAGGGATCGAGCACGGTGCTCTCCGTGGGGGATCTCGCGAAGGTGGCCGAGGCGGAGGGCATGGAAGCGGGCGCGCTCTTCCGGTATTCGATGCCCGTTCCGATCGACCTCCGGGCGCACGGATCGGCGCTCCTGCCGTTTTTGCAGCAATCGGTCTCCGCGCGGCGGATCGTGTTGTTTGGAAGCGGGGGCGGCGTCGGCCGGAGCGCGGCGCGCATCAAGAACGACACGAAGCAGACCTTGCCCGCGGGCCCCATTTCGTTCTTCGCCGACGGAGGTTTCGCAGGCGAGGCGCAGATCGACCGCCTGAAGCCCAGCGAGACCCGCTTCCTCGTGTTCGGCACGGACATCGACGTCGAGCTCACGCAAAACAACATGCTGGTCACGGACGAGGTGCAGCTCGTCGAGTACCAGGGGGATGAGCTCGTCGAGCATTTCATCCGGCACACGCGCGTCGATTACACGGTCGAGAACCGGAGCGGCGGGGCGCGGACGGTCTTCTTGTACCTCGACCTCGTGCGCAACGCGACCGTGAACGGCGCGGACGAGCTCGATTTCGACGTCGTGTCGAACAAGCCGCTCGCGGTGTTCGCGAGCGAGCCGCGATCGAAGAAGGTGCGGCGTATCGAGGCCGACGAGGGTCTGTCCCGGCGGACGGCGATCCCTACGCTGAACCCGCGGGCGCTCCGGGCCATGGCGGCCGCGCCGAAATTGCCCGCGGCGCAGCGAACCGCGCTCGAAGAAGCGGCGAAACACCTCACGGACGCGGAGGCGCGCGAGAGCCTGCTCCCGAAACGAAGGGCGGATCTCGACGAGCTCGTGCAGGATCTCGGCCGGCTGCGGGGCTACCTGGCCGCGGCGCAATCGAAGGACGACGGGGAGAAATTCACGAAGCAGATCCTGGAGAAGGAAGCGCGGGTGAAGGAGCTCCGCACGCGGATCGCCGGCCTCGGGACCGAGGTGGAGGGGTATCGATCGCGGGCCCGGACGGCGCTGCAAAAGCTGCGGAAGTGATCAGGCGCCCCGCGGATCCTCCTGGCTCGACGACGCCCACGTGTGTTCGAGCCGCGCGAGGAGCAGGGGCCCGGCGATTCGCTCGAAGCCGGCCCGGAGCAGGTCATTCGCGGTCGCCGGTTCCGTGACGCCGTCCGTCGCGACGGTCACGTGCGGAATGGCATTCTCGGTAAAACCATGTTCGAGGAGCCTCCCGTCAGCGAGGAGGAGCCCCACGACCACGGCCTCGACCCCGCCGTCGTCCCGCCGCGCGTATCCCGTGACAGCGAGGGTGAACGTGCGGCCGAGGTCGCTCGCCGTGAAAGGAGGCGGCAGATCGGCCGGGTTTTTCGTGCCGTACCGCAGGGTGCAATGATGGGCGAGCGGGCGGGGTAAGGTGCAGAAGCGCCGCTGGAGGATCTCGGCGGAGGGCGGATCGAGGACAAGCGCGAAATACCCGTCGGGGTGCATGGCTGGGCCAGAGCGTAGCGGAGAACGTCACCGCGCGCCGCGCGAAGCCTTGCGGAGCCGCTCCAAAAGGACACGGGCGAGGCGGCGCAGCTTGTTCCAGAGCGACGGAGGTTCCGCCGCGGCGGTGTCGAGCGGCGCGGGCGCGGCGGCCTCGGGCTCGGCCGTCTCCTCGGCCCACGCGACGAGGCGTTCCCGCAAGGGCGCGGGCGCCGGGACGCGTGGCGCGAGCGCTTCGAGGACGACATCGAGCTCCCCGGGGAATGGATCCGACGTCTCCTCGGCCCAGGTCACGAGCTTCTCGCGCAGCGCTTCCGGCGCCCGCGTGTCGGGGTCGGGCGCGAGCGCCGAAAGCACCGAGCGCAGGCTCGGCTCGGAGGCCGGCGTCGGCTCCGGCGCGTCGCTCGGCGGGAGCGCGGGCAGGACCAACGACGCGGGCATCGGGCGCGGCGCCTGCGGCTCGGCGCGCTTCTTGGCCGCCGCCTCGCGGACGTCGTTGCGCGGGCGGACGAAGAGCGTGATGAGCTTCGCGAACCCCTTTTTCGGCGCGGGCGCCGGGGTTTGTTGCTTCCTCGCCTGCGAGCGCTTCATAACTTGCTCCCGAGCTCGAGCTTGAGTTTTTCGATAAGCCGTGAGAGCCGCGATTTGACGGTCCCGAGCGGAATCGAGAGCGCCTGCGCGATGTCCTCGTAGCTGAGGTCCTCGTGGTATCGGAGCAAGAGGAGCGCGCGATCCGTCTCGTGGAGGGCCTTCACAACGTCGTTCACGCGCTCGGCGCGTTGCCTTTGCTCGATGCGCGAGATCGGGTCCGTGCTCGCCGGGGCCGTGGCGTCGTCCGCGCCCGGACCCTCGAATACCTGCCGCTCCCGCTCCCTCTCCCGCCTCCGACGCACGTCGATCGCCTTGCGCACCGCGATCTTGACGACCCACGCGTGCTTGTCCTCGACGGACGCGTCGTACTGGTGCGTGCGCAGAGCCACGATGACCGCCATGAAAGCCTCCTGGGCCGCGTCGTCGACGTCGGGGCCGGCGTGGAGGACGCTGTGGACCCACCCGTGGATGAAATCCGCTAGCGTGCCCCCCGCCACCCTGTCGCCCCGAGCTGCCGCTTCCAGCAACTCGACGGTGATGCGGTGCGTTGCTTGTCCCTTCATCATGAAACGTCCGGCCGTACCACGAACGTGGGGCGCGGATGGTTCCCGCATTTCGAACGTCGCGACGTCGCAACGTCGCAACGTCGTGTGATGAAACGTCGCCGCGTACCACCAACGATGGGGGCGGATGGTTCCCTCGTTTCGGACGTCGCGACGTCGCGGTATCGCTTCCGGCCGGCCGGGCCCTTCAGCGCCGCTCGGGCAAGACGATCACGGTCCCCTCGGACGAAAGCTCGAGCCTTCGCCGTGTGGATCCCTCCGTCATTTCGATTTCCATCTTGCCGGTCGTGATCACGCGCGCCGTGGGGCGCTTCGGCGCCTTTCCGGAGGGCCGCCCCACCGCGATGGGCGCGGGCCAGAGCTCTTTGCCGCGCTCGTCGTACCGCATGGCGAACACGGCCTCCTCCCGCCGCGTCGTGGGCCTTTCCGCCGAGCCCGCGCCGACGAGGACAAACGTATCCTCCGTATCGACCAGGATCACGACCGCCGCGCCCGGATCCGGCTTCCACGGCAGGGTGAGCCCCGAGCGGCCCCACGCGCGCATGCCACGCTCGTCGATCCGCGCGGCGCGTGCCTCCCCCTCACCCGCGGCCACGATGACGTGCCCGTGCCCTGGCCAGTACAGCGCGGAGAGGGCCTCGCAATGGGGGATCTCGAGGGCCTCGTAATCGGCGAAGATCCCGCCCTCCGAGGTCCACGCGCGGAGCGCCGCGAGCTCACCCTCCGCATCACAAAAGGCCACGCCGACCGACGAATCCGGGCCGCGCACCACGGTCACTTCCCGCACGCCCGGCACGATCCCCGCGAGCGGCATTTCCTTGGCCCACGCCCGCGTGCCGTCCGCGGCGACGACCAGCACGAGAGGTTTGTCGGGCTGCGACGAATCCTCGATCAGGAGCGCTCGCCGATCGCCCGGGAGCGTCTCGACCTGCAAGGAGAGCGGGAGCCCCACGTTCGCCCCGAAATGCGAGAGGACGGCGTCACGATGGTGGGAGAGATGCGGGTCGTCCTCGAGCCGTTTGACCAAAAAACGCCGGGGTTCGGTCGCCGGCAACGAGCGATCGGAGGGCACGTCGGGTGCGACCGCGAGGTCGGGCGGCGGAGGCGCGGGGATGGCGGCCGTGGACGTGGTTTCCGGCGGAGAGGCGTCGGTTCCCGCGTCGGCCGGCGCGGCGCTCTCGTCGCGGCGGCATGCGGTGAAAAACACGAGCGCGGCGGCGGCGAGGAGCGTACCTGACGAACGCCTTCGATGCATCGCGCGGAGTGTACCGCTCGGACGAGCCGTCTCAAGGGCCGTCGAAGGTCGCGACCTCCGAGACGTAGGCCTCGTCGCCGCATGTACTCACGACGACGAGCGAACGTGAGCGTTGCCGCGGCAGCGGGAAAAACGCGAGGAGGCGCGTGCCGCCGTCCTCCCGGCGCTGGGTGCCGGGCGTGACGAGCGTGGTCTTCGTGCCGTCGAGCACGACGACCGTGGAGACGCAGGCCTTCGCCTCCACAGGCAAATCCGCGGTGCAGGACTCGGTCGTGCACGCGAGCGCGAGGGGACGCGGCAAACGCGCGCGGGCCGGATCGAGATCGATCGCGGCGTGGAACGAGCCGTCCTGCTCCTCGATCCGAAAATCACGGCCGGGCACGAGCACGACCGGGCGATGGCTGGGGACGTGGACGAGCAGCGGAATGTGGTCCGGATGGACATGGAGCGCGCCGTACGTCCCGACGAACCGTCCCGACGTGTCCACGGAGAATGCGCCTTTCGCGCCTTCGAGCGGGACCACGAGCGCGGCGTCGGTGTGCGCGGGGAGCTGGATTCGCCCCTCGACGTGGACGCGGGAGGTGCGGTCGCATCCCGCGAGCACGAGCGCTCCCAGCCCGAGCGCGGCCATGGATCGAACGAGGCGACGCCCCATCGGCGACGACCCTACCACGCGCGCCGCGAAGGAGGGACCCCCGGCGGCCGCCAGGCGGAAATCCGCGCCGCCACCCCCCGCCGCCCAAAAACCCAGGTTTTCCGCATTTCTCGGCCCGGCACGGCGCTCGCAAAAAGGGCGTGCATGCAGGCGACGGCCCTGACCTTCATTCTCGTGGGCCTCGACGCGTCTCCCGTGCGCGTCGAGGTGGACTCCGGCCGCGGTCCGGCGTCGTTCCAGCTCGTCGGGCTCGCTGAGGCGAGCGTACGCGAGAGCCGCGTGCGCGTGCGGTCGGCGCTCTCGCAGATCGGCGTGGCCCTCGACGAGCACGTGATCACGGTGAACCTCGCGCCGGCCGATCTACGCAAGAGCGGCGGCGCCTTTGATCTGGCGATCGCGATGGCGGTGCTCGGCGCGCTCGGCAAGGTGCCAGGCGAGGCGCTGCGCGGGCTCGCGTTCCTCGGCGAGCTGTCGCTGACGGGCGCGATCCGGCCCGTGCGTGGGGTGTTGCCAGCGCTGCGCGGCGCGGCGGCGCGGGGGCTCGGGCGCGCTGTGGTTCCGCGGCACAACGGGGCCGAGGCGGCGAGCGTGCCGGGGCTCGAGGTCCTCGTGGCCGAGCACCTCGGCGACGTGGTGTCGGCGCTCGCGGGGGAAGGGGATCTCCCGTCGGCCGGGCCGCGTCCGTCGCTCGCGCCAAACCTCGCGGAGGCGGCCGTGGATCTCGCGGAGGTGCGAGGCCAGCACGTGGCGCGGCGTGCCCTCGAGATCGCGGCGGCGGGTGGGCACAACCTCCTGATGATGGGCCCGCCGGGCGCGGGGAAAACCATGCTGGCGCGGCGGCTTCCGACGATCTTGCCGCCGCTCTCGTACGACGAGGCCCTCGAAGTGACAGCGATCCACTCGGTCGCGGGGCTCTTGCCCTCGGATCGAGGCCTCGCGCAGGCGAGGCCGTTTCGCGCGCCACACCACACCGTGAGCCCCGCGGGTCTCGTGGGCGGGGGCGATCCGATCCGCCCGGGCGAGGTCTCGCTCGCGCACCACGGCTGCCTTTTTCTCGACGAACTGCTCGAATTCAAGCGGAGCGCGCTCGAGGTGCTGCGGCAGCCGCTCGAAGACGGCCTCGTCACGATTTGCCGCGCGCAGAGCCGCGTGACGTTCCCGGCGAGGCCGCTCGTGGTCGCCGCGGTGAATCCGTGCCCGTGTGGTTTGTTCGGGGACGAGAAGCGCCGCTGCGCTTGCACGCCCGAGCGCGTGCGGGGTTATCGAGCGCGTTTGTCCGGGCCGCTTCTCGATCGGCTCGATTTGCAGGTGCCGCTGCCGCCGGTGGACGTCTCGCACCTCGCGGGCAAGGAGCGCGGGGAGGCGAGCGCCGAGGTGCGGCGGCGCGTGATCGCGGCGCGGGCGATCCAGACGGCGCGGCGGGAGGCGGGCGAGGCGAGCGCCCCGACGAACGCGGAGCTCGGCCCGCGCGACGTCGAGCGGGTGGCGGCGCCGGACGCGGCGGGCCGGGCGATCCTCGGGCAAGCGGTGGAGCGGCTCGGCCTCTCGGCGCGGGCGTACGGCAAGGTGCTGCGCGTGGCGCGGACGATCGCGGATCTCGACGGCGGCGGCGCCGTGCGGGCGAACCACGTGGCCGAGGCGATCCAGGCGCGGCTGCTCGATCGCGACGGCGCGGCGGCTCGGCGCTCGCCGACCCGGAAAAACGATTTTTCTTAGCAACTGGTTTCTACGGCGGTCGAAGTAACGGGCAAGAAAGGCGGTTTTACCGATGATGACGGAGCTCTTGGAGAAGATGCGGACGGTGAAGACGGTCGTTGGCTCGATCGAGAAGCAATTCGGCAAAGGGGCGATCATGTCGCTCGGGGACGAGGCGGAGACGGACGTGAGGGTCATCGGCACGGGGTCGATGGCCCTCGACGCGGCGCTCGGCATCGGAGGCTACCCGCGCGGCCGGATCGTCGAGATTTACGGCCCGGAGAGCGGCGGCAAGACGACGCTCACCCTGCACGCGATGCGCGAGGCGCAGGCCGCGGGCGGCGTCGCGGCCTTCATCGACGCCGAGCACGCGTTCGACGTGAGTTATGCGCGCGCCGTCGGGGTCGACACGGAGCGGCTGCTCGTCTCGCAGCCGGATTGCGGGGAGCAGGCGCTCGAGATCGCCGAGACGCTCACGCGGAGCGGCGCGGTCGACATCGTGGTGGTCGACTCCGTCGCGGCGCTCGTGCCCAAGGCGGAGATCGAGGGCGACATGGGCGACGCGCACATGGGGCTGCAGGCGCGGCTCATGAGCCAGGCGCTCCGCAAGCTCACCGCGATCGCGCACCGCACGGGCACGACGCTCGTGTTCATCAACCAGCTCCGGCAGAAGATCGGGGTCACGTTCGGCAACCCCGAGACCACGACGGGCGGCAATGCGCTGAAGTTTTACGCGAGCGTACGGCTCGACGTGCGCCGCATCGGGCCGGTGAAGGTCGGCGACGAGGCGGTGGGCTCGCGGACGCGGGTGAAGGTGGTCAAGAACAAGCTCGCGCCGCCTTTTCGCGAGGCCGAGTTCGACATCCGCTGGGGGACGGGTGTCGACGCGGCCTCGGACCTCATCGATTACGGCTGCCAGATCGGGATCGTCGAGAAGAGCGGGGCGCACCTTTCCTTCAGCGGCGAGCACCTCGGGCAGGGGCGCGAGCGCGCGCGGGAGACGCTGCTCACGAACGAGCGGCTCTTCTCGACCCTGCGCGCCGCGGTGATCGCGGGCTCGGAGGCGCGCGTGGGCGCGCGGCCGGCGGAGAAGGCGGCCTGACACCACATTTCAGGAAAAACCATTCGAATCAACAGAGACGAAAGCGGAGGACGACATGAGCGACGGCATGAACAGGGTGGTACTTCTCGGCAATCTGGGCGCGGATCCGGAACTCCGGTATGCGGGCAGCGGGACGGCGGTGTTGCAATTCCGCATGGCGACGAACGAATCGTTCCTCGACCGGAACCGCGAGCTCACGGAGCGGACCGAGTGGCACAGCGTGGTCGTGTTCGGCCCGCGCGCCGAGGGGCTCTCGCGGGTGCTGGCCAAGGGATCGTGCGTGCTCGTGGAGGGGACGCTGCGCACGTCGAGTTACGAGAAGGACGGGCAGAAGCGGTACAAGACCGAGGTGCACGCGCGCGACATCTGCCTCGCGGGCGGGCCCTCGCCGGCGGCGCACCGTGAGCATGCGGGGGCGCTGCGGCGCGACGCGGACGACGAAGTGGCGCCGATGGAGATGCCGCTGTCGCAGGAGGAGCCGGAGGCCGTGCCGGAGCCCGCGGCGCCGGCCCGTCCTCCGCGTAAGCGGAACGGCGCGCCGCCGCGGAAAACGGAGATGCTCGAAGAGATGCCGTTCTGAGGCAGGATGGGGCGACACGGCCCGGGACGCGGGAAGACGCGTCCCGGGCCCACGGATCGGCCCTTGTGGCAGCACGGTCCCCGTGGCAAATGTCGGGCATACCATGGCACTGCGACTTACCACGACGCCGATCCTTGCCCTCTTCCTCGCCAGTTTTGCGGCTGCCAGCGGTTGCGGCCGATCGGTCCCCGGCACCAGCGACGGCGGTTCGGACGGCGATGGAGGGTTTGCCGGGAACGGAGGCACGGGGGGCTTCGGCGGCACCGGAGGGATCGGGGGCGTCGGGGGCGTGGGCGGCGTGGGCGGCATCGGCGGCTCCGGCGGCACCATGGGTTTCTGCGGCGACGGCATCCTCGACGCGGGCGAGCAGTGCGACGACGGCGCGCTGAACAGCGACATCGGCGCGTGCAAGACCAGCTGCGAGGCGGCGTTCTGCGGCGACGGGTTCGTCTTCGCGGCCGCCGAGGCGTGCGACGACGCCAACGGGGTCGACGGCGACGGCTGCAACCACGACTGCATCCTCTCGGGCACGGTGCTCTACACGGAAAGCCAGGGCGTCCCGGGGTCGACAGGCGAGGAGTTGACGAGCATCCGGCTGGACAACAAGGGAAACCTCATCGTCGGCGGGATCGTGGGGGTTGCAGGCAACCCGGGTCACTACGACGGGCTCGTTGCCAAGCTCAATCCGCAGGGCAACCCGATATGGTATCGGCAAATCGACGGGGCGGCGGGCCTCGACGACGGGATTTACGGCGTCGCGGTCGATCCGGCGGGCAACGTGTACGCCGTCGGGTACGAGACCTTGGCCGACGGGACGACGAACCTCATCGCTCGCAAGTACGACACGAGCGGCGAGCAGATGTGGGCGCGGAGCTTCGACGGCGAGGCCCATGGCTACGATTACGGGTGGGGCGTGGCGATGCCGGGCGGGGGCCACCTCTACGTCGCCGGGGGCATGGCGACGAACGCCGGGGGGAGCGAGTTCACTTTGCTGAAGTTGTCCAGTCAAACCGGCGAGATCGTGTTGCAGCGGCACACGGACGGGCCAGGCAACGGGACCGACTCGGCGCAGGGAATCGCGATCCACGGCGTTTTCATTTACCTCGCCGGCTACTTCACGAACGAGGCAGGCTTCACGGACGTTGTGTTGACCAAGCTGCAGGAGGGCGGAGGCGATCTGACCGAGGTGTGGACACGCACCTACGACGGCGCGCTTCACAACGACGATTACGCGCTCTCGGTCGCGGTCGCTCCGGATGGAAACCTCTTCGTCGGCGGCGCCGAGACCACGAACTTCGGCCTCGACGCCTGGCTGCGCAAGTACGATCCGAACGGGCAGGAGCTCTGGACCCGGACCCATTCGAGCCAGATCCCCGCGGGCCCGGACCAGATTTACGCTGTGGCCAGCGACCCGAGCGGCAACGTGGTCGTGACGGGCTACGAAGTGACCCCCTCGCTCTCGACGGACATCTGGACCCGGAAGTACGATTCCGCCGGCAACGAGCTCTGGACCAACGTGCACAATGGCACGGGGGACGGCGCCGATTACGGTGAGGGGATCACCACGAATGACGCCTCCGAGGTGTTCGTCGTGGGCACGGAGCTCACGACGGATCAGGGCTACAACGCCTGGATCCGCAAGTTCGCGCCTTGATCGCCCGCCTTGAGGGGACGCATCGCGTCCTCTCTCACCGAGGTTCGGCGGCGCGCTTGCGCGTATGGCGCCGACGGGCGCGCGGCGCCTCCTGCCAGACGAGGACGGGCCCAAACCCCCAGAAATGATTCTTGACCTGCGCCAGCAGCGATTTGGCCGGGATGATGGCCGGGCGCTTCTGGCTTGCCTCGCGGATGGCGAGCCAGCTTTCGAGGAGCATGGGCGGCACCGAGAATCGCGGACGCCCCGTGGCTCCTTCGACGCGCAGCGCGAGGGCTGTCACGTCGGGGTGCTCGCCGAGCTTTTGGCGCAATCGCCGGAGGACGCGGGCGAGCAGAGTGCGTTCGTCCTCCATCGGCTCTCCGCGGGAGAGCAAAAGGTGCGCGCCCATGATCTGGAGCATCGGTTCGGCCCTGCTTTGCTTCAGCAAGTCTCGGAGGACCTCAGCGTCGACCTCGGCACCTCGTTCCCGCAGGGCGACCCGCACGAGCTCGGTTTTGCGCAGGTCCGATCGTTCGGGCTCGAAGCCTGCCTGGCCGAGGAAGATTGCGGCGCCTTGCAGATCCGCGCGTCGGTTGCCGGGCGCGTCGCCGTAATCCCGGAGGAACAGGAAGATTTGGGTCTGGAGGCCGCGGGTCGCGATCACGGTCTGGCTCAACGTGCCCACCGGCGTCTCGACGGAGAGGCGGTAGACCCCGGGGTCGAGCTCGACGGTGCACGTCGTCCACGGCGCTTTTTCTTCGGGCCCCCGCTTGGACGCGCGCTCGAAATCGACGAGCAAACGACCCTCGATATCGTGCAGCTGGAGGCCAGCGGCGGGATGGGGAACGGGCTCGGCCGGGGCGGGCTTGGCCGTGAGGGTATCTCGCACGCACACGA
Organism: Polyangium jinanense; assembly: GCF_028435265.1. Lineage (GTDB taxonomy): Bacteria > Myxococcota_A > Polyangia > Polyangiales > Polyangiaceae > Polyangium > Polyangium jinanense. The sequence goes on along the minus strand of NZ_JAGTJK010000077.1, from coordinate 22,530 downwards.
AGAGCGAGCTCCCGCGCCCGATCTTCACGGTCGGGGTCCGGCTCTCGCGCGCTGCGTGGGTGCGGTACAAAGGGGGAGCGGTGGTCTCCGCGAGCGGCGCGGGGGAGGGGATGGGGAGCCCCGCGGTGCCGAAGCTGTATCCGAACGCCGGGTCTCGACGCGCCGAGCTCACGCCCGCCACTTCCGACACGACGTAGGGTCCCTTCGAGGGCTGCTGCCCGGCACTCCGCCGTTTGGCCCCCTTGGGCCAGACGACGAGGTAACTCTCCCGGATCTGGTTGCCGATAAACGCCTGAACCTTGAAGAGCCCCTGCTGGGTCAGGGGTTCGTCGCGCCCCCGGGAAAGGACGGTGTCGAGCCCGTAGGAGGCGTCGATGAGGGAGAGCCTCGCCGGATCTTTCTGCGAGACCCCGAGGCGGTCCCCGACGCGGACCCCATGGTACGCTCCGTCGAAGGTGACCTTCGCGTCACCCGTCTCGGAAAAACCGGGCAATTCGAACACCTCCGACCGCGTCGCCTTCCCTTCCCCGATTTCGACCATGTAAAGCCCCGCAGGGAGGCGCTCCTCCACGACCTCGGCCTCGGCGACCCGCTTGGAGACGACGTCGAGCGAGCCGCCGAGCACCCGCAGCTTTTTGCCGACGTCTGCCTTGCCCACGTGGATTTCAACCTTGAACTTCGTCTGCGGGGCGTGCGCAAGTCGGAGTCTCAACGCGGGCTTGGTAGGGAATAGGGTGAACTCGGGGATCTGAGAGATGTCCGGATTGCCGCTCTCGCGCATTTCGGGGGGGAGTAATTTCCTCATGTTGCTGTGCACGTAGTCGTAGAGCGCGTGGGCGGTGATGACGCCATGTTTGTCACTCGCGCCTCCGCGGAGGCCCGCGAGGAGCGCGTGCGTGAAGATACCGCGCGTTTTGCCGCCGATTTCGACCTCGCGCGCCTGCCGGCCCGATGGGGCCGCGTGCAGGAAAACGAACGGAGTGCCGGAGCCGCCGGGCGGCTGCCTGCGTGCGCACGTCGGCAACGCGGCGAAGACCGACGTCAAGGGCGTCGCGCAGCAGTCCATGAAGAGGACGACCTCCGCGAAGAAGCCAGGATCGACGACACACGCCTGCAGGGTGTTCGGGACACTGACGTGCTTGACATCGTCATTCGTCGCGTCCGCGGTCAAGAGGATCTTCGAATCGCGGCCGCTGGGCTCCCGTGTCGCACAACCGTGACCGGCCACATAGACATACAGCCGTCCGCCCTTCTTGGCGCGATTTTCTTTCCCGAACTTCTTGCGTAGCTTGTCGTTGATCTCCTTTTCGACGGTAGCGTGGCTGGGCTGGGCCCCGGCGGATGACATTGGCTTGCGCCGGGCCGGCGAGAGGACCTTCGTGATGTGGCCCGCGGGGACGTTGCCGCCCCTGGGATCGGTCAGCCAGGCGATGAAATCGTCGACGTCGTTCTTCGGGCCTTCCAGGTTTCCGATATCGGGGTGGTAACGCCAGATGCCCACCACGATGGCCCAATCATTCTTTGCCATGGCAACCTCCTCCCCACGCGTCACGGGTACTGCTGCCGGATGAACGCCTTGTCGGTCGCCGAGAGCATGGCTCCACAAAAATCGCGCTCTGCACCGTTGCTCATGACGGCCCCTTCCACACGGGACTCCCATTCTCGAAATGGAGCCTTGGGGCCCGAGCAGCAAGGCTTCGGCCCTTGCGACTTGCCGCCCGGACCATGAACCCTCCAATGCACCCGTGAGAGCTTCGGGCCACGAGGTGAGGGGCGACCATGACCTGACGAGGAAGGATAAGGAAGTTTTTCAGGGCGGCGGCCGCGGTGCTCGACCTCACGCCCTGGTGGGCCGCGGGCGCTCCGGCGGAAGGGACGGTCTTCGTCAAAACATCGTTCCGTCGCGCCGAACGATGTTCTAGAAGGACCACGAACACACGATGAAAGCCGTCCTTTGCAAGGCCTTCGGGCCGCCCGAATCGCTCGTCGTCGAGGATCTCCCGAGCCCCACGCCCGACGCGGGCCAGGTGGTCGTCTCGGCCCATGCGGCGTCGGTCAATTTCCCGGACCTCCTCGTCATCCAGGACAAGTACCAGTTCAAGCCGAGCCTGCCCTTCTCACCGGGCGGCGAGGTCTCTGGGATCGTCACGTCCGTGGGCAGCGGCGTGACGTCGCTCGCGGTCGGCGATCGGGTGGTCGCCTGGGCTCCGTACGGCTGCTTCGCCGAGGAGGTCGCGCTGGGCGAGGGGCAGGTCATCAAGGTGCCCGACGGGATCGATCTCGTCACGGCCTCGACGCTGCTCGTGGCGTACGGGACGACGCATCACGCGCTCGTCGATCGGGCAGCGCTCCGGGCTGGCGAGACGCTCGTCGTGCTTGGCGCGGCGGGCGGCGTGGGCGTCGCCGCGATCGAGATCGGCAAGCTCCTCGGCGCGCGTGTCATCGCCTGCGCTTCGAGCGACGACAAACTCGAGGTTTGTCGGGCGCGTGGGGCCGATGAGGTCGTGAATTACAGCCGGGAAGACCTCAAGGCGCGGCTGAAGGCGCTCGCGCCGAACGGCGCGGACGTCGTGTACGATCCCGTCGGAGGCTCGTTCGCCGAGCCGGCGCTGCGCGCCATGGCCTGGCGCGGCCGCTACCTCGTGGTCGGGTTCGCCGCGGGCGACATCCCGAAGATCCCGCTGAACCTCACGTTGCTGAAGGGTTGCTCGATCGTCGGCGTGTTCTGGGGTTCGTTCACGATGCGGGAGCCCGAGCGATATCGCGAGGGGCTCGCCGAGCTCTTCGGGTGGGTGCGGGACGGTCGCATCCGGCCGCACGTGGAGCAGACCTATCCGCTCGAACAGGCGAGCGCGGCGCTCTCCGCGATGGCCGAGCGGCGCGTGAAGGGCAAGGTCGTGCTCGTCACGGAGCGCGGGGCCGCGGAGGCGCGCTGAGCGAAGTGCGCGCCGGCGCCTTCTGGCCTACGCTAGCCGCGCCATGACGCCGATCGAAGAGCTCGCCGTTCTCCTCCGGCCCGCGGGAGGCGGGCTGCACCTGGTCTCGACCGGGCGCGCCGAGCAGCTCGCCCTGCAACGCGCGCTCTATCAGGTCACGAGCGACGAGGCCGTGCAGGAAAAACACCTCGAAGCGCTCGCGCGGATCGGCGCGGCGCGCGTCGTGATCCTCGGTGTGCCCTCGGACGTCGGCGCGGGCTTCCGGCGCGGGGCGAACCTCGGCCCCCAGGCGATCCGCGCGCGCCTGCTCGAAGACCAGCCGGATTTTCCGGTGCGCGCGGCCGAGCTCGGCGTCGTCGACATCGGCGACGTCTTCGTCGTCCCGCAGCTCCTCTCGGACGACATGCTGAGCGAGGCGCAAAAGTCCGCCTCCCGGAAGGCGCTCTACCCGCACGTCCCCGCCGATGTGGCCGAGCGTCTGCCCGTCTCGCCGCTCTCGATCGCCGAGCGCGCGCTCGATCTCGTGTTCCAGTTGAACCCCACCGTAAAACCCTTCGTCATCGGCGGCGATCATTCGACGGCCTGGCCCGTCGCCGCCGCGCTCGCGCGTGTTCGCCCGCCGTCGAAGGAGCGCTGGGGCATCGTGCAGCCCGACGCGCACACCGATCTTTTGCCCGAGCGCCTCGGGATTCGCATGTGCTTCGCGACCTGGTCCTACCACGCGAACGAGCTTTTTGGGCGTGACGGTCGGCTCGTGCAGGTCGGCACGCGGGCCTCGCGGCACGAGCGGGGCCACTGGGAGCAGAGCCTCGGCGTGCGGCAATTCTGGGCGGAGGAGTGCCTTGCCAAACCCGAGGCGACGCTCGACGCGCTCGTCGCGCACCTCAAAGCGGGGGGCGTGACGGGCGTTTATTTCTCGAATGACATCGACGGGACCGACGAGCGATTCGCCGACGCGACGGGCACGCCGGAGCCCGGCGGGCTCGAGCCGGATTTCGTGGTGGAGCTCATCCGGCGGCTCGGCCGCGAGGTGGGGATCGTGGCGGGGGACGTGATGGAAGTCGCGCCCGTGCTCGGCCCGCGCCCCGAGAGCCAGCGGCAGACGGTGGGGCTCGCGGTGCGGTACCTCGACGAGACGCTCCGCGCGATGCTGGGGCGCTGACGCCATTCTCGCGGACCTGTTGACAGCCTTCCGTCGGTGCTGTCTCCTCCCGGAAAGTCGGAGGGTCCATGAGTCAGATCGAGTCTCGTCGAAAAATTGGGTGGAGCGCGTTTCCCGTCGTGGCGGTCCTTGCCATGGGATCTTGGGGCTGCGCCCATCTGCCCAAGACGGGCACCGAGTCCACGGGCGAGCCGCTCAACGTCGAGGTCCGGACCGAGACGCACACGTACGTCACGCAGGCGAAGGTCGGCGAGGTGCAGCACCGCGATTCGTCGGGCCGGCTCGTGGGCACGTCGTCGCTCTACGAGAATCAGGTCGGTTCGTACGATGTCACGCGCTGGCAGGTTTTTCAGGGCGAAACACCCATCGACGATCAGGACTTTTTCAGCATCGCGGGGGACGCGGATGCGGCGGCACGGATCGCCGACTATCGCGCCACCGGCGTGACCATGAACCGGGTCGGGCTCGGGCTCGCGATCGTCGGCGGCGCAGCGATGCTCGCGGGGATCATCCTCGGGTCCACGCTCACGACGAAGGACGAATATGGCACGGAGTCGCGCCCGACGTGGACGACGGCGGCGGCGACGGGCGGCATCCTCGTGGGCCTCGTGGGCGGGGGCATCGCCTGGGCTGGTTACGCGCGGACGAAGCGCGAGCATCCGATCGACGATCCGCAGAAGGCAGCCAACGCCGCGCGCCGGTACAATAAGGAGATCGGCGAGCAGCCCGAGGACGACGACGAAGAAGAGGAAGAGCGCCCGCGTCGCAAGCGTCGCCGGTGATCTAGGGTTTTACCTTCCCCGCGAGATCGAACATCGGCGCGTAGAGCCCGTACATCGAGAGGCCGACCGCGCCGATGGCGAGCGCGATGCCGCCGAGGAAGAGGCCCACCGCCATCCCGCCCCTGCCGCTCTTCCGCACGAACATTCCCGCCACGGCGAGCGCGATCGCGCCGGCCGCTCCGCCGATCGGGGTCACGTGTCCGAGCACGGCGCGCGTCACGAGCGGCAGGGCCGCGCCGCTGCCAAACTCGCCGTACATCTTCGCGAAGGCCGGGAGCACGAGCCGGTCGAGGAGCACGAGGGCCGTCGCGAGCGAGGCGACGACCAGCGCGAGCACGAAGTCCACGGGGTTCAGGCCGACCACGCGGGCTTCTTTAGGTTCTTCCGGGTTCGTCACGTTCGCTTACCGCCTCGGGGCCGGGAGTGTACTTGCGCGGGCCTCGTTGCAAAGCACGGGGCGCGGCGCGTGGATCTCTTCTTGGGCCGCCGCGCCGGGGCGCCGCCCCGGACCCCGCGGGGGCTGTTCGCCCCTCGACCCGAACCAGGGCAAGCCCTGGACTCGGGTTGGAAGAACTGCGCGGTGCGCAGTTCTTCCACAGGCCGGTGGCAAGACCAGGGACAGCGTTGCTGATCAAAAGGGCAGCGCGGCTGTCTTCGTTGGGTCGGCCTGTTCGATGAACTGCGCATCGCGCAGTTCATCGACAAACGGTCCAGCGCTTGCGCTGGTCCGGGTCCCGGGGCGGATAGCCCCGGGTGGGGCCTGGGGCAACGCCCCAGCGAAGCGCCTCCCAGATGAGACCATGCTCAGCGCCTGGGGAAGGTCGGGGGCGTGCTCGTGATGGCCCGAGCGCCCGAAGGCGGGTAAGAATGGACGATGCAAGCCGGCACGGTCGTCGCGCAGCGATTCGTGATCGAGCATCTCGCCGGCGAAGGCGGCATGGGGGAAGTGTACCGAGCCACGGACATCGGCTCGGGGACGCCCGTGGCGCTCAAGGTCCTCCGCTCGGCGGGCGCGCAGACGGAGGAGCGATTCCAGCGGGAGGTCGCCGCGCTCGAGCGCCTCTCGCACCCCGCGATCGTTGCTTGCCTCGGGCACGGTGTGCTCCCCGGAGAGCGGCCATGGCTCGCGATGGAGTGGCTCGAAGGTGAGGACCTCGCGCGGCGCATCACGCGCGGCCCGCTCATGCCCGAGGACGCGCTCACGATCGCGCGCACGGTCGCGGAGGCGCTCGGAGCGGCGCACGCGATCGGCGTCGTTCACCGCGATGTAAAACCCCACAACGTTTTTCTCGTCGATCGGGATCCGGCGCGGGTGAAGGTCATCGATTTTGGCCTCGCGCGGGTCACGGGCACGCAGACGGCCACGCTCACGGGGGCGCTCGTCGGCACGCCCGCGTACATGGCGCCCGAGCAGATCCGCGGCGCGCGTGACGTCGATGGGCGGGCCGATCTCTACGCGCTCGGCGCCTTGCTCTTCGAATGCCTCACGGGGCAAAAGCCGTTCGTCGCGACAGACCACATCCTCGGCGTGATCTCGCAGATCCTCTTCGAGCCCGCGCCGCGCCTCCGCGCGATCGCGCCGTCCATGCCCCCCGAGCTCGACGCGCTCGTGGCGGCTCTCCTGGAGAAGGATCCCGAGCGGAGGCTCTGTCCGGCGAGCGAGGTCGCGACGGCGCTCTCCGCGATCGATCCGAGCCGGTTCGGGCCGCGACCGGTCCTGACCGAGCGGCCGCCTTCGCTCACCGGCGAGGAGCTCAGGCTCGTGTCGGTCGTGCTGCTCGCGGCGGCTCCTTTGCCGAGCACCTCGCCGCTCGACGACACCGTGCTCGAACGGCGTGATCCCGAGCTCGTGCAAGCGGTCACGCGCGTGGCGGCGCCGCTCGGCGGGCGGATCGAGGCGCTCGGGGACGGCACGGTCCTCGTGGCGCTCGCGGGGCGCGGGGCCGCGACGGATCAAGCCACGGCGGCGGCGCGATGCGCGCTCGAGATGCGGGCGCTCGGGGCGGGGCGGCCGCTTGCGCTCACGACGGGGCGCGGGAGCGCGGGCGCGGGATCTCTGTTCTCCGATGCGGCCGCGCGTGCCGGCGCGCTGCTCCGCGTCGCGCCTGCGGATACGGCCGGCATCGTCATCGACGAGACGACACGTGGGCTGCTCGATGCGCGTTTCGCGCTGGAGCGCCTTGGCGATCTGCATGTGCTCGTCGGCGAAGATCCGTCGGGCGAACCTTCGCGGCAGCTCGCGGGCCGGACCACGCCGTTCGTGGGGCGCGAGCGGGAGGTCGGGTACATCGAGCGGCTCTTCGAGGACGTCGTGGGCGAGTCGCGCGCCGCGGCCGCGGTCGTCGTGGGGGAGGCGGGGGCGGGCAAATCGCGGCTCGGGCGCGAGGTCCTCGCGTCGTTTCGGCGCATCGAGACCTCGGTCGAGATCTGGGTGGGGCGCGGCGAGCCGCTGAGCGCGGGCGCGTCGTTTGGCCTCATCGCATCCGCACTCCGCGACGCGGCGAAGATCCGCGACGGAGCACCGGCCGAGGTTCGTCACGACGCGCTGTGTGCCTTCCTCGATGCACGTGTCGCGCCGGGAAACGCAGAGCGCCTCACCACGTTCCTCGGCGAGCTCGTGGAGGCGCCTCGGCCCGGGGCCGACGAAGGCGAGCTTCTCCGCGCGGCGCGCCGGGATCCGATGCTGATGGGGGATCAGATCCGGCTCGCGTTCGAGGATCTCGTGGAGGGCGTCACGACCTCGCGCCCGCTTGTCCTCGTGCTCGAAGACCTGCACTGGGGCGACGGTCCCACCGTCAAACTCCTCGATCGTTTGCTCCGCAACCTTCACGCGTCGCCGCTCTTCGTGCTCGCGCTCGGGCGGCCAGAGACGCTGGAGCTGTTTCCAGGGATCTTCGCCGAGCGCGAGGTGCACCACCTGCGCCTCTCGGGCCTGTCGCGGCGGGCGGCGGCGACGCTCGTGCGGCGGAGCCTCGGCGACGAGGCGCGGGAAGAAGACGTGCAGGTCATCGTGGATCGCGCCGCGGGGCATCCGCTGTTTCTCGAAGAGCTGGCGCGCGCGGCGGTCGAGTCGTCGGGCTCGTCGACGCTGCCGGAGACCGTGCTCGCGATGGTGCAATCGCGCATCGAGCGGTTGCCGTTCGAGGCGCGGCGGATCCTGCGCGCGGCCTCGATCTTCGGCGAGACGTTCTGGCGCGGCGGGGTCACGGCGCTCGTCGGCGACGCGCTCGGCCCCGCGGAGGTCGAGCAATGGATCTCGCTCCTCTGTGATCGGGAGGTCGTAGAGGCGCGGCGCGAGGCGCGTTTCCCGGACGAACGCGAGTACGGCTTCCGCCACGCGCTCTTCCGGGAGGCGGCGTATGCGATGCTCACGCCCGCGGATTGCGAAGTCGGGCACGCGCTCGCGGGCGCCTGGCTCGAAGCCGCGGGCGAGACACGCGCGGCCGTGCTGGCGGAACATTTTGATCAAGGCAGTGATCTCGAGCGCGCCGTCGTCCACCATCATCGCGCAGCGCGGGAAGCGCTCGAAGCCGGCGATTTCGTGGCCGTGAACCGGCACGTGGATCGGGGGATTGCGCGGGGGGCGGCGGGCCGTTTCCTCGGGGAGTGCCTCGCGTTCAAAGCCGAGGCTGCGCACTGGCAGGGCGCGTTCGAGGAGGCCGAGCGGCTCGCCGAGGAGGCGATGCGCGTGCTCGAACCGGCCACGCCGCGCTGGTTCGAGGCCGCCTCGGCGTTCGCGATCGCGGCGGGCAGGCGCCTCGCGCAGGACAAGCTCGCCTCGCTTTGCGGAAACCTCTCGGAGCTCGGCGCGCGTGGCGAGCAGAGCGACGCGTACATCCAGGCGGCCATCCGCGCGGGCCTCCAGGCCTTCATCGCCGGGCAATACGAGGTCTCGCAGGATCTTTTGCGCCGGATCCTGCCCTGCCTCGAAGATCCTTCGGGCCGCGAGCTCGGCACGCAGGCCTTGCTCCAGGTGCTCGCGGCGAGCCGCGCGAGCCGCGCGTGGCGATACGACGCGACGGCTCGGCATTTCCTCGAAGCCGCGGCGATCTTCGAGCGCGCGGGTGATCTGCGGAGCGCCTGCTCGCAGCGCCTCGACGCGTGTTTCTTTTTCATCGACCTCGGCGACGCCGAGCGCGCGTGCGAGCTTTGCCACGAGCTCCTCGCCGCGGCGAACCGGCTCGGTTTGTCGCGGATCCTCTCGGCCGCGCGGGGGAGCCTCGGCGGCGCGCTTTACGTCCTCGGACAGCACGACGAGGCGCTCGTGACGCTCTCCGAGGCCGAGCGGGATCTCGACACGCAGGGGGACATGCGCCTCGGGGGCCTCACGCGGATCAAGCTCGCCCGCTGCTTGCTCGCGCAGGGGGAGCTCGACGCTGCGGCGGCGAAGGCGCTCGAGGCACGCCGCCTGCTCGCGGGCATGCGCCGGTACGACACGATGGCGCTTTCCGTGCTCGCCCTGATCCGGCTCGCGCAGGGCGACGTGCCCGCGGCGCTCGAGCATTCCGAGGCGGCGATGGCGATCCTCGCGTCGATCGGTCGTATGGGCACCGACGAAATCGGCGTGCGGCTCGCGCGCGTGCTCGCGCTCCGCGCGGGGGGCGATTCCGAGCGGATGCGCGTGGAGCTCGCCGCCGCGCGTGAGCGCGTCTCGTGGATGGCTTCGCGCCTCGATACCGAAGAGGCGCGTCAGCGGTTCCTGTCACGCGTGACGGAAAACCGACGCGTGCTCGAGCTTGCCGCGGAAGAAGGGATCACGGGCGGCTGACGCTCAGCCGCAGCCGCCTTCGACCGGAAGCGCGTCGACGTCGAACGGCTCGCTCATCGGGACCCACGGGGCCTGGGCGTCGAACGTGAGCGCGCCGTGTAGCGAGATCGAGCAGGGGAACGTTCCTTCGACCACCAACGTTCCGCCGCCGGAGACGGCGGGCGCGGAGCTCATCGGTTGCGGGGGAAAACCTCCCGGCGTGGCGCAGTCGCTCGCCTGGTTCGTCACGTCCGCATACGAGATGACCCACGGGTCCGTGGCCTCGATTGCGATCGTCGAGGTCGTGCCCATCTCGACGAAGAGACGGAAGCAGACGTTCCGCGTGGGATCGGCCTTGAAGACGATGAACCGCGGGACGTGCGTGAACAGGTTCGACGCGGAGTATTCGACGCCGCTGCCTCCGCCGCCTCCGCCGCCGCTTCCGCCCCCGCCTCCGCCGCCGCCCACGCCACCGCTTCCGCCTTCGCCGCCGCTTCCGCCCATGCCTCCGCTGCCGCCTGCGCCGTCGCTTCCGGTGCCGCTGGCGGCTCCCCCACCACTTCCGTGGTTCGTGTCCTTGATCTCGCCCTCGCATGCGAGCAGGGCGAGCGCGAGGACGGCGTTTGCCGCGATGAACTGCGCGGATCGGAAGGAAGAAAGGCGCATCGTAAGACCTCCGGCTGTCCTTCGCCGATGGTACGCGGCGCACCGAAGAGCGTCACGCGATCGCGATTGAAAAGCTCCCGCGGGGGCCATGGACATTTGGACGCGGCCTCATCTAGATTGCTCTGCTGGCATGTTACGCTTTCGCGCCTTCGCGTGCGCCTTCACGGTGCTCGCCGTTCTCCTCCTCCTCGGCCCGCGTGCCTACGCCGCGGACCTGATCCTCGATGGCAGCGTCGCCGGGCCCGCAGTGTGCCCCGACGGCGGCACGCCCGTGGATCGACTCTGCCAGGTCAACGCGACCCCCGCGCAGAACGTCGCCTGTCGTTACGGCGGTGAAAAGACGTTCGGCGTCGTGTCCTTGACCAAGGGCGCCCTCGTCTGCGTCACGCCCTACGACGGGACGAACAAGACCACCACCGGCAACCTCGTCCTCAAAGCCAACCAGATCACCATCGACGCGACCTCGCGGATCATCGCGAAGGGCACGGGTTATCGAGGCTTGCTCTGCAACGACGGCGAGGGACCCGCGATGTCGCCCCTCGCCGGCGGACGCGGCGGCTGCTCGGTGCTCGATTCCGGCGGCGGCGGCGCGCATTTCGGGCAGGGCGGGCGCGGCACGAAGGACTGCCAGATCATGGGATCCGCGACGGCGTGCGAGTTCCCGCAGGAGTGGGAGGAGGACTGCGGAAACCTCGCGGCAAACGGTAGCTCCTGCGTCGCGGCGAACGATCCGAACAAGGCCGTCTGTTACGGCACGACGAACAGCGCGAACGGCGCGGGCGACGGGTTCCCCACGGTCGCGGGCCTGCCGTACCGGCACAGCATCTACGAGGTCGAGTTCGGCGCGGCCGGCGGGGACAAGGGGTGTCGCGACGGCTACGAGGCGGGGCTGCGCGCAGGGCGCGGCGGCGGGCGGATCGTGCTCTTCGCGGCGACGGCGGCCCAGAACGGCGTGATCGACATCGCCGGCGGGATCAGCGCCGACGGGCATCGCGGCTGCGCCGTTGGCAACGACTCGGCGGGCGGCGGCGCGGGCGGATCGATCCTGATCATCGGCGACCAGGTGAACGTGCAGAGCAGCGCGCGCATCAGCGCCCACGGCGGCCGCGGCGGCGACTCGCAGCCGAAATGCCTGCCTTGCACGGTGAACGCCGACTGCGGCGCCGGACAAACCTGCCAGGCGGGCCGCTGCAGTCCCTGCAACTGCACGCCTTGCACCTCGAACGCGCAATGCAACACGCTCCTCGGGCAGACGTGCAAGAACCTCGGCGGCGATCTCGGCATGGTCTGCGCCAACGCGTCGAACCAGTGCACGCCGATCGACCCGATCGACAACGAGGTCGAGTGCCGCGCGACGCAGAACAACGGCACCTGCGACGATTGCGCGGGCGGCGGCGGCGGAGGCATCATCAACGTGCAGTCGCGCCTCGGCACCATCCACCCGCAGGCGATCTTCGACGTGCGCGGCGCCAACGGCGGCATCTGCCCGATCTGCGCCGGCGAGGCGGGCGGCGGCGCGGGCGAGCTCCAGATCGACAGCGCCTACGTCGGCGAGATCTGCGACGGCTGGGACAACGATTTCGACGGCATGGTCGACGAGGACCTCGGCGTGATCCCCTGCCCGGACGGGTCGATGGTCCAGGCGTGCGTCGGCGGCGTCCCGCAGATCTGCGACTACGACCCCGCGCAGTGCCTCGTGCCGGCGTCGGATGCGCGCCCGCGCTTCGCGCTCGTGCTCGACACGTCGGGTTCGATGCTGAACGACCTCGCGGGCAACCCCACGTTCGGCGACGGCTCAGTGGATTTTCCGGGCGTCGACACGGGCAGTGATCCCGACACGACGGCGGGTAACAATTCGCGCCTGTTCATCGCGAAGCAGGCGCTCACGCAGGTGCTCAGCGCCTTCCCGGAGAGCGATTATGCGCTCGCCCGGTATTACCAGGACGTCGGCGTGAACCGGAGCTGCCAGTCGGCGGCGAACTTCGAGTGCGCGCAGAGCTGCTGCTCGTACGACGATCCCTCGGACAACCTCCCGCCGCCGTACCCCTCGGTGTACCCGGACAACCAGTGCGTCCTCTCGCAGCTCTATCCGGGCGCGGGGTACCCGAACAATGCGACGTTCACGGGCAACATCCCGATCGGCTGGCCGCAAGAGGCGATGGAGATGACCCCGACCTCGGACTGCATCAACTACGCCGGATCCTGCGGTCCTCCGCGGCGCGGCGCGCAGTTCCTCGTCGGGTTCAACCAGCCCGTCGGCCGGTATTTGAAATGGCTCGACGGCGTCGAGGACGCGGACGCGATGTTCGACGCGACCACCCTGGAAGGCAACCACTGCTCCATGGGCAACTGCGAGGTGCGCGGCTCGGGTCCGACGCCGCTCGCCGGCGCGCTCCAGGCGACGCACGATTACCTCACGCCCGTCGTCACCTGCGACAGCGCCGCGGCGTGCCGCTCGTATGCCGCGATTCTGCTCACGGACGGCGCCGAGAGCTGCCAGGGCAACCCCCAGGCCGCCGCGGCGGCGCTGCTCGCGGGCATCAACGGAAAGCCCGTCCCGACCTACGTGATCGGCTTCTCCGTGCTCCCGAGCGAGCAGACGCAGCTCAACCAGATCGCGGCCGCCGGCGGCACGGGCCAGGCGTTTTTCGTGTCGTCGAAGAGCGAGCTCGCGAACGCGCTCGCGCAGATCATCGGGCAGAACCAGAAGTTCGAGCTCTGCAACGGCCTCGACGACGATTGCGACAACCTCATCGACGAGGATTTCCCCGAGAAGGGTCAGCCCTGCACGGACGGCGAGATCGGCGCCTGTCTCGGCGTCGGCACCTACGTCTGCAAGGCCGACGGCTCGGGCACCGAGTGCGGCATCACGGATCCGGGCGCAATGCCCACGGCCGAGGTCTGCAACAGCATGGACGACGATTGTGACGGCCTCGTCGACGAGGACGCCGCGGGCCTGCCGCTCGATTGCCCGAGCTGCATCCCGTCGCCCGAGGTCTGCGACGGCGTCGACAACGACTGCGATTTCAACATCGACGAGGAGCCGGACGTCTCGACGAACCAGCCGACGATCTTCGGCGTTCCCTGCGGCGAGCTCATGGCGCCGAATGACCAGAGCCCTTGCCAGCTCGGCACCATGCTCTGCATCAACGCCATGCCCGTGTGCGTGGGCTTCGTCGGTCCGAAGGAAGAGCTCTGCAACGGGCTCGACGAGGACTGCGACGGCGTGGGCGACAACATGGCGCCCTGCCCCGGCGACAGCAAATGCATCGAGGCGCAATGCGCGATCCCCTGCACGGGCGGTGAATTCCCGTGCCCGCCGGGCCTGTCGTGCAACGACGACGGGTATTGCCTCAAGGCGACGTGCGATGATGTGAACTGCAACCCGGGCCAAGTCTGCGTGGACGGCATCTGCGTGGACGCGCCCGACGGCGGCATGGGTGGCGCGGGCGGCGCAGGCGGCGACGGTGGAAATGGCGGCGATGGCGGCGTCGGCGGGGGTTCCACGACCACCACCACGGGCAGCGCCGGCGCGTCGAACGACGACGCGTACGGATTGGCCACGGGCGGCGGCGGTTGCACCTGCGGCGTCGTGGCCGACGAGCGGCAGAACCCGGCCGTGATCGCGGGGCTCGTCGCCCTCGCATGCATGGGCCTCGGTCGTCGCCGCGGCGCGCGCGCGTCGCGCAAGGAGGCGGCATGAACACGGGACGAACGATGCGGCTCGGGGTCTTCGCGGCCTTGCTGCCGGGGATGTTCGCCGTCCTGCTCGGGAGCGGCTGCGTGGACGACGCATTTTGCTTCTCCTGCGGCACGGAGCCCTCGGGCAGCGGCGCCTCCGGCGGCATGGGCGGCGTGGGCGGCGAGGGCGGCGAAGGTGGAATCGGGTTCGGCGGTTTTTCGCAGGTCGGCGGCGGCCCGCCCTGCGATGCCGACCTCCTGAACGACGTCGACAACTGCGGCGCGTGCGGCAACAAATGCCTCCTGCCGAGCGCGTTCCCGCGCTGCGAGCAGGGCGTCTGCGTCGTCGACACCTGCGTCGCCGGCTCGTACGACGTCGATGGGGACCCGAAAAACGGCTGCGAGTACGCCTGCCCGGTGCCGGTGCTCGGCCCCGAGCAATGCAACGGCATCGACGACGATTGCGACGGCAAGGTCGATTCGGCCGATCCGGATCTCGCCGCGCCCTCGAACCTCTGCACCGTGACGGCCGGGACACCCTGCGAGGGGACGATGGTCGTCTGCAACGGCGCAGCGGGCTGGTCGTGTGTGTATCCGCCCGAGGTCGAGGTCGTCTCCGGCTTCGTGCGCATCACGGAGACCCGCTGCGACGGCGTCGACGGCAACTGCGACGGCAGCGTCGACGAGTGGTTCCAGGAGCTCGGCTCGGCCTGCGACGACGGCGGACTCGGCAAGTGCGTCGACGTCGGCGTGGTCGTCTGCGATCCGCAGAACCCGGCCACGACGACCTGCGATCTCTCGGTCCTGCCCAACGCGTCGCCGCCGACGGCCGAGCTCTGCAACGGCGTCGACGACGATTGCGACGGGTTCGTCGACGAAGAGCTCGATCCCTCGGCCTTCGACATGGATCCGATTCCCGGATCGAACCCGCCCGCCTTCGTGGATCGTTACGAGGCCTCGCGGCCCGACGCGAGCATGCAGGCGGCCGGCATCCTCGAATCCGTGGCGTGCAGCAAGTCCTCGGTGTTGCCCTGGACGGGCGGCTCGTTCGCCGAGGCCGAGGCCGCATGCGCGGCGCGCGGGCCGGGCTTCCGCCTGTGCTCCGCCGCCGAGCTCGAAGCGGCCTGCCGCGGTCCCGCGAGCATGTTGTATCCGTACGGCGCGACGTACAACGCGATGGCTTGCCTCGGCGTGGACAACCCCGCGGCCATGGGCGCGGCCGTCCCGACGGGGAGCCTCGCGGCGTGTGTTTCGGGCGCCGGACCGCGGGATCTCTCGGGCAACGTGACCGAATGGACGCGCACCCAGACGAACGTCGCGGCCGCGCCGAACCGCATCTTCCAGCTTCACGGCGGTTCGTACATTTCTCCGGCGCTCGGCCTCGCCTGCACCATGGAGCTTCCGGCCCGCGCGGCCGAGGGCACACTCCTTCCGAACATCGGCTTCCGCTGCTGCCGGCAATAGTTTTTCCACGGGAAGCGGGGTAGAGTCGCCGCGTGACGCCTCTGCCCCCCATCCCCACCGCGCACCTCTTCCGCGACGTCTCCGCGGCCCTCCACGACCTGCTCGGTTCGCTCGGTTCAGACGACTGGAACAAGCCGACGGTCCACGCGACGCGGGACGTGAAGGACCTCGCGGCGCACCTGCTCGATGGCTCTCTCCGGCGCCTCTCGTTCCAGCGGGACGGGCACGTCATCCCGGCGCCCGAGATCCGCTCGTTCGAGGCGATGGTGGAGTTCATCCAGCGGCTCAACACCGAGTGGATGGTGGCGGCGCGCAGGCTCTCGCCGCGCATGCTCGTGGACATGCTCCGCCGCGCCGACGAGGAGGTCGCCGTGCTCTTCGAGGGTCTCGATCCCGAGGGCCCGGCGATCTTCAGCGTGGCATGGGCGGGCGAGGAGTGGTCGCAGAACTGGTTCGACGTGGCCCGCGAGTACACGGAGAAATGGCATCACCAGCAGCAGATCCGCGACGCCGTGGGCAAGCCCGCCCTGAAGGAGCGGCGCTACATGCACCCGGTGATCGACGCCTTCCTGCGGGGCGCCCCGCACGCCTATCGTGATGTCCCGGCTGCGGACGGTGCGGGGGTCGATATCGTGATCACGGGCGAAGCGGGCGGCACGTGGCAGCTCGTGCGCGCCGCGGACCGGTGGGAGCTCGTGACCGCGCGGGAGACGCCGGCGCAGACGACGGTGGAGCTCGACGCGGACGACGCGTGGCGGCTCTGGACGAAGGGCAAGGACCCCACGAAGGCGCGGGCCGAGGCCGTCGTGCGCGGCGACGAGGCGCTCGCGGCGCCGATTTTCCGCATGGTCACGATCATGGCGTAGTGAAGCCGCCTCGCTGGGGCTCTGCCCCAGCCCCCGCGGGGGCTGTCCGCCCCTCGACCCGGACCAGCGCAAGCGCTGGACCGTTTGTCGATGAACTGCGCGATGCGCAGTTCATCGAACAGGCCGAATCAAGACTCGTAGCGACCCTGCCAACCGAGACAGCCGCGCTGCCCATTCGACTGGCAACGCTGTCTCTAATCTTGCCACCCGGCCTGTTGGAAGAACTGCGCGTTGCGCAGTTCTTCCACCCCGAGTCCAGGGCTTGCCCTGGTTCGGGTCGAGGGGCGAACAGCCCCCGCGGGGCCCGGGGCAGAGCCCCGGCGCAGCGGCCCCCAGATGAGGCCCAGCCGTGCATCCGAAGCACACTCGTAGTAAGGCGTCGCCATGCACGTCGCCATCACGGGTGCGTCCGTCGGCATCGGGGAGGCCTTGGCGCGCGCGTTCGCCGCGAAGGGCGCGGTCCTCTCGCTCGTCGCGCGGCGCAAGGATCGGCTCGACGCCATCGCGCGCGAGCTCTCGGGCCGGGCCTTCCTCCACCAGGCCGACCTGTCCCTGCCAGAGCGCGCGACGGACTGGATCGCGCCAGCCGAGAAGGAGCTCGGTCCCATCGACGTGCTCGTGAACAACGCGGGCGTGCAGAACATCGAGCCGACAGAGCTCGCCGCCGTCGACGCAGGCGAGATGCTCCTGCGCCTGAACGTCCTCACGCCGCTGCGCCTCACGCGCGCAGTCTTGCCGGGCATGATCGCGCGGCGCAACGGGGCGATCGTCGACATCGCCTCGATGGCGGCGATCACGCCCATGCCGGGCATGTATTATTACAATGCCTCGAAGGGCGCGCTGGCGAATGCCTCGGAGGGCCTGCGGGGCGAGCTGCGCGGCACGGGCGTGCACGTGGTCACGGTGTATCCGGGGCCGGTCGACACGGACATGGGGCGCAAGGGCTACGAGAAGTACGAGCCCACGCTCACGTCGAAGCTCTCGCCCGTCGGAACGGCAGACGAGCTCGCGCGGCTCGTGGTGCGGGCCGTCGAGCGGAAGAAGGCCCGAATCGTGTACCCGCGCTCGTACGGCGTGGCACTCTGGTTCCCGCGGATCGCGCGGTGGGTGACGTCGCGGTTCTCGCCGCCGATCAAGCAGTTGCAAGGCTGAACCGCCGCGCTGGGGCGTTGCCCCAGGCCCCACCAGGGGCTGTCCGCCCCTGGACCTGGACCAGCCAGGGGCTGGACCCAGGACGATGAACTGCGCGGTGCGCAGTTCATCGCACAGGCCCGGTCAAGACCGGCGAGCAAGTTGCCAACCGAGACAGCAGTGCTGACGTCTCGACGGGCGTGGCACCGTTGGAAGAACTGCGCACCGCGCAGTTCTTCCACCAAAGGTCCAGCGCTTGCGCTGGTCCGGGTCCAGGGGCGGACAGCCCCTGGTCGGGCCCGGGGTGAAACCCCGGCGAGGCGCTTCCTCTTAGAAAAACCCGCCTTCGAGCATCGAGGCGAGCAGCTCCTCGTCCTCGGGGGATTTTTCTGTGCGGGGTTCGGTCGTGGGGGCGTCCTTCGCTG
The DNA here is from genome assembly GCF_028435265.1 of Polyangium jinanense. GTDB lineage: Bacteria > Myxococcota_A > Polyangia > Polyangiales > Polyangiaceae > Polyangium > Polyangium jinanense. The sequence continues at coordinate 4,670 of NZ_JAGTJK010000077.1, read as the reverse complement.
AGGACGTGGCCGCGGGGGGAGCGGGCGGGGGCTCCCGGAAGTTTGGGCAGCCCCGCGTCGCGCACTCCACCGTCAAGACCCCCACGTAGGTCGCTCGCGCGCCGCAGCGGGGGCAGACGGTCATCCCTTCACCTCGTACTCGCTCTGCAGAAGCTTCGCGATCGTGGCGAGCTGCATGTTCGACGTACCCTCGTAGATCTTCCCGATCTTTGCGTCGCGGTAGAACTTCTCTGCGGGGTACTCCTTCGTGAAGCCCACGCCGCCGAAGAACTCCACGCAGAGCGATGCCGTGCGCTCGGCGACCTCCGATGCGAACAGCTTTGCCATCGCTGCTTCCTTCACGAACGGCAGCCCTGCGTCCTTCAGCCGCGCGGCGTTGTAGACCATGAGACGTGCGGCCTCGATCTCCGTCGCGACGCGGGCGTACTGGAACTGCATCCCCTGGAAGCTTGCGATCGACTGACCGAACTGCTTGCGCTCGCCCATGTACCGCATCGCTTGATCGAACGCGCCTTGCGACAGCCCGATCATCTGCGCGCCGATGCCGATGCGGCCCTCGTTCAGCGTCTCGATCGCGATCTTGTAGCCCTTGCCCACCTCGCCGAGCACGTTCTCTGCGGGCACCTCGCAGTCTTCGAGGATGAGCTCGCACGTGCTCGACGCGCGGATGCCGAGCTTGTTCTCCTTCTTGCCCACGGAGAAGCCGGGGAAGCTGCGCTCCACGAGGAACGCCGTGATGCCGCGGTAGCCCTTGCTGGGGTCCACGTTCGCGAGCACCAGGAAGAGCGAGCTCTCGTTCGCGTTCGTGATCCAGAGCTTGCGACCGTTCAGCACCCAGCGACCGTCCTTCTGCGTCGCGCGGGCCTGGAGGGCGAACGCATCGGAGCCGCTGCCGGCTTCGCTCAGCGCGTACGAGCCCACCCAGTCCTTGCAGAGACGGGGCAGGTACTTCTCCTTCTGGGCGTCGTTTGCCCAGCGGAGGAGCGCGTTCGCGACGAGCGTGTTTTGCACGTCCACGAGCACGCTCACGCTCGGGTCGACGACGGCGAGCGCCTCGACGGCGAGGATCGCGTTGAAGAAGCTTGAACCGGCTCCGCCGTAGTTCTCGGGGATCTCGACGCCCATCAGGCCGAGCTCGAAGAGGGGCGGCAGGAGCGCGGGGTCGAGCGCGCCTTTCTCGTCCATCTCGCTGACGAGCGGCGCGACGCGCTTCTTCGCGAAATCGAGCACCGAGTCGCGGAAGAGCTTCTCTTCCTCGGACAGGTGCGTGAGCGGGGGATGCGACACGTGTGATCTCCTTGGGTAGCCCCAGGCGTCGTAGGGGGGTTCGGGGGCGCGGATTATGGGGGGGCGCGAGCGGGGACGTCAACCGAGCCGACGGGGCGGCGCGTCTACCATTGCCAGCGCAATCGAACCATCGTCCCTGGGGCGAAATGGAAGGCCTTCTTGCCGTCGAGGGGGGCGTCCTTCTCGTCGTGCACGGTGACCTCGAGGTTCTTGCCCTGGGCCCAGGTCTCGCCGACCTCGCCTTCGGCGACGAGCAGCCAGTCGCTCTCGGCGCCGTCCTTGCCGACGACGCGGAAAACCTCGGCCTTGTTGCCCTTCTGCGGGACGGTTTGGCTTGTCGCCACGAGCGGCTCGATGAGCAACTTCTTGCCCGCCTTCGACTTGACTTTGCCGTGAATCTCCGCCTGGTGAACGACGACCTCGGTCGTGTACTTGCCGACCGGCGGCTCGACGTTCGTGGCCGTCGTCGGCGCGGCCGTGGGCGTGGGCTTGGGCGGCGTGGCGGCGGTCGCCACGGGCGGCGTGGCCTTGGCTTGCGGCTGCGACGGGGGCGCGGGAGGGGGCGTTTGCCCACCTCCGCAGGCCGCGACGCCGAGCGCGAGCCCGAGGGAGATCATCATCGAAAATGTCCACTTGATCGGTCGCATCTTCTTCCTCCCTCGTCTCTCTCGGCCGGGTGCCAGCGTCCTTGGTACAGCAAGTCGGGCGGGCCCCGCTAGCAGGATTTTGGCCTTGTCTGGGTGACGTTACGGAGGGTGGTAGGTGCGTCGATCAGAGTCGATTCGTTGACGATCGAGGCGCCGCGGCTCGATCGCGCTGGGGCCGTGATAAGAAGGCGATTCCATGCGCCGCCTCCGCCCTGCCTCGCTGTTCGTCTTCGCTGCACTCGCCTGCTTCGGCTGCGCGGAGAGCGCCTCGAATCCGAAGACTTCGCCCAGCGCGGAAAGGGCGCCCGTGGCCGCAGCCGCTCCCGCGCCGCCGCCCGATTCTCGCCGCGCCTACGTCGTCGCGGCCATGGGCGATTCCCTCACGGATGCCCGCTCCCACGGCGGCAAGTTCCTCGATTACCTGCGCGCACATTGCCCCGAGAGCCGATTCGACAATTACGGCGTCGGCGGACAGATGGTGAACCAGATGCACCGCCGTTTCGCGCGGGACGTGCTCGGCGAGCCTCCGCCTTCGGACAAACCGGCCTACACGCATGTCATCGTCTTCGGCGGCGTGAACGATCTCTACAGCGACGAGACGGCCTTCCGCACGCCCAAGCTCATCCAGGCCGACCTCGCCGGCATGTATGCCCTCGCGAAGGGACGCAAGATGCAGGTCGTCGCGCTGACCGTCGCGCCCTGGGGTGGTTTTTCCAAATACTGGAACGACAAGCGCGCGGCGGCCACGGCGCAGGTGAACGATTGGATCCGGGCGCGCAAGGCCGCGGGCGAGGTCGATCACGTGGTCGACGCGTTCGCGCTACTCTCGTGCGGCAATCTGAACCTGCTTTGCCCCGACTATGCCGCGCCCTTCAAGGACGGGCTGCATTTCGGGCCGAAGGGGCACGAGAAGCTCGGCGAGGTGCTCCTGCGCGAGGTGTTCACGGATTGCCGTTAGTGCCCGCAAAGCGATCGGTCGCCTCGAGGTGAAGACGACTCATCTCCGCGTCGCCCGTATGCCCGCCGGGCACGAAGTGAAGCTCTGCGCCTGGCCATGCTTGGGCGAGCTGAAAGGCAACGTCCGCCGGCCCGGCAAGGTCGAGCCGGCCGTGGAGGAGGACGCCCGGAATCCCTGCCAGCCGTGATGCATTTCGGACGAGCTCATCCTCCTCGAGCCACGCGGCATGTGAAAAGTAGTGCGTCACCAGGCGGGCGAAGGCGATCATGTACCGTTCGTCGGCCCAGCGTGGATGGGGCGAGACGTACCCCTCTTCGAGCGACAGCAACGCATCCTCCCAGGCGACCCAATCGCGGGCTGCCTTCCGCCGGACTGCCGGGTCCGGGTGCTCGTTCAGGAGCCTGTCGTAGGCCGCGACCAGGTCGCCATCGCGATCGGCCTCCGGAACGCCGGCCCGGAAGCGGGCCCATTCCTCTGGAAAGTATCGCCCGACATCGTGGCTGAACCACCGGACGTCGGCCCGGCGGGTCAGCGCGATCGAGAGAAGAATCATCTCGGAGACCCGCTCGGGATAACGCTCGGCATAGGCGAGCCCGAGCGTGACGCCCCACGATGCGCCCCAGACGAGCCAGCGCTCGATCCCGAGGTGCTCGCGGAGCCGCTCGATGTCCGCGATCAGGTGGTGGGTCGTGTTCGCCGATAGGTCGGTCGAGAAATCGCCGGCGTGGGGCGTGCTCCGGCCGCAGCCCCGCTGGTCGAACTGGACGAGCCGGTAGCGGTCGGGATCGAACCAGCGACGCCGGCCCGGACTGCTGCCTCCCCCCGGCCCGCCATGGAGGGCGACCGCGGCCTTCCCGTTCGGGTTGCCAGAAATTTCCCAATGGATCGACTGGCCATCGCCGACGTCGAGCATGCCGGATTCGTAGGGCTCGCGAGGCGGGTACGGTTCGCGCATGTTGCGCCTCCCTGGGGATTCGGATCGTGGTTCGAATGCAGTACCATGGTTCGTCGACGCCGGGGGGGTCGAGGACGGCGCTCCCCGTGAAAGCCGGAGTTCCTGGCGAAATTCGCACCCTGGCCCTCGTCACGAGAGGGGCGGGTGTGCGAAGCTCGGCGCTCACGGATCATGGCGGACGTCGAACGAGCACGCATCCTGGAGATCGGCCCCCTTCGCGCGCATTTCGAGCCCCCCGATCTCGTCTGCGTACGCTGGGACGGCGCGCCGACCCTGGAGGCGTTCGATGCGCTTTACACGCAGGCGGAGCGGTGGATGCCCGACGGGAGGCGCTACTTCGTGATCGCCGACACGGCGAGGTTCGAGACGCCGGCGGCCCGCGTGCGCAAGGTGGTGGCCATGGATCCGCGGACCCGACGAATCGCGGGGGTCGCCCTCCTCGGTGCGAGCTTCCAGATGCGCGTGGTGATGGGGCTGTTCTTGAAGGCCTTGGCGCTCTTCAACGGGGAACACAGTTTCCAGGCGACGTTCGGTGCGGACGACGGCGAGGCCCGCGCCTGGGTGGAAGCCGCGCGCGCCCGGGAGGCGCGCCGGTCGAAAGCCGGGCCCGAATCCTGACCGACTCCGCGAGGACACGCTTTGGGGGATTCGATCGTGGTTCGTGTGGCCTTAGGTTCCTGTGCGCCGAAGGAGGCGCATGCGGGCAGGGGACATCATCGACGATCGATTCGTGATCGAGCGGGTCGCCGGCTCGGGGGGAATGGGCTCGGTCTTCCGGGCGCACGATCGCCTTTCCGGCGAGCTGGTGGCCGTCAAGGTGCTC
>NZ_JAGTJK010000076.1:0-38961 GCF_028435265.1 Polyangium jinanense | reverse complement strand
CTGCGCGATGCGCAGTTCATCGACCAGCTGAGTCAAGACCACGAACGACGCTGCCGCTGACCTTTCAGCAGGCAACGCTGCCCCTGGTCTTGCCACCGGCCCGTTGGAAGAACTGCGCATCGCGCAGTTCTTCCACCCCGAGTCCAGGGCTTGCCCTGGTTCGGGTCGAGGGGCGAACAGCCCCCGCGGGGTCCGGGGCAGCGCCCCGGCGCGGCGGCCCCTTTCAGGTCGCCAGCAGCCCGCCGTCGACCAAAAGCTCCGTACCCGTCACGAATTTCGCATCGTCCGACGCCAGATATGCGATCGCTGCCGCCACGTCCTCGGGCTCGCCGAGCTTCCCCAGCGGAATGGACTTCGCCAGGCCCACCTTCGCCCGCGCTGGATCCTCGGACCTCGCCACCATCGCGTCGACCATCGGCGTATCGATGAACGCCGGGTGCACCGAGTTCACCCGGATCCCATAACCTTTTCGCGCGCAATGCATCGCCACCGATTTCGTGAACGTGCGCACGCTGCCCTTGCTCGACGAATACGCCACGAGGTTCGGCGCGCCGATGATGCCCGCCACGCTCGACAGGTTCACGATCGACCCGCCCCCGCGCTCCTTCATCAGCCGGATCGCGTGCTTGCAGCCGAGGAACATGCCGTCCGTGTTCACCGTGTGCACGAACCGCCATTGCTCGAGCGTCGTCGACTCCACGTCGCCCACGATGCCCACCCCTGCGTTGTTCACGAGCACGTCGAGCCGACCGTGCTTCGCGACCACCGCGTCGAGCACGGCGATCCACTGCGCCTCCTGCGTCACGTCGAGCGCGGTGAACTCCGCCCGCGCCCCGAGCTCCGCGGCGAGCGCCTCCCCTCGATCCACCGCCACGTCCGTGATCACCACGACCGCGCCTTCTGCGTGCAGCCGACGCACGGCCGCCGCCCCCAGCCCCGATGCGGCCCCCGTGACGAGCGCTACCTTCCTCTCGAATCGCTGCATGGCGCGGAGGAGAGCGGATCCGCCGGCTCCGTGTCAAGCTCGCTGCAAGAAAGGCGGGACCCGGCCGGGACGAACGAGCGGTTTTCCCATCGCGTCCGGCGCGGGTACTCTTCGCGGTACTCCCCATGACCCTGCTCGAAACCATGAATGCGCAGACTCTTTTCGCGCCTGGGGACGATGGCTTCGCCCAGGCCAAGACCGCGGTGGCGCCCATGCGCGCCGTCTCCTCGCTGCCGCCGCCCTCGTCGGCCCTGCGAACCACCGTGCTCCCGCGCGTCGAGGGTGATGGCGCCGAGGTGCGCCTCGTGGCCGAGTCCAAATCGCGGTACGAGCCGATCAAGACCCTCGGCGCCGGCGGCATGGGGGAGATCGTGCTCGTGCACGATCAGGACATCGCCCGTAAGGTCGCGGTCAAACGCCTGCTGCCCGAGGCGAGTGATCCCGTGATGCTCGCCCGCTTCGTGGACGAGATCCGCACCGTCGGCCGCCTCGAGCACCCGAACATCGTGCCCATCCACGACGTCGGCGTCGACGAGCTCGGCCGGTACTTCTTCGTGATGAAGTACGTCGAGGGCGAGACGCTCGAGACCATCATCCGCAAGCTCGCCGATGGCGACGCCGACTACCACCGCAAGTACACCTTCGAGCGCCGCGTCGAGATCTTCATCGACGTCCTCTCGGCGCTCGCCTACGCCCACGCGAACGGCGTCGTGCATCGGGACGTCAAGCCGGCGAACGTGATGGTGGGACGGTACGGCGAGGTCGTGCTGATGGATTGGGGCATCGCCAAGCCCGTCGCGGCCGAGCGGGATCTTGCCCGGGGCGCGGACGCGACGCTGGGAGAGGAGAACGACCGGGGGCGGATGTTCGTGACGCACGTCGGCGCGCTCGTCGGCACCCCCGCGTACATGTCGCCCGAGCAGGCGCGCGGCGAGGTGGACAAGCTCGATACGCGGAGCGACCTCTACAGCGCGTGCGTCCTCTTCCACGAGCTCGTCACGTTGCGCCACTACCTGGCAGACCGGCGGACGCTCGGCGACATCTTGTCAGGCGTCATGGACTACGAGCCCACCGTTCGGGACATGAAGCGGAGCTGCCACCACACGCAGGAAGGGCTGCCGCCCGAGCTCGTGCACATCGCCGTTGATGGGCTCGCGAAGGACCCGGCGAAGCGATACGACTCCGCGGGGCAGATGATCGAGCTCTTGCGGCAGAGCCTCGAAGGTCGGATGCACGTGGCCTGCTCCGGCACCTTGGCGAAGCGCTTCCTGCGCGAGGCGGCGCGGGGCGTGGACCGGCACCCGCGCCTCATGTTCTGGAGCCTCGTGGGGACGTTCCTGGCCGTGATCTTCACAGCCGTGACGCTCGTCCGAATGATCGTGGCCTAGCGCACGGCGATGGCACGTGTGCCGGGCACGTGCTGGCACACGTGCCAGGCGGACGGCACGCTGACGTGTCAGGCGGCGATGAGCCGCGAGCGAAGCGCCCGCGCGAGCTTGCGGCCGTCTTCGGGTACAGGCACGAACCGCAGGGTGCGCTCGCTCGTGTGTTCGTTTGGACGCACGGAGAGCTTGTGCCCGCGCGCCAGGCCTACGTGGAGGCCGGGGAACCGTGCGTGGAGCTCCTTGGCGAGCTCCAGTCGGTCGCCGGTTGGGAGCGCCAGCACGACGAGCGCGCAGTCGAAGTGGCCGGGGCCGTCGAGCGCGACAAAGGCCTCGCGACGGGTGCCGACGTGCACCACCTCGAGCCCCTCTGCTCGCAAGCCGCGGGCGATGATCTCCGTCCGGTCGTGATCGTCGTCGATGAGCAGGACACGCGCCATGAGTCCGCACCTCTCGTGGTAGCGCCGACCTGATTGCAATCGTCATGCCGCCCCGCGGCCCTCGCCCGAACGCGACCCGGCGCACGCCTCCGCGACGACATCGTGAGCTAGCTGAGGAGTCCAAACCTCGGCATGCGGCGTACACACCGCATCCCACCGAGATGTGGGCGGCGGGGGCGGATGGCGCGGGCGCGGGCTCCGGCGCGGCGAGGCCCGTCTCGACGAACGATCGAAATGTCCTTGAAGATCATATGGATCTGCGAGGGACCTCAGGCTGATTCGCGGAATGGCTGGCAGGGCTGTTCCTTGCAAGGTTTGCATGAAAGGTTGGCGTGCACGTGCCGGGACCCCGAGGCGCAAGGGATGCGCGTGGCTCGGCTAGTAGTGCAGCACGACGTCGACCCCCTGCCCTGCTTCCAGGGCGGGCAAGACGAGCAGCCTCCCTCCGTCTTTCGGGGGCGACAGCACGGCGCCTGCCGGCTCCGAGACAGACGTGAGCACCTCGTCCACGCGCAGCGTGAGCCCCTCGATCGCCTCCTCGGGGCGGAGCGAGATCGTCAGCGTACCTTCGAGGACGTTGTAATCGATGAGCGTGAAGGTGACCGCGTCGCGCGCTCTCCAGAACCGAGCGAAGGCATCGACGCTCATGGCCGCCACGCCTTCGGGTAGCTTCGCGAGGATCATCTCCTCGGCGGCCAGCTTGTAGTCCGTCACGTTCGGGTGGATGAGGAGCGACGTCGGCGCGCCGTTCCGCGCGTTCTGGGTGATGACGCCCAGCGCCTGCTCGACACGCAAGTCGAGGCGCGGGGGCAGCTCGTCTTCCAGCGTGACGGGAAGCTCGAAGACATCCGTATCCTGGATTTCAGGCAAGGAGGTCATGAGCCGATAAGGAAAGTTCGTGAGCACCACGCCCACCGCCTGCGTCGAATCGGTGCGGTAACCCACGCGTTCGAGGGCCAAGGGGGACTCGGGATGGTACGAGAGCTCGCCGGCTCGGAAGCTCTGGGTTTCGTGCGAGACCCGGGCGGCGTCGAGCGACCCGTCGATGAGGGACTTCGAGACCCGAAGCTCGCCGTACAGGGTCCCCCATTGGGTCTCGTAGGGCGACACGTTGTACGGGGCATAGCTCGGGTACGCCTCCGCGCCGTCGCCCACCTCGAACAGGTGGAGCATCTTGGAGTGCGCGACCGAATGCGAGCCGACCGCGTGCCCGAGGCGGAGGAAGCTCGCGAGCTGGCAGCCGCGATCGCGCGAGAAGAACGCGTGATCCTGCACGTCGTCCACGTACTTCGTGTGGGCGAAATACGTCGTGGATGCGCCGAGCGCCGCCTCGCGCTCCGCGTAGACGGCCGATCGATCGTAACTTGGTCCCCAGTCGAGGTCGTGTGATATGAGCAGGGCCCCGGACAGCCCGTTCGGGGCCGTATGCAGTCGTACGCCAAAGCGCGCGTGCGCGTCGTAGATGTCGCGCATCATGAGAAGCCATGCGTCCGTGGCAGGCTCGAAGACATTGATGTAGCCACGGGCGGCGCCGTCGAGCGGGTAACCGAGCTGGTTGCGAATCACGACGTCCCGAAAATCCACGCCCATCGTGTAGATCACCGCCGGGCCCGCATTCCGGCGCACGATCGCCGGGGAGCCGTCCTCGAACGTCGCGAGCACCACGACGCCCTCCGCGGTCGGGTCGACCTCGAGCGTCCATGTATTGAGGAACTCCTCCGGCCCGCCCCCCAGCGGGATCTCCCGTTCCTCGGGCTGATCCAGCGAGGGAAAGGCAGCCTCTCCCTCCTTCGTGAGGCGCACGACATGATGGGGCAGCCCGAACGTCGACGCCGGCACCCCCGCGAGATCGCGCAGGAACGTGACATCGGAGTCGCGCCAGACGAGGACGCCCCCCTTGCCGATGAAATTCCCCATCGCCTCGATGTCGGTCGCGTGGAAGGACTCCTCGTACGCGTCGGGGAAGAACATCGCGATGTCGTGCTGGAGCGCGAGCTTCGGCGCCGTGGTCTGCGCGTACGGGATGCCCATCGGCGCGAGCACGTGCTCGATCGCGAGCATGTCTTGCCAATCGGGCGAGAGCGCGAGGACGCCGACCTGCATCTGCCAATGGTTCGGAGGCGGGGTCATTTTCACCCGCCTCGGCTCGCGGGTCGCGTCGACGGGGACATCCCGTGTAGGGAGGCCCCATAACTTCCCCTCGACCTTCTCCGTGGCCGGCACCTCCACGCAGATGGCTGCCTCGTCGTCGGATACGGCCGGGTCGAACGTGAGGGGGTCTCCCGGTCCACACGCCATGATTCCCAATGGGAGGGCGACACCAGCCATTGGTAGAAGCCGGCAAATCGCTCCGCGGAGCGAATACGATGTGATCATGAAAGCCGTAGCCTAAGCAAAAAATACAGAATTGCTACCCGTCACCTCTTTTTTCATGCGAACGTTTGGGCACGAGGAATACCAGGGCAAAGCGATCCTGGCGCCGCATTCTTTTCTTGATTCGGCGAGGACATGCCCGCCCCGGCCGTGGTAACGTCCGCCCATGGCACGCGTCACGGTGGAGCGTCTCGGTCATGTCGTCCGCATCGGCCTGAACAGACCGGAGAAGCGCAACGCATTCGATCTCGCCATGCTCGACGAGCTCGCGCAGGCGTACACGGCCTACGAGGAAGACGAGGGGCTCCGGTGTGGCCTCCTGTTCGCCCACGGCGGCCATTTCACAGGCGGGCTCGATCTCGCGGAGGTCGGTCCCGCGGTCGCGTCGGGGCGCGCGCTCTACCCGAAGGGGAGCGTCGATCCGCTCGCGATCGGGCCGCGGCGCCTCACGAAGCCGATGGTCGTCGCGATAGAGGGGTATTGTTTCACGATCGGGATCGAGCTCGCGCTCGCCGCCGACATCCGCATCGCGGCCGAGGACACGCGCTTCTCGCAGCTCGAAGTGCAGCGCGGCATCTTCCCGTTCGGCGGCGCCACGCTGAGGTTCCCGGCGCTCGCGGGCCACGGCAATGCCATGCGCTGGCTGCTCACGGGCGACGTGTTCGACGCAAAAGAGGCGTATCGGATCGGGCTCGTGCAGGAGGTCGTCCCCGCGGCCGATCTCCTCGATCGCGCCACGTGGATCTGCGAGCGTGTCGCGGCGCAGGCGCCGATCGCCGTCCGCACCACGCTCGCGTCAGCGCGCGCGGCGATGACGGAAGGGCCCGAGGTGGAAGCGGCGCGCCTCGAAGAGCGAGCCCGCGCCATCATGGGCACGGAAGACGCCGCCGAGGGCATGCGCTCGTTCGTCGAGAGGCGCGCCGGCCGTTTTCAAGGGCGCTAGGCGTCAATCGTAGCGGGCAATGATGAAGTAACGCGCATGCTCGACGCCGAGCTCGCGCACGCGTTCGTCGTGCGCGGCGTCGCCGAGATCGACCTCTTCGCTCTCGGGGCTCTCGTACTGCACGTACGTGACCTTCAGGCCCCACACGCCCTCCTCGTGCGCCTCCTGCTCCATGTTCACGCCGCGCATGTACTTGCCGGGCCCTTCGCCGTCCTCGGTCCCGAGCACGCCGAACGCGAGCGTCGCGGCCGTGAGAGGTCCTACGCACGTGAAGTACATCGACACGGACGCCTCATCCCACGCCTCGCGCTCGCGCCCTTCGAGCTTCTCGCCGATCGCGGCCCACACCTCGTCCGGCACCGCCTTCGCCTTCTCGAGCACGTGCAGCGCCACATCACGCGAGATCGTCTCCGGCCCGTCCGTCCCTCCGCGCCCGCCTTCGAGGCCGATGTGCACCTCCGTGTAGACGGTGTCGTCCGGCGCCGGCCCCGTATCCGTGAGGTCGCCCGAGGCCACGATCGTCACCGCGTGCCCCGACTTCGCGGCGACCGCCTCGACATGCTTCGCGAACTCGCCAAGCTGCTTGCGCGTCATGCCGCTCGCCGAGAAGCGCTTGCCCGCGACGAGGACGCCTTCCGTCTCCTCGTCGAACGAAACCTCGTGGGGGCTCGGCTCCTCGTCGCCCCCGTCCTCGTCGCTGTACTCCTCGTCCTCGAAATCGTCCTCGTCGCTCATGCGCGTCCTCCGAGCGGCGCACGGTAGACAAGTTCGTGGGGATTCGCACGGGGAAATCGAGGGGCGGCGCACGCATCCAGGCGCCTCTTCGCCCTCGCAACGTGCCGGGCTTCTCGGGCTCATGCCTTCCTGATAGAAGGTCGGCCCATGTCCACTTCCTACGAACTGCTCTACTTCCCGCTCCGTGGTCGCGCGGAGCCCATCCGGCTCATGTTCGCCACGGCGAACGTCGCTTTCACCAACACGCCCATCACGAACTGGCCCGAGTTCAAGCCGAACACGCCCCTCGGCCAGCTCCCCGTGCTCGTCGAGCGGAGCGAATCCGGCGAGCGCCAGATCCCGCAGAGCATGGCCATCGTGCGTCACCTCGCGCGCGTGTTCGACCTCTTTGGCAAGGACGAGGTCGAGAAGACGAACGCGGACGTCGCGGCCGAGACCATCAACGACTGGCGGACGAAGTTCGCGCCCGTGCAGTTCGCCGCGTTCATGAACACCGCGCAGACCGTGATCGACAAGTACTGGACCGACCTGCCGGCGACGCTGCGCACGCTCGAAGGCTTGCTCGGAAGCTGTACCTGGTTCGGCGGCGGAGAGTCGCCGACGTACGCGGACGTGCTCGCGTTCGACACGCTCGACAACCACATGGCCACAAAGCCCGAGACCCTCGCGGACTTCCCCAAGCTCCGCGCCCTCCACGACCGCTTCCGCGCGCTCCCGAGCGTCGCGGCGTACCTCGAAAAGCGCGCCTGATTTTTTCCTTGAGGCCGCCGCGCCGGGGCGCTGCCCCGGACCCCGCGGGGGCTGTCCGCCCCTCGACCCGGACCAGGGCAAGCCCTGGACCTCAGGGGGAAGAACTGCGCGATGCGCAGTTCTTCCCACAGGCCGGTGGCAAGACCCAAGACGGCGTTGCCGGTCGAAATGGGGGTCGTTCCCTGGTCTGTTCGATGAACTGCGCATCGCGCAGTTCATCGACCCCGGGTCCAGCCCCTGGCTGGTCCGGGTCCAGGGGCGGATAGCCCCTGGTGGGGCCTGGGGCAACGCCCCAGCTCAGCGCCTCAGCCAAAAGGACGCGGCATGTTCAAGATACCGATCTGGGCGTGGCTCCTCGTCAGTGCGCTTGCCACTGCGTGCACGCATTCCTCCCCGCCCGCCGAGACGCCTGCGCTGGAGACCTCGCGCTCCTCGACGCCGGTCATCCAGCTCCAGAACCTCGTCATCCGCGAGGATGGTGTGACGCTCGCGCGCCTGCTCCCGGATGGCCGCACGCAATACTCGCTCGGCGGCGAGGGCAACGAGGAGATCTGGATTCCTGGGCCGACCCTGCAGGCCGATGGAATCCTCATCTTCAAAGACGGCGTCACGGGCAGGGTCGAGCCTGACGGTCGCATCTTCGTGGTGAATCGGCCTGGCCGGATGCCCGCGGAGCGCCTGTTCGGTCGCATCTCGGGGGACACGTGCGTGCTCGGCAACGCGGAGCATGTGATCCGTGTCGAGGGCCATACGCTCCTCTTGCCGAACCGCCCCACCCCCAACGAGATTGAGGGCCTGACCGACGCGCGATCCCGGCACACCGCGCTCGTCATGGCCGCGGCGTTCTACATCAACCTCGCCATCGTCCGGGAGTGAGCGACGGCCCTGCGTCCTTGGAGCTGAGGCGCGGGACCCTCGGGGAGGGTGGGCGAACGCAAGGCATTGCGTCGCTCGAGCCCTCCCCAGGCTCGAAGGCCCCTCCGCGTTGCGCTTGGCGACCCACCGACAGGCTTGAAGGCCGCTTCGCGTTGCGTCTCCCCACCCATCGACAGGCTCGAAGGCCTCTCCGCGTTGCGTCTCCCTACCCACGGACAGGCCCGAAGGCCCTCTCTGCGTTGCGTTTCCCCACCCATGGACAGGCTCGAAGGCCTCTCCGCGTTGCGCTTGACGACCCAAGGATAGGCTCGAAGGCCTCTCCGCGTTGCGTCTGCCCACCCACGGACAGGCTCGAAGGCCTCTCCGCGTTGCGTTTCCATACCCACGGACAGGCTCGAAGGCCTCTCCGTGTTGCGTTTCCCCACCCACCGACAGGCTCGAAGGCCGCTTCGCGTTGCGTCTGCCCACCCATCCACAGGCTCGGAGGCCTCTCCGCGTTGCGTTTCCATATCCACCGACAGGCTCGAAGGCCTCTCCGCGTTGCCCTGCCCATCCCCTGACAGGCTCGAAGGCCCCTCCGCGTTGCGTCCCGACACCCCATGAGAGGTTCTTCGACGCAGTGCCGAGCGATGCGCAACCCCTTCGAAGGCCCCGAGGACGTTCGATCCAGCAAGGAGCCCAGCCTCACGTACGTTATCCTGCGCCGGCATGAATCCGTTCCAAGGTCCGGAGACGGCGGCGCTCGCCGGGGCCCTCGGCGGGGCGGTGGCGTTCGTCGTGGGCATGGGCGCGCGGGCGCTCGGGACGGCGTTTACGGCGCGGCGCGAGGCGCGGGCGGCGCGGCGCGCGCTCGGCGAGCCGCGGACCGCGCTCGCGGAGCTCGATCCCGCGGCGAACGTCACGCTCGAAGGGGTGCTCGAGGTCGTCGGCGAGCCGGGGGCGCGGTTCGAGGACGGCGCTCCGGCGGCGGCGGCCACGGCCGCGGGGCGGTTTTCCGAAGCGAACACGCGCGCGGTGCGCCTGCGGCTCGTGACGCGGGACGGGACCGTCGATCTGCGCGGGAAAACCCTGGTCGTCGCGGGATCACGCGAGACGCGGGACGACGCGATCGACGCGCTGCCCGCGGAGGTGGCGGCGCGGATTCACGCGGCTTGCGGGGATCGGGATCCCCTTCCAGCAGGGCCGCTCCGCATGCGATCGATCGCGCACGGCGATCGCGTCGTCGTGGCGGGCAAGCTCGTGCGCGCGGAGGAGGCCTCGGCGGCCGCGGGGTATCGCGAGGGCGGCGCGCCGTGGACGCTGGTGCCCGCGGGAGCGACGGATCGATCCTTGGAGGTCCTACCAATCGCGTTCGTGGGTTTGCCCGCGGTGTCGGGCGTGCTCGGGGCGGCGTTTTCGCGGCGGCGGGTGCGGAAGGCGGCGCCGCTCGCCTTGATGGCGGCGGCGTTTGGAGCTGCGGTCTGCATCGGCAAGGCCTCGTACGACGCGCGCGCGCTCGCCGCTCGCGCCGAGGCGGAGGCCGCGGCCGAGGCGAACGCGCGGAAGAAGGCCGAGGCGCAACTCGGGGATCCGGCGCACTGCAAAGAGCTCGCGGGGCAGTACACGAGCGCGATGGATCGCGTCTCCACCTGCACGCACGACAACGACTGCCGCGCCACGCTTCGCGGCGACCAATGGTACGACCTCGACGGATGCTTCCGGTTCGAGAACAGGCTGGCCTCGACCGAGGAGGCGGATCGCCTCGCGCGCGCGTGGCTCGAAGCGCGGTGCGTAACGAACTACGAGGTTTGCAGCACCCAGCCGACCGCGATGTGTCGTCAAGGCCGCTGCGTGGAGCGCCCGCCGCACCCGGTGCCCGAGACCTGGACCCGGCGCGAGTTCGCGCGCCTCTTCACGTTCTTCGCGTCACCCGACGTCGATACCACGCGCCGGAACGGCTTCGAATGTGGCCCTGGCGCGCGGATCACGCTCCACCGGCACGATTTCGAGGCGTCCTTCACCCTCGGTCAATATGGCCTCGAGCTCGGCGGCTCCACGACGCCCGTTCGAATCGGGAGCTACCACGCGGTCACGAAGAGGATGGACGCGACCGAGCTCGCGATGCCCCAGGGGTATACCCAAGGCTTCTTCGTGGCTTTCGACGAGAAGGAGGCCGTCTGCCCTCCCTTCTGCCTCCCGGTGTTGGGGGGTGGCGACAGCGTCGGTCATCTGTACTTCCAGGCTCGCTGCCACACGGCCGAGGCTTGCGAGGAGGCCTTTCGGATCCTGGAGACGCTCGCGCCCTTCTGAAAGGGTGTTCCACAAGCATCAGCTCGCCGTGTTGGGCCGCCGCGCCGGGGCGCTGCCCCGGACCCCGCGGGGGCTGTTCGCCCCTCGACCCGAACCAGCGCAAGCGCTGGACTCGTGATGGAAGAACTGCGCGTTGCGCAGTTCTTCCAACGGGCCCGTTGGCAGGGTCGCCCTTGGTCTTGCCTCGACCTGTTCGATGAACTGCGCATCGCGCAGTTCATCGACCCTGGGTCCAGCCCCTGGCTGGTCCGGGTGCAGGGGCGGATAGCCCCTGCTGGGGCCTGGGGCAACGCCCCAGCGAAACGCTCCCGGATGAGACGCTGCTCGGATCTTGCCGCCCCGCGCCAGTTGAGGCAAAGCGGCGACGTGGAAGAGCTCGGAATTTCAACCGGAAAAGTCCTCCTCACGGGCGCGAGTGGCTTCATCGGCGGCCGCCTGCAAAGCACGCTCGTCGAACGCGGCGTGGACGTCGTGTCGCTAAGGCGGCGCGGCTCGCCTCCGGCGAAGCGGGGGCGCTCGGTCGAGGTCGAGTACGACGATCGCGCGGGCCTCGAGCGCTTGATCGCCGAGGAAAAGCCGGACTACGTGCTGCACGTCGCGGGCGCGACGAAGGGCGTCGAGTACACCGATTTCCAGCGGGCGAACGTGATGCCCACGGAAAACCTGCTCGAAGCGCTGCGCAAGAAGCACCCCGAGGTGCGAAGGTTCGTCCTCGTCAGCTCCCTCGCGAGCTTCGGCCCTTCGAGCGCCACGCGCCCCCACGTCGAGACGGACACGCCGCGCCCCATCGAGTTCTACGGCCAGAGCAAGCTCGAAGCCGAGCGCGTCGTCGAGCGCGCGGGCGACGTGATCCCCTGGACGGTCCTGCGTCCCGGCGGCGTGTACGGCCCCGGCGACGTCGACTACTTCAACCTCTTCCGCGAGGTCGAGCGCGGCCGCAACGTCTTCTTCGGCAACAAGAAGCGCTGGTTCTCGGGCATCTACGTCGACGACCTCGTCACGGCGACGCTCGCCTCCGCCACGCACGACGGCGCGAAGGGCCGCGCGTTTTTCGTGTGTGACAACGATCCCGTGACCTGGGAGCGATTCCAGGGCGCGATCGTCGAAGCGAGCGGCCGGCGCGTGCTCACCGTGGATCTGCCGGAGATGCTCGTCGACGTGGCGGCGTTCGGCGGCGAGATCGCGACGCGCTTCGACAAGAAGCCACGCCTCTTCAACCGGCAGAAGGCGAAGATGGGCGCGCAAGAGGCATGGACGTGCAAGAGCGACGCGCTCCGCGAGGCGACAGGCTGGCGCTCGAAGGTTCGCCTCCAGGAGGGCGTGCGCCACGCCCTCGAATGGTATCGTCGCGAGAAGTGGGTCTAAGGCGATGGGATATTGCCTCGGGTATGCGCTGATCGAGGGCGGCGACGCGGCGTTCTCGATGGACGCGTCAGCCGTCACGTTCGGCCCGGGCGCGCTCGCGGAGGTCGGCGAGGAGGCCGCGGCGCTCGGGCTCAGGCGGGTCGCGCTCTTCACGGATGCGCGGCTCGCGCGGCTTCTGCCGGTCGAGGAGGCGCGGCGCTCGCTCGGGCGCGCGGGCATCGATGTCGTGGTGTACGACGAGGTGCACATCGAGCCGACGGATCGTTCGTTCGCGGAGGCTTCGCGGTTTGCCTCGGACGGCCGGTTCGATGGCTACGTATCGGTCGGCGGCGGCTCGGTCATCGACACGTGCAAGGCCGCGCTGCTTTACGCGACGTACCCGGCCGATTTTTATGCCTACGTGAACCGCCCGATCGGCGAGGGCCGCGAGGTCCCGGGCCCCCTGCCCCCGCACATCGCTTGCCCGACGACGACGGGCACGGGCGCCGAATGCACGGGCATCGCGGTCTTCGACGACACGGGCCGCAAAGCGAAGACGGGCATCGCCTCCCGAAGACTGCGCCCGACCCGGGCCATCGTCGATCCCACGGCCACGCGGACGATGCCGAAGAGCGTGGTCGCGGCAAGCGGGTTCGACGTGGTGACGCACGCGCTCGAATCGTTCACGGCGCGGCCCTATTCGACGCGGCCGCGGGCGCCGGAGGCGAGCAAGCGCCCGATGAGCCAGGGAGCAAACCCGTGGAGCGACATGGGCTGCAAGAACGCGCTCGAGCTCGCGGGCCGTTATCTCTTGCGCGCGGTCGCGGACGCGGAGGACGAGGAGGCGCGCGAGGGAATGGCGTGGGCGGCGACGCTCGCGGGCATCGCGTTCGGCAATGCGGGCGTGCATTTGCCGCATGCGATGTCGTACGCGGTCTCGGGCCTGTGCCGCTCGTTCACGATGCCGGGGTATCCCGAGGGCGAGCCACTCGTGCCGCACGGGGTGTCGGTCGTGGTGAACGCGCCCTCGGTCTTCCGCGCGCTCGCGAAGACAAGCCCGGCGCGGCACCTCGAAGCCGCGGCGCGGCTCGGCGCGGACGTGCGCGGCGCGACGCCGGAGGACGCGGGCGAGGTGCTGGCGACGCACCTCAGCACAATGATGCGCAAGGCAGGTGTGCCGAATGGGCTCTCCGAAGTCGGATACGGCGAAGCCGACGTGGAGGCGCTCGCGGCGGGGACGATCGTGCAGGCGCGGCTCGTGTCGAATGCGCCGTGTGCGATCGACGAGGAGGGTCTGCGGGGGCTCTTCCGCGGGGCTTTTGCTTATTGGTGAGGGACGGCGCGGGTGTTTGGCAGCGTTGCGCCGGGGTTTCACCCCGGACCCCGACCAGGGGTTGTCCACCCCTGGACCCGGACCAGCGCAAGCGCTGGACCCGGGGTCGATGAACTGCGCGATGCGCAGTTCATCGAACAGGCCGAGGCAAGACCGGCGACGACCTTGCCAACCAAGACAGCAGCGCTGGCATCTCAACCGGCAACGGTGTACCACCGGCCTGTGGGAAGAACTGCGCATCGCGCAGTTCTTCCCCAAATGGTCCAGGGCTTGCCCGGTTCGGGTCGAGGGGCGAACAGCCCCCGCGGGGTCCGGGGCAGCGCCCCGACGCTACTCAATCATAGACGACGACCTTGGACTCGGCTTCGCACGGACCCTCGTTGAGATCGCAAATCTTGTGCAGATCTCCCGTGTAATCGCGCTGGGAGCGGCAGACGGCGTTCACGGGCATGGCCCGGACCTCATCGACGTCGCGGATGCCTTGGAACCGGAAGCACACCTCGTCGATGCCTCCGGCGTAGAGCAAATGGTTCCGGAGCAGGGCAAATTGGTTCGTCCTGTCGGAGACGCGCTCCACGTTGAACCTGACGTCGCACCGGAGCGGGGCGATTCCCCCGTTCGTCATCTGGAGGCAGGCGAAGACATCGGGGTCCCCCTCTGTGCAAACCTCCCGCGCGACGAGCTCCGGTGTGCACTTCGTCTTGACGAGGCTCTTGCTATCGACGTGGAGCTTCAGGCACGGCCAGCCGGGCAGGCAGCTCTCCTGGTCGTACTCGAAGAACGTACACCCGGTCGTCTCCGGCTCACACGCCCATCGGGGGGGCGCGGCGGCGGTCCCCTTCTGGCAATGACCATTGAAGCTTTCGAACTGCAAGAAATCCCAGTCCGGGGATTCCAGGAAGTTGTAGTCGAAGCACCGGACGAATTTCTTCGCCCTCCTCGGCACGTCGAACGTGCGCACGTCGGTGTAGAGCCTCGTGAAGCCGGTACTCGAGCGCAGCGACGCCTTGGCGACCACCTTGCAGACGAGGTCTTCGTCGTACCCGCTATCGATGAGAATGCACCGTGTCAGCGGCGTTTTCTTGCAAAGCCCGCTTCTCGCGTACGGGTCCGTGCATTCCGTGACGCTCCCGATGAAAAACCGCATCGTGCGTCCGCTGTTCGTGTAGGACGCCGGAGCGCTGTTGCCGTGGATGGAATGAGCAGCGAGCACGAGGGCCACGAACCCGATGATGAATGCATTTCCCTTCGCCATGGCTTCCCCCGGCGGTGGTTCGACGGTGTTTCTAGATCGATCGCGCGCATGGCAGCGCTCACCTGTCATGCACGCGATCGAAAGCGCCCCCTCGGGGCGGGGCGCCGACGTTCACCTGCATTCTCCGAACGGGCTGTCGCACGTCTTCATCTGCACCGTTCCGGGGCAGGTCTGCTGCTCCATCTGCCCCACGGTACAAGGGGACGGCGCGCCGCTGCTGCCGCAGGACACCTTGGGTTCGTGGATCTTCTGCATCTTCCAAATCCCGGGGACTCTCGATCCTCCTGACACAGTGCTGTCCTTCCGGATCAGATCGTCATACGAAAAGCACAACCAGTCGATGCCGCCCGCGAACATCTTCGTCTGATCGACGGCGATGTACGTGCGCGAAATGCCGGTCGTCGATTTCATCGTCCCCGCCATCGAGATATTACAGTTCACCTCATCCTCTTGCGTGTTCTTCACCTGAAAGCAGCGAAGATGCTGGTCTGATCCATTGCACGTCCCGAACTCCGCCGGCTCGCCCTCGCACCGTTGCAGCCACGACCCCGAAATATATCCGACGGTGGCTTTGTCTGCTTGTGCGAACGTCATGGAACCTGCGGCGCCGACAGTCATCACGACCGCGAGACTGGCCATCAACCGTTTCATTGTGGTCTCCCTTCACGATGCACGTGCGACGTCCGGGTCCACTCGTTCCGTCCCCGTGCAATCGACGCCAGCGCAATTCAAGCGCCGTTCCATGGCAAGAGGTGTGCGAAAGGCGCCCCGTGCCCTCGCGCGTGCTAGCCTCGGTGCCCCATGAGCGACAAAGCCACGGAACTAAGGCAACGCCTGATCCGCAACTTCAACACGGCAAACCTCGAACATTTCCAGCGCGCGCCGCTGTACGACACCGCGTCCGCCGGCCTGGCCCAGGGCACGGCGGCGAAAAAACTCGGCGCCTCGATCGACATCATGCCCCCCGGCGCCCGGAGCTGTCCCTACCATTACCACTACGTACAGGAGGAGATGTTCATCATCCTCGAAGGCGAAGGCACGCTGCGCGTGGCCGGCGAGCATTTGCCGATCTCGGCCGGCGACGTGATCTTCATCCCCCCGGGCCCCGAGTACCCGCACCACATCCTCAATACCTCGAACGCGCCTCTCAAATACATGTCCATCAGCACGATGGAGTTCCCCGAGATCTGCGAGTACCCCGATTCAGGCAAGTACCTCGCGAAGGCCGAGGCAAAGCCCGGGGCTTTCCGTGTGGTGCAACGCAAGGAGACCTCGCTCGATTATTGGGACGGGGAGCCCTAGCAGAGCGAGGGCCGGCGGCGGCCTTGTGACCCAGCGGAAGGTTCAAAATTCCTGTTCCCTCGCTCGCGGGGGTCTGGTACGAGGCCGCCGGGTCATCCACGAAGCAGGGAAAGGAACCGCTACGCCCCATGAAAAGCTCGATCCATGCCGTCGCATCGATGTTCGTCGTCGCCGCTGCCCTCACGGGGTGCGGCAAAGGTGAAGAGGCCGTCGTCCGCGTGCAAGTGCCGGAGGTGAAGGCCGAGGTCGCCATCCCGGGGAACATGGAGATCAAGGAAGCGTCGGCCTCGGGCTTCTGGGTCGTCCCGAAGGGCAAGGACAAGTTCGACGGGATGCTCGTCGCCGTGACGCCCGTCGCCCCGATGGGCAACCTCGCGCCCCCCGACGCGCAAGACGTCAAGGTCGACAAGGACCAGAAAAACCCCGACGGCTCCGCCGCACGCGAGGGCTCGTACAAGACCGCCGTCCAGACCTTCTACGTGGCGGAGTACGCCTATCCGATCGGCAAGGATTGGCTGCACTGCAACATCAAGGCAGCAAAGGTCGAGCGAAGGGACGAGGCCGCCAAGATCTGTCGCGTGCTCGCGCCGAAAGCGCTCTAGAACTGTAAGCTCTCGGGCGACGGTTCGTTCTTCGCCCCGTGCAACCCAAGCCCATCCGCAATCGCATCGCCGCCGCGGTCCTCCTCGGCGTGCTCAGCGATGCGCCTCAGGCTTTCGCACAAGCCGCGCCGCCCGCAGCGACGGAAGCAAAGCCACCCGCAGCGCCCGAGGAGGGCCCGATCCAGAGGCGGCAATCGCGGAGCCACGTGCTCGGTCTCCGCTACGATCTCGGCGCCGCCTCCTCCTACGGCCTCGGGTATCTTCATGTCCACGACACGAGCACAGTTCGCAGCCACGCGGGGGTCACGACCTACGTCGGCTATGGCATCGAGGGGCGTCTCTCGACCTACGACCACAGCCGAGTCGACGCCGCAATCGTCTCAGCCGCAGGTCGGATAGGCGCCTGGGGTCACGGCGGAGGGCTCTCCATCGAGTTGCTCGCCGGAGCAGGAATCGCAAACGGCCGCGCAATCCCCGTCGGTTCCATCGGCGCCTTCTTCGGGCTCTACTTCCTCGAGCTCGGATACAGCTTCCAGGTGCCCATCGCCTCCGAGCGCCCCGAATGGTGCGCCTCGCACCAATTCAGCGTGCGCATCCACATGCCGTTTTACCAGTACGCGCTTCGCCAATGGGAAGAGCCGGCGGTCCGTCGGTGACTGGGAGGCGCTTCGCCGGGGCGCTGCCCCGGGCCCCGCGGGGGCTATTCGCCCCTCGACCCGAACCAGGGCAAGCCCTGGACCATTTGGGGAAGAACTGCGCGATGCGCAGTTCTTCCCACAGGACGGCGTTGCCAGTCGAAATGGCAGCGCGGCTGTCTCCGTTGGCAGGGTCGTCGTTGGTCTTGACCTGGCCTGTTCGATGAACTGCGCATCGCGCAGTTCATCGACCCCGGGTCCAGCGCTTGCGCTGGTCCGGGTCCAGGGGTGGACAACCCCTGGTCGGGGTCCGGGGTGAAACCCCGGCGCAACGCCCTCGGCGCTACTGCGGGAACGATCCCGCGCAGGACTCCAGGGCCGAGCGCTCGGCGTGGCAGACTTGCCGGTACGAGCAGACTGCGTCGGCGACGCAATCGATGTACTCCTCGAATGCGTCTTCACAGCCGCGTGATTCCGCGTTCGACTGGAGCTTGTTGCCGTCGGTGAGACAATCGTTCGCGTCGAACTCGTTGCATTCGCCGAGGTCCTCGCAGACTTCGTCGACCGTGGGTTGACAGCCCAGGCTCAGCATCGCGAGGCCGAGCGCCACGAAAAGAACCTGCTTCAATTCGCACCTCCCATCTTCGCACCGCCACCCGCGCCGCCGCTGCCGCCCGCGCCGCCGATTCCGCCGGCGCCTCCGCTGCCGCCTCCGCCTCCGCCTCCGCCCCCGCTGCCGCCGGCGCCTCCGATTCCGCCTTCGCCCCCGCTGCCGCCGGCGCCTCCTGCGCCGCCGAAGCCTCCGACCCCGCCGCCGCAAAGCGAGCCGCAGCTACAGACCTTTTTGCCTTCAAAGTCGCTGCCGAAGGGGTTGTCGGCGGGGATCGTCGCGCGCTGGTCGCACGTGGAGCCGGCCGGGCAGTCCGCGTTCGTCTGGCACTCGGTCGCGCGGTGACACGCGAGGCCAAAGGAAAGAACCTCCCGGTCGCAGATGAATCCCGGCCCGCACTCCGAATCGCCCTGACACTGGTCGAAGTTCAGGTTGCAGCTCGGGCCCTGGTAACACGAGCCGGCGAAGATGACGATCGGCAGGACCGCGAGGCGCGCGAGCTGCCGGATCCGTGCGTTGGACCATGTTCGAAGGAAGCTCATGGTTGGGAGGCTATCACAGACGGCGCGCCTGTGGCCTAGATTGGAGCGGAAGGGCCCGCGCGCGCCTGCAGGAAGACCCGGCGCACGACGGGGACGTGCGAAGGGCCGTTCGGCGCCTCCTGCCACGTGGCGGACGTGCGCGGAGGCGCCGGCTGCACCTCCTGCCACGTGGCAGGAGGGTGCGAAGCCGCCTTCGGCACGTCCTGCCACGTGGCGGACGAGCCTCAAACCACGTTCGGCGCCTCCTGCCACGTGGCGGGCCTGCGCGAAGGGCCGTTCGGCGCCTCCCGCCACGTGGCGGAGACGCGCGGAGGGCCGTTCGGCGCCTCCTGCCACGTGGCGGAGACGCGCGAAGGGGGTTTTGGACGCGCCGGACGTGATCAGCGGTCCGTCTTCTTGGCCTTGCTGCGCTTGCGGAACGGCTTGAAGAAGCGGTCGACCATCTTCGGGTTCGACGCGTACACGGCGGTGAGCTGGCCTTCGAGCTTCTTGTACTCCGTGCGCCAGGCGGCCATGAGCGCGGGGATGCGCTTGTCGTTCAGGAGGGCAAGCTCCTTCTCGGTGAGGGCGAGGTTCTCGCTGGCCGCGAGGACCTTGCTGCGGGAGTTCGAGATCTTCGGAGCCCAGGTGGCGACGAGGGAGCCAAGCTCGGGATCGTTCATGTCCTCCGTCATGCTGTCGAGCATGTCCCCCACGAGCTCGGGCTCCTCCTTGCGCGGCTCGGCAGTCGTGACCTGCCGAAGGCCCTCCGGAAAATAACGGCGATATCGAGCATCCCCGCGATTCTTGGTCACGAGGGCGAGGAGGCCGAGCTCGAAGCCGCCAATGTCCTCGTCGAGCTCGTTGTCGCGCGCGTCGAGGACAGCGCTCCTCTTTTCGACCTCTTCCTCGTGATCCTCGCGATCACGGAGGATTTTCTTGAAGTCGACGTGGATGGCCGCAAGGGCCAGTTCGAGGCCAGCCGTCTTCGGATCGGCCGCGACGCGGGCAATGGAGTAGGCGCTCCGCGGGAGGTAAGCCTCCGGCGGAGTATCTTCGGGGGGCATTTCCATGGAGATTGGGCTCCTTCGGGTGGAAGCGGTCGTACCAAAGGAGGCGGGAGATGTCCAGAGAGCCGCTTCGCTGGGGCTTTGCCCCAGGCCCCAGCAGGGGCTATCCGCCCCTGCACCCGGACCAGCGCAAGCGCTGGACTCGGGGTGGAAGAACAGCGCGCGGGGCAGCGCGGAGAACACGCCCGCCCCTGGGGGTCCATCACCGCCGCTAGCCCCAGTACTACCCACGGCCGCTGACGACAAGACCTCCGTGGTCTTGCCACGGGCCCGTGGGAAGAACTGCGCATCGCGCAGTTCTTCCCCCCTCGGTCCAGGCCGTGCCTGGTCCGGGTGCAGGGGCGGATAGCCCCTGCCGGGGTCCGGGGCAGCGCCCCGGCGCGACGGCCCGCCCCCAGGGGTCACGCCAGCGCGGCGCAAAGCTCGCGGAGCTGGAAGGACTCTGCCAGTGCCCGCACCTCGGCTACCCATGGCGAGAGCCGCGTGTCTTCTGCTTCGACGGCGTCGAGCATTTGCAGGAGCTCCGGGATTCGCCCTCGCTCGGCGAGATCGAGCAGGCGCGCCATGGCCTCCGCGGGCGGCTCGATCCGTGGACCGACCTCCTCGGCATCTGCGACGACGCGTGGTGCGCGGATCCAGGTGATATCGAGATGCTGCGCGAGCACCTCGAAGAGTGCTGGGAGACGTACGGGTTTGGGGAGGAATTCGTCGCAGCCGGCTTCCTTTGCGCGCCGTTGTTGCGCTTCGTCGACGCTCGCGGAGGAGACGACGATGGGCATATCGGCGAGCGTGGGGAGACAACGCAGACGCCGCGCGATCTCGTCGCCTGCGAGGTCCGGCAGCGCGAGATCGAGGATCACCAGATCTGGCTTCTGGGCCTCGATCAAGGCGAGGGCTCGCGTGCCGTCCTCGGCTTCGAGGACCTCGAATCCGAGAGGCTCGAGCGCGTCACGCACGAAGGCACGATTGCTTTCGTTGTCGTCGACGACGACCACGACGCGGGGCTCGCCTTCGTAGCCGGTGATGACCTCGGCGGGGCGCACCTCTTTCGCTGGCAGGCCCCGCGCGAGGATGGGCAGACGAAGCGAGACCAAAAATGTGCTGCCCTCGCCGGGTGTGCTCTTCACGTCGAGCTGACCGCCCATTTGCTTCACGATCCGCCGGCTGATCGCGAGCCCGAGCCCGGCGCCCTCGGCGCGCGCCCTCCGATCGCTGGCTTGCTCGAAGGGCTCGAAGATCCGCGCGACATCGGCGGCCGCGATCCCTGGGCCTGTGTCCTCCACCCGGAAAACGAAATCACCGCTGCCCTGGGCGGAGGCTCGCAGGGTGACGCTCCCCTCCCGGGTGAACTTGATGGCGTTGCCGAGCAGATTGACCAGAACCTGCGTCAGTCGTTTTGGATCGACCTCGACCCATTCGGGCAGCGCACCGGCGATCACGTACTGAAACACGAGCCTCTTCTGCTCCGCGCGGACCCGGCATAGATCCGCGACGCTCTGCAGGAGCGACGGCAGATGGACCTCCGACGGGACGAGCGCCATCTTGCCCGCCTCGATCCGCGCGAGGTCGAGCACGTCGTCGATGAGCGCGAGCAGGTGCTCGCCCGAGCGCTGCACCACATCGAGCCCGGCGCGATCCTTCCGCGAGAGCTCCGGTGACTGGGCGAGGAGCTGTGCGTATCCGAGGATTCCATTGAGCGGCGTGCGCAGCTCGTGGCTCATGCTGGCGAGGAAGCTCGATTTTGCCTGGTTCGCCGCGTCCGCCGCCTCTTTGGCGGCCAGAAGCTCGGCCGTCCGCTCTTCCACTTGTCGCTCGAGCTCGAGATTGCGCCGCGCGAGCGCGCGGAGCCGGAACCTCACGCCGCCGTACACGAGCCCCGAAATCGCCACGGTATACCCCAGGTACGCCCACCACGTCCGCCAGGGCGCGGGTTTCACCTGGAATGCGATCGCCGCCGGCCCCGCGACGACGCCCGCGTGATCACGGCCCCAGACCTGGAACGTGTACGCGCCCGCCGGCAGGTTCGTGTACCGCACCTTCCCGTCCGCGGTCCACGCGCTCGGCGCCGCGTCGAAGCCGACCATCTGCGTGCGATATTGCGTGCTGCGCTCGTGGAGGAAACTGAGCAGCGCGTAATCGAACGACACTGTGTTCTGGTTCCAAGCGAGCGACGCGCCGGGCGAAAGCGCGAGCATGCCGTCCGCGGCGCGCGTGGACGAGAACACGAGAGGCCCGCCCGCGTGATCCGGGACCTCTTCCGCCGGATCGAAGACCGCCGCGCCCTCGGGCGTGCCCACCCAGATGCGCCCGCGGCTGTCGACCGAGGCGGTCCCCGCATTGCACTCATCGCCCGGCAGCCCGTCCTCGCGCGTGAAAACGTACACGGAAAACTCCGCGGGGTCCTCGGGGGTCGGCGTGCGAGGGGTGAGGCGCGCGACGCCCCGGTTGGTGCCGAGATACACGCGGCCCAGCGCGTCCGCGCGCGCGAAAAGCACGGAGCTGTCCGGCAGGGCCGGGTTCGACGTCTCGTTCAGCGACGGGAGCCACGCCTCCGCGTCGAGATCGTATCGCGCGGCGCCGCCGCCCCCGGTGCCCACCCAGAGGACCCGCGCCCCGCGCACGTCGCGGAGCTCGCTGAGCGTCGCGATGATGTTCGTGCCGAGGGGCGAATTCGTGGCCGTGTACGTCCGCCAAACGCTGTCGTCATCGAGCCGAGACAACCCTTTTGTCGTCCCGAACCACGTCGTCGTCTTCCCGCCAGGGCGCGTGGTCTCGAGAAGGGCGAGCAGGTTGTTGTGGATGAGTCCGTCGGTGCTCTGCTTGTAGACCGGCCCCCTGCCCTGTTCGTCGAGGCGCGCGGCGCCGGCCGTCGTGCCGACCCAGAGCGCACGCCCGTCCAGCGACTCGCTGGCGGCGTACACGACCTCGTACGGGAGCGAGGAGTTCTGCCGGGTGAAGGTGGAAAGCTTTCCATGGGCCCAGCGGTGCAGCCCCTTGCTGTTGCCGCCTGTCCAGACCGCGCCCGGCTGATGCCGCGAAGGCACGAGGAAAGCGAGCCGCTGGCTCATCTCGGCGCCTTCCTCGGGCGAGAGGACTGGCACAAAACCCTGCTCCGAGGACCGGAGGAGCTGGTTGCGCACGGCGAGCCAGATCTCGGGCGCGCCGCCCGGCGGGGTGACCTCCGCGACGCCGCGCACGGCACCGGGGACGCCCGCGCTCCGCTCGGTGAAGCCGACCCAGCCGTCGTGCCGCAGGCGACCGAGGCCTCCGGTCTCGGTGCCGATCCACAACGTGCGGCCGAAAGACGCGCCCCCGCTCGCCAGGAGCGTCGTGAGGTAATCGTCTGGCAGGCTGCTGTTTTGCTTTGTGAGCGCCGTCCACACCCCGTCCTCCAGGCGGGCGAGGCCCCCGCCGCCGGTGCCGCCCCAGAGCGTCCGTTTCCCGGAGCCGCTCACGGTCTCGGCGAGCACGCGGATGCCCTGGGCCGGACTCGCCGCGCCCGAAGGCGCGACGAGCTCCCAGCGCCCTTCCGCAT
Source organism: Polyangium jinanense (assembly GCF_028435265.1). Taxonomy (GTDB): domain Bacteria; phylum Myxococcota_A; class Polyangia; order Polyangiales; family Polyangiaceae; genus Polyangium; species Polyangium jinanense. Next base: position 15,981 of record NZ_JAGTJK010000076.1, on the reverse strand, counting down.
ACCGGGCGAGCCCCTTGGACGTGCCGGCCCAGAGCACGCGACGGCGCGCCTCGTCGGTGCTTTCCAAAAGCGCGTTGATGACCTTGTCCGGCGGTCCTTCCCCGAGGGATTCGAAGGGCGCGCAGCGGTGATCCTCGCAATGGAAGAGCCCCCGACCCGTGCCGACCCAGAGCGTCGGCTCGCCGCTCGGGAGCGTCCCCGGATGAAGGGCACGCACGTCGATGTATCCGAGCTCCGGCCCGAAATCGATCCGCGAAAAGCGCTCGCCCTCGAACCGATAGAGCCCGTCGAGCGTCCCCGCCCAGAGCGCGAATCCATTCGCGGAAGGCGCTTCGACGAGCGCTGAGACCTCCCGCTCGGCCGTGAGGCCTTCACCGGCCCCGAAGCGGGTGAAGCGGCCCTCCGCATGACGGAGGATGTGACCGGTGTACATCCCGAGCCAGACGGCCCCGTCGCGCGTTCCGGCGATCGCCTGCACCCAGCTCGACGCTTGTTCGGGCGGCAGCGACAGGGGCGTGAAGCGGCGCCCGTCGTAGGAGGCGACCCCGCCCTGCGTGCCGATCCACAGAAGGCCCGCGGTATCGAAGGCGATGGCATTGACGGTGCTCTGCGGGATGCCGTCCTCCAGGCCGAACGTGCGGATCCAAGGCACGCCGCGGGTCCGGATGTCGGTGGCTGCGGAGGACGTGGACGCGGAGGTGGCCGCGAGCGCGACGGCGAGGACGGTGACGAGGCGACGGGGCACGCGGGAGGATGCTACAGGGAGCAGAGGGCGCTCGCCACAGAAGGCCGAGCAGCCGCCCGGCGAGGTCAGTTCATCCGCTCCGCAGGGGCGCAGAGCCGCGCGCGCAGCGTGGCCACGGGGGTCTCCCAGTGGTCCTCGAACCTGAAGTCCAGGAAAGGAGCGGAAGCGTGGCCTCGCCGGTACGCGGCCCAGACGCGCTGCAGGTACGCGGATCGCCCGACGCCGGACTGTGGCGTTTTGAGGAGGAAGAGCGAGCCGTTGAGCAAGACGAACGCCGTTGTCCGGAGCCCGACGTTGCCCAGGCAATACGCTTGCAGCTCCATCTCGCCCACCACGTCCGTGCCGTAGCCCGTCAGCACGTGCAAGAGGTCATGGATCTCGCGGTAGCGCTTGGAGATGAATTCGATGTCGCTCTTGAGCTCGAGCGTCGTCTCGAAAGGAGAAATCTTGTTGTCGCGGAAGTAGCGCGCGAACGCATGGCCGAGCGTCCCCTCGGGCAGGCGCTCGAGGGCGGTGAGGTCCAGGTCCTTGCCCTGCAGAGAAGGCCGCTCGGACAGGATGCGGCGCCCCTCCTGGCTGCGACCGAGCTCCTCCACGAGCGATGCGAAGACATTGCCATTCAGGCTCAGGCTGAGCGTCTGGCCGGCGGTGGGATTCCCTGCGTCGTTCTTGAGCACCTCCAGGCATTGGCGCGCCACGCGCAGGCGGGTGAACAGGGAGGCGTTGTCGGGGAGAGACACGGGTTGGCTGACCTGACTTGCATTCATCGCAGCACACATCCTTTCGTCGAGCGAGACGCTCGCCGTGCTCATGCATGACATAAAGGCTACGAACTTTAGCCATAGTACCCGCCTGGAATTGGCGTCGCAACCAGAAGTTGCCTTTGGGTGAGGGGCAGGCAAGATCCGCTAGGATTCGATCCGGAAGAGGTCTGCCCATGCATCACGAGAGCACCCCCCCGCCCGCTCGTCGAAGCCGACGCACCGAAGGCACACGCGCCGGGGGACGCGCCGAGCGCGTGGTCGCGGCCGTGCTCTCCGCGACGCAAGAGGAGCTCGGGTGCGTGGGCTACGGCGCGCTACGCATGGAGGACGTCGCCGCGCGCTCGGGGGTCGCCAAGACGACCATCTACCGGCGCTGGCCGACCAAGGCGGAGCTCGTGGCGGCGTCCCTGCGCGCGGTGAACGCGGAGCAGGAGCCGCCGGACACGGGCACGCTGCGCGGGGATCTCCTGGCCGTGGTGATGGGGTCCGTGCGGACGTGCCAGACGAAAACGGGCCGGGGCATCGTGCGGATGCTTCAGACGGAGCTCGCGGATCCGGAGGTCGAGGCCCTTTCGAGGGGCCTGCGCGATCGAAACCGGCAGCGCAACAAGGCCCTGCTCGAGCGAGGCATCACGCGCGGCGAGCTGCCCGCGGACGTGAACACGGAGCTCATCCTCGATCTGATCTTCGGGGGGATCTATGGGCGCCTCATCCATCGCGGCGAGGACGTGAGCGAGGACTACGCCGCCGCGGCCATCGACACCGTGCTCGCAGGCGCCTGCGCGGGGGCGGCGCGCCTGCCGAAGGAGGTCGCCGGCAAGCGCGGGGACGACCACGGCTTCGTCGCGCAAAGGTTGCCCGAAAAGTAAAAACTCCCCAGAGACCGAGGGTCACATCCCGCCCCGCTCGATCTAGGATCGATGCGCTCGGACGGCAGCGCCTCTGGAAAGGCCACGAGGAAGTATGATGGACCTGCGGGATTACACGCTCGGAGAGGTCGTCTACGACGGGACCGAAACACGGGTCTGGCGCGCGGTCCATGTTCCCTCGGGGGCGCATGTGGCCATCAAGAGCCCGGTGGCCGTGGTGCCCAATCCGCGCGTCTTGGGGCGGCTGATCCACGAGCACCAGGCACTCATGCACCTCGCAGAGGTGCCCGGGGTGGCGCGCGCACGGGCGCTCGTGCAGCAGGGCGGCACGGTGGCGCTGGTGCTGGAGGATCCTGGCCTCGACTCGCTCGATCACCTGCTCGCCAAGCAGGGGCGCTTGCCGGTCGGGGCCGCGCTACGGCTCGGCAAGCTCCTGTCGCGGGTGCTCGAGGGGGTGCATGCCGCGGGCGTGATGCACAAGGACGTCAAGCCGCAAAACGTGCTGGTGGACGAGGCCTGCGAGAAGGTCACGCTGCTCGACTTCGGCATCGCCTCGCTCTTGTCGCAGGAGGCGACCGAGGCGAGCATCCCCGAAGCGCTGGAGGGGACGCTGGTGTATATCTCCCCAGAGCAGACGGGGCGCACGGCACGCGCGCTCGATACACGCACGGACCTGTATTCGCTGGGGGTGACGCTCTTCGAGGTGATGTCGGGGCGGCTGCCCTTCACGGAGCGTGATCCGCTCTCGCTGGTGCACGCGCACCTGGCCAAGGACCCGCGTCCGCTCGATTCCGTCGCGCCGGACGTGCCCAGGGCCGTGGCGGCCATCGTGGCGAAGCTTTTGGCGAAGGATCCCGAGCGGCGCTACCAGACGGCCCGCGGCGTGGCGGAGGATCTGGAGGAGGCGCTCCGGCAATGGAACGAGCGGGGCACGGTGGAGCCGTTCCGGCTGGGAAGAAAAGATTTTTCGCGAAAGCTCCGGATTCCGCAGACGCTGGTGGGGCGGGAGCGCGACGTCGAGCGGGTGGGCGAGTCCTTTGCGCGCGCCGCGCAGGGTACGACGGAGCTTTTGCTCGTCGGGGGTCCCTCGGGCATCGGCAAGACGGCGCTGGTGCGCACGGTCTACAGGGATATCGCGCAGGCAGGGCGCGGGCTCTTGATCGCGGGCAAGCACGATCAGCTCGCGCGGTCGACACCCTTCGCGGCATTGGCGCAAGCGTTCGGGGCGCTGATGCGTCAATGGCTTTCCAGCTCGGAGACGGTGCTCGAGGCCTGGAAGGAGCGAATTCGGCGCGAGGTCGGGGACAATGCGCGGCTCATCGCGGACGTGGTGCCGGAGCTCGACCTGGTCATGGGCAAGCTGCCACCGGTGCCGCCGGTGGAGGGCGACCAGGTGCTCAACCGGCAGAAGCTGACGTGGCTGAATTTCGTGCGAGCCGTCACGGCGCCGAACCCGCCGCTCGTGATGTTTTTGGACGACATGCAGTGGGCCGACAGCGCCACGCTGCTCATCCTGCAGACGCTGCTGACGGACGTGGAGCGAAAATCGCTGCTCGTGATCGCGGCGTACCGCGATAACGAGACGCCGCCCGAGCACCCGCTCTGGAAGCTCGTGGAGGCGGTGGAAAAGAGCGAGGCCAAGGTCTCACGAATGACGGTGGGCCCGCTGTCGGCAGAGCAGGTGCAAAAGTGGCTCGCGCGAACGCTGGAGAGCGAGCCTGTGCGGGTGTTGCCGCTTTCGCGCGTGCTTTCGCAAAAGACCCGCGGAAACCCCTTTTTCCTGGAGCAGCTCCTGCTCTCGCTGCACCGGCAGCAGCAGGTGGTGCGGGACCCGGAGAGCGGGGCGTGGCGCTGGGACCAGTCGTCGCTGGAGAGGGCGGGCGTCACCGATAACGTGGTGGCGCTCTTGACGGACAAGGTGCGCGAGATGCCCGAGCCGACGCAAAAGCTCCTCGGGCTCGCGGCCTGCGCAGGCCACACGTTCCACCTGCAGGACCTCACGCGGCTCACCGGGTGGGAGCGCGCCCCGGTGACGGCGGCGTTATGGCCAGCGCTGGATGCGGAGCTGGTGGTGCCGGTCGATGGCGCGTACCGCCCCGCGCAGGCGCTCGGAGGCATGGGCGATGTGTCGCTGGACGCGGCGTACCGATTCCTGCACGACCGCGTGCAGCAGGCGAGCTACGAGCGGATCTCGCCGGAGCAGCGGGTGCTCGCGCATCTGGAGATCGGCCGGCGGCTCCGGGCGCGTTATCGTGACGAGGGGGGTACGGCCCAGCAATTCCTGGAGCTCGTGCGGCATCTGAACCTGGGCTCTTCGCGGCTCGCATCCGCGGAGGAGCGCAAGGAGCTCGCGCGGCTGAACCTCGAGGGCGCGCGCACCGCGAAGGCGGCGAGCTCGTACCGATTGATGGCCAATCTGCTGGACAACGCGCAGGCGCTCCTCGGGGAGCGGGCCTGGGAGGAGGAGCGCGATCTGTCGGCGGAGATCGGGCTCACGCGCCTGGAAGCCGCCTATCTGCTCCGGGAGTTCGACGACGTCGAGGCGCGAGCGCTCGCCTTGCTGGACAGGCCTCTGCCGGAGGTGGCGTGGCTCTCGGCGCAGGAAATCCGCACGCGCTGCTGTGTCGCCACGGGTCAGTATGCGCGAGGAATTGGAATCGGAATCGCCGCCCTCGCAAAGCGGGGCATCACGTTCCCCGACACGGACGACGCGTGTCTGGCCGCACTCCTGCAAGAGTCCACGGAGCTGGATCAATGGCTCGAACGCAACCCGGACGGGTTCGATCGAATGCAGGCCGATCCGTCGCTTTCGCACCGGCTCATCGATGCCCTGATGACGCAGGCGCAGCTCTGCACGATCTACGGCGGCCGGCCGATGTTGTATTCGCTCATCATCGCCCGCATCGTGTCCGAGGCGATACGGCGGGACGCGCTCACGCCTGCCGCCACGTTCATGATCTGCAGCTTTGCCAATGTGTGGTCGGTGGCGACGGGCATGTACCGCCGTGTCATGCGATGGCTCACGCCCGGGGTGCGCGCCGCAGAACGTGTGGGCTCCCCGATGCTCCCCGAATGCCTCGCGCTCAAGGGGATTTACCTGGCCCACACGAGGCCCGTCGATGAAGCACCGCCCGTCTATGAGCAAGGCATCACGGCCGGCTTGAAGATCGGGTCCTTTCAAGGCACGAGCTGGGGGATCTTGTCCGAATTGGCTTACTACCGGGTGTGGCGTGGTCTGCCGCTCGGCCAGGTCGATGCGCAGCAAAAAGCTCGCTGGGATCTGGTGCAGCGCGCAGGGGACGCCGTCGGGCGACACCACTTCGAGCTGGTCGCGTCGTTTTGCGAAGTGCTCATGTCTCCGGACGGAGCCAAGAACCTCCTCGAGGAGGAGCCATTGCCACGAGGTTCGCGCTCCCTCCTGGCCGATGGAGACAAGTTCACCGGAGGGGTCGCTCGGACCCTGGAAGGGTATCTGTTCTGTGCGGTCGGCAAGTGGGAGCAGGCGTTGTCGAGGATGCGGGAGGCGGAGCAATTCCAGGCAGACATCCTCGGGATGCCACCCGTGACGGACATCGCGCTCTTTCTCGCGCTCGCAGCGGCGAAGTGCTGGCCCGACGCCGCCACGAGCGAGGAACAGGCGCGGCTCGGGCAGCACATCGAGCACAGCCTCACGCGATTGCGCTATTTCACCGAAGGCTGCGAAGAGAACTTCCTCCACAAGCTGCGCCTCGTCGAGGCCGAATACGCCCGCGTCCTCGGCAAAACCAAGGAGGCAGCGGACAAATACGACGAGGCCATCGAGCTCAGCCGCGAGCACCGCTTTCTGCACATCGAGGCCCTGTCCGCCCAGCTCGCCGCCGAGTTTCGCCTTTCGATGGGCAAGACCCACATCGGGGCGATGTACCTGCGCGAGGCTCGTGATGCCTACGCGCGCTGGGGCGCTTATGCCGTGGTCGCCCACCTGGGCGCGAGGTATCCGGCCGTGCTCAAGGTGTCCATGCTCGAGCCTGCCTCCGAGCGCACGACCATGACGGCGACGACCACAACCACGGGTGAAGCCACGAACGCGAATTTCGACGTAAAAACCGCGGTGCGCGCGGCGCAGGCGCTGTCGGGCGAGCTCGACCCGGGGCGCGTGGTGGGCCGACTGATGGAGCTCACCCTGGAGAACGCGGGGGCGCAACGCGGCGCCCTGGTGCTCAGCGAAGGGGATGCGCTCTCCGTCGTTGCGCGGTTATCGGTGGAAGGGGCCCGCATCGAGACGGGGCTGTCGGAGCCTCTCGGGCAGAGTCACGACGTGCCAGTGGCGGTAGTGAAATATGCAGCCCGCACAGGCGAGCCGGTGGTGACGGGCGATGCGAGGTCCGAGGCGCGCTTCGCCGGCGACCCGTACCTCACATCGCACGCGGTCCTCTCGCTGCTGGCGTTGCCCTTGACGCATCGGGGCCACGTGGTGGGCGTGCTGTACCTCGAGCACCGCGACGTGCCGTCGGCCTTCCCTCCCGCACGCGTGGAGCTCTTGTCGGTGCTCGCCTCGCAGGCAGCAATCGCCGTCGAGAACGCCGTGTTGTACCGGGACTTGGAGGTCAAAATCCAGGAGCGCACGGCGCAGCTACAGATCGCCAAGGAGGCGGCCGACCGCGCCAATCGAGCGAAGAGCGATTTCCTCTCGAGCATGAGCCACGAGCTACGCACGCCACTCAATGGCATCCTGGGGTACGCTCAATTCCTCATGCGAGCGCCCGAGCTCTCGCCAAAGAGCCGCGAAGGGGTGCAAATCGTGAAGAAGTCGGGCGAGCACCTGCTTTCGTTGCTGAACGATCTCCTAGACCTGGCGAAGATCGAGGCCGGCAAGATGGAGCTCGTCCCCCTGAAGTTCGACTTTCCCTCCTTCGTGCGCACCATCGTGGACCTCTGCCGTGTGCGCACCGAACCAAGGGGCATCGCCTTCACCTACGAGGTGCGGGGCCCAGCGCTCGCCGCCGTGCACGCCGACGAAAAGCGCTTGACGCAGGTGCTCCTGAACCTGCTCGGCAACGCCATCAAGTTCACCGAGCGCGGCGCAGTCACCCTGCTCGTCGACGTGCTGACCGAGGGCGGAAGTGGTACGCGCGAGGTGCGCTTCCGAATCGAGGACACGGGCCCTGGCATCGCCCCAGAGCACCTCGCGCGCATCTTCGACCCCTTCGAGCAGGTGGGCGACCAGAAGGCAAAGAGCGAAGGGACCGGGCTCGGCCTTGCCATCACCAAGAGGCTCATCGAGCAGATGGGCGGAACCATTCACGTCGAGAGCGAGCTAGGCAAAGGGAGCGCATTCACAGTGACGCTCACGCTGACCGAGGCGCTCCCTCCCGCGGCCGTCGACGAGGCCCCGGGGTGGGACACAATCACCGGGTATCGCGGCGAGCGCCGCAAGATCCTCGTCGTGGACGACAACCCCGGCAACCGCGCCTTGTTCTGCGATCTGCTCGTCCCCATCGGCTTCGACGTCATCCAGGCCGACGGCGGCGAATCCGCGCTGCGGCTGGCCCTGGAGCACAAGCCGGCGCTGATCCTGATGGACCTGGCCATGCCAGGCCTCGACGGCTACGAGACCACGCGCCGCCTGCGGCAGATGCCCGAGCTCGACGGAGTGGTCATCCTGGCCTCGTCAGCGAACGTGACCGCCGCCGAACAGCCGAAGGGCGCCCACACCGGCTGGGACGATTTCTTGCCCAAGCCCGTGCAGGCCAGCGTGCTCTTCGAAAAAATCGCGCGATTCCTCGGCGTGGAATGGACGCATGAACCAGTGAAAGCCGCAGCCCCCACGGCGGAGCAGGATGGCGCGCTGGTGCCGCCCTCGGCCGAGCAGCTATCGCTGCTCTCGCGGCTGGTGGCGTCGGGTCGTATCCGGAACGTGCTGGCGGAAGCGGAGCGAATGCAACAAAACGAGCCGCGACTCGGCCCCTGGCTCAAGCAGTTCCAGACGCTAGCATTGACCTACCAGATACGGAAGCTGCAGGAGTTCGTCGAGGAGTATGCCGCGGTAGGCCAGGCAGCGGCGAGCGAGAGCACCTGACGAGGTCTCATCTGGAGGCGCTGAGCTGGGGCGTTGCCCCAGGCCCCACCAGGGGCTATCCGCCCCTGGACCCGGACCAGCGCAAGCGCTGGACCCGGGGTCGATGAACTGCGCAATGCGCAGTTCATCGAACAGGCCGCAGTCAAGACCAGCGAAGGCCCTGCCAAGCAAGACCGCCGTGACTGGCAACGCCGTTCCTGGTCTTGCCACCGGCCTGTGGGAAGAACTGCGCATCGCGCAGTTCTTCCCCCTGAGGTCCAGGGCTTGCCCTGGTTCGGGTCGAGGGGCGAACAGCCCCCGCGGGGTCCGGGGCAGCGCCCCGGCGCAACGGCCCGTCGTGGCTACACGGACCGGACGCGGCCATCGGGGCTCGTCTCGACCCCACCATGGTTTCGCCCGGCCAAACTTGCCACGTGCGCCACCAGCTCCGACGGCTTCACTGGCTTGGCCAGATGCATCTGGTAGCCGGCCAAAAGCGCCCGCGCGCGGTCCTCGGCGCGCGCGAATGCGGTCAATGCCAGCGCTGGCACGCTCCCCCCACGCTCCCGGGGCAACTGCCGTACCTTCTGGATCAGCTCGTACCCGCCCTCTTGCGGCATGCCGATGTCGCTCACCAGAACCGTCGGCTGGTCTCGGATCAGCTCTGCCAGAGCCTCCACGACGGAGCCTGCCGTCCGCACCTCCGCATGACACTCCACCAGGATCCGCAGGAGTAGCTCTCGCGTGTCCGGCTCGTCGTCCACCACCAGCACCCGCACCCCCGTCAAATTCAGAAGCTCCCCGCCACGGTGCGACAAGGGCCGGCGCTGCGGCATCGAGAGAGGCCGTTCTCCGACCAAAACCTCGGCATGCTTGGCCTCCAGCGGCAGCCTCACCGTGAAGCTCGCCCCCTGGTCCTTCCCTGCGCTCTGCGCCTCCACCGTCCCCCCGTGCAGCTCGACCAGGTGCTGCACGATCGAAAGCCCCAGACCCAGCCCGCCATGCTCGCGCGTGGTTGAAGCGTCTTCTTGCCGGAATTGCTCGAATACGTACGGCAAAAAATTCGGATCGATGCCGATCCCCGTATCGCTCACCGCGAGATGCGCATACGAGCCCTCGCGACGCAGCGATACCTTTACCTGCCCGCCCTGCGGCGTGAACTTCATCGAGTTGCTGAGCAGGTTCCACACGATCTGCTGGAGACGATTCGGGTCCCCCATGACCAGTTCTCCGGCCGACGCGATGTTGAGCTCCAGGCGGATTCCCTTCGTCTTCGCCGCCGGCTCCGCCGATACCAACATCGTTTCGAGCATCTCGGCCAGATCGACCACCTCCATCTCGAGGCTCAGCCGCCCGCTGATGATACGCGACATGTCCAGGAGGTCGTCGATGAGCTTGGCTTGCGTCCGTGCGTTTCGCTCGATTGTCCCGAGCCCCCGGCGCTGGATCTCGTCCGAGGGACCGCGGGTGAGGAGCAACTGCGACCAGCCGAGGATCGCGGTGAGCGGCGTCCGCAGCTCATGGCTCAAAAGCGCCAGGAACTCATCCTTCAGCCGCCCGGTACGCTCGAGCTCCGCGCGCGCCGCCTGTTCGCGGGAGAGCAGCCTCTCCCGCTCCGCCGCCGTCCGCGTTCGCTCGCTGATGTCCGTGGAAATCCCGCAAACCGCATACGTCCGGCCCGACTCGTCGAACAGCGGGCACTTGATCGAGATGTACGTGTGGACCCCATCGTCCTGGGGCACGATCTCTTCCCTCTCCAGGACCTTCCCGGCCGCTGCCACCCGCAGGTCGAAAGCGCGAAATGCGTCGGCATACTCCGTGGTGAACAAGTCATAGTCGGTCTTGCCGAGGAGCGACTGCTCGGTCACATGAAATAATTCTTTGAAACGGCGATTGACCATCAAATAGCGGCCTTCGAGGTCCTTGACGTAGAGGACCGCCGTGGAGTTGTCGGCGATGGCCTGGAGCAGATGCTGGCTCTCGCGCAAAGCATCTTCCGCGCGCCTTCGCTCGGCATTCTCCGCCTTGAGAGCCGCGTTCGAGGTCGCCAACTCGGCCGTGCGCTCTCGCACCCGTTGTTCCAGCTCCTGATGGGCATGCTGCAGCTGCGCGTTCTTCGCTTCCAGCTCTTTTTGTGCCTCGCGTAAGCTCAGGTGCGTCCGGATCCGCGCGAGCACCTCGTCAATCTCGAATGGTTTGGTGATGTAATCGACGCCCCCTGCCTCGAACCCCTCGAGCTTGTTTGCCGCTTCTCCGAGACAGGTCATGAATATCACCGGGATGTCTCGGGTGCCTTCCGCCGCTTTCAGGCGCCGGCACGTCTCGAAGCCGTCGATCCCAGGCATCACCACGTCCAGCAGAATCAGGTCGGGTTTCATGAGGCGAGCCCGCTTCAAGGCGTCTTCCGCGTCCTGTGCGACGAGCGCCTGATGACCTGCGGATTCCAGATGATCCACGAGCACGGCCAGGTTGATGGGCATGTCATCCACGATGAGGATCGTGCCCTCACGAACACCGGGCGCCGGGGCTCTGCTCATGATCGCTGACCGCCCCAGGTGCGCCGCGCACCGCGACCCGGCATCCCCTTCCACGCGAACCCCTGGGCCAGCCGGCCCGAAAAAAGCCAACGCCGCCCGTTCGCCGCGCCAAGGCGCCACCCGGCGGATTTCCCGCGTGTCAAAAGCCGAGGCTCGCTCGCACGCAACATCCTCTGTCTCTGCTGCGCCCGGGAGTCCATTCGTATAGGAACCTCGCTACTCGCTATCCAACTGCTCGATCCTGGGACCTTCGCGAGGCGGCGTCAATTCCAAACCGCGACCCCCTCGTGGGCAGGAGCCCTCGTCTGGCCGGGCGTACGTCTGTCTGTCCGACCTACGGCCGTGCTCACGCGCCTGGCCCGCGCCTGTTAAGCCGAACGAGGACGGCTGCGCTCGACATGGACAGGGACGGCCTCCCGGACGACGAGGACAAGTGCCCGAAGCAGCCATCATGATAGGCGTCGCCGCAGCTTGTAAATAGGGTGGGTCGACGCCCCCTGCTGCATGTCGTGATAGACCTTCGAGCCCGGCGTGCCCAGAAAGTTCCCCAGGGATTCGGCGTCATTGCTGCGCGCGAAGGCGTCGAAATGTGCCGTGCCAATCTCGTCGCACCACGTCGAACGCGCTGTCGGCGAAGGGCAACCTCTCGGCGTCCCCCTCGACGAACCGCGTGTTCGGGAAGCGGTGGGTCCGCTGGTTGAAGGCCACGCAATCAACGCGGTCGATTTCGGATGCTCGTCGGGCGCTTGGGAAGGTGACGGAGGCCCATCCACGCGAGGGCCGCGATGTGCGTGGCGACCTCCTCAATCGGGGGCTTGCGGGCCGTCGTCCACCACTGGCCCACGAACGTCACCATGCCGACGAGGGCATGGCCGTAGATGGGCGCCGCGCGAGCGTCGTAGCCGCCGGCTTTGAAAGAAGCCGTGAAGACCTCGCTGACCCGCACGCCCAGGTCGCTGAGTAGCGATAACATCCCGCCGCCCGCGGCGGGGGCGTCGTGGGCGAGGATCGCGAAACCATCGGGGTGATCCTTGACGTAGGTGAGGAAGGCGAGGGCCCCCTGCTCGAGTCGCTCGCGCGGTTCACCTTGAGCGATCGCCTCGGAGATCCTCCGGACCACATAGTCCATCTCGCGGTCGACCACGACCGCGTAGAGCCCTTCTTTCCCACCGAAGTGCTCGTAGATGACGGGCTTGGAGACCTTGGCGCGTTCGGCGATCTCCTCGACCGAAGTGGCCTCGTAACCGCGTCGTGCAAAGACAAACCGACCCGCGTCGATGATGGAGGCGCGGCGGGCCGAAGCTGAAAGGCGGGGCGCTCGGGGCGGCATCGCGCCGAGTTTAGCCTCGCGGGTGTCGACATGCCGGCCGTTGTGACGGACTCTCACCGTAGCCATGATTCCTTCTACCTACGGTCGAGTAGGTTTCATGGCCCACGCGGCCGGTCTCGCGCGCCTTCCCGCAGACGATCGCCCCTGGGAAGCTTGGTCATGTTTCGGTCAGGATCGCGAACGGCGCGACGGGCCGTTTGACCTGCTACCCTACTCGATCGTATCTACGTTTCCGTAGGTAAGCGCGCCGTCGCTGACCTCGAGAAGGCCTCCCATGAACGACGACCTGCATGCACCGCTTGCGAACGGCTTCGAACCGCACTCCGAGAAGCCCAAGCTCCGGGGCGTCCTTCATCAGTGGGCGGCGCTCGTCGCGTTCGTCGCGGGTGTGGCGCTCGTATGCATCACCGCCGAGATCCGCCGTTCGGTGGCTGCCGCAGTCTACAGCCTCAGCCTGCTCACCCTCTTCACGGTCAGCGCGACGTACCACCGGATCAACTGGGGCCCGAAGGCGCGCCTGCGCATGCGTCGCCTCGATCACGCGGCCATCTTCGTGCTCATTGCTGGCACGTACACGCCCATCGCCCTGATTGCCCTGGGCCCAGGAGACGGGACGAGGCTTTGCACGCTGGCATGGGCGTGCGCCGCCGTGGGCATCGTCAAGTCGATCTTCTGGTCGGGCTCGCCGAAATGGGTGACCGCTGCCGTGGCCGTCGTCGCCGGCTGGTGCATCGTTCCGTTTCTGAGCGCCGTGGGGCGCGCGCTCGACCTCACGCAGCTCTTCCTGATCTTCGGCGGAGGCGCCTTCTACACCCTCGGCGCCCTTGCCTACGCATCGAAGCGCCCGAACCCCGTCGTCGGCGTCTTCGGCTACCACGAGGTGTTTCACGCCTGCACCGTCGTCGCCGCCGCGATGCATTTCACGGCCGTCGCGACGATCGTTCGAGGGGCGTGACGGCCGCCATGCGAAAGAACGTGGAGCTCTTGATCGGGGTGCTGAATGGTGCCGTCGGCGACTATTTGCACCGCACGGGCAATGGCCTCGCCACGCCGATGACGTTCGTACACGGAGAAAAACCCCTCCGTGCCACGCGCCGCGCGCTCCTCGATGCCTACCCCCACGCGACGGCCCGCATTGCCGTGCTCGTGCACGGCTTGATGAGCGTCGAGAGCATCTGGCAGATGCCCGACGGCGAGACGTACGGCTCGCTCCTCGCCCGCGACCTGGGATTCACGCCCGTGTTCGTCCGCTACAACAGCGGGCTGCACGTTTCCGACAACGGCGAGGCGCTCGACGCGCTGTTCGAGCGGCTGGTCGACGAATACCCCGTCCCTGTCGAGGAGATCTTGCTCATGGGCCACAGCATGGGCGGCCTCGTCTTGCGCAGCGCGACCCACGTCGCGAGCGAGAAAGGACGGCGCTGGTTGCCCCTCGCCACGCGCGCCTTCTACATCGGCACGCCCCACCTCGGCGCCCCGCTCGAACGCATCGGCAACGTGGTCTCCTGGACGCTGCAAAAGGTCGGCAATCCGGTCGCGACGCTGATCGCCGACATCCTCAATCTGCGCAGCAGCGGCGTGAAGGATTTGCGCTTCGCCAACCTGCGGCGCGAGGACTGGGAGGGCGCGGACGAAGGCGCGCTCTTGCAGAACCGCCGCCACCCCGTGCCGCTTCTGCCGCACATCCGTCACCACCTCATCGCGGGTACGCTGTCCAAGGATCCGCGCCTCGGCCTGCTCTTCGGCGACGCGCTGGTCGCGGTGGCGAGCGCGACGGGCCGGGCAGAGCCCAGACACCGTTGCTCTCCCTTCCCCCAGGAGCACGTGCGGATCATGGCGGGAATGGATCACCTCCGCATCGCCGCGGACCCGGACGTCTACACGCAGATTCGCGCGTGGTGCGAGGAGACAACATGATGGAACGATGGCGAGGCGCGAAGGCGCTCGTAGCGGACACGATCGACCAGGGCTCGCGCGCCGTGGAGCGATTGCAGAAAGAGACGGCCCGAAGGCCGCTCGACCTGCTCGCGCGCATCCCGCCCCTCGAGGTGCCCGCGAAGGGAATCCTCGAGATCCATCACCTTCTGGTGTCGAACACCCACGCAATGATCCGGCTCGTCAATCGCGTCGTCGCCGACACCCTGGACGTCGTGATCGACATGGTGGACAAACGCAACGAGCACGCCTCCCGCTCGGCGAGCCAGTGACCAGGCCGTCATCCATGAGGGTGACCACGGGGCGTCGAGATGCTGCTCGACGGCGGGCGTGTCGCGGCCGCGGGCAAACGTGAGGTCGAGAACGACAACTGCACGGAGCACGAACCGAACGCCTTCGCCGTGGCCGGAGCGCTCGCCTCGACATCGGGCTTGACACAGCGGCTTTCGTGATGTGCGGGGGCGCCGGCGCAGCACCTCGCACCGTGACAGCTCGTGACGAGACCTGCGCACCTTCCGTCCCGAACACGCATTCCATGTTCCGGGACAACTGGACTTTTATGCTGGTGCGCCTCCTTCCGCATGAAGTTCGTCTTCAAAGCACTGGATTCTGCCCGCGAGGTTTGCGAGTCTCCCTTGCAGACACCCCTTCGTCGGGGCCTCGCGGCTCCGATCGATTTCTGCCTCGCAAGAGGCACGGAGACCTTGCTCATGAATCGACGCCTCCTCGTGACTCCGCTCATTCTGGCCTCTCTCGTCGCCGGCTGCGGCCATTCCGAGGACGAGTGGAGGGCTCAGCTCGACAAGTACAATCAGCTCCAGGACCAGAGCGCTAGCAAGCAGGCCGAGCTGGAGAAAGAGCTCGCCGCGGCCAAGCAGCGCGTCGCCGACCTCGAGAAGCAACTGCAGGACGCCGGCGCGGACGTGAAGAAGATGAGCTCGACGCTCGAGGATCAGGAGAAGGCGCTCGCCGAGTACAAGGCGCGCGCGAAGCAACTCGAAGCCATCAAGGCGCGCTTCGACCTCCTGCGCAAGAAGCTCGACGAGCTGACCAAGCTCGGGCTCGCGGTCAGCATCCGCCGCAACCGCATGGTGATCTCGCTCCCGGGCGACGTGCTCTTCGATACCGGCAAGGTCGAGCTGAAGAAGGAAGGCGAGGACATCCTCAAGAAGGTCGCCGGGGTCATCAAGAACGACCGCTCCCTGGCCGATCGTGATTATCAGGTCGCTGGTCACACCGATAACCAGCCCCTCAACGGCGGCACGTACCAGGACAACTGGGGCCTGTCGCTGATGCGCGCCCGCTCGGTGTTGATCTTCCTGGTGGGCAAGGGCGGAGCGCTGCCGCGGTCGCACTGGAGCGCGGCAGGGTTCGCGGACACGGATCCGGTGGCCAACAACGGGACGAAGGACGGTCAGCAGAAAAACCGGCGCTGCGATCTGATCGTGGTACCGGACGTGGACGAGATGATCGACCTCACGAAGCTGACGAAGGAATGAGGGGATGTAGGAGGGGCGTGACGCGGTCCTGAGCATCGCCTCCGCCCCTCCGACCGCCTCCGCATCCGCTCCTTGCGCCCGTATCGACCTCGGGCGCTGCGCTGGGGCTTTGCCCCAGACCCCACCGGGGCTGTCCGCCCCTGGACCCGGACCAGCGCAAGCGCTGGACCCGGGGTCGATGAACTGCGCGATGCGCAGTTCATCGAACAGGCCGAGTCAAGACCAACGACGACCCTGCCAGCCAAGACAGCAGCGCTGACGTCTC
>NZ_JAGTJK010000075.1:0-39651 GCF_028435265.1 Polyangium jinanense | reverse complement strand
GGCCTGATGGAAGAACTGCGCACCGCGCAGTTCTTCCACCACGAGTCCAGCGCTTGCGCTGGTTCGGGTCGAGGGGCGAACAGCCCCCGCGGGGCCCGGGGCAGAGCCCCGGCGCGGCGGCCTCCAGAAGAGACGAATGCTCCCAGTGGGGAGGAGCTCAGCAGCGCTCTTTCGCGCGCGGTCCGCGTCCGCGGCCGCTCGAGCGGCGGCGAGCGAACAGGAGTGCTGCGAGGAGCGCGCTGAGCCCCGTGCCGCTGGCGGTGGAGGCTGCGGATTCGATGCGGCAGCCGCAGCTCCCGGACGCGCCGCTTCCGGGCGGCGCGCCGCCTGCGGACGACGTGCCGCCGCCGGTCATGGCGCCGCCCATGCCGCCTGCGCCGCCGTCGCCGCCCGCGCCGCCGGATCCGACGAAGTTGCCGGTCGACGAGCTCGTCGCGGAGGGCACGACCGCGGCGCATTGACCGCCCTCGCAAGCCTCGCCTGGCGGGCACGTGACGCCATCGCAGAGGTCGACGCAGTTCCCCGCTTTGCAATGGGTGCCGGCTTGGCACGACACGCCGAGGCACGCGGTCTCGACGCATTGGCCGCTGTCTACATGGCAGCTCTCGCCCGAGGGACAGATCCGGCAGGCGCACCCGGCGATACAGACGCCGCTCACGCACACCTGGCCCTCTCCGCACGTGACGCCCGCGCACGGGTCCACGCAGTGATCACCGCTGCAGACCTGGCCCGCGGGACAAACGACACCCGCGCAGGGAGCGCGGCACTCGCCGCCGTGACACACCTCGCCTTCCGGACAAACCACGTTCGCGCAGGCCTCCTCGATGCAGAAGCTCCCTTTGCACACGAACGAGGGGAGGCAGGGAAACTCGCCCGATTCGCAGGACGCGACGCAGGTGCCGTTGCTGCACACCATATCGGGCGGGCACGTCGCGTCATCGTCGATCAGGCCGTCGCAGTCGTTGTCGATGGCGTCGCATGCCTCGCCCTGGATGCCGGGCTGAAGGACGGCCTTGCAGATGAGCGCTCCCTGCGCATTGCAGTCGGAGATGCCCTTGGCGCACGCGCCTTGCGCGTCGGGCACGTCGCAGGGTTGCCCGGCGCCGGGACAGGCGACACCGGTGAAGCGAAAGAGGAAGTCCTCGTAGTCGAGGTCGTTCCCGTTGACGCCCTCGGCGCCCGCCGCGTCCTTGAAGTCGAGATCCTCGAAGCCAAGGTAGAACGTGTTGGCGAGCATGTTCGATTTGTAGAGGAGATCCGAGTACCAGGGTCCCGGGGTCGAGCACAGCGTGCACGTGACGTTGAACCGGTGCTCGGTGTAGTGATACTGCGTCGCGTTCCCGGTGCCGGTGCCGTTCGGGTTGGGGATCAGCACGAAGCCGATGTAGCCCCCCTTGTAGGCCGGGTGCTCCCGGATCGAGACGGCGGTCAGGTTGACCTGGTCGGGAGGCGGCAGGGCGCCCGAGAACGGGAACAGGATCTGGATGTCGCTGTTCGGCGCCGCCATGTTGAGGTTCGCCCCGAGGTCCACGGGGACGTACTTCGGCGGGTTGTTGCTCGGGATGTTGTCGTCGACGTTGTACCAGCCGACGGCGAAATTGGCGCCGCCGCCCTTGGCGATGTACTTGCCGCTGAAGTCGCAGAGCGGCGAGAAAACCTGGGGCTCCACGGCGGCGCTCTGCACGACGTCGATCCCCTCGTTGATGTTGTCGTTGTTGGCCGATCCGTTGAGGTAGCCGCTGAGCGCCGCGCCCCCTCCCACGGGGATGACGGTGCCGTTCGGCTGCGTGACGACCGCGAACGCCGCGCCGCTCGCGCAGAGGATCGAGGCGCCAATCAAGGAGGAGACGACGGGAAACCTGGGAGAGCTCGATCCGAGCATGGAGATCCTTTCCGGCGCGGCCACCCGAGCCAAGGTGAAGAATGTTTCCCCATGCTACCACGGGAGCTGTCCCGGATGAACCTCATCCGACACCTGATCTCGCGGCGCGGATCAGGGATAGAGCGGGCGCGGCAACACATCGACGGCCGGGTGCCAAAGGAAACGCAAGACCGCATCAAGGTACATCATCCTGGCAGGCTCCCTTTCGCCCCGGAAGCGAGCGCCTCGAACAACGTCCGCATCGCCTTCGCCTGCGCAGCCGGATCCCTCATGGATGGCTTCCGACCGTGGTGGGTTTCATCGCGGCATTGACACGCTGTCCCTCCACGGCATGCTGCCGAGGTGTCCGCCGCGCCCATCCCCACCATCTACACGATCGGCCACGGCACGCGCAGCCTGGAGGAGCTCGTCGAGACGCTCGGCGGCGCCTCGGTCGCCCGCCTGTTCGATGTCCGTCGATACCCCGGCTCCCGCCGCAACCCGCAGTTTGGCCGGGACGCCCTCGCGGCGTCGCTGCCCGGCCTCGGCGTCGAATACGTTTTCCGGGGCGAGGAGCTCGGCGGCAGGCGGCGGCCGAAGCGGCCCTCGCGACACCCGGCCCTCGAGGACGAGGGGTTCCGGGCGTACGCCGATTACATGGACGAACCCGCGTTCGAGGACGCGCTCGAGCACCTCGTCGGCGACGCGCAGCAGGGTGGGCCGCTCGCCGTGATGTGCGCAGAGACGGCCTGGCAACGTTGCCACCGGCGCCTCATCGCGGATGCGCTCGTCCTCTGCGGCGTTCCCGTCGAGCATCTGCTCTCACCCACGCGCCGCGAGCCTCACCGCCTCACGCATGGGGTGCGCGCGGACGAGCACGGGAGGCCGGTGTACGACATGGGCCAAACGACGGAGCTGTTTTCCCGGTGAGCCCCGTGGAACGCCTACGGATTGACGGAAGGATGCGAATCTGATCGAATGCGCGGCGGAGGAACCTGCACGTGGCAGACGCAGATCGGCAGAAATGGGACGCGCGGTACGCAGCCGAGGGGGCGCCGGACGAGCCCTCCGCCTGGCTCACGTCGCTCGACGAGCATTTGCCCCGGGAGGGGCGCGCGCTCGACGTCGGGGGTGGGGCGGGGCGAAACGCGATTTGGCTGGCCAGGCGGGGCCTTCGGGTGACGCTCGTGGACATCTCGCCCGTGGGCCTTTCCGTCGCGGAGAAGCGCGGGCGGGAGGCGGGCGTCACGATCGAGACGCTGCGGCGCGACCTCGAAGAGGAGCCCCTGCCCGAGGGCCCGTGGGACGTGATCCTGCAAAGCCACTACCTCGAACGCCCGCTCTTCCGGCAATACCCGCGCCTGCTCGCGCCGAATGGGCTCCTCGTGGTGGAGCATCCGACGCGGTCGAATCTGCTACGCCATGCCAGACCGGGGGCTGCGTTCTTGCTCGAGGACGGCGAGCTGCCGTCTCTCTGCGCGGGGCTCTCGATGGTCCGCTACGAGGAAGGGTGGACCGAACAAGGCAGGCACGACGCGAGGTGTTTGGCGACCATGTAAACCTCGTCCCCGGAGCGTCAGCCTGCCCCGGCGACCCGTCTCCCGGCGACCCAGATTTCGGCGAGATTGGCGCGGGAGGCCGTGTAGACAATCTTCGCGAGGATATCCTCCGGCTCGTCGAGCTCTTCGAAGAGGCGAATCGTGCCGTTCGGGGCAGTGGTGTCGACGAGGACGGCGTCGAAATGGCAGCCGGGCGCGAAGCGACCGACCGGGAGCTCGAGCGCGTCGCCACCCGCGGCGGTCGCGAGATGGAAGGCGTCGCGGATGTCGATGCGGGACGAGGGCCGGCCGCGCGTCTCCGGCGGCAGCGCCGGGTCGACACCACTCTCCAGCATGCGCGAGGTCACGACGGCCATGCGGCAGGCGTCGAGCATGGAGGCGCTCGGGCCGCCCGAAATGTCCGTACCCAGGCCGACGCGGACGCCCTTTGCAAGCGCCGCACGGAGCGGGAAGGCTGCATTCGAAAAATAGGCGTTCGACAGGGGACAGTGCGCGACCCCCGAGCCGCGGGTGACGATACGGGCCATGTCGTCTGCGTTGATCAGATTCGCATGCGCGAGAATCGATTGTCGCGTGAGGAGGCCGAAGCCATCGAGGCATTCGGCGTCCGTCACCCCGTGGCGGGCGAGGACGTAGCCGTGCTCCCAGTCGCTTTCGGAGCAATGGGTCTGGACGTGACAGCCGCATTCCCTGGCGATGACGCCGAGGCCCTCGAGCATCGCGTCGGTGCAGGAGGGTACGAATCGCGGCGTCACGACGGGGTGGACGAGCCCACCCTCATTCGCCGGATGGGTACGAACATACTCGATGAGTGATCGCGTGCCTTGGAGGCCGGCCTCGGTCGAGGCGTCGCGGTAGAAGTCCGGGCATTCCTGCGGGTTGTCCATCGCGACCTTGCCCACGAGGGCGCGCTGGCCCTTTTCCAGGCAGATGTCGACGAGGAGGCGGGTCGCCTCCTGATGGATCGTGGCAAAGTAGAGAGCCGTCGTGGTGCCATTCGCGAGGAGGTCGGCGACGAGCATTTCGTAGGCCTTCCGCGCGAAGGCAGCGTCGGCGTAGCGGGCTTCCAGCGGGAAGGTGTGGCGCAGCCAGATTTCCAGCGGCACGTGGAGCGCCTTGCCGAGCTGCGGGTATTGCGGGGCGTGGATGTGGAGGTCGACGAAGCCGGGGATCACGTAGCAGCCAGCGGGAAGCGTCACCAGCGTGCCGGCCATGGACGCAGCGATCCGGGCGCCTTCGTGGCGGGGGTCGCCCGACCTGATCACGGTGGCAATCCGTCCAGCCTTGTCGATCTCGACGAGGGCGTCCTCCAGCACCTCGAGGGTGCCGAGCACAGGCGCGTGGAAGAAGGTGCCGGCGAGGGTCTTGCCGCGGAGGTCGGTCATTCGGCTTTGCTCTTCGTAGCACGCCCCGCCCAAGCGCTGAGCATCGGTCTCATCACGAGGCGTCGCGCCGGGGCGCTGCCCCGGGCCCCGCGGGGGCTGTTCGCCCCTCGACCCGAACCAGGGCAAGCCCTGGACCGTTCGTGGAAGAACTGCGCGATGCGCAGTTCTTCCAACAGGCCGGTGGCAAGACCAAGGACGGCGTTGCCAGTCGGCAGCGCGGCTGTCTTGATGGGCAAGGTCGTCGTTGGTCTTGACCTGGCCTGTTCGATGAACTGCGCATCGCGCAGTTCATCGACCCCGGGTCCAGCGCTTGCGCTGGTCCGGGTCCAGGGGCGGACAGCCCCTGGTGGGGCCTGGGGCAACGCCCCAGCGCAGCGCCCCCCAAAGGCGGGCGCGCGAGGTTGGACGGGACCGGCGTCGAGGCGGGTGCTACCCTCGGACGCACCGTGGGAATCGCGCTCGTGACGCTCGCAGTGGTTGTGATGCTGGTCCAGCTCGGGATCACCGTCCGGCTGTGGAGGAGCGACCTCTACACGCGTGGGCAGAAGATCGCGCAGAGCGCGATGATCTGGCTGCTGCCTGTCGTGGGCGCGATCGTCGTCTACGTGGGGCTCCGGCACACCGAGGACGTGCCTCGTTTGAAGCCGAACTCCGAGGGCGGCGAACATCAATCGCTCTGGTGGACGAACCACGACCCGTAGCGGCACCGCCTCGACAACATCAAGAGGTGCGAGAGCGCGTGCAGCGTGCTCGTTTCCCCCGGCCGCCTCCCTCGGGCTTTCCGCCCTTCTTCTCCTGCTCGGCGCGCTCTGCATTGAGCACGAAGAGCTTATCGATGACCTCGTCCTCGAACCTTTGTTGCGCGGCCCGGTCCTCGTCTGAGAGGGCGCAATACGGGGGGACGGGGAGGTCGCTCCAGCCGTAGGCGGCGAGGACCAACTGGTCCATTTCCTCGTGGAGGGCGCGGAGCTCGAGGATGCGGGGATCCTCGCAGGAGGGATCCTTCAGGGCATTGTAGTTTTTTGTCAGGCCCTGGCTCGTGTCGACCATGAAGCGGGCGCGGGTCTCGTAGAGTCGTTCGCCGATGGATTCGAGGGAAGGGAAGACGGTGCGGGGGTCGGGGGCAGGGAAGGGGAAGGTCTCGAAGCAGTCGGAGGCGGAGTAGCGGAGGTCCGTCTTCATCGAGGAGGAGAGGAGACGGGCCCAGGGTTCGTGGATGCGGGATTGAAGCGTCGCGAACGCCGCAAAACAATCGATGGGGAACACGCAGAGCTGCTCGCTGAATACGCGGCTCGTCGGCTGGAATGCGAGCATCATGTGCTTGCTGACGCGTGCCGTGGCAAGACACCGCGAGAGCGGGGCGATCGCGGCATACAGGGCAGGGGCGACCTCTCCAAATCTCCACCAGTGGATACGGCGCACGTCGCGGTTGTTCTTATCGCGCTCCGGCTTCACCTTCTGGCGCACGATCTCGATGAGGTCCGGCCACGTCTCCGCCTCCTCCAGGGTCATTTGACCGAAGTTGATCACGAATCGATCGAAGGATTGCGTTGGACGGGTGTTGACCTCTTCGCCCCCGAGATACGGGAAGATGCGCTCGGCGTTTCTGCGGTCGCGTGTGACCAACGCGTCACGCTCTTCTGGGGTCAGCAAGAATCCCTGTCCGTACGTCTTGCTCCCGAGAAAACTCATGGAGGCGTTGCTGGACAATACGACAGGATCGGGTCGCTCCGGCGCCGGGCGAAGTCGAGAGTTGACGGCGACGACGCGACGTCCGTTGAGCATCGCATGTTCCGTCCGCCCGCGTCCAACGCCGAGGTGAACGACACTCACCACGACAGCGGCATCCCCAGGCCAAACCCAATCGACATCCGCCGAGCAAACGGCAAAACCGTTCGCGAGGAGATATCGTAGCCCCGTGGATCGCGTATCCCCCTGACCGATGGTATTGGTCGTGATGAACCCCATCACCCCATTCGCGCCGATGTGACTCGCTGCGCGACGAAAGAAGTGCGCCACGATATCCGAGTTGCCGTGCGCCCCTTCGTGCGACGCGAGCAGCCAATCTCGATACCCCTCGCCGAACTCCGACGAAATCCCGCTTCCCCCCTTGAACGGCGGATTTCCCACGAACGCATCCACCCAAGCCGTCCCCGTG
Organism: Polyangium jinanense; assembly: GCF_028435265.1. Taxonomy (GTDB): domain Bacteria; phylum Myxococcota_A; class Polyangia; order Polyangiales; family Polyangiaceae; genus Polyangium; species Polyangium jinanense. The sequence continues at coordinate 32,688 of NZ_JAGTJK010000075.1, read as the reverse complement.
ACGCGATTCCCCTCCAGCGGATCCGGCCTCCCCGGCCCGAACACCTCCGGAAACTCGATCATCCAGTGGAACGGCACCTGCGTCTGCCGCACCTCCGCCTGCATCGTCCGCAACTCCGCGAGGATCTCCTCCGCACCGGAAACATCCCCCCGCTTCTCCGCGGCGAGCCACGCCGTGACCCGGCCCAGCCGAAGGTCCCGCTCCTTGTCCCGCTCCTTGTCGTTTTTCTGCGAAAAAAACGCCCCCACCACGAGGTCCGCGATCAGCCGCACCCGCCCGAGCGCATCCTCCGCGTCGAAGAGCAACCGCTCCTTCTCCCGCTGCGCCTCGTACGTCCCCTCGATCGCGAGGTCCAGGATCCGCTTCCGAATCCCGCTCGCCTCCTCCAGCGCCTCCACGAGCAATCCCGCGGAGTGCTCCACCTGCGCCCTCGGTTTCCAGTGAAATGCCCGGACCTGGTCGAAGCTCAATCCCACCAGCGAATCCCCGTGCCGGATCGCATGGTCCACAAAGGTGAATGGCTCGTTCCGCGCCATCGTCACGAGCCAGAGCGAGAGCCGCGCGAGCTGCACCGCGTACGTATTCTTGTCGACCCCGTATAGGCACCGCTGCGCCACGAGCCGCCGCGCGTGGTTCACCACGTCCTCGTGCGCGCTCGCCACCTTCTCCGGCGCCCCCTCCCGCGTCCACGCCGCGACCACCCGATCCGCGAGGTACCGGCACGCCGCCACCAGAAACGCGCCCGATCCCACGGCCGGATCACAAATGACGAGGTTCAGGAGCGCCTCCGAGCTCGGAGCTTCGCCCATGGCCTTGATCAAGGGCGCGAGCGTCCGCGCCACGATCGGCTCGGTCAGTTCGCGTGGGGTGTAGTGGCTGCTCGTGCGCCGACGCTCGGGACCTGGCTGGATCACGAGCGTGCCCACACTCGCGCGCTCGGGCGTGCGGCCGCTCAATGGTTCGAGCGCCGCGAGCGCCTGGTCCGCCGTCTTCGTGGACTTGACGGCCTCGGCGATCTTCGCGGCGACGGCCTTGTCGAAGGCGAGCTCGTCCTGGAGCCAGCGCTCGCGCTGATTCGCGGGGACGGCGAGCAGCGGCCCGGCCTCGACCCAGACGCGCGCCATGCCTTTTTTGCGGTCGAGCTTGATGCGGACGGCGCCGCTCTCGATGCGGCGCACGGAGAAGCCCATCAGCGCCTCGTAGACGCTGCCAATCTGCTCGACGTCGAGTGCCTTGTACGAGAGGCGCTGGCCCCCGAGGTAGAGGAGCTTTTCGAGGACCGAATACACCGTGCCGTCGTCGACGCTCGGGAGCGACAGGGCCGCGCTGCCCTCGGGGCGAAAGCCTTCGAGGAATGGATAAACGTTCGGATCGAAGAGCTGGCCGCGGCGGGGCGGGATGCGGAGGTCGCGATGGGTGACGCCGAGGAAGACACCACGGAAGAGGGCGACGAGGCGCGGATACGCCCCGAAGCGGCGGTGTATCGTGTCGGGGTATTTTCCGTGGTCGGACTGGAGCGCCCCGAAGAGGCGGAGGAGGCTGTAGTTCTCGGCGAAGAGGGGGTTTTCCATGGGGAGGAGGCCCCACTCCTCGCAATAAAGCAAAAAGACGAGCCGGAGCAGGAGCGTGAGCAGGCCGGCATAGAGGTGGTCGTCGTCGCGCTCGAGGGCGGCGCGGAGGGCATGCGTGCCGTCGCGCTCCTCGGCGGCCGAGAAGCCGGCGAGCAGGACTTCGAGGGCTTCAAAAACCTGGCGGGAGAGATCGGTGGTGACGTCGGCATTGCGCTTGGGTGAAGGGGCGTGCATCGAGGTCGGAACGGCCGCGAGGACCCGGCGAGAGGAACAGGACGTTACACCGCGAAGGGATGTCCGGGAAAGAGCTTCGCGGGGATGGGTCCCAGGCCCAGATGGCGACCCGCCCTCGTTATGCCTGGCCGCCTGCCCCCGTCACTGATCCTCGCTCCAGGTCGGGGCCACATGAAAGCCTGCCCCCCGAAGGCTTGTATTGTTTTCCTGGAGAAGCGCAGCTCGGAGCGGCCCCGTCTGGGTATCGATGCTCTCCCGGATGTTGTCGAGGCGCGGCCCCATGAAATCCTTGATCACCTGCTCCTTCGTTGCCCGGAGAACAGCAAACAAGCTATTGTATTCGGTCTCTTCGGCCTCCAGACCACGGATCAACGAGCCAATCTTCACCACTCTCCCACCGTCCATCCGGACGGTCGGAACGACCCGGGTGCCGTCCGGCAGCGACATCCCGGCCCCTCCGCATACCGCCCAAAGCACGCGGCGTTGACCGGGCGGAACGACGATCTGTGAGAGCGAGTAGTACGCCTGATGCTCGCTGAGCTTGCCAGTCTGCTGATCCTCGTACCCCACGAGGGTCGTGCCGTAATCGACCTGAAGCGGTGCGTTCCTCGGCGCGTGGACGCAGAACGCACCATGGAAAAGAATCCTGGTCAGCCAGTAGGGGGTCTGCGTCGACCCGCCATTGCAATCCGGGACAATATCCCCGTCCATCACGGCATGCCTTGGCTTGGATTCTGCCGCTCCCGGTTGGGACGTCTTGGCGTTCGCCGAGGCGACCGTCGACGAGTCCGGTTCGGCAGCGGGTGCGGGGGCCGCCACCAACATCCCGAGGACCACGGCGAGCCCAAAGCCTCTTTGAAGTGTCCGGCCCATCGTCTCGTTTTTCATGACCCTACTCCAGCATCCCGCTGCAATCACGCGCCGAGGCCTCAGGCTGGTCGTACGGCAAGGTCGCCGGGATATGGCTGCAGGACGCGCCTCCGTCGAGGAACCTCTTCGCGACCGCGAGGCATTCATAATAACAAAGCGACTGGAACTTGCCGCACACCGCGACGGCGCAGCGATGCAATTCATTCTCCGGGTGCTCGTACCACTTCGGAGGTGTCTCCCTCGACACCGCGCTGCTCGCGGAGGATACCTGGGCGTAGCCCGTGAGCGGTGCGGTTGTCTGGGGAGGTTTGATCCCGCGAGGGCGCATGTCGATTGCGATCTCCTCCAGGTCGTCCAGGTTCACCCGCTTCTTGCGCGCGATCTTCTCCGCGACTTCACGCTTGAGGGGCGAACTCCGCCTCTCGTACAGGACTCCCGCCGACGTGGAGAGCTCCTGGGGCAGCACGATCTTGGTCTTCGGCCAGATCGTGCCCGTACCGAATGGCTTGGGCGGCTCGCCACGCTTGCTCGCGTCACGCGCATACTTACCGTACGCGTCGCGCAGAATGGCCTCATTTCTCTTGAAAATCAGCTTGAAAGCCGCCGGATCCCCGTAATATCGTGTTGCCACCACGTAGAGCGTGTCGGAATCGGTGATCTCGTACACGATCTCGTTCGTCTGGCCTGCGCTCGCGGCGCTCCAGGTGCCGGCGACGAGCATGGCGACCATCAAGGCGCGCCGAAAGATCCTCATTCGAATCATTGGTCTCCCAAACCTCCCATGTTGCTCATTTGGCAACCGACACGACTTCGCCCGACGCCTCGTTCACCCAGTACACGCGGGTCGCGTCGACCGCGATGCCCATCGGACGCTGCTGCGCGGATGCGAGCAGCACGGGCTCCCGCTCGCCATCGATGCGTGCCTTCTTGACCATTCCGCCGTCGTTCGTCCAGTACACCCACGCCTCGTCGACGGCGACGCAGCGTGGCCCTGGCTCGTTCGCCGCAAGGACCTCGCTCGGGCTGTCACGTCGCGCGATCGATATGGTGCCAGACCCATTCGTTTCACGCGACCAGACCACGACCTCCTCGCGAGGGTCGACGGCCACGGCAAACGGCTTCTCCTGGTTCTCGGCGACGAGCCAGGGTTCGCCCCGCTCCTTGAAGGACCAGCCCCAGATGCTGCCGCCATTCTCCGTTCGCGCGAAGTAAACGCCCCGACGCCCGGTGGCGAAGCTGAAGGGGTTCGGGTCGGCACTGTCGTACTCGAGGAGCGGTTTTTTCCCGAGCTCTTTCCGCGCGCTGAAAAGTGTTCCCTTCCCGGTGGTCGCGTTCTGGAAGAGGAAAAAGGCGCCACCTTCCGAGGACGCAAGCCCCGCGATCTGCTGCTCGGGATGGAGCCATTGCACCAGCGATTTTCGCGTGGCTGTGACGGAGTCTATCGTGAGCAAGCTCTTGGATGACGTGTCCGTCCAATACCAGCGGCCGATGTCGAACGCGATGCGTGTCGGCGCGCCGCCCACGGACATCGGCGCCGCGGTGCCTCCGCCTTTTCGCATGCGCCAGGCCTTGCCCTGTCTGGGAACCGTCCATGCCACGAGGCCGTCCACGTCGTCGTCCACGGCGACACTGAGCGCGCCAGGCTCGTACGTCCCGAGGACGATCGGCTTGCACCGCCCGCCTTCGAAGGCCTCCGGCTTCGCCTGCGCGTCGACTTCGCATCCATCGGCGGGATCGCCGTTGCAATCGTGACGCCCGGGTTCGCAGGCAGCCTTGCAGATCCCCTCCTGGCACGTCGCGCTGTCGCCCACGATTGCTTTGCACCCGCGTCCACAGGTGCCGCAATGAGCGGCGCTGGATACGACGTCCGTCTCGCAACCGTTGACGGAATTACCGTCACAATCCATGAAGCCTGGCTGGCACAGGGATACACACTGGCCAGCAACGCACGCGATGCTGCCGTGCTCGTTCGTGCATGCGTTGCCGCACTTCCCGCAGCTTCCGGGAGCCCCGAGATCGGCCTCGCAACCGTTCGCCGGTTCCCCGTCGCAATCGGCGAAGCCCGCCGCGCATACGGGCGCACAAAACGCACCGACGCAGCTCGTCGAGCCGTGCTCGTTGACGCATCTTACCCCACAAGCGCCGCAACTCTCGACGCGCGTGAGATCCGTCTCGCATCCGTTGAGCATGGACCCATCGCAGTCACCCTTTCGTGGATCGCACATCGGCGCGATGACGTTCGGGCGTGCGCTGGCGGTGACGAAGATTCCGGCGATGACGAGGGATGCCGCCACTCCGCCGGTCCAGATACGCCGCTTGGAAACGGGCCGCGCCGGTGCTGGCGGCGAAACACGCGAACCATCCGGGAGAGCGTCGAAGGCGGCGCCAAACTCGGCAGCCGACTGAAACCGCATGCTCGGGTCTCGCTGAAACGCTATCCGAAAGAATGCGTTCACCTCGCCCGGAAGGTGGGAGATGGGCGGCGGACCATCGGAGGAGAGCAGAACGAGCCGTGCGACATCGACGTGCGCCGGTCCTGCGAACGGCAACTTCCCCGTGAGGAGGCGGTAGAGGACAGCCGCGAGGGACCAGAGATCACTCCTGAAATCGACGCGGTTGGAATGGCGCCATTGCTCCGGGCTCATGTAGCTGACCGTGCCCATCGCCATGTTCTCTTGGGTCAGCTCGTCGTGGTCGCTGACGATGATCTCGGTTCCGGGCTCCACCATCGGCTCGACGAGCTTCATCAACCCGAAATCGACGATCTTGACCTTGCCCTCGATGCAGTAAATGTTCCCCGGCTTCAGGTCACGGTGAATGACGCCCGCCGCGTGGGTCGCCTGCAGCCCTTTGCATAGCTGTCTGCAGATCGACTTCACCGTCGGTATCGGCATGGGCCCCTCGCGCTCGAGCCGCTTCGCGAGGCTCTCCCCCGTCAGGAGCTCCATCACCAGGAAGGGAACCAGCTCGTCGCCATACTCGAAGCACCGGAGGACGTACTCGCTGTCGATCAGGCAGAGCGCCTGCGCTTCCCGGCGGAATCGCTCGAGATCATCCGCTGCCCTTGTCCTCGGGATCTTGATCGCAACCTTCAGGTGAAGCTTCGTATTTATCGCCTTCCAGACCTGCCCGAAGGCTCCCTCGCCCAGCTTGAAGATCAGTTCGAACCGACCGGCAAACGTTTTGCCAGGACGGAGGTCGACCGGCTGGATGCCATTCATGTCATCCGTCGGGAGCTTGATGGTGGGCGGGCTGGTGTCCTCGCCAATGGCCGTGCTCATGCTCGCGCCACAAGCCTTGCAGCAAGGTGACGAGGTGGCCAAAATTTCGATGCATTCACAAAACCGGGCGTCCGATGGCGGTTCCTGAGGGGGGTACGGATACGCATTTCTGCGTATGGACAACCGGACGATGACGTGCATGCAGGCGAAAGCCGTCCCGATGACACGCGACACGGTCGACGATGGGTGAAGGGCCCCACGACTCCTCACCCGCGTAGGCTCGTTCGTGCATCCGATGAATTGCGGATACCCATCTCGCCGAGCAACTGCGACCATCCTTGCCATTGCACGCCATTTGTCTGTGAGCTCGGCCCTCGAATGGGCAGGCTCGTCACAATGTAGTCCGGACGGGAGGCATCGATGCGGTCCAATTGGGCGAGCGGACTGGTCTTGGCATTTGTCGTTACGCTCGGCGCTGCATTAACGGGCTGTGAGGACGGGGGCCCAGCTCCCGGCGGAATCGGCGGCCAGGCGGCAGGCGGAGACGGTGGAGGTAGCGCTGGCGCCGGGGGACAGGGCGGGGATGCCGGGGGAGCAGGAGGCGCCGGCGGCAGCGGCGGCAGTGGCGGCAGTGGCGGCAGCGGCGGCAGCGAGGGGCCATGCGGAGATGGAATCGTGTCCGGCGAGGAGACCTGCGACGACGGCGCGACGGTTCCTGGCGATTGCTGCTCGGCGACGTGTCAGATCGAGGCCACCTGCGAGGTCGAGCCCAACGATGAAGCCGCGGGCGCCAATGCATATGCCACGCTCGCCATGGGTGGCACAGCCGTCAAGGGTCTCGTCTCCAGCAACGGAGACGAGGATTGGTTCGAGCTCGTGGTCCCCGCGGGCGCGAAGGGCGTCGTCACCGTGGAGACGCTCGACGGATATGCAACGACGTGCTCCTCACTGGCACTCGACAGCCAGGTCTCCTTCCTCGACGCGCAGGGGGCGCTGCTCGCGACGGACGACGATGGGGGCGAGGCGTTTTGCTCCAAGCTTTCCGTGGGTCCGCTGTCGCCCGGGTCGTACTACGTCGAGGTGAGGGCCAGCGAGCAATCGATGGCCGCGCCCTTCGACTACACGCTCTCGGCCACACTCTCGATCTACACGTGCGGCGACGGGGCCTGGGACGCCGTCGTCGGCGAAGGCTGCGACGACGGAAACAATGGCAATGGGGACGGCTGCGACTCCACGTGCCAGGTAGAGGTCGGATACACTTGCGCTGGCTCGCCGAGCGCGTGTGTCCCGGGGTGTGGCGACGGTGTCCTCGTGCCTCCCGAGGGGTGTGATGACGGCGGCAATGTCTCCGCCGACGGCTGCAGCGCGGTCTGCGTGGTCGAGCCGGGGTATACCTGTTCGCTCCAGCCGAGCGTCTGCGTATCCACCTGTGGCGATGGGATCCGCGCGTCCGGCGCGGAGACGTGCGACGACGGAAACGCGACGGCCGGGGATTGCTGCAGCGCCGCGTGTGAGCTCGAAGCAGGGTGCGAGGCGGAACCGAACGGCGAAAGTGGAATGGCAAACCCCTTCGGCCAGCTTGCGCTCGCGGGGAAGCTCAAGGGCTTGATCGCTCCTGCAGGCGACAGGGATGTCTTCGCGGTCACGATTCCGTCGGGGAAGAGCGGAGCGATCACGGCGGAGACGATCGACGGGGTCGCGACGACGTGTGACTCTTCATCACTCGACAGCTACGTCGAGATCCTCGATCCCCTGGGGTTCGTCGTGGCCAGCGACGACGACGCCGGTGCGGGGTATTGCTCTCGCGTGACGACGCCCGTGCTCCCTGCAGGCGACTACGTCGTCTCGGTCACCGCATCGGCCGGACAACCCGCTGCGACGTTCGATTACACGTTATCCATCGACGTGCAGCTCTCTGCATGCGGCGACGGCGCGCAGGGGCCCGGAGAGGAGTGTGATGACGGCAATACCGTCGGTGGTGACGGCTGCAGCGCCCAGTGCAAGCAAGAGTTGCCCGCCGAGAACGAACCCAACGACACCGCGGCTCTCGCGAGCGGCCCGTACGCGCCGAACGTGGTGCTCCGGGGCGCTGTCTCACCTTCAGCCGACGTGGACTATTTTGCCATTACGTTGCCGGGTCTCGTGGACCTCTCCGTGCAAACGTTCGATGCGCTCGGGCCCGGGAACTGCGCGGACACCGATACGAAGACCACGCTGGTGGCTCCCGACGGCACCACGATTCTCGCCACGGATGACGACGGCGGCCTCGGCGCGTGCTCGTGGCTGGAGCCGTTCTCTGCGCCGGCCTTGCGCCGGCTGCAACCTGGCACCTACTTCGTCCGCGTCGAGAGCGGAAATGCGAGCGTCATCGACCCGTACAAGCTCGCCGTCGAGATCGTCGCCCTCTGTGGCAATGGCGTCGTCGAGGGGTTCGAGCAATGCGACGGCGGCGCGCTCTGCGATTCCACGTGCCGCAACAAGGCCGTATGCGGAAACGTCTCTATCGACGACGGCGAAACCTGCGACGACGGCAACACGATCGCCGGCGACGGTTGCAGCCCCACCTGCCAGCTCGAGGGGCCCGACGTCGAACCGAACAATACCCTTGCGCAGGCGGATGCACGCGCGCTCGATCCGACGCCCGTCTTGATCACCGGGGACAAGGTCCTCGCAGGTTCGATCGGCAATGTGGCGGACCGGGACGTCTTCAAGATGGTCCTCGCAGCGTCCTCGGTCGTGCGCTTCGAGGCGTACGACGGGAGCGGCGTCGACTGCCACAGCGATACGACGACCATCCGCCTCCTCGATGCGGCAGGCGTCGAGGTCGCCGTAGACGATTCGAGCGGCATCCAATCGTGCGGCGCGCTCGTATCGAGCCTGTCGGCAGGGACCTTCTATGTCCAGATCGAGGAGACGGGCACGGATTCGACGGTGACCGAGTACAGGCTCGAGGTGAACGTCCAGTCGTCCGGCGGCAGCGAAAGCGAGCCGAACGACACCGCCATGAACGCGAGCGTGCTCTCCGGCTCCGATGTGTTCGTGCTCGGCGGGCACCAGGCCGCCGACGATATCGATGTATATGCCGTGACGGTGCCGCCGGGGAAATCGATCCGCGCCGAGGTCATCGAGGGAGGCCTGGAGACCTGCGAGTCGGACGAGGTCGATAGCCGCCTCACGTTGTTCGATGCCGCGTGGAACGAGATCGCGGACGATGACGACGACGGGCGCGGGTATTGCTCTCTGCTCGACGGCTCGGGGACCATGCCGCTCGATTCCGGCGCCGCGTCGCTCGCGGGCGGCACGTACCATCTCGCGGTGCGGGCCTCGCCATACGCGTCGCCCGCCACGGCCGCGGAGTTCGACTACCGGCTCGTCGTGACCATTCGCTGAAGCTCATCCCACGAATTGCATGGAGGAAGGTTCATGAACCGACATCGCCATCCCACGTACGTGTTTGGTCCCGCGGCAATCCTCGTCTCCGTCCTCGGGTTGTCGAGCTGCGCATCGCCGGAGGCCATCGAGATCCCCGATTCTGCCGCGCTGGCGGAGGACAGCCGGTACATGGCGACCGTCTTCGAGGCGCAGCTCGAGACGGCGCGCCGGCCGTACATGAACATCGACCTGAAGGACGAGCGCCAGTACAGGTTCGTCAAAAATCGCTTGCTCGCCTCCGGCAATACGCCGGAGAACGCGCCGAAGCTCTTCGAGCTCCTCGAGCATGGACGGCGCGGCGAGCGCCCGAGCGAGGTCACGCCGCCAAGCGTGGGCGAGGTGCCGGGGGAGCCCGTGGACACGGATCCCGTGGGCAGCGCGACCTCGGCCCTCGAGACGAGCTGGTGCGGCCATTTCCTGCTGCTCGAGGAGAAGGTCAACGTCCACATCTACAAGAACACCAAGTTCAACCCCGGCGTGGTCATGAGCTGCTTCGACGGCTCGTCCTATAGTTACGTCGACGGCATCGCCTACCGGACGCCCGATCTCGAGGGGACGACCCATACGGTCCTCGCGACGCCGCCTCCGATCGAACAATACAACGGCGGGCGAAACGTGACCCTCACGTTCCCCGAGATCGATTTTGGCTCCTGGGACGATCCGAGCAAGATGCTCGTGCTCGATTCTCTGGCGATCGCGGAGAAGAACGGCGTGCAGCACTTCACGTACGCCACGGTGAAGACGGTGGGGCCAGGGGGTGCACTCTCGCAATCCACGACGGACAAGACTTACAAAACCGTGCCGACGATCACCATCGAGCATCCGACGAACGTGATCAACAGCAAGGAGGATCCCTTATACAGCGACTTCTACACGGGAACCAACAACTACGGACGCAACCCGTACAACCTCCGGACCTACTATCATTACCCCGACAATGACGGACGCGTGCGCATCTGCCTGGAGCGTGGGTATGCATCGCAGATCTACGGTCAGCTTGATTGCGACTACGCGACCGTGCAGGAGATGAATGGTCAGCTCTTGCCGTTCAAGTATCCGTATACCGGTATCGCTGCGACGAGCCTCTCCTCGTTGTCCACGGGAAAGCTGATCATGAATGGATTGGCGTACTGGCAGGCCGCGCCGAAGTACGAGCTGAACACGCGGTACGTGCCCATCAAGGGCACGTACCAGCTCTACCACCCCGGCGGCTGCACGATCGAATCGTACATCCCGGCCTTCACGCAGGCACAGCTCGTTCTTTACGAGGACGGAGGCTTCTGCAATGGTGGCTACACGAACGATACGATTGGTACCGGTCTCTCGAATGCATTCTCGCCGCCTGATATGTCAGCCAAGAGCTCGTTCAACATGCTCGGGAACTTCGGCGGCAAATGCTACGTATCGAACAACAGCAAACGATCGCATCTCTACGTGATGGTCTATGCCAAAACCACGGGGCCTCAGCCCTGTGGGAACCGCTACTCCACGACGAGGGTGACGCCGGTCGATTTCCTCAAGACGTGCTTCGCCGAAGGCACCGAGATCCGTCGCGCGGACAATACGTTGTTGCCCGTCGAGCGCTTCAGCGTGGGCGACAAGGTGATCGCGAACGATCGTGGCCTCGTCCTCACGGTCACGGGCGTCGTCAACGGCGGGGAGAGCAAGCCCCTTGTGAACCTGTACGATAGCCACGGTCACGATCTCCTGGTCACGGAGATGCACCCCGTCGTCACCACGCGCCGGGGCGTCGTGAAGGCCGGGGATCTGACCGAGGGCGACGAGGTCATGACCGAAAAGGGTCCCGCCGTGCTCATGTCGGTACAGCGCGTCACGTACGACCGGGCGGTGTACAACCTCTCCCTCGGAACCCCCGAGGAGCTCGCGCGCGCCGGCAAGGAAAACCGGACCATGTTCGCCGAGGGGTATCTGGTCGGCGACAACGAAATGCAATTCGAGATCGAGAGCGCGCCGAAGCCGGGCCCCGACCATGTCGCGTCGGAGTGGGAGCGTGATTACCGGAACGATCTGGCCCGAGGGGCCGTCGTCCAACCTCGGGAGGCGGGTCGGCTGTAGCCACCAGACAGAGAGGAGGAGAGCATGCGACGACTCGAACCATCTTCCCATTTCCGGCGGGCGCGCGTCTTGATGGCGCCGCCGGCGCTGGCAGCCCTGGTGCTCGCCGGCTGCGGCCCGGCCGAACCCCCGGACGACCTCGATTTCCCAGGGCTCGAAGCATCCTGGAGCCCCGGCGGCTCCGTAGAGAGGGACTGCATTCGTGTCAAGGTCACGGAGAGGAGCTTGACGGAGCCCCTGGCGCCCGAGAGACCCGTCGCGGGCATGCGTGTCCTCGTGACGAGCGACGAGTACACGCACATCGGCGGTTCGGTCTTTACGGGCGCCGACGGCTTCGCCGTGGTCGAGGTCAAGCCCTACGCGAACGTCAAGCTTTCGCTCAGCCATCCCGCAGGATACAAGGTGCTGGATCCGTTCTCCCTCACTGCGACGTCCACGGCCCCCATCGTGGCGAAAGCCAATGCCGGCGTGGGGTTCTCGCTTTGCGATGCGGCCGCCGTTGCCGTCACGTTGTGCGGGAATGGCGTCAAGCAGGGCACCGAGCAATGCGATGACGGAAACTCCGTCGACAACGACGGTTGCACGAACAAATGCACGCTGGCCATGTGCGGTGACAGCATCCTCCAGGCGGGCGAGCAGTGCGACGACGGCAACTTGAGCAACCTCGACGCTTGTACCATTTCCTGCAAGTTCGCAGTATGCGGAGACGGGTATACACAGCCCGGCGAGACGTGCGACGACGCCAACTCGAACAACAACGACACGTGCACCACACTCTGCAAACCGCCCTCTTGCGGTGACGGCATCAAGCAGGTCGCCGAGCAGTGCGACGACGGCAATACGAACAACGACGACACGTGCACGACGCTCTGCAAGCCGCCTTTTTGCGGCGATGCCATCAAGCAGGCTGCCGAGCAATGCGACGACGGGAACACCAGCAACACGGACGCCTGTACGAATGCCTGCAAGAGCGCGAAATGCGGGGACGGGTTCGTCCAGCCGGGCGAGGCCTGCGACGACGGAAACGGTAACGACGCTGATGCATGCTCGAACATTTGCAAGCACCCTGCGTGCGGGGATGGCATCGTGCAGGTGGGAGAAGCGTGTGACGACGGGGACCTGGACAACACCGACAATTGCACCACGCTCTGCCAGCCCCCCTTCTGTGGTGATGGCTTCCTGCAACTCGGCGAGATGTGCGACGACGGAAACACGAACAACAACGACGCGTGCACCACGCTCTGCAAGCCGCCTGCTTGCGGAGACGGCATCAAGCAAGCGACGGAGCAGTGCGACGATGGGAACACGAACAACGACGACACGTGCACCTCGCTCTGCAAGCCGCCTGCTTGCGGAGACGGTATCAAGCAGCTCACCGAGCAGTGCGACGACGGGAACGCGAGCAACGAGGATACCTGCACGGTGCTCTGCAAGCCGCCTACTTGCGGAGACGGTATCCAGCAACTCACCGAGCAGTGCGACGACGGGAACGCGAACAACAACGACACGTGCACGATGCTCTGCAAGCCGCCCGCTTGCGGTGATGGGTTCGTCCAGCCCGGCGAGACCTGCGACGACGGGAACACGAACAATGCCGACGGCTGCAACAATAGCTGTGTTTCTCCTGGCTCTGCGCTCGCGACCGGCAACTACAACGGTGCGTCCAGCGGGCAAGATCAAGGGTTCGCAATCGCGAGCGACGCCGCAGGCAACATCCTGGTGACCGGCGTCGAATCGGTCGTCGGGCAAGGGCTCAACATCTGGCTCGGGAAGTTCAACCCGAAGGGCGGTCTGCTCTGGTCCGCGAACGCCAACGGGGCCGCCAGTGGGAACGACTATGGGTATGGTGTCGCCGTCGCCCCTTCGGGGGATCCCGTCGTCGTCGGCGCGGAGGCGAGCTCGTCCACCGGCCTCGATATCGTCATCCGCAAGCACAGCGCGACGAGCGGCGGAGTCCTCTGGAAGGCGACCCATGCGCTTCCCGGGGACGACATCGGATACGACGTCGCGGTGGATGCGTCGGGGTTCATCGCGGTCGTCGGATCGGCGTCGGGTAGCCCCGCGTCCTTCTGGATCGCCAGGTATACCGCGACGGGGACCTTGAGCTGGATGAGGACCTACGCCGCCTCCTCGGGCTTCGCGATCGGAAAGATGTCCGTCAGGTTCGACGCAGCCGGCAACGTGATCGCTTCGGGGTTCGAGACGTCGCTCTCCGGCGGCGCGGATAAGATCTGGGTGATCAAGTACGCCGCGAACGGGACGCTCACGTCGGCTATGACATTCAATGCGACCGGCTATCGTCCCAATGCCGTGACCGTGGATGCGAATGGTGACGTCATCGCGACGGGCTACGTCTACGTGAATGGCCAGGACGAGAACGTCTGGATCCAGAAGTACACCTCCCAGGGTGCTTCGCTCTGGTCGAATACGTGGAACGGCGCAGCCAACTATTGGGATCGAGGCAATGACGTGGCCACCGATTCCGGGAGGAACGTGCTCGTCACGGGCTACGAGTACGTTGTGGGCGAGGGGATCAACGTCTGGACGCGCAAGCTCTCGCCGACGGGCATGGTCCTATGGACAAACGGGTACAACGGCGCCGCCAACGCGAACGATTACGGAATGGGGATCGCTGCCGACGGGGCCGACAACGTTCTGGTCACGGGATACGATGCGGTGACGGGCCAGGGCAGCAACGTCTGGCTGCGGAAGTTCGCCCCCTGAAGGGACCTGCCTCGAGGTTCTGCTCGCCGAGGCGCACGGGGCCGGCATCGTTCGCCGCGATCTCGATCCAGCCAACCTGTTCTTGCCCCTGACCTCCGACGGAGGGACCAGCGTCACGCCCGGCGCCATTCAGGCCGCCGGAGGCGCACCAGGACGAACCTCGCCTTGCCCAACCTGAAGGAGGTTGGGCGCGTCCTCGGATTCCTCGCGGTCATCGCACGGGAGGGACTGCCTCCACCTGGATACAGCCCGACCACCGAAAGGCCTCCAACTGCGTTTTGCCGGATGCACCCACCCCCGGAAAAACCAGGGAAACGGGCCCGGACAGCAGGCATGGCGCGTGCACTCCTGCGGGGCATCCCTGCCGCTCGATCTTCATTGGATCGGCGGCTCGGGACCCTGCGAGAAGGAGCTCTACCATGCAGTCTCCGCGTTGGTTCGAGGTCAAATGTCAGCCGCCCTGGCGGCCCGCGAGGAAAGAGTCGCGTCGCATCATCCTGCTTCCGGACGGAAACCATCGCAAAGGCGAATCCGGTCGTGATTACACCGCCGGAGCGGCCAAGGTCGTCGCCTGCGCCGAACACGTCGCGCTGCGCGGTGACGTGGGAACGTTGCTGGTCTGCATCGCTTCACGTCAAAACGTCGACAAGAGGCCGGAAGCGTTCTTCGACGTCGTCGCCGCGCAATTCGAGTGGTTGCGCTCAGAGATTCAGGAACGCCGAGCGCTCATTCAATGCGGGATTCGTTGCACCGTGCGCGGGAACCTCGCACGAATGCGCACGTCGGGCGGCTCCCGGGCCAGGCTCGTCGCCAGCATCGAAGCGGCCTGCGAGGCGACCAGGTCTCTCCCGGATCCGCGGATGGATCTCGAATTCTGGATCGATTATCCGGACGAGCTCGCCTGGGAGCGGGACGTCGATCTCGTCCTTCGGACCGGCGCCGAGGAGCCGGACGTCGTGCGTCCCGGCTTCTGCCTCCCTCCGTGCGTGCCGTGCGTCGCGACGACGACGTTGTGGCCCGACGCCCGCCCCGAGGAGCTCGGAGATCTCATCGACCGAGGCCTGCGGGACGCGTCGGCGCATTTCGCGCCCGGATACGAACTCGATTTCGTGTTCGAGCTCGTTCAGGCGCTGCCGCGCTCTCGCATCCCTGCGCCGCTGCGGCTCACCATTCCTGTCTGCGCCTCGGCCGAGGAGATCGACGCGAGGCTGCAAGCCCTCCACGCCGATCCGACGAAAGATCCCGCCGTGGAGGTCAGCCGCCTGGATTCGCGCGGAATGCGTGATCACGAGCGCGCGCTCGTCGACGATGCCTGGTACGGGATTCGAATGGTCCCGGCGGCCCGCTTTTCCGATTGCACGGCCGAGGACTACGACGCGGTCCTCGCTCCTGGCCAGGCTGCACAGAACGTCCTCCTGGCCGCGCCTGTCACGGCGGCGGCGCCGGTCCATCCGTGCCCGCCCAATGCCGAGGGCATTCTTCATGCGCTCCGCCGCGCGGTTCGTTTCCCCGTCGCGCACGTTCTTTTGCAGGGTGCGGACAGGAGTCGAGGGCCCACGATCTCGGTCGAGTCGCCTTGGCCCGCCGAGCTCCTGGACCTCATCGAGGTGACGGCAGCAACTCCTGAGCGTTCGATCGAACAGATTGTACGAGCGCGTTTGCCCAGGGACGCCGACGCGGACGCCGAGCGCGACCAGCTCGTCTTGGCCATGTCGGCGCGGGTGCTCGGCGAGGCGCTGTCGGAGGGGCTCCTGCTCCCGGATCGATCCATGCGCCAGGGGGATCGCAATTATGCGTATACGGGCGCCTACATGATGCTCCGCGTGCCGGACGAGGCGGACCCGACGGGGGAGGGCTGGGAGCGTTCGGCCGAGCTCGCCATTCGTTGCATGCTCGCGATCTCGGCGGGCGACAATGGTATCTTCGATCGGGTCCTGCCCGGCGAGACGCCGCACGCATGGCGCGCGCGGCTGCAATCTTCGGCGGATTACCTGGAGGCGATCGCCCGCGGAGAGAGACCTGCCGCTCCGCCCGTCGGGCGGGGCATGCGGATCGTCGACGCCGTCGGCAAGCAATGGGAGAGCCTCTTCTCGCGCCATGCGGGTGCCAGCAGCGCGCTCGCGCAGGCCTGCCGTGACGCGCTCGTACGCCATTATCGGGCCAACGCGCTCGAACGCGCGCCGGACGTCGTCGACAATCCACTCGTACGGCGGCTCGGGCTCGGCGGACCTCCGCGGAAGGAAGCGATCGAGCAGCTCGAGGCGAGGTATGCATCCAGGGCGCCTGGCCCCGTCGGCGAACGAATTCGGTTTCTCCTGCGCGAGGACGCGAGCAATCCAGCACGCTTCACCGAGTTACGGCGCGAGCTTCGATTGCTGCTGCACGTCGTGGATACGGCGCCGACCATCGCCGTGGAGATCTTGTTTCTCTTCTGCGGGCTCGCGACACCTGCAGAGCACGTCCACGAACCGCGCCTGCGATCCTTGATCGAGGTCGGACAACTCGCCGACCATACCTTCAGATTGGCGAACGACCTCGCCAGCCTGAGCGCGAACGGGGGCGATCGAGACGCCAGCAAGGAGAGTTGCCTGTCGATTCTGATTCCCAAGGGCGTTTCGGCCTCGACATGCGCGGAGGCCCGGGAGCATGCGCGTGCGCTCGGAGAGAAGTACCTCGCGTGGCTCGAGGAGCAACTGGGGCACGCGATGGCGAGGCTCGCGCCTGCGTGGCCCTCCATGGCGGAGAAGATGACGAGAGCCGTGCACGTGGGCCGAGGCGTGTACCGGTGCGCGCACTACACGACCCTCTCATCGGAGAGGATGCTCGCGCTCATCGGCGAGATGAGCCGGGCGCCGACCCGACTCGATCCGCCAGACAGCACGATCTCTGCGCGGGGTTCGTCCGCGTCGACCATGAATACCTTGCTTCCCCGCACGGGAACCGGGTAGATTGGCGTGCCAAGGAGCACCATGGACGATCGTCAACAAAAGGCCTTACGTCGTGCTTCACAGATGTTATCGAGGGTCGCCGCAGGGGACGATCCCGCGGGGATCCTCGACGCCCTCGCGCAGTGCGTCCCTACCGTGGCGGGCCTGCTCTCGGTGGTGCGCAGGGACGCGCCGCAACTTCTCATCAGTCATGCGATGCGTTTGCCCCCGGAGCTCCTCGAGGGGTGGATGAGCACACGCTCCGAGCACCTCGAACCCGCGCTCCGCCTCGTCCTCGAGGCGAGGCCCGGTAACTTCTGGCGCGACGCAGATACAATCGCAGGGCCTCTGCGTGACGGCCTGGAAGTGCTCCAGGCCCTCGAGGGCTTCGGGCTGGGGGAGGGGGCCGGCTACAAGGTGTATGAGCGGATGGTTCCCGGCCGCGGCACGGAGCACGTCATGCTGGCGCTGCTCACGGAGAAAGGCACGCAATTCCCGAGGGCCGCGCCCGCGTTCATGGAAGCTTTGGCCGCCGATGTGCGCGACGCCGTCCATCGAGCCAGTTTGCCCCTGGTGGCGTCGCGTTCGATCCTGTCTCAGATCGTGGAAGAGCAGGGGCTCGGGTACATCTGCCTCGCCCGAAAGAGCGGCGCGGTCCTGGAGGTGAACCAGAGGGCGCTCGACCTGATCGCCCGATACCACGCCGGCGGGGCTACCCAAAGCCGCAGTGCCCTGCTGGATTTCGTGAGCTCCGCGCAGCGGTTCACGGCTGGGGGCGAATCTTGGCAGCTCGGCCATCCTGATCGGTTTGCCGCGCTCGAAGTGCACGTGCACGTGCTCCCCAAAGAAAGGCACGTGCTTCACGAGGATGTACACCTCCTGTCGATGCGGGAGTGGATCTTGCCGAGCAACCTGCGCCCTCGCCGCGCTGAAAGCTCGTCCATTCTGGAAGTGCTCCCCTCGCGCAAGCGGGAAATTGCGCTCCTGCTGGCGCGCTCCAACCGTTCTTACAAGCAGATCGCCGACCATCTGGGCATCAGCCCACATACGGCACGCACACACATCCAGGACATCTACCGCTTGCTCCGCGTGCATTCCCGCCCGGATCTCACGCAGCTCCTGAACGGTGGGCAACCTGGCAAGGAGGATCGATGAATCGAGACGACGACGACTCGACGAACACGCTTGTGCCATCTCCGAACGGATTGACGTTACGATCGAATAAAATCCGCATCGAGGTGATCCAGGGGCCCCAGGAGAGGACGACCCGCGAGCTCCCGGGTCCCGCGGTCCGGATAGGCAGCGGCGCCGACTGTGATTTCAGGGTCGACGACCCTACCGTGAGCCGGCACCACCTGACCTTGCGGATCGAGCGCAACAAGATCAGGATCCTGGACGCCGGTAGCCTCAACGGGACCACTGTCGACGGCGTTCAGGTGCGGGATGGTTATGCACGCCCGGATTCGTGTATCACGATTGGCAAGACGGTATTTCGGCTTTTGATGGTGAACACGATCGTCGAGCTGCCCCTGTTCCCTGGTGACCGCTTCGGAGACATGCTCGGAAGGAGCATCGCGATGCGGGCCGTATTTGCCCTGCTGGAGCGCGCGGCGGCCACCGACGCCACGGTGCTGATCGAGGGAGAAACCGGGACGGGGAAGGAGGTGGCCGCGCGGGCGATTCATGAGGCCAGCCCGCGGTCCAAGGGGCCCTTCATCGTGCTCGACTGCTCGACCATCTCCCAGGAGCTCGCGGAAAGCGAGCTCTTCGGGCACGTCAAGGGCTCGTTCACCGGTGCAACGATGGATAGGCCTGGAATCTTCGAAGAGGCCGACGGAGGAACGGTCTTCCTGGACGAGATCGGGGAGCTCCCGTATAGCCTTCAACCGAAGCTCTTGCGGGTGCTCGAGAGCATGGAGGTGCGTCGCGTGGGAGCGAATCGGCCGAAGCGGTTCGACGTGCGCGTCGTCGCCGCCACGAACCGGCCGCTGTCCCGCGCCGTCGACCTCGGTGCGTTCCGCGAGGACCTGTATTATCGGCTCGCCGTGGTTCCGGTGCGTCTTCCGCCGCTCTCGGAGCGCTCCGAGGACATCCCCATGCTCGTTCGCCATTTCGAGAAGGAGCTGTCGACACGCATGCGGTCCAAGCATCCGCTCTCGCAGGAGGTCATCGACAAGTTTTCGGGTTTGACGTGGAACGGGAACGTGCGAGAGCTTCGCAACGCGGTCGCGCGCGCCCTCGCGTTCGGGGCCGGAGAAGGCTCGAAGAGCAACGATGGGAGGGAGCCGGACGTACAGTCTCTCGGCATTCGCCTGGACGAACCGCTGCTTCACGGCCGCGACCGCATGGCCCAGGCATACGAAAAGCACTACCTGCGGCTGATGCTCCAGAAGACGGACGGCAACGTATCTCGCGCAGCGGAGCTCGCCGGCGTCGGACGAAAATTCGTTCAGATGGCGATGAAGCGGTACGGGCTTCGCGGCGACCTGGAATCATGATGAGCGATGCGGTCTTGATCGAGATGGTATTTGCTGGGCGGAGGTGACCACCTTTTCAGCATGATCAAGCATCAATCTCCCCTGAAACTCGTTGTTTTCGATGCGACCGACACGCCACGCGCCCATGTTCGGGGCGCCATTGCCGAAGGAGCCGCGCCGCGCTCGATGGGCCTGTCGCCGATCTGGTGGATGGGAACGTGGATGCATCGCTTGCTGCGTGCAGCGGACGCCACGCTTGGCGCACGAAGCTGGGAGGAGGCCCTCGCGTGGGCGGCTTCCATGGCGGAGTCACGCAATCGCTCGATCGGGTCGATCCAGTTCTGGGGGCACGGGGCGTGGGGGTACATGGCCCTCGGTCGGAGTCGACTCGATCATGCGTCCCTTGGGAGCGACCACGCCATGGCGGCGGCGATCGACCGATTGCGGGAACATCTCACCGGGCCAGAGGCACGGTTTTGGCTGCGTTGCTGCAGCGCATTCGGCGGTCAGAGCGGGCGTGCGTTCGCCGGGCAGCTCGCAGCGAGGCTCGGGTGTCGGGTGGCCGGACATACGTACGTCATCGGTTTCTGGCAAAGTGGGACGCATTCGCTCCGGCCGGGGGAATCGGCGACGTGGAGCCCTCGGGAAGGGGTACGGATGGAAGGGGAGCGCGCGATCGGGGCGCTCACGTCGTCGGCAACCGAGCCGAATACCGTGACGTGCCTGCGAGTTGATTGGCCGGACGAGTGGTGATCCGTGCCTCGGGTTTCGTCACACCCCGGAAAGCCGCGATGGGTTCCGCACGAACTGTGTCGGAATCCCCTTTGGTCCTTGGAAGTGCTACGCAATCCTTCCAGATGACAGCCCAAGGTGGGAGGTTCCGTGTCATTGAGCTCCAGCGTCGAGCAACCCGTCAGAGGTTTGCCCGTCCCCGGTGGTCGCCCGTGCATTCGTTGGATCAATACTTAACTGTATCCTCCTTCCCGTGATCACGCTCGAGGAAGCTCAACGAATCGCTCGAGTCTATGCTGCGGAGCGGGGCGCTATCTGGCTCAACGACGCGACCATCGACCGGCAAACCTACTGGTTCTTCCCGGTAGGATTTGTTGGTTCATGCGGCGTCATCGTCGACAAGGCTGATGGCCGCCTCAGCATCATGGGCTCGGCGTTGCCCCTTGACGCCTGTTTCTGGGGACATGAGCACGGTTTTTCGCCAGAGCTCGTGACCCTGCGCGTAACGAAGGGCCATGATCGCCGACGCACCATCGAGTTCCTGCTTCACGTCGTGTGCGAAGGGCCACCACGCCAAAGAAACCCAAATCCGAGGCGAGCGTGCCTCGGAGAGCAGCTTGACGCACTTCCCTGTGAGTTTGGGCCTCAGCGCCTATGGCTCTGGATCCCGGAATTCCGCGAACTCACAGCGGAGGGATGGTTCGAGTACGAGATCCTGGAGTCGTCCGCGGGGTGACCCGTCGCCAACAAGGCGCGAGGAGCGAACGTCGCGGGACAGGAGCGCGTCGAGTGGCCTCGAGCCTCCCCATGCGACGCGGGACGTCGCCGAGCTCGATGCGCCGACGAACCCTGTTGGTCCACGCGGCCATGCGCGCCTCCTCGAACGCGCCTCAGGTTCACGTTCCAGCGAGTCCCCGCACTCCGTCTCGTCGAGGATTTCTCGGGCCCGGACGAACAGCCAACGCGCGTCCGCATTCTGACGCCCCCCGACGAGGCCTGTGTCGCAGCTCTCGCATCCTCTTCCCTCTTCCCTTGAGCCACACCCTTCGACTAGGATGCCGCTGTGAGCGCAGACCTGCCTGCATCGCGCGAGGGGCGCCGAGCGGCGTTCGTTGGGTTCTCTGCCGCGACGCTCGTCGTGCTGGGCATCTACGTCGGAAGTCGCAGGTTCAAGGACTTCGACACCGCGCTCGTGCCTTACGCGGGAGCGGCCGTGTTTGCCGCCTTCGCGCTCGGTTACCGATACGCCACGTGGCTCGGGCGTCCGCCGACGTACCGCTACTTCCGACAGACCCTCTCGCTCCTCTTCACACCGGGGAAGATCCTCTCTCGCTGGGCCACTCTCCTTCGCGGCGCTTTCCGGACCGTCGGCTCGCAGCGCTTCGTCTACCGCCGTTCCCCGGTACGCTGGGCCTCGCACCTTTGCCTCATGTGGGGGTGCCTCCTCTCGTTCGCGATCACGTTCCCGCTCTCTTTTGGCTGGATTCGTTTCGAGACGGCACGGGACTCACAGGATGTGTACGAGGCGTTCGTCTTCGGCGTGCGTGTGTTCCGGACGAGCCTCGACAGCCCGCTCGCGTCGCTCCTGTTCAACGCGCTCGTCGGCTCGGCAGGGCTCGTGATCGTCGGAGTCATGCTCGCGCTCTATCGGCGCGGGCGCGATCGTGGTGTGCTCGCCCTGCAGGACGGCGCGGCGGATCTCGTGCCGCTCGTCCTGCTCTTCGCGGTCTCCGCGACGGGGCTGCTCCTCACGGTGTCGACGCAGTTCATGAACGGCTACAAGTACGATTCCCTCTCGCAAGTGCACGCCGTGACCGTCGTGCTTCTGCTCTTGTACGTGCCTTTCGGCAAGCTGTTTCATCTCGTGCAGCGGCCGACGCAGCTCGGCATTCACGTGTATCGCGAGGTCGCGGCGGCGGGGGAGCAGGCCACGTGCGTGCGTTGTGGGAGTCCGTTCGCATCCGCGATGCAGATCGCGGATCTGAAGCGCGTACAGGCGGAGGTGGGGATTCGGTACGCGCTCCGCGCGGGCAGGCATTACCAGGACGTCTGTCCGCCGTGTCGCAGGAAAAACCTCGCCTTGCTCCAGGACGGGCTCTGGCGAGACGCGCGGCGCCCGAACGCCCGCGAGGAGGCTTGATGGCGAAGCTGCCGATCGCGAGGGAGCGGCTCATCGACGAGTTCGGCCCGCACCCGCACGGCCTGCCGCCCGGCGGTTTCTCCGCGGTGGGCGAGCCGGATCGTGTCGTCGAGACGCACTGCTGCTTCTGCGGGCAGCAATGCGGGATCAAGCTCAAGGTCAAGGACGAGAAGATCGTCGGCTTCGAGCCCTGGGAGGAGTTTCCGTTCAATCAAGGAAAACTCTGCCCCAAGGGCGTCAAGCGATACATGCAGGACGAGCACCCGGATCGGCTGCAGACACCGCTCGTGCGCGCCGAGGGCAGGGGTTTCGCGCCGATCGGGTGGAGCGAGGCGCTCGACCGCGTCGCGCAGTCGCTCCGGCGCGTGCAAGAGGCGCATGGCGCGGATTCGGTCGCCGTGCTCGGGGGCGCGTCGCTGACGAACGAGAAGGCGTATCTCGTCGGCAAGTTCGCGCGTACGGTGCTGCGCACGGCGAATGTCGATTACAACGGCCGGCTCTGCATGGTCTCTGCGGCGGCGGCGTCGAAAAAGGTCCTCGGCATCGATCGCGCGGCGAACCCATGGAGCGACATCCCCAAGGCCGAGGTCATCCTCATCGCCGGGGCGAACGTCGCCGAGTGCGCGCCCATCACGACGGATTACCTCTGGCGGGCGCGGGAGAACGGCGCGAAGATCATCGTGCTCGACCCGCGCATGACGCCCATCGCGCGCACGGCCGATCTCTACATCCCCGTCCGGTCGGGTGGCGACATCGGCGTCTTCAACGGGATGCTCCACGTGATGATCGAGCGCGGGTGGATCGACCGAGCCTTCATCGCCGAGCACACGACCGGGTTTTCCGAGCTCGAACGGATCGTCGCGAAGTACACGCCCGAGTATGCCGGGAAGATCGCGGGGATCCCTCCCAAGCTCATCGTCCGCGCGGCGGAACTCTGGGGACCGGCAAAGTCGAGTTTTTTGCTCCATGCGCGCGGCATCGAGCACCACTCCAAGGGCGTCGACAATTGCATGGCGGCGATCCACCTCTGCGTCGCCACGGGTAGGATCGGCAAGGAGGGCTCGGGGTACGCGATGATCACCGGCCAAGGCAATGGCCAGGGCGGACGGGAGCAAGGGCAGAAATGCGATCAGCTCCCTGGCGCGCGCGACATCGAGAACCCCGAGCACCGCAAGCACATCGCATCCGTCTGGGGCATCGACGAAAAGACCTTGCCGGGCAAGGGCATCTCCGCGATGGAGATCTTCGAGGCCATCCACGCCGGCAAGATCAAGGGCCTCTTCTCGCTCTGCTTCAACCCCATGGTCTCGCTGCCGAACCAGGGATTCATCCGCGAAGCGCTGGAAAAACTCGAGTTTTTCGGCGCGGTCGATTTCTTCATGTCCGAGACCACGCGCCACGCCGACGTCCTCCTGCCGGGCTCGCTCATGGAGGAGGACACAGGCACGACGACGAACGTCGAGGGGCGCGTCATCCTGCACAAGAAGGTCGTCGATCCGCCGGGCGAGGCGCGGCAGGACTGGCGGATCCTCTGCGGCCTGGCCGAGCGCCTCGGGCACGGCGAGAAGTTCCGATATGGTTCGCCGCAGGAGATCTTCGAGGAGCTCCGCGTCGCTTCGAAGGGCGGCATCGCCGATTACGCGGGCATCACGTACGAAAAAATCGAGAAGAACCACGGCGTGTTCTGGCCGTGCCCGTCGGAGGACCACCCTGGCACACCGAGGCTCTACGAGGGCGGCATCTTCGGGCATGCAGACAAGAAGGCGCATTTCCAGCCCGTCGAGTGGAGGCCCGCGGCCGAGGAGCCGGACGAGGAGTACCCGATCGTGCTCACGACGGGCCGCGTCGTCGCCCATTACCTCTCCGGCAACCAGACGCGGCGGATCGGCGGCCTCGTCCGGCAGACCCCCGACCCGTATTGCGAGATGCACCCGCGGCTCGCGCAGAAGCTCGGCGTCTCGGACGGCGAGCCAGTCGAGGTCGAGAGCCGGCGCGGCTCGCTGGTCGTGCGCGCCATGATCGTGAACACCATCCGACCCGATACGGTGTTCGTTCCTTATCACTGGCCGGACGAACGCGCGGCGAACAGGTGCACGATCCCCGCGCTCGATCCCGTCTCGAAGATCCCGGAATACAAGATCTGCGCCGTCCGCGTGCGCCGCGCTTCGGACCAGATCGACGCTCGGGGCTCCGGGTCGCCCGACGGCGGCCTGCGCCCCACATCCCGAGAGGGGGCGCGTTGAGCGAGCGAGTGCTCTTCATCGATTACGCACGTTGCATCGGCTGCCAGGCTTGCGTGCAGGCCTGCGAGGAGTGCGATACCCACAAGGGGCAGGCGATGATCCACCTCGAGACCATCCGCCGCCGCGACAGCGTGCAGACGGCGCCGCAGGTGTGCATGCACTGCGAGGACCCGATCTGCGCGCGCGTCTGCCCCGCCGACGCCATCAAGAAGACCCCGGACGGCGTCGTGCAAAGCGCGCTCGCGCCTCGTTGCATCGGCTGCTCGAATTGCGTGCTCGCCTGTCCCTTCGGCGTGCCGAAGTATTTCGCCGAGATCGATCAGATGATGAAATGCGATCTCTGCTACGACCGCACCAGCATCGGCAAGAAGCCGATGTGCGCGACGGTTTGTCCTTCGCAGGCGCTGTCGTACATGACGATCGACGAATTCGAGCGGACGCGGCGTGGCTCCGCATTGAACCATTGGGTCTTCGGCGAGGGCGAGGAGGTCCGGACCAAGGTTTCTGTCGTCGTGCCGCGCGGGCGAGACCGCGTGCACGTGGATCTCATCGAGCTCGGCGGCCGGCCGAAGGTGGCCGAGCCGGACGACGTGGCGGCGCTGCTTTCGGAGGACGGCTGATGGCGGAAAACGACGACACGAGCGAGGGCGGGCAAGAGCGCTGGCGTGAGGATTTTCCCATCGGCACGCTGGACGATCGATATGTCGCGCGGCGCGAATTCGCGAAATCGCTGACCATCGGCTCGGCGCTGCTCGTCCTCGTCAACGGGGCCATCGCCGCCGTCGCCCGCTGGGTGCGAAAACCGGCGCAGATAGGCGAGGAGGCGCGGATCGGCAAGGCCTCCGATCTCCCGACGGGCGGCTCCATGCTCTTCCGATATCCGACGGACGAGGACCCTTGTATCCTCGTGCGCACGCAGAGTGGGTCCTTGCGCGCGTATTCGCAGGTCTGCACGCACCTCTCCTGCGCCGTCGTGCACCAGCCGCGAGAGGACGAGTTCCTTTGCCCGTGCCACCGAGGGCGCTTCGACGTGAACGACGGCCGTCCCGTCGGAGGCCCGCCTTTGCGGCGCCTGCCTCGGGTATGGATCGAGCAGCGCGGCGACGATGTCTTCGCCGTCGGGAGGGACAGCTAGTGCTCTCCGGCCAGGGTTCGACGCTTTTCTCGGGCGTCAACGCGATGATCGGCATCCTCTCCGCCATCCAGCTATGGCTCGTCGCGGCCTCGCTCGAGGCCCTCTACAGCAACGACGTCGTGACGCCCCAGGCCGCGTTCGTCGCTTCCTGCGTCCTCGCCCTCGTCAATGCGCTGCTCTGCCGGCACGCGCTCTCCTTCGATCGCAGGCGGCAGGAGGAGCGACGGCGCGCCTCGTCTCCGCGGAGAGATCGGAGGGTAGGCGCGTCGTGAAGCGGATCAAAAAGGTCACCTGTCTTTTGCTGGGTCTGTCCGTGCTCGCCTCTTCGGGGTGCGGCGGCGGGCGTGGCGACGGCAAGCTCACGCCGCAGGAGATGACCGACGCGCTCTTCGCGGCGATCTCCGCCAATCGCGAGGCCTACACGAGGGAGGTCGTCGACCGGCTTCAGTATCAAGAGCGGATCATGGAGGCCAAGGAACATTTCCGCGAGGAGAAGGTGCTGCCCTTGCCCGCGCAGATGCTCCGCATGAGCGCCGAGACGATCAGCCAGTCCAAGGACGCGCTCTTCAGCTATGCGCTCCTCTCGCAGTGGCCGATCAACAAGCAGAACGGTCCGCGCACGGAGAGCGAAAAGGTCGGCCTCCGGCGGGTCGCCGAGACGGGGAAGAGCCATTACACCGAGGAGACGCTCGGCGGTAAGAAGTATTTTTCCGCGTATTACCCCGACAAGGGCGTCGTCGAGGCTTGCGTCAAGTGCCACAACGATCACCCGGACAGTCTGCGGAAGGATTTCCGGGTCGGCGACGTCATCGGCGGCATCGTGATCCGGGTCCGGATCGACGAGTGAGCGCAGAGCAGGCGTAGATCGAATCGCTGACGAGCGGAAGCGAAGACGCCGATCATGCTGACCCCGTAAGGGTCACGTCCCTCGCGCGGCTGGCCGGGTATCGACGCCCAAGCACAGAAGCCCGGTGATCAGTGCGAGCACGATGTGCAGACCGTAAAGTCGGTTGAAGTCCGCCCGCGCGAGCGCCGCGTGACCGAGCAGCGTGACCGCGATCGCGACGCCGAGCACCGAGCCGATCTGCCGTGTCGCTTGGTTCACCGCGCTTCCCACCGCGTAATGCGCCGGGGGCAATCGGCTCACGGCCGCGGCGGAGAGGGACGGCAACACCAGGCCCACGGCCGCGCCGCTCATCAACAATCCTGGCAGCCAATGCAGTACGTAGTTCGGCTGCGGCCCCGGTACGAGCATGAACCACAGGCTGCTCGCGGCGTACAGCAACGAGCCGCCGACGAGGAAGCGGCGGTGGCCGAGGCGTGCAGCCTGACGACCACAGAAGATGGCCGTCGGGACGACCAAAAGCGGCCCCGGCGTCACGGCCACGCCGGCCAGCGGCAGCGAGTAGCCCCAGATGCCGCGCATGTAGAAAAAGAAGCCGAGAAACATCATCGAAAACGCAGCGCCGAAGGCAAACGTCGCTGCGTTGACGTGGCGGTAGGTCCGATTCTCGAAGAGCGCGAGATCCACGAGCGGCGCACGGCTGTGCCGCGACCACGCAATGAAGGCCGCGCCGGCCGCGACGCCCGTGACGGCGATGGCCGCGAGCTCTCCGCGCGTGCGTGATGGAGACTCGGTCTCGACGATGGCCAGCGCGAGCGCGCCTACGCACAGCATCAGCAGCGCCATACCCACGCCATCCACGCGCCTTCGCGAAAGGCTCGGGGCGGATTCGTCGAGGCGCGCGGCACCACGCCAGAGCGCGAGCGCGCCCAGCGGGAGATTGATGTAGAAGGCCCACGGCCAACCCGCCACGTCGGTGATGAAGCTGCCGAGGCTCGGCCCGACGGCCGCGGCGAGGCCACCCACGGCGCCCCAGAGGCTCACGACGATCGCACGCCGTTCGGAGGGAAAGGCCGCGATGACGATCGAGAGCGAAGCCGGCGTCAGCAGCGCCGCGCCAACGGCCTGGACGACGCGGGCGGCCACCAGGAGCGAGACGCTGGAAGAAAGCCCGCACGCCGCCGACGCAGCGAGGAACAACGCGACGCCGACCAAAAACACGCGCTTGCGCCCATGCGTATCCGCGAGCCCTCCCGCGGGAATCAGCATTGCGGCGTACACGACGGTGTACGCATTGAGCACCCATGACAGCTCCGCCGCCGTGGCGTGGCCGAAGCTGTGGCGTAGCGCGTCGAACGCGGAGAACAGCATCGTCGTGTCGAGCGACACGAGGAATGCGGCGACGCTCGCGATCCAGAACACGCGCCACGGGGCGTCGGGGGCAGCGTCGGGGGCAGCGTCGGTGGTGGTTGCCGTGGCGACCATGGGTGTCACCGCGGGACCAGGTAGATGGCGGGCTCTGCGCTCAGGTTGCGCTTGACCTCGCGGGTGCGTTCATCGGCGAGCACCTCGCTTTCGCCAGCTTCCAGCGCATCGAGGGCGCGGGCGACGATGTCCTCGGGAGTGGCCTTGGGCGCGCTGATGCCGTGGGCCAGGTCGGTGTCGACGAAGCCCATGTGCAGCGTCAGCACCTGGGTGCCCTGCGGGCGCAGGTCGTTGCGTAGTGCGTTGCTCAAGCTCCACAGCGCGGCTTTCGACACGGCGTAGTTGGCCAGGGTCGGGCTCGAGAGCCAGCTTGCGACGGAGGCCACGTTGAGCAAGGCGCCGCCGCCGTTGCGCGAAAGCACGGGCGCGAACGCCTGGCTGACGCGGAGCACGCCGAAAAGGTTGGTCTCCAGGTGGCGGCGCAACACGGTCTCGGCCTCGGGGGTGTTGAAGCTACCGAACGTGGCGATGCCAGCGTTGTTGATGACGAGTGTGGTGTCGGTCGCGGCCGCAGCCGCGGCGCTCACGTCCTCGGGCGAGGTCACGTCCAGCTTCACGGGCGTCACGCCTGCGAGCTCGATGCTCGAGGGGTTACGCGCGGCGGCGTAGACCTTGCGCGCCCCGCGCTCGAGGACGGCCTTCGCGAAGGCCAAGCCGATACCGCGGTTGGCGCCGGTGATGAAGACGGTCGCGTTCTGGATGTTCATGGTTACTTCCGCGTGATGGTTGCGTTTCTTACTTTTGACAGCACGAGGCGTGGCGCCGACGTCCACAGGTAGGCGCCAACATATGATGATCATCATATTATTGTCATCATGCGTCTCTGTCAACCCGGACCCGCTGCGTCGGCGGCTCGACGGCCTTCCTTCAGACAGTCCGGCCCATGCTCGAGCTCGCGAGCGAGCTCGACGCGGCAAACCATGCGGACTGCCCGCTCCCGGGTACCCCGATCCCGGAGTGACCTCCCTTCCCGCTCCCGCCGCAGCAGCCTCGGGCTGCTGCGGCGGGGCGCTCTTGTTGGGGCGCGCGCACCGATCGACCCTTCCGCCGCACGAACGTTTCGGGCCCGTGAACCGATCGACCCTTCCGCCGCACGAACGTTTCGGGCCCGTGAACCGGTCAACCCTTCCGCCGCACGAACGTTTCGGGATCGCGAACCGGTCGACCCTTCCGCCGCACGAACGTTTCGGGCTCGCGAACCGGTCGACCCTTCCGCCGCACGAACGCTTGGGGCTCACGAACGGGTTGACCCTTCCCGGGCGCCAACCCCATGCTCCGCCAGATCCAGGAAGAGCTGCCGAAGATCGACGTCGCGAGGCTGCACAAGCTGCCCGAGCTCGCGGATGTGGGACTGCGGGAGAGATGCAATCAGTCGATACGGCGCTCGGAGTGCGCTCGGCTGGAGACGGAGCGGCGCCGGAGGGCGAGTAGGCCAGCAAAGGCGAGGCCGAGGAGGGACGCGTCTCCGGCGGAGTCGCCAGCCGCGCGGAAGCTGCAACCATGGCCGTGACCGCCGCCGCCCGCGCCGCCGCTGCCGCTTGCGCTGCTGCCGCTTGCGCTGCCTGGGCCGCCGCTGCCGCCACCGCCGCCGCTGCCGCCCGCGCCGCCGCTGCCGCCACCGCCGCCGCTGCCGCCCGCGCCGCCTGCGCCGCCTGCGCCGCCGCTGCCGCCCGCGCCGCCGCTGCCGCCATCGCCGCCGCTACCACCAGCGCCGCCCGCGCCGCCGCTGCCACCCATTTCACCGAGGATGCGGCCACGAACTCGGTAGCTGTCGAACGGCGCGCCCAGCATGAACCGGCTGTAGAGCGCCAGCGTCTTGCCCGTGCCGTCCGAGGCCAGCCCCGTCGGGCGGGTGTCCAACCCCGGAGGCGCCACCGTGAACACCGGCTCGACCATGCCCGCGGGGCTCATCTCCACGCCGCGCAGCGCCACCTCGCACCCCGCTGCCGTGGCCTCGCGCTCGCGCCAGGTCACCACGATGCGCTGCCCGTCGAATGCAGCCGAGGGGAAAGCCTTCGGCTCGGAGTCGCCGCACCCATTCACGATCGGCGCGATCACGAACCCGTCCGGATCGAGCACGGTCCCGGCGGGGCTGACGCGCGCGCCGCGCAGGACGTGGGCGCCGCCGCCATCCTTCGAGACCCACACCACCACGTGGTTCTGCCCGTCGAAGACGGCCGCCACCGGGTGCTCGACCAGAGGCGCGGCGGACGATGCGATGGGGAAGAGCGCCGTGTCCACCAGCGTGCCCGTGGGGCTCATCCGCGCCCCGCCGAGGCTGCTCCCCATTCCGTACGTCGCGAGGTGATTCGTGCCGTCGAACGAGAACGCCACGGGAACGGAGTAGACGTCCGGGAGATCGATGGTGAACGGTCCGCTCACCACGCCCTGGTCATTCAGGAACGCCGCGACCGTGGTGAAGGAAACGTACTCGTCGAAAGCGATGAATAACGAGCCGGCAGGACTGTTCGCCATCTTGAACGTCGTGCAAGCGACCCCGAACAGGCCGACTTCACCGAGCACCGCTCCCCCCGGGCTCACCCGGGTGACGGTGGACCAGCCGCCGCACCCTTGAGGGTGGTAATCGGTCGTCTCCGACAACACGATGAAATTCGTCCCGTCGAAGCCGACGCGGTACGCATACCGGTACAAGCCCGTATCGCCAGGCTCGCTCGGAATGCCAGGCACGACCTCGATGCCATTGGGATCGAGGATCTGGCCGTCCGGCGCGACCCGCGCGCCGAACACGCCGCCCATCCCGCCCGCGCGCGTGTCAGTCCAGACGGCGAAGTAATTCGTCCCGTCGAAGGCGAGCGCGGGTCCTTGCTGCCCGTTCGTGCCGGTGGCGACGCGGCTCGGCGGCGCCGGCAGCGTGCCGTCCGCCGCGACGCGCCTCGCGCGCAGGTTCGTGTGGATGAGCTCGTAGTCGAACAGCCCGTCCGCGAAGATCAGCAGCGCCTCGCCGCCGCTGGCCGCCGCCGCGAGATCCCGCCCTTTCCCGACGTCGAGCGGAGCGGCGTCGAGGGGGACCCCCCCCGAGCTCAGCCGCGCGGCGCGCATCGGGGTGAAATCGTCCGTTTCCGTCCACACCCGCCAGAACACGGTGGTGACGCCGCCGTCGGAGGCGATGGCGAGATGGGTGCCCGGCTCCCCCGGCGACAGCATATCGAGGACGATCCCGCCAGGGTCGAGCACGGCCCCGGCGCTCGTGACGCGGGCGGCGGAGACAACGCTGACGTTCTGCGCGAAGTCCTCATTCGACCAGGCTGCCACATAGCTGATCCCATCGAAGGTGAGGGCGAGGTCGTCGGTGTACGAATTGGAGCTGATCGGGCCGACGGGGAACGGCGCTGCCTCGACGGGCGCGCCCTGCGCGTCGAGGCGGATGGCGCTGAGCTCGAATCCTTGGCTCCAGCCGAGCACCAGGGAGCCCGTGCCGTCGGAGGCCACGCGCAGGGGGCGGAGGGGGCGGGCAGGGTAGGGGTTGAGCTTGATGGGCACCGTGACCATGGGCCCGACGACGCCGGCCGGCGTGATCTGCGCGGCGCAGATGTGGCTGTTGTTGGTGCAGGGCCACACAGCCTGATAGGCGGCGCCGTTCCAGGCGAGGGCCGGCGGGGAGCCGAGCCAGCCTGTCGCGGCGATCGTGAGGGGGGTGGCGTCGAGGATCGCGCCACTCGCGTCCAGGCGGACGCCGCACTGGTTGCAGGCGGCGCCGGGAGCGCCCGCGAAGGTCACGAGGAAGCCCGAGCCGTCGGAGGCGACGGCCGGCTTGCTCCCCCGGCCGATGCGGAAGGCCGGCGAATCGAGCGGCGTCCCGTCCAGCGCCACGCGCGCGGCGTAGAGGGGGACGTTGATGGTGCCCTCCCCCGCGAAAGCCTCC
The DNA here is from genome assembly GCF_028435265.1 of Polyangium jinanense. Lineage (GTDB taxonomy): Bacteria > Myxococcota_A > Polyangia > Polyangiales > Polyangiaceae > Polyangium > Polyangium jinanense. The sequence goes on along the minus strand of NZ_JAGTJK010000075.1, from coordinate 694 downwards.
CGCGAGTCCTCCCATACGACGAGGTACTGCCCGTCGCCGTAAGCGATCGCCGGGGCTTGCTTCACGCCGTCGACGTCTCCTAGGACCGGCGCGTCGAGGCCGATCTCGGCCCCCACGGTCAGGTAGAGGGGGTCGGCGGGCGTTCTGGGCTCGGCGCCGGGCAGCGAGAGCCCCGGCCCGCGGTCGGCCGCGGCAGGCGCGTCCGCCATCCCGGGCCGGTCGGCGCACGACGAGAGGAGCGCGGCGCCGAGGGTGAGGGGTACGAGGGTGGAAAGAGAAGAGAGGAGGCTCAGCGACGGTCGCCTGCCTCTCTGACCGAAGAATGATGGGAAAAACGGTAACATAGCTAAGAAGCCTATCGTCCACGGGACGTCCTCGACAACAGGTTTGTCACACGGGCCTCCATTTCGCTCCGTCCGTTCTTGACGCGAGCCCCTCGCGTCGAGCCTCGCGACGCTCGCCGAGGAGCGTTGCTCGATGCGCTCGCGGCTGGCGTCAAGGCGGCCGGCGTCGAGGTCCGGCACCGCGCTGATCTTCCCCCGAACTCGCCACGCATCGACCTCGGCGCGGGCCCATCATGACCGCGGCGGATCCCACGGAAACGGACGGCAAATGCTCGCTCCTCCGGCCTGCTTGTCACCGCTAGGACATCGAGCGGTTTGCAACCGCTCGATGTCCTAGCTCTTTTGTCCCG
>NZ_JAGTJK010000074.1:0-39792 GCF_028435265.1 Polyangium jinanense | reverse complement strand
ACTCGTCCACTGGAACCCCTTTCGTGTTGCTTTGAGCGGCTCACGAAGGGGGTTCCGCCTTTAGACCCCCGGAAATGTCAAACTTCGGCTGCCTCCCCGGCAGAGCCGGGGGATCTCCTAAGGTATTAGCCCCCGCGGGGCCCGGGGCGGCGCCCCGGCGCGGCGGCTTGCGATGAGACCAATGTTCAGCATCCTTAATGCCACGCAATCACGGCGCGAGCGACGCGACGAACACGTCCGACGAGTAAAGACCGACATGACCGAAGCTCGCGACGAGCTCTTGGTCTCCCCAGTGAATGGCTCCCTCGAAACTACCGCCCACGTAAATCTGGCCCGCCGCATTCACGCCAACGGCCTCGCCCCATTGTGGCATGGATTTCGCATCGAAGTCCCCTTCCACGCGCGACCACCGGAATGCGCCGTCCGCGGCCGAATACGAGGCGACCACGATATCCGACGAGCCGGTCGTCGTCTGCGCCGTACCGCTCCCGAAGTCGACCGAGCCGCGCAGCGCGCCGGTCACCACGACGTCGCCGTTGTTTCCGAACGTGACGCCCTTCAGACCTCCGGCACCCGAAAAAACCCTCCCCCATACCGGCGTGGTGGACCCGTCGAGCTTCACCATGAAAAACGTCCCGTTTTGCGGGCCGGCGACTCCGAGATCGACGACGATCGGCGTGTCCCCCGAGTCCGTCGCCAGGACGAGCGTGTCGTCCGGCCCCGCGCTCACGCGAACCAGCAAATTTGACGACGAAGTCGCGTCGCCCGGAAAGCTCCTGCTCGCGAGGTGCTCTCCGGTCGCCGAGAGCCTCGCGACGAAGAACCCCTTGGCGAGCGTCGCGACGCCGAAGTCGATCGTATTGTCGTTGTATCCCGAGATCACGACCCGGCCTTGCGTGTCGAAGGCGGCGCCCGTGGCCGCCTGGAAACTGGCGTCCCCGTAGCGCTTCGTGAAGATCTGTTGACCATCTCCCGAGAATTTCACCACGAATGCATCCGAGCCATTGGAAATGATCTGGTTGCCGCCGAAGGTCAGGTTGCCGGTGAAATAGCCGACCAGCGCGATCGAGCCATCGGCGCCGCACGCGACTGCTTTTGCGTAGGCCGAGCCCGAGCCGTTCGAGACCAAGGAGAAGCGATGGTTGCCAGCCGGATCGTAGCTGACCACGAACGTCTGCACCGACCCGGTGCCGACCTTCAAGCCTCCGCCCGCGTTGATGCCGTCGCCGTTGGTCTCGCCGACGACCACGACGTTGCCCTGCGGATCGACGCACGCGCCGCGCATGTACAGATTGTTGAGCGCCGCAATCTTGCGCGCCCAGATGGGTTGGCCGGTACTGTCGAGCTTCGCTACGAACCCGTCGCGGGCGCTCCCCCCGTCGCCGAGCCCAAGGCCTCCGTCGAAGTCCATCGTGGAAAGATAATGGCCCGCGATGAGCACGTTCCCTCCCGCGTCCACCGCGAGCCCCCCGAGTTTTTCTTCGGTTTGGTTCATGAGGTTGCTGCCGAAGCGTCGGCTCCAGCTCGTCGAGCCGGGGCACGCCGCGTTCGCGCCATTGCAGTCCTCGTCCGCAGCCGTCTTGCAATCGTCCGTCGCCGGCAAGACCTCCCCCTCGCACGGACCAAAGCCGGAGCCGTCGGGCAGGCACGTCGACATCCCGCCGAGGCACGTCCCCACGCCTTCCGTGCCGCCGGGCCCGTCATAACAGCTCTTCGGCGTGCCAGGTATGCAGATTTGCGCACCGCTCGAAGCGCTCGATGTCCCGCCCATGCCGCCAGCGCCTCCGCCCATTCCACCAGAGCCGCCCGTGCCCATGCCGCCAGAGCCGCCCATTCCACCAGAGCCGCCCGTGGCCATTCCACCAGAACCGCCCCCGCCCATGCCTCCAGAGCCGCCCGTGGCCATTCCACCAGAGCCTCCAGAGCCGCCCGTGGCCATTCCACCAGAGCCGCCCCCGCCCATGCCTCCAGAGCCGCCTGTGCCGCTGGTTCCCGTCCCGGGATCTTCCGAACATGCGCCGGCCAGAAGCCCCCATGCAACCACAACGAGCGTACGTGTTTTCATCGTCATTCTCTCCGTTCTCACGAGGCGCTCGACCTCGGCGATCGAGACGGTGCCATCGTGTTCAAGTTAACAGAACGAACGTTCGTTCGTGACTCTGGTTAGCAGAGTATCAGAAGGGGGACAAGGAGGTTTTCGACGTCGGCAGGCGGCGAGGCAGGCGCACCGCGAAGGATGCGTTGGGCTCCGCTTCTGCTGTGGAAGGGGATCTTCTCAAAATGGGCGTGAGACTGCCCGTACGGAGGCGGACGGCGTTCTCCACGATCCTGCGGCCCTGGACCTGGAGAGCGCCGCAGCCGTCGACGGGACCGCCCTCGGGATGTCGCGCGCGGGGCGGTTCCCCTTGCCGGGGCGCCCGCCCGCCGCGAGCCCCTTTACTTCGGGGGCAGGATTAAAGTGGGAACGAGAGACGAGACCACGCGGTCGGAGGCAGTTCTGGACAGCCGTTGACGCTGACCCCAATGCCCACACTGGAAAGCGCCAAGTTTCAGCCCGGCAAAACGAGCGCTCGGCCCGTAAAACCACGGTTTGTCCGAGAGCCGTTTGTCGGCTCCCCTGACCTTGGGCCAAAAAGTGCACATCGAAGGAACGGTGAGGTTAGCTACACGATCAGGAACTGCACGAGGAGAAGCGCAGGCGTGGGCGGCAAAGGAAGATGCGAAGGGGCACACGTGCGCGTGTGGCTGCCGTGGGAGGATACGGGTGACGGCGAGGCAGTTCAAGACGGGTTTGCCGAGGTGGTTGCGGGGGCATCATTTTGGGGTTTGAGTTGAGCGGTTGACGTTCGCGGGCCGACGCAAAGCCTTCAGTTGGCGGCGGGGTGGCGGCCGCCAGGTGCCGCCATGGCGGCCGCCATGAGTTCGGCAGCGAAAACGTCGAGAAAACTGCGGCAAATTCGTTTGGCACGGCGAGCGCATAGCGCGTGGATGCTCGAGTCCGCACGTCATACTGAACACTCACCAGCCCTACCAATACGAACGTCGTCGCCCCGAGGAGAGTATCCTTTATCGGGTGTTGAGCGAGGTTTGGCCGGCATTTCGTGAGCGTATAGAAGGATTGAGCAGTTTGCCGAAGTTCGTCGTGCGCGAAGTGGACGAGTATTTGCGTTGCGGGTTGCTCGAGAAGAGGGCGGCGGGGAGGCGCTTTTGGGCGAGCGTTGTCCTTTTCCCCGCCGCTCTCCTCTGGCGGCCGTTTGTCGGATCTCGGGCGGTTGCGCTGTGTCGATGTCCTCTGTGCACGTCGCGCGACGCCGCCCCCGGTTCCACCAGATCGAACGGCCCCGACCCTGGCGCTCCATTCCACGAGCAGCGCGGGACGGGCTCAGCCAGTGTTCCACGGCGGCTTGGTCATTCATGACGGCGGCTTGGTCGTTCGAATTTGCAACGCCACCATCATCCCCGGTGACTCCAATCCGTCTTCCAGACATAGCAATACCACGCCCTGCTCTGATCAGGGACACCGCTCGGATCGATGCTCTCCATCTCCGCGTGCCATTCGTTCTCCGCGATAGACTGGCACCCCGCCGATGCCAAGCCCGTATTGACACCGGGATTGCAGGTGAGGTTGAACTTGATCGTCCACTTGAGGTCGCCGCCTTCGTAGACGATCTGTCCCGATACGCCCACCGGGGCGGTCACTCCGTCGGCAGATACCTCGCAGATGACGGAGTGAATGTCCAGCGTCTCGGGCGGCTCTTTCCCCGGCACCCACGATCCCTTGTCTAGGGTCATGCTGGTCCGCCTGACCGTTATATTGCGGGAGTCGAGCTTAAGCTGGACGACGGGAGGCAGGGGATCGGGGATGGCACCGTAGTAGTTGTCGATCCGCTGCATGTCCTCCCTGGAGAACGAGCTCCCCTTCTGGATGAAGCGATTGTAGTCGGAGCCGAGTACGGAGCACCCGCAATAGACAGTAACCTCCCCCGACGGGTACGCGACGTTGGTCGAGATGTAGATGCGATCGCCCTTGGCAAACTTGTGATCGTGCCAGAACTTCCGCGCCGCGATGCCCGCCTTCATGGCGTCACCGACGATCTCGAAGACCACGTCCCGAAAGGCGCCGGCGGGGTTATAGAGCATGGTGATCAGTTCCCCCCACCAGTTGAAGGCGTCGGAGGCAGCGACCATGTCGTTGATGGTATTTGCGGCCGCGTCCGTCGTGATCTCGTACAGATCGGCCCCGGGCCCGCTGCCTTTCTCGGCGGGCGTGGAGGGAGCGCTCTTGGAATTGGTTTGTCTGTTGAACCTGACCCCGTCAACCCTCGCTACGTTCGCCCAGAACGTGGCCGTCTCTGGATCTTCATGCATCGGATAGCCCATGGAATTCTCCTTTTCGGGGCGGATGAGTGCACGAGATACACCCCGCGCCAACCCTACACCCCGCTTTACGCGGACAAGACATCCGAAAAAATGTAGCTGTCAAAGGCTTCCTGTCCGGTGGATCAGATTTGTGCGGCGACCGCAAAAGCGAAGGAAACGCTAGAACTCTCGCGCCTGTCAATCTCCAGATAAAGTGAGTCGCGCTACCCGCAATGGCGACGCATCGGCATGCATCGTCTCATACTCGTTGAAGAAAGGCTTGACGAGACTCACACCTCTGCCGTTCACGACCGCTGTCACCGCTCCTCCCGATCCGCAGAAATCTGGACCGGCCGCCCGACGTTCGCAACGCCTCTGCCGACCGGTCCGTCTCTCCCGCCGCCGCGATCTACCGCTTCTTCTTCGCGGCCGCGGCGCCGTTTCTCCGCTCCGCGGCCTCCTTCGCCTCACGGAGCCTGTAGCTCTCGCCCTCGATCATGATGATCTCGGCGTGGTGGACGACGCGGTCGATCAGCGCCGTCGCGCACGTCGCGTTCGGGAAGATCGTTGGCCAATCGCTGAAGGCGAGGTTCGTCGTCAGCACGATGCTCTTCTTCTCGTATCGCAGGTTCACGAGCTGGAATAACAGGTCCTCGTTGCGCCCGTCGAAGGACAGGTATCCCACCTCGTCGAGCACGAGAAGCGTCGCCTTCGCGTAATGCTTCAGCCGCTTGTCCAGCGCTCGGCTCGTTTCCCGCGCGCCCAGATCGAGCAGGAGCTGCGCGGCGGTCGTGAAGATGACGGAGTGGCCGGCGAGCACCGCCTGGTGCGCGATGTTGCGCGCGATCATCGACTTGCCGAGCCCGTGTGATGCCACCAGCACGACATTCTTCGATTGCTCGATGAATTCGAGCCGGAGCGCGGCCTCCACCAGCTCGCGGTCGATCCTCGTCGGCCAGTCCCAGTCGAAATCCGTCATCGACTTGAAGCGGCCCACCCGGCTGCGCGACATTCGTCGTTCCAGGCTGTTGTTCGCGCGCTCCTTCTCCTCGAGCTCGACGATCTGCTCGACGAACGCGCTTCGCGCGAGCGGTTGCGCGGACGTCTACGCGGTACTTGCATTCCAAGCCGAATGCGCGAGGCCGTCGGCTCGACAGCGCATGTGCGCGGCGCCTGACACGGGGCCGGGCCAGCGTCCAGACGGTGGTGGGCGAGGTGATACGATCAAAAAGCACGCGGGGGTGTGCTCCGCCACCTCGCCAAACAGTCAGGCCAAACGAGCGCTCGGCCCGAAAAACCGCGGTTTGTCCGAGAGCCGTTTGTCGGCGCCGCTCACGTAGAAACCGCAAAACGCCTCCGCGCTCCCCGCCCACCGAGCCCCACCGCCCCGAGAGAGAATCGTGTCCGCACGGGGCGGAGCGTACCCGAAAGGGGGTTTTAGGGGCGACAAATCCTCCCCGGAAAGTCCTTTGCCCTTCCGCGAGGTACCGCGCGTGGGCGGAGGCCGAGAACGCCAAGGGGGGCATTAACGGGTTGAAGTACCGGAGGTGCGCGCGGGCGAGCACGAAGAAGTGCTGAGGTCCACCTCTGGAGGTTCGGGGCGGGTGTCATGAACGACATGATCAACAGGCAGCCATGCGATCCGGCTGTCTCCCTGTTCGGCCAGGGAAAATCCTCGGCCGAGATCTGGTCCGCGCTCGTGTCGAGCGGCGTGGCGCCGGCCGCGGCGGAGGCCCATGTGAACAGCCTCCTCCTCGCTGTCGCACTGCTTGGCCAGGGCAAGTCCGCGGTCGAGATCTGGTCTGCGCTCGTGTCGAGCGGCGCGGCGCCGGCCGCGGCGGAGACGCTCGTGAGGGATCTCGTCGAGGTCCGCCGAATGCAGCTGGCAAGACAGCGCGAGGAGGAGGAGCACCGGAGCTCCGGGTTCTGCAAGAGGTGCTATGACGAGTCCACCCCGCTGTCGCCTGGCAACATCTCGACCGTCAATGGCACGGGGACGATGTTCTACGGAGAGGACCGGGGATGCTGCGACTGCGGCTCCGTGGTCCGGGTCCACTGGGTCGTCTTCTGCGGCTTGCCGCTCATTCCGCTGGGAACCTACCGTTATCGGGACCTGTACGGCGAGGGGACCTCGAGCAAGTTCCTTGCCCGCCGGACGCAGACGAACTCGCAGCAGATCGCCATCCACTACTCGCTTTCGCTTGTGGTGCTGTTCGTGTTCGTCGCCGTCGTGATGGCCATCCGCTCGGGGAATCGGTAGGACGAGAGCCCTGGGCCCCGGCCTTCACATCCGGACGACCTCGACGCTCCGCACGCCAATCCGGATCTCCCCCGTGTCCGGCCGCCGCTCCACGAGCCCCGCGGCATTCTGGACGCCCAGGACCGCGAGCTGTTTGCGGGCGCGGTGGATGTCGACGTTCAGTTTGTTCGCGTCCGTCGCCAGCATCCGGCATAACGCCTCGCGCCCGAGCCAGCCTCGTTTTGCCGCCGGCGCGTCGCGATCCTCGAGCCACGCGCGGGCCAGCGTGACCAGGAGGTAATGGTGGGTCCGTGCCGGGAGCTCCGCCTCTCGCCGGCCCATCACCACCGTCGCCGTCACCTGCTCTTCATTCTGGCTCACGGCGAGCCGCAGATGAATGCTCTCCAGCATCGGGCTCCTGATGTCGCTCTGCCAGGTCTCGGTATCGCGCGGCGGAAGCTCGAGCGTCCAGGATTCACCCGCAATCGTGATGACCTGCCGATCCTCGACCGGCTGCACATCGTCGCCGGTCTCGGTCACCCATTGGCCCTCGCCATTCTCGAATACACTCACGAGCGGCAGCTCCTCGTCCGGCAGGAGAAGCATGCCCCCCGAGGCGGCGCGCCGCGCCCCGCTTGCATGGTGCCGAGCCGCCGCGCCCGGCGGGGAGCCGTCGGTCAACACGAACGTGGGGCTCGGGCCTCCCAGCGAGAATGCCGCCCCCTCCGCGAGCGGCACACGCTCTCCAGGCGAAAGGCGCTGGCCCCCGAGCAGCGTCCCGTTCCGGCTGCCGAGGTCCCTGAGCTCCCAGCGCCCACCTGTCCAGTGCAAGCTGGCGTGCTCCGCAGAAACACGCCGTTCGTCCACGCGCACGTCACAGGCCGAATGCCGCCCAATCAGACACCGCACCCCCAGGGTAACATAATCCTGTGTCGACTCGTTCTTGAGTGTCCCCATCCTCGCCCTCACTCAAAGGCCGAGCCGCAGCCTACCATGCCCGTCCAATCCCGTGTATACGCCATCGTCATGGATCCCAGCCCCGTTCCTCCGCCGACGGTGGATGCCTCCAGCGACTCGACGGCGTCCATCCTCACCGCCGAGACCGACTCCGGTGTGCGCGCGGTCGAGCCGATGGAAGCCGTGGAGCCGCCGCTGCCGCGCCGCTACGAGGATCTCGGTCGCATCGCCCGCGGGGGGGCCGGCGACGTGCGGCGCGTGCGCGATTTGCTCTTCGGGCGTGTGCTCGCCATGAAAGTGCTGCGCTGGGAGCACGTGCAAAACCCGCGGATGCGCGCCCGCTTCATCAGCGAGATCGAGCTCACGGCGCGGCTGCAACACCCGGGAATCATTCCCGTTCACGAGCGAGGCCAGTTCGACGACGGCAGGCCCTGGTTCACCATGCAGGAGGTCCGCGGACGTACATTCGACGCCGTGATTGCGGAGCTCTACGGGGCCGCGGGGCCGACGGGCTTCGGGCCCACGCCCTCGGGCTGGACGTTCCGCCGCGCCGTCGACGCGTTCGCGCGCATCACCCAGGCGGTCGCGTACGCGCACGGCGAGGGGATTCTTCATCGCGATCTCAAGCCGATGAACCTCATGGTTGGTGAGCAAGGCGAGGCGTTCGTCATGGACTGGGGCCTCGCGCGCCGCATTGGCGATCCGCTGCCGAGCGAGCCGGACGATGACGACGCAATCCACGAAGGCGACGGAGGCGACGAAGGGGGGCTCACGCGCCACGGCGAGGTGCTCGGGACGCCCACGTACATGCCGCCCGAACAGGCGGGCGGCGAGCACGCCATGCATGGCAAGCCGAGTGATGTCTACGCCCTCGGCGCCATCCTTTATCAACTCCTCGCCGGGCGCCCGCCCTATCGAGGCAGTGGCCTTGCCATCTGGCGGCAGGTGCTCGCGGGCCCCCCGATCCCGGTCGCCGAGGCGGCCCGGGGTGGCCCTGCATTGCCGCGGGAGCTCGTCGCGATATGCGAGCGCGCCATGCAGCGCGATCCTGCCGCGCGGTACCCCGACGCCGCGGCTCTCGGCCGTGAGGTCCTCGATTGGCTCGACGGGGCGCGCCGCCGCGAGCAGGCCCGCCTCGCGCTCGCGGAGGCGGCGGCGCTCCTGCCGGAAATCGCGGAGCTGCGGGCACGAGCGCGCGAGATCACAGCGCGCGCGCGGCGGCTCATGGAGGCGGTGCGCCCCTACGATCCGGTGGAGGTCAAGCGGCCAGCCTGGGCGCTCGAAGACGAAGCGTCGCGGATTGCACAGGACGCGGTGCTCCGCGAGGCGGCCCTGCTGCAAGCGGCGCACGGCGCTCTGATCCTGGACCCCGAGCTGCCCGAGGCGCACGCACTGCTCGCCGATCGTCATTGCGACGAGCTCGTCGCCGCCGAACGCGCGCGCCGGCATGAGGACGCGGCTCGCGCCGAGGCCATGCTCCGGACCCACGATCGGGGGCGACACGCGGCCATTTTGCGCGGCGACGGCGCGCTCTCGCTCGTGACCGATCCCGAAGGCGCCGAGGTGCTGCTCTGTCGGTTCGCCGCGCGCGACAGGCGCCTCGTGGCCGAGCCGGTGCGGCATCTCGGGCGCGCGCCGATCCGGGAGGCGGTGTTGCCCCGCGGCAGCTATCTCCTCGTGATCTCGGCGCCGGGGCGGGCGGAGGTGCGCCTGCCGGTATGCATCGAGCGGGGCGCCCACTGGGACGGCACGCCGCCGGGCGAGACAGGGCCTCGTATCCTCTCGTTGCCCCTCCTGCATGCGCTCGGCCCGGACGATTGCTTCGTGCCCGCGGGGTATGCCGACATCGGCGGCGATCCGGAGGCGCCGGACAGCCTGCCCGCCCGGCGGGTATGGATCGATGCGTTCGTCTTGCGCCGCTTCCCCGTGACGAACGGCGAATACCTTGCGTTCCTGAACGCGCTGCTCGGCGAGGGCCGCGAGGAGGAGGCGCTCGCGTGCGTACCGCGCACCGCGCACGGGATGGCGGAGGCCAGGGACGAGCGGCCGCTGTTTGGTCGCGAGGCCGGGGGGCGCTTCATGCTGGCGGTCGACGAGGCCGGCGCGCGATTGGCGTCGGAGTGGCCCGTGGCGTCCATCGATTGGTACGCGGCGCTTTCGTACGCGCGCTGGCTCTCGGCGCAGACGGGGCTGCCCTGGCGACTGCCGAACGAGCTCGAACGCGAGAAAGCCGCGCGCGGGGTGGATGGCCGAGCCTACCCGTGGGGCGATTACCCGGACGCGACGTTTGCGTGCGTGCTCGAGAGCCACGCGGGCGTGCCGATGCGCGTCGCAGCGGACAGCTATCCGGCCGACGAAAGCCCTTATGGGGTGCGCGGGCTCAGCGGCAACTCGCGAGATTGGTGCTGCAACGTGTGGCGGCGCGAGGGGCCGGCAATCGTGGGGGAGCGAGTGCTCGTCGACGAGGCGTCGCCTGGCGATCCGGAGCACCGGGCGGTGCGGGGCGGTGGATGGAGCAGCGCGCTTCCCTTCGCGCGGGCGGCGGGGCGCTTCGGGCTCCTGCCTGGGATACGGCGAGCGACGGTGGGACTACGGGTCGCGCGGAGCTTGACCGCGAACATGGATCCGCGCTGAATCGCACGTCTTTGTGGTCAGGGCGACTTCGAATCGGCATACCACATCCGTCCGGACCCGAGCGCCGAGACCTGGGTATACGTCCCGCTCGGTTCGAAGGACGGCGCCGGGGCCGTGGTTTTCTTCTGATACCATCGCAGCATCGAAATGGTCGCGTCCGGCTCCTTGTCGCTGATCGCGATACGCACGTAATAGTCCTCGGTCGCGTGCTTGTAGAGAGTGCCGGTTGTGAGGTCGGTGTCCACCTCGGTCCAGTCCGCCGCGCAGGGAGCGGTGAACTCCTGCGCATTCGTGGGGGCCAAGGGCCGCGAATCGGTCCAGGCCTTGTCGCCCACGCAGGTGACGACGAGCCCGTTCTCGACCGTCAAGCCCGCCTTGTCCACGAGCCAGTACTCCACACCAGCGTTGTACCCCGCGCCGGCGACCCGGGTGGCAATGATGTCCGCGAACTTCCGGCTCCCGCTCCATTCGATCTTGTAATACCGCCAATCCAAAAGCCCTGGATCGAGCTGGGCGTTCAACGGATGGACACCACCGGTCGCGTCACTCTTCTCTTTGTTGTGCATGCGTACCCTCCTACCCGAGCGCGGGGGCCCGGTCAATTACACGCCCGTTACACCGCCGGGCCGATTGGACGACGCGAAAGCGAAGAAGGTCAAGGAAGGGGGCCGCGCCCCTGCTTCGAGAGCCTGAGCATTGGTCTCTTCTTGAGGCCGCCGCGCCGGGGCGCTGCCCCGGACCCCGCGGGGGCTGTTCGCCCCTCGACCCGAACCAGGGCAAGCCCTGGACCATTCGTGGAAGAACTGCGCGATGCGCAGTTCTTCCAACAGGCCCGCTGCCGGTTGAGATGTCAGCGCTGCTGTCTTGGCGGGCAGGATCGCTCCTGGTCTTGACTCGGCTGTTCGATGAACTGCGCATCGCGCAGTTCATCGACCCCGGGTCCAGCCCCTGGCTGGTCCGGGTCCAGGGGCGGATAGCCCCTGGTGGGGCCTGGGGCAACGCCCCAGCTCAGCGCCTCCCAGATGAGACCAATGCTCAGTTCGAGAGCGCGGGCTTGTCGAGGGTCGAACCAGGGCGGCTCGCGGCGAGCGACCGCCGCCCTGTTCGAGCCTGAGCGTGCGACCGCTCGAGGACGTCCTTACGGACGGTAGACCGTCACGAAGGGGTCCCAGGTGACGGTGTTCACCTTCTCCCTGCCCAGGTAGATGTCGACGGAGAAGGAATAAGCGATCTTGGGGCTCACCATCTCGTCGCGGTTCGACATTTGCGTCTCGCACGCGATGAAGGGGCGATTGATGCCCTGCGTGGCGACGGGCGTGGGAGGCCCAAACGTGTTTTTCCCGGGAGTGATCGTGCCCGGAGCGCTGTAATAGGGGGTATCTCCGGCGCCGTTGTTGCTGATCCAGTCCACGAGGTACTTGCTGGCATCACCCTGGGGCGGGGATTCGGTCGCTCCCCAGAGCTCGACCTTCGTGATGATCGCGTGGTAGAGATCGGCCTCGCCGCCGGCGCCCTCGGCAAGCTGGAGCGGCTCCACGCGCCACCGCAACTGCTCGGAGGCGGGGACGCGCACCCAGAGCTCGTTCGAGCCCTGCGAGTTGCCCTGGACGATCGAGGGATCGGCGGCATACATCTGCACGGTGCCGGTCTTGGCGTTGACGATGATCAAGATATCCTGAGCCATGATCGATGCTCCTCTCTTTACGGTCTCGTTTTTATCGCCCGCATGGCGCCATTTCGATGGCCAAACGAGCGATGGTTCGAGGGGCGCGCCCGTGCGATCAGCCATGCCTGATCGCGCCGGAATCGCCTCCCGGGATCGAAGGGGGTTGCGCCGCGCCTCCGACAATCGAGAGGATGTCACCCTTTTCGCCGGAATGCACTTACTCCGCCCTTACAGCTCGGGAGGGTGCCGGTGAGCAACGTTGTCGAGCGCTGTAATGAACGTGTAATCGACCGATCGATGTTCTAGGCCTGCGGCCCTCCGGAGGGCGGCGGCCCGGCGCAAGGGAGCTCGAGGGTGAAGGTGGCTCCCACGCCCGGCTCGCTCTGGACACGGAGCGTGCCCCCGTGCGCCTCCGCGATCCTCCGGCTGATGTACAGGCCGAGCCCAAGCCCGCCGTAGTTCTTGGATACGGCGCGCTCGAAGCGCTCGAAGATCCGGCCCTGCCTCGCCGGATCGATACCGATTCCATGATCCGCCACCGCGAGCCACGCGGTCCCGGCCTCCTTGCCGAGGGAGATCTCGATGGGCTTGCCGGCCCCGAACTTGATCGCATTGGCGAGGAGGTTCGTGACGATCTGCTCGACGCGGGAGCGATCCCAATGGCCCATGATCGGGGCGCTGTCCCGTACCGAGAGCGCGCACCTGGCTCGCTCCAGATCCAGGGTGAATTGCTCGACCACGTTGTGGGTGAGGACCCCGAGGTCGACGTCCTCCGGCTCCAGGGGAAGCCGTTCCGCGTGGATTCGCGTGACATCCAGGAGATCATCGTTCAGCCGAGCCAGGCGCGTCCCTTGCCGCAAGGCGCGCTCGATCAGCTTGCCCACGGCTTGCCCGTCGGAGAATCGACCCAATTGGATGGCCCTGCTCATCGACTGCAATGTGAGCGTGAGCGACGTGAGCGGCGTGTTGAGCTCGTGCGAGGCCACCGAGAGGAACTCGTCTCGCACGCGGATGGCCTCCTGGGTCTTGCGGTAGAGGCGCGCGTTGTCGATCGCGGTCGCGGCCCTTCGCGCCACTTCCTGGACCAGCGTGAGATCGGCGTCCCCATAACGCCGCCCCGGCGCGCACGAGGCCATGCTCAGCACCCCGAGCGTTTGCCCCCGCGCCACGAGCGGCACCGCCAAGCCCGTCCGCGTCCCCAGCGCGCGGATGAGCCCCGCGTGTGCGTCATCATCACAGGTGGCCCGGATGTCTTCCATGGAGAGCTCGGGCAACAGGAGCGCCTTTCCGGTCCGCAGGACCATGGCAGCCGGGTGCGGCGAATCCATCCGAGGAGGGTAGCGCTGCTTCAGCTCCTCGAGCAGCGGCTCCTTCGCGGGGTCCTTGTGGGCCCCGGAGATACGCCGGATCTCTTCACGCTCCAGGATATCGATCACGCACCAATCGCAGAGCGAGCGCACGCAGAGCCGGCCCAGGCGGGCGAACGTCTCTTCGTAATCGAGCGACTCCGACAGGATGGCCCCCGTCTCGGCCAGGAAAGCCGCGCGGCGCTCCGCCTCCTCGGCCGCCGCCCGCGCCGCCTGCTCCTTGCCGTGGAGCAGCGCCTTCTCCAGGGAAATTGCCGCCTGCGTGGCGAGGAGCGACAGGGCGACGAGCCGGTCGGGCGTGAAGGCACCGGCGAGCAGGTTGTTCTCGAGATAGAGGAAATGGACCACCTCGGCCGGCCTCAGAATGGGCATGCAGAGGACGGATTTGGGCTTGTGCCGCGCGAAGTAATCGTCGCCCGAGAACTTCCCTGCATCGGAGGAGGCGTCACCGAGGATGACGCGCTCCCTCGTCCGCTGCACGTAATGGACGAGCGACACGGGGACGCGCTGTGAAACATCCACAGGCGAAGTCTTTCGGAAGCTCGTCCCCTCCCCTTTCTCTTCGAGGGCGGCCTCCGCTTCGATCGAGAGGCTTTGGCCCTGACACAGGATGAGGCAAGCCCTCTGCGCGCCGCCTTGCTCGAGCACGACCTCGAGCAGCGTGCGTACCAGTTTGTCGAGGACGATCTCGTTCGAGATGGTTTGCGAGGCCTTGGTCACCGAAAGCAGGTCGAGCTGCTCGGGTCGGGCTGCGAAGGTGGCGTTGGGCGCGCTCAGCTTCGTCTCCAGCAATCGGGGGTAGCGCTGGTCGAGCTCGAGCACCTTGCCGTCGGCGCCCCAGCGAAGATAGCGGGCGCGGGCCTCGCGCAGGTAGGTATCGGCGAAGAGCTCGAAGCCGCGCGCACGGTAGAAGCGCGCGGCCGTCTCGAAGGCAACCGCCTCGTTGTGGACGAAGCCATTGTCGCGCGCGGAGCGGATGGCCTCCTCGTAGAGGCGCTCGGCGTCGAGGAGCCGCCCTTCGATGCGCGCGATCTCCGCGCCGACCAGCGCGGCGCGGTTCCCGAAGTTCTCGGGGCAGTTATCGGCCCACACCGCGAGCGGCTCGTGGTGGGCGACGAGCTCCGCGAGGTGCCGGGGCCGCTCGTCGACAGGCGCCGTGTCGAGGTGCGCCGCCCGCGCGAGTGCGCCATAAAAATGGTATTCGGCCTGCTCGAAGCAGGAGGGCAACGTCGAGAGGAGCCGCTCCGCCTTCGACGCGGCCTCGACCGCGGCGGCGAAAGCGCCCGCGGAGAAGCGCGCCTGCAGCTTGCGGATCCAGTACCAGCAGGTGGCGATTGACAGGCGCGGATCGCTCTCCAGGTGCCGCTCGAACCGGCCCTCGTCGAACTCGGCGTCGTTGAAGGAGGCGAAATCCCGCGTCTTGCCCCGAAGAACCCGGATGAGCACGAGCTGTCCGGTGATGGAGTCGACGACGTGACCGAACTTCGCCTTCCGCACGAATTCGAGCGCGTCGTCAGCCTCTCGTTGCACCTCGCCGAGCGGCTCTCCCGCAGCGAGCAGAAGCGTCAAGGATTGGTTTCTGGCATAAGCCGCATACGTGAGATCGCCGGTCTCCTGCGCCGCGGCGAAGGCGCGCTGCAGCCACTCGAGGCCCGTGCGGAGGTGCTTCGACCATGGATGGATGCTCTTGCCGAAGAGCAGGTAGACGCGGGCCTTGAAGCGGAGCAGCCCGCGGTTCTCCAGCAGATCGAGGCCGAGCTTGCCGAAGCGGAACCCCGTCGCATAGTCGCCGAAGAGCGGTCCGAGGACGGTGCCGAGCCAGCCGTAGGCGAAACACGACGCATCGCTGTTGCCGTGCTCGAGGCTGATGTTCGCCATGCGAGCAATGACGATGCAGCTCAGGTTCTTGTCGATGAACTGGGCCGGGGGCGCGAGCATCGTGAGAACGTCCATCGTCGCCCGCCAGCGCGGCTCCGAGAGCGATGGCAGGTCGATGAGCCCCTCGATCGGCCGTCCCCCGAGCTTTCGCCACATCCGCTCGTATTCCCGCTGAACCTCGTCCGCCGTCGGGTGCGGCGACCACTCGATGTCGATGAGCCGGAGGTATTGCAGGCCCGCGTCGACGGCGCGGTCGGTCCGATCCTGGGTGGTATAAAGGTTGAGGCGCGCGCACGTGACGACCGCGAGGTCGACGAGGTTTGCGGCGCGGCGCCAGAGCGTCGAGAGCCGCTCTTCCGCGGACGAGAGCTCGCCCGTCAAATACTCGCACTCGGCCCGGTGGAGCTCGAGCGAAAAGACGAGCTCGTACCGAAGCTCCCAGCTCTCCTCCGGCAGGAGCGCCGAGCCAAAAGCCAGGTACTTCAATGCCGAGGCGTAGGCCGCGTTCGCCTTGGCGCGCTTGCCCGCGGCGAGGTTGAGCACCGCCACCCGCTCGCGCTCCTCCCGCGATGTAATCAGCGCGGCGCCGAGATCGAGCTGGTTCACGATTTCGAAGATCTTCTCCTCGAGCTCGTCGGGCGCCGTACGCGCCGCGAGCAGCCGGCCTATCTCCAGGTGCATCGCCGCTCGCTCGCCTGCGGGGATGAGCGAATAGGCCGCCTCCTGGACACGGTCGTGGAGAAACTTGTACGTGCCGCCCATGCGGAGAATCAGCCCCGCGCGAACGGCCTCCCACAGGTCCGCATGCGACGCCTCCTCCGAGCGGCCGCGGACCGTCGCCAGGAGGGCGACCTCCGCGGTGTTTCCCAGACAGGCGAGCTGCTTCAGCGCTTGCTGGGCGCATGGGGGAAGCCGCACGAGCTTCCCGACCATCAGGGCGACCACGTTGTCGGTGAAACCCTTTTCGCGGATCTTCGCGGTGTCCCACCGAAAGACGCCGGCGCGCCCGTCGAATTCGATCAGGCGTTCTTCGTGGAGCGCGGTGAGGAACTGGATCGCGAAGAAGGGGTTGCCGGCCGTCTTCTCGTGGACGAGGCTCGCGAGCGGCGCGGCGTCTTCGCGGGGGCAATGCAGCGTATCGCTGACGAGCGCGGCGAGGTGCTCTCGGCAGAGCGGGCCGAGCACGATGTCCGAGACGCGCACGCCCTCCTTCCGCATCTTGTCGAGCGCCCGCACGAGAGGGTGCGAGGCGGTCACCTCGTTGTCGCGATACGCGCCGATGACGAGGAGGTGGCGCGTCTCGGGGTGGGTCATCAGATCCTCGAGGAGCCCGAGGCTCGCCGCGTCGGCCCATTGCAAATCGTCGAGGAAGATCGCGACGGGGTGCTCCTTCCGGGTAAACACCCCGACGAAATGCCGGAACACCATGTGGAAGCGGTTCTGCGCCTCGGTGACGGGCAGCTCCGGGACGGGCGGCTGCCGGCCAAGGACGAGCTCGACCTGGGGGATCACGTCGACGATGAGCTGACCGTTCACCCCGAGGGCGGCCCGCAGCCGCTGCCGAAAGGAATCGATCCGGTCCTCGCTCTGGGCGAGGAGCTCGAGCACGAGCTCGCGCAGCGCCTGGACGATCGTGACGTAGGGAATATCGCGCTTGTACTGCTCGAACTTCCCCGAGACCAAGGAGCCCCGCTGCCGGAAGATCGGCTTGTACAGCTCGTGTACCAGGGCCGATTTCCCGACGCCCGAGTAACCGGAAACCAGCACGATTTCAGGGGTCCCGGTGGCGACCACCCGCTCGAAGGCGCCGAGGAGCGCGGCGAACTCCTCCGCGCGACCATAGAGCTTCTGGGGCGTCTGAAAACGATCCGCCACGTCTCGCTGCCCCAGAGGAAAGGGCTCGATCCGGCTCGTCGATTGCCACGCCGCGAGGCAACGCGCGAGGTCGTACCGGAGGCCTGTGGCGCTCTGGTAGCGCTCCTCCGCCACCTTGGAAAGCAGCCTCATGACGAGGGCCGAGACCACCTCCGGCACCGACGGAACGACCTCCCGAGGAGGCGTGGGCGACCGCGCAATGTGGCAATGTACCCATTCCAGGGGATCCGCCGCCTGGAAGGGTAGCCTGCCCGTCAGCATTTCGTAGAACGTCACGCCGAGGGAGTAGAGGTCCGAGCGGTTGTCGATCACCCGGCTCATCCGCCCCGTCTGCTCTGGCGACATGTACGGCAGCGAGCCCTCGATGAGGCGGAGGGGCTGCGCGGCCTGCGGTTCGCGGGGAAGCCGGGAAGCGATCCCGAAATCGACGATCTTCACCTCGCCGGCCTCTACGTTGACGAGGATGTTTGCCGGCTTGAGGTCCTTGTGGACGACGTCCTGGCCGTGGACTTCCGCGACGGCCTGCGCGATGGAAACGGCGAGCGGGAGAAACCTCTCCACGCCCATCGGCGCTCCGAGGAGGCGGGAAAGCGGCTCGCTGCCAGTATCCTCCATGACCAGGGCGGGCATGCCCTCGAGCGTCTCGAGCGCGAGGGGCTTCACGACCGCCGGGATGTCGAGCTTCCGGCCAATCTCGTACTCGTTCTTCAGGCGCACGAGGTCCCTCGGCCGGCACCGCCTCGGATCGAGCGTCTTGACCACCACCGGGCGCTGATCGCTCTTCCTGAGTCCGCGATGAACGGCGACCCCGTTGTTTTGGAAAAGCAGCTCTCTCAGCGTGTACATGCAACGCCCTGGGCTTCCGGAAGGCGCACACCTCTCCTTCCCCGCGCACGAGAAGCGACACCGGCAAGAGTCTCCCGGTCCAAACCCCGACCCCACCGATGACCCTGCACGTTCAGGATGTTACCATGACAGACGGGGGAAGCCGTCCTCGCAGTGCACGGTATACGTAACAGCAGTAGCTTGTCGCGTAAACGGGCCCCGATGCCTTGTGTGCCAGCCGAACTTGCGCCCAGGCAGCACGGTAAGCGATGAGTTCAGGTCGCACCGCGCGCCGCGCTGCGTCGTCCGTCCGGGTGTTTGCCATCCCTCGACACGGCGCCGCCGGGGGTGCAAGCCGTCACCAGAGCTTGGTCATGTGCTTGATGCCGACCTCGCTCACGTGGCACACAAGAGGCATGGCTATTCGCTTCTCTTCTGTATTCGTCGGCATGATATCACTCGCAAGCGCCGTGCTCGCGGCGTGCGGCGCGGCGACCTGGCGCACGCATTCGCCGGTATCGACCAGCGGCCGGCTCCGCGTTCACCCGGGGCTTGTCGCGGCCGGAATCGAATCGGCGTTCGCCGAAGAGCTGCACGACATCATCGTGCGTTACGCCAGCGAGGAATCGCTCGTGAGCTCCACCGTCAACCACTTTGCATTCGACAACTGGGGTTTCTCACGGTCCGTCCAGAATGGCGCCGCGTTCGAGACCGTCGACCTCCCCGGGCTTCCAGCCGGCACGCTCTCGCAGAGCTGGCTGCGGCAGGCGCAGCAGGACGACCTCGACGATCCGAACGGCACGCTGCCATCGCCGCCACTCGGCTGAGGCCGTCGCGCCGGGGCGCCGCCCCGGACCCCGCGGGGGCTGTTCGCCCCTCGACCCGAACCAGCGCAAGCGCTGGACTCGTGTTGGAAGAACTGCGCGATGCGCAGTTCTTCCACAGGCCGGTGGCAAGACCAGGAACAAGTTGGCGTGAGGGTCTTTCAGCCGCGCAGGATCACAGCTCCCATTCCAACGCCCCTCGTCCCATTCAGGTCGGATCGTGGGTTTTCCGCCGACGAACCAATCCGCTCTTTTCCCATTGCCTCGGGCCGCAATCCATGAGACAAAGCAAGCGACGCCAGCCGGTGCAAGGAACACCGACCGGCATCTCCCCACAACCCCGCGATACCCGGAGTCATGAGTATGGTAACGATACAGCTCCATCCGCCGCCGGCAAACTTTACGGCGGCGCACGCCCTGCTGGGGCGCCTTTACCTGGAGCACCGCGATTTCCTGCGCCGCCTTCTTCTCGGACAGGCCATCCCTCCCAGCGACGTGGACGATGTCGTGCAGGAGGTCTTCCTCACGGCCTGGCGACGCCTCGAATGTCTTGTCACGCCGGAGCAGGCGCGCCCGTGGCTCCTGGTGATCGGGCTCAACCGTGCGCGCAACCATCGAAAGCTGGCGCGTTGCGAGCGCGAGGTCCTCGCGGGCCTTGCGGATGACTTTCCCGAGCGGGAAGACGAAGCGGAGTCGACGGAGGCGCTCGTGCTGGCGACGTACGGGCTCTTCCGGCTCAAGCGATTCCTCTCGAGGATCGGCCCGCGCATCCGTGCAGTCGTGGTGCCTTACCTGGAAGGCCGTTCGATCCGGGAGATCGCCGAAGCGCTCGGCATCAAGACCAAGACCGCCTACGCCCGCCTGCAACTCGCCCGGGAGCACCTGAAGACGCACGCGCTCGCCTGAATCCGCTTGCGTTTGCGCCTCCGCCCCCGCCCCCGCCTCCACTTTCCCCACCTCACAGCGCCCCGAAACCGCCTTCCCTCCCAGCCACCGCCATCCCACACCGCCCCGATCCCGCTTTCCCCCTCGCCTCCTCCCCTTCCCCATCCCCGCGAACCGCCTTCCCTCGCCTCCTGCCTTCACCTCACGCCGTCGTGACTCGCCCGCGGCCCTCTCCCCTGCCCGATCCACCCCGCTGTGGATCGCCGATCCCACCCTCGGAACCCCGATCCACAGCGCCGTGGATCCCTTCCCCCCATTCCCCTTTGCCACTTCACGGCGCCCCGGATCGCCGCACCGAGCGCGCCTTTCCGATCTCACCCTGCCGTGACCCCCGCGCCGGGGCGCCGCCCCGGACCCCGCGGGGGCTATCCGCCCCTCGACCCGGACCAGGGCAAGCCCTGGACCTCAGGGGGAAGAACTGCGCGATGCGCAGTTCTTCCCACAGGCCGGTGGCAAGACCGCGGAGGTGTGCCTCACGCCGTCGGCGTCATGGGTCGAGACGTCAGCGCTGCTGTTTTGGCTGGCAGGGTCGCCTGTTCGATGAACTGCGCATCGCGCAGTTCATCGACCCCGGGTCCAGCCCCTGGCTGGTCCGGGTCCAGGGGCGGATAGCCCCTGGTGGGGCCTGGGGCAACGCCCCAGCGACGCGCCCCCCAGGAGCCGACGCGCACGACCAAACCCCTCACCTGCCCTCGCACATCGGCCACGCGAATGCCTTCGCCAGATCCGCCAGCGCTTGCGGGTCGATCCGCTGCGTCAGGATGGCCTCCAGCCCCACGAGCAGCCCTTGCGACACCATCTCCCCGACCACCTCCGCGCATGCCGTGGACGATACCGCGCACAAGGCGCCGCAGCTCGCTGGGTAATCGCTCCCGCACGCCGGCCAGCAGACCGGCCCCGCGCCCGTGTGGCCCGCGGGGCATGGGGCATAACAGAGGCTCCCGTCGGGCTCTTGCCCTGCGGCGCATCGGGGCGCCTCCCCGGTCCCGCGACCCATCGATTGCTTGGCCACGACGTGTAGCCCCTTGCGACAGAGGAGCCCCTCGTCCGCGTATCCCGCCGGGCAAATCGACCAGCATACTGGCCCCTCGCCCGTCATGCCCGACGGACAGACCGAATAACAGAGACCACCTTGAAATTCTTTTCGCGGCTCGCACGTCGTCGGCGCGTCTCCTGCGCCGCGTCCTTGTCCAGGTTTCCAGCAAACGCGCCGCGGATTGGTCGCCACCGCGCTCGCCTGCTGCCTCGTCTCGTCGTCCGCAAGCGCGGCCGGCACGTTCGCGAGCCCGATGGCGAGCACCAATGCCGTTCGTCGAACCATCACACGCCCCTCCCCGACCTCCGGCGCCACGCCGGCGACCGGTCTACCTCATCCCATGGATGGAGCCCGCCGCCCAGGCCGCAAGCCGCGCCCGCTCCGACGACGTGAACGATTAAATATCGTTAATGTGCGATCTCCGTGCCGATCCCTAGCATCTCCGGCAGGCCCTGGATCCGTCCCCGGGGTCGCTCTTGCCGGAGACGATCGACATGTGGAACCCCACCCGAGAAGGCCCCCACGATACCTCCCCCGCGCCGCGCCGCGTGAGGTCCTTGGCTGCCGCGGCCTTGTTCGCGGCCTTGTTCGCGTCTTCCGCGGTCGCCCGCGCGGAGCCCCTGGGCGCGGGTGCCGCGACCGAGCCTCCCTCCCCGCCCCCCGCGCCGACGCTATCCGTCGCGTCTTCGCCGCCCGCGACGCCTGCTCATCCTTTGGAGAGCGGCACGTGCGGCACGGCGGGGCTCGAGCGCGTCGCGGAGGCTGCGCGGCGCGGTACGGTCCGCATCACCACGCATACCAATTGGGGCGCAGGCTTTTTGGTGGACGACACGCACGTCGTGACCCATGTCAGCGTCGTCGGGCGGCCCTTCAAGCTGCGCGTCCATGCCCGCGACAACCTCTCGATTGATGCGAAGGTCGTCTTCATCGACGCATTCGAACGCATCGCCATCCTGGAGCTCGACGCGCCCATCCCTGGAAAGGCGCTCGAACTCGCGACGTCGGCCCCCGTGATCGGCAGCGAGGTCGTCGCGATCGCCGTTCCCGTCGACTTCGGCACGCGTGAAGAGCGCTTTCCGACCCACCGCCGGGGCGTCGTCAGCGACCGCGACGACGATCTGCTGTCGACCGACGCGCTCCTCGGGACGAACCACACCGGCGGCCCGCTCCTCGACTGTCAGGGTCACGTGGTCGGCATCGTCGTCCCCTCTCCCTCGGGGGTGGCCGTGGGACAGGCTCCGATGGGTCACGCAGTCCCGGTCGGAAGAATACGCGAGGCACGCGAAAGCGTGGGAAAAAAGCCGTACCAGAGCAAACCTGGCATCGTCCTCGGGTTCGCGACCACGTTCGCGGGTCAATTCGAGCGTGGCAGGGGATTCATCGGCGGAACGATTGGCATTCCGATGCTCTTCGCCGAGCAGTGGGAGTTCTTGCCCCGCTTCAGCGCCTTCGTGCAGGTCCCGGCAAAGGGCGACATCCACCTGCCCCTCGGGCGGACCGACACGCTGCGACTCGTGGGTGACGTGCGCATCGGGTACCGCATTCCGCTGGTCTCGTCGCCCGCGACGGTCTCGCTCGTCCCTTCGATCGGCGCCGGCTGGAACTGGGATTTTACCAAGGAAAAAACCTACAACCTCCAGCTCGATGATCCGACTTGCATGAACCAGACGACAGCGTGTTCCTTTCGAATGGTCGAGAACGAGCAGGAATCCAGGACACAGACCGGCGCCGTGTTCGTGGGCCTCGGCGTGCACGTGCATGCCATGACGTTCGGATACGAGCTGCGCGTGCTGCCGTCGCCGGACGTGAAGTTCATCCATCAACTCTCGCTCGGGATTTCGACCTTTTGACCGCGCGCCGGCGCCGCCCCGGCGCTTGGCCCTCGGCCCCGCGACCCCCTTAACGATTTTTAACGCACGGGTCGCCGGCACCTGCGAGGGGCTTCTCCACGCGCGGCTCGTGGTGGTAGCCTTTCCGCCCGTGACGGGAAAGCCGCCAGGTACGTCGGCGCGCGGCGCCTTCATCGGGCGCGCGCGGGAGCTTCGTGCGCTCGGGGAGCGCATCGACGCCGGCGCTCGGCTCGTGACGATCACCGGCGCCGCCGGCATCGGCAAGACGCGCCTCGTGCTGGAGTGGGCCGCGTCGGCGCTCGCCGCGCGCGACGGGGCGCGCCTCTTGTTCTGCGATCTCAGCGAGGCCAAGGGGCTCGACGACGCGTGTGCGGTCCTCGCCCGCGCGCTCGACGTACCCCTTTCCGCAGGGGGCACCGCCGACGAGGTCGTGGCGCAGCTCGGGCGCGCCCTCGCGGAGCCGCCGCGAAGCGTGGTCCTCCTCGACAATCTGGAGCAGCTCGTCGACGTCGCCCCGCAAATGCTGGGCCCCTGGCTCTCGTACGCGCCTCGCGCGCTTTTCGTCGTGACCTCACGCGAGCGACTCCGGCTGGACGGCGAGGTGTCCCTCGGGCTCGAGCCGCTCGGCGTGCCGCCCGCGGACGAGCGATCGCTGCAGGCGATCGCCTCGGCCGACGCCGTCGAGCTCTTCGTGGCGCGAGCGCGGGCCGTGCGCTTCGACTTCGAGCTCACCGAGGCCGAAGCCGAGAACGTCGCCGCGATCGTCCGGCGCGTCGACGGCATCCCGCTGGCGATCGAGCTTTGCGCGGCGCGGATGGGCGTCCTCGCGCCGGGACAGATCCTCGACCGGCTCGCGCGCCGCTTCGAGCTCCTCGTGACGGGCGCCCGCGGCGCGCCCGCGCGCAAGGCGACGCTGCGCGGCGCGATCGACTCATCGTGGGAACTCCTGGCACCGTGGGAGAAGGACGCGCTCGCGCAGTGCTCGGTGTTCACCGGCGGCTTCTCGCTCGAAGCCGCGGAGGCGGTGCTCGAGCTCGGTGCCGGATGCGAAGGCAGAAGCCCGCCGATCCTCGACGTGCTCCAGTCGTTGCACGACAAATCGTTGATCCGGGCGTTCGACCTCCAGGGCGAACGCCGCTACGGCCTGCTGGAAAGCCTCCGCGAGTACGCCGCGGAGCGACTCGACGAACTCGGCGGCAAGGAAGCCGCCGCCCGACGCCACGCGGCGTACTTCCTCGGCATGGAGGGCTCACGGGACGCCCCCTTCCCGAGGGTGATCGACGTTCGCCGCGCCTCGCTGGAAGCGAGCAACCTGATCGCCGTGTGCACGCGCGCGCTCGCGCGGCGACCGCTCACGCCCGAGGACGCGGAGGCCGCCCTGCGCGGGCTTCTGCTGCTCGAACCCGTGCTCCTCCTGTGCGCCAAGGGCCGCCTGGAGCCGTACGTCGCGATGCTCGATGCTGCGCTTGAAGCCGCGTCCGCCCCGCCGGGCCTGCGCACGCGGGCGCTCTACACACGCGCGCTCGCGGACCTCCTTCGAGGACGGGTGCTCGACAGCTTCCTCGGCTTTCAGCGGGCGCTCGACGAAGCGCGCGCGGCGGGCTCACGCGCCGACGAATCCCTCGCCCTCACCAAGCTCGGGCTGATGTTCGATCAGGCGGAGCGCCCGGACGACGCGCGGTCCTGCTTCGATCAAGCGCGGGCGATCGCCCTCGATCTCGGCGAAGCCTCGCTTCATGCCGACTGGATGCTCACCTACGGCGGCGCGCTCAACTGGCGGGGACGCGCCACGGAGGCCGTGGGGTACGTGGAGCAGGCGGCCGCAGGCTTCCAGGTCGCCGGTGATCCGCGGGGACAATCCCTGGCCCTTTCGCAGATCGCCCTGGCGCGCCTGAGCCTCGGCCGGCTCGACGAGGCCGAGCTCGCCGCCGGCCAAACGCTCGCCCTGCTCCAGGAAGACCGACGCACCGAGGGTTACGTGCTCGGCATCCTGGGGCGCATCCAGCAAGCGAGGGGCCGCTTCGGCGAGGCGCGCGAAAAACTCGGGGCGGCGCTCGCGATCCACCGGGCCGTCGGCGATCGATGGTCGGAGGGCGTGCTCCACGGCTACCTCGGCGACGTCGCGTTCGAGGAGGGCCTGCTCGACGACGCGCGCTCCGCGTACGGCGAAGCCCTCGCGCGGCTCCATGGCACCGGCGAGCGGCACTATTCGATCGTCTTCCTGGCCGCGCTCGGAGCCGTCGAGACCGGGCTCGGCCACGAGGACGCCGCGGCGCGCCACTTCGAGGCCGCCGCCGAAAGGCTCGGCGGCGGGCGTGTGCTCACGACGAGGATTGCGGTGGAGCTGCACTCTGCCCATGCGGACGCCTGGCGCGCGCGCGTCGCCCTGGCAGCGGGCGATGAGACGGCCGCAGCGCGATATCGCCTCGCCGCCGCTGCGCCGATTGCCGTGGCCCAGGCTCCGGCCCCCGACGGCACCTTCGCGCCGGCGCGCGGTTCGGAGGACGTTCGCTTCGCCGTACGCCTGCTCGAGCGCGCGATCGCCCTGCCCGCGACCTCGGCGAGCCCGCCCGGCGATCCGCTCCCGCCAGCGATTGCGAGGCTCGTCGTGGGCCCGGAGGCCCGCTGGTTTCGCCTCCAGGATAGCCGCCCTGTGCCCTTCTTGAAGGCGAAGGCGGCGCGCCTCGTCCTGGCATTCCTCGTTCGTGCGCGCATCGACGCTCCGGGCCGCGCCCTCTCGCTCGCGGAGCTCTTCGAGGCTGGCTGGCCCGGGGAACGAATCTCGCCCAAGGCGGCGGCGAACCGCGTCTACGTCACGCTGACCAAGCTCCGCAAGCTCGGCCTTGGAGCCCTGCTGCAGAGCCGCGATGACGGCTTCTTGCTCGATCCCACGGCGGTCGTCCTGGAATCGCTCGCCTTCGAGCTGCCGCCCGCTTGACTCTTTGTAAAAAGCCCCCGGCAAAGCCGGGGACTTTCAATAGGTGATCCGCTCAAAGCGGCTGATCTTGATGCCCTTACCAGATCTTCCACCATGGACGCCGCGGTTTTTCAGGGTCCGTGACTGGCTCGACCAGGCTCCGGGCGGCGCGTTCTTTCTCCACCTTCGACGCGTCGCGCCTGCGAATCGGCCTGTCGTAGATCAATCCAATGTCGTTTTTCCTCACGGGCCTCATTCCTGCGAAGCGCGGCTCTTGGTAGCGGATGAGCCCGGACTGTGCGAGGTCCCAGAAGAAGAAAGCCATCGTCGGCGCGACGAGGTGCCACCGCTCCTCCTGCTCGTCTCTGAGATACACACGTGCGTCCAGGTCCCCCTCGCAGAAGACGGCGTGCCAGGCGTAATCGCCGTCGTGCTCGTCCACGAGCAACATCGCGCAATCGCCGTTCAGGCCCAGCTCCGGAATCCTCCTCGGTCTCGCTCTGTCGTTCTCCGGCCAGAGCAGCCAGTCCACCCGCGACAGCTTCGGATCGTTGGGATGCGTCTCCCGCACGGCCCTGCAGACACCGCATTGGCCGAAAAAGCTCTTCAAGGCGTCCGGCAGGCGAATTCCGCATCTCTGCTCCACGTTCGCGAGATCATCCAGGCTCTCCGCGTCCGACCCGACCGCCGATAGTCCGAGCGCGGCGAACGCGTCTTCCAGGGTGACCGTCCGGCTCACGCCCGAGGGATCTCGGCCTCCCATGCGGATCCCATTCATGTAGAGCACGTGGTAGGGGACGGCTTCCTCTCCGCGGTCCAGATCCTTTTGCAGCGCGCCCGCGCAGAGCCCGACGCGCCGAACGACCCGATACGCTTGCTCGACGTCCAGAGCGCTGTCCGCCGCCTCCGCCTCGTGCATTCCGAACAGATGCGCGCAGCTTCGGAGCCAGAGCGCCCGCGTCTCCTCCGCGGTGAGGCGACCGCCCAGCCCGGCCAGCATATTGCTGAAGTGCGCGTACGTGAACCCCGCCTCGCCTCCGGTCACCCTGCCGAACACGGAGCCCCACGTCGCGACGTCGTCGAACGAGACCTCCTCCGGCGGCACTCCATACAAGAGTGTCTCCACCTCGCCCTGCTCCTCCGGCTCCAGCTCGATCTCGACGTTGAACGAGCCGTCCTCGTTCACCCTCCGTACGGTGGCTGGCGCCCAGAACCCCGCCCCCGGGGTCAGGCAACGCGACCCAGGAAATGCGCCTTCCCGTCCTGCCGGCGACGATCCGTTCACGAACCAGCCCTCATCTCGGACGCTTGCAGGTGACATGCGAGATTCCTGGACGGATCAGTCCGCCGTGAATATCGATGGATAGACTGCCGTGCGTCTGGCTTGCCCATCGAGGTCGTGAGGACAAGTGATGCAAATCGTCTTCCATGTGGCTTCCGCGCGCGCGATCGGGTGCCACGTCGCTCTCGCGGCTGCCGTGGACGCTGGGCCGCGGCGCCCGCTTAATTCTTTTTAATACGACCCGATCGCCCGGTCGCGACCGTTCCGGGCGGCTCGAAATGGTGTAAACCGCCCGGGAATCCAGGGCGATCGCGGCCCAATCTCGTCCCGCGCCTCTGCCCTGTCATCCCGTCGAGGTATCATGCGTACTTGGTCGATTGTCGCTGCAATGGTCTCCCTTGGTGCGGTCCTCGTGGCTGCACCTCTGTCCGCGCTCGCCGACGTCCTCGTTCCCAACGCTCCCGACACGAACGGCATCCGGGCGATCGGGAAGGGCATCAAGGAGATCGGAGCCGAGAGCCTGCTCGTGCTCAATTACAGCAACGAGAACAACACCTCCTCCATCCGGACCACGAACATCACCGGGCTCTCGTTCCGCTATTTCATCCTCAACAACCTCAACCTGGCGCTGAACGCCAGCTACTTCTACAAGGGTGTCGACGCCGCCGCGCGCCAGGGCGGCATGGTCACCCTCGGCGGGAATTACCTCATCAACATCGGACGAGGGTTGTTCCTCAATCCCGGCCTCGCCGGTGGTGGCTTCTACGGCAAGGTGTCCGTCAAGGGCGCGCCGAGCGGCACGCCGGCGCCGACGATGGTGGGCGGCGTCGCGCGGGCCGGCTTCGGGCTCGCGTTTTATGCGAGCCCGAAGTTCAGCCTGTTCGCGAGGCCCGAGGCGGTCCTCTACGTCGGGAAGGTGGGCCAAGGCCCCACCGAGAGCTCGCTCCTGAACGTCGACGGCGGCTTCAACGTCGGGATGAATTACGTGTTTTGAGCCGGGGAAGGCCGAGCGGGCCTTTCAGACGCGGGCAGACCCAAGATCCCGGGAACTCTTCCCACCTTCCGAGCGTCTGAGCCCCCCCGCGAGGTACCGCCCCATGCTCCAGCCGAACGCCACCGCCCCCGCTTCTGCCGTTCCCGCTCCCGCTTCCGTCGCCGCTCCCGCTCCCGCTCCCGCCTCCGCTTCCGTCCTCGCCTCCGCTCCTGGCCGCGTTCCTCGTCTCTCGCTCCCGTACGCCGTCCTCGGCGCCGTCGGCGGATGGATGGCCGCCGACTTCTTCCGCGTCGGCGCCCTCAAGCTCATGGACGCCGGCCTCCGCCCCGCCTTCGTCGTCGTCACCCCGCTCTGCGCCCTCCTCCTCGGCATCCTCGTGCAGCCCACCGTCCGCTGGCCCGGCCGCGCCGCCGCGTTCTTCGCGGCCGCCGTGGGCGTCCTCTCGGCCGGGCTCATGGGCGGCGCGCTCATCGGCGTGATGCGCTGGTCGCGCTGGGGCCTCGGCGAAGGCGCCGCCACCGGATTCGTCTGCGCGCTCGGATTCTTGCCCGCCTTCGCCCTCGTCCTCGCCGCCGCCCGCCGCGTCGGCCGCGCCCGCCCCGGATCCCTCGTCGATCGCGCCGATCGCCGCGCCGTCTGGCTCGCCGTCGCCGTCAGCGTCGCCCTCGGCACCCTCGCCGCCCTGCCCGATTGGAACGTCTTCCCCACCGGCGTCCGCCCCTCGCTCGAGGTCTCGCGCACCCTCGGCCTCGCCGCCGTCGCCGCCATCTTCGCGCTTTGCCTCAGCGACGCCGTGGCCCTCGTGCGTGCGCTCCGCGTCGAGCGCCTCCTGCCCGCCATGCGCTCGGCATCCGGCGACGACCCGCGCGTCGCCTGGTCGCCGCGCAAGCTCGATCTCGGCCTCGGCGAGGAGACACGCGCGTCCGTGCTCTCCGCCGCCGTCGTCTACCGCGAGCACGACCGCGTCCTCTCCGTCGTCCACGGCAATCCGCGGGACGCGCGCCGCGCCCTCCTCGGCGCGTTTGCTTGTGGCATCGTCGCCCTCGGCGTGGGCGGCGCTTGCGTCAGCCTCACCGGCGCGCGCACCGCAAGCGCGGCCGACGCAGAGGCGCCCGCCCCGATCGCCGCCGAAACCCGATAATCCCCCGCGCACCTCGCTTGCCTTTCCCCGATCCTCCGTGCCACCCTCGGCGCCGGAGGATCTTGCATGTCGGCTTCCTTTTCCCCTGTCCGCCTCGGCCGCAGCCCTCTCGACGTCGTGCCCCTCGGGCTGGCGGCGAGTTACGGCGCCAAGGGGCGCGACGTGGAGCATGCCTTCGAACGCGGGATAAATTTTTTCTACTGGGGCTCGTCGCGCATGCCCGATTTCGGCGAGGGCTTGAAGCGTCTCGGCAAGCGTAGCCGCGAGCGGATCAAGGTCGTCATCCAGACTTACTCGCGCTCGCCGGCCGGCATCGGCAAATCCCTCGAAAAGGGGCTCCGCAAGCTCGAAATGGATCACGCGGACGTCCTGCTCCTCGGCTGGTGGAACCTCCCGCCGAAGGACGCAATCCTCGACGCCGCCGCAGATCTCGTGCGCCGGGGTCGCGCGCGTTCGGTCATGATCTCCTGCCACAACCGCCCCGCATTCAAGCGTCTCGCCCGGGATCCCCGCATCGACCTTCTGATGCTCCGTTACAACGCAGCGCACCCCGGCGCCGACAAGGACGTCTTTCCGCACCTGCCGGACCCTGGCCCCGGAATCGTCTCATACACCTCGACCTCCTGGGGCCAGCTCCTCGATCGCAAGCTCGTCCCCGCGGAGGAACGTCTGCCGCGCGCCGCGGATTGTTACCGGTTCGCCCTCTCGAACCCGAACATCGGCGCATGCTGGGCCGGCGCGCGAGACGCAGCGCAGATCGACGAAGCCCTGAAGGCACTCGAAGAGGGTCCGATGAACGAAGAGGAGCTCGCATGGATGCGGCGAATCGGCGAGCGCGTGCGAGAGACGTCAAAGCTCACGGCACGCGGAATGGGTTTCGCAGATCGGCTGGTCAACCTCTACTCGGGTTTCGGCTTTCGCACGACGACGGAGCTCGGCGAAGGCTGAGCGCGTGCGCGGGGCGTTGCCCCGCACCCCAGCAGGGGGCTGTCCGCCCCCTGCACCCCGGACCAGCGCAAGCGCTGGACTCGGGGTCGATGAACTGCGCGATGCGCAGTTCATCGAAGAGGCCCTGGCAAGACCACGAGCGGCGTTGCCAGCTGAGACAGCAGCACTGCCGTGTCTCGTAGCGACGTCTTCCCTGTCGACAGCGCGCATCGCGCGCTGTCGCCCCGGGTCCAGCGCTTGCGCTGGTCCGGGTGCAGGGGCGGATAGCCCCTGCTGGGGTCCGGGGTGAAACCCCGGCGCTACGCTGTAGGACAGCCCCCTCTGCTCCCGTCGTGATACCGTGGGGGGCATGAACGACTGGCTGTATGCAACTCCCTCGGCGCTGCGTGGCAAGCGCGCGTTTCGGCTTGGCCTTGCGGCGAATTATGGCATCGACGAGGACGGCGTCCGCGCTGCGATCGATCGTGGCGTGAATGTCTTCTTGTGGACGTCGCGGAACAAGGGGATGCGCGCGCCCGTCAAGGCGGCGATGGGTGCGCGGCGCGAGGACGTGGCCGTGATTGGCTTCGCGCAGATCGGCTGGTTTGGCTGGGGCGTGCGCTCGGGTGCGGAGAAGCTTTTGCGCCAGCTTGGCACGGATCACCTCGACGTGTACTTGCTCGGCTGGCTCGGCACGGGCTCCGCTTGGACGGAGGCGACGCAGAAAGAGCTCCTCCACCTGCGCGAGAGCGGCAAGGTCCGTTCGATTGGCGTGAGCATCCACGACCGCCCGCGCGCGGGCACGCTTGCCGCGGACTCGCCGCTCGACCTCTTGATGCTCCGGTACAACGCGGCGCATCCGGGGGCCGAGCGCGACGTCTTCCCGCACGTCAAGGAGCATTCGCCTTCGGTGCTCGCGTACACGGCGACGGCTTGGCGGAAGCTCCTGAAGCGCCCGAACGGCTGGGAGGGGTCGGTCATGAGCGCGGGCGACTGTTATCGGTTCCAGCTCTCGAGCCCGCACGTGGATATGGCGCTCACGGGGCCGAAGACCCGGGCCGAGCTCGAGGACAACCTGAAGGCGCTCGAAAAAGGCCCGCTCACCGAGGACGAGGCGAAGTGGATGCGGGAGTTTGGGCGGAAGGTGCACGGATAGAGCGCTGTCACGGTCGGCGCCGTGAGGTCGGCGCCTGCTTCCGTAAGTGCTTCCGGAATCGCTGCTCCTGCCACGCCCGCCTGCGCTTCGGATTCCGTCACTCCGGCGTACCCCGCAGCATTCAGCAGCCGCTGCACCTCAGCGTGCCGTCGATGTTGTCGGCGCACCAGCTCGGGCAGCGGCGCGTGTAGATACAGGACTGCACGTAGGAGCCGTTAACCCGTCTGCACTCGGCGCAGAATCCGCCGGGAATCGAACTACCCGGCTGCTTACAGGTCCGATTCCACGAGCCGCCCGGCGGGGTGACCGCCCTGAGCTCGAAGTCATCGGCGCCCACGTCGCTCGGGTTCGAGTCCTCGTCGAGGTGGCCCTCGGCAGGCGCGGCCACCGTAGTCTCGGTGACCGAGCCGATTCCGACGAGCGCCGCGAGAGCAACGACAATCAGATGGAATTTCATGTTCTTCCCCCTCCGCGTTCGAGGCCCGGATGGCTTGGATTCAACGCCCCGGACGTCCTGGTCTGTGTATCGAGACACGGAGGAGCGGAGTCAAGCCGAGGTGATCCTTCGTCCTGCTACCTTCCAGATCCTTCGCCGAGGGATCATGCCCTCACGCGTCGAGCTCCCGGAACCTGCGTCCCCGGATCCGATCATCGCCGGCCCATGTCCCGGAACCTGCTCCAACCGCTCCCCGCATCGTCCCGGGATGTCCCGGCACCTCCAGGACCGATGCGCCACATCGATCCGCGAGGTCCACCCACCTGCACGGCGCAATGTCGCTTCCGTCTCCGCCCTCGCAGCAAGATTCCGCCTGCACGCTTCTCCCGGGTCGACCGTCTGCCTCGCACCCCGTTTCAATGGAGGTTTCCTTGGACGCTGATTTCGACCCGTCTGTCTACGTTCGTCCCCCCAAGCTCGACGTGCCGTCCGCCGTCGCACTCTCGATCAAGCTCGTCGCAGCCACGCCCGACGGCGCGCCGCTATCCGTCAAGAAGGCCGCGAACACGCTCCGGCAGGCGGCACTCTCGCTCCAGGAGAGCTGGAAGGCGCGTGATCGCGTGGAGAAGCGGCCC
The DNA here is from genome assembly GCF_028435265.1 of Polyangium jinanense. Taxonomy (GTDB): domain Bacteria; phylum Myxococcota_A; class Polyangia; order Polyangiales; family Polyangiaceae; genus Polyangium; species Polyangium jinanense. Next base: position 7,849 of record NZ_JAGTJK010000074.1, on the reverse strand, counting down.
GACGCGCGGCCCGTCGACGTGCTCGCCGACCACGCCATGAGCCGTCTCTTCGGCCGAATCGAGGATTACTCGGGGCTACCCGCAGAGACGCACCCCCACGCCGCGCGCGCAGGTGTCCTGCTCGCCACCTTGTTCCCCACGGGTCTCTCGTTCCTGAAGGCCGATTACGCGAGCCAGTGGGCCGAGACGCAAAAGCGGCTCGATCGAATCAACGAGGAGGACCTCGCCGCCGATATCGACGTCGTCACAGGCCCCGAGTTCCTGGCCGAGGTGCGTCGAATCCACAAGCTGTACGGCGAAGCCATCGGCATCACCAAGGCCCGCCCCGAAATCACCGTCCCAAGCCTCGTCCTCCCGCTGCGCGAGGTGGGCGACGCAATCGTCCGCCACGCCCTCCAACTCGTGTCCGTATGTCTCGACGAGGAAGCACCCCTCGAATCCCGCACCGCCGCACGCGACGCCCTCCGCCCACTCGACGAATACCGAGCCAACGCCGCCCGAAGGGACACGCCCAAAGAGTCGAACGACGCCGTCACCCCAGAGACCGAGGTGCCCGAGGTCCCAGGGTGATGCCGCGGGGCTTTGCCCCGCACCCCAGCAGGGGGCTGTCCGCCCCCTGCACCCCGGACCAGGCACGGCCTGGACCGAGGGCCGAGAAACCGCGCGATGCGCGGTTTCTCGGACGGTGGCGCGTCCCAGCAGGCCGGTGTAGCCGCAAGCGCCCGCCCTCCTCCCCCGAAGCTTGACTTCGCTGGCAACTGGACGTCTACTGCGACGGAAAACCGTTTGCATGCAAACATGCGGCGGATCCTTGTCGAGGGAGCAGGCCGTGTCGTCTGATCTGGCAGCCGGGTCGATTTTCGCCGGGCGTTACCGCGTCGAGCGTCGCATCGCCGCAGGGGGCATGGGGGCGGTCTACGAGGTCGTCCACCTCGAGACGAACCGCCGCCGCGCGCTCAAGGTGATGCACGCGAACTTCGTCCAGAGCGACGACCTGCGCGGGCGCTTCCGGCAAGAGGCGCGCGTCGCCGCCGAGATCGAGAGCGAGTACATCGTCGACGTCTTCGACGCGGGCATCGACGACGCGACCGGGATGCCTTTCCTGGTCATGGAGCTCTTGCGCGGCGAGGAGCTCGGCAAGCGGATCCGCCACACGGGCCCCTTGCCGCCGGCGGAGGTGGTCGCGTACCTGCATCAGACCTCGCTCGCCCTCGAAAAGACGCACCGGGCCCACATCGTCCATCGGGATCTCAAGCCCGACAATCTCTTCCTCTGCGAGCGCGAGGACGGCCCCCCGCGCATCAAGGTGCTCGATTTCGGGATCGCGAAGATCGTGGCCGCCGGCTCGACGGCGGCGGGCGCGACGCAATCGCTCGGCACGCCGCTCTACATGGCGCCCGAGCAGTTCTTGATGGAATCGTCGGTCTCGCCCGCGACGGACATCTTCGCGCTCGGCATGATCGCGTTCACGCTCCTCGTCGGCAAAGCCTACTGGTACGAGGAATCGCGGGGCGGCGCGAACGTCTTCGCATTCGCCGCGCAGGCCGCGCTCGGGCCACGCGAGCCGGCGACCGCGCGGGCTGCGCGGCTCGGCACGAGCCTGCCGCCCACGTTCGACGCGTGGTTTGCACGGGCCACGGCGAGGACGCCCTCCGAGCGGTTTCCTTCGGCCACGAGCGCGGTGAGAGCGCTCGCCGAGGCGTTCGGGTTGCCGCAGCCGGGGCTCGCCTCCGCGGGGATGCTGCCGCCGGGGTCGATTTCGCGGCCGTCGTTCGCGTCGCAGCCGTTCGACGTGCCGATCATGACGCTCGACACGCAAGCGACAGTGCCGATGGCGCCACGACGCGGGCCGCTGCCGAACGGCGCGGACTTTGGCGCGGCGACGCCGGTGGGGCACGCGGGCACGCCCATGGGCCCGGTCCTGACGCCGCTCGGGAGCGGGATGACCGCGGTTCCGACGGGGCGAAGGTCACCGCCGACGGGACTCATCGCCGCGGGCGTGGGGCTTGCGTGTTTGCTCGTTGCGGTCGTCGCTGTCTTCGCGCTCTCGTCGCGCGAGGAAGGCAAGACGCCGGAGCCGGCCGCCGCGGCGCCGTCGTCGGCGCAGGCCCCCGTGGCGACGGCCGCGCCCGAGGTTGTGCCGGCGGCGCCGCTGGAGACGACGGCGCCCGCGCCGATCGCGTCGGCGAGTGCTGCGCCCGCGGTGAGCGCGGCTGCGGCGGCGCCGACGAGCAAGCCCGCGACGGCGACGCAGCCCTCGAAGACGAGCGGGGCGCCGACGGTGAAGGCTCCGAGGCCTGGCTCGACGTGGAGCAGGGATTGAGGAGCGCGGATGCGAGCCTGGAAGTCAGTCGGTGTTGCGGCGCTGCTCACGGCGGCGAGCTGTGTGCAGGTCCTCGGAGGGGACCATCCCTATAACCCGGGGGAACCCGTGGGCGGCGGGGGGACCGGCGGGACGAGTGAGCTGTGCACCCCCGGCGAGACGAGGCTGTGTTATTCGGGGCCCGCCGGCACCGAAGGCATCGGCGACTGCACAGCCGGTGTCCGGTTTTGCAGCTACAACGGCATGGAGTGGGGCAGCTGCGAGGGCGAGGTTTTTCCGGCGGCCGAAGATTGCTCCCTGCCTGGAGACGAGGATTGTGATGGAGCGGCCGTAAACGCGTGTACGGGCACGCCCATGGCTGCGTTCACGCCGGGAGGCAACACCGTCGCCCCGTTGGGCGATGGGATCTACGACGTGGCGGTCACGCCTGACGGCGGGTACGTCATTGCGGGCGTCGTCGGCGCCAAGATGAACGAAGTTCTCCTCCCAGCGGAAACCGGCAGCGTTTTCGTTGCGAAGATTCATCCCGATGGAACGCTTCAATGGCAGAAAGAGTTCCAGAGCAGCACCGGTGCCGCCTTCGCATACGGCGTTGCTGTCAGCCCGGCCGGCCGTGTCACGGTGGTGGGCGAGTTCGGCGGGGAGATCAATTTCGGTGGGAGCGTTCTGCTGGCCCAAAGCTACGATATCTTCATCGTCACGCTCGACGCCATGGGCGCGCATGTCTGGAGCAAGCGGTTCGGCACGACGAGCAGGCAATCCGCGCTGGACGTGGACGCCGATGCCGCTGGGAACCTGTACGTCACGGGGTTGGTTACCGGCGTCAACGTGAGCCTCGGGGGCGCTCCCGTGACCCCGGACGGCCAAGACCTATTTGTGGCGAGCTACGATTCCGCGGGGAACCATCTCTGGAGCTCGGTTTTCGTCAACGGCGGGACTCAAGTAGGACGTCACCTCACGGTTACGAGGGACGGCAACGTCGCGGTCGTGGGCGACGCGGCTGGCGACGCGGTAGGCGACGCGAACTTCGGCGGCAGCAACCTGCCGAACGGGGGCGACACCGATTTGGTGGTCGCGATGTACGCCTCGAATGGGGCCCACATCTGGAGCGAGCGCTTTGGTGAGTTCGGCTCCTCCCAATTCACCGGACACATCGCCGCCGCGCCGAACGGCGGCAACATCCTCATCGCCGGACGCTTCACGGGCAAGGTCGATTTCGGCGGCGGACAGATGTCGGCGGCGGGCTTATGGGACACATTCGTCGCCGAGCTCGCCGCCGCGAACGGCGAACCTGTGCGCAGCAAGCGCTTCGGGCTCTCCGGAACCTCGCTGGGCACCGGGATCGCGGTGGACGGCGCGGGGAACGTGACCGTGACCGGGCTCTTCAACGGGTCCGTCGATTTCGGATCCGGGACGATCACGACGGGTGATGGATACGATATTTTCGTCGCAAAGCTCGCCGCGGCGGACTGGTCGCCGCTCTGGACCAAGACGTTTGGCGTGAACGGCACGCAGGCAGCCTGGGCCATCACTGCCGACGCGAAGGGCGACGTCATCGTGGGCGGCAGCTTCGACTCGCAGATCGCGTTCGGCGCCCCGCTCGCGACCATCCCGAGCAGCGGCGGCGCCGATCTCTTCAGCGTCCGGCTCGCTCCGTGACGCACGAATCATGCGGCAAAGGTGGACACGACATGCGTAAGGCACGATGGTTCTTCGTGGGGCTCGTCTGCGTGGGCCTCGGGCTCCCGGAAGGCATGGCGTCCGCCGCGCCGACGCCCGCGCAGGAGGCGGCCGCGGGAAAGCTCTTCGACGCCGCCGTCGCGGAGGTGCAAGCCGGGCGGTATGCCGAGGCCTGCCCGCTGCTCGAACAGAGCCACGTGCTCGATCCGAAGCCCGGGACGCTGCACGCCCTCGCCGAATGCGAGGTGAAGATCCAGAAGCTCGATCAGGCGCTCGCGCATTACAGAGAGTATCTCGCTCTCTACGCGGCGATGAAGAGCCCGCTGCGCGAAAAACACACGGAGCGGGCGCGCGTCGCCGAGGAGCAGGAGAAGAAGCTCCTGGCGGAGATCCTGTTCAATCGGGCGGTCGCGCACCGGGCAGCCGGCCGTCACGCCGAGGCCTGCGCCGCGCTCGCGGAGAGCCAGCGGATCGATCCGACGCCGGGGACGCTGTACGCGCTCGCCGAATGCGAAGCCACGCGGGGCCGCATGGCGACCGCGCTCGGGCATTACACGACGTACCTCGGCCTCTTCGCGGCGATGAAGAGCCCACTGCGCGAGCGTCACGCCGAGCGCGCGCGGATCGCGGAGGAGCAGCGGAAGAAGCTCGACGCGGAGACGCCTCGGCTCAAGCTCGTGTGGGCGGGCGAGGTGCCCGAGGGGGTCGTCGTCTCGCGGGGGAATACCACGTTCGACCTGAAGACGCTGGGCGCCTCGGTGCCGATGGATCCGGGGGAATATGCCTTCCGCGTGGAGGTCCCGGGGCGCCCGCCGCAGGACCGAAACGTGCGGCTGGAAAAGGGGGACCGAAAGATCCTCGAGCTCACGCCCGGCGCGACGCAGGAAGCGAAGGACGAGCGCCAGCCGCTCCCCGAGCAGCCATTGCCGCCGCCCCCGCAGCCGATCGCGCCATCCAAGCCGGAAATGCATCCGTGGGCGATCGGTGGAATCGCGGCGATGGGCCTGGGCGGCGCGGCGCTCATCGCGGGCAGCGTGCTCGGCGGGCTCGCGATGGCCGAGAAGCGCGAGGTCGACGCGGTATGCGACGCGAACTTCGCGTGCGGCGTGGAAGGCATGAAGACGGTCGAGCGGTTCTGGGCGCTCGGCAATGCGAGCACCGCGACGTTCATCGTGGGAGGCGTCGTGCTCGCGACGGGCGTGACGTTGTTCGTGCTTTCGCCAAAGCCGACGGCGGAAAAGGTCGGGTCCGTGCGGGTGCGGGGATTGGCGGGGCCAGGGGCCGGGTATCTGGGCGTCGACGGGACGTTCTGATGCGCACCTGGAAGCTCTTCTGGGTCGGAATGCTCGCCACGGCGGCGAGCTGTGTGCAGCTCCTCGACGGGGACCATCCCTACAGCGTGGAGGGTGTCCCCGCGGCCAAGGAGCCGTGCGAGACGGCGGCGGATTGCGACGACAACAACGCCTGCACCACCGCTACGTGCAGCGACGAGAAGATCTGCGTCTACACGCCGACGACCGACGGGACGAGCCCGGTGCAGACCGTCGGCGATTGCCAGCGGCTCGATTGCGCGGCCGGCAAGGAAGTCACCGTCACCGACGACGCGGACATCCCCGACGACAACGAGCCCTGCACGAACGACGCCTGCCAGGGCGGCACGCCGAGCAACACGCATACGCCCGACGGCGGCGTGTGCCAGCGCGGAAACGAGAGCGGCACTTGCCAGGGTGGGGTTTGCCAGATCGCCTGCGACGCGCAGAATCCGTGTGACGACGGCAACGCCTGCACGGACGATTTCTGCAACTTCGCCACGAGCATCTGCGTCTTCACGAATCTCGACGGCCTGCCCACCCCGGGCGTCACGCCGACCCCGGGGGATTGCAAGCAGAGGCTCTGCATCAATGGCAAGGACACGGACGTCACCGACGATACGGACGTGCCGGTCGACATGAACACGTGCACGTTCGACGTGTGCACGATGGGCGCGCCGACGAACCCGCCGGTGCTCGCGGGCGATCCCTGCGAGCCGGGCAAACCCGAGGTCTGTGACGGCACCTCGAATTGCGTCGCGTGCAACGAGCCCGCCGATTGCGTGCTCCTCCCGCCGGACGACGTCTGCCAGAAGCGCACGTGCGAGAATCACGTCTGCGTGCAGACATTCGCGCCGGCCGGGACCACGTTCGATAGCCAGACGGCTGGCGATTGCATGCGGGTCGTCTGCGACGGCGCGGGCGCGACGGAGAAGATCGTCGACGACATCGACCTGCCGAACGACAACAACGCCTGCACGAAGAACGTCTGCACGAACGGGACGCCGACGTTCCCGAACGAGGCGACCAACACGGCGTGCGGCGCCGGGATCTACTGCGACGGCGCCGGCCAATGCGTCGGCTGCAACGAGGCCGCGCAATGCGAAGGCACCGACGATTTCTGCAAGGTCCGCACGTGCATCGATAACCAGTGCGGCGTGAGCTTCACGCCCAAGGGCACGGATCTGCCGAACGGGCAGACGGCCCGCGATTGCAAGGTCATCGAGTGTGACGGTCAGGGCAACATCGTCACGTCGACCGACACGACCGACAAACCCGTCGACGGCAACGAATGCACCGATGACATGTGCAGCCCGGCCGGCGTGCCGTCGAACCCGAACCGGCCCGTCGACGCCGCGTGCAACCAGAATGGCGGCACGGTGTGCAACGGCGCGGGCGCATGCAAGAAGGCCCCCGCGCAGACCTGCGGCGGGGCCGTCGAGTGCTTGAGCGGCCATTGCGTGGACGGCGTCTGCTGCAACGCGGCCTGCAGCGGCACGTGCATGGCGTGCAACGTCGCGGGCAACGTCGGCACGTGCACGAACGTGTTCTCGGGCATGGACGACTCCCCCACCTGCACCGGCTCGAACTCCTGCAATGGCGGCGGCCAGTGCAAGAAGGAGCAGGGCGTCAGTTGCAGCGCCAGTAGCGAATGCCTCTCCGGGAACTGCGTCGACGGCGTCTGCTGCGAGAGCGCGTGCACAGCCACGTGCCAATCGTGCGGTCTCGCGGGCAACGAGGGGGTCTGCGCCAACATCCCCGCGGGGCAGGAAGACCTGAGCTCAGTTATGTGCACCAACACGCAAGCTTGTGACGGGAATGGCTTGTGCAAAAAAAAGAACGGCTCTAGCTGCAGCAGCGGCGTCGATTGCTTGAGCGGAAAATGCGGGGGAGGAACGTGCATGCCCTGATCCGCCACCAGCGACCGCGGCATACCGTCATGTCCGGTAGCCCCGCTCACTTGCACTCCCCCACCTCGCCCAGTACGTTCCCCCTGGAATGCTTCCTTCGCCCAGCGGTGAAAGCCACGTCGTCACCCGCGACCCCGATCTCCTCATCGGCCACTTCATCGGCCACATCAGCGTGGACGACATGCAGCGCATCCTCGACATCCAGCGCAATTTCTCCGCTGGCAAACCGGGCATCTTCTTGCTCGTCAACGTCGAGCGGCTGGAGAACATCACACCCGAGGCACGTCGCCTCGCCTCCGAAGGCGCCGGCGAGAGGGGCGCCGGCGTGCCCATCCTCGGCGTCGCCCTCGTCGGCGCACGTTTTCACGCCCGCATCCTCGGCGCCATGGTCGTCCGCGCAGCCCGCATCCTGCACGGCGGCCCCCCCTTCGACGTCCGCTTCTTCGATACCGACGCCGCCGCCCTCGCCTGGATCGACAAGCTCCGCTCCGCAAGCTGACGCGTCTCATCTGGAGGCGCTGCGCTGGGGCGTTGCCCCAGGCCCCACCCGGGGCTATCCGCCCCGGGACCCGGACCAGCGCAAGCGCTGGACCCAGGGTCGATGAACTGCGCGATGCGCAGTTCAT
>NZ_JAGTJK010000073.1:0-41082 GCF_028435265.1 Polyangium jinanense | reverse complement strand
CGGACCCCGACCAGGGGTTGTCCACCCCTGGACCCGGACCAGGGCAAGCCCTGGACGCGGGGCGACAGCGCGCGATGCGCGCTGTCGACAGGGAAAACGTCACTACGAGGTACGGCAGCGCTGCTGTCTCAGCTGGCAAAGTCGTCGTGGGTCTTGCCACGGCCTGTTCGATGAACTGCGCATCGCGCAGTTCATCGACCCCGAGTCCAGCGCTTGCGCTGGTCCGGGGTGAAGGGGGCGGACAGCCCCCTTCTGGGGTGCGGGGCAAAGCCCCGCGCAAGGTCGCGTCACTTCTTCTCCGACCCCTCCGGCACCGGCAGTGCGCCTTTCACCTCGGAGAGGGACACCTTCAGGCTCACGAGATCGATCGTCGCCTTCTCCGCGCTGATCCACCCTGCCCCTCGCTGAAGACGCACCCCTCCGCGTAGCGAGAGCATTTGCTTGCCGAGGTCGATCTCCACCTCGGGCGCCTCCGCGTGCACGCCTTTCACCTCCGCGACGACCCCGCCCGTGCCTTTCGCCCAGGTCACGTTCGGCACCTCGTCGTACCGCACCTCCACGCGCGGCGCGCGCACCACGAGCCCGCCCTTCGTCAGGCGCACGTGGCCTTCGAGCACGGCGCGCTTCGCTGCGATGTCGATGTCGAGCTGATCGGCGGAGAGTTCCACCGCCTCCTTCGGCGGCGGCGCGGCTTTCGGAGATTCGGCGAGCGATCGAGGCGCGATCGTCGTCGCGAGCAGCGCGAGAGCCAAGGAGAGGCGCGGGCCAAGCGGCACGGCCTCACTCTATCAGGCTAGTAGCTCCGGACCACGCGCGGCGAGACCCCACGCTCGAGCGCGCGACGCACGACGTGCGCCGGGTGCCCCGAAGACAGGGCGATCTCCGCGATGGTCGGGTTCCGCCCGAGCGTCGTGCGGAGAGAGCGCGCGGCGCCGAGCACGCGCTTCATCACCAAGACCTCGTTTGCGTCGATCGGCTCGCCGACCACGAGGCCGAGGGCCTCCAAGCGATCGACGATGTGGTCGACCTCCTCGTAGGAGACGCCACGCGGGCCGATCACCTCCGCGATGTCGTTGAGATCGACTCGTCCCGACCGGTGATGACGAGCGAAGAGCTCGTCGATGATGCTCTGGATCACGGGGCGCACGCGACGGTCTTGGCACGTCCGCGCGCCCTCTGCACCCGAACGGAGAGAGCTTCGCTCGTGCGCGGACGTTGCGTCAGCCCGTCGGCTACCGTAAGCGTCTGTCTGCTTGGCGCGCCGAACGGCCGCGCCGGAGTGTCCTTTCATCTCCTCCGCAGTGCACGAGGAACCACCGATGAAACAACGCCGCCGTATCTTCTTCCCGACCTCGCTCGCTTCGATGACCACAGGCCTGCTCCTCGCCGCCGCCATGCTCCAGGGCTGCGCCACGAGCACGACAAAAGGCGGCGAAGGTGGAAATGACGGTGGCTCGGGCGGCACCGGAAATGTGGGCGGCGAAGGCGGCTCGGGCGGCCTCGGCGGCATGGGCGGCCTCGGCGGCATGGGTGGCGTCGGCGGCATGGGTGGCGTCGGCGGCATGGGCGGCGTCGGTGGTACGGGCGGCGTCGGCGGCGAGGGTGGCGCTGGTGGCGCATCGTCGTCGTCGTCTTCTTCGTCGTCCTCGTCGAGCGGCACGGGCGGCGCGGGTGGGTTCATGCCGCCCGTGGGCACGGCCGATTACCCGGCGGAGACGGAGCAGAACAACCTGCCCGCGACCGCGGATCCGCTCGCCGACGGGACCAAGGGGTTCACCGCGTCGATCTACCCGACGGGCGACATCGACGTGTTCTCGGTCGAGATCACCCAGGCCGGCTCGGTGCTCAAGGTGTCGACGGGCGACGGCATGGGCGGCTGCCCGGCCGGCGTGGCCACGCTCGTGCGTGTCTTCGGGCCGAGCGGCTTCATCGGCTCGGACACCAACAGCGGGGTCGGCGAGTGCTCGCAGCTCCTGCCTGCCCAGAACCCCGCGATGGGCAACCTCGCCGTCGGCACGTACTCCGTGCAGGTCGAGAGCGCGACGTTCTCGTCGCTGCCCTTCTACGTGGTCGACATCCAGGTCGTCGCGCCCGGCTGCGGCGACGGGCTCGTGCAGGCCGCCGAGCAGTGCGACGACGGGAACACGACCGCGGGCGACGGCTGCGCGCCCGACTGCAAGCTCGAAGGCAACTACCCGACCGAGGTGGAGCCGAACCAGCCGATGGCCCAGGCGAACTCGCTCGCCGGCGCGGACGGCATCGTCGCGGCGATCCAGCCCGTCGGCGATCAGGACTTCTTCTCGTTCGAGGTGACCGTGCCCGGCACCCGCGCGCGGATCGAGATCACGGACGGGCAAGGCAACTGCCCGAGCGGCTTCGACTCGAAGATCTACCTCTACGACAAGAGCGGGACGGAGATCGCGAGCGACGACGACGACGGCTTGGACTCGTGCTCGCTGCTCGATCCGACGCTGGACGCCGCGGTCACGAACCTCGCCGCCGGCAAGTACACGGTGAAGGTCGAGGAGTACAGCAACGACGAGGCGCAGCCCGGGTACGTGCTCCAGTACAAACTCACGCCGCCCGGCTGTGGCGACACGTTCGTACAAAGCGGCGAGCAGTGCGACGACGGGAACACGGCCGCGGGCGATGGCTGCTCGGAGACGTGCCAGCTCGAAGGAAACTACCTGAGCGAGACGGAGCCGAACGCGCCGAACAACCAGGCGAACTCGGTCGTCGGTTTCGACGGCGCCGTCGCGTCGATCATGCCCGCCGGGGATCAGGACTACTTCAGCTTCGACGTCACGGTGCCGGGCTCGAGCGTGTGGATCGAGGTGACGGACGGGTACGGCGGCTGCCCGGGCTCGTTCGACTCGAAGATCTACCTCTACTCGCCCTCGAACCAGCTGCTCGTGTCCGACGATCAGGACGGCGTGAACTCGTGCTCGCTCATCTCGCCCCTGCTCGACAGCGCCGCGACGAACCTGCCCGTCGGCAAGTACGTGGTGATGGTGGAGGAGTACCTGAACGACGGGACGCAGGCATCGTACGTGCTCAAAGTAAAGGTGTCGCCGCCGGGCTGCGGTGACGGCATCCTCGTGAGCCCGACCGAGCAATGCGACGACGGGAACACGACCGCCGGCGACGGCTGCGGCCCGACGTGCTTGGCCGAGGCGCCGTGGGAGATCGAGCCGAACGGCGACGTGGCCACCGCGACGCCTGCCTGGCCCATGACGACGAGCTGGCACGGGAAGATCGATCCGATCGGCGACGTCGACTACTTCAGCTTCGAGCTGCCCGCGGGCATGAGCCCCGTGCTGACCACGCACGTGATCGGCGACGTGAGCACCTGCGGCTTCGACACGCTGATCCAGCTCTACGACGCGAGCGGCAACCAGATCGAGGAGAGCGACGACGACGGCCCAGGGAACTGCTCGCTGCTCAACAAGTCCATCTACCCGGCGGTCAGCGGCCTGCCGGCCGGCACGTATTACGTGGCCGTCCACGACTACAGCGACAACGACCCGATCGCGGGATACGAGCTCAGCCTCACGTTCGAGTGATGCGGGGGTCATGCGCCGCGCGTCGTCCTTCGTCGTGACCGCGCTGCTCCTCGCGGGCTGCAGCCCCGAGGAGATGGTGAACCCCGCGGGCGCGCGGATCGAGGGCTACCGAGAGGTGGTCCCGTTCGCGGCGCCGCCCGCGGGGGTCGAAACGCAAAACGCGAACAACAACCTCGACGTCGTGCGGCACGAAGGGCGCGTCTACCTCGCGTTCCGCACGGCGCCGAGCCACTTCGCGAGCGCGGAGACGGTCCTCTACGTCGTGTCGAGCGAAGACCAGGAGACCTGGCGCTACGAGACGCACGTGGCGATGGGCACGGATCTTCGCGAGATGCGCTTTCTCTCGCTCGAAGGGAAGCTCGTCCTCTACTTCGCCGTGCTCGGCTCGAACCCGCTCGACTTCGAGCCGCAGGGCATGATGGCCATGACCTACGAGGGCGGCGCGTGGAGCGAGCCCGCGCCGCTCTACGAGCCGGGCTTCATCCCGTGGCGAGCGAAGAGGATCGACGGCGCCGCGTACCTCATCGGGTACGTCGGCGGCGAGAACATCTACGACTTCGACGGCGAGCCGATCCGGATCCACCTGCTCCGGACCGAGGACGGGCTCACGTTCGAGCCGCTCGTGCCCGGACGCCCGGTGGTGCAAGAGGGCGGCGGATCCGAGACGGACTTCGTCCTCCTCGCCAATGGCGATCTCGTCGCCGTCGAGCGCAACGAGGCCGGCGACGCGCTCGGCTTCGGCTCGAAGATCTGCCGCGCGAAGGCCGCCGATCTCGGCGCCTGGGACTGCAAGCCCGACAAGAAGAAGTACGACTCGCCGCTGCTCTTCCGGAGCGGCGACGACGTCTGGCTCATCGGCCGGCGGAACCTGACGGAGACGGGGAACTTCGATCTCGATCGGGACGATCTCTCGCTCGCGGATCAGGCGGGCGTCTACGCGGTCGAGTACTCGTTCCAGCCGAAGCGCTGCTCGCTCTTTCGCGTCGATCCCGAGACGTTGACGGTCGCGTTCGAGCTCGATCTGCCGTCGCGCGGGGACACCTGCTTCGCGTCGATCGTGCCCGCGGGCGAAGGCGCGTACGACGTCTACAACTACACGAGTCCGCTCGACGGCGACGACGAGCCGCGGTGGATCGACGGGCAAGGCGGGCCGACGCTCATCTATCGAGTCCGGCTCGACGTGCCACGCTAAGGATCACCGACGTGTCGTTCCTCGCGCCAAAAGGGACGGAGTTCGTTCGCCTGCTGGGCGGCGGGAGCGTGTTCGAAGTGGCCCTCGTGCGCGAGGGGGAGCGCGAGCTCGTGTGCAAGCGGCTCGTGCCACGCGCGCTCGCCGCGCGGGAAGGTCGCGTGGCGATGGTGCGCGAGGCGCGGCTCCTGTCGATGATCGAGCACCCCGCGCTGCCATCGCTCGTGCGCGTGGGGAACGACGCGCGCGGGCCGTTCTTCCTGGAGACGTTCGCGGCCGGGACGTCGGTCGAAGCGCTCGTGCGCGGGTGGCAAGAGCGAGGCGCGCGGGTGCCGCGGACGCTCGTGCGGCACGTGGCGATCGAGGCGCTCGGAGCGCTCGCCCAGATCCACGCGCTCGCGGACGAGGCAGGGTCGCTCGACGTGGTGCACGGAGACATCGGCCCCGCGCACGTGCTGCTCGGTCCGCTCGGCGAAGCGCGGATCGTGGACCTCGGGGCCGCGCGGTTTCGTGGGCTCGAAGCCGAGCTCGAGACGAACGATCGCGGCACGTTGCCGTACGCCGCGCCGGAGCTCGCGTCGGGCGCGGCGAAGCCATCCCAAGCGACCGACGTGTACGCGATGGCCGCGACGCTGCTCTTCCTTGCGACGGGCGAGCGGCTCTGCGAGGCCGACACGGAGGCCGCGATGCTGGCCGAGGTCGCGACGCGTGGGATCCGGCGCGAGCTCGTCCTCTCCGCGGAGGCGTTCGAGGCGACGGAACGCGAGGCGCTTTACGAGGCGCTCGATCCGGATGCGTCGCGGCGGCGCGCGTCGGCGCGAGAACTGTGCGACGTGCTCGCGCCGGTGCCACGTGCGCGGGACCTGCGCTAGAGTCGCGCAGCCACATGAAGAACAAGGACGCGCCTTTTCCGGTTTCCCTCGACACCCTCGCCATTCACGCCGGTCAGGAGCCCGATCCGGTCAGCGGAGCGGTGATGATGCCGATCGTGCTCGCCAGCACGTTCGCGCAGGAGAGCCCGGGGGTGCACAAGGGCTACGAATACTCGCGCAGCGGCAACCCCACGCGCCGCGCGCTCGAAGCGTGCCTCGCGGCCCTCGAAGGCGGCACGCACGGCTACAGCTTCGGGAGCGGGCTCGCGGCGACGACGACGCTGCTGCACACGCTTTCGCCCGGCGCGCACATCCTCTGCGGCGACGACGTCTACGGCGGCACGTTCCGCCTGATGGACAAGGTCATGGGCCCGATGGGCCTCTCGTCGAGCTTCGTCGACATGCGCGATCCCGCGGCCGTACGCGCGGCGATCCGGCCCTCGACGCGCCTGCTCTGGATCGAGACGCCGACGAACCCGATGCTCAAGGTCTTCGACATCGCGGCGCTCGCGAAGGTGGCGCGCGAGGCGAACATCACCTTCGTCGTCGACAACACGTTCGCCACGCCCATGCTCCAGCGTCCGCTCGATCTCGGCGCGGACGTGGTCGTGCACTCGGTGACGAAGTACCTGAACGGGCACTCGGACGTCGTCGGCGGAGCCATCGTGACGTCGAACCCGAAGCTCGCGGAGCGCATCGGCTTCCTGCAGAACGCGATGGGCGGCGTGCCGAGCCCGTTCGACTGCTACCTCGTGCTGCGCGGCTTGAAGACGCTGCCCGTGCGCGTGCGTCACCAGAGCATGGCGGCGCTCGCGCTCGCGGAGCGGCTCACGCGTCATCCGCGCGTCGAACGTGTCCACTACCCCGGGCTCGCGTCGCACCCGGATCACGCCGTGGCGGCGCGGCAGATGCGCGGCGGCTTCGGCGGCATGATCTCGATCGAGGTCGCGGGGGGTCTCTCGGCGGCGCGGACGATGCTGGAGCGACTGCACGTGTTCTCGTGCGCGGAGAGCCTCGGCGGCGTGGAGTCACTCGCCGAGCACCCGGCGATCATGACGCACGCGTCGGTCCCCGAGGAGACGCGCAAGGTGCTCGGCATCTCCGACGGCCTCGTGCGGCTCTCCGTGGGGCTCGAAGCGGTCGACGATCTCTGGAAGGATCTCGAACACGCGCTCGGCTGAGGACGAGAACGCGGGGCGTAACCGATGCTACGCCCCGCAAGGCAAATGCGGTAGAACCTGGGGCGACGGCGCATCGGCGCGCCGCGGAAACCCAGGGAGAACTTCCATGCTGCGCGTTGCCTGTCTTGCTTTCCCGCTCGTCGCGTTCGCTTTGCTCGGCGGTTGCAGCGACCCCGTGCCCCCCACGCCGCAAGGCGCGTTCAACGTCCAGTTCACGAAGACGGGCGCGAGCTGCCCGATCGCCTCGCACAGGTCGGAGGTCGGCACGATCAGCGCCTCGACGAAGACGGCCGTCGTGATTGACGGCGTGGAAGGCGCGAAGGTGACCTGCTCGGTTTCGGGCACGGGGCCGTTCAACGTGAGCGCGCAGCTCGTGCTCGGCAGCGACGGGATCAACCTGTCGATCCCCGCGATCAACGTGGGCGCGACGGAGATGAGCCCGGCCGCGGGTTCTCTCGCGTTCTTCTCGGACCGGACGGCCGGCGACGCGTTCAGCTCGTCGAAGTGCAACTTCTACTTCAAGGAAGGCACGGGCGAGGGCGTCGCGTCGGGCAAGCTCTGGGTCTCGTTCGAGTGCCCCGAGATCATCGAGTCGACGAACACGTGCGGCATCTCCGAGAGCCACCTGATCCTCGAGAACTGCGATACGTGACGCTCACCCCGAGCCCCTCTCCCCGCGGGGAGAGGGGTCGAGAGGGGGCGTGATGCCGACGCTCAGCGCTCGTTGTCGTCGCCGACCGTGACCGCGATGCGATGCGCGGGGACCTGGAGCGTGGGCTCGTCGCCGTACTCCACGTCGTCCTGGAGGAAGCGGATCGCCAGCACGGTGATGTTGTCCTCGCCGCCGAGCTCGTTCGCCTTGGCGATGAGGCGCCTGCACATCTCGGACGTGTCCTGCGAGGTCGCGACGATGTCGCGGATCTGCTCGTCGGTGAGCATGCCCGAAAGGCCGTCGGAGCAGAGGATGTAGACGTCGCCGAGGTGCGGCTCGTCGCTCATCAGGTCGACGGCGACGCTGTCCTGCATGCCGAGCGCGCGCGTGATCACGTTGCGCGGCAGCTCCGCCCGTTGCTCCTCGGTGAGCTCGGGCATCGCCATGAGGTAGTCGTTGATCAGCGAGTGATCCCGCGTGAGCTGCTGGATCGTACCGCCACGGACGCGGTAGGCGCGGCTGTCGCCGACGTGGCCCACGTAGAGGCGGTTGCGCCTGCGCGAGAAGACGGCGCTGACCACGGTCGTGCCCATGCCGGCGCACTCGCGCGAGCGAATGCTGCGCTCGAAGATCCGCCGGTTCGCGACCATGATGCCGCTGAGCAGGCGGTTTTCATCCTCGGTCAGGTTCGCGTCGAAGTGGATCGGCCAGGTCGCGTCGTCGTTCGCCGTCGAGCGGAAGAACTCGGTGATGGAGTCGGTCGCGAGTCGGCTCGCCACATCGCCGGCGCGATGGCCCCCCATGCCATCGGCGACGATGAACAGATCGTACTCCAGGAGGACAGCGTAGCTGTCCTCGTTGTGATCGCGCTGGAGACCGACATCGGTCATCCCGGAAGCAAATGCGCGCATAAACCTCGGCAACCTGGGACCGGGTCAAAACCGACGATTTTCACGGTTTCACGCAGCGTTTCCGCTGTCAAGCCGTCTTCCTCGCTCGGGGCAAGGAAGGCGCGCGTCGCGGGTCCGCCGCGGAGCGGCAAGCGCGTGGAGCGCCCTTTATCTCGGCTGCCTTGGGCCATGCGTTCCCCCTCCTCTCGTTGCGTCCGGAGACGCCTACACCTCCAGGATGTCCTTTTCCTTGTGAGCGATGACGGCGTCGACCTGCTTGATGCCCTCGGCGACCACGTCCTCGATCTTCTTCTTCGCCCGATCGGCGTCGTCGCCGCTGACCTCGCCGTCCTTGTCGAGCGAGTCGACGAGCTCGTTCGCGTCCCTGCGGTGCTTGCGGATCGCGACTTTCGCCTCCTCGCCGTTCTTCTTGGTCAGCTTGACCATCTCCTTGCGCCGGTCCTCGGTGAGCGCCGGGATCGGGATGCGGATGAGATCGCCGTCGACCTGCGGGTTCAGGTTCAGGTCGCTCTCGCGGATCGCCTTGTCCACGGCCTTCACCTGGTTCTTCTCCCAGGGCTTGATCGTGATGAGGCGAGGCTCGGGCACGCTCACCGTGGCCATCTGTTGGATGGGCGTCGGGACGCCGTAGTAGTCGACGCGCACGCCGTCGAGCATCCCCGCGTGGGCGCGGCCGGTGCGCACGCGCGCGAGATCTCGGCGGAGCGCCTCGATGGATTTCTCGATGCCATCCTGCAAGTCCTTGAACACGTCTTCCAGCATGCCGTCTCTCCTCGGTCTCGTGCGGCGGGGGCGAGCTTAGCTCTCTTTTGTGCAGGAGGGGGCAGTTGCGGAGGGGCTTTGCACACGGAACCGCGGAAACAGGGCGGCCCCGACGGACCCCGACGGCCGAGGCCAGGCAGCCGGCTCCCAGAGTTCCGCCGGAGGGGCGCCCCTGCCCGCTGCCCCGGGGCGGCCCTCCGTAGTAGGTGTAGGGGAGGCGCCATGCGTGACCTCGACTGGAAGAGCTTCGACGTCCTGGTCGTGGACGACGAGCAGGACAACCTCGACGCCTTCCGCTTCGCCTTCCGCAAGACGTTCTCGCTCCACTACGCGCTCGGCGGGACGCAGGCGCTCTCGGAGCTCGCGCGGCTCGACGCGGCGCTCATCGTGACCGACCAGCGCATGCCGGGCATGAGCGGGCTCGAGCTTCTGCGCCGCGCCAAGCAGATGCGGCCCGACGCGCTCGGGATCCTTCTGACAGCGTATGCGGATCTGCCCGTGCTCGTCGACGCGCTGAACTCGGGCACGGTCTACCGCTACGTGCAGAAGCCCTGGGACGGCAGCGAGCTCGCCGCCATCCTGCGCCAGGGGATCAGCGTGTTCGCCACGATGCGCGAGAACAAGCGGCTGCGAGATCAGCTCGCGCACTACGCGGGCTACCTCGAGCGCGAGCAGCGCGACCCGATCGACTTCGGCGAGCTCATCTGCAACTCCGCCGCCATGAAGGAGGTCTCGACGCGCATCGGCGAGGTCGCTCCGACCTCGACACACGTGCTCGTCGAAGGTCGGGTCGGCGCCGAGAAGGAGATCGTGGCGCGCGCGATCCACATCGGATCGCCGCGCGAGGAACGGCCCTTCGTCAAGGTCACGTGCGCGGCGTTCCGCGGCGAGGCGCTCGAACGGGAGATCTTCGGCTACCGGCGCGGCGCGTTCGAGGGCGCGACCGCCGATCGCGTCGGCCGCGTCGAGCTCGCGCACGGCGGCACGCTCTACCTCGAAGATCCCGGTCCGCCGACCGCCGCCTTGCAGGCGCGGCTCGCTCGCTTGCTCGCGACAGGAGAGGCCGAGCGCGTGGGCGACGCCGAGTCGCGCAGGCTCGACGTGCGCCTCGTCGTCTCCGTCACGCCCGACCTCGACGAAGCGTGGGGCCGCGACGTCTTGCCCGAGCTCGCCTCGCGCCTCTCCGTCTTCCCGATCCGCCTGCCGCCGCTCAGCGAGCGCCGCGAGGACATCCGCCCGCTCGCCGAGCACTTCCTCCGCAAGTACACGCGCCGCAACACGCGCGCCGCGCGCGCCCTCTCGCACGGGGCGTTCGTGAAGCTCGAGGCCTACGCCTTCCCGGGCAACGTGCGCGAGCTCGAGAACGTCGTCGAGCGCGCGGCCATCCTCGCGCGGGGCGACGTGATCCAGCCGGAACACCTCGCGTTCGTCCCGCCCGTGCCCGCGTGGGAGAAGACGTCGACGTCACCTCCGTCGCAGCCCACGGCGCCCGTCGAGTCCGAGACGGGCTCGCGACGACAGAACCTCGACTCGCAGCTCGAAGAGATCGAGCGGCGCGAGATGCTGGCGGCGCTCGAGCGATGCGGCGGCAACAAGGCCGAGATGGCTCGCTTGCTCGGCGTGCAGCGGACGACGCTCTACTACCGGCTGAAGCGGCTCGGCATCGACGTGTAGTGCGTGGAGAACGGAAGCCCCCCGCGTCGCGGGCGAACGCGGGGAGACGCCTCGGCTGAACCGCCTCCGAAGAGTTGACGGATCCTCCGCGCCTGCGCGATGATCGCGTGGTTTCCCGGTTTTTCCGGAGCGCCGCCTGGGCGCGCGAAGAGGACGACGAGAGGCGATGGCTTTCTGGAGCACGGCCGATGTGGAGCTCGTTTCGCGCGTCGTCACGGCGATGACGAAGAACGATCGTCGCGTGCGGGGCAAGCTGACCTTGCACTTCGCGGAGGCGCAGACCCAGGGCAACGCCGACGACGCCGCCGATCGATGCGCGACGCTCGCCGAGGAGCTCTTCGGCGAGGCCGACGATCACGAGCAGCTCATCGGCGCCGAGGCCGAGCTCGTCGCCGCGCTACGTCTGCGCCTGCCGCCGCGGTTCCCCGCGATCCGCTCGCTCGATCTCGCGGCGCTGCACGTCGTCGGCGATCCGGGCACGTCGGCTGCGCTCCGGCGCGCGTCGACCACCACCATGCGTTCCGTGACCGGGCCCGTCTCCACGCCCGCGCCGAACACGACGCGTGGCCACGCCTCGCCCTCGTCCACGCCCCCGAGCGGCGGCGATTCTTCCTTGGGAAGCTTCCGCGTCGCGCAGCTCGGGGGCTCGCCTTCGAGCACCTTCCGCGGGCCGGTCTCGAGCTCCGGGCCGGCGAGCGGGCCCGTTTCGACGTCGGGACCTCGCTCGTCGTCGCCGCCGACGCGGCGGGGCACGCTCGGCCGGATGCGCGCGATCATGCCGGGCATGATGCTCGCGCCCGGGGCGCCGCCCGAGGCCATCGGCCAGGCGCTCGCGCCCTTCGTGCGGGACTGCGCCGGCCGCATCCTCGTCGGCTTCCTCCGCGGCTACGACCTCGTCGCGATGCGTGGACTCGCGCTCGAAGAAGGCTCGGCCGAGATGCTGGCCGCGCTCGTTCCGGTCTCGGATGCGCCCCTCGGCGGGTACGAAGCGAGCCGCACGGCCGAGCTTGCGCGCTGGCAAGCTGCCTTCGGCGAGGGCGTCTTTCAGCGCGTGCGCCGCGAGAGCCAGGTCGCGGCCATCTACCTCGCGCACATGGCGCTCGGCCGGCTCGGCGTACCGCCCAGCATCGACTTGCCCATCCTGCAGGAAGCCGCGCCTTCGGCGTTCGGCGGCGAGCGCGGCACGGTCCTCGAGATGTCGCGCTACGTCTCGGTCCCTGCGGAGAGCTTCGTGCCCGCGCTCTGCCAGCACCTCGTCGAAATCGTCGGCCACGGTGACGCGATGCAACTCGCGGCCGCGCTCGCCCCGCTCGTCACGTCGGTCGAGGAGGACATGGCCATCGCCGCGACGTTCGCCAGGGACGCGTCGGGCGTGTAGCGGCCCTGCGGTTCGCCGCTAGCGTTCGGCTCGTCCGCCTTCTTCCTGCCCTGCCGTTCGTGCAGCGTCCTCGGCAGCCGCGGACTCGCGTTCGACGTCGACGTGCTCGCCGTGGTTGCCGGCAACGGCTGGGGGCTTGGTCGACATGCTCGCCGCGCTTGTCGGCAACGGCTGGGGTCCTTGTCGACATGCTCGCCGCGGTTGCGGGCAACGCCTGGGGTCCTTGTCGACATGCTCGCCGTGGTTGCCGGCAACGGCTGGGCTCCTTGTCGACGTGCTCGCCGCGCTTTGCCGGCAACGCCTGGGGTCCTTGTCGACATGCTCGCCGTGGTTGCCGGCAACGGCTCGGGTCCTTGTCGACATGCTCGCCGTGGTTGCGGGCAACGCCTGGGGTCCTTGTCGACATGCTCGCCGCGCTTGTCGGCAATGGCTGGAGTCCTTGTCGACATGCTCGCCGTGGTTGCGGGCAACACCTGGGGTCCTTGTCGACATGCTCGCCGTGCTTGTCGGCAACACCTGGGGTCCTTGTCGACATGCTCGCCGTGGTTGCAGGCAACGGCTGGGGTCCTTGTCGACATGCTCGCCGTGCTTGTCGGCAACGGCTGGGGTCTTTGTCGACATGCTCGCCGTGTACAACATACGGCAGTATGTGAAGGGAGACCCTTCAGCGCTTGCCGCCCTGATTCCCAAGGAACCGCGCGAACGGCTCTCGCGGGCTGAGCTCATTGCGCTCGCAGTGCCATAGCAACGGCTGGACGGGCTATCGATTTTGCAGCGTGAAAACAGGAGCGCCAGCGCGTCAAGCGAGCGCGAGCGTCTTCAGGTGCTCCCGGGCGAGATGCAGGCGGCCGTGGACGGTCTTCGTCTTGAGCCCGAGCGATCCGGCAATCTCCTGGATCGAGCGGCCCTCCAGGTACGGCAGCACCACGGCGCGGATGCGGGGTCGGAGCTTGCCGAGAAATCGCTTGAGCCGAAACATTCCGTATGTCGCCTGCACGAGCAGCCCGGTCGAATCCGCTCCTTCCTGCTCGGCGAAGTCATCCGCGAGCCCCGCGAAGACCTCTCGCTCGTGACGCACCAGGGCTCGGTGATTGCGTGCGTGGTTGAGCCGATCACCAGGAGCCACGGACGCGCCTGCTCCGGCGTCACAAGGCGCGAGAGGTTCCGCCACGCCGTGATGAAGACCTCCTGCAAGACGTCCTCCACGTCCCGGGAAGGAATGAACTGTCCGAGAAGGAGACGGCGAAGGAAGTCGCGGTGTTCGAGGTAAAGGCGCCCGAGGAGGGCGTGCGCCGCCGTAAAGTTTGCCGGCGGAGGATGGACGAGTATCGTGCTCACAGCTTGTGAACTCCAGTCCGTTGGGGTTTGCAGGTGAGACGCCGGTCGGTGTTGAGAGCGCCGGCTGGCGTCGCTTGTTTTGTCTCACAGGTTGGGGGAGAAGGAAATCCATAAATGCGGAGATTGGTTCGTCTTGGAAGAACCGGGATCCGCTGGGATTGCGTGACAGGGCCGCGGGAATGAGAAGGTGATCGTGGGATCGCTGCCGCTGCCGCTGCCGCTGCCGCTGCCGCTGCCGCTGCCGCTGCCGCTTCCGCTGCCGCTGCCGCTTCCGCTGCCGCTGCCGCTCCCGCCTCCGCTTCCGCTTCCGGAGGCCCTCACCCGTCGTAACCCGATGGTTCTGCGTCCTGCTGACGGCGGATCGACCCCGTTGGCGCACGTTCGTGCCACTTCCCGCCCCGTGGCCGCCCTTTGGGGCGTTCCCGGAGCCGATCCGCGTACGGCGCTGCTCGCGGCTCATCCAGAGCGAGATCACGGCCGCTGCGGCTGGGGAAGATCACCCGTAGAGTCGGAGCTCACGTACTCTTGTCAGGCGGCCGATAGTTGGGGGAAGAGTAACGATCTGTTCTCGCTCTGGCCCCGTCAGCCCTGCAAGCGGCTCCAGTGTCTCTGCGCCCGTCGCGATCGCGGACTCGACGCCATCGACAACGCGACGCCACGCGTCGCACTGGGTGTCTTGCACTTCATCGTAAAGGACGGGCAATCGTCTCCCATGCTTTGGCCCCCTTAGGTTGAAGCACTGACACGTGGGGGGTCCTCCAAAAGGGCGAACTGGCGGGTCGGCCTGAAAGAGTTTCATACGACGTTTCCCTTGCGGTCTCGTGCCCGCCCAACGCCTTGCAGGTGTGCTGCCGGGCGCCGTGCTGAGCGGAGCGAGGCATGGCGCACCGTCATGCACCACCCGCTTGTTGTGCCGCAGGGTCTTGTCTGGGCGCCCGCAGTTGCCGAGAGCGAGCCACGCTTACCGTGGCAAAGCCCCCGGCCACTCAGAGTATGAGTGCAGCAGCGTGAGGCAAGCCGCCTCATCCCCTTTGTCACAGAGATTCCGGAAGAGTTCCTTAGCGCGTGTATCGTCTCTGGGCACACCCCGACCCTCGGCATACGCGACCCCGAGATTGAAGCAGCCCGCTGCCTCCCCACCGTCGCAGCCTTTGCGGTAGAGTCCCGCGGCGCGCGTCTCGTCCTTGGTCACACCCCGGCCTTTCTGGTACAGGCGTCCGAGGTTCACGCAGCCGGCCGCGTTCCCACGGTTGCAGGCATTGCCAAAGAGTTCCACGGCGCGCGCCGCGTCCTTGGCCGAGCCCCAGCCTTCCTCGAGCAGGAAGCTGAGGCTCACGCAGCCGGCTGCGTTCCCGCGGTTGCAGGCATTGCCAAAGAGTTCCGCGGCGCGCGCCTTATCCGTGGCTAGGCCCCGGCCGTCGGAGCCCCAGCCTCTGTCGAGCAGGTGTCCGAGGCTCACGCAGCCGTCCGCATTTCCGCGGTCGCAGGCCTTACCAAAGAGTTCCGCGGCGCGCGCATCGTCCCCGGGGAGATCTCCTCCAGACGTGTACATCACGCCCAGCGCATGGCAGTCGGCAGCGGAGCCCGCCTCGCAGCTTTTACTCAGCCAGATGGCACCCGAATCGGCTTCCATGGCGGTCACGGGCGGAGATGCTGGGGCGCAGGCGTTGCACCAGGCCGCGAGCGCCACGAAGCACGACCAGGACACTGCAAACAGGTATCGATTGCCCTCGCGCTCCGCGGGACTGCTGCACTTCTTATAGCGGCGCACAACAAGAAACTTCCTCATATCCGGCATCACCCCACAGCAGCACGGCGGACAACCTCCACGCCGCACCGCCCTCCCGAGCACGGCGCCAAGCGCGACGCCGCCCCACCGACATCGAGCGCACCGACCTCCTGGGCCCTCTCCACCGCGTCGCAAAGGCACTCGCATCTACCCCTGCGCATCGCCGCATCCCTGCGGTCTCCTCTCCTCCTCCATACTTCCAGATCCGACCACCTCTACGGTCCCAGCCAACACGCTCCACCGGCCACCTGTCAACCCAGGCGGCCGCCTCGAGCGCTCAAACATGAACGACACCGGACCACCCCGCCCCCACTCGACCGTCACAAGGCGGGGGACGTCCTCATTCACGCGTTTCGCGCCGGGGCCCTGGGGCGGATCAGCCTCGAGCGCCCTGACGACGGGTGACGCTCCTCGCCGGCGACGGTGTGATCGCGCGAGAGATCGGTGGCCTCCGAGGGAAGAAACGGCTATCCGACACGCATCACTCCGCTCGGACGCGTCCCTACCCTGGGTCGCCCCTCGAGCACGGGATCAGAGACGAATGGCACACATCATCCTGCCTCACACGATCGCGAACGACCGCCTGGAAGAGGCGAGAGGATTTCGCCGGCGGATCGGGGCGAACCTCGGGGCGTCCGCCAGTCGCGGGCCGTTCTTGCCGACGCTCGCGGCGTTCGCCACGGACGTCGCCGGTACGCTCCTCACCGTCGACGCCGAGCCGACCGAAGGGGTCGAGTGGCTCCGGCGTTCCGCCCGCGCGAGCGCGCTCTTCTTCGGTCGCGTGGTCTTTCCCGACCGCGTCGTTCCGATGGAGATCACGGTCGACGTCATGGTGGGCGCGGTCAACCCGCCGCCTCCATGGCAGGAGGCCACCGCGCGCGCGTGGGTCGACGCCATGTGGTGCACGCTGGCGATCGCGGACGGCACCGCGCACGCGTGGCTCACGAACATCCCGGAGAGCGCGCTTCTCCAGATCGGCGTGCAGACGGCGAAGCTCGATGAATACTTCTTTCCGCTCGCCGAGACCCTTCGCGCGGTCGCGACGCGCAGCGGCCATCACGGGAAGGAGCTCATTCGCACGCTCGAGGCCATGCCGAATGCCGCGCGCGCCTCGTCGCGGCTGGAGCGGATCGACGAGCCGGCTGTCCGGACGCTCTTCGCGCTCCTGGAAGGAGACCAGCCGGGCTACACGGAGTCGCTCGTGGCCTTGCTCGAGTCGCACCGCGCGTACGCGGAGGCCCTGGCGAGCGCTGGACCTCGCACCTTGCTCTCCCTACCGGCATGCGCTCTCGAGCGTCTTGCCCGTTCCCGCGGCATCGTGTCCGGCGTCGTTTCGGCGTATGCGCCGGAGCTCGTCTTCACCGCGTGAATCGGTCTGCCCTCGCGATGCGGAAATGGTCTCCTGCGATGAACCGCTCGCCAGGCACGCGGGGTCGTGTGCGTCGCACGCTCGCTCTCGCTGCCGCTCCGTGGTGGCTCGCGTGTAGCTCCACGTCTGCGGAGCCCCCGCGCGATCCGGTGAAGGTTCGCGTCGAACGGCCGGCTGTCTCCGGCGTCGCGCCGCGCCCGAGCGACCTCGAGAGCACGGAGCTCCCGCCCTCTTGCGGTGAGCTCGAGCTCGAGCGCGTCGCGCTCGTCGCCTCGGGGAAAGGCGAGCGACACCCGGCGATGGTGCGCGTCGACGGCGCGCACCGCGCGTGCGGGCACGACGCCGACGCGGACCGGCGGGCCTGCGCGGCCGTGCGCCGGAGAGTCCTGGTGGACGAGGCCGCCGGCTACGGGCCCCGGCATCCGAGGGCCGTCGCCGCGAACGCGCAGCTGTCTCTCTGCGCGGCGTGGGAAAGCGCCGCTGGCCCGGACGCGCCCCCTCCTCCGCGACCGACGAGTCGAGACTGCGCGCGATGGCGTGCCGAGCAGGCCGAGCTGCGCGCGAAGGGGAAGGGCGAGCGCCACCCGGACGTGCTCGCCGTCGAGGCGAAGCTCGCCATGTGCTCGTAGCGAAGCCAGTCACTGGTTTCGCTTGATCACGTGATAGCCGAACGGCGTCTCCACGGGAGCGGATAGTGGTTCCAAACGGGTTCTCGAAGACAGGCACAATCGCCACGTCGCAAAAAGTGGACGTAACACCCGATCCAAGATCCGCTCTCCTCCGCGAAATACTACGTTATTTCGATCAGATAACAGCATGTCGAGGCGATATGCCTCGATCCTCTGAGCCGGTGCTGGGAAGACGCTACCAGGGTGGCTCAGCACCATGAACGCGAAGCCCCCTCGTCATGGAAGACGTTCGGTGCTAGACGCTTCGCCACCATGACGTACCGAGAGCAGGATGCGGGCCGGGCGGAGGAGGAAGCGCAGGCGGCCGCAAGGGCCGCAGAGGAGACAAAGCGCTTCGCCGAGGCTCTCCGGACGCCTCGACGCAGTCCGCTCTCGTACTTCAAGTCGTGGCGTGCGCAGCGATTCATTGCGACGATGCTCGGCCTCGTCGCGTTGGGCGCCGGGTACAAGGTCTTCGGATGGAATCTCGAGCGGTTGATGGAGTACGGGCTTTACATCTTTGCGGTGGGCGGCAGTGCGCTGCTCCTCTTCGTCTTCGGATTAGCCGGCGTGCGCGCTCTCCGCGAACGCCTATCGAGGCGTTGAGATCGCGACGTGTTCGGGTGATGCCGCTCTTGCCGACGCTGGCTACGGTCATGGGCACGAAAGGCGCTCACACCCGGTTGCGTTTCATCGTCGGCGGCGTGCGCGTCGACGGCTGGATCAGCAACAGCGAGAACGCCTTCGGCGGGTGATCTTCCCCCGCTTCCGTGGACAAACCCACTATGCCGCAAGAGCGGCAACTTGTGCACGTAATTCGAACTCGACGGGACTCAGGTACCCGAGGTACGAGTGCCGCCTAGCGTGGTTGTAAAAGCTCTCGAGGTAGTCACCGATCGCAGTTGTCGCCGCATCCCGCGAGGGGTAGCGGGTAGCATCGACCAGCTCGGCCTTGAGGGTGGCGAAGAAGCTCTCGGCGACGGCATTATCCCAGCAATCGCCGACGCGGCGCATGCTCGCAATGATGCCCTTCTGGCGCAGTTCGTTGCAGTAATCCTCGCTGGCGTAGGGACTACCGCGGTCTGAATGGTGCACGAGCCCTGGCGCGGGTTTGCGAGCGTGTAGCGCCCGCCGAAGAGCCGCGAGAGCGAGCGCGCGATCGTTCTGCTCGCTCATCGCAAAACCCACCACGCGCCGGGGGAGCGAGTTGACGAGGTGTACCTGGTGCGGACGTTCGACGCGTCCCCGGCTCTTTCGAGCCGCACGCGCCCGTCAATCCTGCCCCACCGAAGCCCCACACCAGCACGCCCAGCATGACCGCGCGGCTCCTCGTCATGGCTTGCATGGTGTACTGAGTCGCACGTTCATCGGCTGGGCGGAAACGGAAAACCAGCCAGGGGGCTCGCGATACGCCCGTGAGCCGAGCGTCCCATGATGGTCACTGGGTCGGCGGGTGCCGGCCGGAGCCGCGGCAGCGGTACACGATCAGATTTCGCTTGCCGCTTCCGCTTCCGCGTCCGCTGCCGCTTCCGTTGCTGGGGGAAGGCGTGCCGCCATGGGGGACGGCACGCCTCGGTCATTACCGGCGTGTGAGGCGGTGCAGGGTAGCTACGATACGGTCCAGTGTGTCGAGCAGGGCCTCGTCCACGTTTTCAATGTACCCGAGTGCATCGGCTACTTCCAGGCACGCGCGCACCTCCGCCGCCGAACCCATGGCCGTGTGCCAACGCGCGCGTTCGTTCCTTCCCTGCGAATACGCGCCCTCGCTCAGATTCAATGCGACGCTCGTCGCTGCCCGCCGAATCTGATACCCGAGATTCGGATCCTTGGTCCCGATCCGCTCCATCACCGGCCGCAACATCTTGAGCATCTCGATCGCCACGCCATAAACCCTGAGTGCCATTGTTTCCTCCGTATCCCCGACCGGGGACCCCTGACCCCGGCCCGCGCGCGGAGGAAGGCGAAAGGCTGCGAGGCTTTGCCTCGCACCGCGCGGAGCCGCGCGGAGCCGCGCGCAGCGAAGCGAGCACGGCGAGCACGGCGAGCACGGCTTGGCCTTTCGCCTTCCGAGCACGCGGGCACAATCGACCTCCCCGGACGAAAACAAAGAACAACCGTCCAAACCACCGGAAGCGGAAGCGGAAGCGGAAGCGGAAGCGGAAGCGGAAGCGGAAGCGGAAGCGGAAGCGGAGGCGGAAGCGGAAGCGGAAGCGGAAGCGGAAGCGGAAGCGGAAGCGGAAGCGGAAGCGGCAGCGGCAGCGGCTCCGGGCCGTTTCCGTTCCCTCCGCGCTCGCAAAAGGCTAGAGCGTCGATCGTGCTCCCCGCGTCCGCCCGACGTCTCGTTGCGATCGCCGTCATGTCCACCACCTCCACCGTTTCCTCGCTGTCGTGCTCTCCTGCCGGGGGAGCGCCGCCCATCCAGCCTGAAGGAACCGCCTCGGCGAGCAGCGCGTCCGCGCCGGGCCCTGTCGATCCTCCGGCTCCGCCCGACGCGCCCGATCGCACCTTCGCCGCGCTCTCCGAGCGCTTTTTGAAGGGCTACCTCGCGCGCGAGCCCGTCGCGGCCACCGAGGCGGGCGAGCATGCGCACGACGCGCGCTGGCCCGATCGCAGCGAGGAAGGCGAGGCCGAGGCCCGCCGCTTCTACGTCGGCCTTCTCGACGAGCTCGGCCGGATCTCCGTCGCGGCCCTCGACGCGCAGGGCCGCGTCGATCATGCGATGCTCGGAAACCAGCTCCGGTACGCGATCTTCGCGATCGACGAGCTGCGCGAGGCCTCCGCGAGCCCGCTCTACTACACGCGCCTCGTCGGCGACGGACTCGATCCGCTCGTCACGCGGAGCTTCGGCACGCCGGCGTCCCGCGCACGGAGCCTCGTGGGCCGGCTCGAAGGCATCCCTGCGATCGTCGAGGCCGCGAAGAAGCGGCTCGGCCGTCCGCCGCGCCTGCACACCGAGACGGCCATCGTGCAGAACCGCGGCCTCGTCTCTCTCTGCCGCGGTGACGTCCTCGCCCCTTACGCGAAACTCCCCGACGCCGCGCTCGTCTCCGAGCTCGCGGCCGCGAGCGAGCGGGCGGCCAAGGCGCTCGAGGACTTCCAGGGCTTCCTCGAAAAGGACCTCCTCCCCCGCAGCGACGGCGAGATCCGCCTCGGCCGCGCGCGCTTCGAGAAGAAGCTCCGTTACTACCTCGACGACGACGTCGACATCGACGCGATCGCAAAGGGCGCCCGCGCGCTGCTCGAACGCACGCAGGCCGAGATGGTCGAGACCTCCAAGGAGCTCTGGCCGACGCTCTTCCCGAAGCGCAAGCTCCCCACGACGACGACGCTCGTCGATCGCAAGCAGCTCGTGCGCGAGGTCCTCAACGCGCTCGGCGACGATCACCCGACGAACGAGACGATCGTCTCGGAGGCGCGTGATCTCGTGCAGAAGGCGACGGCGTTCGTCCGCGAGCGCGACATCGTGCGGGTGCCCGACGAGGTCTGTCAGGTCATCGAGATGCCCGAGTACCGGCGCGGCGTGTCCATCGCGTATTGCGACGCCTCGGGCCCGCTCGAGGAGCGCGCCGAGACCTTCTACGCGATCGCGCCCACGCCGAACGACTGGGACGACAAGCGCCGTCTCTCGTTTTACCGCGAGTACAACCGCAGCATGCTCGCCGACCTCACCGTGCACGAGGCGATGCCCGGGCATTTCCTGCAGCTCATGCACAACAACCGCTTCCCCTCGAAGCTCCGCGCCGTGTTTTCGAGCGGCCCGTTCGTCGAGGGCTGGGCTGTCTACAGCGAGTGGGTCATGGCCAAGCACGGCTTCGGCGGCCCGAAGGTGCGCATCCAGCGCGAGAAGATGGTGCTAAGGCTCGCGGTGAACGCGCTGCTCGATCACGGCGTGCACGCCGGCTCGATGACCGAGGCCGAAGGGCTCGCGCTCATGACGAACGAGGCGTTCCAGGAGGAGGGCGAGGCCGTGGGCAAGTGGAAGCGCGCGCTGCTCACGAGCGCGCAGCTCACGACCTACTATTACGGCTTCACCGAGATGATGAAGCTCCGCGCGGCGAACGAAGGCGCTCCGGGTTTCACGGA
This sequence comes from Polyangium jinanense, assembly GCF_028435265.1. Lineage (GTDB taxonomy): Bacteria > Myxococcota_A > Polyangia > Polyangiales > Polyangiaceae > Polyangium > Polyangium jinanense. The sequence continues at coordinate 19,653 of NZ_JAGTJK010000073.1, read as the reverse complement.
GCGAACCTTTCACGACAAGGTGCTGAGCTTCGGCTCGCCGTCGATGCGCCACCTGCGCGACCTCGTCCGGCCGTAGAAAGGAGCGAGCGCATGCTGCGTCGCCTCCGCCGGGCCCTGCGAAAACGAGCGTTCGAGCGCAAGCTCGCGGCCTTGCCCGCGCTGCTCGAACGCAAGCAGAACGCCGAGGCCGAGGCCGCGGCGTCGGAAGCGCTCCTGATCGGGGAGGAGGTCTTCGGCGAGGAGGCAGCCGAGCTCACGACGCCGCTCTATGTGATCGCTGCGGCGCGGCTCTCGGCGGGCCACACGGAGGACGCGCTCGCCGCCTGCACGCGGGCCATTCGAATCGCCGAGGCGCTCGCCGGCGCGCCCACCGAGCCCCGCTTGCCGAAGCTCTACGAGCTCGCGGCCGCGATCCACGAGCGCGCCGGCCGCCTCGACGCGACGATCCGCCTCTACCGCCGGCTCCTCGCGGGGTACGAGCGCATGCGCAGCCCCGACGAGGCCGCGATCGCCGACGTCGCCGGCCGGCTCGGCCTGCTCCTCGGCAAGCAAAAACAAACCGCGGAGGCCGAGCTCCTCCTCGCCCGCGCGCTCACGACCACCGAACGTGTCTTCGGCGCGCGCTCGCGCCCTGCGGCCGAGGCCCTCTACAACCTCGGCACGGTGCTCGCGGCGGCGGGCCGTCGCGATGACGCGGCGCGCTCCCTGCGGCGCGCGATCGGCATCCTCACGGAAACCGACGCGCGGACTGTCGATAGTCTCCTCGCGCTCGCGCAGCACAACCTCGCGACCCTCGTCGAGGCCGAGGGCCGCGCCGACGAGGCCGAGGACCTCTACCGACGCGCGCTCGCCGCCCACGCTGGAGCGACGGGCGCCGATCCGCCCGAGATCCGTCCCACCCTGGTCCGCCTCGGAAACCTCCTCGAAGCCAAGGGCCGGGTGGACGAAGCGCTCTCCCTTTACGACCGCGCGCTCCCCCTCGCGGAGGCCGAGCTCGGCCCAGATCACGCCGTGACGCTCGGGATTCGCGCCTTCCGGGAGGCCGCCCAGCACAAACGCCCGCCGGCGCGTTGAGATCCAGGACACGACACACGTCCGTTCACCTGAAAAGCCACTCTTCAGACACCCCTCTGTCACGGTGCTGTGACGGACCTGCACCTAGCGTGCGGGTGCTTGGTCCTGTAAGGAGACGGCGCCCCGCGTCTCCGACGCGCGAGACCCCTCGGGTCATGGCGCGGATGAGCAGCCCCCGGGGCGCCGAAAGGCTCTCGTGTTCATGGAGGCTCTTCTCGATCCGTCGCTCGGCAACGGGGTGCGCGCGCTCCTCGTCCTCTGCCTCTTGATCGCCCTCGGCTTCGAGTTCGTGAACGGCTTTCACGACACCGCCAACGCGGTCGCGACGGTCATCTACACGAACTCCCTGAAGCCCCACGTCGCGGTCGTCCTCTCTGGCCTCTGCAACTTCGTCGGCGTCTTCGCGGGTGGCATCGCGGTCGCCATGGGCATCATGAAGCTCTTGCCCGTGGAGCTGCTCGTCTCGAGCGGCGTGGGCGCGGGGCTCGCGATGGTGCTCGCCCTCCTGCTCGCGGCGATCTCCTGGAACTTAGGCACCTGGTACCTCGGCCTGCCCGCGTCGAGCTCCCACACCCTCATCGGCGCGATTCTGGGTGTCGGCATCGCCAACTCGCTCCTGCCCGGCCACAAGTTCGGCGACGGCGTGAGCTGGAGCAAGGCCGCGGACATCGGCATCGCGCTGCTCGTCTCGCCGCTCTTCGGCTTCAGCCTCGCGGCGCTGCTCGTCGTCCTGATCAAGCGCTACACGACGAACAAGGCGCTGCTCGAGCCGCCGCCGAAGGACGCGCCGCCGCCGCGCGGCACCCGCGCCCTGCTCGTCTCGACCTGCGCGGCCGTGAGCTTCGCCCACGGCTCGAACGACGGCCAGAAGGGCGTGGGCCTCGTGATGCTCATCCTGATCGGCCTGGTCCCGGCCGGCTTCGCGATCAACATGGATGCGAGCCCCGCGGAGCTCGAGCGCACGCTGCGCGCCACGGACAACGTCGCGGCGCTCGTCCGCGACCACTACGATCAGCACTCCAAGGTGGAGGCCGAGAAGACGCTCGTGCGCCTCGGCGAGCTCCACCAGTTCCTCGACGGCCGCAAATCGGCGAAGGAAATCGCGCCGATGGATCGCTTCAAGTTCCGGCAGGATCTCCTGCTCGCGGACAAGTCCATCGACAACATGCAGAAGGGCGGCCACCTCGGCCTCACGCCCGCGGAGACGAAGAAGCTCGCGGAGGAGCGCAAGGCCCTGCGTGCGCTCACGGAGTACGCGCCGAACTGGGTCCTCGTGGCGATCGCGCTCTCGCTCGGCATCGGCACGATGTTCGGCTGGAAGCGCATCGTCGTGACGGTCGGCGAGAAGATCGGCAAGAGCCACCTCACGTACGCGCAGGGCGCGTCGGCGGAGATCGTCGCGGCGAGCACGATCGGCGTCTCGGCGTGGCTCGGGCTCCCGGTGAGCACGACGCACGTCCTCTCCTCGGGCATCGCCGGCACGATGGTGGCGCAGCGCTCGGGCCTGCAGGGCTCGACGGTGCGGAACATCGGCCTCGCCTGGGTGCTCACGCTGCCCGCCTCGATGACGCTCTCCGCGCTGTTTTTCCTGCTCTTCCGCGCGATCTTCAGCTGACGATCCGCGCCGGGCCCCGAGGCTTCTCGGCCCGGGCCGCCTTCGATATCCTGCGCCTCGCCCATGCGCACCTTCAGCACCGAGGGTCCTTGTGATCCTGCGCGCCACCATCACCTGCCCGCGGCGCCGCGGCTCGCGGAGGGCCTCGGCCTCGTCGACGAAGGCGCGTATTTCCTGGTGCGCGCGCCGCGGCGCACGGGCAAGACCACGAGCTTGCGCGCCCTCGCCGCCGAGCTCTTGGCGTCGGATCGGTATGCCGCGCTCGTGGTCTCCGCCGAGGTCGGCGAGCCCCTCGGGGACGACGTCGCGCGCGCGGAGGAGGCATTGCTCGCCTCGATCCGCCTCTCCGCGGAGCACGATTTGCCGCCCGAGCTGCGCCCGCCGCCCTTCCCCGCCTCGGCGGACGGCACGCGGCTCTGGGCGGCGCTCTCGGCCTGGGCGCAGGTTTGTCCTCGCCCGCTCGTCCTTTTTTTCGACGGCGCGGACACGCTGCACGGCGCCGCGCTCCGGACGGTCCTGCGCCAGCTCGAGATCGGCTTTCCGCGTCGCCCCGCGGCCTTTCCGTGGTCCGTGGTTCTCTCCGGAACGCGCGACCTGCGCCTCGAACCTTTCGTGGCGGCAAGCGACGCGCCCGTTCGTCCGGGCCTCACGGGCCCCTTCGAGACCGCCTTATCGCCCGAATCGCTTCGAAGCTTCACCGAGGACGAGATTCGCGCGCTGTATGCGCAGCACACCCACGAAACGGGGCAAACCTTCGAGGAGGCCGCGATCCGGGCCACGCGGGAGGCGACCGCGGGCCATCCCTTCCTCGTGCAGGCGCTCGGCCGCGAGCTCGTGACGATCGTCCCGCGTGCTGAAACCGTTTGCGAAGCGCACGTCCGCGCGGCCATCCATCACCTCGTCGATCACCGCACGACCCCGATCGACGCCCTCGCCGCGCGCCTTGCCGAGCCACGCGTCCGCCGCGTCGTCGAGCCCCTCCTCGCGGGCACGGCGCTCGTGGCGCGGGCCCAGGGCGGCGACATCCGTTATGCGCGCAGCCTCGGCCTGCTCGCCGAGGACGACCCTGCGCGTATCGAAAGCGGCATCCACCGCGCGCTCGTCCCGCGCCTGCTCGCCTCGGGCGTCGGGCGCGCCATCACGGACGAGCCGGCGCGGTTTTACAAGACAGATGGCGCCCTCGACGTCGAGACGCTCCTCCACGCATTCGCGTTGTTTTACAAGACACACGCTCGCCACCTCGTCACGGACGTGGCCTACGAGGCGGTCGCGCCCGAGCTCGTCTTCCTGGGTTATCTGTATCGAATGGTCGAGCCCCGCGGCTGGGTCGACGTCCGCTGGGGCGGCTCGCGCGGCCGGATCGACGTCGTGCTGCGCGTCCCGCTCGCGGGCGGGGACGAGCAACACGAGGCGTTCGTCCTGGTCTCGCGGCGAAAAGGAGAATCGGGTGCCAAGGCACGCGCGGTGGGGTTTTTGGAGGAGGTGCTCGACGCGGAGGAGCTCGCGGGCGGCACGGTGGTGCTGTTCGATCGCCGTAACAAACGGGCCGCGGGGGAACGCGTGAAGCTCAAGCTGACGTCGACGGCGAAGGGACGGGCGGCGTGGGTGCTGCGGGCGTAGAAATTTTCGCCAGGCCAAACACAAATTTTCCGAGACGAACCCTGGCCTCGACACACCCCATTTGACGAAATCCCCCTCGCGTGGAACGTTCGCCGCGACGGCCCCTGTCACCCCCACGGACGAGGAGTTGCTCATGAACACGCAGGAAATCATGGACATGTGGGAGCGCCAGGCCAAGGAGCAAGGGCGCCAGGAAGGACGCCTGGAAGGACGCCAGGAAGGGCTCCAAGTAGGCGCCCAGGAGGGGCTCCTCCGCGGGCAACGTCGCACGATGCTCCAGCTCCTGCGCCTTCGCTTCGGCGAGTTGCCTCAGGCGGTCGTTGCTCGTATCGAGGCTGCGGACTCCGCCGCCCTCGATCAGTGGACGGCGCGGGTCCTCGCGGCGAAGACGCCGGAGGAAGTCGTCGCGTAACGCCGCTCAGCTCTCCGCTGGCGTCAGGTCTGCCACGCGGTGGATCGTCCAGCGCTCGGTGCCGTCCACGATCACCTCGGCGAGCTGCTTCTGGTACTCCGCGTGGTACGGCACGGCGGCCATATCGCGCCATGCGGCTTCGAGATCGTCCACGTTATCGATCTGCACTTCGAGCTCGACCTGCGATTCGGGCCCGCCGATGCTGCCGGAGAGGACGCGCAGCGACCGCCAACCGATGCGTTGTGCCACGTCGATGTACCATTTCCGCAGCACCCTGAGACACTCGTCCCTGCGACCGAACCGGGTCGTGAACTGCCAACGCGCAACGTACATGATCCGGGCTCCCTTCTTCGTGAGCCCGACATCATAATCCCCACCGCGAACGACGGGATCCAAAAACGTGCGCGCGAAACGTGACACCTTGCGTCACGAATCGTCACCGAATCACGATCACGCCCGGCTCGCCGTCGCGGTAGAGCGCCTCGACCAGGCCTGCGCGGCGCGTGAGGACCGCGCGCTGGTTGATGTACCCCTTGTCGGTGATCTCGCCGGCGTCGATGCTCGGCGGCTCGACCAGGAACATCACCCGCGCGATTCGCGTGCTGCTCCCGGGGTGCGCCTCGTTGTACACGCGGAGGCCCGCCGTGAGGTGCGAAAGGACCTCCGGCCGCTCGACGAGGGATGCGAGCGGCTCTTCCTTTGCATCCGGGCAAAGCGAACGACACCCGACGAGGCTCGGAAAGACGAGCAAGCCGATTTCGTCCCGGTCGTGCCCCGCCACCACCGCGTCCTGAATCACGGGCGCCGCCGCGGCGATCGCCGTGATCCGCACCTGACCCACGTGCACCCACGTCGCGCTCGTCAGCTTGAAATCTTCCGCCACGCGGCCATCGAAGACGATGCCTTTCGACGGATCCCCCGGATCCGCGAGCCTGCCGGCATCGCCGATCTTGTAAAATCCTTCCTCGTCGAAGGCCGCGCGCGTGAGGTCCTCGCGGCCGAAATAGCCGGGCGTCACGTTCGGCCCGCGCACGCGCATCTCCAGCTTGCTGCCGTTCGGCACCATCTTGAGCTCGCAGCCGGGCGCGGGAAGGCCGATCACGCCCGCGCGATCGATCGGAAAATGCACCGTCGTCACCATCGGCGAGGTCTCCGTCGAGCCCCAGGCCGAGACCATCGTGACGCGCTCGCCCCGCGCCTTTTGGCTCACCTCTTCGAGCCGCTTCCACGTGCTCTGCGGCAGCGCGGCGGCCGCATAAAAGAGCAGGTCGAGCTCCCGGAAGAAATGGTCCCGCAGGTCAGCGTCGTTTTCGAGGTACGGGAGAATCGCGTCGAACCCGCGCGGCACGTTGAAATACAGCGTCGGCGCGACCTCGCGCAGGTTGTGTACCGTCTTCTCGACGAGCTCGGGCATCGGGCGGCCCTCGTCGATGAAGAGCGTGCCGCCGTGGAACAGCACCATGTTGAAGTTGTGATTGCCCCCGAACGTATGGCTCCAGGGCAGCCAATCCACGACGACCGGCGGCCTCTTCCGCAAAAATGGCCAGACATCCACGATCGCCTGCTGATTCGAGCAGAGCATACGGTGCGTGTTGAGCACGCCCTTCGGCTCGCCCGTCGATCCCGAGGTGAACAGGATCTTCGCGACCGTGTCGGGCTCGACCGTCTCCATCGCGCGGCCCGCGCGCTCGCCCGCGAGCTCGCGGCAAAGCTCGTCGAATTGCGTCGCCGACGAGCCGCCCTCGGACACCACGACCTCCGCGCCCCCGAGGTCGAGCGCCCCGAGCGCCCGGCCAAACCGTCCCTCGTCCCGCGCATACACGAGGCCCGGCTTCACGAGGCCGAGGATGTACCGCAGCTTTTCGTAATCACGCGAGAGCAACGCATACGCCGGCGACACCGGACACACGGGCACGCCCACGAGCATCGCCCCGAGCGCGAGCAGCGCGTGATCGATGCCATTCTCGCTCAGGATCACGATCGGCCGCGCGGCGGAGAGATCCCGCCGCGCGAGCGCCTCGCCGATCGATGCCGCGACCGCAGCCGCCTCGCCATACGTCACCTGACGCACGCCCCCGGACGCTTCCCGTTCGGCAAGAAACACCCGATCCGGCGCCAGATCCGCCCAGGCGTAAAGCAGCTCGCCGAGGTGCCGCGGATAAGCCGGGAGCGGCCTCGGCGAGCGCAGGATCATGCCTCCGCCCGGCAGGTTCGTCACGACGACCTCCGGCGGCGCGAATTCGAGGCGGGCGGCCTTCTCCATGAACATCCTCGTCAGAACGCGACGTCGTTGGCGAGCGCGGCGGCGAGCGCGCGATCCTCCTCGTCCCGCACGAGATCCACCCCGCGCGTATAAAACCGCAGCGCCGCCGCCCTCGGGCGGCCGTCGTTCTCGTGCGCGAGCGCGTGCGACGCGTGCCGCACGAGCAGCGCGAGCTCGTAGGCGCGGCCGAGCGTCAGCGCGAAGCGCCGCGCGCCCGCCTCGACCCCGAGCGGATCCTTCTGGAACGTCTCGGCGAGCCACCGCGCCGCGTGCGTCGCCGCCGAAAGCGCCCCCTCGCCCGCCCGCCGGAGCGCGTCGTCCGGCGCCGTCGACACGAGCGCTCGAATGTCGGCGAGCAGATCCTCGAGCGGCCCCTCTTTTTGCAGGGCGCGCAGCGTATCGAGCGAGAGCACGTTCGTCGTGCCTTCCCAGATCGGCAACACCTGCGCATCACGATAGATGCGCGGGATCCCCGTGTCCTCCACGTACCCGGCGCCGCCGAAGCATTCGAGCACCTCGCTCAGCACCGTGACCGCCTGCTTGCCCGTCGTGAGCTTCGCGAGTGGCGTCACGAGGCGCAAAAGGCGCGCCTCCGACTCCGTGATCGTACCCGCCTCCTCGCGCCCGAGCAGCTCGACGGCGCGGAACGCGAGGTGGAAAGCGCCCTCAGCCTCGGCCGAGAGATCGGCGAGCGTGTCGATGTGCAAAGGCTTGTCCGAAAGCGGCGCGCCGAACTGCACGCGGCGACGCGCATAATCACGGGCGAGCGCAATGCCGCGCCGCATCCCCGCCGCCGCGCAGACCGCATTCCACGTGCGCGTCACGTTCAGCATCGGCGAGATGTTCCGGATCCCGTCCGCGAGCCCCTTCACCGGCATGGCCAAGGCCCCGGCCAGCGTCAGCTCCGCCGTCGGCACCTTCCGGGTCCCGAGTTTGTCCTTCAGCCGATTGACCTGGATCCCATTCATCCGCCCGTCCGGCCCGAAGACGTCCACGTAAAACAGCGCGAGCCCGCGGCCGCCGGGCGGATTGCCCTCCGGGCGGCCCAGCGTCAGCGCCATCTGCGACGTCGTCGCCGAGGTGAACCATTTCGTCCCATACAGCCGAAAATTCCCGTCCGCGTCCTTCCGCGCCTCCGTCTCGGAGAGCCCCACGTCGCTCCCGCCGGTCCGCTCCGTCATCCATTGCCCGCTCGTCCAGGCCTTTGCCGGATCACGGCTCGTCAGGCGCGCGAATGCCCTCGCCGCGAAATCGTTCTCGTCGCGCACGTCGCGGTGCGTGAGCAGCGTCTTGGCCGCGCCGTCCGTCATCGCGAGCGGACAGGTGTACACGTCGGTCGAGGAATCGAAGAGGTACACCAGGGCAAACTGGTGCACGCGGGACACGTCGCCGCTCCGCTTTTCGTAGCCCGTCGCGACCACGCCTTTTTCGGCGGCGATCCGCGCGGCACGTTTCCAGACCTGCGTCACCTCGATCTGATCGACGCGATGCCCCCACGCGTCCCACTGCGTCAGCTTGGGCTCGTTCAGGCGGTCTTCGAGCTGCAGCCGGTAGAGCTCGCCGCCGGCGAGCTCGCCCATCTCGCGGAGGCTCGGCTCGGCTTCGCGGAGGACGTCGGACGGGAACACACGCTTCAAGTACGAGCGGAGAACACGGTCGTCGTCGTACTGGTTGCCGATCTCGGGGGGAGCTTGGTAGAAGGCCATCGCGCGGGAGTATACGCAAAATCGGCTTCCCGCGTGACGCAGAATCGACTACGGGACGCCGCCATGCTCAAAGGCCGGTTCTCCCCCGCACTCGTTCTCTCGATCGCCGCGCTCGCCGCGGGTTGCGGCGCTTCCACGCCGCCGCCCGCCTCGGCCGACGCCACGAAGGAGGCTCCGAAATCCGAAACGCCCGCGCCCGGGGGCGAAGCCGCGGCCGAAGCGCCTCCCTCCGAGGAGGGCGAAGGCGACGCCGAGCCCCCGGAGCCGAGCTTCGCGGAGCTGCGCAAGGCCGCGATGGCCTGCACCCCCGACGAGAACGGCTCGCTCGACGACTGCGAAGCGTTCCGGAAATGGCTCGAGGCGGAGCAAGCGTTCGAGAATGGCAAGGCGAACCCGGAGCTCCTGAAGATGCTCGGGAGCCAGGATCCCAAGGAGCGACGCGTCGCGGCCGAGAAGCTCATGCAGACGCTGAACGAAGAGACCGCCGACGCCGCGAAGGTGGACGCCGTCCTCGGCTTGGCCGAGAAGGAGCGCGACGAGACCCTCGGCGACCTGTTCGGGAGGTTCGTCGCCGGCCTCCCCCTCGTCAAGGTGGGCAAAATCGATCGGGCGATCACGATCGCCAAGGCGCACCCAGTATCGGATTACACGGACGCGTTCGTGCGCGTGGTGGGCTTTGGCTCCACGAATCGTGACCCCAAGGTCGTAGCCTACGGGATCGAGGTCAGCAAAGACGCGTCCGCCTCGCGGCGCAGCCTCGCGCTGAATCTCCTCGGCGACCTCGCCCCGTACTTTCCCGACGAAACCTGCAAGGTCATCAACGCCCTTCGCGCCGACAAGGACGATTTCGTCAAGAACCGCGCGGCGGAGAGGATCGCCTCGATCGCCAAGTGCGCGTCCTTCACGGACAAGCTGCTCGACGACCTCTCCACCATCGACGTGAAGAAAAACATCGGCTTCGAGACGGGAATGGCGCTGGAAAAGATCTGCAAGCGGAGCGACCTCACGCCCGCCCAGCGCAGCAAGGGGAGCAAGGCCGCCCGTCGCATCACGGACGCCCCCACCGTGCACACGAACACGCGGTCTTACACGATGGCGGCCATCATCGGCTGCGACCCCAAGGACGGCCCCGCCTACGTCGCCAAGTACAAGAACGACAAGGACAAGACCATCGCCGCCCGCGCGGCCGAGCTCACGAAATAAGGCTACGGACGTCGGGGCGCCCACGAGGCGCCCTCGTACGTGAGCACCGAGAGCGGGTAGGAGGGGGCGCCCGCGGCGACCGCATTCAGGATCTCGCGCGCCTCCTCGCCACGCAGGGGCAACCCCGCGAGCTCGTCGAGCTTCACCCACCGGGCGCCGAGGGAGTGCTCGTCGGCCTCGCTCTTCGGGGTCGGGTCGCCGTCGGGCTTCGCCAGGAAAAACACACGGCAGCGCGCCGTCCCGCTCGGGTGCGGCGAGTGTTCGACGCGCAGGACGCCCTGGATCGCCGCGCGCACGCCGGCCTCTTCGAGCGTCTCGCGCACCGCGGCGTCGACGATCCGCTCGCCCGGCTCCACGCGCCCGCCGGGCAGGTACCACGTTTGCCCGTGCCCGCGCTCGTGCACGAGCAGGTACTCGTCACCACGCCGCACGACGACCATCGCGAAGAACCAGGTAGGGATGGGCCTGCGGGACACCCGTGCAGGATACTCGGCGGTCGCCGGGAGGGGAAGGCTTCGATTTGGAAGGCCAAACACCCGGCCCCGAGGGCCGGGTGAGGCGGGAGGGAGGCGGGGCAGCCAACGTTTATCGGGAATCGGCCGGGCTCGAGGGCGTGGGGTTGGTGCTCTCGGCCTTCTTCTTCTTGGCCCTGCGCGTCTTGGCGCCCTTCACGCCGGTCGCCGAGCGGTAGGCGCGGGTCTTGTCGTATTTGGCGAGCAGCTCGGCGATCCCCGTGGTGCGCGCGCGACCTTCGATGGAGTTCGCGATGGCGTGGACCCTGCGTTGTCTGTCGTCGTCGTAATGCGCGCGGCTCTCTTCGAGCAGCTCGACGAGCTTCCGGGCGGCGGGCAGGACCGCGTCGATATCGGCGATGTGGTCATTGTCGAGCAGGATCGCGTCGATCTCGTCCTGCGTGACGCCGGCCTTGGGCCCCACGCTGGCCTGATTGGCGACGACCTCCGAGACCGCCTCGGAGAATCCGGGGCGCTCGACGAGCAGGCCGCGCAGGGCGCGATGCGGGAGATCGACGAGAAACGTTCCGTGCATCGAACAATCGAGCACGAGCGAGCCGACAGGGACGGGCGGGATGGGCATGGCATTCTCCGTGATCCCTCTCCTGGACCATGACACCCGGGAAAACGCATCGCGACGCGGGGTCATTGCGATCCTCGAAGGGGCGCTTGGGTTCATCGAGCACTGCAATCGATGCGCGCATGTTGAACGCCCGCGAACGAGGGTCGATGCAGACGGAAACTTGCTGTCTCATCGATCGGGTCGAGGAGGTCGAGCGACCGGGTCGAGGAGGTCGGCGATCGGGCCGAGGAGGTCGAGCGACCGGGTCGAGGAGGTCGGCGACCGGGTCGAGGCGGTCGGCGACCGGGTCGAGGAGGTCGAGCGATCGGGTCGAGGCGGTCGGCGACCGGGTCGAGGAGGTCGAGCGACCGGGTCGAGGAGGTCGGCGACCGGGTCGAGGCGGTCGGCGACCGGGTCGAGGCGGTGCTACCTTGTACTGGAGAGCACATCAGAGCGGGTCGATCGCTCGTATTCTTGACTTTTCCGATGCAACAACCTACATCCGTGCCTCGTGAAGCTGTCCAACAAGGGCCGCTACGGGGTGCGGGCGTTGTTCGACATCGCCTTCCACAACGACGGCCGCCCCACGCAGATCCGTGAGATCGCCGAGCGCGAGATGATCCCCGCGCGCTTTCTGGAGCAGATCTTCCAGGACCTGAAGAAGGCCGGCCTCCTCGGCGCGAAGCGTGGACCGCGCGGCGGCTACCACCTCGCGAGGCCCGCCTCCGAGATCACGATCGGCGACGTTTTCCGCGCCCTCGAAGGCCCGATCGTCGTCTGCCCCACCGAGGACGAAGGCCCGCGCGGCGCTGAACCTTGCGGCCCGGACGCGACCGCGGCCGCCTTCAAGGACCTCGCGGTCGCCATCGAAAAGGCCTTCGACGACATCTCCATCGCCGACGTCGTGCAGCGCGGCGAGGCCCTCGGACTGCGCCGCGGCGAGGTCGAGCGGACCGACTACGTCATCTAGGAGCGTGATGCACGAGCCCGGGAAAAAGCCTGCATTGCCCTCGCATCCGCGCGTGGTCGGCTCGGTGCTCGACCTCGTCGGCGACACGCCGCTTTTCGAGATCCAGCGGCTCGACGTGGATGCGCCGCGCGGCCGCGTCTTCGCGAAAGCCGAGCAGCAGAACCCGGGCGGCTCCGTGAAGGACCGCATCTGTCTCGCGATGATCGAGGCCGCCGAGGCGAGCGGCGCGCTCGGTCCGGGTGGCGTCGTCGTGGAGCCGACGAGCGGAAACACGGGGATCGGGCTCGCGCTCGTCTGCGCGGCGAAGGGCTATCGCTGCGTGCTCACGATGCCCGCGAGCATGAGCCTCGAACGCCGGCAGCTCCTCGAAGCGTACGGCGCCGAGGTGATCCTGACCGACGCCGAAGAGCAGATGGAAGGCGCCATCACGAAGGCGCGCGAGATCGTCGAGACGACGAAAGGCGCGTTCATGCCGGCGCAATTCGACAACCCCGAGAACCCGCGTGTCCACGGCGAGACGACGGCCCGCGAGATCTTGCAGGCGATGGCGAACGAGCCGATCCACGCGTTCGTCGCCGGCGTCGGCACCGGCGGCACCGTGAGCGGCGTCGGCGAGCTGCTCCGCCGGAGGAGCCCACGTCCGCGGATCATCGCCGTCGAGCCCGAAGCTTGCGCCACGATCTCGCGCGGCGAGCGCGGCCCGACGAAGATCCAGGGCCTCGCCCCGGGATTCGTCCCGAAGAACTATCACCCCGAGCACGTCGACGAGGTGCGCACGGTGGGTGAGCGAGCGGCGTACGAGACGAAGGTCGCGCTCGCCCGCAAGGAGGGGCTGCTCGTGGGGATCAGCGCGGGCGCGGCCGTGAAGGTCGCGCTCGACGTCGCGCGCGAGCTCGGCCCCGGCGCCAACGTGGTCACGGTGCTCTGTGACACGGGGGAGCGGTATTTCAGCCTCGACGAGTACTTCAAGTAGCAGCCACCACGGAGAGACCCACATGCCTGTCGTTCGTATCCCCACCCCCATGCGCACGCTGACCGCCAACAAAGACGAGGTCGAAGCGACGGGCGCGACCGTCGGCGAGATCATCGAGGATCTCGAAAAACGCCACCCGGGCATCCGCGATCGGCTGCTCGACGCGAAGGGCGTCCGCCGCCACGTGAACATCTTCGTCGGCGACGAGGACATCCGCTTCCTCGACGGCCTGAAGTCCGAGGTGAAGGCGACGGATCAGGTCTCGATCGTGCCCGCGATCGCGGGCGGCAGCGACGCCTAGGATGCGCTCGTCGCTCGTGCGGTCGCGCCGCTTCGGCTCGGTGATCGAGGCCGTCGGGAACACGCCGCTCGTCCGCCTCGATCGCGTGGCCCGGGAGGCGCCGAGCGTCGAGGTGTACGCGAAGCTCGAGTTCTGTAACCCCGGCGGCTCGGTGAAAGACCGGGCCGCGCTGCGGATGATGACGAAGGCGATCGAGGAGGGGAAGCTCGGCACGGGCAAGATCCTCATCGACTCGACGAGCGGCAACACGGGCGTCGCGTATTCGATCTTCGGCGCCGCGCTCGGCGTGCCCGTACGCCTCGTGATGCCCTCGAACGTGACCAAGGCGCGCAAGGACATCGCGCGCGCCTTCGGCACGGAGATCATCTTCAGCGATCCGATGGAGGGCTCCGACGGAGCGATCCGGTACGTGCGCGAGATCGTGGCGAAGGATCCGGACGTCTACTTCTACCCGGACCAGTACTCGAACCCGAACAACCCGCTCGCGCATTACCACGGCACGGGCGTGGAGATCCTCGACGCCCTCGGCGATCGCATCACGCACTTCGTCGCGGGGATCGGCACGAGCGGGACGATCGTGGGCACGTCGCGTCGGTTGAAGGAGCACACGCGCCCGATCCGCTGCGTCGCGGTCGAGCCCACGGAGGCCATGCACGGGCTCGAAGGGCTGAAGCACCTGCCGAGCTCGCTCGTGCCGGCGATCCACGACGGGAGCGCCTACGACGAGACGCGGAGGGTCACCACGGAAGACGGCTGGGACATGGCCGACAGGCTCGCGCGCGAGGAGTCGCTGCTCGTCGGGCATTCGAGCGGGGCGAACGTGTTCGCGGCCGTGGAGATCGCCAAGGAGCTGCACCAGACGGTAGGCGGCGGGTGCGTGGTCGCGATCGTGTGTGATCGCGGCGATCGGTACTTCGCGCCGATGAAATGGGAGAAGCGTTATCTATGGTGACGGATCATCCGTGGACGCGCGGCAACCTCAAAATCACGCGCGCCGCGCTCGCCATCGTGGAGAAGGACGCGCTCCGGGGGTACGCGGCGGACGAGGAGGCGTGCGGATACCTGCGTGGCCCCGCTTCGATCCCGCTCGTCTGCGACGAGGCCGTGGTCATGCAGAACGTCGCGAACAAGCTGCATGCAATCGATCCGGAGCGGTACTTCCGCACGGCGCGCACGTACTTCTCGTTCAACGAGAAGAAGTTCGACGACGCGGTCCGCACCGCGGCGCGTGAAGGTCGCCCCGTGAAGATCCTCTACCACTCGCACCTCGACGCGGGCGCGTACTTCAGCCCCACGGACGCGGCCGTGATGAGCATGGGCGAGCCGCCCGCGCACGAGGGCGGCGAGATCACGATGGGCCCGGGCCCGGCCTGGCCCCTCGCGTTCCTCGTGACGAGCGTGCGCGACGGCAAGATCGACGAGCACCGGCTCTTCGTGTGGGACGCGGAGGCGCGGGTCTTCGTGGCCCAAGCGATCACGGTCGTCGAGGAGTAACCAGAACCTCACCCCCCAACCCCCTCTCCGCGCGGCGGAGAGGGGGTGAACGGCGCTGGATCGAGCCGGAAACTCCCTCCCTCTCCACGGTGTGGAGAGGGAGGGTTGGGGAGGGTGAGGTCCGGAAGGGATGCCTATGGAACACCCTATGAGCGGCTTCGTCGTCTGGTTCACGGGCCTGTCCGGCGCAGGCAAGAGCACGCTCGGCGCGCTGCTCGCGGCGGAGCTCCGCACGCGTGGCGTGCACGTCGAGGTGCTCGACGGCGACGAGGTGCGCACGCACCTCTCGAAGGGTCTCGGGTTTTCCCGGGAGGATCGCGACACCAACGTGCGCCGCATCGGCTTCGTGGCGAAGCTCGTCGCACGGAGCGGCGCGTGCGCGATCACCGGCGCGATCAGCCCGTTCCGAGCGATCCGCGACGAGCAACGTGCGCAGATCGAGAGGTTCGTCGAGGTGTACTGCTCGGCGTCGATCGACGCGCTCGCCGACCGGGATCCGAAGGGCCTCTACCGCAAGGCGCTGGCGGGCGAGATCAAGGGGTTTACGGGGATCGACGACCCGTACGAGCCGCCCGCGTCGCCCGAGGTCACCGTCTATACGGACCGCGAGAGCAAGGAAGAGAGCCTCGCGCGGATCGTCGCGCGGCTGGAGGAGCTCGGGTACGTCCCTGCGCTGAAGCGGAGCGTGGGTCGCGTGCGCGCGCATCTCCGCCCGCCGCTCGGGCGGCCGCATGGCGGAGAGCTCAGGATCCGCGCCACGCCCTCGGCCCCGCGGGGGCAGCTCGCCGAATACCTGCGATCGAAGCCGGTGATCGACCTCGACGCGGAGGCCGAGATCGACGTCGCGCTCTTCGCGACGGGCGCGCTCTCGCCACTCAGGGGGTTTTTCGGCGAGAAGGATTTCCTTCGTGTCGCGAGGGAGATGCGGCTCGAAAACGGCCTGGCCTGGCCCATGCCGATCACGCTGCCCGTGAGCGAGGAGGTGGCCGGGGGGCTGCGCATCGGCGCGATCGCCACGCTGCGAGCGCGGGACGGTCGAACCGTGGCGATGATCGAGGTGAACGACGTGTACCGCCCGCCGACGTCGCTCGCCTCGCCGCTCGGCGAGGAGGATCCGGATCTCGCGCGGGCCCTTACGCGCGGACCCGTGCTCGTGGGCGGCGAGGTGTCCGTGTTCGAGCCGAACACAGGGCCCTCGGTCCACGGTGTGGGCACGACGCGGAGGATGTTCATGGCACGAGGCCTCACGACCGTCGCAGGCATACGCGCGCGATCGCTACCGCGTCGGGCCGAGGAGCACCTCGCCAAAGTCGCGCTGGAGATCACGGGAGGGCTGTGGGTCCAGGCGATCGAGGCGCTCGAAGGCGACGGCGAGCCGGAGGCGGCGAGCCTTTCCATGCGCCTGCGCTCGCACGAGGTCCTCGTCGAGCGGTATTTCCCGGCGGAGCGGGTGGTCCTGTCGGCGGGCCTGCCAGCGCGGCGCGGCGGGGGGCGGCAGGCAGTGCTCGACGCGATCGTGTGCCAGAACCACGGCTGTTCCCACGCCATCCTGGTCGGATCGACGTACGCAGGCGGCGTGAGCGGTGCAGAGCGGGCGTTCCGCGTCTATGCTCCCGGAGAGCTCGGGGTCGTGCCACTTTGCTTCGAGGACGCGTTTCACTCCACCCGGACGAACTCGATGGCGACCTCGCGGAGCGCCCCGGGGGACGCGTCCACGTGGATCACGCTCACCGAAGCGGAGATCCTCGCGATGATCGCGCGCGGCGAAGCGCCGCCGCCCGAGGTCCTGCGGCCCGAGGTGTTCGAGGTGCTCGCCGCGGGGCCTCGCTCGCAGCCCTGATCACGGGCGTCCTCTTCTTCGCCGCGCCCGGCGCGAAGGCCGAGCTCGCCGAGGACGCCGAGCGCCTCACGAGCACCTGGAAAGCCCGCGGCGCCGAGACCTCGCGCCTGCCGACGATCTTCCTCGAACACGGCCGGAACAAGCGCGTCGAGGTCTCGCAAGAGCGCCCCGAGGACGAGGTCCCCGGCTGCACGACGGTCGTGTTCCTCGGCGCGCCGAGCGCCGACTTCGCCGTGCTCACGGCCTCCGAGGCCGACGGCCCCACGTTCCCGCCGGGCCTCTTGCCGCACGGCCATCCCACGATCGACGCCGAGGATCGCGGCACGAAGAGCTCGCTCGGCGCCGTCTCGCTCGTTCGATGTGGCCCGCGCCGCGCCGATCTCGATGGGCTCGTCATCTCGATGCGCTCGCCCCGCGGCGCGATCGAGGTGCTCGTGGCGCGCTCGCCCGCGCCGCTCGGCGATCACCGCGAGGCGCTGCCCGAGCGCGCCTTCGGCCTGGTCGCGCCGCGCGGCAATCCGGGAAGGCCCATCGAGCCGGGGCCACTCGCCGAGCGCACGCTCCGCGCCGAGCAGCGGGCGCACGCCGAGGGCGCGGAGCGGTTCACGCGCGTGCCCCTGGTCGCCTCGTCCGAGGGCGCGGGCGAATACCAGCTCCGCCTCGGCGAAGGCTGCCACCGCGTCCAGATCATGGCCGCCGTGCCCCCGACCTTCCCGCACCGCGCGACCGACGTCGACGCGGAAGCACGTGACGACGCGGGCCGCGTGCTTGCGCGTGATCGCAGCGAGACCGCGGACGCCCGGCTCGACTTCTGCCTCGGCGAAGCGACACGCGTCACCGTGCCGTTCGCGGGCGCGGCGGGCGTGGTGCCGATGATGGCGACGGACGCGGTCTGGGCCATCCCGCGCGTGATCCCGAACCACTGGGGCGCGCGCACGCGCGCCGGCTTCGCGTACGCGCTCCGCAGGCGAAACGCGCCCGAGCCCACGGCGGCACCCGTCTTCGAATCGCTCGGCGTGGCGGGCCCGACGATGGTGCCGATCACGCTGGAGCCGGGGCGCTGTTACCTCGCAGCCCTCGCGGTCGCGCGGGGCGAGTCGCGGGGCCTAAGGCTCGCGGCGACCGTCGGCGACAGGTACATGCGCGACGAGGTGGTCGATCGTCCCGAGGGCGCCGTGCTCGCATTCTGCGCCGAGAGCGAGGAGTCAGCCCGGATCGACATCGAGGCGCGCGGCTCGGGTGTCTGGTGGACATTCGCGCTCTTCGCGCTCGGAGGGGGCGAACCTTGACGCGCCTGCCCGTTGGGATCGCCTCGCTCGCGCTCGCCGCGTTCGTCGCAGGATGTGGCGGCGCGCCCGTGAAACCGGAAAAGCCCGCGGCGGCGCGGCCTGCGCCTCCACGCGTGCTCCCGGGGAAGGCCGATGGACACGCGCTCCTCGCCGGGGACGCCGCGCGTGTGCAGGCCGCGGGCGCGGGCACGCTCGAGGTCGTCGCCTCGGAATACCTCTCCGAGGGCGACAAGGTCGGCGCCTTCGTCGAGATCCCGCTCGACGCGTGCGCGCTCGTCATGGCGCGCGGATCGCCCTCGGTCGTCGACGTGGATCTCTTCACGTACGAGGACGACGGCGCGAGCTTCGCCGTCGACGAGTCGACGGACGCACGCCCGGCGGTCCTCGTCTGCCCGCCGCACCCAAAGCGGCTCTGGCTCGCAGCGCGTGTCGTGTCGGGCTCGGGCCTCGTCGGCCTCGGCGTGCAGAGCGTGCCAACGTCCGCCGTGGCCGCGGTGGAGCAAGCCGCCGGCGCGCGCGGTCGATCCGGCGGCGAGACGGGTCGGCTGGAAGCGTGGCCCGGGCTCGAAGCAAAGCTCATCGCGCATCGCGCCTGGCTCGGCGGCCGCTGGGAGGACGTGCGCCGCGCAGCCGTGCCCGTCGCGCCCCGCGCCGCCACACGCCTCACAGTCGCCGTCGAGGCAGGCCGTTGTCTCGACGTGTTCGTCTCCCCGAGCGACGAGATCGGCTCGCTCGAAGTGGTCGCGGAGGACCCCGCGGGCCGCATCCTCGCGCGCGGCAAGGATCGCGGCCGCGACCGCTCGATCGTGCTCTGCTCCGCCACGACGAACGAGGTCACGGTCGCGATCCGCCCGCGCGCCTCCACCGGCCTCGTGGCCGTCGTGGCGAGCCGCTCCGCGCCAGGCGCGGGCGCGGCCCTCGACCCTTCCGCGCGCGCCGAGCACGTGACCGAGACCCGCGAGCTCGACGCGGCCCGCGCGGCCCTCGCGAAGGACCTCGCCGGCAAGGGCCTCGGCGCCCCAAAGACCGTGCTCGTCAGCTCGGCCAAGCTCGGCAGCCGCGCCGCCGCCGCGCTCGATTTGCCCGCCGGCTGCGCGCGGATCGACGTCGTCGCAGGCAAGCCCCTCGCCGACGCCGCAGCCTCGCTCTGGAACGATCGAGGCGCCCTCCTCGCCGAGGGCCGCGGCGGCGCAGGCGTGACGCTCTTCGCTTGTGGCCCGAGCGGTCCGGCGCGGCTCGACGTGGAGGCCCTCGCGCGCCCCGGCCCCTTCGCCGTGGAGCTCCGCAAGGACGAAGCCGCGCCCGCCGCACTCGTCGCGCATCCCCTCGCAGCCGCGCGTCTACTCGCCGTGCTCGACGCCGGCGGAGCGCGCATCTCGGCCGCATCCGCCTCCGGGGCCCAAGTCGTCTCCCTCGACGCCAGCGCGCGCACAGCCTTGCCCTTCGACATCCCTGCACGCGGCTGCGTCGAGGTCGTAGCCGCACTCGATCGCGGCGGCACGGGTCTCGATCTCCGTCTCGCCGACGCCTCCACCGGCGAGAACACCGTCACCCGCGGCCGGTTCGTTCTGACCGACCGTCTCTGCGCAGGCGCCGCAGGCGCCAAGGGCAACGCCGAGCTCCGCCTCCTCGCGGGCAAGGCCGAGGCCCTCGTGCTCGTGCGCCCACTTTCCCCGTAGGGCGGCGCCGCCGCGCCGGGGCGCTGCCCCGGGCCCCGCGGGGGCTGTTCGCCCCTCGACCCGAACCAGCGCAAGCGCTGGACCATTTGGGGAAGAACTGCGCGATGCGCAGTTCTTCCCACAGGCCGGTGGCAAGACCA
>NZ_JAGTJK010000072.1:0-41651 GCF_028435265.1 Polyangium jinanense | reverse complement strand
GCGCATCGCGCAGTTCTTCCAACTCGAGTCCCGGGCTTGCCCTGGTTCGGGTCGAGGGGCGAACAGCCCCCGCGGGGTCCGGGGCAGCGCCCCGGCGAAGCGCCTCCGACCAATGCTCAGATCAGCCGCCTGGCTGCGCCCGTTCGCCCAGGGCCAATGCATGGCGGCAAATGTCCGGAATGCTCAAGACCAGGGCGACCCTCCCATCCCCCAGGATCGTCGAGCCAGAGACGCAAGGGACGTGGCCGAGGAAGGGCCCGAGAGGCTTGATGACTGCCTGCCGCTCGCCGAGGACGGCGTCCACGACGAGGCCGAGCGTCGTCTCCTCGTGCTGGACCACGACGACATGCTCGCGCGCGGGCGCCGCGCCGGAAACACCAAAGAGCGACCGCAATCGCAGGTAGGGCAATACGGTGCCGCGCACGTCGAGGAGGCCCACGGCGTCCGATTTGCTTCGTTCGGCCGCTGGGAAATCGAGGCACTCGCTGACGGCCTCGATCGGAAGGACATACGTCGTCCCCTCGAGCGCGACACCAAACCCGTCGATGATCGCGACCGTGAGCGGGATTCGCAGGGTGACGGTGCAGCCGTCGCCCGCGCGGCTCTCGATCCGCAGCGTCCCCCGAACGGCCTCCACGTCCCGACGCACGACGTCCATTCCAACGCCCCGCCCCGAGGTCTGGGTGAGGGCGCGCGCGGTGGAGAACCCGGGGGTCAAGACGAGACGAAGCATCTCCTCGTCCGAGAGCTCGGGCCGCTGCGTGACGAGGCCCGAAGCAATCGCTCGTTCGAGGATCTTCGCGCGGTCGAGGCCGGCGCCGTCGTCGACGATCTGGACGACGACCGCGCCCATGTCGTGGCGCGCGCGCATCACGATGCGCCCGCACGCGTCCTTTCCCTTGGCCACGCGCACGCGCGGGTGCTCGATGCCATGATCGACGGCATTCGAGACGAGGTGAATGAGGGCGTCGCGAATATGATCGACGATCCGGGTATCGACCTCCGCTCCCTCGGCTTCGACGACGAGGTTCACGAGCTTGCCGCTCGCCCGCGCGAGGTCCCGAGCAATGCGCGCATACCGCCGAAAGACCTCGTCGAGACGCACCATCCGAGCCCGCATGATGAGACCCTGGAGCTCGCGATAAGGGCGATCGGCCTGCTCGTGCGCCTCGCGCAGCTCGTACCCCGTGGCGGGCGTCTCGCCGTCGAGCAGCTCCGTGAGCCGGTTTCGTGCGACGGCGATCTCGCCGAGGAGCGTGAGCATCGTATCGAGTTTGTCGAGATCGATCCGGAGTGTACGTGGCCCCGATTCCGCGCCGCGGGCCGGCGCGACGACACCGGAGATCGAGCTCGGCCCCGTCGAAAGCCCCTCCTCGCCGCCCGGAGGCGGCGGCGCCGCGCCCTCGACGGCGCGCCCGAGCCGCGCGCGCACGGAGAGAGATTGGGCCGCGAGCGCTTCGCTCTGCGCGGACGGCGCTTCGACCATCTTCCGCAGGACATCGACGCTCTCGAGAAGCAGCGTAATCGGTTCGTCCTTGGGCGAGAAGGAGCGCGCGCGCATGCGCTCGAGCGCGGTCTCCATGGCGTGCGCGAGCTCGGCGACGTGAACGAAGCCGAGCGTCCCGGCGTCGCCCTTCAACGAGTGCACGGCCCGGAACACCCTGTCGAGCACCGCGCCGTCGTCGGCGCTCACCTCGCGGCCGAGCAGATCCTCTTCGATTGCGTCGAGGCTCTCCTTCGACTGGCCGAGGAACCGTTCGACGAGCGCTTCGAGATCAGCGTCCACGTCCGCAGGAGCATGCCTCGGGCGCGAATGCCTGTCAACGAACCGACGCCGCCGCCTGCGCGCACGTGGAACTTGACGGACGCGGCTCTTTTCGCTTTGCTGACGGGGATACGGAGGTCTCTCATGGGAGACGTCGAGCAGGCGGGCACCTCCCAGTACATCTCGTTCCACGTGGCGGGGGGCGAGTACGCGGTGCGTATCCTGGGAGCCCGGGAAATCATCGAATATACGGACATCACGCGCGTGCCCATGATGCCTCCCGCAATCCTGGGCGTTTTGAATCTGCGCGGGCACGTCGTGCCCGTTGTCGACCTCGCGGAGCGGTTTGGAATGCCTGCTTC
Source organism: Polyangium jinanense (assembly GCF_028435265.1). Lineage (GTDB taxonomy): Bacteria > Myxococcota_A > Polyangia > Polyangiales > Polyangiaceae > Polyangium > Polyangium jinanense. The sequence goes on along the minus strand of NZ_JAGTJK010000072.1, from coordinate 39,524 downwards.
GACCATCACCCGCCGGACGTGTATCCTCGTGGTGGAGACGCACATCGACGGGGCCCTCACGAGGGTGGGGATCTTGATCGACGCGGTGGGAGACGTTCTCGAACTGCAGGCGAGCGAAATCGAGAAGGCCCCGCCCTTCGGGACGAAAATGCGTCTGGATCATCTCCTCGGGCTGGGGAAGGTGGACGGGAAGCTGGTTCTCTTGCTCGACATCGATCACGTCCTCTCCCCGGACGAGCTCCTCGCCGCCCGTTCCCTCGAGCCAGCCGCCGCGAGCACGTGACGTGAATTCGTCGCGCAATGCGTCGCCGGCGGGGCTGTTCCTTTCGATCCCCGACGACGAGTTCAAGCTGTTCCAGGAGCTCGTCCGCCGGCACTCCGGAATATCGCTCGGCCCCCACAAACGCCCGCTCTTGCTCTCCCGGCTCGCCCCCCGGCTGCGCGCACTCGGGCTCCATTCCTTCGCAGAATACCACCGTCGTGTGACCGGCCCCGGAGGACAGGCGGAGCTCGAGCAAATGCTCGATTGCATCTGCACGAACGAGACCCGCTTTTTCCGGGAGCCCCGGCAATTCGAGCTGATCCGCCGCACCCTCCTGCCGGAATGGACCTCACGCCTCGGGCAAGGAGGGGCCGCGAGCGCGGCGGCGACGGTCCCCGCGACGCACCGGCGGCTGCGGGTCTGGAGCGCCGCCTGCTCGACCGGCGAAGAGCCCTATTCCCTGGCCATGACGCTCCTCCATGGCCTCGCGCCGCTCCCTCCGGATCCACGACACGCAATCGAAATCCTCGCCACGGATCTCTCGACCCGGGCGCTCGATCGAGCGCAGCGGGCAATCTATCCCATCGAGCGAGCCCCCGAAATCCCGCACGACTATCTGTTCGCCTACATGCTCCGCGGCCAGCGCTCGCACGCCGGGGAGATGAAGGCAGGCCCAGAGCTCCGAGCGCTCGTGACGTTCCGCCGGGAGAACCTCATCCAAGTCACGTCCCAGAAGCTCGGGCGTTTCGACCTGGTCCTCTGCCGCAACGTGCTCATTTATTTCGACGCAGCAACCAAGGCCCTGGTCCTCGACCGCATCGTCGATTGTCTCAACCCCGGCGGGTATCTCTTTCTGGGTTATGCCGAGAGCCTGAATGGCCAGGTGCGCGGAATGGCAAACGTCGCGCCCTCGGTCTACCGGCGCGAAGCTCTCAGAGGGGGGTCCACAGCGTAGCGCCGGGGTTTCACCCCGGACCCCGACCAGGGGTTGTCCACCCCTGGACCCGGACCAGCGCAAGCGCTGGACCCGGGGTCGATGAACTGCGCAATGCGCAGTTCATCGAGCAGGTCGAGGCAAGACTGGCAACGCCGCTCGTGGTCTTGCCACAGGCCCGTCCGAGAAACCGCGCATCGCGCGGTTTCTCGGCCCTCGGTCCAGGCCGTGCCTGGTCCGGGGTGCAGGGGGCGGACAGCCCCCTGCTGGGGTGCGGGGCAAAGCCCCGCGCACGCGCCCCCTGTGGAACACCCTCTCAAAATCGCGTGAAGTCATCGTCGGAGCTCGACGCTGACCGAACGCTTCCGTTTCCTTTCACCGACCGCTTTTGCAATCGAGCTGCGGGCCCGCCGCGGGGGGCGCTCCACTTCGCGTCGTGCGCGCGCGGCGACTTGGGGAGGCGGACGTCCTCCAGCCCAACGACTGTGAAGAATGCCACGAGCTCCGTCAGCATTTCGGCCTGCGTGGCTAGCTCTTCGGCGGTCGAGGCCAACTCTTCCGACGACGAGGCATTCTGCTGCGTGATCTGGTCGACCTGGATCATCGCCTGGCTGACTTGACCCACGCCGTCCGATTGTTCGTTCGACGCGTTGGCCACGGATTGCACGAGGTCCGCTGTCCTCCGGATCGCTGGCACGAGCTCTGTGAGGAGCTGCCCGGAGCGCTCGGCGGCGCGTACGCTCGTGAGTGCGAGACTGCTGATCTCCTTGGCCGAGGTCTGGCTTCGCTCGGCGAGCTTTCGGACTTCCATGGCGACCACGGCGAACCCCTTGCCGTGCTCCCCTGCCCTCGCGGCCTCGATCGCTGCATTGAGCGCGAGCAGGTTCGTCTGGTAGGAAATGTCCTCGATGATCGAGATCTTGTCCGCGATGACCTTCATCGCGTGAACCGTATCCGCGACGGCTTTCCCGCTCTCCTCCGCGTCCTGCACGCCCTTCAGCGCCATCTGCTCCATCTGCCGGCTGTTGTCGGCGTTTTGCTTGATCGACGCGCGAATCTGCTCGAGACGCGCCGTGGTCTCCTCCACGGCGACGGCCTGCTCGCTCGTCCCTTGGGAGAGCGTCTGCGACGTCGCGGAGACCTGCACGGCCGCGCCCGACGTCGCGGCCGCGCTTTCGCGGATTTCACCGATGATTCGCGAGAGTTTGTCGACCATCTTCCGGAAGGAGCTCCCGAGGACGTCCTTGTCCGACCAGGCTTTGACCTCCACGGTGAGATCGCCGGACGCGATTCGCTCGGCGGACGTCGCCGTGTCCTGGAGCGAATCGACCATGGCCTTCATGGCGGAGATCATTCGCCCCGTCTCGTCCTGGCTCGTGGCTTGCTCGACCTCGGGGAGCTCGCCCTTGGCGATCTGGGACGCGGCGGCGACGGCGGACTCGATGGGCTTCGTGATGGCGCGGGTGAGCATGATACCGAGCGTCAGGGCGACGAGGAATGCGGCGACCACGATGCCGAGGACGAAGGACCTCGACTTTTCGTACACGCCGATGGCGTCTGCCGCTGCCCGGTCCATCTTCGCGAAGGCTTCATTCGAGAGATTCTCGACGTGCTCGTCGACGTTCCCGGCGAGGGTGCGCGCCTCGTCGAGACGCTGGCTGGCCTCCTTGGCTTTGCCTTGCTGCGCCAGCTCGATGACCTGCGCTTCCACGCGCCGCAGGTCCTCGACTTGTGTCTTGATGTCGGCGGCGCGGCTCTTACCGTCGCTATAGGCGTGATCCTGGTAGCTGTCGAATTCTTTGTCGAATGCGGCGCTGTACTTGGAGTAGCCGGAGGTCCACTTCGGGATGGCCCCCATGTTGCCGGTGGCGCTCTCGATGACGATGTTCCGGACCATTCGCGCTTCCTGCACGAGCTGCGTGTTCGCGCCTCGAAGGTGCGCCAGGCTCACCGCGTGCCGATCGTGGAGATCGGTCAAGAGCTCGGCCATCGTGGCCATCCCGCGCAAGCCCTGGTAGCCGACCGCCGCGGCGAGGCTGGCGATCAACACAAAGCCGAACATCAGCTTTTTCGTGAGCGATGCGTCCCGAAACGCTGCCAGCATGGTTCACCCTCGCGCCGGGAGTGCGAGCCAGTGACGTACGGCCCCCCGGTGATTCCAATCATGGCAGATTACAAGCTTTCCATTCGAAGGGCAAGATCTCGCGAGGTCGAGCTTCGTGACACCCCCTTCCCCGCGCCCGCGTCATGTCCTGGATCGCCGAGCACCTGACGCTCACCCGATGCCACGCGAATGCGATACGCAGGTAATGGAGGGCGACCCGTAGGCCACCGCGCGCATCGGCCTCCGAGCGCTCGAGGCGCCTCCCACCAAACCCGCGCGGAGTGCAGCACGGTTCGTCCGGCAGAATGCCATTGACCCGATCCTTCCAGCGGAGTATGCGGTGCATCGGGGGCGTGAAAAGGTGGAATACGCATGCTTCTCAGGGACAAGGTGATCATCGTTACCGGGGCGACGTCGGGCATTGGCGAGGCGACGGCGCTGGAGGTCGCGCGCCAGGGCGCGAAGGTGGTGCTCGCCGCCCGCCGCGAGGAGAAGGGCGAAGCGCTCGCCGCGCGCATCCGCGACGAGGGCGGCAAGGCGCTTTTCGTGCGCACGGACGTCTCGGTGCCCGCGGACATCGAGGCGCTGGTGGCGCGCACGCTGCAGGCCTTCGAGCGCCTGGACGGCGCGTTCAACAACGCGGGGATCCCCGGGCCGCTCGGGCCGCTCGCGGACCTGCCCGTGGACGAATACCGCAAGCTCATGGCTGTCAACCTCGATTCCGTGCTGCTCTGCATGCAGCACGAAATCCGCGCCATGCAAAAGACCGGCGGCGGGGCCATCGTCAATTGCGCCTCCATCCTGGGCCTGGTCGGGGCGCCGACCTTCGGCGGGTATTCGACGGCCAAGCACGGGCTCATCGGCATGACGAAAGCCGCCGCGGTGGATTACGCCGCCGCGGGGATCCGCGTGAACGCGGTGCTGCCCGGGCCGGTGGAGACGGAGATCTGGAACCACGTGAACCAGGGCGAGCAGATCTTCGCGGCATTCACGCAGGGCGTGCCGATGCAACGGTATGCGCGATCGGAAGAGATTGCGCGGCCGGTGGTGTTCTTGCTGTCGGATTGGTCGTCGTACGTGACGGGCACGTACCTGGCCATCGACGGCGGGTACATGATCCGCTGAGAAGCCCAGCGTTCACGCCTCCTCGGCCCTCTCCCCAGCCGAAGAACCCGCGCTTCAGCGTGCGGTTTTTCCGAGCCCCGCAAGCGCCTTCGCCGCCGGCGCGGCCGCATCACCTTTCGTATCGGCGAGCGCGAGGAGCGTGCCGCGCTCTTTCATGAGCGCGAGCATCGCGATGAGCCCACGACGGTTCGTCGCGTCGGTTTGCGCCGCGCGGAAGAGACGATATCGCAGCACGGAGCGCGTCACGGAGTGGGGTCTCCAACCGAAACTGACGCTCTCGAGCCCCGCGGCGACGGCATCACGCACCCACGTCTGACGTTCGCCGCGCACCACCACGTCCGCGGCCTCTTCGGCGCGCGTCGCCCAGCGGAGGACGTTCGCAAATGTTGGATCCTCGTCCGTGACGTGGGCCATGCCGTTCGTGAGGGCCATCTTGATTTGCTCTTTTTCCCGCGCGTCGAAGCCGTCGATGCTCGAGAGCAGCCGCGTCATGGGGCCGGAGCCGCCGAGCAGGAGCGCGATCGCCGCATCGACGCGCAGCCTCTTGTCGCCGAGCTTCGCTTCGAGCCTCGCCTGCGCCGCGCTCTCCAGCGCGATCAAGCCGAGCCCGTAGGCCATGGAGCGACGCACGCTGTCGAGCGTCGCTCTTTCGAACAGATCGACCATATCCATGGCGTTGCCTGCCGCGGAGCGCTCGGTGAAGACGGACGCATAACAACCGGCGACGAAGTCGGACTTGGGCCCGCCCGTCGCCATCTGCGCTTTGATCTTCGGGAAAAGGCTCGCTCTCGCCGCGTCGTCCGTGCACCACGCGAGCGCATCACAAGCCTCGAAACGCGCCTCTTCGTGCCAGGTCGTGTCCTCGACGAGCTTCATGAGGGGTTGCGCCGCGCGCGGATCCGCGAAATGGGACAGCCCCTGCGACGCGCCAACCCCGAGCGCTCGCAGCACCATGCCGAGCATGGCGATGTTGTCCGTGTTGAGCACGTCCTGGGTGATGTCGAGCGCGGGGTCCTTCTTGCGTTCGAGCTGGGCCAGGAGCTTCGGGAACGACGGCTCGTCATGGAACATCCCGATGGCCCGAAGACCGGATTGTGCCAGCTCGAATGCGACGGGAAAGGGTGGCTCCGCCCCTCGCGCCGGGAGCGGCGTCTTCGGGAATGCCCATCCGCGAAGGAGGCCGAGCCCCTTTTCGGATCGAATGGCTGCGAGGACAAGCATTCCACGATGATGCGGCGCCGGCGTCTCACGGACCCACGCGATCACGGAGTCCTCGACCGCCGCCCGGATCTCGTCGACTTTGTCCGGGTGCATCGTCGCGAGGTCGCCGAGGAGGCGCGCCGCTCCGATGCGCTGCAAATCGTTGTCGGAGTGATGACCTCTGCCATCCTGCTCCCACCAGCGCTCCCGGTCATAAATGTCGGTCGGCTTGTGCTTCATCCGCTCGCCGAGCAAACGCACGGCCCGGAGGTCGCCTATCTCCGCGAGCAAAGCACCAACCACGCCTTGCCAGTGCATCGGTGGCTTTTTCGCGTCAACCCAGGCGACGAGCGGATCGGCGCTGCGTGGGTCCGCGAGAGCGTGCAGCTCATCCATGATGAACTTCGTCTGGAGATACATCACCTCCAGCGACGTCGCATCGACGACATCGAGCGCGCGGACAAGGCCCGGTCCGCCGAATCGGTCGCGGATCTCGCCGACGTGTTCCCTCCACTCGGGCGTCTTGATGCGCCGCAAGGCCTCGAGCAAAGGCTCGATCCTGTCCACGGGCGGCGCTTCCGCCACGGGGGTCGCCGTCTCCAGCGACGCAGGCGCGACGACGACGGGCGGCGTGGGCGTGGTCTTCGGCGGCGGAGGCGGTGGTGTTGCAGAGCAGCCGAGGAGGAAGGAGAAAAGCCCGATGGCGCGGCGCGGAAACACGGCTCGAAGAGGGGTCATGAAAGTCCGGCGCCTCCGTGCCTCCGCATCCACGCGCGCCGGGCGGGGATGCCGTGACGTTCGAGCCCGGGCACGATGACCTGCTCGACGGTATCGAAGAACAGGCCGCGCGCGTCCGGACCGCTGCACAACCCGTAGACGACGCCCTCCGGCGGAGGCAACGAGCCCTCCGGCAGGTGCGCGAGCTCGTGCTCTTCGAGGTGTGCGAAGGCGACCTCCAGGTAATCGCCGAGCCGCTCCTTGATCTCGTCATCGAGGCGCTGCGAGAGCGCGTCGAGCATACGCCAGCCAAAACGAGAGTGGCCGACCTCGTCGGCATAGATTTGCGTAAGGAGATCCCGGAGCTCGCCCGCGGGCATTTCGATGCGCTCGGCGCCGATGAGCGCCACGGCGACGGTCTCGCTCAGGCAGCAGATGCTGAGCATGTTGCGGAGCGCAGATTCGAGCGGCGTCGCGTCGTCCGCGTGCTCCGGATACGCTTCGCCCACGGGGGCCTCGGTGAGCGCTTCGCCCCCGAGCGCCTCCACGACCGCGCCGCAAAGGACACCGTGGCGCCGCTCCTCGTCCGCAAAGCCTCGGACCTCCTCCACGAGGTGCGCCTCGAAGCCCGCCCCTTCGAATTGCCTGGCGAGCCCCTCGAAGACACGCGCCGACCCGTGCTCATTGAGCATACGCGCGCGCCAGGTCGCGATGGCCGACGCGGTGAGGTGCGGCAAATGCGGGACGGCCGGGCGCGCCCGTCGCGCGGGCTCACGCAGATCGAGCCTCACGCTCGCGCTCGGGCCACGCGAAGGTCTCCCGTGCCACGTCATCTCCGGCGGAACGGGCGGGCCCCACGGCGAGCACGCGACCGATATTTTCGGGTCGTCCTGCACGACATTCGCACAACAATCCCAGCGGTGGTGCGCGGGCGCCCCGTTGCTCGCCGCGAGGAGCACCTCGCAACAAGAGATGACCTCGGGGGAGACATTCTGTTTCTCCCCGGGATAGGGGCTCTCCGTGGGAAAGGCCTCGGCGACGACGGCCTCGCAATTCGAAGTCGCGGGCGTCGTATCGGCCTCGTCGCCGGTGGACGCGACGCCGGACTGCACTTGCGCGCTGCACCCGCCGACGAAGGCCATCGAGAACGCGACCTTGGCGGCGGCCCGCAACGCTGTGAGATGGGTATCACGTCGCATGATGTGCCCCACATAACCGGTTTTTGTGCAGCATGCAATCCCCAAGGCTCGTCTGCGCCGCGCGGAAACGGGCGCGGGGGCGGAAAGTGATCACCGCTCGCGAACGACATCGGCAATCAGGAGCAGGAGAACCAGGGAACCTGCTGCGACGTAGATCAGGCTCGTGGCGCTCGGGAGGAACAGGCCGAGGAGCGCCCCTGCCATTGCGATCGCGGCAGGCAGCGCGATCTTTCGCCGGTCCGTCAAGGCGAGCGTCCCGAGGACCGTCGCGAGGAGGACGAGATCGTTCACGAGGACGTGATCGAGCGGCGTCCCGAGGCGCATCGCAATGAGCCGGTGCACGAGCATCACACCTTCCACTCCGACGACGATCGCCGCGGCCCGCCGCCCCATCCGGTTCTGGGAGAGCCTTCGCCACCGGAGCGCGATGATGGAGAGGACCATCAGGAAAGCCGCGCAATTGATCAGGATGACGAGCTCGAGCGTCACCTCGGCGTGGACGAGCCGGCGAAATGCGAGGCCCGAGGCCACGATCACGACGCCGAGGAGCGCCACGCGCAAGGCCACGAGTTCGCGCCGGATCCCGTGGCGATCGAGTTCCGGATCCCGCGGCAGGTGCGCTTCGATCGCCGCGAGCAGCGCATGCATCGAGGGGAATCGCGCCGCGGGATCCTTCGCCAGGCCCGAGAGGAGGATCGGCCCGAGCCACGCGGGCGCTTTCCCGCGCTGCGCCGGGATCTCCGGCGCGCCCGCGAGGACACGGCGCGAGAGCGCGACGAAATCACCGTCGAGGGAATACGGAGGAATGCCATAGGCCGCGTGATAAAGCGCCGCACAGAAGCTCCATTGATCACTCGCCGTCGTTGCGCGCTCCCCACGGAGCTGCTCCGGCGCCATGAATGCCGGCGTCCCGGCAATCGCGCCCCGCGGCAAGATCGATACGTCAAGCGCGACGGACCGCCCGCTCGGAGGCGCGGCGTCGCGCCCGCCCCCGCCGTTCGTCCCTCCGTCACGCTGGGCGAGCGCCGCCATTCCGAAATCGACGATCCGCGGGCGCCCGTCCTTGCCGACGAGCACGTTCTCGGGCTTGAAATCGCGGTGCACGAGGCCCGCGTCGTGCACCGCGGCGAGGCCCCGCGCGGCGCCGAGAAAGAGGCTCAGCACCTCGGGAAAGGTGCGAGGGCGCTCGGCGAGAAATGCGCGCAGCGTGAAGCCCTCGACGAACTCCATGGCCAGATACACGCGGCCCTCGTGCTCAAAAGCCTCGTGAATCGCGACCACGTTCGGGTGCGCGAGGCGGCCGAGGGCCTGGCCTTCACGCAAAAGCCAGCCCACGCCGGCCACGCTCGGGCGCAGGAGCTTGATGGCCACGCGACGATCGAGCATCTCGTCATACCCCATGTAAACGACGCCCATCGTCCCCTCGCCGAGCTTGCGCACCACGGAGAATCGTCCGATACGCGCCGCGACCGGGGGCGCATCGGGGAAGGCTGGAACGGGGTGCTCGCCGAGCGCCTCGAAGAGCAACGCGGGGCGCGGCGCGAGAAAGTCGCCGTCGGCCCTTCGATCATGCTCGAGGAGCCGCTCCACGGCCGCGCGGAGGGCCGCGTCGCCCTCGCATTCGACGTCCAGCCGAAGACTCGCCTCCTCGGGCCCCAGATCGACGACCGCGTCGAAAATCGCCTCGACGCGGAGCGGCTCCGGCCTCTCCGTCGTCACGTCTCCGCTCCGCGGGAGAGCACGTCGTGCAAATAGGCCCGGGCGAAGCGCCACTCCCGCTCGACGGTGCGGGTCGTGACGCCGAGCGCCTCCGCGATTTCCTGGTCCGGCAATCCGCCAAAAAACCGCATCACCACGACCTGCGCTTTGCGGGGATGCTCGGCCTCGAGGCGCGCGATCGCCGTGTTGATCGAAAGCACGTCCTCGATGCCGAGGAGCTCCGCGTCGACGGCGATTTCCACGTCGAGGGGCTCGGCCCGCTGTCCGCCGCCGCGCTTCGCCGCCACCTTTCTGCGCACGTGATCCACGACGATCTCGCGCATCGCCTGCGCCGCTGCGGCGAAGAAATGCCCCCGCCCGTTCCAGCCGGGCCCCGGCGATCCCACGAGCTTCAGATACGCCTCGTGCACGAGCGCCGTCGGCTGCAGCGTATCACCCGGCCGGAGGCGCGCCATCTGCGCCGAGGCGATGCGGCGCAGCTCTTGATAGACGAGGGGCAAGAGCTCCTGGGTCGCCTGGTCTCGCCCCACAGCAATCTCGGCAATGATCCGCGTGACCTCATGGTGCATGGCAAGAAGCCATCATCACGGGATTTGCGCGCGACTGTAAAGAGCCAAGCAGCGGCGCGCCTCTCGGCATTCGCCCGCGCGAAAACCTTCACGGCGAGGCCATGTGCGCGATCGCGGCGCGGATCGCTTCGAGGACTTGGTCGTCTTTTTCCTTTGCGAGCGCGGACTCGAGCCAGGGCAACCACACGGTCGCGTCCCGGAAGAATGCCGCGCGATACGTGGCCTGACGCACCTCGGGGTTCGGCGATGTGGTCGCGAGAGTATGCAGGAGCGTGTCGGCCTCGGGTGTCGCGAGGAATCGTAATGCGTAGGCCGCCGTCGGCGCGAGCCGGGGAGATGCGAGCGCCCCGCGGATGACCTCGAAGGCTCGCGGATCGCCGCTGTTTCCGAGCGCCGCAAGCAGCATGTCGCGCTCGGCGTCGTCCGTCGCGCTCGCATACCGCGCGAGCAAGTCCGCTACCGGATCGAGCCCTTCGCCGACGTCGCCGCTCGCGGCGAGCGTGCGCCCCGCGGCGCCGAGCGCCATCGTGCTCAGGTTGCGCAGGGCAGGATCGTCGCTCGCGGCGCCCTTCGACAGCGCAAAGGCCGTGTCCGCGTCGGCGACGGGCATCATCGCGAGGCTCACGGCGGACTGCCGGCGCGCCTCGATCGACGCCTCCGGGCTCGTGAGCGCGTCCGCGAGCGCGTGCGCCGCCTCCTCGGTGCCGGCCGCTGCGAGTCCGCCGGCGAGGAAGTTCGCCTCGGCGTCCGTCACGCCGCTCGCCGCGAGCCGTTTGCCCGCTTCGAGCGCGTCCTCGGGCCGCACGCGGAACAGGGCGCCGGCCGTGTGGATGAGCGTCGCGCGCCGCTGCCCGACCTCGTCCCTCGGCTGCCCGTCCGTCTCCGCGAACGCGGCGCGGAGCTCGTCGAGGTCGTGGCCCGCCGCGCGCCGCTCGTCCATTTCACGCCTGCTCGCGCTGCGCTCCCGCTTCGGCGGGACCATGTTCGGTTCCTCGTAGGCACCTGCGAGGGCGCGCGCGGCGGAGAGCTCGGCGCGCGTGGCCTCGGCGCGATCGACGAGGCGCAGCGAGACCCGGAGCTCGCCCGCGACGTCCCCGAGCGCGGTTTTCCGCGACGTGCGAGACACCTCGTGGGCGGTCGCCGATTCGACCGCATCCTTTCCATCCACGAGGATACGCAGATCCCCCTCGGCCACGAGCGGCGTCAGGCCCTCGTGCATGCGCAGGTAGCCTCGCTTGTGCCGCTCGATCGTGCGCTCGCCTTTTCGCTCGTAATCGGCGCGGTAGGTGCCCGAGCCGTCGACCTCGTCCGCGGACCAGGTCGGGCCTTTGCCGCGCGTGTATTGCGTCGCCGAGACGAGGCTCGTCAAGAGCAGGCGGCTCGCCTCGTCGGTCCGCGTATCGAAGCGCACGCCTTCGAGCCGGCCCTCCGCGTCGTAGGCAAGCAGGATCGGGCGGCGCAGATCGGCCACCCTCGGCGTCTCCCCGCCCGACACGTCGAGCAACGGATCGACGAGGCGCGCCTCGCAGAGGTTCGTGCCTGGAATCGGCAGAAACGAAATGCGGCCTTCGAGGTGCGTCTCGACGAATGTCTCTCCACCGATCGTGACGTGCCGGGCGAGCGTCACGGCATAGACGCGCCGCTCGGAGGCCTTGGCGCGCGCCGAGGGCGCGACCTTTGCCTCGGACGGCGCATCGGCGGCCGTCGCGGCGGCGGCGGGCGAAACGGCGCTGGGAGCGCACGTGCGCTGGAGGAGGGCGCCTCCTCCGAGCAGGGCGGCGGCGAGCAGCGGAAGGGCGGCGAGGGGGGAAAACCGGCGCTTCATGGGACTCCTCCGGCGTGCGTGTCGGGTTCGTCAGGGCGGGAGGATCACCAGGAGATGTTGCCCCACTTCGCGAAGAGCTGGCCTCCGGCGGTGAAGCCGTCGAAATTCACGAGCGTCTTGCTGTCGGAGTCCATGCAGTATTCGAGCTCGACCTTGAGCTTGCCGTCGAGGGAATGCAGGCTGTAATCGAGGGACATGAGCACGGACATCGAATTGTCCTCGGGGTACGTGGCCGTGATGACGGCCGGCACGTGGAGATCGAGCGCCGTGAGCGAGCCTTTCACGGCGACGCTGGCGCAGGCCGCGCCCACGTCCGCGTCCGCGTCCGCATAAGCCCTCGCGTAGGGCTCGGCCATCAGGCTCATGTACGAGCTCGTGATGCTGGGGGTCACGTCGACGCCGAGCTCGCCGCCCACCTTGCCGTCGAGGTCGATGTGGACGCCGAGCAGGCTGATGTCCTCGTCAGCCTTGAAGAAGGTCCGGCTCACGCCGAAGGGGATGGCGTTCGTGATGGACTCCGAATACAGGACGACGCCGACGGCCGCGACGTGGACGCCGCCCCAGCTCTCGCCGTTGTTGTGGTACGCCAGGGCGTACGCGTCGACGATCGGCTTGCTCACGCCGAAGGCCTTGGCCGTGGCGTGGATGTCGGCGCCCATCTTGAGGTAATCGGCGCCGTAGCTCGCGTCCGTCTGGAAGTTCTTTTTCGACTGCAAGCCGGTCCAGAACGAGTACGAGGCGCCGAAGCCGCCGTCGGTCCAGCTCGCGGCGTCCTGACAGACGGGGCCGCTGCAGGAGGGCGCGGCGGCGGCCGGCGCGGGCGCGGCGAGGAGGGCGGCGAAGGGGGCGAGGAGGGCGAAGGTCGGGAGGATCCTGGGCTGCATGGTCGTCTCCGTGAAGGCCCTCGGGAGCGCTCACCCTGAGCGCGCCGGAGAGCCGTTTCCCCTACGTCCGGAAAACGAGACCCCGGCCCGACATGCCTCTCGCGTTTTTTTTTTCGAGGCCTCATTGCGCCCGGGACGCGTTTGCCCTTCCATCGCCTTGATGGGGCACGCGCATCACTTCCTCTCTCGGCTCGATCGTGTCTCGCTCCCGCATGTCGAGCTCGCGCTCTCGCTCTACCGCGACGAGAGCCTCCTCCGGTACATCGTCGATCGGGCTCGTGTGCCCGAGAGCGTCGAGCGTGTTGCGCTCTCGCTCGATCACCCTGAAGAGGGGCCCTTCCTGATCGTCACGCGTGGCGGACGTTTCGTCACCTGCCTCGGCGCGGGCATGAAGGTCTCGAACTTGCCCGTCGTCACGCGCGGGCAGATCGACGCCATCTCTGCCAAGGCCGAGGAGCTCCGCGAACGCCTGGAGTCTGCGAAGGCGCTTGCCGGGGGGAAGGGCGTCAACGCGCTGCTCCGGCGCATTTACGACGCTGCCGACGAGCTTTCGCGTGAGGAGTTCCTCGCCATCTCGGCGCTCCAGCCGCTTTATGCCTTGGAGTTCTTCAAGCTCTACTTTTCTGCCGCGACCGACCTCAACGAGGCGCGGAAGATCCTCCTGCCCACGCTTCGGAAGACGGACAAGCTCAGGTCCCCGTACGAGGACGCGCTGCGCGCGTACTGGCAAACCTTCTGGGCCCTTGGCCACCTCATCGTCCTCGCGACCCTCGACGGACAGGAGACCTTGCCCCCTGGCCTTCTCGATCTGCTCGGCGATCGGACCACGCTCTCCTGGCCTGCCACGCGCCAGGGGTTCGTGGCCCTCGCGCTGCGTGGTGCCTGGGCCACGGCGCGCATTGGCAAGCCCCTGCTCGGCAGGTACAAACGCCATTACCAGGAGGCGCTGAGCCTCCTGCAGAACGTCGACAGCGGGGTTGGCCTCTTCGCGCTGGGGATGCGGCACACGCGGCTTCGCGCCGAGGTCGAGAAGACGCTCGGAGCAGACATCCCCGCGCTCTTGAAGGGCACGGTCGACGGCGACATCGCGCTCGGGGTGCGCGGCATGGTGCGCCGCGTCGCTCAGATCGACCGTGAATCGCCGGAGGCCGTGGACGCCATGCACCGCGACCTCGGCGCACAGCTCTGGCTCCGCGCCGCGGCGCACATGCCCCCGGGCCCTTATCGATTCGAGCGTGCCGAGGACGTCCCGGCGGATCTCGCCTACGCGCTTCCGGCGAACACCCAGTTTTCGTACCTGTATGGCACGAAGACCACTTCGGACGCGCTGCTCTGGCTCTTCACGATGGTCCCCTGGGCCGCTCGCGCCGCCCCGGAGGAGCTGTACCTCCCCCGCGCCGTCTTGCGGGCGTTCCACGTGCCCTGGAGACCCCAGCTCGCGCTCGACGTGCTCTGCGCGATGCGTGACCACAAGGACGCCCGCAAGCGCCCCGTCGCCCGCCCGGAGGGCCCCGCGCGCAAAGGTCCTTGCCCGTGTGGGAGCGGGAAGAAGTACAAGCGGTGCTGCGAGGAGAAGGAGGAGGAGGCGGAGGCGGAGACGGACATCACCGGCTGATGCCCGTAATCAGGCTGTCCTACGAAGAACCCATGGCGCCGTATCGCCACGACCACCGCCCCGCTGGCGAAGTCCATAAGGCGACGGACCCCGCCCCAGGCACCGAAGGCTCGAGCGCATTCGCCGGAGGACCCTCGACCGGCCGCTGATCTATCTGGGCTGACGACCCCGAGGCCCTCGCAGGGGGCCATCCCGCGCCCATCGAGGCCCCAACCCACCCAGGGGCAGGCTCCCCGCGCCGTATCGAAAGAAGAACGCCACCCATGGGGTGCCTCGGTTCACGCGATTGACTTCGGCGAGGCACCCAGAGGCAGGCCCGAGGCACTCCATGCACAGAGCCCAGGCACCCTGGGGAAGGGTCCTCGTCCTGAAGAGACTTCGGAGCAGCACCCTCGGCCTGGCTCGGAACAGTATGCCGACAGAGCCGAGGTACCCCGAGGGTGGCTGCGGAGGCGAAGCAGGAAGCGACCAGAGGACCCAGGCTCAGTGGTTCTTGCCCTCATCACTCGGGGCAGGGACCCCGGGCAAGGTTCGCTCGTCCAACTGGAAGAGCTTGGCCACCCACCGACGGGCCTCCTGCGGGGGAAGGTCGGCCTGGAGGAGCGCCTCGTACAGGCGCCGCACCCGCTCCGGCAGCGGCCCGCAGGGGGTGAGATCGCCGGCGCACGCCTCGACGCCGGCGCCGTACTCGGCGAACCCCACGAGGGTCCCCCTCGCGGCGTGCTTGCGCTCGACGGTCGCGCACGCCCCAGTCGTCGGGGCGCTCTTGTCGGGCGCCGACTTCCAGGGGACGAACCGTCCTTCCCGAACCGTGAAGCTCGGCTCTTCGGCGTGCGGCGGGCCGTCCCCGAGGCGGATGATCTTCGCATCGCCCTCGCGGAGGAGCTTGAAGTTGCCGTCCCATCGCTCCCCTCGGATGGCCTCGGGCAACGGCACGGGCGCCCCGCTCCATGCGATGTTGAGGGTCTGGGACGTGGCGTGTGACCGCGGTTCGTTGGAGCGACTTTGCACCCAGACGATCTCGGCAGCGCCGTCGCCGTCCAGATCGACCGTGCCGAGGGGGAAGATCGACCCGCGTCCGCCGGGATCGAGCACCTTCACCGTGTCGCCATTGACGAGGTACAGCCGCTCGAGGTCGTTCTTCACGAACGGGAAGGTCTCCCCGGCCCCTTCGTTGAAGTGAGGCCGATAAGGGCCCTCGATCATCCAGTGCCAGTGGATCGCGACGCCTCGGGGCGTCTGGCAACTGAACGCCCACAGGTCGATCGGCTCGGGCACCGTGACGTGGTGCTTCGGCGCCTCGACCTTCGCGTCGTGGTGCGCGCGCTCGAAGCGGGACACGGTCTCGTGCTCGTGCTTCTTCACGACCTTGCGCAGACGCTCGCGCTCGTCGGCCGAGGGGTAGGTGCAAGGCTCGTAACTGGAGATGCCCTCGGGGATGTAGTTGCCGGAGAGGCGGAGCCCCTCGGGCACGAAAATGCCGTCGCATTCGAGCTTCGCGCGCGCGTGCTCCTGATCGAGGCGGCCGCGCAGCTCGGAGAGGAAGCGCTTCGCGTCGGCGGCATCGGCGGCCGATGGCAGCGCGGCGGCGGGGCTTGTGGCCACGGGCTCGCCCGCGTCGCGGGGCGGCGGCGGGGGCGAGGGAGAAGGTCGGCAAGCGGAGAGCACGCCGGACATCAGGGCGGCGAGCAGGACGAATCGGGAGTCGCGGGGCATGGTCCTCGGAGGGGCAAGCGACGATGAGGTAGCTCAGACGTCAAGGCCCTTCGCGCGATTCCCGGGCGCATCGTGAGCCACCTGGCTGGGTTTCCGTTGCCGCCGAGCCGATGAACGTGCGACTCAATACACCATGCAAGCAATGACGAGACTCCGCTCGGCCATGCTGGGCGTGCTGGTGTGGGGCTTCGGTGGGACAGGTCTGACGGGTGCGTGCGGTTCGAATGATCCGGGGCCTCTCCCATCGTGCCCGACTCCACCCTACACCCCGACCGAGACGCCAACCGAATGTGCGGCGACGATGCCCGAGCCGTGCATGCGTTATCGTATCCCGCGCATGGGCAATCCGGGCATGGACCTCGCGCTACGCGCGAAGTACATCGCCGCGTTCGGGAGCGCTTGTTACCTGTCCGAGGGCCCCACCCCCACGTTCAACTGCTTCTACAAGACCCCGCAGGAAGCGTGCGACGAGGGCGTGCGGGTCGCAGAGGTCTTCGGAGCGGCGCCCTACGACAAGAACTACCCGGCGTGCGAGCCCATCGCCGGCACGGAGAACTACTTTCGCCAGGTCGGGCCGGACCCCGCGATCCACATCGTCATCAGCTATGAGCCCGCGCCGAGGCAGACGCCGCTCGTCGAGGTCGACGGTGTGCCGACGGAGGTGAGCGGCCCGTACCGGAATTTGCCGGAGCCGCCAACTCTTGGACCAGCGCAGCCGTTCAACAAATGTGACAGCGGCGTGCTTGGCGCCGATGGCAAGCCGCTCTTGCAGCACACGTATATTCTCCAGGTCAACCGTAACGCGCACAAGAATGACGCGGACGTCGGCGAGATTCACTCCGATCTCGCAGGCTTCAAGTGGCCGTGCACGGTGATGAACGAGAACTGCGAGGAAGTGGCCGCAGAGTGCGAGGAGCCGCTCGTCCTCTACGATCCGGCCGATAAGAAGGCGCCTTTCCACCCGGGCTCGATCGCGCGGGTGCACCACGTCGTTCCCATGAAGGACAAGCGCAGTTGCCCGTGGGGTACGAACTCGACCAAGAACGCGGCGGTCATCTCTCACGCGCTCAACCAGTATCTCTTGAACAACGACCCGCCGGCCGAGGAGGTGAAGAGGCTCAACAACGCGCCGGCGTACACGCCCTGACGCGGCAGCCGGACGCATGCAGCGAGCACGTTGACGCCGAGACCCACATGGCCTAGCCGAGGCCTCATGGTCGTGCGTAACCACCCCCGCGGGCGCCTCGTCTTCGACCGAGATGCGATCGTACGCGCTGCGCTGCGTGCCTACGTCGAATCAATGGTCGCAAGTCTTCCGAATGGCATGTGGTTCCCCGTCTGCGAGTACTCGAACTGGACGGGAGACGTCCAGCATGGAGGCTTCCGCAACGACGACGGATGTGGCGGCTACGAGGTCGTGGCCTGGACCGACGCCGGCGTCGTGGGTCTTGCGTACGAGCTCGGGTTTGGCCCGATTGCTCACTTTGGCCTGACGCCTGACACGGTGACGGGTGGCCCAGAGGATGTGCGCGGGGCTGTGCCAGGGCTTCCCGCTGAGCTGGAGCCAGCATTTCAGATGGCCGCCAGCAAGCTCGACACGCGCAGCGACTTGTACAATGGGAATTTACCCAATAGGAAAATGTATTCGGAAAGGTTGGCCGGGGTTGGCTTTTGGTTGCACGGCGATCGTGTCGCGGGCTCCATGTTCGACGCCCCTACCTTGCTTGGCGTCATGCGACTCGTCCCATGGGGCATGCTCCAAAACGGTCGGCTACCGTTCTGGGTAATCGGGGAACTTGCCCCGAAAGCAGCAGAGCGCGCCCGAACGAGGGACGCCCCCATCCACGCGATCATCGACGCGGTGGTCGATCGGCGGATGCGGGGCCCCACGGAGTTCACGGCCGACGAGATCGCGACGCTTCTCGCCAAGCCGCCCGACCCAGAGCGACAGCTCAGCGTCCAACGCAGGCTTCAGAAAGTCGGCATCACCTGGCCCGGCTCGCCCGAGCTTCCCCCCGAGCCGCCGCCGCCGGAGCCACGTATCAACCCCTTCACGGGCAAACCCATGCCGAAACTGACCCGTCCCGACAAGTGACGGCGCAAGCTCCGCGGATCAACAAGCCTCGACGCAAAGCGGAAGCGGCGGCGGAAACCGAAGCGGTTGTGGTAGCGGGTTTGGCAAGCGAAATCTGTTTGTGTACCGCTCCGCGGCTCCCGCCGGCGCCCGCCGGCAACGCTCGGTTCCCAGGCGCATCGTGAGCCCCCTGCCTCGTTTTCCCTTGCCGTCCAGTCGCTCACCGTGCGATTCGATACTCCATGCAAGCAATGACGAGACGCCGCTCGGCAATGCTGGGCGTGCTGATGTCGGGCTTCGCAGGGGCAGCGATGATGGGTGCGTGCGGGTCGCCTCTCGATCCGGGGCCTGTCGATTCTTGCCCTACTCCACCCGACACCCCGATCGACACGTCGACCGAATGTGCGGCGCCGATGCCCCACCCGTGCATGCGTTACCGCATCCCGCTCGTGGGAAACCCGAGCACGGACGCCCCACTGCGCGCCAAGTACATCGCTGCGTTCGGCTCCGCTTGTTACACCTCTGAAGTCGATACGTTCGACTGCTTCTATGAGAAGTGGGAGAAGGCATGTGCCGATGCCGCGAAGGTCGGAGAGGTCTCTGGAAATGCGCCGTACGACAAGGGCTACACGTGCCTGCCCGTAGGCAACGGTGACTATACGCTGCAAGTTGGCCCGGATGTCGCGAACAAGATCACGATCAACTACCAGGCAGCGCCGCGACAGACGCCGCTCATCGAGGTCAACGGCGTCCCGACGGAGGTCAACGGTCCCTACCGCAACTTGACCGAGCCGCAAAAGCTTGCACCGGGGCAAAACTTCTACTGCGACACCTTCGACAACAACGGCGCCAAGATCGAGCAGAGAACATGGATTCTCCGAGTGAACCGCGACGCGCACGGCGGCGAGATTCACTCCGATCTCGCGGGCTTCACGTGGCCTTGTGTGGATGAGAACTGCAAGCCAAAGACCTGCACCGAACCGCTCATCCTCAAAGCTGGGCCTCAGAACGACCCAGAGGCCGTGCAGGTGCACCACGTGGTGCGCAGCAAGGACCAGCGTGGGTGCCCCTGGGGCACGAACTCGAACAAGAACGCGGCGGTCATCTCGCGGAAGCTCAACAGGTATCTAACGAACAATTACCCCTCGGAAGACGAGGTGGTGCGGATCAGCCAGCTTCCGCCGTACACGCCGTGACGCCGCCGGCGGACGCTGGCGGCGAGCCCGTTGACGCCGAGACCGACGGAGTCTAGGCGAAACACCATGATCGAACGGGTCACCCGTCACTTCGGACGCCTCGTCTTCGACCGAGACGCCATCGTCCGCGCCGCGCTGCGCGCCTATGTCGAAACCCACCTTGCGATGGTGGACCCGCTCCAGCGCCATAGGTTGGCGGTCTCCTTTGGGGGAGTTTGGGCGGGCGACCTCCAGCGGGGTGCCTTCTACAACGACGACGGCTGCGGAGACTACGAGGTCGTGGCGTGGACCGAGGCAGGCGTCGTCGGCCTCGCGTACGAGCTGGGGTTCGGTCCGATCGAGCAGCTCGGCCTCTCGGTCGATGCGGTAACGGGTGGCCCGGACGACGTGCGCGGGGCGTTGCCGGGCCTTCCCGACGAGCTGGAGCCCGCGCTCGTGATGGCCGTCGGCATGCTCGGAGTGGGACCCGAGCATGGGCAGAGGGATGCGGGCGTGGGCTTCTGGCTTCACGGCGATCGCGTCGGCGGCATGCTCTTCGCCGTCCACGATCCGACGCTGGCTTGGGGCGCCAACCGGCTGGCCGCGTGGGGCTTGCTCCGAGGCGATCGCCTGCCGCTGGCGTGTAGTGACGGAGTCAAGTTCCGGGCGGACGAACCGAGCGCCGCGCCGATCCACGCGATTGTGGACGCGGTGACAGCCCGCGCCCTCGCTGGCCCCACGGAGCTCACGACGGACGAGCTTGCGACGCTCGTTCCCAAACCGCCCGATCCGAAGACACTGGCTTTCGCCCAGCAGATGCTTCGGAAGGTAGGCATCACCTGGCCCGGCTCGCCCGAGATCCCCGAGGAGCCGACATGACGCGCCAACCCTTTTCGCGGTGACTCGTCTCCCCAAATGAAGGCGCAAGCGTCCGCGGATCGACAAACCTCGACGCACGGGAGCGGTTGCGGTAGCGGGTTTGGGAGCGGGAGCGGGAACGGCAAGCGCGGCGTCGTGCCCGCCGCGGGCGCGCAGGAACGCAGGACGCCCATGGGGCTGTTCCGGCGCGCCCGGCGGACGGTCACGGCTCCGCGTGCCGTGGCTCCGCGGAATCGGTCATCAGAATCGATAGACCATGATGTTCTTCGTCCCGGACCCGAGGAAGATCATCGCGTGGAGCTTCGGCATCCAGAGCATGCGGCGGCGCACCTGGGTGTGGCCGTCGAGCTCGGGGGTCGTGCCATTCTGCACCAGCGGGCGGAGCGTCCACGGTTCCGTCGTGGGATTGAGCTCGAACCAGCCGAGCTTGCCTTCCTTGGTCTTGGTCGCCACCCAGTAGCGGTCGAGCGGCGGGATGTACACCATGCCGGCGCTGTCGCCCACCGGGAAGTCGACCGCCGAGAGGCCGTCCGCGTACTGCACGGTGCCGCTCTGCACGACCTTGCGTTCCTTCACATCGAAGAGCTGGTACAGGCCCTTGGCCGCGTACTGGCCGGTCGCGGGATCTTCCGGCACCTTGAAGATGGCGACGCGGTCGCCGAAGCGCGCATCGGCGGCGCCGTTCCAGTCCCAGCCATTCCAGGACGTGCCCTCGCCGGTCCAGTTCGACGTGTTCATGTCGAAGGTGTTGCTCCACGGCCCGTTGGAGCCGCACGACGCGACGAGGAGCTGGTCCTTGTACTCGTCGTAAATGGCGAGGCTCTCCTCGCCCAGCTTGTTCTTCCAATCCATGGCGGGCAGCCGCTTGTAAACCCACTTGCCCTCGTCGCGCGAGTAGCGCCACAGGCGCCGCACCGCCATCACGAGCTCGTTGGTCTTCGGGACGTACACCACGCCCGAGTACGTGTGGCGCGCCGTCGGCTGCCGATCCCAGAAGAGCTCGTCGTAGAACCAGTCGTTCTCCTCCTTCAAGGTGCCCGCGGCGAGGGCGGCGTCGAACTCCGCGGAGGACTCCGGGCAGCTCGTGTAGGTGGTCATCGACTTGTAGGCGTCGCTCCACTGCGTGGTGTCCGAGGGGAGGTGCTCGATGGCATAGGCCATCCGGAATGCGTCGAAACGGTAGATGCCATTGTTGCTCGAATCGGCGTGCCCGCCGGAGGAGACCCACCACGCGCGGCTGCCCTCCGGGTCGTGCGCGGGGGAGTTCCACGCGACCGTGACGGCGTTCCAGTCCCCCGAGCCGTAATCATTCCAGCCCGGGACCTTTTCCTTCACCTCGGCGTCGAGGGCATCGAGCCGCGTACCGTTCACCTCGATCCATTGCCCGCCGGGCACGAGATCCCACGAGTCCTCATTGACGAGGCCGTTCTCGTCGCGGCCCGGCGTCCACACGCCGCCTTCGAGAGAGCCGACGTCACTCCCGGTCCCCCATTCCGCATCGGGGCCCGGCGCCGTCACCCCGGCACCCTGGCCGCCGGTACCACCACCGCCGCTGCCGCCCGATCCACCCGTTCCGGAGGAGGAGGAGGACGCGTTGCCCGGGTTGTTCGGCGTGTTCGACGAGTCGCCGCAAGCCGCGAACAGTGCCGTGAGCCCGACGAGCGGGAGCCAAAGCCGCGGGGAAAGGAAGCTTGATTTCAGCATGTACACAACTCTTTCTCCCGACGGCAATGAGCTGTCGTCGGGATGCGGAGCCGATATCTCCCTTGATATCGGCGGTGTCACTGCGAAGACCCAACGCTAACACGTCGCGTTTGTATTGGGAAGTGTAGCCGTGCCTCGCCGTGTTGCCCATTGGAACAATCTTACCGATGGGGTTCGGGGCAACGGCGCAAACCACATCCACGCTCGAATAATCTGGCGCCACCGAATTCACAAACGTTCACAAACGACTCCATTGCGTTTCGCAATCGAATGTGGTTGTGCTCGTAAACGGTCCGGGCGACTTCTTTTGCATGCACACGGCGGGCTGCGGCCAGCGGCCCGATGTGCCTGGAGATTCATCGATGAGGAACCTTGCTTTTTCGTTGACGACGACCTTCGCCGCGCTCGCCTTTTTGGCGGCCTGCGGCGGCACCGATCCCGCCGGCAGCGGCGGCACCGGCGGCGACGGCGGCTCGGCGGGCAACGGCGGTCATAACCCGCTCGGGGAGACGTTCACCAAGGTCGTCGTGGTCGATCGGAGCGGCGGCGCATCCGAGCGAGAGGACGTCCTCGTCACGTTCGCGCAGCCATTCGCGGTCGGCGACGTGCCCTCCGGCGCCACCGTGGCGGCGCGTATCGAGGGCGTGGATGTTCCGCTCCAGGTCGACGCCAAGGCGACACACGCCGATGGCTCGCTCCGCCACGCCGTGCTGACGGCGCGCATTCCCAAGCTGCCCGGCAGCGGGAGCACGACGCTCGAACTGTATCCCGCGTCCGCCGGCGAAGAGGGCGCCTCCGTCGCGGCGTCGGAGCTCCTCGCGACGACGTTTGACGCCAAAGTATCGGTGGAGCTCGCGGGCAAACATTACGAGGCGTCCGCGCGCTCGCTTCTCGAAGCCAAGGTAGGACCTGCTTGGCTCGATGGCCCGCTAGTCTCCGAGTGGTCCGTGGTGGCGCCGGTGGCTGGCCCCGACGGCGCGCACCCGCACCTCACGGCGCGGTTCGACGTGCGCGCATACGCGGGCAAACCCAGCGTGCTCGTGAGCGTGACCGTCGAGAACGACTGGGCGTACGAGCCGGAGCCGCAGAACTTCACCTACGATCTCGCGATCGATACCGACAAGGAGTCCGTCTACACGAAGAGCGGGCTCGTTCATCTTCGAAAGGCGCGCTGGCGCAAGGCGTTCTGGTGGGGTGAGGATCCGCAGGTCGACGTCGAGCACGACATCCCTTACCTGCTCTCCACCGGCGCCGTCCCGCACTTCGATCCCACGCTGGCGCCGGCCGAAACGGCGCTCGCGAACCTCGATACGGCGTACAGCGCAAAGGCGTACGAGCCCATGGGGATCGGCCTGGCAGAGGAATACATGCCCCAGACCGGGGGAAGGATCGATATCGGACCCATGCCGGGCTGGAGCGCCATGTGGCTCCTGTCCATGGATGAACGCGCGAAGCGGGCCACGCTCGGCACCGCGGACGGCGCGGGGAGCTGGCCCATCCACTACCGCGACAAGGTGACCGATCGTATCGTGTCGCTCGAAGACCACGCGTACATGACCTTGCTCGGCAACCCCGGCGACGCCGTCAATCCCGAGACCGGCGTCTCCGACGCGTTCCCCGCCTGCGGGGGCGATTGCTCGAGCCCCTACGAGCCCGATTCGGCGCATCAGCCTGCGCTCGTCTACTTGCCCTATCTGCTCACGGGGGATCGCTACTACCTGGAGGAGCTCCAGTTCTGGGCGAACTTCAACATGCTCCAGTCGAACCCGGGCTTCCGCGAAAACAGGAAGGGGCTCGTGCAATTCGATCAGACGCGCGGCCAGGCCTGGTCGCTGCGGACGCTGGGGCAGGCGGCGTACATCACGCCGGACGACGATCCGATGAAGAAGTATTTCACCGACCGGGTCGGCTACAACATCGACTGGTACAAGAAGAACTACATCGACAACCCGGATGCGAACGTGCTCGGCATCATCACGAATGGATATTCGCTCTACGACGACGGCACGATGGCGCCGTGGATGGATGACTTCTTCACGTGGAGCGTCGGCCACCTGGTCTCGCTCGGCTTCGAGGACGCGCGGCCGCTGCTCGAGTACAAATCGAAATTCCCGGTCGGGCGCATGACTGGTCCCGACTTCTGCTGGGTCTTCGCGAGCGTCTATCACCTCCCCGTGAAGGACACGGCCCAGAACAAGTTCTTCACGACGTTCGCCGAGGCCTATCAAGCGTCGGTGGTTCACGAGGGGCATCCGGAGGTGGCGTCGATGGCCTGCGGGGGTCCGGAGATGGGGGCCGCGCTCATGCTCCAGGCAGGCGAGATGGTCGGCTACTCGCCGAGCACGCAAGGGTACCCGGCGAACATGCAGCCGGCGCTCGCGGCGGCGGTGGAATCGAAGATCCCGGGCGCCCAGGAGGCCTGGGACGTGTTCATGGCACGAAGCGCGAAGCCGGACTACAGCACGGAGCCGCAATTCGCAGTCGTGCCCCGGCCGTAATCACCCCGCCCCTTCCATCTCCTTCGTGACCCGCGCCTCCGGATACCTCGCGAATGCGAGGGCCGCGAGCAGCAAAATCGCCGTGGCGAGTGGCCCCGTGGCCTGAACTCCGAGCGGTTTCTCCGCGGAGCTGCCGAGCGCGTCCTTCACCCACTGAAAGACGCCCGTCGAGACGCCGAGCGAGATCTTCTGCAAAAATCCCTGCGCGCCGAAGAACATGGCCTCGCGGCGCTCGCCCGTGCGCCGCGTGGACGCCTCGCAGACGTCCGCGAGAATGGCGTTCGGGATGGCCATGAAGATCGCGACAGGGACGCCCGCGAGCGCGAAGAGGACCATGCCGATCCGGACGTCGTGCACGACCGGAATGAGGGCCATCAATGCACCAAAGACGAGCGCCGAGGCGATCATGGCCCCCTTTTTGGAGATTCGCCGCGTGAGGCCGCCGAGCAAAGGAAACGCGAGGGCGGCCACGCCGAACATGGGGCCGAGGAGCTTGCCCACCTCGGCGAGCGGGCGGCCCATGAGCACCTCGACGTAAAAGGGCACGCCCGTCGAGATCATGTTGAAGGCGAAGAAATAGAGCGTATAGCCGAAGACATAGGGTAAAAATGCGCGGTCCGCGAACGTCGCGCGCAGGGAATCCACGAGGCCGAGGTGGCTCGGCGCGGTATCCGTCTCCTGGGCACGGACCGAGAGGCGCCGCTCGTCGAGGAAAACGACGGGCAGGAGCATCAGGACGAACGAGAGCACGGCGAGGGCAAAGGCCATGGTCTGGAGCTCGACACGATCGTCACCACCCTTGCCGAGGAAAAGGGCCGGGGCGACGACCATGACGCCGAGCGCGCCGAGCAGGGCCGCGGCCGCGAGCAGGGTCGAGAGCGAGGTGTTTTCCTGCTTGTCGGGCGCGATCTCGGGCAGGAGCGCGAGGTACGGCGCGACGTACACCGAGAACATCGCGTAATAGGCCGTGAGCGTGGCGCCGAGCCAGACGACGTTGAGCAGCGACGAGGCGGCCGTGGGCGGGAAAAAGATGAGGCCTCCCGTGAGCGCGAGGGGAAAGACGCCCGCGAGCATGAAGGCGCGGCGGCGGCCGAAGCGGTGTTTGCTGCGATCGGACCAGTTCGCGATGATCGGGTCCCAGAAGGTATCGAAGCCTCGCGCGATGAGGTTCAGGAGGAGGTAGGTGGGGATCGCGCCGGCCAGGAACGCGGGGATCAGCGCGGTGCCCTTGTCGTCGGGCGGCGCGTAGAGCCTGAGGACGTAGGTCGTGACGAGCTGGTAACCAAGGACGTTCCCGGTGTTCCCCGCGGCGTAGACGAGCTTGTTGAAAAGCGAGAGCCTGGCCCGAGGAACGGCGGCGAGGGCGATCATAGGTTTGGGACGATACCGCAAATCGCTTCGGGCTTGACAAGCGGGTCGAAAAAGCCACGTGTTTTCTCATCATGAACGTGCTTCGCAACCCCCTGGGCACTTGCTTCGTCTCCCTCGCCGCGCTCGCGGCCCTCGGATGCGGAGGTGACGAATTGGGCGGTACGACCTCGGGAACGACCCTCGGAACAGGCTCGGGGAGCTCGAGCGGAAGCGGGAGCGGAGGCAGCGGCGCAGGCGGCGGCGGAAGCGGCGGCGGAAGCGCGAGCAGCAGCGGCAGCGGCGGCAGCGGCGGCAGCGGCGGCGGCAGCAGCGCCGAATGTGTGCCGCCGACGGGGACGCCGGCGTCTGGGACGGGCACGTGGTACGACGCGCCGAACCAGGCCACGGTCGTCGTGCAGAACGCGGCGAGCTGCGCGCGGACGTACGTGCTCTCGACCACGGGGCCGCTGCGCGACAACAACCCGTCGAACCCGCGGACGATCGCGGAAGTGCCCGGACAACCCGTGCTGCGGACGGGGCACGACATGCTCGACGCGCTCTATGCGCTGGCCGTCGAGGAGTCGCGCGAGTGTTCGGTCGCGGCGATCAGCGATTACGCGTTCAATGGTGGCAATCCCCTCCCCTGCCCGCAAGGCGGCTGCTTCGAGACGGGGCGGCTCTGGAAATACGTCTGGACGCGGGATACGTCGTATTCGGTGGCGCTCGGGCTCTCGCTGCTCGATCCGACGCGGGCGCGAAACTCGATGGAGTTCAAGACGAGCCTGCGGCGCGACGGGACGAAGCGCGAGATCGTGCAGGATACGGGGACGGGCGGGAGTTATCCGATCTCGTCGGATCGCGTGGTCTGGGCGATGGGCGCGTTCGAGCTGCTGAAGCACCTCGATGGGGCGGAGCGGTCGGCGTTCCGGGACCTCGCGTACGAGGCGATCGTGAACACGGCGGAGCACGATCGGCTCGTCGTGTGGGACAAGGCCGACGGGCTTTATCGCGGCGAGCAGTCGTTCCTCGACTGGCGCGAGCAGACGTATCCCGCGTGGGTCGCGACGGATACGGTGCAGATCGGGATGAGCAAGGCGCTCGGGACGAACATCGCGCATCTCGTGATGCTCGACGTCGCCGTGAAGCTCGCGGAGGAGAAGGGAGATACGGCGGCGAGTCAGAAATACGCCGGGTGGGCGACGGCGCTGCGGGACGCGATCCGGGCGCGGCTGTTCTTGCCGGAGCGGCAGATGTATTCGACGTTCGTGACGACGTATCTGGATCCGGCGCCGACGCTGCAATACGATCTCCTGGGCTCGGCGTTCGCGGTGCTGTTCGATGTCGCAACGAAGGCCGAGGCGGAGGAGATCGTGGCGCGGTATCCGCATTTGCCGAAGGGCGCGCCCGTGATCTGGCCGCAGCAGCAGAATACACGGATCTATCACAATCGCGCGATCTGGCCGTTCGTGACGGCGTTCTGGGCCAAGGCCGCGGCGAAGGCGGGCAACGCGGACGCGATCGACAACGCGGTGCGCGCGCTCGTGCGCGGCGCGGCGCTGAACCTCTCCAACATGGAGAACTTCGAGGCCGTGACCGGGGCGAACTGGAAGGAAGAAGGGCCAACGAGCGGGCCGGTCGTCAATTCACAAAGGCAGCTCTGGAGCGTGGCCGGGTTCGTCGGGGTCGTGCACGACGTGCTCTTCGGGCTGGAAGCGACGCAATCGGGGATCCGGTTCGCGCCGAAGATCACGCGAGGGCTGCGCAATACGCTGTTCTCGGGGATGGACGAGATCACGCTGTCGGGCGTGCGGTACAAGGGGAAGCGGATCTCGGTCCGGGTGAAGCTGCCGGCGGTGTCGGGCGACA
This sequence comes from Polyangium jinanense, assembly GCF_028435265.1. Taxonomy (GTDB): domain Bacteria; phylum Myxococcota_A; class Polyangia; order Polyangiales; family Polyangiaceae; genus Polyangium; species Polyangium jinanense. The sequence continues at coordinate 12,109 of NZ_JAGTJK010000072.1, read as the reverse complement.
ATGGGCTGCTCGACGTGACGGCGGCGCGGCTCGACGGGCAGGACGTGGGGACGGGTTTCGTGGACGCGGCGGCGCTCGGGCAGGACAGCGTGTTCGAGATCGAGCTCGGTGCAGGCGCGCCGTCGACGAAGGGGATCACCGCGCTCGGGGACGCGGAGATCGCCAATTACAAGAATGTGTTCGGCCCGCATACGCCCTCGATTTCGGGTCTCGTGATCACGAATGATCGGGTCCAGGTCAATTTCTCCGTGGGAGAGAACCCGAACGACGTGACGCTCAACGTGTATCGCGACGGGACGCGAATCGCGCAGGACCTGCCCGGAGGCACGACGTCGTACGTGGACCCGGGGAGCACGGAGTACATGACGAAGACGTATTGCTACACGGTGGAGGCGGTCTTCAAGACGTCGGGCAACGCCTCGCAACGCGCGCGGCCCTGGTGTTACTGGGGGCCGAACAACACGCGGATCCAGTCCTTCGGCGCGCAGCAGAGCTTTCAGGCGACGGGCGGCACGCTCGTCCTGAACCACGGCCGCTGGCATTACGAGAACTGGGGCGATCCCGGGCACAAGATCACGGTCTCGAACGTGACCGCGAAGCAATCGGGGCGGCACTTGCTGCAGGTGACGGCGGGCAACGGCGCCGGCGATTACACGACGGGCATCACCTGCAGCGTGAAGGCGATCGAGGTGTGGGACGGCGCGACACTCGTGGGCAGCGGGCAACTCACGATGCCCCACCTCGCGACCTGGGACGACTGGCGCGATTCGAACTTCGTACCCGTCGATCTCGTGGCCGGAAAAACCTATTCAATCGTGATCCGAGAGGACGCCGGCTCCGGCAACATGAGCGACTTCGCCCATTTCGGTTCGTACAACGGGATGGGCGGGCAGAGCGGGCGCTTCAACAAGGTAAACATCTCGGAGCTGAAGGTGCTCGCGATCGGAGCGCCTTGACGCGGGGCTTTGCCCCGCACCCCAGCAGGGGGCTATCCGCCCCCTGCACCCTGGACCAGCGCAAGCGCTGGACCCGGGGTCGATGAACTGCGCGATGCGCAGTTCATCGAACAGGCCGAGGCAAGACCGGCGACGATGTTGCCAGTCAAAACCGCAGCGCTGACGTGTCTGCTCGAGGCGTGCAGCGCTGCCGTCTCGGCTGACGAGGTGGTTCGTGGTCTTGCCACGGGCCCGTCGGATAAACCGCGCATCGCGCGGTTTATCCGCCCTCGGTCCAGGCCGTGCCTGGTCCGGGTCGAGGGGCGGACAGCCCCCGCGGGGTCCGGGGCAGCGCCCCGGCGCTACGCCATCAAAGCACGATCGTCCGCCGCCCCTCGACAATCACGCGTCGCTCGAGGTGCGCGCGGACGGCGCGCGAGAGTACGACGCGTTCGACGTCGCGGCCGGTGCGGGACATCTCGTCGGGGCCCATCGCGTGCGTGACGCGTGCGACGTCTTGCTCGATGATGGGGCCCTGATCGAGGTCTTTCGTCGCGTAATGGGCTGTCGCGCCGATCATCTTCACGCCGCGCGCGTGGGCTTGGTGATAGGGTTTGGCGCCCTGGAATGCGGGCAGGAAGCCGTGGTGGATGTTGATCACGGGCGGTGCCTCGTTCAGGAAGTCCTCGGTGAGGACTTGCATGTATCGGGCGAGCACGACGAGATCCACGTGGTGCCGGCGGCAGAGCTCCAGGATTCGCTTTTCCTGGTCGCGTTTCGTGTCGGGTGTGACGGGCAGACAGAAGAACGGAATGCGGAAGCTCTCGGCGACGGGCTCGAGGGTCGGGTGGTTTGAAAGGACCAGCGGGATCTCGCAGGGCAATTCGCCTGAGCGCTGCCGCAGGACGAGGTCGTAGAGGCAGGCGGGGTCTTTCGTCACGAGGACGGCGACGCGCTGGATCTGGTCGCCGTAGCGGACGGACCAGGTGGCCGAGAGGGTCTGGGCGAGGTCGCCGAAGGCGCGCTCGAGGGCTGCGCGGGTCGAGGAGCCGCCGAGGGCTGCGCTTGCTGCGGGGGCGGAGAGGCCTGAGACGTCGACGACCATGCGCATGAAGAACCGCGCTCCGCCCTCGACGTGGACGTCGGTGTGGTTGCCGGCGTCGATGATGTTGAGGCCGGCGTTGTAGAAAAAGCCGGCGAGACGCGCGACGAGGCCCGGCTGATCGGGCGCGGCGACGAGGAACGTGGCGTGGACGGTGGAGCTCATCGGATCGCCTCCGATACCTGAACCGTGCTGCGAAGGCGAGCGGGATCGACGCGGCGCGGCGATGCGTTTGCCTCGGGACGAGACGCTTGACGCCGGAGAACGGCCGCGTCATGCCCCCGGGCGGGCCTCGTTGTGAGGTCGGATGCAGCTCTCTGAAGGGAAGAACGTGATGCACAAGCTCGTCCTCCTCCGCCATGGCGAGAGCCAGTGGAACAAGGAAAACCGCTTTACCGGCTGGGTCGACGTACCGCTCAGTGAAAAGGGCGTCGAGGAGGCGCGCGCTGCTGCGCAGATGATCGCGGCCGAGGGGCTGACGTTCGACGTGGCGTACACGTCGGTGCTGAAGCGCGCCATCAAGACGTTGTGGATCGTGCTGGAGGAGCTCGATCGGATGTGGATCCCCGTCACCGAGAACTGGCGGGTGAACGAGCGGATGTACGGGGCGCTGCAGGGGCTCGACAAGGCCGAGACGGTGGCGAAGCACGGCGAGGCGCAGGTGAAGATCTGGCGCCGGAGCTACGACACGCCGCCGCCTGCGATGGGCGAGGACGATCCGCGCTGGCCTGGGAAGGATCCGCGGTATGCCTCGCTCCGCAAGGAGGAGATCCCGGCGAGCGAATCGCTCAAGGACACGGTGGCGCGGTTCCTGCCGTTCTGGGAGTCCGATATCGCGCCGGCGATCCGGAGCGGGAAACGCGTGATCATCGCGGCGCACGGAAATAGCCTGCGCGCGCTGGTGAAGCATCTCGACGGGATTTCGGATTCGGAGATCGTCGAGCTGAACATCCCGACGGGGGTGCCGCTTTTGTACGAGCTCGACGGGAATTTGAAGCCGATCTCGCGCCGGTACCTCGGCGACGAGGCGGCGGCGAAGGCGAAGGCCGAGGCCGTCGCGAATCAGATCAAGGCGCGATAGAGCGCTGTCTCAGCGGCGCGACGATCCCCGTCGCAATGCGAGCGCCCTGGACAACCCCTGTTTCAGGGTGGCGCACGTCGTCATTCCTCCGAGATCCAGACCTCCCTCGACGAACGTGCGGGCCGACTCCGCGCTGATACCGACGAGGATCGTGCGGCAGCCGAGCAGGGCGAGGGCGCGCACCGCGCGGGCGATGATTTCTGCCCCGGCTGCGTCGGGTAAACCCGCGCCTGTGACGTCGATGAGAACCGTCTCCGTGTTGCGCTCGCTGACGGCGGCGAGCACGCTCTCGATGGCATGCGCTGCCCGACTCTGCGAGAGCGCGCCGACGAGGGGCAATAACAGGATGCCCTCCCATATTTCGAGCACCGGTACGACGAGGCCGTCGATGACCCGTTCCTGCGCCTCGATGATCGCCTGCTTCCGCGCCGCCTCGGCTTCGAGGAGCTCGGTCTTGCGGGCGTGCTCCATCTGGTGGGTGATATCCATGATGAGCCCATAGAGGCCCACCACGGCTCGCGACGCGTCGCGAATCGGCACCTTGCGCGTCCAGAGGATCCGGAGCTCGCCGCCTCCGAGCGTGATCTTCTCCTCGTTGAGGTCGGGCCGACCTGTCTCGAAGACCAGGTCGTCGTGCTCCCAGAAGACGGCGACCTGATCGGGCGGGAAAAAGTCGGGATCACTCCGGCCGCGGATCTCCTCGGGCGGCCGGCCGAGGAGGTCGCAGAAGGCACGATTGAATGCAATCCAGCGATGCTGCCGGTCCTTGAAAAACATCGGATCCGGCATTCCGTCGACGAGCTCTTGGAGCAGTCCGGCTTCGGTGTTCATCCTTCAAGCCCTCCCTCGCTCGGAAATCGCGACGCTACGATTTCCCAGCGTACACCACGTCGTCCCCCCATTGCGAGGGTCATGCGTGGCATCGGAGGGTGGATTGGATTACTCGGTCCGCAAGAATCGTGCTTTGATACGCTTCACGCCCCAGCCCGAGAATTTCACGGTGGCGATCGGGTCGTCGCCGGGATCGACCTCAACGATGACGCCCACACCGAACTTCTCGTGCATGACGCGCGCCCCGCGTGCGAGGCCCCCCTCGCCTGAGGCCTCGACCGGCTCGCGCTCGATGTAGCGCTCGCCCGGCGCGCGCGCGGGCAGGGCCGGGGAAGGCGTGGAGAACGGGCGCGCGGGTGCGTCGCCACCGCGATCCATGGGATGCGTCCACGGCCCGCGCGGGCGCGCGGGTTCGTCGCGGTAGCCGTCGCGGAAGGAGCGCTCGCTCGACGCCGCGGCCGTCATGAGGGGTTTTACGCCGGCGACCGGGAAATCGGCGATGAAGCGGCTCGGCACGCCGAAGCGCGTGTTGCCGAAGATCATGCGCCGCGCCGCGTGCGTCACGAAGAGGCGCTCGCGGGCGCGCGTGACGGCGACGTAGGCGAGGCGGCGCTCCTCCTCGATGTCCTCGTTGCGCTTGGGATCCGGGCCCTTGAAGGGGAAGATCTCGTCCTCCATGCCCGTGATGAAGACCGTGTCGAACTCGAGGCCCTTGGCCGCGTGCACGGTCATCATCGAGACACGCGGCGCGTCCTCGAGTGCGTCGATGTCGCTCGAGAGCGTGATGCGCTCGAGGTAGCCGGAGAGCGCGCCGACCTGGCCCACCGCCGCGGCCTCGGCCTCGTAATCGAGGATGGAGCCGATGAGCTCCTGGAGGTTCTGCTTGCGCGCGTCGCTCTCGGCGCTGTCGTCCTCGTCGAGCATGCGGGCGTAACCCGTGCGTTCGAGGACCTCGCGCGCGAGGTCGCTCGGCGGCGCGGAGGCGGCCTTTTCGCGCAGGCCTTCGATGAGCTCGCGGAAGGCGAGCAAGCTCTTCTTCGCGGCCGTGCCGAGGCCGCCGCGATCCGTGAGCGGCAGGATCGCCTCGTAGAGCGGCACGTTCAGCGCGTTCGCGACCTGCGTGAGCCGATCGAGCGTGGCCCCGCCGATCTTACGCGCGGGGACGTTGATGATGCGCTCGAGGTCGACGTCGCTCTTCGGGTTGTCGAGGATGCGCAGGTACGAGAGACAGTCCTTCACCTCGGCACGCTCGAAGAAGCGCATGCCGCCGACGATCTGGTAGGGGATGCGCTCGGCGCGCAGGACCTCTTCGAGCACGCGCGACTGGGCGTGGACGCGGTAGAAGATCGCGACCTCGCCGAGCGGGACGCCACGCGCCTGGGCCTCGCGCACACGCTCGGCCACCCACGCGGCCTCGTCGTGCTCGTTCTGCGCGGCGACGACGACGACGGGCTCGCCGCCGTCGCGCGCGGTCCAGAGCTCCTTCGGCTCGCGATCCTTCGCCGGCTTGATGACGCCGAGCGCGGCCCGGACGATGTTGCCCGTGGACCTGTAGTTCTGCTCGAGCTTGACGATGGCGGCGTCGGGGAAGTCGCGCCGGAAGTTGCGGACGATGCGCACGTCGGCGCCGCGCCAGCGGTAGATGCTCTGATCGTCGTCGCCGACGACGCAGAGGTTGCGGCTCGCGGCGAGCGCGCGCACGAGGCGGTACTGGACCTGGTTCACGTCCTGGAACTCGTCGACGAGGACGTGCCGGAAGCGCGCGCGGAGATCGTCGCCGGCGAGGCTCTTCGGATCCTCGGCGATGCGGAGGACCGAGAGGATGAGGTCGTCAAAGTCGACGGCGTTCGCCTTGCGGAGGTAACGCTCGTAGCCCTCGTAGACCTTGAGGATCGCGTCGTCGAAGAAGCCCTGCGGCTCGAAATCGGCGGGGCCGCGGCCCTCCTGCTTCTCCTTGTGGATGCGCGAGAGGACCTGCCGCGGCGGGTAGCGCTTGTCGTCGAGCGAGAGCTCTTTCAAGACACGCGCGACGACCGCGCGCTGGTCGGAGTCGTCGTAGATGACGAAGTTGCGCTCGAGGCCCGCCGCTTCGTGGAAGCGGCGGAGCAGGCGCGCGCACGTCGCGTGGAACGTGCCGATCCAGAGCTCCTTGGCGATCTCGTCGCCCGCGAGGCTCGCGATGCGGCGGCGCATCTCGCCGGCCGCCTTGTTCGTGAAGGTCACGGCGAGCACGCGGTACGGAGGCACGCGGTGCCCGGCGAGCAGGTTCGCGATGCGATACGTGATGACACGCGTCTTGCCGCTGCCCGCGCCCGCAAACACGACGAGCGGGCCCTCGGCGTGGGCCACGGCCCGCGCCTGGGGCTCGTTGAGCTCGTCCGCCGGCTCGGGGAACGTCGGCGGAGGAAAGGCCACCAGATCCGTCACGCACGGGGCCGTAGCACGTGCCCCCGCGCGAGGGGAGCCCTAGACGCTTGACGCCGCGGTCGTCCGCCCGCATCACACGCTCGCCCAGCTACATTTTCCCCTCGAAAAACCCGCGACATCCTCCCTCTCCTTCGGCACCCTCCTTTTCAACGATGCGCCTCGCGCTCACCTACAATTTGAAGATCACGGGCTCCCCCGACGAGGCGGAGTTCGACAGTCCAGCAACCATCGACGCGATCGAAGGGGCCCTCGTGCGCGCAGGCCACGAGGTCGAGCGCGTCGAGGTCTCCGGCCCCGCATCCCGCGTCATCGCGCGGCTCGAATCGATCTCGCCCGACCTCGTGTTCAACATGGCCGAGGGGCACAAGGGCAAGATGCGCGAGGCATTTTACCCCGCGCTTTTCGACGAGCTCGGCTTCCCGTACACGGGCTCGGACGCGTACACGCTCTGCCTGACGCTCGACAAGGCGCTCACGAAGCGCACGCTCGCGGGCTTCGGCGTGCCGACACCACGTGCGCGGCTCGTGACGCGCGTGGCGATCGAGGGCGGCGTGCTCGACGACGTCACGTTCCCGGTGATCGTGAAGCCGAACTTCGAGGGCTCCTCGAAGGGGATTTCAGGCGATTTCAGCGTCTGCGAGGACGGCCACGAGCTCGCCGAGATCGTCGACCGGCAGCTCTCGCGCTTCCCCACGGGCTTGCTCGTCGAGCGCTTCGTGCGCGGGGTCGACGTGTCGTGCTCGTTCGTCGAGGGCCTCGGCAGCGACGGGATTCTCGATCCGGTCGAGTACGTGATCGATCCTCGGTACCAGAACCTTTACAACGTCTACGATTTCCATCTGAAGAACGTGCGGCCCGAGCACGTGACGACGCGCCCGGCGGAGCTGCCGGCGGCGGTGCTCGATCGCATCCAGACGCTGACGCGCAGGATCGTGCGGGCGCTCGATCTCAAGGACCTCGGGCGCTGCGAGTTCCGCGTGGCCCCAGGGTCGCCGCAGACGGGCTATGACATCCACTTCCTCGAGGTCGACGCGTTGCCCTCGCTCGATCCGAGCGCCGCGATGTTCGTCGCGGCGAAGAAGGGCGGCTTCGATTACGACGGCGTGATCCGGTCGATCGTGCGGAGCGCTTGCAAGCGGAGGGGCATGTCGCACTTCGTCGACAGCGCGCCGAAGCGCGCGAAGAAGGCCACGCTGCGCGTGGGCTTCACGTTCAACATGAAGCGCGACGGCGGCGACGCGGAGGCCGAGTTCGACTCGCCGCAGACGATCGATGCGATCACGAACGCGCTCGAGAGCTTCGGCCACACGGTGATCCCGCTCGAAGCGAAGCCGGATCTGCCGCACCGGCTGCTCGCAGCGCAGCCCGACGTGGTCTTCAACATCGCCGAGGGCGTGCGCGGACGGGGCCGCGAGGCGCAGGTGCCCGCGATGCTGGAGCTGCTCGGCATTCCCTACTCCGGCAGCGATCCGACGACGCTCTCGCTCTGCCTCGACAAGGGCCTCACGAAGCAGATCCTGCGCGCCTCGCGCATCGAGACGCCCGAGTGGCAGGTGCTCACGACGGGCCGCGAGAAGCTCAAGGCCTTCCGTTACCCGGTGATCGTCAAGCCGAACGCGGAGGGCACGTCGAAAGGGATCAGCAGCGCGTCCGTGGTGCCGGACGAGGCGAGCGCGCGCGCCGCGGCGAAGGTCTTGCTCGAGCGGTATGGGCAACCAGCGCTCGTCGAGGAGTACGTCGACGGCCGCGAGCTCACCGTGGGCCTGCTCGGCGACCGAAGGCCGCGGGTCTTGCCGCCGATGGAGGTGGTCTTCGTCGATCCGCCCGAGCACCCGGTCTACGGCTTCGAGGAGAAGCAGATGGGCACGACGCGCGTGCGCTTCGAATGCCCGGCGAACCTCGGATCGGCGGAGCTCAAACGGATCGAGAAGATCGCGCGCGACACGTTCCTCGCGCTGCACTGCCGCGACGTCGCGCGGATCGATCTGCGCATGGCGAAGGACGGCACGGTGTACGTGATCGAGTGCAACCCGCTGCCGGGGCTCACCCCGGATTTCAGCGATCTCTGCGTCATCGCGAAGGTCGCGAGCATGGATTTCCGGACACTCATCGGCGAGATCCTCGCGGGCTGCATCAAGCGGTACCGCGGCGAGCGCGCCGCAGCCGCGCCGCCTCTGGTGCAGGTCGCCGCCCCGACGCAGCCGCACGGGCTGCTCCCACTGCTCACGTCCCCCACGCCTCCCACGCCCCCTACGGGCCCCGTGAAGGCCAACGGGTCCTGATCGAAACATCCGTCCTGACTGACCGGATTCCCGTCGCGCACGTCCTGCACACCGCCCCGGCCCGCGCCTTGCGTGGGGCCGGGGCATGGGATCTTCGGCCCTGTGTCGGTTCTCCCTGCTGGCGTTCGCGTGTGGCCTCTCCGCGCTGGGCTGCGGGCGCGGTGCGACGCAGCGCGCTGCCGAGGCGCCGCTCGCGCCCGAGCCGCCCACGTATGCCGTGGTGATCGCGCCGGGGACCTACTTTCCCGACTGGCCGTCGCTATCGGTCGGAGGCGAGCCGGAGTACGACGAGACGCGCTCGATCGAGGTGCGCGAGCAGCTCCCGCCACAGGGGCCCGCGGCACAAATTCCGATGCGGATGAGCGGAGGGCCGCGCTAGATCGGACGGACCCACGCACGGGGTGTTTCCCGTTTCGGCGGCTCGTGGTTTAAACTTTGGTCTCCGCCGTGAGACCTCCCGAACCCGAGCTGCAGAGCGTGAGGCCGAGCCCCTGGGCGCCGGGCTCGATCATCGGGGGAAAATATCGCCTCACCACGCCCATCGGGGCCGGCGGCATGGGGCAAGTCTGGCGCGCCGAGCACACGTCACTCGGCACGACCGTGGCGGTGAAGCTCGTCGATCTCGCGTCGTCGCAGAATCCGCAGGAGACGATGGCGCGCTTCCTCCACGAGGCGCGCGCCGCGGCGAGGCTCAAGAACGAGAACGTGGTCCAGACGATGGATCACGGCGCGCAAGGGCACGTCGCGTACATCGTGATGGAGCTGCTCGAAGGCGAGAGCCTGGCAAAGCGGCTCACGCGCACGCGCGTCCTGCCCGCGTCGGACGCGGTGCGGATCTTTCGCGAGATGGCGCGCGCGCTGGAGAAGGCGCACAAGCAGGGGATCGTGCATCGCGACCTCAAGCCGGAGAACGTCTTCCTCTCCGTCGAGGAGGGACGCGAGGTCGTGAAGATCCTCGACTTCGGCATCGCGAAAACGGCCGACGGCGGCCACGATCCACACCTGAAGACGCACGCGGGCACGGTGCTCGGGACGCCCGCGTACATGAGCCCGGAGCAGGTGCTCGGCAAGGAGCTCGATTTCCGCTCGGATCTCTGGCAGCTCGCGATGATCGCGTTCGAGTGCGTGACGGGCGTGCGAGCCTTCTCGGGCAGCACGCTCGGCGAGCTCTTCATGCGCATCTGCTCGGCGCCCTTGCCCGTGCCGTCCCAGGCCGCGCGCAACGTGCCGCCCGGCTTCGACGCATGGTTCGCGCGCGCGGCGCAACGCGAGCCGAAGGACCGGTTCCAGTCCGCGCGCGAGCTCGCCGAGGGGCTCTCGCTCGTGCTCCTGCGCAGCCAAGGCGGAGGAGCCGCGACGGTGCCGCTCGGCTCGATGGTGCAGTCGGGCGGGCCCGAGCCGACGGGGCGGAACACGGCCTGGTCGAGCGGCCCCACGAACCCGAGCTCGCGGCGCGCGCTCACGATCGCGCTCGCCGTGCTCCCGGTGTTCCTCCTGGGCGCGGTCGGCGCCGTGTGGATCGTGAAGGGGCGTGACCCAGGCACGGAGGCCCCGACGCCCTCGGCGATCCACCCCGCCACGAGCGCGCTTCCTCCCGCGAGCCCGCCGAGCGCCGCGCCGAGCCCCGCGCCGAACGTGCCCGTCACCGCGACCCCTGGAGACGACGCAGGCGCGCCGGCCGCGCCAAGCGCGCCCGACGCGGGCTCTGCTCCGAAGATTCGCACCGGGACCAAGAAGAACACGAAGGAAGACGTCCTCGGCTTCTGAGACGAACACGAGCCCCGATGAACCGCCCTCCCTCGAAGCCCACGCGAGCGCCCTTCCGGACGTGCCTGCCGCTCGCCTTCGCCGCGCTCACCTGGCTCTCGCCGGCCGTGAGCACAGGGCAGGACTTCGCGACCCGCAGCGCCGCGCGCAAGCTCGGCGAGGAGGGCATCGCGCTCTTCGACAAGGGCCAGTACGCCGAGGCGCTCGAAAAGTTCAACCTCGCCGATCAGCTCGTGCCCGCGCCGACGCTCGGCCTGCGCGCGGCGCGAAGCCTCGTGAAGCTCGGCCGCCTCGTCGAGGCCACGGAGCGTTACCTCGCGGTGACGCGCATGGATCTCTCGCGCACGCAGGTCACGCCGGCATTCCGCAAGGCGCAAGCCGACGCGCTCAAGGAGCGCGAGGAGCTCTTGCCGCTCATCCCGAGCCTGACGATCGAGGTCACGGGGCCCTTGGGCGACGGCATCACGGTGTACGTCGACGGCACGCAGATCCCGCTCGCGCTGCTCGGGCAGAAGCGTCCGATCGATCCAGGGCCGCACGAGGTCGAGGTTCGTCGCGGCGAGACGAAGGTGAAGAAGAAGGTCGACCTCGTCGTGAAGCAGACGGAGAAGGTCGTGCTCATGCTCCCGCCGCTGCCAAAGCCGAAGCCGCCGGAGCCGGATCCGTTCTGGAGAACGATCGCCTGGGTGGGGATCGGCGTCGGCGCGGGCGGCATGGTGGCGTTCGGAGTGACGGGTGGGCTCGCGCTTTCGAAGGAGCAGGAGCTCACCACGAAGTGCCCGAACCGGACGTGTCAGCCAGAGTTCCACGCGGACGCGGACTTCTTCGATGCGCTGCGCTACGCGACGACGGCAGGCCTCGTGGTCGGCGTGGTGGGCCTCGGCGTGGGCGTGCCGCTGCTCATCGCGGGTCCGACCGAGAAGCCCAAAAAAGACGAGAAGAAGGCCGCCGGGATCACGTGGACGCCGGTGCTCGGGATCGGCACGGCGGGCGTGCGCGGAACGTTCTGAGCGGGCTCTGCACGCGAAGATCGCAGAAGTGCAAAGCTGGCGCGCACCGGCCGTTTAGCCCTGCAAGACGTCCTGGACGGGCGAGCCAAAGAATCCCTTTCTTTTCACGCATTTCCAGCGTTTCCGGATCGTGGTCCGTTCCTTGCATCTGGGTCGACCATGGCCCGCGTTTTGATCATCGACGACGACCCGACCTTCGGCCAGCGCGCCGTACGTTGCCTGGAAAAGGCAGGTATGCGGGCGCGCTTTCATGAGGGTCCCTTCGGCAGCCTGCACGCGGTCCGCGAGACGGGCTGCGAGATCGTGCTCGTCGACGTGGACATGCCGCGGCTCGACGGCGGTCTGCTCGTAAAGATGATCCGAGACGCCTACGGGCTCGGACAAACCCGAATCATGCTGGTCGGGGACAAGTCCGACGTGGAGCTCGCAGATCTCGCAGTGAGCGTGGGAGCCCACGGGTACGCATCGAAGAGCGTGACGGACGCAGAGCTCGCCGGGCGCGTCGCCGGGCTCGCCCTGCGAAGGCCGTCGCGACGGCCGACGCCAGCGATGGGCTGAAAGGTGAGCGCGGGGCTTTGCCCCGCACCCCAGCAGGGGGCTGTCCGCCCCCTGCACCCCGGACCAGGCACGGCCTGGACCGAGGGCGGATAAACCGCGCGATGCGCGGTTTATCC
>NZ_JAGTJK010000071.1:0-43905 GCF_028435265.1 Polyangium jinanense | reverse complement strand
AGAAACCGCGCGATGCGCGGTTTCTCGGACGGGCCCAAACAAGACCACCCACCACCTCGCCAACCAAGACAGCGACGCGGACGTGTCGCTTGGCGACGTTGTCCTTGTCGACAGCGCGCATCGCGCGCTGTCGCCCTCGGTCCAGGCCGTGCCTGGTCCGGGTCCAGGGGTGGACAACCCCTGGTCGGGTCCGGGGTGAAACCCCGGCGCAAACGTTCCCTAGCGATTCCGCTTCGTCGTCGGCACGCGCGTCGGCGCTCGCCCGCCGAGCTTCAACCGACGCATCACGGCCACCTTTTGCCGCTCCTTGTACTTCGCGTGGCTCGCGTCTCCGAGCTCGTTCGCCGCTTCCGTCTCGCGGTCGATGAGCTGGAACTCGCACAACACGAACACGATTGGACCGAGTGCCCACGCTGCCGGCGGCGCCAGCTCCATGATCTCGGGCGGCAGCCGCACCGGCAGATCCACCACGAAGTGGATCACGCGATAGCTCTGATCACTGAACGTGTTGTTGCTGAGCGTCAGACCGTCATCCACGCCTGCTTGCAGCTCGCGAAGCAGCATGCGCAGGAACGGGTGACGCTCGCAGTAACTACGGAAGTGAAAGATTGTGTTCGTGCTCTGCCCGGGCACGACGTAGTTGAACGGGAACAGCCGCTCCGACAGGTACAGCAGGATCGGCAGGATGTCGTCTGCCTCCCGCGTCACGATCCGGAACCGCAGCTTGTCGTAGATTGCCGCTGCGGTCGTGTCGGTCTTCGAGAGCAGCTTCGTGTAGAGCGAGTCCTTGTTCTTCCGCCCCCCGATGAACTCCGTGATGGGGAAGCCGGCCGCGAGCATCCCGCCCACGATCCGATAGACCTTCTCCTCCACCAGGTGAAAAACATCCTGGTCGGACATCGGGATCGAGAAGAGCAGCTCGCGCCCTTCGAGGTGATGGATGATGTGCATCGCCTTCAGGATCGTGCAGGCGCAGAGCTGCCTGTGACCCTTGCCCGAGGCGAGCACCAAGAGCTCCTCCACGGAGCAGCGAGCGACGGGCTTGGGGATCGGGAACTCGAAGTGCCGACGTAGATAGGCGATCGCTTCGTTCTTGATCGCCTCGAGCCGCGCGCGATCTGCGGGCTCTTCGGGCCGGAACTCCTGCGCTCGCAGGAGCGTGCGCGCCTCTTCCTCGTCGCGAACGTGGAGCCTGTGCCAGTCGACGACGGAGTCGCCTCGCAGGATGAGACGCACCGCCTCGAGGTCCATCAAGGAGAACTCGTCCAGGCCCTTGAGAGAGCCGACGGTGTCGTACGTCATGACCCGAGGTTAACAGTGCCGAACCGACGCGCGTTCACGCACGCGCGTTCGGCGGCGAGGGCGGGGGAGCGTTCGGCGTCCGGCCGAGCGAGAGCGTGCCAAAGAAGATACCGATCGTCAGAACGACGACGGCCGCGTGCCCGAGATATGCACCACTGCACCCAATCGCGGCGAAGGGAGCGAGAGCGGCCAGGTACCAGGGCGTGATCTTCATCGGTCCTCCATCAGTGCAGGCGACCCGTCCCTCGGGTCGCCCTCCGGCGCCGCGACGCGGCCCCTGTCCAGGAACGACAGGGTGCGCTCATCGGCGACAGATAAGAGCATGTAGGATAAGCTGCCACACCCCAAGCCAACGGGCCAAGAAGTAGCGGTGTCTGGGGCGCCGCATCAAGCGAATTCGTCACACGTTCCGTTCCCGCACGAAGCCTCACCGGCACGAACGGAGAAATACCGAGCGAATTCGTACGCTTGATGGCTGATTTGCAGGTCGTTTCTCGACCCGCGAACCGTGTCCCGCGAGACGCAGGCGATGCTTGAAGGACGCTCTCTGCCTCAGCGAAGCGGCACGGTGATCTGCTCGGCGTCTCCGAGTGTCAGCGTGCGCTGCATCGAGTCGCTGCGATCCGCGCGGTCGATGCGGATGTCCAGTGCATACGAACCATCCGGCAAGTGCACGGACGTGTGGACGATTTTCGGCGCGCGCCCGGGCTCGAAGTGGAACGAGCTGCCGCTGACGGCCTCCGCCTCCCCGCCGGCCCGCGACCATGTCACATCGAAGCCGACGACCGTGCCGGTCTCGCCGTCGAGACGAAAATCGACCGAGCGCTCCTTGGGCCAGTGCGGCGAAAGCGACAGGAACGCCGCGCCGCCGCCCGCGAGCAGGAGCAACGACAGGAGCCGTCGCCGCCGCGGCGAAGGCGTGAACAAGGGCTTCGCCGGTCCTTCGGCCTGCGGCTGCGTTTCCTCGTCCGTCGTCGTCTCCCGCTGCATCGGCCGCAACGTGACGAGCAGGAGAGGGGAAGTCAACGTGAGGCGCGGATCAAGGCGAGCGGTTCGCGCGGATGCGGCCGACGAGGCCCATGATGACTTGATCGGGCAGGTTGCTGAACGGCGGCATCCGGTTGCGACCTTTGCGGATGACCTCGGCGACCTGATCGTCCGTCACCTGCGCCTGCCAGTCCGATCGTGTGAGATCGGGCGCGCGCACCATCGGACCTTGCGGCCCGTCGCCCTTGCCGCGCTGACCGTGACAGCTCGCGCAGTTGCGCTGCCAGGCGATCTCCACGAGGCTCTGATCGGGCCCCTGCTCCGCGGAGTTGCGAGGACGCGCGGCGACCTGCCCGGGCTGTTGACCGAGGGGCTGATCGTGATCCGTCGGCTTCCACTCGCGCACGTCGCGCGAGGAGGAGTCACACCCCGCCGCGAAGACGAGCGACGAGCCGAGGAGCAGCGACGTGAGGACGAGCGGGCGCATGGCCATGAAGGGATGATGGGCCCGGGGCGGATTGGCCAGCGTTTTTCGGCGGCTGGTCTCGCCTCACCCCGGGGTTCGGGAGGGGAGGGGAAGGACGGTGGGAGAGGAGGGGAGACGCGGGATCGTCAGGGCGCGCAGGCGTCGAGGACCTTGGGCGCGCCGCCGTCGACCGGCATCTTCATGATGGGCTTGCCGTTGAGCGCCGCGTTGATGAAGTCGGTGCGGCGGTTCTGGGCCTTGCCCTCGGCCGTCTTGTTGTCGGCGACGGGCTTCGTCACGCCGAACCCGACCGCGATGAGGCGCTTGCAATCGACGCCCTTGCCCACGAGGTACTTCGCCGCCGACTGCGCGCGCCGCGCGGAGAGGTCGAGGTTCTTCGCCGCGTCGCCGTCCGCGTCCGTATGGCCCTCGATGCGGAGCAGCGTCACGTTCGGCTTCGAGTCGAGGTACGTCTTGACCTGATCGAGGATCGGGAAGCTGACCGGCTCGAGCTCCGCGCTGCCCGTCTTGTAGACGATGGCGCCGGGGAGAACGAGCTTGTTGCCCTCCGTCTTGAGCTCCGCCGCGGGCGGCGCGGCCGGCGGGGGCGGCGGGGGCGGCGGGGGCGGCGGGGGCGGCGGCGGGGGCGGCGGCGTCTCCGCACCACTACCCACGGACGCAGAGGCCGTGCAGCCAGTCATCGCGCCGAGGGCGCCGACCATCAGCACGGTGCACAGAACGGGAGCCAGGAACTTTTGCATAGAGATTGATCTCCTCCGAGAAGCACGGGCCGCGGCCAAGCCATGGTTCACCGGCGTGCAGGCAGCCGTCGAGCCGAACGGGTCTTGGACGCGCTTCTATCAGGTTTCTTCAGGCGGTTTGGAGTTTTTCTTTCCACCGCTCGATCCCCCACCCAACGTCGCAGCATGCGGACGCCTTACGCGCCCCCGCTTCTTGCCCCTCGACGTTTCTCGCGGGCCAAACGGCTCACCCGGGCACGTTCCCGCCGTCCACACGCCCGGTCCCCCTTCAACACGATCCCCCCATGACAAACTGTAGGGCGCGCGCCGCCGAAGCACACGCATTCCCCCCCGCTGGCGTGCGCCGAATGCGCCCTCCGTCCTGCAACGTCGGGCCACGAGGGGCAGACCCCGTGGGCCGGCCCCTCGTGTCCGACGTGAGCCTTCACGGCATCGGCATCGCGCAGGGATCCGGCGGGGGCTCGCCCTTCGGCGCCACCGGTCCGAGCTGCACGGCCTTCGCGTCGAAGCCGAGGCCGATCGAGATGCCGTCACACTCCACGGCCGGATCCTGCGTGCCGTTCTTCATGATGTCGGACGCCTGGCGGATCTGGTTCAGGATGCTCTGCAGCGTGGGCGAGTCCTTATCGCAGAACGACTCGTCGAACGCCGCCGCGACCTTCGAGATCTCCGTGATCAGCGCCTCGGTCTCGATGACGCCGGCGATCGTGCCGTTCGTGCCGCCGTTGCGCTCCGCGTTGAGGTCCACCGTGATGACCGCGCTGTTGATGTCGAGCGCGATCGTGAACCCGCTGATCGAGAGCGAGAGCTTGACCGTGCCCTTCGTGCCCGAGACCCACGTGTCCTTCACGACGTAGCTCTTCGGGAAGACGATCTTCGCCGAGGTCGGATCCATTTCGTTGCTCAGCAGCTCGGGGATGAGCGGCCACTGGTCGGTGCCGTCCCACTTCGGCGGAGCGCCGAGGTCCGCGCCGCCGTAGAGCTTCGACGTCAGGCTGTTGCAGTCCGACGACGTGCCGAGCGTCGCCATGTCGAGCATGATCGTGAACTCGCCGTTCGCGATCGCCTCGTTCGCCTGCGCGCTGATGTCCGACGCGAGGCCGAGGATGACCGGCAGGATGTTCTTGCCGAACGAGTTGTCCCGGCCCTCGTCGCCATCCGGATACACGACCGCCGGCGAGCCGCCTGCGCGCGGCTTGCAGAGGCCGACCGACGCCTTCGTCGAGGCGCGACCGTCGAGGTCGTAGCCGAACGCCTTCCAGCCACCCGTGGGATCCGGCGTGCCGTCACGCTTCGTGTCGCCGAGGAAGATCTGGCTCATCGCCATGACCTTGCCCGGCCCCTCGCACGCGGACAGACCAGCGGGCTCCTCCGGAGGCGCGAGCCCCACGGGATCCTCGGGCGGCGGCGCCGGGGGTTTTTCCGAGACCGTGTCGGAGCCACAGCCCCCGAGAACCGCGAGCGAAGTCGCCGTGAAAACCGCAGTGAGAAGACGAGTGCGAAGCATAGAAACCTGACTCACTTTCCCGAACCCGAACCCGGGTCGTTCGCAAAGCGCACGGCAGCCAGTCGAGTGCCCGTGGACGGGGCGCATGCTAGCCATGCCGTTGCCTTTTCAGCAAGGGCGATCCCGGGGCGCGACGCACCGCACACGGCCAGAGTGAAGCCGTACGATGCAGCTTCACCAGCGACGCGAAGCATCACGAACAGGCGCCTCGTTTGGGTGACGCGCGCCTATCCTGAAGCGAGCTCGCCCGAGCCGAAAGCAACGCCGAGGCAAGATCGATCGTGGCAGCCGAGTTCGTTCATCTCCACGTCCACTCGCAGTACTCGCTGCTCGACGGGGCCCTCAAGATCAAGGACCTCGTCGGCAAGACGAAGGCGCTCGGAATGCGCGCCGTGGCGCTGACCGACCACGGCAACATGTTCGGCGCGATCCAGCTCTACAAGGCGTGCAAGGACGCACAGGTAGGCGCCATCCTCGGCTGCGAGGTGAACGTCGCGCGGCCGCGCACTGCGCGAAACGATGTGCCGAGCGGCAAGACGGACGACACGCCGGTCGATCACCTGGTGCTGCTCGCGTCGAACCTCGAGGGCTACAAGAGCCTCGTTCGGATCGTGTCCGAGGGCCACGTGACGCCCATGAGCGGCGCCGCGCCGAGCGTGTCGCTCGACTTCATCGCGCAGAACAACAAGGGCCTGATCGGCCTTTCCGGCTGCATGGGCGGCGTGCTCGCGCAGCGCGTGCTCGAGGAGGGCGAGGACGAAGGGCGCGCGGCGATGGGTCGGCTCGTCGAGGCGTTCGAGCCGGGCAGCCTGTACGTGGAGCTGCAGGATCACGGGCTTGTCGAGCAGCCGGTGCTGAACGGGATCCTCACGCGCCTCGCGAAGGATCGGGGCCTGCCGATCGTCGCGACGAACGACGCGCACTTCGGCAGCCGCGACGACGGCGAAGGGCACCTCTACCTCTCGTGCATCGCGGCGAACCGCTCGTATGCGGACGCGTTCGCGGCGCATCACCAGAGCTTCGAGATGTTCCTCAAGTCGCCGGACGAGATGGCGCACGTCTTCCGCGACCACCCGGAGGCCATCAAGAGCACGCTGGAGATCGCCGAGCGGTGCGCGGGGCTCAAGCTGAAGCTCGGCCAGCCGATGCTGCCGACGTTCGCGCTGCCGGAGGGGTTCGATACGAACTCGTACTTCCGGCACGTCTCGCACGAGGGGCTGACGAAGCGCTTCGAGGAGTTCGGCCGCGGGGGCAAGACGGTCGACCAGGAGGCGTACCGCAAGCGCCTCGACATGGAGCTCGACGTCATCATCGGGATGAAGTTCCCCGGCTACTTCCTGATCGTCTGGGACTTCATCCGGCAGGCGAAGGAGATGGGGATCCCGGTGGGCCCGGGCCGCGGCTCGGGCGCGGGCTCGCTCGTGGCGTACGCGCTGCGCATCACGGATCTCGATCCGATCCCGTACAACCTGCTCTTCGAGCGCTTCCTGAACCCGGAGCGCGTGAGCATGCCGGACTTCGACGTCGACTTCTGCATGGATCGGCGCGACGAGGTGATCCGGTACGTCGCCGAGAAGTACGGCAAGGATAGCGTCGGGCAGATCGCGACGTTCCACGAGCTCAAGGCGAAGAGCGTCATCAAGGACGTGGCCCGCGCGATGAGCTTCCCGCCGGCCGAGGCGCAGAAGATCGCGAACCTGATCCCGCAGAAGGGGCCGGGGCAGACGTACACGATCCCCGAGTCGATCGAGATCGAGCCGAAGCTCAAGGCGCACATGGAGAGTGATCCCTCGGTGCGCGAGCTGCTCACGCAGGCGCAGAAGCTCGAGGGGCTCACGCGGCACGCCGGCATGCACGCGGCCGGCATCGTGATCAGCGAGGGTCCGCTCTGGGACCACGTGCCGTGCTTCCGGAACGGCGAAGCGCTCGTCACGCAGTACTACAAGGACGACGTCGAGCAGGCGGGCCTCGTCAAGTTCGACTTCCTCGGCCTGAAGACGCTCACCGTGATCGACATCGCGGTGCGGCTGATCCACGCGCGACCGGATCAGAAGGGCAAGGCAGGCGCGGAGGTGTTCGACATCAACGCGATCTCGCTCGATGACGAGGAGACGTTCCACCTCCTGCAATCGGGCGAGACGACGGGCGTGTTCCAGCTCGAATCGAGCGGCATGCAGCAGCTCTTCAAGGACCTGCGCCCGACGAACTTCGAAGACATCGTCGCCGCCGTCGCGCTCTACCGCCCCGGCCCGCTCGGCACGGGCATGGTGAAGGACTTCGTCGACTGCAAGCACGGGCGAAAGCCCATCGCGAAGATGCACGACCTCGTCGACGATCTGCTCAAGCCGACCTACGGCGTCATCGTCTACCAGGAGCAGGTCATGCAGATCGCGCAGCAGCTCGCCGGCTACACGCTCGGCGGCGCCGACCTGCTCCGCCGCGCGATGGGCAAGAAGAAGCCCGAGGAGATGGCCAAGCAGAAGTCCATCTTCGTCGAGGGCTCCTTGAAGAAGGGCGTGTCCGCCGAGGACGCCGATCGCATCTTCGGTCTGCTCGAGTTCTTCGCGGGCTACGGCTTCAACAAGAGCCACTCGGCCGCGTACGCGTTGATCACGTACCAGACCGCGTACCTCAAGCGTCATTACCCCGTGGAGTTCCTCTGCGCGCTGATGACCGCGGATCGCGACAAGATCGAGAAGGTCGTGCGGATCATCGCGGAGGGCCGCGCCTGGGGCGTCGACATCCTCCCGCCCGACATCAACGAGTCGAACATCGACTTCTCGGTCGTCTACAGCGAGCCGGGCAAGGCCACGAAGAAGGTCGGCCGGAAGGCGCCGAGCAAGATCAAGGACGCCGATCCGTACGATCCGAAGATCCGCTTCGGCCTCGGCGCGATCCGCGGCGTGGGCGAGTCGGCGCTGGAGGCGGTGCTCGAAGTGCGCACCTCGGGCGGCGCGTTCGCCGATCTGTTCGACTTCGCCCAGCGCGTCGACGCGCGGCGCGTGAACAAGGGCGTGCTCGAAGCGCTCACGCAGTCGGGGGCGTTCGACGCGACGCTCGTGCCGCGCGGGATCACGAGGGCGCGCGCGTTCGCCGCGCTGGACCAGGCGCTCGAGCGCGCGCGGAGCGCGAGCAAGGATCGTGAGCGCGGGCAAGGGTCGCTCTTCAGTCTCTTCGCGAAGGCGGCGCCCACGACGGAGCAGAAGCTCGACGAGTACCCGCAATGCGAGCCGTGGGATCTGCGCGAGATGCTGGTGCGCGAGAAGCAGTCGCTCGGCTTCTACGTCTCGGGGCATCCGCTCGATCGATACGGCACGGAGCTCAGTCGCTTCGAGGTGATCGCGGCGAGCGCACTCCCGCACAAAGATCCGTGGTCGAAGGTGCGCGTGGCCGGAATGGTCGAGGGCTATCGCGAGCGCATCTTCAAGGGCGGCGGCGGCAAGGTCGCGTTCTTCCACCTCGAAGACACGAGCGGTCGCGTCGAGGTGAAGGTGCGCGACAAGCAGATCGAGGCGTATGGCACGCTCCTGCAAGGCAACGAGCCAGTGCTCGTGTCGGGCAAGGTGAGCTTTCCGCAAGTGGAGGAGGGCGCCGAGGACGAGCAGGCGGCGCCGCGGGAGCCGACGCTGATGCTCGACGAGGTCGTGCTGCTCGCGGACGCGATCCGCGCGGAGACGAAGAGCGTGCGCATCCGCGTGCAGGCGCGGAAGGCGACGCGGGATCACATCGGCAAACTGCGGGACGTGCTGGCGTCGAGCCGCGGCGTTTGCCCGGTGCACCTCTTGATCCAGCTCGACGACGGAGCCGAGGCAGTGCTCGCGCTCGGGCGTGATCTCACGGTGACGCCGAGCGACGAGATGCTCGCGCGCCTGGAGAAGCTGTTCGGGGAGAAGGTCGCGGAGCTGCGTTAGGTCGCCGGCAGATCCGCCATGGCTCGGGACAGATCCGCCATGGCCTGGCGATGGATCCGCCATGGCTCGGGACACGTCCACCATGGCTCGGGACGCGTCCGCCATGGCTCGGGACGCGTCCGCCATGGCTCGCGACAGTTCCGCCATGGCTCACGACGCGTCCGCCATGGCTCGCGACGTATGCGCCATGACCTGCGACGCGTCCGCCATGGCTCGCGACGGGTCCGCCATGGCTCGCGACGTATGCGCCATGACCTGCGACGCGTCCGCCATGGCTCGCGACAGGTCCGCCATGACCCGCGACAGTGTGACCGTGCGTCAGGCCGGCTCTGTCGGAGCAGCCCGCCGCCGCGTCGTGCCAAGCAGCCGCCGCGTGGTGATCGGCAAGAGCTGCGGGATCGAAGGATCCTGTTCGTGCGCGCGATTCCACACCTTCATCACCCGCTCCATGTACGCCAGGCAAATCCCATCCTGCAGATCGAGCTCCGCCTGCGTGACGCCGCCCTGCGTGCGCGCGCCGGCAGCCTTCTCGCTGGTCGACTTCACGCGGCCAGCAAGCGCCTCGCTCTCATCGAGGTCCTCAGCCGTGAGCCCCCCATCAAAGAGTTGAAGCGCCACCTTGGACCCTCCCTCGGCAACGAGATCACGCGCGAGCGCGACGAGCGCAGCGAGCGAGGTAGCAAGGGTCTGCGCATCGACGACGCGGCTCCGCGCCTTGTCCACCCGCTCGGCGAGGCCAGGCGCATGGTCCGCGACGCCCTCGAGCGTGGTCGCAAGGCGCTCCCGCTCAGCCATCCCCTCGGCATAAGTCGTCTCGGCAATCGCAACAGCAGCAGCGCGGTTCCGCTCGCGTCCCTCGACGGAGAGGTTCCGTTGCTCCACGAGATCCGCGAGCTTCTTGCCCGCATGCACGAAGACACGCAGGAGCGCATCGGAGAACCCGAGGAGGAGCTTTCTCTGCGCCAGCGTGGTCTTGGGCCAGAACTCCGCCGCGATGCCGCCAATACGCACGAGATCCGTGAGAATCTTCTCGCTCCGAATACGCGTGCCGCGCTCGATGAGCTCGCCCGGCGGAACATCGATCGCGTAGAGGGCAGCCTGTTCCGGGGTAGGCAAGGGGACCACCTGGAGAAGGTAGGACCAGGTGTAGGTCGCCGGCGCGGATGTCATGGGCCCGAAGGTACCCGAGGGGCGCAGTGGATCGTAAGGGGCGTCGCGCCGGGGTTTCACCCCGGACCCGACCAGGGGCTATCCGCCCCTGGACCCGGACCAGCGCAAGCGCTGGACCCGTGGTCGATGAACTGCGCGATGCGCAGTTCATCGAACAGGTCGAGGCAAGACCGGCGAGCAACGCTGCCAAGCAAGACCGCCGCGACTGGCAACGCCGTCCCTGGTCTTGCACCGGCCTGTGGGAAGAACTGCGCATCGCGCAGTTCTTCCCCAAATGGTCCAGGGCTTGCCCTGGCGCGGGTCGAGGGGCGCGTAGCCCCCGCGGGGCCCGGGGCAGCGCCCCGGCGAGACGTCACCCTTCCGACGCGCGCGTCAGCAGCGATTCGAGGCGCGGCTCGACGGAGACCTTGTCTTCCTGGTGCTTGAGCAAGAGGCCGAGCGTGCCCTGGACGAGGTCCGGATCGAGCTTGCTCTTGCCGAGCAGGACGAGCGCGCGCGCCCAGTCGAGGGTCTCGCTCACGGCGGGCGCTTTGCGGAGGTCCATCTTGCGCAGCTCGCCGATGAACGCGACGAGGTGCGAGGCGAGCGTGCGATCGATGCCGGGGACGACGAGCTCGAGGATCGCGAGCTCGCGTGACGAGGATGGGTAGTCGAGGAAGGCGTGCAGGCAACGCCTGCGGAGCGCCTCGGTCATCTCGCGCGTGGCGTTCGTCGTGAGCAGCACGAGTGGTGGGTGCTTGGCGCGGAAGGTGCCGAGCTCGGGGATGGTGACCTGCAGCTCGGAGAGGATTTCGAGGAGGAAGGCCTCGAACTCGGGATCGGCGCGATCGACCTCGTCGATGAGCAGGACGACGGGCGCATCGTTGCGGATCGCGGCGAGCAGCGGGCGGGAGAGGAGGAAGTGCTCGGTGAAGAAGGAGGCTTCGCTCTTGGCCACGATCTGCGCGGCCCCAGCGATGGTTGCGCCGTGTGTCTCCGCGGCGATCGCGTCACGCAAGAGCTGCGTGTAGAGCATTTGCTTGGCGTAGTCCCACTCGTAGAGGGCCTTGGCCTCGTCGAGGCCCTCGTAACACTGGAGCCGGACGAGCGGTCGGCCGAGGGCCTGGGCGGCGGCGCGGGCGAGGTCGGTCTTGCCGACTCCCGCGGGTCCTTCGAGCATGAGCGGGCGCTCCATGCGGAGGGCGAGCCACAGGGAGAGGGCCGTGGCCGGGTCGCAGAGGTAGCGCGCCCCGCCAAGGGCAGCCGAGAGCGCCTGGGGAGAGGCGATCGGATCGGGGGAGGCGGTCACGGGGAGCACGGTAGCATGGCCATCCCCGCGGAAAGCCGAGGCATGTTCCGCTCGTGTCCTGCTATAAACCGAGCAGATGGGCGAGGACGGCCACGATCTCGTGCGCGTGGACGGCACGGGTACGGCGCACCCAGTCGGCAAGCTGGCAAGCCAGCGGATGCGCGCGCGACAAGGCGCGTTCCGACTGATGCCGGCACCCGCGCACGTGGTCGTCATGCGTCGCGCGGACGCGCCCGAAGCAGGGAGCCTCCGGCTCTGCGGCGAGATCACGAGCGCGAGCGCGCTCTGCGACATCGTGTCGATGATCGGCCAGAGCGCGTGGACCGGCGAGCTCGCGATCTACGACGGCGCGACGAACCGGAGCATCTTCTTCGAGCACGGCGCGGTGGTGGGCGCGTACTCGAGCGCTGAAGGAGAGCGGCTCGGCGAGGTGCTCTATCGGTACGGCGCGCTCTCGCTGGAGCAGCTCCAGGAGGTGGCGAAGGCCGTGACGGGCGACGTGCGCTTCGGCGAGATGGCCGTGCGCATGGGGCACATCTCGCGCGAGACGTTGTTCCAGCTCATGGGCCGGCAGGTCGAGGAGATCGTCTACGCGGTGATCCGCGCCGAGAGCGGGATGTTCTACTTCCTCGATCGTTTCGACGAGGCGCGGCTGACGTCGCGACAGAACGTGCCCGTGAGTGGCCTCCTGATGGAAGCGGTGCGGCGCATGGACGAGATGCGCTACTTCCGCGAGCGCATCCCGTCGGCCGAGCACGTGCCGGATCGCGTGCCGGATCGGCCTCCGCCGAACGACGGCGATTTCGCGCAGGTCTACCGAGCGATCGACGGCGTGCGATCGGTGGCGGACATCTGCCGCGCGGTGGGGCAGGGGGAGTTCGAGGTCACGCGGCAGATCTTCCAGCTCGTGCAAGGAGGCTGCGTGACGGTGCGCGCGCCACGGCCCACCGGGCCGGCCGCGATCGTCGCGCTCTTCAACGAGGCGATGTCGATGGTGATGCGCGAGGTCGACGCCGTGAAGCGCGGCGACGAGGTCCGGCAGCACCTCACCTCGTTCGCGACGGGTGCGGGCATCTACGACGCGCTCTTCATGCGTGCAGGACCGAAGCCGGACGGGACGCTCGACGACGGACAGATCATCGAGAACGTGGCGATGCTCGTGGGCCCCGATCAAGCGGAAGCAATGCTCGCGCAGTGGCTCTACGACTACGTCTCGTTCGCGATCTTCATCGCGGAGCCCGTCCTGCGCGAGGCGTCGACGCGGAGCGGAGCAGGGGCGCCGCTGCTCGCGAAGAGCGTCGCCGACATCATCGCGCCGCTCGTGGTGGGGGGCGCCGGTCGGCCCTGAGGCCGCCGCGCCGGGGCGCTGCCCCGGACCCCGCGGGGGCTGTCCGCCCCTCGACCCGGACCAGCGCAAGCGCTGGACCTTTCGTCGATGAACTGCGCGATGCGCAGTTCATCGAACAGGCCGAGGCAAGACCGGCGAAGGCCCTGCCAAACAAGACGGCTTCAACTGGCAACGCTGCTGCCTGGTCTTGCCACCGGCCTGTGGGAAGAACTGCGCATCGCGCAGTTCTTCCCCCTGAGGTCCAGGGCTTGCCCTGGTCCGGGTGCAGGGGCGGACAGCCCCTGCTCGGGTCCGGGGTGAAACCCCGGCGCTACGCTCTGGTCATCCTCGCCGGATGTCGTAGGCGCGGATCTTCTTGTGGAGGTTTGTGCGCTCGACGCCGAGGACGATCGCGGCGCGCGAGATGTTCCAGTCGAGACTCTGCAGCACCTCGATGATGTAGCGACGCTCGGCCTGATCGCGGAACTCGCGTAGCGTCAGCCGGCGACCGCCTTCTGTGCGCGGGATGTTCTCGATCGAAGACGGGAGCGGGCCTGGGGGCGTGCGTATGGGCTCGCTTGGATCCTGCGCTTCGGGGGTTTGGAGATCGTCGTCGAATGGGCTTGCGTGCGGATCTTCGGGCAGGTCGGCGATCGTGACTGTGTCGCCCGAGAGGATGGCTGCGCGCTCGATGGCGTTCTTCAGCTCGCGCACGTTGCCGGGGAAACTGCGACGTTCGAGCGCGGCGTGGACGGCTGGATCCATGCGCTTCGTCTTGAGCCCGTTCTCCTTGCAGAACGAGGCCATGAAGGCTTCGGCGAGGGGACGGATGTCCTCGTTGCGCTCGCGTAGCGAGGGCACGCGGATGGGGAAGACTGCGAGACGGAAGAAGAGGTCCTCGCGGAAACGGCCGGCCGAAACCTCGCGGCTGAGATCTTTGTTCGTTGCTGCGAGCACGCGCACGTCGACTTGCAGCGTCCGCTCGCTGCCGAGGCGGCTGATCTCGCCGGATTGCAGCGCGCGTAACACCTTCGCCTGGGCCGAGGGCTCCATGTCGCCGATCTCGTCGAGGAACAACGTGCCGCCGTGCGCTTGTTCGAAAAAGCCGCGCTTGCGCGACTGCGCGCCTGTGAAGGCGCCGCGCTCGTGACCGAAGAGCTCGCTCTCGATGAGCTCGCGCGGGATTGCCGCGCAGTTCACCTTGACGAAGGGGCCCGCGATGCGCGGCGAGAGACGGTGGATCGCGCGGCTCACGAGTTCCTTGCCCGTGCCGCTCTCGCCCGTGATCAGCACGCTCGCCTTCGTTGGCGCGACGCGATCGATCTCCTTGTAGAGCTTCTGCATCACCGGCGCGCGACCGATCATCTCGTAACGCGCGAGCAGCTCCGCCTCGAGATCTCGCACCTTGCGCGCGAGCTCCGACGAGTAGAGCGCGTTCTTGACGCTGACGAGCACGCGCTCGCGGCTCACGGGTTTTTCGAAGAAGTCGCCCGCGCCGAGCTTGATGGCCTTCACCGCGTCGTGGACCGTCGCGTGGCCGCTGATCGCGACGACTGGCAGGCTCTTCGTGGCTTCGTCGCGCCGGATGCGCTCGAGCAGCTCGAGGCCGCCCATGCCGGGCAGGAGCAGATCGATGATCGCGAGGTCGACGGGCCTTCCGCCGTTCGCGAGGATCTCCAGGGCTTGCTCGCCGCTCTCGGCTTCGATGACCTCGTAGCCTTCGCCGCGCAGGACGAGATCCAGGGTGCGACGGATGTTCCGCTCGTCGTCGACGACGAGGACGGTGGGGGCGACCGCGGCTCCCAGGGCCTCGCCGGGGGGCGCCTGGGGCGTAACGAACGAGCTTTCCATGCCGCACCTATCCATACCTGCCTCTCGGCGGGGCAGGAAGCACTGGCGCGCCGGCCGCGAAAGGGCTACGGAGCGCGGGATGGGCAAGGTCTGCGGTTCGACGTCTTCGAGGCCCTCGGCGAGGCTCGCCCGGGCCCTCGGCCTCGTCGCGCCTCTGCTTCTCCTCGCGGCCGCGGGGTGTGATCTCCAGGTCGGCGACGGACGCAAGGCGACCCTGACCTACACGGACGACGCGCGCTCCGCCTACGAAGAGGCGATGCGCTCCTACCGCAGCAAGGCCTGGGAAGACGCGCGCGCCCTGTTCGCCGAGGTGCGCAAGCTCTTTCCGTACAGCCGGTACGCGACGCTCGCGGAGCTGCGCATCGCGGACGTCGAGTTCGAGCAGGAGAAGTACGCGGACGCGGTCTCGGCGTACCGCGAGTTCATCCAGAACCACCGCACGGATCGCGACGTCGAGTACGCGCGTTACCGCATCGCGAAGTCGCTCTTCCGCGACATCGACGACACGTTCCTCCTGCCGCCGCAGGAGGAGCGTGATCAAGGCACGGCGCTCGAAGCCTACCGCGAGCTCGGCGCGTTCCTGCGCGACAACCCGCGGAGCCGCTACGCGGAGGACGTGCGCAAGATGCACGACGCCGTGCAAGGTCGGCTCATGCGGCACGAGCTCTACGTGGCGCGCTTCTACCTGCGGCAGGACGTCTACCCGGCGACGATCGCGCGGATCGATCACGCGCTGAAGCTCTTCCCCGGATCGGCGCTCGAGCCCGAGGCGCTCGTGCTCAAGGGCGAGACGCTCATGCGGATGAACAAGCCCGACGAGGCGCGCGTCGTCTTCAAGAAGGTGCTCGACGAGTATGGCGGGCCCTTCGCCGTGACGGCGAAGCGGTTCCTCTCGGAGCTCGACGCGCAAAAAGCGGCGAACAAGCAGGGAACCTAGAGCGGATGGACGCGTCGCAGAGGCGCCCCACGGCGGGCGTGCGGTACGCGCTGGAACGCGCGGCCGAGGAAGAATCAGGCGCGACGTACCGGGGGTTTGCGCACCTGCCCGATGCGGACCTGCCGCTCGAAGTTCGTGTCGAGCAAACGAGCGAGGGCGGCGCCGAGGGGCGGGCGAACGTGACGGCGCGGATCGAGGGCGCAGCCGTTGGGGTGGACGTCGCGGGTCTGGAGAAAGCAGGCGCCGCGTTGGTCAAGGCGGCTCTGCGCGCGGCGCGTGACGCCGGGCGGGCGATGCCGCGGCGGATCGTGCGCTGGCGTGGCCCCACCTGACGGTGGGCGCGGCTTCGGCGTGAACATGCTAAAGGGGATCCAAGGTTCGGCTCGGCATGTCCGAGCGTCTTTGTCGAGGTGTTGCGATGTCTGAAAAGGTGCCCATGACGCCCGAAGGGCAAGCTCGGCTGCGCGAGGAGCTCGAGCGGCTCAAGAAGATCGAGCTCCCGCAGGTGGTCAAGGACATCAGCGTGGCCCGCGATCACGGCGACCTGTCGGAGAACGCCGAGTACCACGCCGCGAAGGAGCGTCAGGGCCTCATCGTCGCGCGCATCTCGTTCATCGAGCAGACGTTGAGCCGCGCCGAGGTCATCGACCCGAGCAAGCTGAGCGGCAACAAGATCCAGTTCGGCGCGCGCGTGAAGCTCGTGAACGTCGATACGGACGAGGAAGTCGTCTACCAGATCGTCGGGCCCGAAGAGGCCGACATCAAGCAGAACCGCATCTCGGTGTCCTCGCCGCTCGCGCGCGCGCTCATCGGCCGCGAGGTCGGCGAGGAGGTCCGCGTCGTCATGCCGGCCGGGCCGCGTACCTACGAGATCCTCGAGATCACCTACGCATGACGAACCGCGGCGGGGAGGGCGCACACGTCCCGCCCGCCGCGCCCCGACCGAGCCGCGCAAAGGGTCGGCTCGCGGTCTCGGCACCCAAGCCGGACCGGGACGGCGCGAGCGTGGTGCGGCCGCGCGCGCGGACGGGAGATCTTCCGCTCGGATGGCGCATCGCCGACGGCTACCTCGCGATCGGCGTGTTCCTGCTGGTCGAGCTGGTCGTCGTCGGGCTCGTCTTCCGGCGTGAGCTCGTCGGGCTCCACGAACTCACGCTCGCGTTCTGGAAGCTCTGGCCGATCGCGTTCGCGGCGGCGGCGCCGGCCGCGGCGATCGGCGGGGTGATCGTCGAGTGCGCACGCCACGCGGAAGGGCGATGGGGTCGGATCGGTCTCGCGCTCTCCGCGGCGGGATTTGCCGGCGCCGTGGCGTTTGGCGTGTCCACGGGGCGCCTTCTGTCAGGGCCTCTCCGCGCGCCGTTCGTGGGCATCGTCGCGGGGGTCGCGTTCGCGGGCGCGTTCGTGCTCGGGCCGCTCGTCGCGCGGGCGCTCGCGCCGAAGCCGCGACGCACGTTCAGCCTGGGCGTCTTCCTCGGCGTGATCGCGCTGATGTTCGCGGTCGAGCTCGTCAACCTGCTCGTCCTGCCGCGCCTCTATCCGGCGTTTCATCGTGGCCTCGCGCTGCTCGTGCTCTTGCTCGCGCCCTTCGTCCCGGTCGCCTGGGATGCGCCGCGACGCGTACGGCCTGGGGCCACGGACGATGCGGAAGGAGCGATCGCGCCCTTCGGCATGAAGCTCGCGCGTGCGGCGCTCGCGCTCGGTTTGTTCGCGCTGTCGGCGGCGGTCGCGCCCTCGGCGGCCGAGCGGCTCGCGCCTGCGGACAACGTGCGGCTCGTGTACCTGACGCGCGCGCCGGTGCTCGCGAACGCCGTGGAGATCGCGGCCGCGCTCTCGCCGCCGCCGCCGCTCGACGACACGCCGCTCGTCGTGAACCAAGGGCAGGCGGGGCGCGCGGTGGATCTCGCGGGCCGCGACATCGTGCTCGTCACGATCGACGCGCTGCGCGCCGATCACGTCGGCGCGTACGGCTACGGCCGCAAGACCACGCCGACGATCGACGCGCTCGCGGCCGAGGGCGTGGTCTTCGAGCGGGCGTACACGCCGACGCCGCACACCTCGTACGCCGTCACCTCGCTCATGACGGGCAAGTACATCCGCCCGCTCGTGCTCCAGGGCCTTGGCGCCGACTCCGAGACGTGGGCCGGTCAACTCCGCCGCTACGGCTACAAGACCGCGGCCTTCTTCCCGCCGGCGGTCTTCTTCATCGATGCCGAGCGCTTCGGCCCGATCCGCGAGCGCGGCCTCGACTTCGAGTACCGCAAGGTCGAGTTCGCGAGCGCCGATCGCCGCGCCAAGCAGGTCGAGACGTACCTCGACGGCGTCGACAAGAACGCCCGCGTCTTCTTGTGGGTGCACCTCTTCGAGCCGCACGAGCCCTACGAGACGCACCCCGAGCACCCGTTCGGCGATCGTGACATCGATCGCTACGACGCCGAGATCGCCGCGGCGGACGCGGGGCTCGGCTCGATCCTCGCCACGGTGCGCGCGCGCCGGCCGAACGCGGTGGTGATCGTGAGCGCCGATCACGGTGAGGAGTTCCAGGATCACGGCGGCCGCTACCACGGCACCACGGTGTACGAGGAGCAGGTCCGCGTCCCGCTCGTGGTGCACGCGCCGGGGCTCTTCGCGCCGCGGCGCGTGACGGCTCCCGTGCAGCTCGTCGATCTCTTGCCGACCGTGCTCTCGGGGCTCGACATCCCGCGGCCGGCGCGCGTGCGCGGCGCGGATCTCGGGCGCGCGCTCGCGGGCACCGCCACGAGCCCGGAGGACGCGCGAGGCTTCGCGTTCGCCGAAACCGAGACGATGACCATGCTGGCGCGTGGTTCGCTCCGGCTCGTTTGTGCTCGAAGGATCGGCGCCTGCGCGCTCTACGACGTGGAGCGGGATCCGGCCGAGACGCGGGATCTTTCGGGCGCGCGCGCGGCGGACATGGCCGACATGCGGAACGAGCTCCGCGGCGTGGAGGCCTCGCACGGGCGGTACGAGATCGCCGGTCTGCGCAGCGAGGGCAAGGGTTGGCCCGAGGCGCTGCGGCGCGGGATCGCGGGGGATGCGGACGCGGCGCTCGACGTCGCCGCGCTGCTCGACGACGCGGACGTGCTCATCCGGCGCAAGGCCGCCGAGGTGTTGTTTGACCTCCAACGGCCCGAGGTCTCGCCGACGATGCGGCTCGCGCTCGTGCGGGACGAGGACGACGAGGTGCGGCGCTGGTCGGCGCTCACGCTGACGAGGCTCGGCGAGGGCGCGCCGCGCACGCGCGAGCTGCTCGAGGATCGTGATCCCAAGTGGCGGCGCCTCGCGGCGCT
Organism: Polyangium jinanense; assembly: GCF_028435265.1. GTDB lineage: Bacteria > Myxococcota_A > Polyangia > Polyangiales > Polyangiaceae > Polyangium > Polyangium jinanense. The sequence continues at coordinate 25,093 of NZ_JAGTJK010000071.1, read as the reverse complement.
CGCGCTCGCCGAGGGCGGCGACGGCCGCGGCGAGGACGATCTCGTGGCGTGGTTCCGCGAGGCGTACGGCAAGCGCGCGGACAAGCGCGAGGTCCTCTCGTTCGAGCGGGCGAAGGAGATCGTCGCGGCGCTCGCGAAGATCCGCGCCAAATCCGCGCTGCCCGTGCTCATCGCGGCCCTCGACGACGTACGCCTGCGCCCGCATGTGGCCGAAGCGCTCGCCGCGATCGGCCAGGACGCGGCCCGCCCCGCGCTCGCCGAGCACCTCGCGACCGAGCGCTACCAGCACGCGCGCGTGGCGCTCTCCGAGGCGCTCGTCGCGCTCGGCGCCGGCCCCGAGCTCCGCGCCCCGCTCATCCGCCTGCTCGGCGTGCCCGATCCGCTCCCGAACGGTCTCCGGATCGCGCTCCAGGCGGACGTGCTCGAGCTCGTCGGCGGCCCGCGCGATCGCGACCTGGAGAAGCTCAGGCGATTCGGGCGGAGCGGCGTCTCGGTCGGCATGGTCGTGCCGAAGTCCGACGGCAGCGGCGACGCGCTGCGGGTCCTCTGCCGCGCGCGCTCGAACGACGACCGGCCCGGCGAGATCCGCTTCGGCGTGGGGACGCGGCGCCTCGTGAGCAGCGGCGATCGCGAGACGGGCGGCCTCGTTCCCAAGCGCGCGCCCGAGCTCGATGCGCGCACCGCGGCGACGCTCTACGTCCCGCCGGGCGACAAGCCCCAGGAGGTCTTCGCGCCGCTACCCGCGGCGGTGAAGGTGCGCCCCGGTCAACACGGCGAGTTCGTCGTTTACGCGACGCAGAACGTGGAGCTCTCGGCCTGCGCGGTCGTCCCGCTCGTCGCCGAGCTACCTCCGCCGCCGCCCGAGCCGTGGACGCCCGAGAAGGGCGGCGAGGGCTCGACCGACGGAGATCCTCCGCAAAATCCGTGACTTTTGTCACGAACGGGCAGGGGACGGAGGCGCTCCGCGCGGCCCTGGAACGGCACGCGAAGTCCCGCGGAAACCGCGATGAGGCCGATTGACGCCGGGGGCGGCGCGGCTAGAGTCCCGGGCGTGTCGCGAGAGGACAAGCAGTCGGAAGAGGGCCGCGCGAAGCGCGAGGACGAGGACGCGCGCGAGGCGGAGGGCGCGGGGGACGACGAGCCTTCGAAGGCGCGCGCGTCGGGGTCCGAAGAGGAAGCGCCGGACGAGGCCGCGCAGCGCGTCGCCGCCGCGCTCGGCGTCGCGGGCGAAGAAGACGCCTCGATCGAGGGCGGAGACGCGGCTGCGGAGCCCGACGAGGACGAGAAGCAAGAGGCTGCGAAGCCGAACCGCGCGGCGCGCAGGCGCGAGGATGCACTCGCGCGGCGCAAGAAGCGCGTGGGTGGCGCGGCGGCTGCGGAGGACGACGCGGCGCTGCCTCGCGACAAGAACGCGCGCGCCAAGGAGCTCCTGAAGCGACGCCGCGAGCAAGCGGACGCGGCCGAGCGCCGCCCCGTCGCGAGCTCGCTCGACGCGGGCGAGATGGTCGACGACGCGCTGGCGCGGAGTGCCTCGGCCCTCACGAAGTGGCTCAAGGCGAACGTCGGGGTCCTCCAGTGGGTGGTCCTCGCGGCGCTCGTCGGCGCGGGCGGGTATGCGTTCTGGTCGTCGCGCGTCGACAAGAAGCTCGGCGACGCCTCGGCGGATCTCTTCTCGGGCGTGGCTGCGAATCGCGGGCTCGTGATGGAAGAGGACAAGCGCCCCGACGATCAGAAAGAGCTCGATCCGACGCGCGTCTTCAAGAACGAGGCCGAGAAGTCGCAGGCCGCGCTCGACGCGTACGGCAAGGTCATCGACAAGTACGCGGGCACGGGCGCGGCGCTGCTCGCGCGGCTCGGCCAGGGCGGCACGTACCTCGAAAAACGTGAGTGGGACAAGGCGATCGAAGCCTACGCGTCCGTGCTTTCGTCGCCGCTCGCGGCCGCGGATCCCGACGTGAAGGGCCGCGCCACCGAGGGCATCGGGTACGCCAAGGAGGGCAAGGGTGATCTCGACGGCGCGATGGCGAGCTTCAAGGAGCTCGCGAGCATCGACGTCAAGGGATACAAGGACCTCGCGACCTACCACGAGGCGCGCCTCCTCTTCGCCAAGGGCAACAAGGACAAGGCGAAGGAGATCCTGAAGCCACTCGAGGACAAACTCGCGCTGCCCAGCAAGGAGCCCGAGCCGCTCGAGTACCTCAAGAGCGCGGTGCATGATCTGATGGTCCAGATCGATCCGACCGCCGCGGCCGCGCAGATGCCTGCGTTCGGCGGGGGCGGCGCGCCTGCGCCGATGCCGGCCGACATCCAGGAAAAGGCGCGGCGCTTGGTCGAGGAAGCCCAGAAGAAGGCGGCCCAGCAGCAGGGCGGGACGCCGTGATCGAAGGACGCGTGAGGGCTCCCGTCGCGATCTCCCGTGGCGTTCTCGCGGCCGCCGCGGCCCTCGCGCTCCCGCTCTTCGGCTGCGAGAGCCTGAGCATCCCGGCGACGCCGCAGGTCCCGACGTGGCTGCACCACCCGGGCGGCACGCTGTCGATCACGTATCGACGGCCGCTGACGGCCGAGTCGCGCCAGCAAGCCGAGGTCTACGAGCGCGGCAAGCCCGCGATCGACGTCGCGGGCCGGCGCGTCTTCGTCCCGTCGAGCGACAACGGCCTCTACGCGCTTCGGGTCGAGGACGGCTCGACGATCTGGCGCTTCGAGACGATGGGGCCGGTCCAGAGCGAGCCGCTCTTCGACGCCGACGAGAACGTCGTCTACTTCGGCTCGAACGACGGCGCGGTTTACAAGGTGAACGCGAGCGACGGCCGCATGCTCTGGCGGTTCTCGACGAACGCCGAGGTGAGCCGGAAGCCGGTTCTCCGAAACGGCGTGATTTACGTCACCAACGCCAACGACACGCTGATCGCGATGAACGCGGCGACCGGGGCGCTCAAGTGGCACCAGCACCGGACGCCGGCGTTCGGCATGGAGGTCGCCGGGTACGCGGGTCCGGCGCTCGGGCGGGACAAGGTCTACACGGCGTTCTCGGACGGCGTGGTGCTCGCGTACGACCTCGAGGACGGCTCGGAGCAGTGGCCGGCCGTGGATCTCGCGGCCGAGGCGGAGCAGCAGACCGGCGGTGATGCGCCGCGTTATCTGGACGTCGACACGACGCCGTTGGTGGCACGGATCACCTCGGGTGAGGTCGTGTTCGTGGGCAGCTACGCGGGCGGCCTGTACGCGCTCGACGCGGAGAACGGCACGCGGGCGTGGGTGAACGAGAAGGCCGTCGGGGTGACGGAGCTCGTTTTGTGGGAGCAGCCGGAGCATGCGCCGCGGACCGGGCCGCTCGTCAACGCTCGGGGGCTGCGCTCGGACGAGCCGAGCTACGCCCCCAAACCCCCGTCCGTGCCTGGGCAGCGGATCCTGTTCGCTGCGAGCGGGCTCACAGGTCTCTGGGCGCTCGATCCGAACGACGGGCGGACGCTCTGGCGGCGGAACCTGCCGGAGGGCGGGATCACGGCGCCGGTTCCGGTGGCCGGCGCGCTGCTCGTGGGGACGACGCGGTACGGCTTGTTCCTGTTTTCGCCCGTGACGGGTGGGCTCATCGACGGGCTCCTGCCGGGCGGCAGCTTCGCGATGACGCCGGCCGCGTACGGCGTGCGGGCGTTCGTGGTGGGCAACGGGGGATCGTTCCTCGGCGTCCAGGTCATGCCGCCGACGCCGGCACCGGCGCAGACGACGATGAGCTGGCTCGGCGTGAAGGGCGGCTGACGAGCTCGCGGGGGGCGGAGGGGCGTCCGGGGGGATGTCGACGCCCGAAGCCTGAACGGCGGGGACGGAACGGGCGCAGTTGACGATCGCGCCACGCGGCCGAGGTGCACGCGCGCGTCGCGGGGCCGCCGTGTGTCCAGACGAACCCGATGAACGCCTGGTTTCAGGCCGGTTTTCGGCTCGGATCCCCCTCCTCCGGGCTCATCTAAATTTCGCATAAGATACATTATGTCAACTTGCGCGATCCGCCTCAGGACAGGTGTGGACGCGGAGCCGGACCTGGCGACGGACGCCTCCCGGACCCGGCCGCGGACCAACCCGAGCCCCGGCCGAGCTCCACGCAGCAGCCCCAGACTCCGACCCGCCGACCTCGCCCGGAAGACACACGTCTCCCTCGGCGCGTCCTCCTCGCGCACCCCGCCCCTCGCGCGGCGCCGTCCCGACCTACCGACCGGACGTCACTGCGCCCGGAACGACTTCCAGATCAGGACCTCGCCCGGCCTCGTCAGCGGACGCCCACCCGAGCGCTCCTCCCGCCACCCGAGCACCTTCCGCGACGCCTGGTCGCCGAGCTGCGCGAAGCCATGGTGCGCGTAAAACGCCTGCGCCCACGTGGCCTTCTCGAACATCCGCGCGATCACGTCATATCGCTCACAATTCAGAGCGTCCTCCTCGAACCGCTGGAGCAGCCGCGTCCCCACGCCGAAGCGCTGGAACCGCGGATGGACCGAGAGCTCTTCGAGGTACGCGACGCCCGGCGACTCGTCGCGCCAGGCCAGGTAACCGGCGACCTCGTGATCAGCCTCGGCGACGAAGACGTTGTGGTGCCGCGGCAGGTGCGCGATGTCGTTCCAGGTTCGCGGCGGCACCTCGGCCGCGTCGAAGCCGAGGTCGTGGTACATCGCCGTGCAGGCCTTCTCGAGCTCGACGAGGTCGCTGACCTGCGTCTCCTGCAGCTTCGTGATGCGGATGCGTTGCGGCCTCACTCGTTCCGATGCGTCCGTCATGGGCGATCCCCTTTCGAGCGTCTAGAGACCCACGAGGCGGCCGATCACGGCGGCATCCTCGTCTGCCGTGGGAACGAGCAGGGCCGTGGCCGTGCCAGGCGGCGGGGCCTGACCCGGCGCGAGCGGGACGACCCGGATTTCCCCTTCCCGACCGACGACCGCGACCCGAACCGCGACGACCAGCGCCACGCGAGGGGCCATCGGAGCGGCGGGGGCAGGCGCGGGTGCAGCCGCAGGCGCGGCGGCCGGAACCGCTGCGATGGCGGGAGCCACGGGGCGCACCGGAGCGGGCCCGACAGGAGCGACCCGGGCCGGCGTTGGCGTGACCGCCGCGACGGGCGCCGGAGCGGGCGCGGCAGGAGCGACCGGAGCAGCCACGGGCGCGGGCGCAGGCGCGGCCACCGGAGCAGGCGCAGGTGCGGCGGCGGGCTCCTGCGCCACCGGGATGCGGCCGAGGTCCTTGCCCGAAAGCACGGCCGTCTCGCCGTCGAGGTCATCGACCGGAATGTCGAACTCGCCGCGGGCCTGCGAGGCGGTGATCTCTTCCTCGAGGGGCGGCGGCGGCGGCGCGACCGGCGGCGCCGAGGGCCCGAAGTCGCCCCACGCCTGATCGATGACGGTCGTCTTCGGGGTGGCGCGTTTCGGCGCGGCCGTGGCAGGCGCGGGAGCTACCGCGATGACCGGCGGCGCCGCGGGCACGGCCGGGGCCGGCGGGCGGGCGCTTGCACGCGTGGGATCCGCGACCGCGGCCATGTTGGTGGCGCTCTTGCGTGCGCCGGTGCGTGACGGGAGCCGCTTGCGGGGTCCCGGCGCGCCAGGCGCCTTGCCAGGCTGCGGCGCGGCGGGCGCCTCGGCAGGCGCGGGCGGAGGCGCGGCGGCGACCGGCGCGGGAGCGGGCACGCGCGGCGCGACCCCCGCGGGAAGCACGGGACCACCCGTATTCGGCCGCACGTGGCTCTGCGGCCCGACCGAGGGAGGCGCGGGCGTCGCCGCCGTCGGCACGGCAGGAGGACGCGCCCCGCGCGGCAAGGGAGGAGGCGGCGCGCTCCGTGTCACGGGCGCATGCGGGGCCGGCGCTTGCGCGACCGGTGGCTGGGTCACGAGCGGCGCGCGCGGCGCGGGCGCAGACCCAGGGACCCCACGCCCAGGCGGGAGCGGCGGCGGACCCGGACGCCCCGGCGGCGGCGGTGGCGTCGAGCGGAGCGGCGCGGGCGCGGCCTGCGGAGCCGGCTCCGGCGCGGGCGCAGCCTGCGGCGCAGGCGCCGATTGCGGCGCAGGCGCGGGTGGCGGCGCGGGGGCCGGCTCCGGCGCAGGCGCAGCTTGCGGCGCAGGCGCGGGCGCAGCTTGCGGGGCGGGCGCGGGCGCCGCGGCAAGCATGGGCGCGATGTCCGCGGCCGCTTTGAAGAGCTCGAGCGAACGCATGTCCTTGTCCGCGTCCGAGGCCTGCTCGGCGGCGCGCTTCAGCCAGCGCAGCGCTTCGGCTCGCTCCCCGCGGCCCCACAGCGCGGAGGCCGTCGACAGCGCCCAGTGGACATCCTCGTCGTCGTCGTCTTTCGGGGGCGGGATCGGGCTATCAACCATGGTCGTCGCGCTCGTTTGCCTCGCAGTTTGCCCAATACCACGACTCTCCTCGCGCCGTCTCCCGCCGCGCACGGGCCCGCCCTGACGCACTGCGGCCCTGCCGGAAACCGCTCGCATTTTCCTCGCTCGCCCTCCTCGCCGTGCGCGCAATTGCCTTCGCATGGCGATTCCGCTGCTTCCTCTTGAGCCGTGAGCGGCGATCGTGACACCCTCCCATGCGCGGTAGCCTTCGCTCCCCTTGTCCTTCGCGGTCCCGCTGCCGAGGACGACGCATCCCAGAGGATCCTCGTTGTTGCTTCATAACCGAGATCTCAAGCCCGGCGTCACGCTAGGACGCTACGAGATCCTCATGCCCGTGGCGCAGGGCGGGATGGCCGCCGTGTGGGCCGCTCGCATGGTCGGCTCGCGCGGCTTCCAGAAGATCGTCGCCATCAAGACGATGCTGCCGGGCCTCTCGGAAGATCCCGAGTTCGAGGCGATGTTCCTCGACGAGGCGCGGCTCGCGGCGCGCATCCGGCACCCGCACGTCGCCGAGATCCTCGACCTCGGCGACGAGAACGGCGTGCTCTACATCGTGATGGAGTGGATCAACGGAGAGTCGCTCTTCGTGATCAACCGCAACGCCAAGGACCAAGGCGGCTTCCCCCTCCCCTTGCTCCTGCGCATGCTCTCGAGCGCCTGCGCGGGCCTGCACGCCGCACACGAGATGCGCGACGACGACGGCCGCCCTCTCGGCCTCGTGCACCGCGACGTGAACCCCGCGAACGTCATGGTCTCGTACGACGGGATCGTGAAGATCGTCGACTTCGGCGTCGCGAAGGCCACGGCGAGCGTCACCATCACGCGCGTGCCCGGCATGATGAAGGGCAAAGCGCACTACATGTCGCCCGAGCAGATCCGCGGCGAGCGGCTCGATCGTCGCTCGGACATCTTCTCGCTCGGGATCCTCATGTACGTGATGATCACCGGGCGTCACCCGTTCAAGGCGACCACGGACAAGCAGACGATGGACAACATCGTCGGCACCGAGCCCGTCCCGGTCCACGAGCTCGTGCCCTCGGTGCGCCCCGATCTCGAAGCCGTGGTCATGCGCGCCCTCGCGAAGCGCGTCGAGGATCGCTGGACCGACTGCGCCGAGATGCAACGCGCGCTCGATCAGATCACGAACGCCATCGGCGCGGCCGTGACCGACGGCGACGTGTCTTCGTTCGTGAGCAAACTGATGGGCGAGCGGTCGTCGCAGCGCCGCGCCGAGCTCGCCGCCGCGATCCAGGCCGCGGATGCGCGCGGGCTCGAAGCCGCAGAGGCGCCTGCGTCGCGGCGGGCCGAAGGGCCTGTGTCGCGAAAGCGCAGCGGCACGCCGTCGTCGCGCGGCGGCACGCCGTCGTCGCGTGGCGCTTCGCTCGAAGGCATCATCCCGATCTCGCTCGACGACGGCGAGTCCGTGCCGCCTCCACCGCCCGCGATCGTCGTCCCGAGCGTGCCCCCTCCCCCGCCGTCTGCGGCGCCAGCGCTCGTCACGTCGAAGCGCAAGCGATCGGTCTGGCCATGGCTCGGCCTCACCCTCGTCGCAGCGCTCGGCGGCGCGGGCGCTGCGCTGCGCCTCGGCCACTTGCCCTGGGCCGAGCCGCTCGTCCCACCGGCGCTTCGCTGGCTTTTGCCTCCGCCGAAGACCGCGCCCGCGCCCGCGCCACCTCCGCCGCCTGCGAGTGTCGTGCCCGCGCCGACCGCCATGACGAGCGCGAGCGCCGCACCTTCCGCGAGCGCGCCGAGCGACGAAGCGCTGGCCCTCGATGCAGGCGCGCCGAGCGACGCGGGATCCGACGCAGGCGACGCCGGGAGCGACGCGGGTGATGCAGGCTCCGACGCAGGCGACGCAGGCTCCGACGCTCTCGACGGCGGCTTGCCCGACGGCGGCGGCTACAGGTTTCTCCCGCCGAACCCCGGTGGCGGCTGGAAGCGCATCGACGGCCTCTGGTATCCGCCCCCGTGGTGGAGGCCGCCGTCACGCCTGCCGGGCGGAGCCCCGACGGCCCCGGCGCCCAAGGTCGACCCGAACGATCCGTACGGCGACTAGCGCGTAGCGCCGGGGTTTCACCCCGGACCCGAGCAGGGGCTATCCGCCCCTGCACCCGGACCAGGGCAAGCCCTGGACGCGGGGCGACAGCGCGCGATGCGCGCTGTCGACAGGGAAGACGTTCCCAGCACGTAGGGCAGCGCTGCTGTCTTGGTCGGCAACGCCGCTCGTGGTCTTGCCACGGGCCCGTCGGATAAACCGCGCATCGCGCGGTTTATCCGCCCTCGGTCCAGGCCGTGCCTGGTCCGGGGTGCAGGGGGCGGACAGCCCCCGCTGGGGTCCGGGGTGAAACCCCGGGGCGCCACGCCTCAGCCGGCAGCCACCTTCCGTGCCCACGCTGCGCGCGCTGTGTTTTGCAGCAGGCATGCGATGGTCATGGGCCCGACGCCGCCTGGCACGGGTGTCACGAACGAGGCGCGTTCTCGGGCGCCGTCCGTGTCGACGTCGCCGCAGAGCTTGCCGACTTCGTCGCGGTTCATGCCCACGTCGATCACGACGGCGCCTTCCTTGATCCAGTCGCGTTTCACCATGCGCGCGCGCCCCACGGCCACGACCAGCACGTCGGCTTCGCGGCATACGGCGGGCAGATCCTTCGTGCGGGAGTGCGCCATCGTCACGGTTGCGTTTGCTCCGAGCAGCAGCATTGCCATCGGTTTGCCCACGATGTTGCTCCGCCCCACGACGACGGCGCGTGCTCCTTCGAGCGAACGACCCGTCTCCGCGATCAGCCGCATGCAACCTGTCGGCGTGCATGGCACGAGTGCGGCTTTGCCTGTGGCCAGGTGCCCTGCGTTGATCGGGTGGAAGCCGTCCACGTCCTTTGCTGGCGACACGGCATCGATCACGCGATCTTCGCGGATGTGCTTCGGCAGCGGGAGCTGAACGAGGATGCCGTCGACGGACTCGTCTGCGTTCAGGGCTGCGATTTGATCGAGCAGCTCGGCCTCGCTCGTCTCGGCGGGCAGCCGATGGAGCCTTCCGCGCATCCCGACCTCGTTCGAGGCTTTTTCCTTGTTGCGCGTGTAGACGACGCTGGCCGGGTCTTCACCCACGAGGATCACGTCGAGACCGGGCGGACGACCGTGCTTTTCCACGAACTGCGCGACGTCTGCGCGCACCTCGTCACGCACCTTTTGCGCCAGGGCTTTCCCGTCGAGGAGGGCTCCACTCATGCGGCGGAGTCTAGGCAGAAATCTGGGCTAGGCCACGTGTGCGCGCCGGGGAGGGGTCCCGGCTGCGCGGTCGATCCAGTCGATGAGCTGCGCGGCTCGGACGAGCCCGGCTTGCGACACGACTGGCTCGCCGCCGCGCAGCACCACGAAATGCGGGATGCCGCGGACACCGTAGCGACTGGCGAGCTCAGGGTGCTCGTCGGTGTTCACCTTCAGCACGATCGCCTTGCCTGCTCGCTGGGCGGCGGCGCGGGCGACCTCGGGGGTCGCCATCCGGCACGGACCGCACCAGGGGGCCCAGAAATCCACCAGGACGGGCACTTTCGCGGTGCGGACGATGTCTCCGAACTCCCGGGCGTCGACCTCCAGGGCCTCGGCGAGCGGCGGGAGTGGGGATTTGCAGGCGCCGCAGCGACCGGTGTCGCTCAGACGCTCGGGGGGGATTCGATTCTTCGTCTGGCAAGACGGACAAGTGCGGATCACGGGGTACCTCGACGTCGAGCGGACGGGCGCGCATGGACAGCACGCTCGTTGCCCCGCGCCATGCGAAGGCCGTGCCGGCGCCTAGCAGTACTCCGCGATGATCTCCCAGCAGGCTTGGGCGAACTCTTGGTAGAGCGAACGATCGAGCTCGCGTAGCGGCTCGCTCATCACGCCGCGGTGCTCGGAGAACAGCGAGGTCAGCGCGCCCTCGATCTCGTTCGCCGTCTCGACCCACAAAAATTCCTCGATCGCGTTGCAAATCTGATCGCGGATCAGCGTGGGCACCTCGCGGAGTTGCACTTTGCCGTGTATCCGACGTGCGACCATCGAGGCGATGCGCTCGGCGTGCTCGGGCCAGCCGCGGAGCGCCTTGTGGAACGTCGAGCCGACGAGGCGCAAACTTTGCTGCGCCAGACGCCGCACGCGCGGCCTTTGCACCCGCTCCTCGTGCTCGGCGACCATCGACAGGTACTCGTCCGTCAGGAGCTTACGGAGGTCGTCGGAGAGCATGCTCTGCGACTCCTGCGTCAGCTTGAGCTCTGCGATCTGCGCGAGGAACATGTCCCGGAGCACGCTGAGACGTGAGATGAGCGTGCCTTCGGGGTTCGTGTCGAGGATCAGCGCGAGCGGATCGATGAGGTGCCGACCGAACGTCGTGAGGACGTGATCGAGGATGCGCTTCTGGTGTTGCTCGCGAGCGAGGACGGAGAGTGCGCGCGTCAGGATCTGACGGTTCGGCGCGTCCACGAGTACGTCGCCGGCGGCGGAGCCGTAGTCGTACATGCGGAGCGACGTGAGCATCTCGCGGAAGGCTTCGAGGTTCTCGGCCGTCCCGCCCTCCTCGCCGTAGACGCGGATGACGAGACCCGATCCGGCCTGGGCGAGGAAGAGGCGCTGGATTTCCTGCTCCACGTCCTGCTCGCTGATCAGGCCCGGAGGCGGGGGCGTAGACGGCTCGGGCATGGGGTTCCTTTCCTTCACGAACGCTGAACCTGTGTAGCGCGGTCGGGCTCGTCCCGGAACGAAAAGTTCGTCAGGGCGATACCAGGAGCCTGCGCGCGAAATCCCGCAGGGCCGTGGGCAACTGTCTGTCCTCGGCCACGCGGCGGATGTCGTCCTGCACCTGGCGGAGCTCCGACGGCAGGAGCCACGACAGCGCCAGGCGAGTCGTGTAGTGCATGTTCTTCGCGAGCACGGCGCGAACGATGCCGAACGCGGGGAAGGCGAGGGAGGCCGCAAGCTCCGGCAACCCCAGCGCGCGTCCGGCTTCTTCGAGCTTGTCATCGAAGGCGTCGCGTTTCCACTCCAGCACCTCGTGGAAAACATGCGCGTCTTCCGTACTGTACGGAGTGATCGTGTCGCCTTCCGCGCTCGCGAGCACGAACGTCCCATCGCCGTCGACGCCCACACGCGCGCCCGAGTCGAGCGTCACGAGCGGGAGGAAGGTGCGCCCTCCGAAAGGCTCACCCTTGCCCTCCGCCGCGATGGCACGGACATGCTGGCGGAACGTTTCGTCCATCGCTTGATTCTCTCATGAAAACGGCCCGCGAACAGAGCCCCGTGATAGGCTCTGCCGCGCGTTTCCGTCCGCGGCGATCAGGACTGGAGAGGTTCGGAAATGGGCAAGGCGTTCGGGTGGGGCCTCGCAGCGCTCCTCGTCACCGCGGCCGCATGCACGGCGGACGGAGACGACATCGGAAGCGGAGGCGGCGGCGGTAGCGGCGGCGGAAGTGCGAGCGGAACCGGTGGCGGCGGCGGCACCGGCACCGGCGGAAGCACGAGCGGCACCGGCGGCGCGGCGCCCGATTGCATGGACGGCCTCGCCAACGGGGACGAGACCGGCGTCGATTGTGGCGGCCCGACCTGCGGCATGCTCGGATTCAAGTGCTCCAAGGGCTCCGGCTGCCTCACCTACGACGATTGTTTGACGGGCAACTGTTGCGGCGCGAGCGGTGCCCAGCTCGGCACCTGCATCGCCGCGGACGAGATGTGCATGATCCGCTGAATGCTCAGGGCAGATCGAGGATCCGGTAGTGGTGCCGGTAATCGAAGAGCGGTGAGCTTGCGTGCGCGGAGAGCCGCAAGAGCTCGGCCACGCGTGGCTCGTGCGAGATGAACAGGACGAAATCCTGGTGCACCTCGGGGAAGAGCTCGAACAGGCTCGACCGTTGCTGCGGAGCGAGCGAGGGCGGCTTTTTTCGGTGCTTTGCGGGATCGGCGCGAAAGCGCTTCGAGAAGTAGGGACGGTCGTCGCTCTTCACGCAGCGCAGGATCCGCTCGAGATCCTGCGGCCCGACGCGATCCGGGACGAGGCCGCAGAGCGTGATGCCGGGCGAGAAGCGCGCCTCGTCGAGCTCCTCGAGCTCGCTCGAAATGCACGCATCGGCCGCGAGCCCCGCGGCCTTCATGCGGTCGAGCTCGGCGCTCAGGGCCGATTTGTACATCGCGGGAGATGCGTGCTCCGGCGACGCGGGGACATACCCGAAAATGAGCCCACCACGCATGGACCCGCGGATCAGGTCCTCCATCCGGTACGCCATGCCCCCCTCCGACGTGACGCGTGACGAGGGAATCTGTACTCCCGCCGCGCCGCGTCGCAACCCGGGCAAGCGCGTCGACGAAGAGGCGAGGGGAGCGGCCGACCGGGGCGTTTTGCGATGAAGGGCCGAGCCGTCGATGACGGCAGAGGCGCGATGGCAGGGTTCAGGAGCGACGAAAACGCTCGAGCTCGGCCCGCACGGCCGCGAGCTCGACCTCGGCGCGGTCGGCGCGGGCGCGCTCCTCATCGGCGCGCCTTGGGCGACGGCACGCGGTAGCCGTGAAGTGTGAGGCGTCCCCGATCGAAAATGAAGTATTCGGGAATGCCATACTCAGCATAATGGAGGACGTTGGCCGCGTGGCCCTTCCGTTTGTCCCCGGCGACGTGGACCTCATTGGTTCGTCGCGGGAGCCCCCACGATCCGCCCTGAATGGTGCGAGGGCGTTGGAATGAGATGCGGGCGTCAGTATCGCTCGACCTGCGCTGTCGTCCGAACGCCGCCGGCGGCGACGATACGCGCTGCCACGGCATCGTGGCGATTGACGAGCGCGAGGTCGAGCGGGCTCGCTCCGGCGCCGATGACGTATTGCCTGCCGACCTGCCACCTGCGCTGGCTCAGCGTCCTGGCGTTCGGATCCGCGCAACGCTCGAGGAGCAAGTCGACGATTTCCGCGTTGCTGTCGAACGCATGCAGGAGCGCATCGAGCAGCGCGACGTCGTCCGTTTGAGCCGCGTGGTGGAGGGCCATCCTGAACACGTCAAGGATGCCAGCGGGCGGCGTCGCGCGATCCGTCGATTGCGCGCGCCGTCCCGCACTTTCGTAGGGGCGTCCTCAAAAGATGCGCGGCAAAAGCCACGCGGCGACGGAGATCAGCCCGGCCGTCCCGACGAGCGGCCAGAAGCCCTTGATCTCGAAATCGTCGATGAACTTGTCGGTGATGTAGAGCAATATCGCGTTCACGAGCAGGCCGAGCACGAGGTAGGGCAAGCCGAACGTGAGCACGGCGGCGGGCAGGAGCACGACGGCGAGCACGGCCCGCAAGAGCCACCCGAAGAACAGGTTGAGCACCGCGAACGCGACAGCGATGCCGATCGCCGTGTTGCCCTTGCGGACCCGAACCCCGGGCATGATCTTGCTTGCGACCAGGACCGCGAGCGCCGCCGCGATGGCTTGACTGAGGAACGTCTTCAACATGGGCACCTCGAAAGGGGCCGGTCACCACTCCGTCGAGCAGGCCCGTCCCGACCTTCTTCTTGGCGCACATGCGCGTCCTGCACAACCCAACGATCGCCGTGGGGGTCTTGCTCAGGGCTGAGCATTGGTCTCATCTGGGTGGCGCTGCGCTGGGGCTTTGCCCCAGGCCCCACCCGGGGCTATCCGCCCCGGGACCCGGACCAGCGCAAGCGCTGGACCCGGGGTCGATGAACTGCGCGATGCGCAGTTCATCGAACAGGCCAGGTCAAGACCGGCGACGATCCTGCCTGCCAAGACCGCGGCGTTGACGGTTCAACGGGCCACGCGCCCGTCGCCAGCGTGGAACGCACCTCCATGGTCTTGCCACCGGCCTGTGGGAAGAACTGCGCATCGCGCAGTTCTTCCCCAAATGGTCCAGGGCTTGCCCTGGTTCGGGTCGAGGGGCGAACAGCCCCCGCGGGGCCCGGGGCAGCGCCCCGGCGCAACGCCTCGTGATGAGACCAATGCTCCGTTGCTCAGGGAGGGGGGATGCAGAACAGCGTCGACTGGTCGATCCCGCTCTTGTAGGCGATGTATCCCGCCGTCCTGGGGGCGACGCACTGCGATGGCGCGGAGGCGAACGGGATGCAGATCGGGGCCATCGGGCCGTCGTCGCCGTCGTCGTCCCAGCACGTCCCCGGCTGCCCAGCCCCGCCGCAGTAGAGCGCTTTCGGGTTCGTAGCGCAGGTCTGCCCCAGGGTCGCATCGTCGATGCCGCTCTGCTGAAGGCCCGCGACGTCCATGCAAAGGTTGTAGCCGCCGCCGCAGTGTGTCCCGACCGGACAGCCGGGCGCGGCCGCATGCAGATCGCAGACCTTCCGGCAGATGGCGCCCATGCCGGAGTCGAGACACCGCAGGCCGAGCGTGCAGTCCGAGTCCCACTGCGTGTCGCTCACCCGCGTGCATGCCTCGCCTTCGAGCTTCGCTCCGCCGGTCACGCACTCGCCGTCGGTCCCGACCGCGTTGGTGGGCATGCAGAACTGGTCGGCGGGACAGGCGTTCGGCGTGTAGGGGACGCAGCCCTTGGGACGGCGACCGTCATAGGAGGCCTCCTGGATCCAGTAGCATTGGCCGCCCTCGACCCAGCTATACGCGCCGGTCGTCGCGTCCTTGACGACCTCACGCAGCTCGACATACCGAGCGACGCCGGCCGTCTGGTGCGGCGTCACGAGAGCGGTGATCTCGAGCTGACCCGACTTGGCTGCGAAGGTCTTGAGATACGCGTTCCCCGACCCGAGGTCCTCCTGGAACACGGCGCACGCGTTGCAGTTCGGGACGAACTTCGTCTTGAAGTCGGGGAGCGCTTGGGTCGGGTCGCCGTCCATCGTGTGGACACCGACGCCGAGGTCGCCGTCGAAGAGGAACCGGAGCCGGTCGGAAAGCGCGGCGTCTCCGGAGATGTTTGCGAGCGAGCTCGGCGTCCGGATGACGGGCACAGGGGCCGATGTGTTGAACGTGTCCTCCTGCTGACTCAGGAGCTCGATGCCCGCGAGCGGGAGGTCCACGCAGTCCGCAGGCTTCATCGGTGCCTGGCCGCCCGCGCCACCGGCGCCACCGGCGCCACCCGCGCCACCCGTGCCGCCCGTACCGCCTGTGCCGCCCGCGCCACCCGCGCCACCCGTACCGCCCGTACCGCCCGTACCGCCCGTACCGCCTACGCCGCCCACGCCGCCCGCACCCCCGACTCCGCCTCCGGCGCCGCCATCTCCGCCCGTCCCGGTGCTGCTACTCGAGCTCGAGGAAGAGCTGCTGGTCGGCGTCGATGAATTGTTGTCATCGGAGCAGCCCACCACCACCGCAGCTATGCCGAGCGCAAAGGCGAGAGCGGTGATGGCTCGAGGACGGTCCGGAAAAAATCTTGTTTGTTCCATGGCTTGCCCCAGTAGCAAGCCTCGATGCGCGACGTAAAGCCCCGCGCACCAACTCGCCGCGCGAGCACGCGACCTCAGAGCCCGAGAGCGGACTTTTCCAATAAAGAGGTGCGCGTATTTCCCACCTAATTGCGACAACAGCCAAAATTTACACACCATTGGCGATCCAGTTTGAATGCCCTCCGCAAAGCCCTGGAGGCGGACCCAAGGCGGCCCTCGACAAAGAGCTGGTCGAGGCCGTGAGGAAGCAGTCGAGGGAGGAGAACCGCGGCGCGCTCGAGGCTGCGCGCAAGGAGGCTGCAGAGAGGGCGAAGCGCGTGAAGGAGCTGGAGTCCAAGCTCGAACGGGGGTGATCCGAACGGATCACGCGAGTGACCAGGCCGGCTCCACCAAACGGGTCTTCCCTCAGGCCCGGACTTGGCGAAGAATGGCGCCGATGAAGCCGCGCGTCAGGCGAGCGCTCTTGCTCTCCGGGGCCCTCCTCGGCGTGGCCGGGATCCTCGGCGCGCTCGCCTCGCCCTCGATGCGCGCCTCGATCTCCGCGGGATACCGCGCCTTCCGCGATCCCACGCTCCTCGACAAGCCCGCAGCCGAAGATCCCGAGGCGCCCGTGCCCCGACGCATGCCGGGCGAGGAGGAGAGCCGGCTCCTCGACGCGGCCATCGCCAAGGACTTCGAGAAGGCGAACGACGGCGACCTCGACGATCCCGAAGGCGCGGCGCTCGCCACGCTGGCGATGCCGGACCTGAAGATCCCCGTCACCCGCCGCACCATGCGCTTCGTCCGGTTCTTCGCGAAGACCGACGGCGGCCGGGCGCTCTTCGGGGACCGGTACCAGCGGAGCGGGCGCTACCGCCCGATGATCGAGCACAGCCTGCGCGAGGCCGGTTTGCCCGAGGATCTCGCGTGGCTCGCGGCGGTCGAGAGTGGCTTCGATCCGCGCGCCGTCTCGCCCGCGGGCGCGGCCGGGCTCTTCCAGTTCATGCCCGAGACGGGCGCGCTTTACGGGCTGGATCAATCGCAGTGGGTCGACGAGCGCCGGAGCCTCCGGCGCTCCACGGTCGCCGCCGTCGCGCACCTGCGTGACCTCTACGAGCGCTTTGGCCGCTGGGATCTCGCGCTCGCAGCGTACAACGCGGGGATCGAGACCGTGCTCCGGGGCATGGCGCGCGTCGCCGAGACACGCCCGCCCGGCGCGCCGCAGACGCCCATCGGCTTCGCGGAGCTCGCGCAACAGAAGCTCCTGCCGGAGGAGACTGCGAATTACGTGCCGCAGATCGTGGCCTTCGCGATCGTCGCGAACAACCGCGCGCGCTTCGGGCTCGACGCCTTCCACGCCGATCCCTCGATGGAAATGGGCGAAATCGCCGTGCCCGAGGGCACGCGCCTGCGCACGATCGCGCGCGCGGCCGGCATCCCCACGCGCCTGCTCCGCGAGTACAACCCCGAGCTCCTGCGCGATCGGACGCCGCCCTTCGGCGGCGATTACATCATCCACCTGCCCGCCGAGCGCGTGCAGCAAACACTCGCGGCGTTCCCAGCGTACCTGGAGCACGAACGCGTCGACGATCCGGGCGCCGATCCCGTCACCGAGCAGGCGAGCGCGATGCGCGCGCCCACGATCCCAGGCGTGGACGAGGGCGACGACGACGACGACGGCCCGCTGCCGCCGCGCCCGTCGCCGATCGGGAAAAACCGCCTGCCCGAGTTCGTTCTTCCGGGCCAGGGCCCTGCCACGCTGAGCATGGCGACCCTCGGCCCGATGGGTGCAAAATTGCCGTTCGTCTCGATCGGCGGTGGCGTCGGCTGGCAGCCGAATCGTCCGGACGATCCGCTCGCGGTCTTCGCCTCCGAAGCGCGCCGCTCGCAGGCCGCATCCGCCAAGGGCGTCGGCGGCGCGGCCCTGGAAAAGCAGCTCGGCTTCATCCCGCCGCCCACACGGATCGAGCCGCCGCCGGATCCCTTCCAGCGGTTCGTGCTGCCGAACGGCGTGGCCATGCGCGTGCGCGAAGACGCCTCGGCGCCGCGCATCGCGATCACCATCCGCATCGCGCCGGACGAGGGGAAGATCGCGGGCACGAGCGAGCCAGCCGGCGAAGCAGGCGCGGGCGAGACACGGCACACGATCACGGTGGGGAAGCGGGATCTCGATCTCGGCCTCGAGCTCGCGGCGGGACGTCTGAGGCTCCTGCTCGGCGAGAGCTCGGGCGCGCAACTCGCGAGCCTGCGGCGCTTCTCGGCGCTGCCGCGGCGGCGAGCGCTCGAATCACAGCCATACGGCCCGGCATGGCTCGCACTCGGTGACGCGCTGTTCCCAGCCGGTCATCCGCTCGAAGGCTACGTGCTCGGCGCCCGCGAGGACGCAGCCGTGGCGCGGGATCTGCTCCTCGCAGAGTCGATGGCCTCCGAGCGCAGCCCGACGCGCGCATCGGTCACGGTGATCGGCGACGTGACGCGCGCGCGGATCGAGGACCTCGCGAAGCGCGTCTTCGCCACGCTGCCCACAGCGCAAGACGCGCTGCCGATCGGTCCGCACCCGCGCGAGGAGCGGCTCACCGTGGAGCAAATGGTCCCCGCGACGCGGGCGCTCTACGGCTGGATCGCACCGGGCGAGCAAGACGTGCGCGAGCACGCAGCGATGCGCGTAGCGATGTGGATCCTTTCAAGCTCGAAGGGCGGGCGTCTCGATCGCGCACTCGTCGAGAAGGGCTATGCCTCCGAGGTACGCGCGATGCTCGACGCGGGGAGCCGCGCAAGCGTGGCCGTGGTCGAGGTCGTACCCGCAGTGCCCCACGATCTCGCAGCAGTGGAGCCGCGACTCGACGCGGAGATCGACGCCTTCGTCCAGGGAGGTCCGACGACCGTGGAGATCGCATACGCGGTCGCGCACCTGAAGGCGGGGCTCAAGAAGGAGATCGCAAGCCAGCGCGGGCCCGTCGTGGAGAACGCGCCAAAGTTCGCAAACAGCGCGCGGATCCGCGAGGCCCTCGCGCCAGGCGCCGCCGAGGCGCTGATCGAGGAGCTCGACAAGATGAGCGTGCAGACGATGCGGACCGCATTGCGCAAGACGCTCGCGCGTGGACACCGCGTCGTCGTGACGACGGCGCCCAAGTGATGGTGACGTAGCGCCGGGGTTTCACCCCGGACCCCGACCAGGGGTTGTCCACCCCTGGACCCGGACCAGCGCAAGCGCTGGACCCGGGGTCGATGAACTGCGCGATGCGCAGTTCATCGAACAGGTCGTGGCAAGACCGGCGACGGCCTGCCAGTCAAAACCGCAGCGCGGACGTCTCTGCTGGAGGGTGGGGCAGCGCTGCTGCCTTGGCTGGCAAGGTCGTCCGTGGTCTTGCCCCGGGCCCGTCGGATAAACCGCGCATCGCGCGGTTTATCCGCCTTCGGTCCAGGCCGTGCCTGGTCCGGGGTGCAGGGGGCGGACAGCCCCCTGCTGGGGTGCGGGGCAACGCCCCGCGCACGCGCCCCCCTTCAAGGCTTGGCGCTCGCCGCCGTGTTTTCCGGCGGCATCTCGAACGTCTCGACGGCCTTCAAGAGCTCGTCCTTCACGCTCGGGAAGACCTCGCTCCGGGCGAATGCGATCACCTGGAAGGCCCGATCACCCCGCGCGAAGAGCCCGTAGTAATAGTCGAGCTTCATGCCCTCTGCCTCGGCGCGGACGCGGACGAGACGCGCGTTCTTCGGGTCTGTGCGGAGCGGCTCGCGCGACTCGATCGTCCCGTGCATCCGCTCGACGATCGTGTTTGCCACGGCTTCCACGTACCTCTCGAGATCCACCACGGAGCCCGGCGCGTGCTCGGCCACCACGAAGACGTGTGCGTCCTTGTCCGGACGAACGATCCAGCGATCGGCGAGCGGGTTGTCCTTCTGCGCTGCCTCGGGCTTGCGCAGGGCCCATGCCTCGCTCGGCGGCGTCAGCTTGTAGTCTGCGGCCACGCCCTTGAGCTTCCCGGGCGGCAGGGCTTCGGCGTCGGCCGGGAGGCCTGGCTTCTCGTCTGTCGGCAGCTCGAACGACTCCACGAATGCGCGGAGCTCGGGCTCGGCCTCCGCGAACGCCTTCTTCGGCGCGAACGCGAGGATCTGGTAGCCGCGCTCGTAGGTCGCCACCACGCCCGTCAGCGACTCGATCTCGAGCCCGCTCGTCGTCGACCGCGTGTGGACCAGCCGTCCGTTCTCCGGATGCGTGCGCAGCGGCGCGCGACCCACGAGCTCGAAGGCTGTCGCAGCGGTCTTGCCGTTCTGGATCACCGCGTCCGCGAGCGCGTCCGGGAGCACCAGCATGCCCGGTGCTTTCTCGGCGATGACGAGCACGTGCGCGTCGAGATCGGGCCGCGAGATCCAGCGATCGGCGAGCGGGTTGTCCTTCTTTGCTGCCTCGGGCTTGCGCAGCCGCCAGCGATCCGAGGGCGCGCGGAGACGGTAATGGGATGCCTCGCCCGTGACCACGCCCGCCGGGGTGCTCTCGACGTCGCCGCGGGCGGTCCAGACGAGCGCGGCGATTGGGTTCGAGCCGGTGAGCGTCGCCGACAGACCGAGCACGTTGATGAGCGCGTAGATGCCGAAGAGCGCGCCGCCCACGGCCATGCGCGGTTTGCCGGCGTCTCCGACGAGCAGGAGCAAAAACGATCCGCTCACCACGACCTGCATCACCGCGAGGAACGGATCCTTGAACGCGAGCAGCGCCGTCAGCACCACGAGCCCGAACGCCACGCGCACGATCGCCCACGGCAAGAACTTGCGGTTCTTGGAGAGCAAAGAGATCCCGATCACGACGTCGATGATCGCGGGCAGGATGCTCCGGCCTGGGGACGTGAGAGGCGTCGGGTTCGGATCGGGTGGCAGGACCACCGCCTCGATGAGCACGAGCGCGGCGTTTACGATGAGCAGGCCGCCGGCGATACGCTGGGCGGGCGTCACCTCGTGCGGCGCGCGCTCGGGGGTCGGCTCACGCAGCGGCGCCGTGGGGGGAGCATACGCGTTCGCCTCCGGGGGCGATGCATCGGGAGCGGGGTTTGTCATGACCGGCGTGATGGTACGCCCGGTCCGGGTTCGCCGTCGATGGGTGCTTCAATCGCGGCAGCGCGGTTTTTCTGCCCAGCGGACGACCTGACGCTCGGTCACGGGCAGAAACCGGATCTTGCGACCGCGTCCGCGCTCGGCGACGACGATCTCCACGGGCTCGGCCGTGTCCTCGTCGCGCCCGGCCGGCACCTTCGACGAAAGCACGAGCGCGCCTTCTTCGAGGCCTGCGCGCGCGGCGGCGGAGCTTGGGACGAGGCTGCGGATCATCGCGGGCGTACGGCGCAGGCTCGCCTCGTCGAAGCCGAGCTCGTAGACCTTCGATTTCGTACGAGCTCGGTGGAAACACGGCCCGAAGGCGCCTTCGTCCAGGGTGATTTCGCCATGACCGCGCACCATGACCCAGTCGAGCTCCTCGCCGCGCGCCGCGCCGAGCTCACGCGCGACGAGCTCTCCGAGCGCCGAGACCGGGAGATCGGGGTTCTTTTCGGTCGCGGCGCGCTCGAGCAAAGCGCGCACGAGATCGTCGAGAGATCGCTCTCCACCCGAAGCCTTCCGCAGCGCAGCGTCGAGGGCCGCGGCGTAGAGCGCGCCGCGCTGGTAGTCCTTCCGCGAGCGCGCGTGCGCCGGCAGATCCGCCTCCGCGTTCACCAGCGTGCGTTCGAGATCCGCCGCGAAATCACGCCCGCCGATGAGCTTCTCCGCGAGCGCAATCTTCCGGGCGTAATGCACGGCGAACCCTTCCGAGAACCAGAGCTGCTCGCGGCCCTCGGCGACGAGGCGCACGGCGCCGCCGATCCAGCGGTGCGAAAGCTCGTGCGTCGCGGCGATCGTGACGGCGGCGTCGAAGGGCCGGTCGTCGCCGATCCACAGTCCGAACGAGCGCCCGAGGAGCGCGCCGTCGTGGCCTTTTCCGAGCCCGGGTTCGGCGACGAGCAGGTACGAAAAATCGTCGGTGTTCGCCGCGCCGGATCGCGGAGCGCCGCCGAAGAGACGCGCGAGCGCGGCGTGGGCGCGGGAAATGGTCGTGAGCGTGGCCTCGGGTTCGAAGGCTGGACGTCCGAGGAGAACGAGTCGCTCGTTTTCGGCCGAATCGAGCGTGCGGAGCCGGCCCGCGAGGAAAACGGCATTCGCGAGATCGGCGGGCGTCGCGTGATCCTCGATGTCGTCACCGACGCCGAACGAGCTCGCGCCCGAGGCGCCGGGGGCGAGGGCGCCGGGGCGGATTTGCACGTGCACGGCGAGCGCCTCGCTCGTGCGGGGCAAGAGCAGGAACGTGTGACCGATGCCGGAAAGCCGCTCGCGATCGAGGTGCAACGCGAAGCGCGCGGCGTCGCGGGGCGCGGAGGCGACGCCATAGGTGATCGCGAGGTGCGAGGTCGCGGCGCGGCCGAGCACGAGCGTGCGATCGGGGCCTTCGTCCGGGCCTGGTTGCGTCGCGATCAAGCCCTCGCCGTCGCGGACGCGGATCCCGCGGAGCGCGGCCATGCCGTCGATGCCGGCCCACACGCGCGCGATGGCGAGCTCCTTCGCGCGCGCGGCTGCGGGGCCGACGAGATGGACCTCGACGTCGAGCGCGCTGCGATCCGGCCGCGGCGTGAGCCGCACGGTGAGGCCGTCCGGGAGCGAGGGCAGGGGAGGGAGCGGCTCGGCAGGACGCACGGGGACGGCGTCCGCGGGCGCCGAGGCGGAATCGCCACAGGCGGCGATCGCCGCGGCGAGCGCCAAAGGAGAAAGGTTTTTCAGAATGAAACGCACGACGCTCCGGAGGGAACGGGCAGGGCGAGCGGGCAGGGTGATAGCAGAGACCGGCGGGGAGCGGAACGCGCTCGGGCGTGCGATCGCCGATCCCTCGCGTTTTCCCGTGGATCCGCCTTACCATCGGGGGCGGAGGTCCCGATGCCCCGCCTTCGCTTCGCCTTGCTCGCGCTCACGTTCCTCGCCTGCGGCTCTCCCGACGGCCCGCCTGGCAATGGAAAGCCACCGCTGCCGCCTTGCACCGATTGCACGCCGTCCGGCGATCGCTCCTTCGTCCTGCCCTCGCCCGCGGGCGCGACGCTCTGGACCGCGACGCCCATGGACAAGATCCTCCGCGAGGCCACGCCGCCGTCCCGCACCGGCGACGGCATCCGCATCTCCGCGGCCAAGAACGAGCTCGAACCGTTTCAGATCGTCGTCCGCCCCGACGCCGCCGGGAAAGCCTCGATCACGCTCACGCCCTTCACCGGCCCGGGCACGCTCGACGACGTCCGTATTCACCGCGTCGGGTACGTCCGCATCACGGAGCCCTCGGATCCCTCGGCGATCGTGAGCCCGTTCGTCCCGGATCCGCTCCACCCGACGACGTTCGGCGCCTCGCACGACCTTGCCGCGGGGGAAAACCAGCCGTTCTGGATCACCGTCCGCGTCCCGCCCGGGGCCGCCGCCGGGGATTACACCGCGACGCTCACCGTCACGACCGCCGGCGCCACGCAGGACATGCCCGTCACGCTCCACGTCTACGATTTCGAGTTGCCGGACAAGCTCGGCTTCGATGGCAACTGGAACACGAGCTTCGAGGCCCTCGGCGGCAGCGAGAGCCTCGACAAGGTCCGCGCGCTGAAAAACTTCTTCTACGAGCACCGCCTCGTGCCGACCGGCGTCGCCTGGCCGGCCGGGCTCAATTACAACGGCGGCATCAACTACGATTGCGCGACGGGATCGTTCGTGGAGGAGAACAATCCCTACGACTTCTCCCAGCTCGGCCCCGCGTACATCGACGGCGCCGGATGGAACGGGATCGGGTTTCCCTCGTTCGAGATCATGCAGTTCGTCAACAACTCCACGCCGCGGCCGCAGACGTTCTGCGGGAAGGACCGCGGCGAGGACCACTTCGGCACGCCCGAGTACAACGCCGAATGGCAGAAGCTGCTCGCCGCGATCGACGCCTACCTCGTAGCGAAAGGCTGGCAGGACAAGGGTTATTACTACGTGCAGAACGAGCCGCAGGGGCCGGAGGATTACGACGTCGCCGCGTTCCTCGCGAACCTCGCCAAGAAGGCGGCGCCGAACCTGCGGATCGCGATCAGCGAGGAGCCGAAGCTCGAGATCGCCGAGCACGCCTCGATCGGATCCGGCCATTACGATCTCTGGTGGGCCAACCTCTCCGAGTTCGATCCCGACTACGCCAAGGCACGCCAGGCGCTCGGCGAGACCGTGTGGTGGTACTTCCTCTACGGCGACCTCCCGCCACATTTCAGCCCCATCACGATCGACCACCCCGGCATCGAGACGCGTATCGCCCACTGGGCCGCCTGGAAGTACCGGATCCGCGGGTTCGCTTATTACTCCGTCACGGGCTGGGGGAGTAATCCGTACGAAAATCCGCGGCCCGAGGGCACGAACCAGAACGGCGACGGGTTTCTCCTGTATCCGCCCGAGGACGGCGCAATCGTGAGCAGCATTCGCTGGGAGCTTTTGCGGGAAGGCGCCGAGGACTTCGAATACCTGCTCCGCGCAGCCGGCGGCTCGATGCCCGCAACGCCGGATGAAGCCGCGGGCTGCGACCTCTCCGCCGCAAGCGCGGTCTCGTCGCCGACGTCCTTCACGCGTGACGCCTCCGCCCTCGCGCACCTGCGCGACGAACTCGGGCGCTACCTCGAAGGCAAGGTCAACGGCTGCCCCACACTCGACTCCACCCCAGAAGGCGCCCACCCACGCGCCGCCTATTACATCAACTTCCAGGACCCGAACGGACAGCCCGCCGAGAATCCGCTCGTGGTGGACGGCCACGAATGGCTCAAAATCGGCTGGGAGGCCTACGACGCGAAGAAAGGCTACGGCTGGTCCGGTCCGCACATCGGGGATCCGGGGATCATGTTGTACAAATACCTCGCGGACGCGCCCGTCTCCGAGCTGCAGAAGAGCGTGATCTACAACGATTACGGGCGCACCGACACGTTCAACTGGGATATCGCGAAGGGCAAGTACGAGGTCACCGTCTCGATCGGCTGGTACGATGGGACCTACGAGAAGCATCGTGTCGTCATCGAGGGGCAACCACTCTTCGACTCCGTGGCCACAACGCCCGCCGAGCCCTACCGCGTCGGCTCGGTCGTCGTCGAAGTGAACGACGGCAACGTCACGATGGAAGCCGGGCAGCAGGACGAATACACCATGCTGAACTGGATGAGCATCGTGCCAGTCCCGTGAAATTTGAGGCGCTTCGCTGGGGCGTTGCCCCAGGCCCCACCAGGGGCTATCCGCCCCTGGACCCGGACCAGCCAGGGGCTGGACCCGGGGTCGATGAACTGCGCGATGCGCAGTTCATCGAACAGGCCAGACCCTGCCAGCCAAGACAGCC
>NZ_JAGTJK010000070.1:0-45036 GCF_028435265.1 Polyangium jinanense | reverse complement strand
CCATGCGCAAGCTGCTCGGTGCGGTCTACAGCGTCGCGAAAAACCGTCGACCCTTCACGCCGCAGCTCGCCGCTGCGTCGGTTACGGACTGACGATTTTTCTTGCGTGGGGGTCCCGGTATCTCAGGTCTCAGGTCTCGGGGACGGGCAGGGAAAACGAAAACGTGGTGGTCTCCCCGGGAACGCTCTCGGCCTCGACCCGCCCTCCGTGTGCCTCCACGAGCCCTCGCACGATGTAAAGCCCGAGCCCGAGCCCCTTGATCGTCCCGCCCCTCGCGCGACCCCGCTGGAATCGCTCGAACAGGGCGCGCATGTCCTCGGCCGTGATCCCCGGCCCCTGATTGCGCACCGAGATCACGACCTCGCAGCCACGCCTTTCCGCGACGACCTCGATTGGCGTCCCGGGGGCGCCGTATTTGAGCGCGTTCGAGAGAAGGTTCTCCACGACCTGCTCGATCCGCTGCGCATCCACGGGGACCACGGGCAGCTCGTCGCGGATGGAGAGCGTCACGCGATCGCGGGCCTCGGTCGTCTCGATGACGTGCCCGAGCAGCTCCGGGATGTCGGTCGGCGCGCGCACGAGCTCCAGCCGGTGCGCCTCGATCCGCGACAGATCGAGCAGATCGCCGATCATCCGCTCGAGCCGCTCCGTGCTCGTCACGATGCGCTCGGCGCGGCGGCGCGCCGTGGGATCGGGCGAGCGCGCGAGCATCCCCGCGAGGGTCATGATCGTCGTGACCGGCTGGCGCAGGTCGTGGGCCACCACGCTCGTCCATTCCTGCCGCAATCGTTCGAGCTCCTTCAGCGGCGTGATGTCCTCGTAGGTCACGACGGCCCCGAGGATCTGGCCGTCGTCGTTGCGAATCGGCGATGCATTCGTCAGGATCGGCACGTCGGGTTTGTCCGGAATGCGGATGAGCAGCTCCCGCCCGGTCACCACCTCGCCGCGCATGCCCCGCTCGATCGACAGATCCCCTTCGGGCACGGGGCAGCCGTCCGGCAGGTGCAACCGCTGCCGCATGAGGCTGAGCGGATCCTCGATCGGCCCGGTCACGCCGAGCAGCTCCTCGGACCTCCGGTTCAGGATGAACCGCGGACCCTTGGGGAGCTCGCAGAGCACGATCCCGATCGGCGAACGGTCGATCACGGTCCGGAGCCATCGCCTTTCGGTCGACAGGGCGCGCACGAGGTCCTCGCGCTCCGCTTCGAGCCGGCGCTGCTCGGTCACGTCGTCGTTGATGGCGAATGCCCCGAGGATCTGCCCCTCCGGATCACGCACGGGCGCCGCCGAGCTCAGCACGATCTTGTGGTGCCCTTCGATGGCCTCGATCTCGATGAGCTCGTTCAGCACGGTCTCGCCCGTCCGCACCGCGCGGGTGAGCGCCCATTCGTCGGGCTCGACCTCCTTGCCCGTATCGACCCACCACCCTTTGAACGCGCCGAGTCGCTCCGGCCCGGCGAGCAGCGCTCTGCCCCAGATGCGCTTCGCCGCGGGGTTCGCCAGGACGGACTTGCCGTGCTCGTCGGCGACCCAGACCCCGACGGGCAACGTCTCGAGCACCTGCCGGAAGAGAAGCTCGCTCTTCTGCAGCGCCATTTCTGCCTTCCGCTGCGCGGTCACGTCCTGCACCGTCCCGGTCATGCCGATCGTGCGCCCCGCCTCGTCGCGGATTACGTCGCCCTCCGCGTGCACGATCCGCTCGACCCCGTCGGCGGCGAGGATGCGATGATCGATCGAATAGGTAGCGAGCCCGTGGAGGGCTCGTTGCACCGCTTCGTCCACGCGCGCGCGGTCGTCCGGGTGCACGAACCCGAGGAAATCCCCGTAGGTTTTCTTGTCATGCGAGGGGGGGAGGCCGAAGAGACGGAAACATTCGTCCGACCAGGTCGTCTCGTCCGCCGCGGCCACCCACTCGAAGCTCCCGATGTGGGCGATCCGCTGGGCGCGGGTGAGGCGCTGCTCGCTCAGGCGCAGCGCCTCCTCGGATTGCGTTCGTGCGCTGATGTCGCGGAGGGTCGACATGTGTCTGCCCGGCACGAAATGAGCCTGCGCCGCGAACTCGCCGATGAACGTGGTCCCATCGGCACGCCGGAACGGCCCCTCGGCCTTGAAGCGCCCGGCTTCGAGGAACGCCGGCCACGCCTCCCGGAGCTCGGCCGCGACCTCGGGGGGCCGGAGATCGAACACGGTCCATCGCAAGAGCTCGTCGCGAGAGGCACGCAAAAGCTCGCAGGCGCACGGGTTTACGTCGAGGAGGCGCCCCTCGTCGTCCGCGACGAGGATCCCGTCGAACGCGTGCTCGAAGATGCTTCGGTAAAACCGCTCGGACTCCGTGATCGTCCCTCCCGTCATGCCGCCGCTGCTCACCCCAAGGCTTCCTGCCCGGCTCCTCGCCGCCCCAGCGTCTTCTAGCCCACCACCGATCGGCCGGCAAAACAAGCGCCGTCTTGGGCACTCGGGCGCGCTTCACCGCTTCGCGTCGAGCTCCGGGTAATGTCGGAAAACATCCTCTTCGCAGAAGGGCAGCCGCCGCGGGGACGCGAGATAGGCCGCGATCCGGGGGCGCGCGGCCACCGCTGCCGCGAGCGCCGCGAGCTTCGGCGTGCTTCGCTCGGCGCGTGCCATGGCGTTCGGGAACGCGTACCGCAGGCCCTCGATCACCTGGAACATGGAGAGGTCGACGTACGACAGGGCGGAGCCGATGAAATGTGCGCCCCCGTTCCTGGCGAGCGCCTGCTCGAAATACCCCAGGAACCTGGGCAGCCGCTCCTTCCGGAAGAGCGACGCGCGCTTCTTCGCCGCGGCCTTCTGGTCCTCGTAATAAAGGCTCGACGCGATCGGGTGGTGCGTGTCGTGGATCTCGGCGACGAAATCCGTGATCGAGAGCTGTAGCTGATGCGCAAAAAGGCGGCTCTCCTCGTCGTCGGGGACGAGTCCGAGCCGCGGGCCGAGGTAGAGCAGGATGTTCGCCGTGTGCCCCAGCAGAAAATCTCCGACCTTGAGGAACGGCGGCGCGAACGGCACGAGCCCGCGGCCCCCGCCTTCGAGGAGCTTCATCATCGCGCGGACGCCGCCGCCTTTTTTCGCGGGCAAGCGCGAAACGTCGACGTACGGGACGCCCGCCTCCTCGAACGCGAGCCGGACGAACTCCCCGCGCCCCTGGATCGACGGCCAGTAGTACAGCTCGTAACGCGCCTTCACCCGGCGCAAGGTATCACGGCGTCAGACCCCGTTCGAATGCTGCCGCAAATGGGTATCCACCGCCCGCGCCGCGTCGCGCCCCTCGCGGATCGCCCATACGACCAGCGATTGACCACGACGCATGTCCCCCGCGGCAAAGACCTTCGGGTTCGAGGTCTGGTAACTCCGCATATCAGCCTTCACGTTTCCGCGCGCGTCGAGCGCCACCCCGAGCTCCTCCAGCATTCCCTTGCGCACCGGGTGCACGTATCCGAGCGCGAGCAGCACGAGATCTGCCGGGACGTCGAATGCGGAGCCGGGGATCTCCTCGGCCCGTAGGGCGCCGGTCGCGTCCTTTTTCCAGTCGAGCCGCACGGCGGAAAGCGCCTCGACCTTCCCGTTCTTGCCGGAAAAAGACTTCGTCGCGATGGCGAAATCGCGGGAACAGCCCTCCGCGTGCGAGCTCGACGTGCGCAGCTTCATCGGCCAGTACGGCCACGTGAGGGGTTTGTCCTCCTTTTCGGGCGGCTCCGGCATGAGCTCGAAGTTCGTGACGGATCGGGCGCCCTGCCGCACCGCCGTTCCGATGCAATCCGACCCGGTGTCGCCGCCGCCCAGCACGACCACGTGTTTGTCCGTGGCGAGGATCTGTCCGGCCACCTCGTCCCCGGCGATCCGCTTGTTCTGCTGGGTCAGGTAGTCCATCGCGTAATGGATCCCGTCGAGGTCGCGCCCCGGCACCTCGAGCGGTCGCGGCGCCTCCGAGCCGCCCGCGAGCACGACCGCGTCGAACCCGGAGAGCAGCTCCTTCGCCGGCAGGTTCACGCCCACGTGCATGCCCGTCCGGAACACCACGCCCTCGGCCCGCATCTGATCGAGCCTGCGATCGACGTGCCGCTTCTCCAGCTTGAAATCGGGGATCCCGTACCGGAGCAGGCCCCCGATGCGATCGTTTTTCTCGAACACCGTGACCTCGTGCCCGGCCCGCGCGAGCTCCTGCGCGCACGCGAGCCCCGCCGGCCCCGAGCCCACCACGGCGACGCGCTTGCCCGTCTTGTGGCTCGGGGGCTGCGGCACGATCCAGCCCTCGTCCCAGCCCCGGTCGACGATCGATTGCTCGATCGTCTTGATGGTGACCGGCTGATCGTTGATGTTCAGCGTACAGGCCGCCTCACACGGCGCGGGACAGACACGCCCGGTGAATTCGGGGAAATTGTTCGTCGAATGGAGCACCTCGAGCGCGTGGCGCCAGTTGCCGCGGTAGACGAGGTCGTTCCAGTCGGGGATGACGTTGTTGACGGGACAGCCGCTATGGCAAAACGGAATCCCGCAATCCATACAACGCGCGCCCTGCCGGCTCACCTCGACGGGCGCCATCGGCAGGACGAGCTCCTCGTACCGCTGGATACGCAGCGGCACCGGCACGACCTCGGGATCCTTGCGCTGGATCTCCAGGAAGCCTTTTACCTTACCCATGGGCCACGACCTCCGTCACTGCAGCGGGAGCGGCCTTCGCGGCCTCCTCGGCCGCGTGCTCGGCGAGCGCGCGGCGGTATTCGTGCGGCATCACTTTCACGAAATGGGCCCGGTATGCGTGGAAATCGTCCAGGATCGCCCGCGCCCGCGCGCTGCCCGTGTAGAAGAAGTGCTTTTCGAGCAGGCTCTGGACGATCTCCGCGTCCGCGCGCCCGAGGTGCCGGACCGCCCCCTGTGGCATGTGCTCCGCGTCGAGGACCGGCTCGAGGGCCACCATCGAGAGGTTACACCTCAATCGGAAATCCCCGGTCATGTCGAGCACGTAGGCCACGCCGCCGCTCATGCCCGCGCCGAAGTTGCGCCCGGTCTTGCCGAGCACGACCACGGTGCCGCCGGTCATGTATTCACATCCGTGATCGCCGATCCCCTCGACGACCGCCGTCGCGCCGGAGTTCCGCACCGCGAACCTTTCGCCCGCGACGCCCCGGAAGTACACCTCGCCGCAGATCGCGCCGTACAGCACGGTATTGCCGACGATGATGTTCTCCTCCGGCACGATCGGACAATCGCGCGGCGGATACGCGATGATCCGGCCGCCGGACAAACCTTTTCCGACGTAATCGTTCGCCTGCCCTTCGAGCTCCAGCGTGATCCCCTTCGCGAGGAACGCGCCGAAGCTGCCGCCGGCCGTCCCGCGGGCTCGGATCCGGATCGTGTCGTCCGCGAGCCCCGCGTGCCCGTACCGCCGCGCGACCTCGCCGGAGAGCATCGCCCCGGCCGCGCGGTGGATGTTGCGGATCGGCACGTCGAACGCGACCGGCACCTGGTTGACGAGCGCCGGCTGCGCCTCGTCGATGAGCCGATGATCCAGCACGTGCTCCAGGCTGTGATCCTGCCGCTCCGTCCAGCGGATCGAAACGCCCGGCGGGGATTCGGGCCGGTAAAACACGCGCGAAAAATCGAGCCCTTTGGCCTTCCAGTGCGCGATTCCGCGCCGCGTGTCGAGTTTGTCCGAGCGCCCCACCATCTCCGCGAAGGTGCGGAAGCCCATCCGGGCCATGTACCCGCGCACCTCCTCGGCGACGAAGAAGAAGTAATTGACCACGTGCTCGGGCTGCCCGGCGAACCGCTTCACGAGCTCCGGATCCTGCGTGGCGATGCCGACGGGGCACGTGTTGAGGTGGCATTTGCGCATCATGATGCAGCCCTCCACCACGAGCGGCGCTGTCGCGAAGCCCATCTCGTCCGCGCCGAGCAGGGCCGCGATCACCACGTCCCTGCCCGTCTTCATCTGCCCGTCGGCTTGCACCGCGATGCGGCCGCGCAGCCGGTTCAGGACGAGCGTCTGTTGCGTCTCGGCCAGGCCGATCTCCCACGGCCCGCCCGCATGTTTGATCGACGAAAGCGGCGAGGCGCCCGTGCCGCCGTCGTGCCCCGAGATCGTCACGTGATCCGCGTGCGCCTTGGCCACGCCCGCGGCCACCGTGCCGACGCCGACCTCCGCCACGAGCTTCACGCTGATGCGCGCCCGCGGGTTCACGTTCTTGAGATCGTGAATGAGCTGGGCGAGGTCCTCGATCGAGTAGATGTCGTGGTGCGGCGGCGGCGAGATCAGGCCCACGCCGGGCACCGAGTGCCGGATCTGCGCGATGTACTTCGACACCTTGTGCCCGGGGAGCTGCCCGCCTTCGCCGGGTTTGGCGCCCTGGGCCATCTTGATCTGGATGTCGTCGGCGTTGACGAGGTACTCCGTGGTCACGCCAAAGCGACCCGCCGCCACCTGCTTGATCGCCGAGCGCATCGAGTCGCCGTTCGGCAAAGGCACGTACCGCGCGGGATCCTCGCCGCCCTCGCCCGTGTTCGACTTGCCGCCGATCCGGTTCATCGCGATCGCCAGCGTCGTGTGCGCGGCCTTCGAGATCGAGCCGAGCGACATCGCGCCCGTGGAAAAACGTTTCACGATCTCGGACGCCGGCTCCACCTCCGAGAGCGGGATCGGGTGCTCCGATTCTTTGATCTCGAACAAACCGCGCAGCGTCATCAGCCGCTCGCTCTGGTCGTTCACGAGCCGCGCGTATTCCTCGTACGTCGCGGGGTTGTTCATGCGTGTCGCGTGCTGGAGCTTCGCGATCGCGTCGGGCGTCCACATGTGGGCCTCGCCGCGGGTGCGGTAGGCGTAGTCGCCGCCGGCGTCGAGCGTGTTCCGATAGGCCGGCGCGTCGCTGTAGGCGCGCCGATGCAGGCGCACGGTCTCCTCGGCGATCTCCTGCAAACCGACGCCCTCGATGACCGTCGCCGTCCCCGTGAAATAACGATCCACGAAGGCCGAGGCGAGCCCGACCGCCTCGAAGATCTGGGCGCCGCAATAAGACTGGTAGGTCGAGATGCCCATCTTGGACATGACCTTGAGCAGCCCCTTCGCGATCGCCTTGATGTACCGCGCGCAGGCATCGTGATGCGTCATTCCGGGCGGCAAGAGATCGCCGAGCATGCCCAGCGTGGCGAACGCGAGGTTCGGGTGGATCGCCTCGGCGCCGTAGCCCGCGAGCAGCGCGAAATGGTGCACCTCGCGCGCCGATCCCGTCTCGACCACGAGCCCCGTCCGCGTCCGCAGGCCCGCGCGCACGAGGTGCTGGTGCACGTCGCTCACCGCGAGCAGCGCCGGGATCGCGATGTGGTCCTCGTCGACGTCCCGATCCGACAGGATCAGGATGTTCACCCCGCCGCCGCGCACCACGTCTTCAGCGTCCGCGCAGAGTTTTCCGAGGGCCGCCTCCATCCCGTCCGCGCCCCACGCGGCCGGGTAACAGATCGACAGGACCACCGACCGAAAATGCCCTTTCGTGAGCTCCTCGGCACGGTGCAGCTTCTCCATGTCCTCGAACGTGAGAATGGGCAGGTGCACTTCGAGCCGCATGTTCGGCCCGCTCTCGTCGAGGGCGAGGATGTTCGGCCGCGGCCCGATGAACGAGACGAGCGACATCACGGTCTCTTCGCGGATCGGATCGATCGGCGGGTTCGTCACCTGCGCGAAGAGCTGCCGGAAGTAGCCGTAGAGCGGCTTCGGCCGATCGGAGAGCACGGCGAGTGGCGTGTCGTCGCCCATCGAGCCGATCGCTTCCTCGCCCGTCGCGGCCATCGGCGCCATCACGAGCCGCAGATCCTCCTGCGTGTAGCCGAACGCCTGCTGCCGATCGAGCAGCTTGTCGCTGTCGGGCACCGGCACGTAGTCCGGCATCGGGATGTTCTCAAGCCGGAGCTGCGTGCGATCGAGCCATTTCTGGTAAGGCCTGTGCTTCGCGAGCTTCGTCTTCAGCTCCTGATCGTCGATGATGCGCCCCTCGGCGAGATCGATGAGCAGCATCTTTCCCGGCTGCAGGCGCCATTTCTTGACGATCTTGCGCTCCGGGATGTCGAGCACGCCCGCCTCGGAGGCGAGGATCACGTAGTCGTCGTCGGTGAGCAGATACCGCGCGGGCCGAAGGCCGTTCCGATCGAGCGTCGCGCCGATCTGCCGCCCGTCCGTGAACGCGATCGCCGCGGGCCCGTCCCAGGGCTCCATGAGCGCCGCGTGGTACTCGTAGAAGGCGCGCCGACGCTCGTCCATCAGCGGGTTCGTGGCCCACGCTTCCGGGATCATCAGCATCATCGCGTGCGCCAGCGAATAACCGCCGAAGTAGAGCAGCTCGAGGGCGTTGTCGAACGAGGCCGAGTCCGACTGGCCGTCGTAGATGAGCGGCCAGATCTTCTGCAGGCCGTCGCCGAGCAGCTTCGAGGCGATGTTCTGCTGGCGCGCGCGGATCCAGTTCACGTTGCCGCGCAGCGTGTTGATCTCGCCGTTGTGCGCGATGAGCCGGAACGGATGCGCGAGATCCCACGAGGGGAACGTGTTCGTCGAGAACCGCTGGTGCACCATGGCGAGCGCGGACTCGACCGCCTTGTCCTTCAGGTCCACGTAGAACTCGCCGACCTGGTGCGCGAGCAGCATGCCCTTGTACACGATCGTCCGCGCTGAAAACGAAGGCACATAGAACTGCCCCGCGCGCGAGATCCGGAGCGCGCGGATCGCGTGGCCCGCGCGCTTGCGGATGATGTAGAGCTTGCGCTCGAAGGCCTCGACGTCCGGCGTGGAGAGGCCGCGCGCCACGAACACCTGCCGGATGACGGGCTCGCTCGCTTTCACGCCCTCGCCGAGGCCGGTGTTGTCGACGGGCACGTCACGCCAGCCGAGCACCTCCTGGCCTTCGGCCACGATGGCGCGCACCACCTCGTGCTCGCAGGCCGCGCGCGCGCCCGGGTCTTGCGGCAGGAACATCATGCCCACGCCGTACTCGCCGGGCTCGGGCAACGTGATGCCGGAGAGCGCGCACTCGCGCACGAAGAACGTGTGGGGGATCTGCAGCAGGATGCCCGCGCCGTCGCCTTGCAGCGGGTCGGCGCCGGTGGCGCCGCGGTGGGTCAGGTTCTTCAGGATCTCGAGGCCTTGCGCGACGATCGCATGGCTCTTCTTGTCCTTGATGTGGGCGATGAACCCGAGCCCGCACGCGTCGTGCTCGTTGCGCGGGTCGTAGAGGCCCTGGCGGGGCGGCGGCGCCTGATGCTTCACAGCCTACGATCGTACGGCGATCGGCGGCCGAAGCACAGTCCATGTTGCTGCGATGCAGCAATTTCTTTTCTTACCCTGGTGCGACGCGCTACGGCCTCGACCCGGTGCGGCAATCCGTCCGCACCCGACTCAAGAGGCCGGCCGGTACAGGACGTCGGAGCGGAGGACGTATTTCGTGCCGTCCGTGACGGCTTTTCCCGCGTGGAGGAGCATGTGCTGGAAGAGGAGCGCGTCGCCGGTCTCCGGGACGATCGTGCGCTCCTGCTCGGGGAATTCGGTCTCTCCGCCGGCAAACCCCTCGTTCAGATAGACCATCAGCGTGAGCAGGCTGCGCGTCCCGCCCTCCCCCGCGTACGATTGATCCTGGTGCAGGCCGAAATGCTGGCCGACCTCGTACCGATAAATCCGGAGCGGCAGGAAGATCCCCGAAAGATGCATGGCCACGCGCCCGCGCGCGCCGAGCTCGGTGGTCATGCGCTCCGGCACGTGGGGCGAAACCCGCCGAAAGAGCTCGTCCGCGAGCGCGGGATCCCGCAGCACGGCCGTGGTGCTCGAACGAATGCGGGTATCGACGACGCGGCCCTCCTCGGCGTTCACGGTGGCCGGCAGCCACGTGCCGTCGCTCGCGCCGTCGAGGATCTTCGCGCAATCTTCGGGCGAAAACAGCGCGGGGACCGTCCAGAGCAAGGGGACGGTGAAATCGAAATGCCCGACGTAGAGGCCCATCACGCGAAGATTACCACCTCGCGGAAACCGGCGCGAGATTTTTACTTCATGGCGTCCGTGGTGTCACATGGGCTTTGCGGGAGCGCTGAGGCGATCTCCTGCAGGAGGAGATGTGATGAAACGAATGGTTTGCGCGGGGATGCTTTCGGCGCTCCCGCTCGTCGTGGGCTGCGGGAGCGACGGGGGCAGCGGGGGCGCGGCGGGCGGCCCGCCCGCGGACGCGGTCACCTACTGGGAGCATATCAAGCCCGTCCTCGACGCGAAATGCAATAACTGCCATACCCAGGGCGGCATCGCGCCCTTCTCGCTCGAGACGTACGCCGACGCCGCCCCGCTCCGCGGCCTCATCAAGCAGACGACCGAGGAGCGGACCATGCCGCCGTGGCCCGCGGCCAAGGGCTGTAACGATTACCTCGGCGATCGCTCGCTCACGGACGATCAGATCACGCTCCTCGGCACGTGGGCCGACGGCGGCGGGATCGAGGGGGATCCGGCGAAGGAGGGCGCGCCGATCGACCCGGGTCCCGGGAACCCGCTCTCCCGCGTCGATCGCACGCTCGAAATGCCGGTCGAGTACACGCCCACGAAGGCGCCCGACGATTATCGTTGCTTCGTCGTCGACTGGCCCGACGCCGAGACGTCCTACGTGGCCGGCTTCCGGGCGAACCCGGGC
This sequence comes from Polyangium jinanense, assembly GCF_028435265.1. Taxonomy (GTDB): domain Bacteria; phylum Myxococcota_A; class Polyangia; order Polyangiales; family Polyangiaceae; genus Polyangium; species Polyangium jinanense. The sequence goes on along the minus strand of NZ_JAGTJK010000070.1, from coordinate 34,375 downwards.
AACGCGCGGGTCGTCCACCACGTGATCGCGTACCTCGTGGAGCCCGCGCAAGTCGCCGAGCTCGAGGCGCTCGACGCGGCCGAGGACGGGCCGGGATATACTTGTTATGGTGGGGCAAACGTGAAGGCGAGCTGGCTCGGTAGCTGGGCGCCGGGCAGCCTCGGCGCGGACACGGCGGAGGGCACGGGCATTCGCGTGGATCCGGGCTCGAAGATCGTGCTGCAGATCCATTACAACACGCTCGCCGCGGGCGCCGAGCCGGATCGCACGTCCGTCGATTTCCGCCTCGAAAAATCGGTGACCAAGGAGGCGAAGATCCAGCCCTGGGCCAACCCCTCGTGGCTGCAAGGCAATGGAATGCTCATCCCGGCGGGTGAGGCCGACGTGAAGCACGCGTTCGCCGCCGACCCGACGGCTCTCGCGCCGAACCCCGGGCCCCTCACGGTGTATTCTGCCGGCCTGCACATGCATACGCTGGGCGCGTACGGCTCGCTTCGGATCGAACGCGCGGATGGCAGCAGCGAGTGCTTGCTCGACATCCCGAAGTGGAATTTCCACTGGCAGGGCGCCTATGAATTCGTCAAACCGATGACGTTGAATCCCGGCGACAAGCTCTCCCTCGAGTGCCACTGGGACAATACCGCGGAGAACCAGCCCGTCGTGGACGGGGTGAAGATGCCGCCGAAGGACGTGACCTGGGGAGAAGGAACGACGGACGAAATGTGTCTCGGGACATTCTACCTCACACGATGATTTTTCCTTAGACGCCGTGGGGCTCGGCTCCGACTTCCTATGCGCGACGAACCATGCCAGAGTGCGCGCCGAGGACTGAGGAGGGAATCATGAGCTTCACGAAACGCGTCATCGCCGTCGTCGGCGCCACGGGCGCGCAGGGCGGAGGTTTGGTCCGCGCCATCGCCGCCCACCCGAGCGGCGCATTCCGCGCCCGCGCAATCACGCGCAATGTCAATTCGACCGCCGCGAAGGAGCTTCGCGCCCTCGGCGCCGAGATCGCCTTCGCCGATCTCGATGACGAGGCCAGCCTGCGCCGCGCGTTCGAGGGCGCCTACGGCGCGTACTGCGTCACCTTCTTCTGGAGCCACTTTTCCCCGGAGAGAGAGACCAAACAAGCGCGCGCGATGGCCCGGGCGGCGCGGGCCACGCGCGTCGAGCACGTGATCTGGTCGACGATCGAGGATTCGCGCAAGTGGGTGCCGCTCTCGGACGATCGCATGCCGACGCTGCGGGGGAAATACAAGGTCCCGCATACCGATGCGAAAGGCGAGGCCGACGCGACGTTCACCGAGCTCGGCGTCCCGACCACGTTCTTTCACACCTCGTTTTACTGGGAAAACTTCCTTCACCTCGGCATGGGCCCCCAGCGAGACGGCCAGGGCCGCCTCACGCTCACCCTGCCCATGGGCACGGCCAAGCTGCCGGGCATCGCCACGGAGGACATCGGGCGCTGCGCGTACGGCGTCTTCGAGCGCGGCCCCGCGATGATCGGGCAGCGCCTCGGCGTCGCAAGCGACCACCTCACCGGGAGCGAGCTCGCCGCCGCATTCTCGGCGATCGCCGGCGAGGAGGTGCGATACCACGCCATCGAGCCGGAAGCGTACCGCCGCCTCGATTTCCCCGGCGCCGACGACCTCGGGAACATGTTTCAGTTCAAACGAGATTTCATGGCCGATTATTGCGGCCTGCGGGACCTCGCGCGGACGCGCGCGCTGAACCCGAACCTCCGCTCGTTCGCCACGTGGCTCGCGGAGAACCAGAGCCGCTTCGTCTTCCCGCCGCGCGTCTGAGCCGCGCGTCTACGTCCGTTTGTCCGGGGCGAGGGCGCCCGTGAGCAAGAGCTCGACGAGCTGCGCGAGAAACCCCTCGTCGATCGGCCGGCGCTCCATGCCGAGCCGGTGGTGGATGGTCGCTGCGAGCGAGCGGAAAATCAGGTTTGCGTCGATGCCGGGGGCGAGCTCGCCTCGCGCCTCGGCCGCTTCGATCACGGGGCGAGGCAGCGCCTCCATCGATTCGCGGAGCGACTGAGCGATGGCCACGGTTTCGGGGTCCCGATCCTCGCCGAAGAGCAGGCGCCGGAGGCCCTGCACCTCGGGCGAGCTCGCCTGCGCGGCGATTTGGCGCGCGATGAGAAGCAGGTCCCCGCGAAGCGAGCCCGTGTTCGGCGTGATCGCGCGATCGACCGTGATCGATCGGACCGCCGCCCGCACGAGGTCCTGCTTCGTCGGCCAGCGCCGATAGACCGTGGTTTTGTTCACCCTGGCGCGCGCGGCCACGTCCTCGATCCGCAGCGCCTCGTAGCCGACCTCGGCCAGCACCTCCAGCGCGGCCGCGAGGACCCCTCGCACGACCGGCTCCCCCCGGACGAGCGCGCGCCGTTCGGTAGGGCTCGGCTTCTCCTTCATGACCTGCTGTCCACGAGGCTCCGATCGCATCACAGAGCTCAGTGGAAGCCAACTTCGCGGCGTTGTCGACCCGGATCGCAACGGGTCGTTGCGGTAGAGACGTGAGCTGCTACATCATCGCAACTTCGAGTTGCGGTTGGGGCCGCGGGGAGGAATGGAGCGATGTTCGACGATGCACCGAGGACCGGGACATTTCTGCTCACCAGCTCGACCGCGTCGGGCCACCTCCTGCGTGTCCTTGACCTCGCGGAGCAGCTCACCTCGCGCGGCCACCGGGTGCTCTTCAAGACGAAGGCCGACCGGGCGAGTGACGTGAAGGCGGCCGGCGCCGAGCTCGTCCCGTACGAGCAAGTCGTCGATCTGCAGGATTTTGCAGTGCACGCGCAGCATCTTTCCTTGCCGACATGGATCCCGCGCCTTTTGCGGTTCCCGTTCATGCGCGGTTTTTTCCAGGCCAGAAACGTCCTGCTCGCGCAGGAGCTCGAGCCCTTGCTGCGCCGCGAGCGGGTCGATTGCGTGGTGTACGACTTCATCGATTACGGCGCTGCCTTCGCCGCGGAGCGCGCGGGGATCCCCTGGGCGAGCGCCGGCAACATGGGCACGGTCCTCACGCGGGACGAGCTGCCGCTGCTGCTCGACGCGTCGTCGAAATGGCGCCGCCTCGGCAAGGTCCCCGCCGTGCCCCACGCCCTCCTGAACCAGTTCGTCTCCCTTCGCGCCGACCGCGAAAAACTCGGCCTTCCCCCGTATGCCCGCGGCACGGCGGAGCTCATCGCCGCGATGGCCTCGCCCCACCTGCACATCATCATGTCGTACCGCGGCCTCGCCGGGGACATTCCGCTTCGTGATCGCCAGGTCTTCGTCGGCCCCACGACGTTCAACGTCTCCGCGGGGCCGCGTGGAGAAGCGCCACGCGTCGAGCCCGGGACCGTCGTCGTCAGCACCACGACCACGGGCCGCGACGACGGCTTGTTCCGGCGTGTGCTCGAAGCCGTCGCGCCGCTCGGCGTCCCCGTCCTCGGCACGGCGGCGAGCGCGGGCGACGTCCCCGAGGGCCTCGGCGCGCATGTCCGCATCGAGCGGTACATCCCGCACGACAAGGTCTTCCCGGAGGCGCGGGCGCTCATCACGCACGGCGGCTGGGGCACCGTGGGTCGCGCCTTGGTGCATGGTTTGCCCATGCTGGTGATCCCGCTCTTCGGCGATCAGATCCTCAATGCGGCGCTCGTCGAGCGCGCAGGGCTCGGCCGCCATTTGCCCCTCGACAAGGCCACGCCCGAGACGATCCGCGCCGAGCTCTCGGCGCTGCTCGCGGATGAACCCCTCCGCGCCCGCGCCCGCCGCGCCTCCGCCGAGATCCAGAAACTCAAGCAGGACAAGGTCGCGGCCCGTGCGCTCGAAGAGCTCGCATTCAGGGACACGCTCGGAGGCGTGGCCCCTGCCCACCGCGCTGCGTGATATCATGACCGCCCCTCTGGCCCCTACGACCCACATGCCTACCGGCGAGCGCATCGATTACGCGAGCCTCCTCGCGCCCCGCACGAAGGCCCTCGTGCTCGCGGGCGTGATGATGGCGCTTTTCCTCGCGGCGCTCGATCAGACCATCGTCGCCACGGCCTTGCCGCGTATCGTCGGCGAGCTCCACGGCATGGAGTATTATGCCTGGACCTCGACATCCTACCTGCTCGCCAGCACCACCATGGTGCCCATTTACGGCAAGCTCTCGGACAGCCTGGGTCGGAGGACGGTCCTTCTCACGGGCATCGCCATCTTCCTCGTGGGCTCGGTCCTGTGCGGCTTCTCGCCCTCGATGCTCGCGCTCGTCGTCTCCCGCGGCGTCCAGGGCCTCGGCGCCGCGGCGATCACCTCCACGGCGTTCGCGGTCCCGGCCGACATCTTCGCGCCCGCGGAGAGGCCGCGATATCAGGGCATCTTCGGCGCCGTCTTTGCGCTCGCCAGCATCATCGGCCCCGTCCTCGGCGGCGCGCTCACGGACGGCGTCGGCTGGCGCTGGGTCTTTTTCATCAACCTTCCGCTCGGCGCCCTGGCCGTCGCGTTCATCCTCGCGAAAATGCCGCGCCTCCACAGCGGCCTCGAGAGCAAGGTCGATTGGATCGGCGCACTTTTCTTGATCGTCGCCACGGTGCCGCTCCTCTTGACGCTGCGCGGGGATCGACCACTCGCGGGCTGGCTCGCGCCCGAGGTGCTCGGGATGCTCGGCCTCTCGCTCGTGGGCCTCGTCCTGTTTTACCTCGTCGAGCGGAACAACCCGCACGCGATCATCCCGTTCGCGCTCTTCCGCAATCGCATCTTCGTCCTCGTGACGCTCACTTCGATGTGCATCGGCGCCGCGTTCTTCGCGGCCCTCTTGTTCATCTCCGTGCTCGCGGTCAATTCGCTCGGCGCGACGGCGCGGGCCGCGGGCATGGCCATGCTCCCGCTCACGGCCGCCGTCGTTTCGACCTCCGTCATCACCGCGCGTTTCGTGCACCGCACCGGCCGCTACAAGAGCATGATCGTCGGCGGCCTCGTGCTCACGTGCGTCGGGCTCTTTCTCCTGCGCACGCTCAGTGCGGACAGCACGCTCACGAGCATTGGCCTCTGCGTCTTCGTCTTCGGCTGCGGCATGGGCCCGGTGATGCCGATGCTCACGCTCTCGATCCAGAATGCCGTACCGTTCCAGCACGTCGGCACGGCGACCGCGGGTCGGCAGTTTTTCCAGCAGCTCGGGCAGGTCGTGGGTAGCGCGATTTTCGGCATCGTCCTCGCGACCACGCTCGCGCACGGGCTCACGGAGCGGCTCGGGCCGGTGCGCGCCGAGGTCCCGGCTGCGGTGCGGCCTCAGTTCGACGCCGTCTTCGACGCGGATCGCCTGCGCAAGGGCGGCGTGGTCGAGGAGGGCGCGGGCGAGGTCCCCCGGTCTTCGCGGGATCGCTTCGCGGACGAGGTGCACGCGAAATACGACGCCCTCCGCCGCGAACCTTCCGCAGACATTGGCGCACTCACGCGCGAGGAAACACGTGCCCTCGAGCTTGGCCGCGCGGGGGATCGCGCCGTGCGTGTCTCGTTCGCGCGGGCCGTCACGCGTGTCTTCGACGGAGCGTTCCCGCTCGGCCTCATCGCGCTCGTCCTCGCGCTCTTCACCCGCGAAATCCCACTCCGCAAGGGCAGCCCGAAGGTCTCGGCCGTCGCGGGCGAATGACGAACATCGTTTCACCACCAAGGACATCGGGCGGATAACCTGCCCGGAACGCAATTACAATTCGCGCGCGCGCCGCTCGTGCGGCCGGGAGCGGCGCGCGTGTATTCGTGATACGCTCGTTCATGCTTGTCGATGGGGTGGCCGCGATCTCGCCCCTCCCGGGCGCCGAGGCGGCCGTCGTGGCATTTCGTGCGGGCGGCGTCTTGCACGCCACCGTGATCACCAAGGCGACGTTCGCCTTCGCGCCCGACGCGCCCATGTCGCGCGCCTCGCCCCAGCCGATCCTGCGGGAGGAGGTCCACCACGGCGACAATCCCGCGCGAAGCGTACGTTTCACGAGTGATCTCGTCCCCTACCTGGCGCGCGCCGACGTGCTCTTCACGGGGCATGGTTATGCGCCGAGCGCGCGCCTCCAGATCCACGCGGGCGAGCGGGTGCTGCTCGACAAGACGATCCTTTTGAAGGATGCGCGTGCCTCGCAGCGAATGCCCATCGTGTACGAGCGCGCGTTCGGAGGACCGGGCGTCCCGGACAACCCCCTTGGAATCGACGAGGGCGAACCGACGATTCTCACCCCGGGCGACCCGCGGCGCCCTGCGGGCTTCGGGCCGATCGCGCGCGCCTGGCCCGCGCGCAAGCGCCTCCTCGGTTCGACCTCGCGGAGCATTCTGGAAGGCCGGGTCGCCGAGATCCATTCAGGCTTCGACGGCGCCTATTTCCAGAGCGCGCCCCTCGATCAGCAGACCGATTTTCTCCGGGGCGACGAGCTCGTCGTGCTCGAAGGCCTGCACCCCTCGCTGCCCCGGCTCGTGACGCGTCTGCCTGGCCTGCGCGGCGTCGCGCGGATTCATGGCCTCTCGGCCTTCGGCATCCCGGACGGCCAGCCCATGGACCTCTGCATCGATACGCTGCGCATCGACGGCGACGAGCAGCGGTGCACGGTGGTTTGTCGGCGGTGGATGATGCTTCCCCACGAAAATGCCCTCGAAGCGCTGCGCGTGGTGGCGGGCGTGGAGGCCGCGGGCGAGCCGATAACGTGGTTCGATCCGCCGCATCGCACGGCGGGCCCGCCCTCCTCCGGCAAACCCGCGCCGTCGCCCGCCTCGACGATCGCCCTCCCGCCCGACGTGAGCGACGCGCGGCCGGCGCTCCCGTTTCGCACGGGATCCATGTCTGCGTGGCGCTCCGAATTCACGGCGTCGCCGCCTCCGCCCATTCCGCCGCCGGTCCTCTACCCGTCCGGCACGCCGCTCGCGCCGAGAAGCGCGCTTTCCGCGTCGAATGCGGCCGCCGATCTCGTCGACGCTACCCCGGCGATGCAGCCGGCCCTGGCCACCCCGAAAGAATGGGCGGTGCCGTCGCGGGTGCTCGATCTTCTGTGGTTCGATCCGCGAAGCTTGCCACGCATCCGCAAGCAGCCTGCGTGGCGTGAGATCGTGGATGCGCTCGCGGACGAGCCCCTCGATCCGGACATCGACGATCCGGATCTCGGCTTCGAGCCCGCCGAGGTGGAAGAGCGGCGCGAGATGTTCGAGGTGCTCGCGCACGGAGCGGCGCTGGGCGAGGAAGCGATCCGAGAGGCGGTGCGGGCCGCCATTCGCAAGGATGGTCGGTTCGTCGCGCCGCTCGTTTTGGTCGAGGGAGAGCTTTCGCTATCGTTCGATGCAATCGAAGCGCTGCGGGCGCTCGTGGCGGTGGTGGGTCCGATCGCGGGCGGAGACGAGCGGCCGAAAGAGGCGCTCGCGGCGGCGCGTGAATACCTGAGCGCCCCGGATGCCGTTCGTGATCCCGTCGCGGCGCGGGAGCTCGGGGCGGTGATCGATGCGGCGTATACGCAGGCCAAAAAACGCGTGGTCTCGCCGGCGGAGATCGCGGCGCGGGTGGAGCGAATCCTGCTCGAAGACCGCCTTTACCAGCGGCGGGCCGTGTTCGGAGCGAAGCACCTGCGCGGCGCATGGCAACTCCCGGGAGGCGAACGCGAGCTACCCGTGTACGTCCCGGAAGCGCTCGCGGAGCTTTTGCCAATGTTCACGAAGTTCACGGCGCGCATGGTCGCCGAAGCGCATCTCTCGGCGGACGCGCGCGAGGCGTCTCCGGTGGCCTTGCGGGGCGTGGCGATCGCGCGGGTCGGGACCACGGACGGATGGTGACGGCACATGTCGATTCTTTACGAGATTCCAGCGGTCGCGGCGCAGAAAGGGCCCACGTGCTGGTATTACGCGGCCAAGATGATGCTCCGCTTCCACGAGCTCATCGACGCGGCCGGGCGCCTCGAAAACGAGTGGCGCTCGCTCCACCTCGCGCGGCAGGTCATCACCCAGCTCGCGGCCGAGAAAAAGCGCTACGATAACCCCGCCGTCGCCGAGCGCCTGACCCAGATGATGCAACGCGAGCCGGACGGACACCGGCGCGCGCTCCTGCGCGAGGCGCGGAACAAGATCCAGAGCAGCCCATCGACCCATCGCTTCGACATCCTCGACGCGTTCTTCCGTGACGTCGTCCGGCCCCTGCCGCTCGGCAACCACGCCTACGGCCTGCCGTTCGTCGCCGCGATGCTCGCCGACCACGGGCCCTTGTACGCCTCGATTCACCGGCTCGGGGACACCTTCGAGAACGATTACGTGCTGGATCCCCTGATGAACAGCAGGTACGTCTACAAGATCGAGACGAAATGCCGCGTGGGCGGCCTGCATGCCATCGTCGTCACGGGCGTGGACGAGGCCAATGACCACGTGTATTACCGCGATCCGAACACGCCGCATCGCGACACGATGGTCGCGTGGTCGACCCTCGAAAAGGTGCTGAACTCGCCGGGAGGATCCCTCGGGGACAGCCTGTTCGGCGCGATCGAATGTCAGGGCTGCCAGCACCGGACGAGCCGGCGCGCGTTCTGAATCGGGCTCACACCCGAGCATGAGTCTCTTCTTGGGGCCGCTGCGCCGGGGCGCCGCCCCGGACCCCGCGGGGGCTATTCGCCCCTCGACCCGAACCAGGGCAAGCCCTGGACCATTTGGGGAAGAACTGCGCGATGCGCAGTTCTTCCCACAGGCCGGTGGCAAGACCAGGAAGGTGCGTTGCCCGCTGGCGACGGGCACGTTGCCTGTTGAGTCGTCAGCGCCGCTGTCTTGGCTGGCAGGGTCGTCATTGGTCTTGACCTGGCCTGTTCGATGAACTGCGCATCGCGCAGTTCATCGACCCCGGGTCCAGCGCTTGCGCTGGTCCGGGTCCAGGGGCGGATAGCCCCTGGTGGGGCCTGGGGCAACGCCCCAGCGCAGCGGCTCACGCCGGCGGGCCGCGCCGCGGCCGCTCGGAGCGTCGCCGGTTGAGCGCGGCCTCCGCCTGGACGTCGGGCGTCACGCTGTTTCGCTTTTCGTTGTTGTGCTGCGCGCTCATCACCATCGCGTTGCTGTACGCGTTCGATCCGTTGTGCGCCTGGGGATACATGTGATCGACCTGGGGCGCGGCGTGCGTGCTGCCGTCGAGCAGCGTGCCAGGGCGGCGGCCCGGCGGCGCGGGCCAGCCCTGTGCCGGGTCCGTGGGTGATTCCGAGACCACGAATCCGCTTCGGTTGAGGATGCGGTTGTGCATGAGGATCAAATCCCGCTGCGCAGCCGTGAACTCCTTGTTGTTTCCGAGCGTCACCCCCGCCACAGCCGTCCCCGCGAGGTGCCCGTGCACGTGCAAATAATCCAGAATGGCGTGGCGGCCGGGCACGTTCGGGAGATTGAGCGGCATGCCCGAGGGATCGAGGAGCATGTGCGCGCTGAAGCCCGAGGCCACAAACGCTGCCCGGTGCTGATTCACCAAGTCCTCGAGCCACCGGTCCTCGGCACGCTGCGCCGTCGGGGGCGTCGGCACGAACCAGCCGTTATGGCGCTGCACGAAGACGCCGTCGAGGAGCTCCTCCTCGACCTTCACGTGAAAGCGCACGGGCACGCGCGGATCCCTCGGGTCGTCGTAGCCGGGCGTGATCGTCACCCGTACGGGACCGCCGCGCGCCTGCACGGTCCTGTCGATCTCGTCCTCGAAGTTGCTCCATTCCGTCCGGTTGAACCCGGCATAGGCCGGGACCAGGTTTTCACTTTCCTTGCTCCCGCCCCACCGGTGCGCGACGAGGTGGAATCGATCCATGTGAAAGACCATTGGGTCGGCCGCGCCGCCGGGCCCCACGAGCGCGAGCGGCGTTTCGAGCTCCTCGCGCGGGCGCTTGCGTCCCCTCGCCCCGCCCGCGCCGAGCTCGAAGGTCACGCGTGAAGGACGCTCGCGAGATTGCCCTTGGTACACGAACGATTCTCGCTGGTATACGGGAGAGCCGCGGAGCCGCGTTTGGCCATGCACACACCGCTGGACGCTCGGCTCTTGGACCTGCCATTGCGCCATCTGGTCCCCTGTGAACCTCATGGCGCCGATGGGCGCGAAGCGCGAAGCACCTCGCCTTGCTCCCCCTCCATCAAAAAGGCCTCGAGGATCGAGCCGAACAGCTCCCCTCGCTGCCGCAGGTTGCTCATCGCCAGAAATCGCCGGAGCACCCGCGGATCCTGAAACCGGAAATAAAGCCGCTTCACTTCGCCCTCCGCCTCCACCATCGTGAGCCGCCGGAGATGCCGCCGCACGTCCACGAAGGGACGAGAGCTCGTCAGATACACGCCCCAGCTCTGGCCCCATCCCTCATCAAGGAGTTTTCCCATGAGCGCGCTCTCCGGCGACAGGCGCACGAGATAGGGCGCCACGTCGGCGAGCGCGTCGCCTTGCGCGCCTTCGTAAAGCGATCGGGATTCGTCGACGGATTCTCGCAAGAGCTCGCGGATGCGCTTGTCACGTGCCGCGTCGAGGAGTGCGAACAGCGGCGTTTTTTCAGTTCGCAACACGGAAAACGCCTGCGCCTTGCGCGCGGTCACCTCGGGCGAATCCGCCGGCCGCGGGCGCGAGGTCGCTCCCTCGAAGAAAACCATGAACACCGTATCCCCGGCGCGAATCCACGACGCGTTCCGTGCCTCCCCCTCGTGCACGGGCTGCCCGTCGAGCCACGTCCCCATATCGCTCCCGAGATCCCGCACGAGGCAACACGCCCCGTCCCACGACACCTCGAAATGGAGGCCCGACATCTGCCGATCGTGCGAAACCACGAAATCGGAAACCTCCGTCCGCCCCACGCGCAGCGAGCCGCCGGGCGCGATGACCGCTCGCTGCGACGCGAGCCGCCCCCATTGCACCTCGACGATCACGCGCATGGCTCGCAGAGCGGCGTCCCCTCCTGCGCCGCGCGTTCGAGCGTGCGTGCCTGCGCGGACGTGCCGATCAGCACGTTCGGACAGCCCATCGTGATCGTCCCCCCGCGCGCCGTCGGATCCCCGAGCCGCGCGGCCGGCCGATATCCGATCAGCACCGTCGGTTCTCCCGCGACGATTACATCCGGCGGCCCCGCGCACGTCGCCACGTCGCCTACACGCGCCGCGGGCATGTGCCCGATGAGCACGCGCGGATCACAAGGCGCCGCGACGGGCCCACCCGCCGGCATGAAAGGACATACATGCAAATCGGTCACGCGCGCTGCAGGCGGCATCGTCCCCCTCCCCGATTCACGGCGCGCCCGCGCCGGGCACGTCCACCACGGCCTCGATGGCATCTTCGGGCACGTCCGGTCGTGCCCCGCTCCCCGCGCCGGGCATGCCGCCGCTGTTGATTCGCACCATGTTCCCCACGATGGAGACTCCACCCGCGTCGATTCGAATGAACCCCCCGGGTCCCTTCAGCGTCAGGTCGAGCGCGCCCTCGATCACGACCGACGATCCCGCCGCGAGGTGAATCTCCTTGCCGGCCTCGATGGCGTGGCTCTGCTCTGCCTTCTCGTGCCGGCTCCCGCCCACCGTGATCGACGCCTTGCCGTCCACCTGCCGGCGCTCGTCCCCTCGCACGTGCAAATCACTTCGCCCGGCGACGAGCTCCTTTTTCTCGGCCTTGATCACGAGGTCCTGCCGCCCGCCGACCAGCACGCGGTGATTGCCCTGGATGCTCTCGTGCTCGTCCCCGAGCACCCGCGCATAAAGGTCGCGCTGCGCCTGCACGTAGACGAGCTCTTTCCCGCGCGCGTCCTCGAACATGATCTCGTTCGACCCGTTCCCGCCGGGCGACGACGCGCTCTTCAGCGTGCTCCGCGTCTTGTGCTCGGGGAGCTTGTACGGCACGAGGTTTTTCCCATTGAAGACACGCCCGACCACGACCGGCTGATCCGGATCACCGCCGAGGAACCCCACCAGGACCTCCTGCCCCACGCGTGGAATCATGATCGATCCCATCCCCGTCCCCGCCCAGCCCTGGCTCACGCGGATCCAGCACGAGCTGTCGTCGTCGTTTTTGCCCTCTCGATCCCAGGGAAACTGGACCCGGATCCGGCCGAATTCGTCGGTATGAATCTCCTGCCCCCGCGGCCCGACCACCACCGCGCTCTCCATCCCGAGCGCCCGTGGCTTGGGGGTCGTCATCGGCGGCCTATAAGGATCGGCCGCGAACACGGCCCGGCCGCTCATCTCCCATTCCGTCACGACGCTGCCCGAGAGGCAAAGCTCGGTCACGAGCAAGCGCTGCTGCGCGAGCGCCTGGTGCGGGTGGTCCTGGATCAGGAAAATGACCCCCGGCGCGAGGATCATCGAGTTGGTCGCGTAGGTGACGACCCGTTTTTCGTGGCGCTCCGCCTGGAGGCTCTGCGTCGCGCGGGTGATGCCGAATCCCTCGTCGCGCCGCGCCATGCCTTTGTCATCCGCGACGGGCGTGGCGCCGGCGCCTTTCGTGGTCTCGACGAGAAGCGCGCCGGGGCGGTAATGATACTGCTCGTACCGGTGCTCCGGATCCTTCGCAGGCGGGGCCTCGCCCTGGCTCGGGAAATCGGGCCGGCGGAAATCGTGGTCGCGCACGACGTACGCGCCCGGCCGCACGCGGTGGCTCATCTGCACGGCCGTGACGTATTCCTTCGGCGCGGTGCGGTTCGGCGCGTCGTCGAAGGTCAAGGGCGAGCGCGGGTGCGGCTTGCCGGCGGCGAGGGCGTCCGAGAACTGGAGCATGGTGCCGGCGCCGTCCTCGTCGGGGAACGAGTACGCAATGCCGGCCTCCTCCAGCAGGCGCGTCAGGAACGAGAGCTCGCTCTCGCCGTACTGGACCCGGTATTCGAGCCGGGGATACGCCGCCCGATCGATGGCCCACTTGTGCTGGATTTTCCACTCGCCGAGCAGCTTGTCGACGATGTCCGGAATGGAGAGGTGCTGGAAGACCCGATACCCGAGCCGCTGCCCGAGCAGCCACAGCTTGGGCATGATCGTCAGCGTGTAGGTGGATTCGCCGGTCTCCGAATCCTCGACGCGCACCTGCTCGATGTGCGTGCAGATGCCCTCCCACCGGCGGCGCGCCTGGCCAATGGAAAAATGGTCGCCGCGCTCCATCACGAAGGCGGCGGGTTTGCCCACGATGGTCTCGAGGTCGATGCTCGCGTCGTGGGAGCGCGCCAGGATGGAGACCTCGAACGGCTCGGAGATCGCCTCGCGCACCGAAAAGGTGCGGACGGACAAGTCCTCCCGCGGGGTTTTGGGCTTGAACGATTCGAAAAGTAAGTGGAAGCCTCGCATGTCATTCCTCCGATGCGGCGCGGGACGCGGGACAGGCGAGCGAGGGCTCCGCGCAACCGAGGCCAAACGCGTCGACGAGCGCGCCCGAGCGCCCGAGAATGGCCCGCGCGACCTGGTTCGCCGGGCAATACGTCGGATCGAAGGCCTCTCCCTGATCCTCCGCGCCGCCGAACGATTCCGTGCGCGTGCCCTCCCCGAGCGACAGGGACGGCGCCTCGGGCGTGCCGCGCGCGAGGAGCGGCGCGCAATGGAGCCTGAGGCTCCACAGAACCTCGTTGTCCCCGAACGGCCCGGTCGTGCCCTCGAACCCGACGACCATCGTGTCCGGCGGGCACATCTCGGGTCCCGTGGTCGAGGCCGAGCCGCGCATGATCGGGACGGTGGTGCCCGGCGCGAGGGTCATCGTATAGGGGTGCGTCTCCGAGGCGCGCACCGTCCCGCATAGAGCCATGATGCCCGACACGAACGGGCCATTCATGCCGCTTCGTAGACCTACGAGGACCTCGCCCTCCGGGCATTCGTCCAGAAACGGGCTTCCCCCGGGTCCGCCGTGCTCGTCCGTCGAGGTCAGACCGGTAAAACGCGGCGCACACGCCTCGAATCGAAGCGCGTCGACCCCCGTGATCGAATTGCACCCGAGCGATCCCTGGAGCCCGACCGCGCCGAGCAGAACGCCGAGGCCCCGGCGCGCCGGGGCACTTGAAAACAACTGCATGTCCGCCCCTCAATAATGAAATTGGATGTCCGCCCGACCGATCCCCACGGAAACACGGAGATCCTTCACGGCGCCCGTGGAAGCGCCCGCCGTGCCCCCCGGACGGAGCACGAGCAAGACCACGCCCGCCGCCGCCGCGACGCCGCCCACCACGAAGGCCGTCGTCGACACGTGACCAAGCGTGCGGGCCTCGTCGGCCTCGGCGCGGTAGGCCGAAAGGCAAGGCTCGTCCGGGCAACGGCTGCGGACATCGGACACCTTCGCCATCGAAAGCGCCCCGGTCACGGCCCCGACGCCGAGCCCAATCGCGCCCACACCGAGCGAAATCGCGCCGGGCACGAGGGAACCCTTCGAGGGCGCGGGTGCCGGGCGCTCGGAGGCCTTTTTTTCCGCGGCGAGCTTGGCCTCCATCTCGGCGAGCTCGCGCTCGGCGTCGTGATGCGCCTCCACGAACGGGGGCGGCGCGTCCTCGGGCAAGGGCTCGGCGAGGACCTCTCGATAAAGCGCCTTCGCCTCGACGACCTTGCCGAGCTTGCGCTGGCAACGCGCCATGTGCACGAGCAAGGTCGGCGCGGGGAAAAGCGCCTGGGCCTCGCGGAAGTGCTCGTAGGCCTCCTCGAAGCGGCCTTCACGATACGCATCGAGCCCCTGGTGCGCGTGTTCGAGGGCCATCGCGCGTTTGTCCGGAGCGCTCGTCGGTCGCGGCTGCGCGTCCGCGGTCGAGGGCGCGAGCGTGAAAAAGAGAGCGGGAACGAAAGGAACAAGCCAGCGAAGGCGCATGAAAACTCCCGATTCAGAAGCCGAAGGTCGGGTCGCGCGTGGGCACGGGCGAAGGTGGCGAAGGGCGCTTCGAGGTGGCGCGGGGCGTGGAGGTCGGAGCCGTCTTCCGCGGCGTATCCGGCGGCGGCGCGGCGGAGGGCGCCGATTCCGGAGGCGTGGGCGCGACCGTCGGGGTCGGCGTCGAGGACGCGCTGGTCGTGGGCGTCGGCCATGCGGGCGGCTGCGCCGGCAAGGGCTCCGCCGGGGCCACGGTCGGCATTTCGATGGGCTCCTTCGGCGAGGAGAGACGATACGCGGCGAGCGCGCCGAGGCCGAGGACGACCGGGGCGGCAATGCCGAGCGCGATCTTGGCGGCCCGCGGGCGGCTCACGACGATCGTGGTGGCGACGCCGGGCGCGGTCGGCAAGGCGGCCGGCGGCGGGGTCTGGGCGAGGGAGACGTCGGGCGTCGACGGCATTCGTTCCATCACCAGGGACGGCCCGGCGAGGAGAGTCGGCAACCCCGATCGGAGCGAAGCGAGGGCCTCGGCGAAGGCCTCCGCGCTCTGGAATCGCTCGTCCGGGTTTCGTGCGAGCGCCCGCGCGAAAAAAGGATCCACGACGGCGGGCAAGCTGGGCGCCACCGTCGTGGGCGGAGGGACCGGCTCGGTGCAAAGCTCGATGAGCAGCTCCCCGAGCGCCTGCGATCCGAACGGGAGGCGGCCCGTCAAGCATTCGTAAAGGACGACGGCGAGCGACCAGAGATCGCTGCGATGATCCACGCGCCGGCCCCGGGCCTGCTCGGGGCTCATGTAGCACGGTGATCCGAGCAAAACCCCCGACCGTGTCGTCTGTCCAGCCGCGTCGTGCACGATCCGCGCGACGCCGAAATCGAGAATTTTGACGATGGTATCGTCGCCCTGGCGCGCGAGGAAGACATTGCTCGGCTTGATGTCCCGGTGAATGATCCCGAGCTCGTGCGCGCGGCGGAGGCCCTTGCAGACGGGCAGGATGACGGCAATGGCCGCGGGCAAGGAAAGGCGCTCCTCGCGCGCGAGGCAGGCCTGGAGATCCTCGCCCTGGAGGAGCTCCATCACGAGGAACGGCGCGCCGTCCGCGACGCCGTAATCGTGGACGCCCACGACGTTCGGGTGCTGGATCTGTGCGCAGGCCCGTGCTTCCCGTTGAAATCGATCACGCGCGAATGCGGTGTCGACGTGCTCGGGCGCCATGACCTTGAGGGCCACGCGCACGTCGAGCTCGAGGTGCCGCGCCACCCACACGGCCCCCATCCCGCCCTTCGCCAGCGGTCGCTCGAGGACGTATCTCGAGGCGATGATGTCCCCGCTGTTCAAGGCAATGCCCCCCTCCGCCCGGCAATCCGCGAGAGGGTACGATCAGGGAGGGAGCCGGCAAGCTGATTCGGCTGCGTGTTCCTGCTGCGAAATGCGTCGCCGAGCCCTCGAATACGTCCACACACGTGTCATTCGCATTCGCCGACCTCCCGCGCGGACTGCCCCACATGGCACCTCCCTCCGGCGACCTCCGGCGCCACCTGCCACACGTGTCACCTCGCCGAACCGACCGGGATCCGCGGGCGGCCACGTGTGTCACTCGCCCTTTCCGACCTCCCCGCCCGTCCGCGACACGTGTCCGCCCGCCGATCCCGTCGCCCCCGTCACCTGCCGCCTGTGTCCGTCGCCCGCGCCGACCGGCGTTCGCGGCGACGACGTGGGACAGGTCGTCCGCGAGAGCAGGTCTCCGCTCTGCCACGTGTGGCAGGCCGGAACCGAGCGCGGACGCCGCTCAAGGCAGCGCGGAAAGCCGCGCCGCGAGCGTTTCGAGGTCGCCCGCCGCCCCGGACGCCCGCGCCCGGAGCGCGAGCGCGAGCGCCTGGCGGAGGTCGAGCGCCTCGCCCCGGCGTCGCGCCTCGAAATACCCCGTCTCCCACCCCTCGGGCACGCGGAGCGACCAGTTGTCGTCGCTGATCGTGCCGGGGACGTTGTACCGCTCCCGCAGCCCGAACAGGTCGGCGAAAAAGAGCATCGCGCTCCGAGCGTTGCTCGCCAGGGCGTCGGCGAGCTTCGCCGCGACCAGCATGCCAGGGTCACGCAGGACGGCCGCTTCCAGCGCCGGCGCCCCGAGCCGCCGCGCGAGGTACGAGGCCTGCGCCGCGAGCTTGCCTTCGGCCCGCCACGTGGCCGCGAGCTCCCACATCGAGGGCGTGTCGTGTGTGCCCATCATGATCCAGTCGGCGGGCTCGGCGTTTTCGCTGCGGTAGACGTCGCGCGGGTCGTCGAGGTTCGCCTTCTGGGTCACGCGGAATCGCCCAAGCCCGTGCCGCGCGAGCACCGCCTCGAGCTGCCCCGGCAGCGTGCTCAGGACCTCGCAAAACAGCGTTTTGGCGACGTGTCCCCTCACCTCGGCGGCTTCCACCAGGACGTCGAGGAGTTTTCCGTAGGCGCCCACCTGGGCCGCGTCGAGGTCCCGGACCCAGGCCTCCGCATGGCGCGGCAGGCTCCCATCGATCTGCGACGGATGCGGAATGGCAAACGCAGCGAGGCGCGGGTGATCGGAGAGGTCCGGCGAGGAGCGGAGGCGCGCGCCGCGCTGGACGGCCACGAGCGGGTCCTCCGCGGCCGCATCGTACACCCACGGGTCGACGAGGCCGTGTGGATGATCGATTCGCACGCCGTCGTAAGCCTCGAACATCGCGGTCATGCGCGCGCGGAGGAATTCGCCGGCCGCGCCAGGCCAGAGGGCGGGATCGAGGACGGGATACCCCCACGGTTGTCCCTCGGGATTCGTGCGGCTCGGCGGGGCGCCCATGCGGTAGCCGGAGAGGAAAATCGAGAGGTTCGACCATTCGTCCTGCAAGCCGAGGCCCACGGCGAGGTCGCCGTAAAGGGCGAGGTCGAGGGAAGCGAGATGCGCGCGCAAGGCCGCGTGTTCTTCCCGCGCGAGGAGCTGGCGGAAGGCGTGGGCTTCGATGGTTTCCGCGTAGCGTGAGCGGAGCGTGGACCATCGCGCGGCCGCCGCGGCCTCGTCCCCGGGCGAGGGCGCGAAGAGGCGCGCGTCCAGGGCGGGCCAGTCCTTGAAATGGCCGAGGCTGTGCTCCATCGCGAGGCGCTCGTAAAGCGCATCCCGCTCGATCCAGCCGATGTTCCGCGCACGCCACGCGTCGAGCCGGGCGGCAAACGCGGCGAGCGTGGGTGGCAGGCTGCCGAACCGACGTTTTTCCTGGAATGCCGCGAAGGCCTCGTCGAGCGCGCGGCGCACGGCGGCGGAGGCGTAGCGGTGATGCGCGCGGCCGGCCGGGCTGCGGGGGCGATCGGCGACGAGCGACGCGAGCGTTTCAGGGCGGAGGAGGCCGCCCCAGGCGGGATCCCGGGCGAGCGGGGCGAGCGCGATGGAGACGGTGGCGCGCGAAAAGCAGGCGCCGTCGTACGGCGAGGCGTTGCCTTCGGAGAGGTCGCCCTGCGGGCCGAGCAGGACCGCGGTGAAGCCGAGGTCGCGGGCGAATCGGAAAAAACGCGCCGACGCGCGGCCGTAGGGAGAGCCGCGGCCGATGTCCTCGTCGGGATCCGCAGGGAAGCTCGGGTCGTGGATGGCGAGCGCGAGGCGCTCTTTGCCAAGCAGGCGCAAGGCCTCGCCGGCAAGGTGACGTTCCTCGGCGCGCGTGTTCATGAAGGGCGCATCGTACCGCGCGGCAGGCCGGCGTCACGTGGGCGCAATGCATGGGTCCGGCCGGCTCGATCGGGATTTCAGTCCCCCTGCCCTTGCCGGCGCACCCAGTACATCTGCTTGTGTCCGCGGGCCTCGAACGTGGCGCACTCGCGCATGGCCCGCGAATACGAGAGGAACGTGGACATCTCGTAACGCTGCCCATTGTCGTCCTGGCGCCAGAGCGACCAGCGCGGGAGCGCGGCGAGGTCGATGCGTGGTTCGATCCATTGGACCTCCGGCGTGTCCAGGGCGAGGGCCTCCGCGAGGTCCTGCGCCGCCTCGGTGGGATCGTCCCCGCGGATCGTGCGAATCTCCAGGCCGCTCCCGCGTTCGAGGTCCGACACGGCCCAGAACCCACGCCCCGTGGCCGCCGAGGCGAAACACGTCTCCACGAGCCAGCCGAGCCCCGGCAGGAAGAAACGGACCGTGTCCCCGCGCATCTCCGTCACGAGCGAGTCGATGGAGCGCGCGACGGCGGCGAGCGGAAGCGACGCCATCAAATAGCCCCGCGTAGTCAGCCACTCGACGTAACCCGTTACGTCCTCGCGGCGCACCAAAAAATCGTCGCCCCAGCGCCGCTCGATGTCTTCGAGGGACATGAACACCAGGCGCGCGATGGCGTGATCCGGAAACCCGCCCTTGGCCGCCGCAGCTTCGCGCCATCCCGTGCACGTCCAGCGAGCGATGTCCACGCGGTCCGTCCGCCCTTCGAGGAACGCGCGGAGGAGGTCGACGAGCTCACGGACACGCGCGGCCTGGGTGTATTGCTCTTCGGGGGACAGAGGTCGGCGCATCGGTGGGTGTGTAGGCGCGGAGAGGCGGGGGGACAAGGTCGCGCGTCGCGACCGCGGGCGCCTCGGGCCCCCCTCCGCGCGCCATGTAGCGGACATTCAATGTCCCAGCAAACCACCGATTTCCCTCCATTTGAGTGCCCCTTGCGATAAAGTGTGCGCCGGTCGACGGACGATGAAGGTGCCGCTTTTTTCGAGCGGCGGTGGACCATCGGACGGACATCGAGGGGCTCGGGGAAATCGGCGCGAGAACGCGCCCGCGGGGCCTTTGTCGATCCGTTGCTTGCACGAGGAGGTGTTCGTGACGCTCGAGATGAATCAGATCGACGGCGTTCGTATTCGTTTGCCCATGGCGACGGCGATCGTCGCTGCAATCGTGCTCGTTGGTGTCGTGTTGCTCGTTCTTGCCTCGTGGATCGTGGAGACGAACGGGGCTTCTGCGCCGGAAGGCGCGCGGACGTCGCGCGTGATGGCGCCTTCGGACGCGCCAGATTCGGCGCGCTTGCTCGAGGACCGGGGGCGCCCGGGGCGCCGGTTCTAATCTGACAGACCTCACCCCCCCAACCCCCCCTCTCCGCGCCGCGGAGAGGGGGGGTGAGGGCCGGGCCAGCAGGTGGGTCGAGGGCGGAAGCAGGTGTCCGATTTTGGGACGCCGATCCCAGAACCGGTCACCCCTCCCCGGCTCGGCTCTCGTTTACGCGGGTTTTTCCGTGTCTGCCGCTTGGTACACCCTTCGCTAGGGCCCTCCGCGTCGGATGGACATCCCGCGCAAGCCCACCCCCAAGCGTCGCGCGCCGCTCTTTGCTGCGGCGGCAGGCGTCCTCGCGATCGCGCTCGTCACGCTGGGCCTCGGGCGCCTCCGTGCCGCGGCCCCCGAGGTCGAGCGGTCCGGCCTTTGGATCGCCACGGTGCAGCGCGGCCAGATGGTGCGGCAGGTGAAAGGGCCCGGGTCGCTCGTGCCCGAGGAGGTCCGGTGGATCACGGCCGAGACCGCGGGGCGCGTCGAGCGCATCCACGTCAAACCTGGCGCCACCGTCGCCAAGGACACGCTGATCCTGGAGCTCACGAATCCCGATGTCGTGCTCGAAGAGCTCGCGTCGGAGCGGGATGTGGCGAGTGCGCAGCTCGAGTTGTTCCAGGCGAAGAGCCGCCTCGAAACGCAGGCGCTTGCAGAGCGCGCCACCGTTGCCGATCTCGCCTCGCAGCTCGCCGACGTGCAGCGCCGCGCCGAGGCGTATCGCGCCGGCGCCGGCGAGGTGTACTCGGCGCTCGACGCGCGGCAGCTTGCTGATCGCGAGGCCGATCTTGCGGCGCGGCTCGAGCTCGCGAAGCGCAGGGTCGCGGTCGTCGACGGCAGCAAGCGGGACGAGATTGGCGCGCAGCAGACGCAGATCACGAAGCGGCGCGACATCGCCGCGTTTCGCAAGCGTCAGGTCGACGCGATGCGGGTGCGCGCCGGCGGCGACGGGCTCTTGCAGGATCTGCCGCTCGAGCTCGGGCAATGGGTCGTGCCCGGGACCGTGCTCGCCCGCGTCATCCGACCCGAGAAGCTCAAGGCCGTCCTGCGGATCCCCGAGCTTCAGGCGAAGGATCTGCAGATCGGTCAGGCCGCGACGATCGACACGCACAACGGCCTGGCGAAAGGGCGCGTGGCGCGCATCGCGCCCGCCGCGTACCAGGGGACCGTCACCGTGGAGGTGACGATCGAGGGAGATCTGCCGCAAGGATCACGGCCGGATCTCTCGGTCGAGGGGACGATCGAGATCGAACGACTTTCGGATGTGCTCTCCGTGGAGCGGCCCGCGGGGGCGCAGCCGGAGGGCGCGGTGAGCCTGTTCAAGTTGATCGACGGGGGCGAACTCGCGCTGCGCGAGCGGGTGGAGCTCGGACGCGCTTCCGTCGGGACGATCGAGGTCCGCGGCGGCTTGCGCCAAGGGGATCGGGTGATCCTCTCGGACATGTCGCGATGGGACGGGATCGATCGGATCAAGCTTCGCTAACGAAACGAGACGACGAAGGAGGGACGATGGCCAGCAAGGCGGAACGACTGATCGCGCTCGAAGGGATCACCAAGGTGTTCACCACCGACGAGGTGGAGACGCACGCGCTCGAAGGCGTGCACCTCACGATCGACAAGGGCGAGTGGATCAGCGTGATCGGGCCCTCGGGCTCGGGGAAGTCGACGTTGCTCGCGATCCTGGGGCTGCTCGATACGCCGTCGGGCGGCTCGTACACGCTGCGCGGAAAACCCGCCGCGGGGCTCTCGGCCGCGGAGACGTCACGCCTGCGCAACCAGGAGATCGGGTTCATCTTCCAGACCTTCAACCTGATCGGCGATCTGTCGGTGTACGAGAACGTCGAGCTGCCGCTGGTCTACCGGAAGGTGCCGCCGGAGGCGCGGCGCGAGAAGGTGATGAAGGCGCTCGAACGCGTGGGCGTCGCGCACCGCGCCCGGCACCTGCCCGGTCAGCTCTCCGGCGGACAGCAGCAGCGCGTCGCGGTGGCGCGCGCCGTTGTCGGCGACCCGGCGATCCTGCTCGCGGACGAGCCCACCGGGAACCTCGACTCGAAGAACGGGCAGGCCGTGATGCAGCTTTTGCACGAGCTGCACGAGGGCGGCGCGACGATCGCGATGGTGACGCACGACGTGGCCTTCGCGCGGCACGCGACGCGCACGATCAGCTTGTTCGACGGGCGGATCGTCGAGGAGTCGCACGCGCCCGGGGCGGCGGCCTGAGGCGCGGAGAGAGAGCCATGCACGACTTTCTGCAAGACGTCCGCTTCGCCCTGCGCATGCTGCGCAAGGCGCCGGCCTTCACGATCGCCGCGCTCGTGGTGCTCGCGCTCGGCATCGGCGCGACGAGCGCGATCTTCAGCGTGGTGAACGCGGTGGTCCTCCGGCCGCTGCCGTATCCGGACGCGGACCGCATCGTCGTCATCCACCAGGATTTTCGACTGGCGGGGCTCGAACAGATGGCGTTCGGCATCCCGGAGTACCACGACTTCCGCGATCAGAACCGCTCGCTCGAAGCCATCGCGGCCTACCAGCTCCGCGACAAGAACCTCGCGAGTGTCGATCCGCCCGAGCGCCTGCTCGTCGCAACCGTCTCGCCGGCGTTTTTCCCCGTGCTGAAGATCGAAGCGGCGCCCGGCCGCACGTTTACCCCGGACGAGGAGAAGGCCGGGAGCGATCGCGTCGTCCTGCTCTCGCACGCGCTCTGGCAGCGGCGCTTCGGCGGTGATGCGTCGATCGTCGGGCGCTCGGTGGATCTCAGCGGCGAGCCCTACACGGTGGTCGGCGTGTTGCCGCGCGGGTTTGTGTTGCCGCAGAAGGTCGACGTCTGGGTCCCACTCGCGCCTTCGGAGCTCGAGTCCTCGGAGGAGCGCCGCAACTGGCGGAACTACGACCTCATCGCGCGGCTGAAGGCCGGGATCTCCGTCGAGCAGGCAGCGGAGGATCTGACCGCGCTGCGCCGCCGCATGAACGAGGAGCACGAGGGCGCGGCCCCGGGCACGTCGCAGCTCCTCGTGAAGGTGCAGACGCTCAAGGATTTCATGGTCGGCGAGACGCAGACGACGCTCGTGTTCCTGCTCGGCGCGGTGGCGTTCGTGCTGCTCATCGCCTGCGCGAACGTGGCGAACCTCCTGCTCGCGCGGGCAGCGGTGCGGCAACGCGAGATCGCGGTGCGCGCGGCGCTCGGCGCGGGCAGCGGGCGGATTGCCGTGCAGTTCCTCGTGGAGAGCGCGGTGCTCGCCGTGCTCGGCGGCGCGCTCGGGCTCCTGCTCGCGCTCTGGGGCGTGGACGCGCTCGTCGCGATCGATCCCGACAGGCTTCCGCGCGCCGAGGAGATCCACCTCGACGGTGTCGTCGTCGCCTTCACGCTCGGCGTGTCGCTCGTGACGGGGCTCGTCTTCGGCGTGATCCCGGCGATACACGCGAGCCGCGTCGATCCGGCCGACGTGCTCAAGGAAGGCAGCCGCGGCACGGCCGGCGGACGTATGGGTCGCTTCCGGAACGCGCTCGTCGTCGCGCAAATCGCGCTCGCGCTGATGCTGCTCGCCGGCGCCGGCCTCATGACCCGCAGCCTCAGCGCGATGGCCCGCATGCCGCTCGGCTTCGATCCCGAGGGCGTGCTGACGGCAAAACTTGCCATCACGAACCCGCGCTACAAGGAGGACAAGGCGAAGGCCGCCTTCGCGCGTGACTTGCTCGCTCGCTTGAACAACCTCCCCGGCGTGACCGGCGCCGGCATCACCACGAACCTGCCGATCTCGGTGCGCTACAGCCAGAGCTTCCGCATCGAGGGCAAGACGCCCGCGGCAGGCGAGCGCTGGCCGTACGCGGTGCATCGCGAGATCACGCCGGGCTACCTGGAGTCGATGCGCGTGCCGCTGATCGAGGGGCGCATGCTGAACGACCAGGACCACGAGGACGCGCCGCACGCCATCGTGGTGAACCAGGCGCTCGCGAAGACGTACTTCCCCGAGGGCAACGCGGTCGGGCGCAGGGTCCGCATGCCCTGCGGCGACGACGAGAAGACGTGCCCGTTCTGCACGATCGTCGGCGTGGTCGGCGACGTGCGCGAGGTGTCGAGCGAGGAGACGATCGCGCCGACGTTTTACGCCTCGTACGCGCAGGTCCCCCGGCACAGCCTGAACATCGTTCTCCGCACGTCGCAGGATCCGCTGTCGCTCCTGTCAGCGCTGCGGAGCGAGGTCCGCGCGATCGATCGGGATCAGCCGATCTACGACGCGATCCCCATGCAAGCACGCGTCGACCAGCGCCTCGGGCCACGCCGGTTCGCGCTGGAGGTGCTGTCCGTCTTCGCGATCACGGCGCTCATCCTGGCCGCGGTTGGACTGTATGGCGTGACCTCCTACATGGTGACGCAACGCACGCGTGAGTTCGGGATCCGGCTGGCGCTCGGGGCCGAGGCACGCGACATCCTCGGCATGGTGCTCAAGCGGAGCCTGGTGCTCGCCGGGCTCGGGATCGGCGTGGGTCTCGCGGCCTCGCTCGTGCTGTCGCGGGTGATGACGAGCGTGATCTACGGCGTGAGCGAGCGTGATCCGCTGACGCTTTTGATCGCCTGCCCGGTGCTCGCGGGGGCGGCGCTCTTCGCGAGTTACTTCCCCGCGCGGCGCGCCACGCGTGTCCCTCCTGCGATCGCCCTGCGCGCGGAGTAACCTCGCCGTGACGACGATGAAGATCCTGCTGGCCGACGATCAGCCCGACGTGCTCGAAGCGCTGCGCCTGCTCGTGAAGGCCGAGGGTTTTTCCCCAACGCTTGCGCGGTCGCCGGCCGCCGTGCTCGCGGCCGTGGAGGGCGGCGACTTCGACGTCGTGCTCCTCGATCTGAACTACACGCGCGACACCACCTCCGGCCGCGAGGGCCTTTCGCTGCTCCCCAAGCTGCGCGAGCTCGACGCGACGTTGCCGGTGGTGGTGATGACGGCGTGGGGCAGCGTGGAGGGCGCGGTCGAGGCGATGCGCAAGGGCGCGCGCGATTACGTGCAGAAGCCGTGGGACAACGCTCGGCTGCTCGCGACGCTGCGCTCGCAGGTGGAGCTCGGGCGGGCGCTGCGGCGCATGCGGCGGCTCGAACGGGAAAACGCAGCGCTCCGGGGCGAGGTGCCGCCGCTCGTCGCGGGCTCGCGCGCGATGGCGCCGGTGATGCGGCTCATCGAGCGGATCGGGCCGTCGGACGCGAACGTGCTCCTCACGGGGGAGCACGGGACGGGCAAGGAGGTCGTCGCCTGCTACCTGCACGCGATCTCACGGCGGGCCAGCGGGCCGTTCGTGCCGGTGAACGCGGGCGGCCTCGCCGAGGGCGTTTTCGAGAGCGAGCTCTTCGGCCACGTGAAGGGCGCGTTCACGGACGCGCGCGAAGATCGGATCGGCTGCTTCGAGCTCGCCGACGCGGGCACGCTCTTCCTCGACGAGATCGCGAACATGCCGCTCGCCCAGCAGGCGAAGCTCTTGCGGGTGCTGCAGACCGGGGAGCTCTCCCCGGTCGGCTCGTCGAAGGTGCGCAAGGTGAACGCGCGTGTCCTCTCCGCGACGAACGTCGACGTCGGGGCGGAAGTGCACGCGGGGCGCTTCCGCGAGGATCTGCTCTACCGGCTGAACACGGTGGAGATCCACCTGCCGCCGCTGCGGGAGCGGCGCGAGGACATCCCGGCGCTCGCGGGGCATTTCCTCGTGTCGCACGCGAAACGCTACCGGATCGAGAACGCGTCGTTTGATCCGAGCGCGATCGAGGCGCTGCTCGCGCATCCGTTCCCGGGCAACGTGCGCGAGCTCGAACATGCGGTCGAGCGCGCGCTTCTCCTCGCGCCGAGTGGCCTCATCCGGGCCCAGGACATCATGCTGCGGCGGCCTTCGCAGGCCCCGAACCGGCTCGAAGAGATGACGCTGGAAGAGGCCGAGGGGCACCTCATCGCGCGGGCGCTCGCCCGCACCGGCGGCAATGTGAGCGACGCGGCGCGCGCCCTTGGCCTCAGCCGCAGCGCGCTCTACCGGCGAATGCAGCACTTCGGGCTCAAGGGCTCCGGATGAACGCCGAGCGGCCGCGACTGCCGTTCGATCGCGGGATTTTTCTCCTCACGCTCCTCGCGGGTCTGCCCGCGGTCGTCCTCGCGCTCGTGCTGCTCTGGCGGAGCGACGCAGGCGCGGCCGCGAAGTGGACGCTGACCACGATCGTCGTGCTCACGTGGGCCGGCGTCGCCTCCGAAGTGCAAGCGCGCGTGGTGCGGCCGCTCCAGACGCTGGCGAACGTGCTCGAAGCGCTGCGCGCGGGCGACACGTCGATGCGCGCACGCGGCGCGCGGCGAGGGGATCCGCTGGGCGAGGTGATGCTGGAAGCGAACGCGCTCGGCGATGCCGTGCGCGAAAAGACGCTCGGGGCCCTCGAAGCGAGCGCGCTGCTCCGCACTGTGATGGAGCAGATCGACGTGGCGATCTTCGCCTTCGACGAGGGCGAGACCCTGCGGCTCGTGAACCCCGCGGGCGAGCGCCTGCTCGGCCTGCCCACCCCGCGCTTGCTCGGCCGGCGTGCGGCGTCGCTCGGCGTGTCGGCTTGGCTCACGGCGCCCGCGCCTTGCCGCCTCGACGACGTCCTCGCGGGCAGCGGCGGTCCGTTCGAGCTCCGGCGCACGACGTTCCGGCAGGGCGGCCGGCCGCATCACCTGGTCGTGCTCACGGATCTGCGGCGCGCGCTGCGCGAGGAGGAGCGGCAAGCCTTCCAGCGGCTCATCCGCGTGATCAGCCACGAGATCAACAACTCGCTCGCGCCGATCCAGTCGATCGCCGAGGGACAACGCAAGTTGCTCTCGCTTACCCCGCGGCCCGACGACTGGGAGGACGACGTGCGCGACGGCCTCGCGGTGATCGCGCGCCGCTCCGAAGCGCTCGGTCGGTTCATGTCGGCCTACGCGCGCGTCGCACGTTTGCCGTCGCCGTCGATCGGTCCGGTCGAGGTCGGAGCTTGGGTTATGCGCGTGGCAGCGCTGGAGAAACGGCTGCCGGTGCATGTGGACGAGGGGCCGGCAGTCGTCGCGCCGGGCGACGGTGATCAGCTCGATCAGCTCCTCATCAACCTGGTTCGCAACGCGGTCGACGCGGCGCTGGAGACGGGCGGAGGGGTGCGCGTGTCGTGGCGGGCGGTCGGGGCGCGCGTGGAAGTGCTCGTGGAGGACGAGGGGCCGGGGCTGCCGCAAACGGAGAACCTGTTCGTGCCGTTCTTCACAACGAAGCCACAAGGCTCGGGCATCGGGCTGCTCTTGAGCCGGCAGATCGCCGAGGCGCACGGGGGGCTACTCCGGCTGGAAAACCGGCCCGGTACGAAAGGGTGTGTCGCCATTTTGGTGCTGCCGCTCGGCGAGGAGCAAACGGCGCGCTAGAGAGCGCGCATGCTCAAAATCCGTCCTCCTTGGCTTCTCCTGTCCACGCTGTTGCTCTCATGCGCCGGGAACGACCCCGCGACGCCGGCCCCTCCGCCTCCGCCGCCGGAGCTCGATCCACGGATCGCCGACTGCCTGCGCATCAACGCCTGCGATGCAGAGGGAGGTCAGCCCATCGGCATGCAAGCGTGTCTCGGCCACGTCCTCGACGAGCCCTGGCTGTGGGCAGCCACCGGCACTCTGCGGCTCGAAATCCAGAGCCTCGATTGCAAGCTCGCCGCGAAGGACTGCGCCACCGTCCGCGCCTGCACGCCGCCCAAGGACCCCTTCGCCACCGCGTGCGCCGCGCACCCCGCCGACGACATCTGCGAGGGCCAGACCTGGGTTCTTTGCGACCCCGACGGCAAGCCGACCGCCGCGATGGACTGCGCAGCCGCGGGGCTCTCCTGCAACAAGAACATCTGGGCCGGCTGCGGCGCCGAAACCTGCACCTTCGGCACGACGAAGGCGGCCTGCGCCGCCGACGATCCCGACGTACTCGTCGAATGCACCGCGGCGGGCGTTCTCACGCGGATCGATTGCCGCACGCAGTACAACATGGTGCACATCAACGGGCAGGATGAGGAGAAGCGGATCACGATCGCCGGCGAGACCTGCGGCTTCGATCCCCAACGCAACGACATCGGCTGCATCGGCAAGGGCGAGGATTGCACCTTCTTCTCGCAGGCCTGTAACGGCGACGTGCTGGAGACCTGCGCAGGCGGGAAGATCGGCCGGCGAGACTGCGCCGCGCTGTCGCCCGAGGGCCAAAGCTGCGGCTTCGTGCAGAGCGGAGCCTTCGCCGGGGGCGCGGCATGCGGGTTCGTCGAGCCGACATGCGATCTCGGCGCCGCAGAATCGTGCGAGGGCAGCACGGTGTCGTTCTGCAACCTGGGCACCCCCGCGAAGGTCGACTGCCAGGCGCAGGGCTTCGGCGGATGCGAGACGGCCATGCTCGGAGGCAGGACCGTCGCGTATTGCGTGCCTTAGGGCGTCACGCGCGCTTCGGCCGCCGCAGACGCGCTGATGGCGGGCGCGGCGGCCTCTTCGAGCTCCGGCTCGATCGCGGGCTCCGCGGGCATGCCGGCGGCCGCCGGGCGCATGTCCGCGCCACGCACCGCGCCTTCAGCAATGTTCTTTTCGCCCCCCGTGGTGAAGGCCATGACGAGCGCGACGACGATGAACACGGCCGTCGTCGCGCTCGCGACGAACGCCACCGATTTCGCGCGGCGAGGCGCGGGCAGAGCCGGCGCGTAATCCCAGGGGGCCATGCTGTTCCCCATGGGTTCACTCGCGCTCGGCACGGGGACGCACGGGAGCGACGTGCGCACCGACGGAGGCGGGAGCGTCGGGAAGCTCGGCAGCCGCGGCGGGGCGAGCGCGGTCGCTTCGTCGATGGTCTCTTCGGGATCGAGGAGGGTCGACGTCGGCTTCGCGTCGGGCTCGAAGGCGGGCGTCGCGGGTTGCAAGGCCTGGGGGGGCCCTCCGAATCCCATTTCCCGGGCCTTGCGCAGATCGGTGCTGCCCATCGGGACGGTTCCGCCACCCGCGCAGGAGAGCTCGGGATCCCGGGGCATATCGCAAGGCGGTTCCGCAGGTACGGCCGGAAGGGCTTTCGGTTCGATGGCTTCCGCGCGCTTCAAGAACGGATCCGACTTGGTCGGGCGCCCCTTCGCCCGCGCCGCGCGGCGGCCCGAATCCTTGCCGATACAACCGAGCAGAATGGCGTCGATGTTCTTGGGAATCGGGCGCGAGCTGTTCGAGACCCGCGACGAGCGCGGATCGTCGGTGAGCGAGGTCCGCTCGTCCTCGGCCCAGCCTTCGCGGCGTTCGCTGTAGGGCGAGAGCGCGGCTTTGAGGTCGAGGGCGCGCGGGAAGCGCGAGTCGACGTCCTTGCAGAGGCACCGCATGATGACGGCCTCGAGCCCGGAGGGGATCCTTCCGTGAATCGACGACGGGAGGGGCGCCATCTCGCTGCCGAGCACGGCCATGCAGATCTCGGGCGTCGTGGCCCGCTGGAACGGCGCGCGGCCCGTGAGCAGCTTGTACAGAATCGCGCCGAGCGCCCAGATGTCGGCCCGCGCGTCGACCTCCCGCGCCGCGCGCATCTGCTCGGGCGCCATGTACAGCGGCGAGCCCATGATGTCGCCGTTGCTCGTCATCTCCGACTCGCCATCCTCGGGGACGTGCTTCGAGACGCCGAAATCGAGGACCTTGATGCACGGCGAGCCATCCTCGCGGTGCGTGAGGAACAGGTTCGCCGGCTTGAGATCACGGTGGACGATCCCGCGCCCGTGGGCCTCGGCAAGCGCGTCGCAAGCCTGCATGACGTAAAGGACGGCCTCGTGCACAGGCAGCGGCCCTCCTTTCTTGAGCAGCGCCGAGAGGTCGTCGCCGTGGAGCAGCTCCATGACCATGAACGGGGCGCCCGAGGGCAGCCGGCCGATGTCGTACACCTGAGCGACGTGTTCGCTCCGGAGTTTCACGACGGCGCGCGCCTCGCGGAAGAAGCGCTCGATGATCTGCGGATGCGTGAGCTCCGACCGGACCAGCTTGATG
Organism: Polyangium jinanense; assembly: GCF_028435265.1. Taxonomy (GTDB): domain Bacteria; phylum Myxococcota_A; class Polyangia; order Polyangiales; family Polyangiaceae; genus Polyangium; species Polyangium jinanense. The sequence goes on along the minus strand of NZ_JAGTJK010000070.1, from coordinate 4,647 downwards.
GCCCGCTCGTCCCGGAGCTCGAGGTGCGTGGCAGCGACCACGACGCCCATGCCGCCCATGCCGAGGAGACGCTCGACGCGATACTTCCCCGCGAGGATCTCGCCCACCGCGACCGGGCTCCGCACTGCTTCGTTTTCCATATCGCGCCCTAGGGCGCACGCTACGAAGGCCACGGCGCGCGGGCCAACAAAGCCGCCTCGCTGGGGCGCTGCCCCAGACCCCGCGGGGGCTGTCCGCCCCTCGACCCGGACCAGCGCAAGCGCTGGACCCGGGGTCGATGAACTGCGCGATGCGCAGTTCATCGAACAGGCCGCGTCGAGACGGGCAACGACGCTGCCGGCCAAGACGGCAGCGCCGGCATTTCAATCGGCACGGGTGTCCCCGTTGCCAGCGTGAACCACACCTTCACGGTCTTGCCACGGGCCCGCTGGAAGAACTGCGCATCGCGCAGTTCTTCCACCTTCGGTCCAGGCCGTGCCTGGTCCGGGTCGAGGGGCGGACAGCCCCCGCGGGGTCCGGGGCAGCGCCCCGGCGCAACGGCTCATCCCTTCACCGTTGCAATCGGCGCGAGCCGCACGACCCGCCGTGCCACGCCGGCATCCTCGACGGATCGCACGACCGGCGTGATGGCCTTGTATGCATAGGGCGCCTCCTCCTTCATCCGGCGGTGATACTTCTCGAGGATGTCGCGCCGCCCGCGGAGGGACGGCGCGTCCGGATCGATCGGGGTCACCACGTCGAGCTTCCCCGTCGATTCCCGGTACACGTCGTCGCTCACGTGGCTCGCCTGCCCGCGCGTCAGGCTCCGACCTGCGCCGTGACAGGCGCTCGCGAGCAGCGCCTCGTTCCCGAGCCCTGCGAGCACCCAGCTTGCGTCACCCATCGAGCCTGGGATGATCACCGGATGCCCGGTGTACTGGAATGGGCTCTCGAATGGATCGGGCCCCGGCGCGGGCGTTGCGCCTTTGCGATGGAGAAAGCGCCCTGCCCTGCCCTCCGGCTCCCAGATGAGGTTGTGCGGCGCATCGTAGACGAGCCGCGTCTCCACTGTTCGCCCGAGGACCTCGCTCATCGCGCGCGCTGCCATCAGCACGAGGAAGAGCCGGTTTCCAAAGGCGAAGTTCGCTGCGTTGCGCATCGCGGACAGGTACGCGGCCGCCTCCGCGGCGAGCGGCCCCCAGGTCGGCATCACGTAAAAGCCGTGCGCTGGGTGGGGTAGGCCTTTCGGGTACAGCTCGTGGGCGCGTGCCATGAAATGGCCGCCCACCACGTGGCCGAGCCCGACGGAGCCCGAGTGCGCCATGATCGTCACGGCCCCGCGACCGAGGCCGAACGTGTGCGCCGCGTGGCCGTCTACGATCTCGTCCACGCGCTGCAACTCCACGAAATGGTTCCCGCCGCCGACGGATCCGATCTGGATGTCCCGGCCGTCTTTGGCGCCCGAGGCGCGGATGAAGCTCGCGAAGGCGAACGTGTCCTCGGTGGGCAACGCGCCGTTGAAATGAACCCGCTCGAGATCGTGGAGCTCCCGCGCGGGGTCGTAGTACTGCCAGATCCCGGTGCCTTGGTTATCGGCTGCGGTCTCGGCGAGCCCCCAGAGCCCGTCCCGGAGCAGCGCCTCGCGCTGGCGGGGGGACATGGGGATGTTTCGTTGGCCCTGAAAGAAGATGGCCCGCAGGCGCTTCTTCAAGGCGGCCATGTGTGGCACGAGCTCGTCGTGGGTCACGTCCGTGACTGCGAGGCGCATGCCGCAGCAGACGTCGTTGCCCACGGCGCGTGGGACGACGAATCCACGCGCGTCGGCCACCGTGCCCACGGGGATGCCGGATCCTTTGTGGAAATCCGGCGTGAGCACCACGGCCGCGAGACGGCCCGGCCCTTCGCCCCAAAAGGGCGCGATGCGGCCTTTGCGCTCCTCTTCCCAGATGGAGAGGAGCGTGTCCTGAATCGAAACGAATTCGAGAAGCTCCGCGATGCCCTCTGCCTCGACGGAGACATCGGGCCGCGCGATGAGCGTGATCGGAACACCAAAACGACTTTCGATGCGGGCGAGCGCGCTGTCCTCTCGGCGCACGACCGCATCCAACCTGAGATTGCCCATGGCTGCTTTCCCAGACGCGCGCACGTTCTGCCGTGCGAGCGCCCTGCGAACGAACGAACCCTATCGCGCAGGTCGTACGTCGCCGCGACGTCGAGCCTGGGAGCGCATCCAATCCAGAGGACGCACGTCTCCTCACGCTCGCACGCCGACGATCCATCGCCGACCCGCGACCCTTTCCCCGGTTCGTTTGAACTCCGGAGCGCGCCCGAGGAAAGCGCACTTCGCAGCAGCCGCGCCCACGATATACGAGCGATTCTCATTTGTCAAGGAAGAGCTCGCGCGCATTCCACTGCCGGCATATCGAATGCACGCCGCCCCCGGGCACTGGATGCGCAGGCCGGGTGCAACCCGTGTGCACGGTGGAGGACGAGATGGTGCGCGACGATGAAACGAACAACCCTCTCACGCAGGGGAAAGGCCGTACGGACGAGGTCGATCAATCGAAAGGAATCTACCCGTTCGGCAGGCCGCACCCGCCCGACGCGGAGATACGCCCGCCTGGTTCGCTCGGCGGTGGCTCGTACGACGAATCGGGCCGAGGCGGCGTGGCCCTCTCACCGGAGCGATCGACCACGGGCGCCGGTGAAGTTGGCGCGTCGATCGCAAAGCAGTTCGTGGAGCAGGGGCTGCCGGAGGAGGCCCCTGAACCGCAAGAGCCGAAGGGCGCGCTTCCGCCGCACGACGAGCGGAAGCCTCGTTGATCGAGGTCCTCTCCTCTCTCCTCTCGTTGTTGACAGTCGGAGGAGCGTCGTCAGCCTCCCCGCCCCTCGTCATCGAGATCGTCGGGTGGTTGACACCAGGGTGGAAGTGGTTACGACTACACTTCGCTGGGGGACAGAGGGCGCCGCGAGGTGTCGTCCTCGGCAGGTCCGCGGATGGAAGGGTACGGAGAATATTTTCGTCCTTCGCGGATCATTGTCCGTTGACAACAGGACCGAGGGGGGATAGACACGGCCCCCTCGTCGCGACAGAGGGCGCCGCAAGGTGCCGTCTTCGGCGAGGACCCAGGGTCCAGAGAATCTGAAAAGATTCTCGGCCCTCGGAAGAAAGATGTTGACAAGGTGAATGAGGCGGTTTAAAGAGCCGCCCCTCGCTGAGAGACGCAGGGCGCCGCAAGGTGCCGTCCTCGGTGAGGACCCAGGGTCCAGAGAATCTGAAAAGATTCTCGGCCCTCGGAAAAAAGATGTTGACAAGGCGAATGAGGCGGTTTAAAGAGCCGCCCCTCGCTGAGAGACGCAGGGCGCCGCAAGGTGCCGTCCTCGGCAGGTCCTCGAGCCTGAAGGATCTCGAAAGAGATTACCTGGGTTTGTGGGCATCTCGTAGTGCTCCGCATAGGCATATGCAGAATTTGCGAGATAATTGCTGAGATTGCCGCCGACGTCGGCCCTTTGGGCGCGGCGTTTGGTCGAGCGAACGAGGAGAGCTTTGCGAAGCACCTCGGCTCGGTCCTTGAAAACTGGATTGTACGCAACACGCATTAACGTGTGGTGACGTGGCCCTCGCCTTTGACCTGCGCAAGCACGGTCGAGGCAACACGTCATGCCAATGAGGCATGAGCCGTCACCCGGTCTTTAGCCGGACCGAGGTGACCTCCAGCAAGTTTAACTGGAGAGTTTGATCCTGGCTCAGAACGAACGTTAGCGGCGCGCCTAACACATGCAAGTCGTGCGAGAAAGGGCTTCGGCCCCGGTAAAGCGGCGCACGGGTGAGTAACACGTAGGTAACCTACCCTCTGGTGGTGGATAACCTTCCGAAAGGAGGGCTAATACAGCATAAGACCACGGCCTCGCGAGAGGCAGGGGTAAAAGCGGGCCTCTGCATGCAAGCTCGCACCAGGGGATGGGCCTGCGGCCCATCAGCTAGTTGGTGAGGTAACGGCTCACCAAGGCGAAGACGGGTAGCTGGTCTGAGAGGATGATCAGCCACACTGGAACTGAGACACGGTCCAGACTCCTACGGGAGGCAGCAGTGGGGAATCTTGCGCAATGGGCGAAAGCCTGACGCAGCGACGCCGCGTGAGTGATGAAGGCCTTCGGGTTGTAAAGCTCTGTGGAGAGGGACGAATAAGTGTCGTCGAATAGACGGCATGATGACGGTACCTCTTTAGCAAGCACCGGCTAACTCTGTGCCAGCAGCCGCGGTAAGACAGAGGGTGCAAACGTTGTTCGGAATTACTGGGCGTAAAGCGCGTGTAGGCTGCTTGGAAAGTCGGATGTGAAAGCCCTGGGCTCAACCTAGGAAGTGCATTCGAAACTTCCAAGCTGGAGTACCGGAGAGGAAGGCGGAATTCTCGGTGTAGAGGTGAAATTCGTAGATATCGAGAGGAACACCTGTGGCGAAGGCGGCCTTCTGGACGGTTACTGACGCTGAGACGCGAAAGCGTGGGGAGCAAACAGGATTAGATACCCTGGTAGTCCACGCCGTAAACGATGGGTGCTAGGTGTCGCGGGATTTGACCCCTGCGGTGCCGTAGCTAACGCATTAAGCACCCCGCCTGGGGAGTACGGCCGCAAGGCTAAAACTCAAAGGAATTGACGGGGGCCCGC
>NZ_JAGTJK010000007.1:9749-353719 GCF_028435265.1 Polyangium jinanense | reverse complement strand
TCGCGCAGTTCATCGACCCCGGGTCCAGCGCTTGCGCTGGTCCGGGTCCAGGGGCGGACAGCCCCTGGTGGGGCCTGGGGCAACGCCCCAGCGAAACGCCTCCCAGATCAGTGGTAAAGATCGCGTGGCATGCATTCGAGCGACGACTCCGGAAAAACCCGGTTACACGCACCGCCGCGGGACGCCTCGTCCGGCCTCCTCACTGTCCGTGATTTCGAGAAGGCCGCGCGCGCTGCGCTCTCGGCCATGGCGTACGATTATTATCGCTCTGGCGCTGACGCCGAGCGCACGCTCCGGGAGAACCTGCGCGCTTATCGCCGCTGGCAGATTCATGCGCGCGTCCTCGTCGACGTCTCGCGCCTCACCCTCGAAACCGAGATCCTCGGCGCGCCCGTCTCCATGCCGATCCTCATCGCGCCGACGGCCTATCACAAGCTCGCGCACCCCGACGGCGAGCTCGCGACTGCCCGCGCCGCTGCGCGGGCTGGCACCATTTATACCGTCTCCACCCTCGCCACGACCTCCCTCGAAGACATCGCGCGCGCCTCGGAGGGCCCGCTCTGGTTCCAGCTTTACGTCCACAAGGACCGCGAGCTCACCCGCTCGCTCGTCGAGCGCGCCGAGGCCGCTGGGTATCGCGCCATCGTCCTCACCGTCGACACCCCCGTCCTCGGCCGCCGCCTCCGCGACGTGCGCAACGGGTTCGGCCTGCCGGACGGCCTCGTCATGGCGAACCTCGTGGACACGAACGTCGCTGCTGGCGCCTCGGGATCGGCCCTCCACCGCTACATCGCGTCGCGGCACGACGCCTCGCTCTCCTGGCGCGACCTCGACTGGCTGCGCGGCATCACCCGCTTGCCGTTGATCCTCAAAGGAATCGTTCGTCCGGACGATACATTGCTCGCGATCGACGCCGGCGCTGCTGGCATCATCGTTTCGAACCACGGCGCGCGTCAGCTCGACGGCGCGCCGGCCACGCTCGACGTCCTGCCGCGCGTCGTCGAGGCGGCTTCTGGCCGTGTCCCCGTGCTCGTCGACGGCGGCGTGCGCTGGGGGACGGATGTGCTCAAGGCCCTCGCGCTCGGGGCGAACGCGGTCATGCTCGGCCGGCCTGTCCTCTGGGGCCTCGCGACGGCGGGCGAGGCGGGCGTCCTCGGGGTCCTCGACATCCTGCGCGACGAGCTCGCGACGGCCATGGCGCTCTCCGGCTGCCCCTCGCTCGCGGCGATCGATCGCTCTCTCCTCGAACCACGCCCGCGCTGACGCGCTTTTACTTGCACACCGAAATGCCCGCCACGGCGCCGGCCGGCGAGCAGATTGCAGACAACGCGCAATCCTGATTCACGTGACAAACCACCCGCGGCGACACCGTCGTCCCGAGCCGCGGGTGCGTAAACGTCCCCGCGCACTCGCCTTTGGGCACGCATACCGCCGCGATCGTCCGGTCGCCCGGGATCAGGCAACACGCCTCGGCGCCGCAGTCCTCGGGCCCGTCGCACTCGAAGATCACGCCCTCCCCGTTCGCCGTCCGCGGGCACGACCTCCCATCCTGCGTGCACGACGGCGGCTCGAATGTCGCGCAGCACGCCGTATCACAAAGATTTGTCCCGCAACGAATCTGTTTCTTCGCGAGCACCGGTCGCGGCCGCGGCGGCTCCACGCCCCGCGCGGCCGTCGGCTCGGCCGGCGCATCACAGACGCACGGCAAATACCGCGCCCCTTCGTCGTCGCAGACCTGCGTCCCCTGCGCGCCCGCCGGGCATGCGCACGCGACCTGCTGACCCGGCACGCACTCCTTCGACCGACAACCGCCTGACGCTGCGGCCAAAACGACCGACACGACGAGACACGCCCCGAGCGCGAGGAGGCGACGGAAAGTTCGGGCGGAGCGAGGCTGGAGAACGGCCATCACGAGGACGAAGAGATGCCGAGCCTACGGCCGATCGACCCTCCACGTCGATGAGGTTTGCGCGTGTGCGGGCGAAAGCTCGCCATGGAGCCCTGCCTTCGGATCATGGTATGCTCGCAGCTGGCTTCATTTTGCCTGCTCACGGGCGGGCTCGCGGGAGGAGTGTCGGGGCGTGTCCATCGCAGAAGGCGCCATCATCGGCGGCAAGCTTCGGCTCGAACGACCTCTCGCCAAGGGCGGCATGGGCGCGGTGTGGGTCGCTCGCCATCAGCTTCTCGACACCAACGTCGCCGTGAAGTTCATGGAGGGCAGCATCGCGGCAAACGAATCGCTCCGGCAGCGATTCGAGCGCGAGGCCAAGGCCGCGGCCCTCATCAAGAGCCCGCACGTCGTGCAGGTCCTCGACTACGGCGTCGAAGACGGCACCCCGTACATCGTGATGGAGCTGCTCGAAGGCGAGGACCTCGGCACGCGCCTCGAACGCGGCGGCCGCCTCGATCTCACCGAGGCTTACCGCATCCTCGAACCTCTCGGCAAAGCGCTCCGCCGCGCGCACGACCTCGGCATCGTCCACCGCGACCTCAAACCCGGCAACGTCTTCCTCGCGCGGAGCGGCGACGACGAGATCGTCAAGGTCCTCGATTTCGGCATCGCCAAGGACGTCACGATCACCGGACCCGCGACTTCCACGAGCTCCGGCATGATGCTCGGCTCCCCCTCGTACATGAGCCCCGAGCAGATCCGCGAAACCAAGCAGGTCGATCATCGCAGCGATCTCTGGTCGATCGGCGTCATCCTCTACGAGGCGATCACGGGCCGCCTCCCCTTCGACGAGGCCGAGAACATCGGCAAGCTCCTCGTCACGATCTGCACCGACCATGCCCCGCCGCCCTCGTCGCTCGTCCCTTCGCTCGACCCCGCCGTCGATCGATTCTTCGAGCGGGCGCTCGCACGCGACAAGGCCGCCCGTTTCCAGAGCATGGCCGAGCTCGTCGAGGCCTTTGGCCTCCTCGTCGGCATCCGCGCGAACCTGCGATCGCGGCCGAGCATCGAGATCGTTCCGTCGAGCGGCAGGGCCGTCGATGCGCGCACGAACAAGCTCGGCACCGACGTCACCGTCGCCGCCCCGATGACCCTCGACGGCGATCGCGCCTCGTCGCCTCGCGCCTCCGCGCCCGACCCGCGGAGCACGCTCTCGCCTGCCGAAAGCGGCGCACGCGCGTCCTCGTCGCGCAGGTTCGTCCCCGTCGTGCTCGGCGCGGCCGTCGCGCTCGCCATCGGCGCCGGCCTCATCCTCACGCAGGCCTCGAAGACCGGCGCCGACGCTTCTCCCGAGGCGCGCGGCGCCTCTGCGCCTCCCGCGGGGATCTCCTCGCAAGGGGGCCCCGCCGTCGCTCCGGTCGAGGCGCTCCGCTCGGCGCGCCTCCTCGTGACTCCGCCCGATGCCCAGGTCGAGGTCAATGGCCGCAGCGCCCCCGTGGATCACGACGGATACGTCACCATTCATGGCGCGCTCGGCAGCACCCACGCCTTGCGTATCCACAAGGACGGCCGCGAGACCCGCGTCGAGGTCGCCATCACCGCGAACGGCGCTTTACCCGACAAACTCAAGCTCGAAGAAGACGAAACAAAGCTCGCGCAGACGAGCGCCAAACCCAAGGCCGGGGCTCCGCCTGCGTCTGCCGCACCCGCAGCGGGCCCCGCGACCACGACGGCGCCGGTCACGACGGTGGCCCACCCGGTCCCGAAGCCGACGGTCACGACGCCCTCCAAGGATCCCCAGCCCGTGCGAACCTTCGAATGAAACGCTCTGCGGCCCTCCCCTCCCCGATCTGCAAGGCCCTCGCCGCCCTCCTCGCCTCGACGCTCGTCACGACCGCGATCGCGCAGAATGCGCCGGTTTTCCCAACCACTTCCAAGCCGCAGCCCTCGTGGATGAAAAAAGGCGGCCCGCTCCCGCCGCCGCCTCCGCCGCCGCCCCCGCCGCCCGATCCCGCGGCCGAGGCCGAGGCCAAGGCCAAGGACGACGCGCGCAAGCATTTCGAGCAGGGCCTCGCGCTCTTCGACGCCGGCTCCATGGAAGCGGCGCTGCCCGAGTTCCTCACCTCGCTCTCCATTTACCCGACCCGCGCCGCCAAGAAAAACGCCGCGCTTTGCCTTCGCCGCTTGAACCGCTTCGACGAAGCGTTCGACATGAACGAAGAGCTCCTCGCGTTCCCGGGCATCACCGAGGAGGAGAAGCAGGTCGCGCTCCGCGAGATCGCCGAGCTAAGGCCCGTCGTCGGCGACCTCGTCATCGAAGGCGTCCCCGACGGCGCCACCATTTCGATCGACGGAAAACCCCGCGGAACGACGCCTCTCAAAGGCGCCATTCACGTCCCCGTCGGCGAGCGCACCGTCCGCATCTTCAAGGCCGGCTACGAGACGCTCGAAGCGCGATTGCAGGTCGTCGGCGGCAAAACGGCCAAGCTCCCGGCCCTCCTCTCGCGATTGGAGCTCGCCGGCTGGCTCCAGGTCGACGAGGCCTCCGGTTATTCGATGGACGTCCTCATCGACGGCGCGGCCGTGGGCAAGACGCCCTGGCGCGGGCTCGTCGCGTCCGGTGACCACCTCGTCAGCCTGCGCGGCGAAAAACGCCTCGGCACCCAGCCGGCGCGCGTCGAGGTCCGCCCGAGCCTCATCACCCCGATCCTGCTCATCGCCGAGGAACTGCCTTCGGTCCTGCGCGTCGAGGCCAAAACGAAGGACGCCGACATCTCCGTCGACGGCGTCCGCGTCGGCCGCGGCGCGTGGGAAGGCCCCGTCCGGACCGGCTCCCACCGCATCGAGGTCACCGCGAATGGGTTTGTCCGGGAGGAGCGACGTGTCGAGCTCGAAGCCGGCAAACGCGAGGCCGTCGCGGTTGCCCTCGAGCCCGTCCCTCCGCCGTCGGGGTTCTGGGCGGACAAACGCCTCTTTGGCGAGATCGGTGCCACGTTCGCGATTGCGCCCACGTTCGGCGGCAGCCTCGACGCGAGCTGCACGGGCTCGTGCGTGGCCTCGCTCGGGCTCGGGGGCGGCGGCACGCTCCGCTTCGGCCTTGAAATCCGGCGCAAATGGGCTCTCGGCGTCGAGCTCGGCGGCCTCTTCGCGCGCCGCACGTTCACGGATCGCCCCGACGAAGACGTGCACGTCTTCGGCAACATCGCGCCCAACAAGGGCCTCACCGACGACGTCATCACCCTCGGCGGCGCGCACGTCGGCGCCTCCGTCGCGCGCACCGTGGGCGAACGATTCCCGGTCACCTTCCGCCTCGGCGTGGGCGGCTTCTTTGGCTCGGCTGAGGACGACCGCTCCGGCGATTACAAGACGACCGCGCGTGACGTCCCCGACCCGACCAGCACCACCGGCATGCGGCGCAAAGAGAGCGTCTCCTATACGGTCGATCGGGTCACCGAGACCCAGGCAGCGCTCGGGGTCTACCTCGCGCCCGAGGTACGCGCTGGAATGCGAATCTCGGAGAAGCTCGACGTCGCCCTCTCGGTCTCGGCCCTCGTGCTTTTCATCCCCGAGCCTCCTGCCTGGGTGCCCGAGCAAGGGTATGTCCAGGCGAGCACGGACGGTCAGGGCAAATATGATTCCGACACGCTGACCGGCACCTCGATTTTCGCGGTCTCTCCCGGTCTCGTGGCGAAGTACCGATTCTGACTTTCATACCTTACGAGGGAGGCCACCATGGGGACGAGATGGCGCACGGCGTGGACATTCGGTCTCGCAGCGGGTTTGTATGGAGGCTGCTCGGCGGGTGGTGATGCCCCGGGCGCGGGAGAATCACTCGCCGCGCCCTCGGATGCGCGCGTCGCGGTGGAGACCGCGGAGGCGATCCGCCTCCACCTCGCCCGCGGCCAGCGTACGCTCGATGAAATGGCCTCGCCCGGGCCTCGCGCCGAGGTGCGTTTGCCCTCGCGCGCGAGCGACGCATTTCGTGTCGCGGACCCGGGAAGTGGTCTCTCGGTCGAGGTCGCGCTCGCGGGCGCGCGTGAGGTCGCGGGCGAGGCGGGGGCGGGGATCGTCGCGTATCCGTCGGGATATCGCGGCGTCGCCGATATCGTGCATCGTCCGACCGAAAATGGCACCGAGGACTACGTGTTTTTCCGGAACGCCCTCCCGGATGTCCCGGAGCTCCGGTACACGATCACGCTCGGCGAAAACGTCGCGGGGCTCCGCCTCGTGGGCAAAACGCTGGAGCTCCTCGACGCGGACGGCGCGCCGCGCCTGCGCATGGCGCCGCCCTGGGCCGTGGACGGAGACGGCAACACCGTCTGGATGAACGTCTTCGTCGAGGGTTGCAAGATCAGCACGGATTCACGATTGCCGATGGGACGCCCGGTCGTCGATCCAGGCGCGCGTCAATGCGAGGTAAAACTCTCCTGGGAGGGTACGACCGTACGCGCGCCGCTGCTCGTCGATCCGGCGTGGACCCTGACGGACGGCATGTCCATCAAGCGCCTCCGCCACACGGCGAATCTCTTGCCCGATGGCCGTGTCCTCGTCGCGGGCGGCGACAAGGGCGGGGAAATCCCGCTGGAATTTGCCGAGGTGTACGACCCGGCCCTCAAGATGTGGGTCCAGACGGAACCCCTGAAACAGAACCGGTTCGGGCACACGGCCACGACGCTGAAGGATGGCCGCGTGCTCGTCCTCGGCGGCAAAGCACTCGTGCAGCAGGTCCTCAACGTGACGAACGCTGCCGAGATCTTCACGCCCGCAAATGATCAGCCCAACGTGCCGGGGTCGTGGACGCTCGTGAAACCCATGAACTTCGCGCGCGCCCTGCATACCGCGACGCTCTTGAGTGATGGGCGTGTCCTCGTGACCGGCGGAAAAACCTCCGCGCTGGTCGGCACGACCGAGATTTACGACCCCGAGACCGATACGTGGGAAACCGTCGGGGAGCTGCACCAAGCGCGTTACAACCACACGGCGACGTTGCTCGACGAGAATCGCATTCTCGTCGCGGGCGGCGAGAGCGCCAGCCCCTCGCAGACCGCGGAGCTCTGGGATCCGGCGACCAAGACCTGGGCGCAGACGACCCCCATGAGCCGCGTGCACTCCGGTCATACGGCCACGCGGCTCCCCTCGGGGCGCGTGCTCATCGCCGGCGGCAGCCCGATCCTGGCGCAGACCATCGAGATCTTCGATCCCGCGTCGGAGGAATGGCATCCGGGGCTCAACATGACACGCCCGCGCAAGGACCACGCGGCGAGCGTGATGGCCGGCCATCGGATCATCGTCACCGGCGGCGGATTCGAGGAAACCCCGTTCACCACGGAGATCTTCGACCCGGCCACGCAGAGCTGGACCGCGGCCGCGTCCATGGAAAAGCCCCGCACGCTCCACACCTCCACGACGCTGCTCAATGGCCGCATCCTCGTCGCGGGCGGGACGGGACCGGCGGGGGTCCTCGCCGACACGGAGATCTACACGCCGCTCGGCGCGCCGTGCGACATCAAGTCCCCTTGTGACGACTCCTTCTGCGTCGACGGCGTCTGCTGCAATGCGCCCTGTGATGGCCAGTGCGAGGCCTGCGACGGCGCGCGCATCGGCATCTGCGAGCCTGTCGCGGGCAAACCCCACGGAGCGCGCCCGGTGTGCGACGGCACGAGCGAGGCCTGCGCCACGTGTGACGGCGTGAACCCGTTCGAATGCTCCTATCCTACGGGCAACAATTGCGACAAGAAATGCAACGAGTCCACGCTCACGCTGTTCGCCTGCGACGGGAGCGGCAATTGCGCGGAGTCGACGAGCAACAACTGCGCGCCTTACACCTGCAATGCCGTCGAGCTCTCCTGCGAGACGAAGTGCACGAGCAACACCGCGTGTGCCCTCGGCTCGACCTGCAACACCGAGACGAACATCTGCATCACGTTGCCGACGAAGTGCCTCGACAACGAGATGCTCGAGCTCCCGGACGGCACCCCGCAGAGCTGCGCCCCGTACGCTTGCCGCAACGGCGCTTGCCTCGCGACGTGCGCGTCCGTGGACGATTGCTCCGGCGCCGAGGTCATCTGCGACGAGAAGACCTCGAACTGCATGGACTGGAAGGCATTCGAGGACGCGCAATCCGGCGCGGCGTCCGCGAGCTGCACCACGGCGGCCCCCGGCGCGCCCGCGCCTTCCCGCGCGGCGGCCTGGCTCTTCGCCCTCGCCGCCGCCTCCCTGTTCGCTGCGCGCCGCCATCGCCCGCGGCCGTGATTCAGGGCGCGCCGCGCCCCGCCGCCCGATAGATCCCCGTCACGCCTTCCCCGGACGCATCCGCCGAGACGAACACCATTTCGGCCCCCGCCGGCAATACACGCACAGCGGCCTCCCGCTCGCCCAGGTACGCGCGCAGGTTCACGAGCCGCGCGTACATCGGCCCCACCGGGTACAGGGAAAACGTCTTCAGATCGGTCGTCGCCGCGAGCCCGATCGAATCATTCGGATCCGGCGGCAGCGCGCCCTCCGGCCCCACCGCCGCGCGCCCCTCCGTCCCGCGCGCCGTGAATACGATCCGCACGATTCCTCCCCTGACGAACACGTGCGGCGCCCCCACCGCGGTCACACCTCGCCAGAAGACCGGATCCTCCACGTCCGCGGGCGCGAGGACCGGGTTTGGCGAGGTACGCGTGCAGCCTTGCTCGGTCACCTGGCAAAGCCCGATCCCTCGGCCTCTTCCGCCTTCGTAAAGCAAATATGTCGCGCCGTCGAAATCGAACACCGATGGGGATCCCACGGCGCCCTCCTCCCACGGCTCGGCTGCAAGAAGCGCGGGATCCTGGTCCACGAGGAAGCTCTGCCCTTCATCCATCGAAATGGCCCGCACGATCCTCGCCGGATCTCCCACCTCCGCATAAAGCTCCATGCGCGCCCCGCGCCGGAGCACGCTCGGCGCCCCCACCCGCGCCTCCCCGGGCACGACGAACACCGGCGCCTCCGGATCCACGCGCCACCGCGAGAGCTCCTCGATACGCGCCCGCAGCAAAACCGTCTCGGCCCCGCGCGTGAGCTCCACGAATGCGATCGGCTCGTCCCCGAGCAGCACGGGCTCGCCGAGCGCGGCCACCTCGGCCACCGCGACGCACGTGCTCCCGCTCCCGCACGAGGCGCCGCCGCCGCAAAGCGACGCCGTGCAGACATCGTCGAGCGCGTCGCAGGCCTCCCCGTGGTGGCAATCGCCGTCCGACACGCACGACCTCGCGCATCCCCCCGAAACGCAACGCTCCCCCGACGCGCAGTCGCCGTCTGCCCCGCAGGCCCGCGTGCACCGCCTCCCCCGACAAACCGCTTGCCCCTCGCACGATCCCGCCCCCTGGCAAGGCGCGACGATGCAGCGGCCGCAAATACACCGCTCGATCCCCTCGCACTCCCCATCCGCCCCGCAAGCGCGCTCCGTTTGTCCTTCCGGCACACATAACGCCGTCGCCCCCGTCGCCAGCGCGGGTGCCACGATCCGCGCCGTCCCCCGACAAACCTCCACCGGCGACGCCTCCCCGAACGCGCCCACGCCATCCGCCGGAAAAGGCGCCCGTTCCCCCTCCCCCGACGCGAGCCCACACGAGGCGAGGAGCAACACCCACGCAGCCCCTCTCTTCATCGAAAGGCCGCCTCCACGGAGAGCGCCCCGTGCACCACGCGACCCGAGACCACGTACCGCGCGTTTGGCAGGGCCGGGCTCGCCTTCTCCTCCGCCCGCTCCGCCAGAAACGATACCTGCGCCGCCAGATCCGCCCGCAAATCCACGCCCCAGACCCGCCCGAGCCCCACGCCGCCGCCGAGGCCCACCGCGTGCCGCGTCGCATCCGCATAACTCGTGAATCCACGTTGCGGCGGCACCGGCGACGGCGACAGCGCATACCCCGCGCGCACCGCCCACCGGCCGGTCGTCCATTCCACCCCAAGCCGCGGCACCAGCACATCCCGGAAGTTCGGCGCGACGAACCGCACCTCCGTCCGCCCGGGCGACGTCCCGAGCGCCACGTCGAGCGACACGTCCGCGACCGGCGGTGGCGCGTCCGAATACCCCTGCCATTCGATCGAGCCCAGCACCGAAAAACCCGAGCCCACCTTGGCCCGCGCCCCGAACACGAACCGCGCCGGATCGTACCCGCTCACCCCACGCACGCGCACCTGCGTCGTCCCATTGAGCGGATTCTCCGCCAGCGCGATCCGTACGTCGCTGTCGACCGCCACGGAGACCCCGAGCCCCCCGCGCAGCGAGGCCCCGAACGCGACGCGACCGAGATCCACCGCGAGCCCCACGATCGGCGCCGCTCGATACGCGAGCGAGATATCCGAAGCCGCGTCCGCATACGTCCCCTCCGCGTCCTGCCCGAGCTCGAAACGTGTCCCCTCGCCGCCCATGTCGAGCGCAAGCGCCGCGCCTATTCCGAGGGCAAACGGCCCGCGCCGCAGGGCGAGCGCAAGATCGAACGTCGCCCGCTGCAAGGCCGCCTCGTACCGGACGAACTGTGGCTCGGTCCCGGGCCGAAATCCTATCTTCGCAATCTGCGCGTCCGGCACGTGCGCCGCGAGCGCGAATCCCAGAAAAAACGACGCGGGCAGCCGAAATCCCACTTGTACGCCGAGGTCCAGCCCCGACACGTCGGCCACGTCGGCCCGTCGATCATCGATCCGCAGATCCAGCAGCCCATACCCATACCCGAGCCGAACCCGCGCTCCGGGCGCCGCCGCGAGCGCCGCATTTTGCACGGGCGCGCCCGCCGGATCCGCGTCCGCCACGTCCGCCCGCACGAGCGCCGCGCTCCGCGCCCCGTGCCCGAACGTCGAAGGCGCCGTCGCCTCCGCGCGCCCGCTCGCGAGCAGAATCGCGAGGACGAGCCCGCCCCAAAGCCGCCCCGCGCTCATAGATCCACCCCCACGCCAAGCGACGTCGAAAACAAGCACCCCGACGCCGACACGAACTGCCCATTGCCGCCAAGACCGATCCGGAGCGCCTTCGCGAGCACGTCCTCGAGCACGAGCGTCGCCCCCAGCCCGACCGTGAGTTTGTCCCCGTCGACCAGGTTCGTCCTCCCCTGAGGCGCGCTCGTCATCATCGTCGGCTCTCCGCCTGCACCAGCGCGGAGCACGAGCGTCCTCTGTTTCCCGAGGTCGAACCGCACATTCGACGCAATCCGCAGCGAAACCACGTCCCGAAACAGCCGTCCGATCGGACGTGACCCGAGATTCACCCCCGGCAGCGTCGAGCGCACCGACAGAAACGGCCCTTCCCACGCCGACCATTGATGCCACGCCGCGTCGATCTCGAAGCTCGCGCGCCCCACGTCGAAGCTCGACGCGAGCACCACCGTCAGCGGATCGAACATCGCGCGTTTCGTCTCGATGTTCGTCACGAGCGGCACGCCGCCCACGTCCGCCGTCGTCTCGATGCGCAGCGGAATGCCAAACGCCTGCCGCAGGACGAGCGCGAGCCGCGCGCCCTCGACCGGATCGAAACGAACGCCGAACACCCCGGCCATGATTGTATTCGCATCGATATCGATTCGCGGCTCCGGCGCCCCCGTCGCGCCCGCTTCGAGCCGCGCCGGCCCACGCACCCCGGCGAGCACATTGACCGCCGCGCCGATCCCGAGATTCCGCGTGATCCGCACGCCGAGCGACGGGAGCACGACGAGCCGCTGCGTGCGATTGTCGTAATACGGTTGAAAAGCCCGATCACCCTCCCGCGCGAGCAGCCGGAGCGCCCGCGTCGGTAAAAAATGCCCCGCGAAGCCCAGACGAAAACGCCCCGCGAGAGGGCCTTCCAGAGGTACCGTCCCGCTCGCCGACACCGCGATCCCGAGCGGCTCCTCGAAGGGCAACCGTTCTCCCTGCGCTTCGAGCGTCGACACCGAGAGGATCGGCGCGACGCCGATCGACGTCCCCTGCCCGAGCGCGAGCCCGCCGGGATTGAAATACGCGGCCGTCCCGTCCTCCGCGCGCGCGCTCCGCGCCGACGCCTCCGCGACGCCCTCCGGCCCGAGCCCCTGCACCTCGAACGCGCCTGCCTGCACGCGCGAAGGCGCCCCCACGCACGCGAGCGCGACGCCGATCGAGAGCACGAAACGCAGCGGAACGTCGGCCATCGAGGAGCCGCACCTTACCGAGAAAACCCCCGTGAAGGAACTTTCCCGCCGCAGCGTTCCACAATAGGACATATCCTGTCCCTAGGACGTACTCCGTCCGATCGCCCCCTTTTCCGGATCCTTTCCGTCTGCCATGCTCTCCCTCGCGCCTGTCGCCGCGCCCGCAGCGTGTCCCCTCCACACGTCGCGGGCGCGGCGCGGCGCTCGACGACGAGGGCGCCGCGAAACGCGAGATCCGCGTCCGTCACGCGTGCCACTTGAACGACGCGAGGCTGATCCCGAACGTCGCCGCCGCCCATAGCGCCATCATCCCGAGCCCTCCCGCGAGGCTCGAAACGTCCGTCACCCCGTAGAGCAACACCGCGCGCGAAAGCCGCACCATCTCCGTCGACGGCAGGAGCGCGCCCACCGTCGACAGGAACCGCGGCAGCGATTCCAGCGGGAAAAACATCTCCGACAGGAAGACGATCGGCATGTTGATCGCGCTGATCACGTCGACGAGCAGCTCCGCGTTGTCGATCGCCGTCGCGAGCGCGAAACCCGCGCCGAGGAACGTGATCACGCCAAGCATCGAGATCACGAGGAGCCAGCCGAACGAAACGAGGGTCAGCGGCAAATCGAAGAAGAGCCGCGCCGCCCCGACCAGCAACACGACCTGCACGAGCACGATCGACGACCGCGCCGCCACGTTCGCCGCGATGAACGTGCCCTTCGGCAAAGGCGTCGTCGCGAGTTTCTTCAGGAACAGATTCTGCCGGAACAGGGCCATCGGATACCCCATCCCGAACAGGCCCGACGCGAGCACCGAAAACGCGAGGATGCCCGGGAAGAGGTAATGCACGTACCCCCACGCGGGCCCCTGCACGACGTCGAGACGCGCCGGCGCCGGGAGCGCCGTCGCGAGCCCGCCGCCGAAGATCCGATCCCGCGTCCCCACGCGCAGGATCACGCCCTCCCCGTCCGGCGCGGCCGAGAGCACGGCGCTCGCCATGCGCGCGCGAAGCTTGCCGAGCGCCTCGGCCTCGGTCCGCTCGCGCCCCACGCGCACCTCCTCGAACGCACCGAGCTCGGCCACGCAGCGCTCGATCGCCGCGCTCTCGGTCCCCGTCGACACCACGGCCACGTAGCGCCGCTCGAACGGGTGCCCGTTCATGAACACGAGCCCGAGCACGGCAAGAAGCACGACCGGAAAGACCAACGTGAACCCGACCGAGCTCCGGTTCCGGAGCGTGTCGAGGAGCCGCATTCGTACGAGCACCAAGAATGCGCTCACGTCGCCTCCTCGCGCCCGATCGCCTGGCCCTCGCGGATCTCGATCGCGCAGAAATGGAAGAACGCGTCCTCGACTCCGAGCCCACGCCGCTCGGCCTCGGGCACCGCCCGCACGAGCTCGTCCTTCGTCCCGCTCGCGCGCACGCGCCCGCCCACGAGGAACAAGAGCCGATCCGCAAGCGCGTCCGCCTCGCGCAGATCGTGCGTCGTCATCAAGAGCGTCCGCTCCTCGGCGAGCTCGCGCAACATCTCCCCCACGATCCGTTTGTTCTCCGGATCGAGGTGCGCCGTGGGTTCGTCCAGGAACACGAGCGTCGGATCATGCACCACGGCCGTCGCGATGAAGAGCCGCGCCGCCTCGCCGCCCGAGAGCCGCGTCACGGCCGTCGCCGCGCGATGTTCGAGCCGCGCGCGCGAGAGGATCCGCTCTGGACCGCCACGCACGCCGTAGATCGACGAGAACAGCTCCGCGTACTCGCGCGCCGTCACCCGCTCGATCTGCGCCTCCTTCTGCATCACCACGCCCACACGCTTCCGCGGATACGGCCGCGGCTCCTTGCCGAAGAGCCGATACGCGCCACGCGTCGGCTCCGCGAGCCCCTCCAGGATGTCGAGCAGCGTCGTCTTGCCCGCGCCGTTCGGCCCGAGCACGGCGCAGAGCCCGGGCCCTTCCACCACGAAGCTCACGTCGTCGAGCGCCACGGTCTCGCCGAAGCGCTTCGTGAGCCCCACGGCTCGGACGATCTCCTGGGCCTGCGCCTCGTTCATGGCGCCCCGAAGCCTATCCGATTCGCCCAGCTCTTCGAGTATCCTCGAACCATCATGCAGACCGCAGAGCGACTTCTCCACAAAACCACGAGCCTCTGCAAGGTGTGCAAGGACGCCCTGCCGGCCCGCGTCGTGGCGACGCCAAACGGCGAAGCGTGGATGCAGAAGCGCTGCCCGACGCACGGCGAGCAGGAGGTGCGCCTCTCGACGAGCGCGGCCTGGTACGAGCGCACGCGCGCCATCGTGCCGAAGGAGGCGCGCCCCGCGAAGATCCGGCGCCCGATCGAGCATGGTTGTCCCTTCGACTGTGGCCCGTGCGAGAGCCACACGCAGAAGGTCCGCTTGCCCGTCGTCACGATCACGAGCGCGTGCGACCTCGATTGCCCGATCTGCTACGTCCACAACAAGAACGACGACGCATTCCACATGAGCCGGGAGGAGTTCGCCCGGGTCCTCGATCACCTCGTCGAGGATCACGGCGGCGATCTCGACATCGTCAACCTCACCGGCGGCGAGCCGCTCCTGCACCCGCACCTGCTCGAATTCGTCTCGATGGCCCGCGCGCGCGGCATCCACCGCGTCAGCGTGTGCTCGAACGGCGTGCGCCTCGCGCGCGACGAGGATTTCGTCAAGCGCCTCGCCGATCACGGCGCGCGGATTGCGCTCTCCTTCGACACCTTCGACAAACACGTCGATCGCGCCCTGCAAGGCGCCACGCTCGTCGATCTCAAAACCCGCGTTCTTTCGCTCCTCGACAAACACCAGGTCGACACGACGCTCATCCCCGTGATGACGCGTGGCTACAACGACAAGGAGGTCGGCCGGATCATCCGCATGGGCCTCGAGCTCTCGTGCGTGCGCCACCTCGAAATCCACACGATCACGTACACCGGTCAAGGCGGCGTCTCCTTCGACCGCTCGGGCCGCATGTCCATGCTGGAGGTGCTCGAATCCATCGAAGAGACGACGGACGGCTTGCTCCGCGTCTCCGATTTCGTGCCCTCGCCGAGCGCGCACCCGCTCTGCTACCAGATCGCCTATCTCCTGCTCGACGACGAGGGCGGCCCCGCGCTCCCCTTCCTGCGTTTCCTCGATCCCGACACGATGTACGATTGCCTCGCCGACCACCTCTACCTGGAGCCGGGCACGCGCCTCGAACGCGCGCTGCAGGACGCGATCGACATGCTCTGGGCGCGCGGGGACGAGGGCGACGAGCGGGGCCTCCATCTCCTCGACAAACTCGTCCGCAAGCTCTTCCCGAAGGACAAACGCCTCTCGCCGGCCGAGGCGCTGCGCGTCTCGGAGCGCGCCGCGAAGGCCGTTTACGTGCACTCGCACATGGACGAGGAGACGTTCGACGTGGAGCGCACGTATCAATGCTGCGATTCGAACTGTTATGCGGACGGCTCGACGATCCCCGTCTGCAATTACAACATCCTCTACCGGGAGAAGGAGGCGCGCTTCATGGAGAAGCCGCGCGTATGGGGAGAGCGCGCGGGGAGGCGCTCGCTCCCGCTCGTGCAAGGGGGAACGTGACGTGACACGCCTCCTCGAAGGAAAACGTTGCATCGTCACGGGCGGCACGCGTGGCCTCGGCCTCGCGATGTGCGTCGCGTTCGCGCGCCACGGGGCCCGCGTGGCGCTCACGTACCACAAGGACGACGCGAGCGCGGAGGACGCGAAACGCGCCATCACCGCCGCTGGAAACGAGCCGCTCGTTTTCAAGGGATCGGTCGCGGACAGCGCGCACGTAAAATCCACGGTCGCGGCCGTCGTCTCGGCGTTCGGCGGCATCGACGTGCTCGTCAACAACGCGGCAATCACACAGGTCCTGCCCATTTCGCTCCTCGAAGAGTCGGACTGGGACGAACTGATGGACGTCAACGTGAAGGGCGTCTACCTCTACAGCCGCGCGGTCCTGCGCCACATGATCCGGGCGAAACAGGGCAGCATTCTCAACATCGGCAATTTCGCCTCCGAGCGCATCATCGAGTCGCCGATCCATTACGCCGCCTCGAAATCGGCGCTCCGCGGCCTCACGGAGGCGCTCGCGCGCGAGGTCGGCCGGTATGCGATCCGGGTGAACTTGCTCGCGCCGGGGCTCGCCGAGGTAGGCATGGCGCAGGGATTGCCGCAGCACCGGCAAAAGGAGTACCTCGACAAATGCCCCCTCGGCCGCCTCGCGCGGCCGGGCGAGATCGCCGAGATGGCCGCGTTCCTCGTCTCCGATTCGAACACCTTCATGACGGGCGCCAAGGTGGTGCTCGACGGAGGGCTCTAGTGGATTCGTACGACGACATCCTGCGGCGCGGGTTCGACGAGTACCGCGAATTCGTGAACCCCCTCATCGCGCAGCGCGCCGCGCTCGCCGGCGAGCCCATCAAGCTCGTCCGCGCCGAGGGCGGCATCCTGTACGACGACGAGGGCCACGCCGTCGAGGATTTCCACGGCACGCAGGCCTTCGGCCATCGCAATCCCTATATCGCAGACGCGATCCGAAGGTACCTCGACTCCGACGCGCCCTCCTGGTACCCGGCCCGCGTCAATCCCTTCGCCGGCCGCCTCGCGAAACGGCTCTGCGAGCGCGCCGGCCATTACGACAACGCCTTCTTCGCCTGCACCGGCAGCGACGCCGTCGAGGCCGCCCTGAAGCTCGCCCGCGCGCTCACGAAGCGCCCGCGCCTCCTCGGCCTCGAAGGCGCTTATCACGGCTGCACCTTCGGCAGCGTCTCGCTCATGACGAAGGGCTACCTCCGCGACCCGTTCGCCCCGTTCGTCGAGGGCGCCGAGCACGTGCCGTTCGGCGACGTCGATGCGCTCGCCAAGGCCCTTTCGCCCGGCGACGTCGCAGCCATCGTCGTCGAGCCCATCCAGGGCGAAGGCGGCGTGCGCGAATTACCGGCCCCGTTCGTCGAGGCGCTCTGCGAGCTCACGGAAAAACACGGCACCCTGCTCGTCGCCGACGAGGTCCAGACCGCGCTCGGCCGCACGGGCCGGGGCTTTCTCGCCACCGCGAGCTGGCCGCGCCGCCCCGACGTGGTTCTCCTCGCCAAACACCTCGGCGGCGGCATCACGCCGATCTCGGCGATGCTCACGAGACGGGAAACCTTCCTCCGCGCTTACGGCGACCATTTCGCCTCGGGCGAGAGCCACAACACGACGATGGGCTTCAATGCGCTCTCCTGCGTCGCCGCCCTCGCCGCGCTCGACCTGCTCACCGACGAGCGCATCGAGCGTGTCGGGCGGCTCGGCGCGAAGCTCAAGAAAGGTTTGGAAGGTACGCTCGCGCGTTCGCCGCTCTTTCGCGAGGCGCGGGGCGCGGGCTTCATGCAGGGCGTCGCCTTGAACAGCCCCGATCACCCCTGGCTCTCGTTCGAGCATTTCGGCTTCGAGGATCTCGGCCAGAAATCGATCATCTCCCCGCTCGTCTGCCACAGGCTCTACCGCCGCGGCTTTTTCTGCTTCACCTGCGGCCACGACTGGAGCCTCTTCCGGCTCCAACCGCGCTTCGACATCCCCGAGGAAAAACTCGACGCGTTCGTCGTGGCCGTGGCCGAGGAGCTCGACTACATCGAGGGGCTCGGATGAACGAATCGAAACGCAGAGCGCTCGTGCTCGGCGGCACGGGCGCGGTCGGAAGCGCCGTGCTCGCGGAGCTCACGCGCGCCGGAGTCCCGTCGACCTTCACGTACCATCGCGCCGAGGCCCGCGCCCGCGCGCTCGAAAATGAGCTTTCCGCGCGCCCCCTTCGGCTCGACCTCGCCGATCCCGCGGCGCTCGGCCGCCTCGCGGCTTCTCTCGAAGCGGAGGGCGCGCTGCCCGACGTCGTCATTCATTGCGCCGCCGTCGTCCGCCCCGCGCGCGTCTTCGAGGCGACGGACGACGACTGGGAGGCGACGATCGCCATCAATGCCCGCTCGGTCTTCCAGGTTTGTCGCGAATTCGGCCGGCGGCTCGAAGGCCGCGGCGGCGACCTCGTCTTCCTCTCCGCGCTCGACCGCACGCAATCCTTGCCCGTGCCCGCGATCTTCGCCGCGTCCCAAGGCACGACGTCCGCGCTCGTGATGTCGGCCGCGAAGGATCTCGGCCCGCGCGGCGTGCGCGCGAACGTCGTGGCCCTGGGCCTGCTCGGCGCCGGTATCGGAAAACAGCTCGATCCGAAGCTCGCGGACGAATACCGGACCTTCAGCGCGCTCCGGCGCCTCGGGACGCCCGAGGAGGCGGCGAAAACGATCACGTGGTTCGCGCTCCACAACACGTATGCGAACGGAAAAGTTTTGAGCGCAAACGGCGGGATCTGATTCGCCTTCACGCCGATCGTCGGATGGACGCGTGGCGCAACAAGGGCAGGTGCACGCGGAACGTCGTGCCCTCCCCGCGCCGGCTCTCCACCTCGACGCGGCCGCCGTGGGCTTCGATGATTTTCCGCGCGACCGAGAGCCCGAGCCCGACCCCGTGCGCCACCTTGCGCGTCGAGACCGCGCGATGGAATGGCTCGAAGATCCGCTCGATCTCCTCTGGCTCGATCCCGACCCCCTGATCCGAGACGGCCACGACCGCCTCGTTGCCGTCGCCATTCGCCGCGATCCGGATCTCGCCACCCGTGGGTGAATACTTGATCGCATTGCCAATCAGGTTGTCGAGGACCTGCTCGACCCGCGCCTGGTCGAGGTCGCATACCAGCGTTCCCTCGGGGATCACGAGCGAAATGCGGTGGTTCGGCGACGTCGAGGCATAAAGCTCGACGGAGTCGTTCAGGATCTGGCAAAGATCGCAGGGCTTCTTCGAGAGCTCGAGCTGGCCGGCCTGGATGCGCGTGGCTTGCAGGAGGTCGTCCGTCATCCGGGCCAGGCGATCGATTTGCCGATCCACGATGGTCAGCGTCCGGAGCACGCGCGGCTCCGTGGAAGGCGCGCTGCGCGCGAGGACGGTGGTGGACATCTTGATCGCCGCGAGCGGGTTGCGGATATCGTGCGCGACGGCCGCGAGCACGGCGATCTGTTCCTCGCGTTTTCGCGCGATCGACGCGGCCATTTCATTGAACGCCGCCGCGAGCTCGCGGATCTCGACGGGCCCGACATCGGGCGCGCGTGTATGGTCGTCCCCGCGCGCGAAACGCTCGATGGCGCGCCGGAGCGCGGACAGCGGAACGTAGATCTGGGAACGCGCGCCTTGCACGAGCGCGAGGACGAGCAGGAGCAACCCGCTGATGACGATGACGCTGACCGTATCCAGGGCGTCATCCCAGAACGTCGCGCTCTTCCGCGCCTGCGCCGCGTCCGCCAGGTTGATCGTCACGAGCTCGGCGGCCTTCGCCAGCGCGTCGTCGTAATCGATCTGCGTCTGCTGCAGCGCCTGGCCGAGCGGCACGCCAGCCTTCTCCAGGCGATCCCGCGCCGTGAAATACGTCGCCGTCCGCTTCGAGAGCTCGCCGAGGACCTGCTTTTCCATGTCGCTGCCGACGTGCGCCTCGGCCTCGCTCAGCCGAGCCTGGACGGCTTGGAGGACGGCCTTTCGCTGCTCGTCCGGCTCCACCCCGTCTCGCGCGACGGCGTGCTCGACCAGGCGCCCGTAATGCAGGAGCTCGAGCTCCACGTCACGCGCGAGTCCGGCCCCCATCATGGCCGCGTCGAGCCGCTCGGTATTGCGATGCAGGACCGCGGTCGAAAGAAACAGCGATACCGCCGAGAGGATGACCAGGAACGAGAGTGCAGCGATCGCCAGCGAGAGGAGCCGGCTCAGCCGCAGCGGGCGTATCCGATGCCACCGAGTAGGACGCGCGCGATCCATACGCCAAGCATGATTCGATATCAGCGAAGCCGCCAACCTCCCCCGCAGCCGGCCCTCGTCGAGGAAAGTTGGGCTTCGGCAGGGTCATGCTTGCCCCTGCTTGATCGCGTCGGCGCTTTTTTTCAGCATTTGGATGCCGACAGGGGGCCCAGCCCTACCGCGACCATTCTACTGCGGAGTGGGGTCGCCGAAATACAGGGAAAACCCTGGCGCCACCTCGAATTCGCCGAACATCATCACGGACCCGTCGCTCTCGATGATGCCCTGGATGTCCGTGGGGTTGTGCACGTCGAGGTCGATGGGCTGCGCGGTTGATCCGGTCCCAAGCACAGCCGTCCCCGCCACGTGAATGGGCACCTGCGCCGCGGGTAGCAAGAACGTGTCGTCAGCGACGGAGTAGAGGCCCGAGGTGGGCCGCTCGAGCGAGAGGCTCAGGTTACTCGAAGAGAACGTGACGTTCGCCGCAGCGGTGGGCCATTGTCCCGTCACGGACTGGGCCATCGTGAACGCCAGATCGTGAATCAAGATGGGGCAGCTCGTGGTGCCCGCCGAGCACGCATAGGTGGAGTAGCTGATCTCCCCATTGAACAGCGTGTTGACATACCCGGTCGTGGTCTCGAGCGTGGCCCCCAGGGTCAGCGTCTTGTTGAAAGGCCCCACGACAGGCGGCGTGACCGCCGCGTAGCACAGAGAGCCGGCGTAGAAGGTATCGCAGTTGTGGTGGTTGATCCGCTGATCGTCATTGGGGTAGGGATCCTGCTGGGTGATGAAGTCCTGGCACCACGCCTGGCAAATCGCGTCGTCGTCGTTGAGGTTGGAGTACGCACTCCGGTCCACCTCGTATCCACAGCCCGAATGGGGGACGGGAACCTCCGTGAAAGTCCCCCACACGCCGTTCTCCTTCGTCTCCCGCCAGTAATGGAGATCGGTGTGGTCGGTGTGCTCGATCGTTTCACCATCGGGGGTGGTCGCATAACTGCCCGCGAGGCAGCTGACCGTGTCCGACCCGTCAGGGCACCGCAGATCCGGATCGTACACGCCGGGCTGGTTCATTTGGTGTCGATCGTAATAGCAGGCCTCGATTAACCCTTGTTCGTCCAGGTACGGAGTGACGAGTGTGAACTGACAGATGTACTCGGCCTCCGCCGCCGAGCGGCCTGTGTCCAGCGCTGCTTTGATGCAATCGTCGTGACATAGCTCCTGCGCTACTTCCTCATCGATCGCGCACACCTCCCTGAACGGCAGATCCCCGTTCTGGATCAGATTCCCGTCGCAGAGCGTCACGGGTACGGGTTCTGGCGTCGAGGGTGGATCGGTTGGAAGAACGCCCGGGAGTATGCTGATGCACTGCATGACATGATAACAGGGCTCGCCCGTGAAGCATTCGGAACCTGGGGGAGGATCTTGTTCGCAGCCAGTGGCGAACAGAGACAGAAGTACGGTTGCGAGCGACGCAACCTCGAAGCGAATCATGCGCATCAGAACCTCGCCGTGATGAGTCCAGGCGTCGTGCCGGGTCGATGGGCGCACCAAGCAACCAGCGTGCCATGCTTTGCCCACGCGAGCCTCCGAAATTGGCGTCGACGAGCGCGGCCCCTGTCACGCAGCCATGACAACGGCTGTCATGCGGTCGTTACAATGTTACGCCCGCGAGACGTGCCTTGGCGCCGTGGCCCGCCATTGGAAGCGCATGGACAGAGCTCCGCCTGCCAGGATAGTCTCCCGGGAGTTCTTGATCTTCCGACGGAGGTCCCCCGTGTCGAAGCTGAGCAGGCGTTCCTTTCTTCACATGAGCGGCATTGCCGCGGGCGGTTGGTTTTTTCCGGGCTGCATCGAGAAGGCGGTCGAGATTCCGGCCCACACGAAGACACGCTCGATCATGGACGTCGAGCACGTGGTGATCCTCATCCAGGAGAACCGCTCGTTCGACCATTATTTCGGCACGATGCGCGGGGTGCGTGGCTTCGGCGACCGGTTCACCCTTCCCCTCGCGGAGGAGCCGAGCGTCTTCCGCCAGCGAAACGGCGCCGAGGTGATCCTGCCCTATCATCTCGACTCCGTCGCCGGAAACGCCCAGCGCGTGGACGGCACGCCGCACAACTTCGTCGACGGACACGAAGCCTGGGATCACGGCCGATACGGCCAATGGCCCGCGTGGAAACAGCCGCAGTCGATGGGGTATTACAAGCGCGCCGAGCTCGAGTTCCAGTTCGCGCTCGCCGAGGCTTTCACCGTCTGTGACGCGTACTTCTGCAGCGCTCACACCAGCACGAACCCGAACCGCCTCTTCGCGTTCACCGGCACGATCGACAGCCTCGGCCAGAACGGCGGCCCCGCCATCGACAATTCGCACGACTTCCTCGGCGCCATCGACGCGGGATACACCTGGAAGACATACGCGGAGCGGCTCGAAGAAGCGGGGATCTCGTGGCTCGTGTACCAGGATTACGCCGACAACTTCTCCGACAACCCGCTCGTCGGTTTCCAGTCGTTCCGGAAGGCATTCTTCGAGGACCAGGAATCGCCGCTCTTCAAGAAGGGCATCGAGTCGCGGCTCTCGAACCAGAACCTCGACGGATTTCGGGAGGACGTGCTCGCGGGACGGCTGCCCCACGTCTCCTGGATCGTCGGGCCGGCCGATTACTCCGAGCACCCGGGCCCGTCGAGCCCGGTGCAGGGCGCCTGGTACGTGCAGCAGGTGCTGGAGGCGCTCATCGAGAATCCCGAGGTCTTCGCGAAGACGGTCCTTTTCGTAACGTTCGACGAAAACGACGGATTCTTCGATCACGTACCGCCGCCCTGCGCTCCTTCGCGGCGGGACGACGGCGTGCTCATGGGCGCGAGCACGGTGGACGATACCGGCGAGCGTTATGACGAGACACTCACCGATCCGCTCGGAGGCCACCCGCACGGGCCCGGCGTGCGGGTCCCCATGTGGGTCGTCTCGCCGTGGAGCCGCGGGGGATTCGTCTGCTCCGAGAACTTCGACCACACGTCGATCCTGCGCTTTCTCGAAGCTCGATTCGGCGTGAAGGAGACCAACATCAGCGCCTATCGGCGCGCGATGTGCGGCGATCTTCTCTCGGCGTTCGATTTCGTCACGCCGAACGACGAAGACCTTCCCATGTTCCCGAGCCTCTCGCAGGACGAGGCCGATGCCATTCGCGCGGACCAGGAGCAGCTCGCGCAGGTGACGGTTCCGACAGGGGAGAACGGCTCGCTCCCGCAGCAGGAGACGGGGACACGGCCGTCACGCGCATTGCCCTACGAGCTCGAGGTCCGGTGCGTGGTCGACGGGGACGAGGCGGTGCTCTCGTTCGTGAACACCGGCAAAGCAGGCGCGGTGTTCCACGTGTACGACCGGCTTGCGCTCACGGAGATCCCGCGGCGTTATGCCGTGGAACCAGGCAAGTCCCTCGAAGGGCGGTGGCCGGCGACGGAAAACCAGTATTCGCTTTTCGTGCTCGGGCCGAACGGCTTCCATCGCGATTTCGTGGATGCCGGGTCGCAAGGCGGGCTCGAAATCGAGACGATGTACGACGTGGAAGGGTCACGGCTCGGGATTCGCTGCAAGAATGCGGGCGGGACCATGCAGCGTTTCCTCGTGACGCCACGCGCGTACACGAAGGACGGCACGACGCTCGACGTTGGCCCCGGGGAGACGGCGGACGCGTGGTTCGACGTATCGGGGAGCGGCCGCTGGTACGATTTCTCCGTGACCGTGGAGGGGCAAACTCCCTTCAGCCGTCGTGTCGCGGGGCGCATCGAGAACGGGCAGCCGTCGATCACCGACCCGGCGATGGGCATGCCCGGGTAAGCGCCCCGGGGGGGAATGGGCTACGCTCGATCCTGCGGCGGATCACGATAGGGGGCGAGGTGCGCACGCGCCTGGGCCTCCGTCTGAAAAAAGGCGAGCTCGAAGGGAAAGGCAGCGGGGGCGAGCGTGCGTCCCGCCTTGACGACCATCATCGACATGATCGCGAACGTGAAGCTCGCGCCATGAAGGGCCACTGCGCGATACGGATACGGCCGCTCGACCCGGGAGAGCCTCGACCGCGCCTGGGGCGAAATGCCTCGAAGATCGCGCATGTCTGCGAGGAGCGAGAACGTGCCCTGACGGTCACCGAGATCGAAGACGAGACGCAGGTAGGCCTCGACGGCCGCTACATCGAAGGTGCCGTGTAGCTCCATGCACAGGAGGTCCGAAGTCTCCATCCATAATCGTTGTTGCCCGCACATCCACTCGCGAGGAGGGCTCATCAGGCCCTTTTACGTCAAACGGAGCGCCCGGCATACGGCGTTTTCGTGTTATGGGCCGCGTTTGCCTGGTCGGCAGTGCAGCCCCTTTCGCTCGTCAGGCTCCCCACGCGGCGGCGAGCCCAATCGTCCTCACATGGACCTCGACATTCTCCAGAAAGCTCCGGCGCAGCTCGGGCTCCGCGATTCGATCCGCGCTCCGCAGAATCTCGGCCCGGGCCTTTGCAATCGCCGCCCGCGCCTCCTCGTTCGCCCCCGCCGCCCACAAGACCTCCGCGTGAACCAATCGCACGAGCTTGTCGAGCGTCTCGCGCTTGCCGCTCTCCACAATCGCATTCGCGCGCCGCGACTCCACAAGCGCCTCCTCCACGCGCCCGAGCGCCACGAGCGCGCGCGCCCGCGACGCCATCGCCCCCGCGCAGAGCGGCGGCACGTTCAAGAGTGTCGCCTCCGCCTTGCGCCCGAGCACCTCGGCTTCCACGAAATCGCCCCTTCGATACGCAATCCCCGAACGATGCACTTCCGCCGCGCCCGCAATGCGATACCCACCGTGCGCGCGTCCCTGCTCCTCCGCGCGCGCCGCCGCAAGCCAAGCCTCCGCCAGCCGCCCCCGCTCCGAAAGCACGCGCGCCAGATTCAAATGGCACGCCGCCTCCACCGTCCCGAGCCGCATCCGCTGCGCCGCCGAAAGGCACGTCGAAAGCACCTCCTCGGCCCGATCGAGATCGCCGAGCTCGGCGCAGACGTGCCCCAGGTTGATCCGCTCGACACACGCTTGCCGCACGTGCCCCGCGCTCTCGAACAGCGCCATCGAGCGCACGTAGCCGCGCCGCGCCCCCGCCAGATCGCCCTCGTGCAGCGCGCGAAACGCGCGGAGCTGCCCGATGCGCCCCACCGCATAAGGCTCGAGGTCCCGGACCCCGCTCGCGAGCGCCTGCGACCGCTCGGCCACCCGCGCCGCCCGCTCGGGCCGGCCCGCCTGCAAAAGCAATGTAGCTCCGGGACAAACACACGCGATCTGCGCGCTCCGCGCCTCGCGTGAGGCTTCGAGCGCAAGCGCCTCGTCGAGCCAGCGCTCCACCTCCTCCCACGCCCCGCGCCGGCCCGCCGACGACACGATCTCTCCAATCGCGCGAAAATACGCGGACGAACCACGTGGCAAGAGCGCGACCGCCTCCCGCGCCCACGACGAACCCCGCGTCGCGTCCCCGCTCCACCGGCTCGCCTCGGCCTGCACGAGCCGCAGGCTCCCGAGCACCTCGCCCTCCGCACGCCGCGCGCCGTGCTCCGCCCGCTCGATCGCCGCGTCGAAATCGTTGCCCACGAGCGCCTGCTCCGCCGCCCGTACCCACCAGCGGATCGCGAGCTCCGGCTCGCCGCCTCGCTCGAAATGCGTCGCCACGAGCGCCGCGTCCGTCTCCCCGGACGCGCCCAGATACTCGGCCGCGAGCTTGTGCCCGCGCGTGAGGTCCTCCGGCGACAGCATTGCATATGCCGCCTCGCGCACGAGCGCGTGCCGGAACGCGAGATCGCCCTGCGACGCCTGCGCCGGATCCGGGCAGCGGATGAGCACCTCCCGCTCGACGAGCTCGTCGAGCGCGTCCGAGACGAGCGCCGCATCCCCCCCGCAAAGCGCGCACACGCCCGCCGGGGAAAACCGCTCGCCGAAGATACTTGCAGCACGAAGGACCCGCTTCGAGGCCCGCCCGAGCGCGTCGAGGCGCGCCTGCACGAGCCCCAGCACCGAATCGGGCAGACCCTCTTTGCCCTCGGCCGCGGCCCGGATCATCTCCTCCAGGTAAAACGCGTTGCCGCCCGCGCGCTCGGCCACGAGGCGCACCACCGCCGGATCCGCGCCCGCGCCGAGCACCGCGCGCGCGAGCCTTTCGCAGGCCTCCGGCCGCAGCGCTTCGAGCCGCATCACCGTGGCGCGCTCCTCCTTCGCGAGCGACGGGAAAAGTACGTGCACCTCGGGCCGCGCGAGCGCGAGCGCGCAAAGCGGCATGTCGCGTGCGACCGCGACGACCGAGGCCACGAGCTTGACCGTCGGCAGATCCCCCCAGTGCAGGTCTTCGAGCAGGATGAGCACCGGCGCGCGCGCGCATTCGGCCACGATCCAGTCCTCGAAGGCCATCCGCGTCGCGTCGCCCATCAGCGCCGGATCCGAACGCGCGGCCCGCAGCGCGGCGCTCGCGGAGCCCGGCGCGGCCGGCACCTGCGCGAGCTCGCCCAGGAAATCGACCAGCCGGCCCACGTCGACCGGGCTCACGAGCGGTTCGATTCGCGCCTCGATCTTGCGACGCTGCGCCTCGGGCGGCTCGCCCTCGACGATCCCCGCGGCGCGGCGCACGAGGTCGGCCATCATCGCGTACGGCGAACCCGCGCGCAGCGACTCGCCCCGGCCGAGCAAAATCGTCGGCGCCTCGGCGCGCCCCGAAAGCCGCGTCGACATCTCCCATCGCAATCGCGATTTCCCCACGCCCGCGGGCCCCGTCACGACGGCGAGCCGCGCGGCCCGCTCGGCGACGCACGACGCGAACATCGTTTCGAGCATCGCGAGCTCCCGATCACGCCCCACCGTCGGCGTCGCACGGCCGAGCAAACGCGGAGATGCGGGCACGTCCGCGCCGATCTCGCCGCGCAGAAGGAATCCGGTGTCGATCTCCTCGACCGCGAGCTGCGCGCCCACGAGCCGCGCCGTCGGCGCATCGAGCACGATCGCCTCCCCCGCTCCGGGCGGCCGGAGCCCCGATCCGCGCTCGATCGCGTCCGCCGCGAGCCCCGTCTCGCCCACGCGCGCGCGTGACGTCGCCACGGCAAGCCGCACGCCCGGCACGCGCGCCCGCACCGAAAGCGCGAGCCGCGCGCCCCGCAGCGCCTCATCCCCGGCCGACGCGGCGCTGCCGAACAGGGCGATCACCTGATGGCCGAGCGTGCCATAACAAACGCCCCCGAGCTCCGACGCGGAGAGCTCCAAAGCGAGCCGCCCCGCGGTCCTGTCCGCGGCGGCCGAGAGATCGGCGAAGACCGCGGTGATCACGCGTTGCTCGCCGCGCCCCGAGAGCAGCTCGCTCGCGGGCCTCGAGGGAAAACTCGCGCGCGGCACGGGCTCGATTCCCGAGGCGGGGCGTGATGGATCGGCCTGCACCGCGGCCCACGAGGGCGGCGACACCGATCCACGCGCGCACCGGGCGAGCTCGATCGACACGCGTTCGAGCGCGCGGGCCATTTCGAGCGCCGAGCCGAACCGCTCGGCGGGGTTTTTCGCCAGCACGCGAGCCACCAGGGCCGAGAGTTCGGCGGGCACGTCCGGACGCGCCACGTCGAGCGGCGGTGGATCGTGCAGCACGATCTTCGCCAGCACGATGAGCGTCCGGTCCCCGGTGAACGGCCGTTTTCCCGCGGCGAGCTCATACAGCACGATCCCCAGCGAAAAGAGGTCCGAGGCTGCGGTCACCTGCTCCTCGCCGCGCGCCTGCTCGGGCGACATGTACACAGGCGTCCCGAGCCGGCTCCCTCGCTCCGTCAAGGCCCGTTCGCCCGAGGCGCGCGCGATGCCGAGATCGATGAGCTTTACCGGCGGCGACCCGATCTCCGCGAGCCGCTCGGCGTCACACGCGACGAAAAAATTCGCGGGCTTCACGTCCCGGTGCACGATGCCCTGCTCGTGCAGCGCGGAAAGGCCGAGCGCCGCGCGCCGCGCGACCTCGACGACGACTTCGACCGGGAGCGGCCCGCGCCTGATCACGTCCGCGAGGTCCGTGCCCTCCAGCCATTCCAGGGCAATGCACGGTTTGCCCAGTCTGTCCATCCCCTCGGCCACGAAACGGACGACGTGGGGACTCTGGATGCACGTGAGATAACGCGCCTCGCGATGAAAACGCTCGCGCAGATCGGCGCTCGCGTCCTTGTCGAAAAGCCGTTTGATGGCCACGAGGCCGCCGCTCGCATGATCGCGGGCGCGAAGCACCTCCCCAAACGAGCCTTTGCCGACGCGCTCGAGGATCTCGAACCGTCCGCCGATCACGCGCTCGGGCGCCCCCATGAAAATCGCGTCTCCCCCTGGTATGTCCGCCGCCCGCCAGCGTGTTGGTTTCCCGACGAAAAATACCGGAGGTTCGATCCGCGGTAAAGCGCGGCCTTGCTACGATGGCGCGATAGGTCTGTCGCCCCATGAACAAACTTCCCCGTTTCCGCGCGGATCCCGCACTCCTCGGCGCGCCGTCGCTCGGCCTTTGGTTCGCGTACCGCGGCGACGATCTCCTCGTTCGCCTCGTCGACGGCGACCCGCCCGCGCCGTTCCCTCACGACGTACCGCTGCTCGAAACCCTCGGCGCGCTCGGCCTCGAACCCGTCCGCATCCAGCCTCTCGGCTGGCTCGACGCCGTCCCGTGTCGATCCGCCGAGCTCCCGCCCGATGCGCCCGTCCCGCCCGGCTTCGCGTACGTCTCGCTTCGCCGCTTGCACGGCCGCATCGATCCGGACCTCGAAGTCGCCGCGGGCACGGCGTTTCAGGTGCAGTATTGGGATCGGACACACCAGTTCTGCGGGAGTTGCGGCGCGCCGCTCGACCTCGAAATCGGGCATCGATCGAAGCGATGCACGCGGTGTGCGCATCAGCATTTCCCGCACGTGACCCCGGCGATCATCGTGCTTATCGAGGACGGATCGCGCATCCTGATGACGCGGCAACCGCGTTTTCCCCCGGGCATGTACGGCCTCGTCGCGGGGTTCGTCGAGCCGGGCGAGTCGCTCGAGGACTGCGTGAAGCGCGAGACGCGCGAGGAGACGGGCATCGAGATCGACGACATCCGTTATTTCGGCAGCCAGCCCTGGCCTTTCCCGCACCAGATCATGATCGGCTTTTTCGCGCGCCGTTCGGGCGGCGAGCTCGTCGTCGATCACGACGAGCTCGAGGAGGCCGCCTGGTTCGACCGGGGCTCCTTGCCCAAGCTCCCCTCGCCGATGAGCATTGCGCGCAAGCTCATCGACGAATGGCTCGCGCGTCGGGCATGACGCGCGGGCCTGCTCGCCCGGTTCCCATACCGCACTGCATTCGTACGATTGCTTTCTGGTCGATCTCCTGACCACCAGAACTCGCCACCTTCTTGGAGATTTTCCAAGCGATATGAGGGTTGATGGGCTGGTGCGCGTGGTTGTAACAATGGTGATGTGGGCGCGTGCCGATCGTCC
The DNA here is from genome assembly GCF_028435265.1 of Polyangium jinanense. Lineage (GTDB taxonomy): Bacteria > Myxococcota_A > Polyangia > Polyangiales > Polyangiaceae > Polyangium > Polyangium jinanense. Next base: position 324,424 of record NZ_JAGTJK010000007.1, on the reverse strand, counting down.
GGCCCGCGCAATCCAAGGTTCGCGATTCGCGGGAGGCACCATGCGATCCAGTCATCTCTTCGGACTCTTGCTTTCGACCCTGTCGCTCGTGGCCGTCGGCTCCACGGGAACGGGGTGCAGCGACGACCCCGGGGGCACGGCGGGCAGCGGCGCGGGCGGGAGCGGCGCGCAAGGGGGCGCCGGCGGCACGGGCGCGCAGGGCGGCGGCGGTCCGGATACGGACGGAAACAACGGCTGCGACACCGCGGAGGTCCTCGACCTGTCGGGGATGGATGTCCCGTCGAAGCTCGACCCGGTCACGTCCGACAGGGATTACTACAAGGTCGATCTCAAGAAAGGCCAGGCAATCTTTCTCGGCGCGACGAGCAAGCCGGACGACGATCCGTACGGCGATTCGTATCCGGATACGGTCATCACGCTCTGGTCCGCCGACGGCAAGACGCAGATCGCGCAAAACGACGACATGTCGGGCAGCAACAACAGCGAGTTACTCTACCTCGTGCCCGAGGACGGCACGTATTGCCTCGAGGTCTCCGAGTGCGGCGTCGTCTTCGGCCCCGATTTCTGCGCGCCGCCCGAGGGCATCACGAACCTCGATTACGACGTGAGCTCGTTCGAGCTCGATCCGACGGGCTCGCTCATCACGGTCGACAAGGAGCCGAACGAGACGCCCGCGAACGCCACGCTCGTCAAGAAGGTCTCGTTCCCCGAGGGCGGCCCCGTCGAGGGGTATCAATCGATTGGCTGGGGCGCATTCTCCGCGGTCACGGACAAGGACGTCTACACATTCAAGGTGGAGAACGACGTCGCGGTCGACATGAACAGCCGCGCGCTTTGCATCTTCGATTTCTGGGCCCCCGCCGGCCCCGAGGGCAGCGGCTCGACCGCGACAAACGGCGTCCTCGTGCGCGTGGCCGCGGCGAGCGCGCCCGACGTCACGCTCGCCCAGACCGACATGAGCAACCTCGACCTGACGTTCGGTTATCCCGAGCTCCCGAGCCTCACGATGCCCTGCGACAAGGGGAAGGATTACCTCGTCACCCTGTCGCGGCCCGACGGCATCACCGCCGGCTCGAACGACTTCTATTTCTTCTCGCACGTCCAGGCGGGCTCGAACACCGTGGAGAAGGAGCCGAACGATAACAGTGCCCAGGGCCTCGAGCTCACGCCGACGGACGACGGAACGGGCCACGTCACGGCCATCACGGGCAACATCACGGCCGGCGACAACGACGTCTTCACGGTCCCCGTCCCGGCGGGCATGGGCCTCGCGAGCGCCTACTGCACGGCGGAGCGCAGCGGCTCGGGCCTGCGCGGCCTGCAGGTCTCGCTGCTCGACGGCAATGATCAGTTCCTCAAGAACGGCTCCGGCGCCGAGGGCTCGGACCACGTCCTCTGGATCGACGGCGCGCTGATCACGGCGGGCGCGACGAATGTCAAGATGCGGGTCTTGGCCGATTCTCAGGACCCGGCCGTCACGGGCACGTATTACTACTGCTCGCTGATCCTGAGCCCACAGTGACGGGCAGGTGATAAAAATCACCTCGACGTAGCCTGTATCCATCATCCCCAATGATGCCCACCGCAGGGCATCACGTCGGCCCTCGACGAAACATTTCACGAGTTCGAGGGCCATTTCGCCTGCCATCGCCCCATTTCGTCCACGTCCGTGCAGGGCATCGGTGTACCCTCGCCGCCCAGGGAGGAACACGATGCCTCGTTCGATAGCTTCTCATCGGCCGCGCCCGAAGAGGCGCGGAAGGACCATTGCCCCGCTCGTGCTCGCCGCCGTGCTCGCGCCGGCCGCGATCGGGTGCTCCGGGGACGCGGGAACGCCCGCGACGGATCCCGGGCGCGTCACCATGCATCGGCTCAATCGGGTCGAGTACAACAATACGGTCCGCGATCTGCTCGGCACGGCGCGGACCCCCGCGGACGATTTCCCCGCCGACGATCGTGGTTATGGCTTCGACAACATCGCCGACGTGTTATCGATCTCGCCGCTCCAGGCCGAGCTTTATGCCCGCGCGGCCGAGGATCTCGCCCGCGAGGCGATGAATCTCCCGTCGTCGTCCACGACGCTGCGCGTCGAGGCGGAGACGCTCACGGGCCAGGTCGGCGCGGCCGGGGGCGAGGACTGGAACCTATGGAGCGGCGGCGAGCTGCCGGTCACGCACGAATTCCCCTCGACCGGAAAATATCGTATCGCCGCGCGGGTCTGGGGTGATCAGGCGGGCGCGGATCCCGTGCAGATGAACCTGCTCGTCGGCGGTACGATTGCGGGCAGCTTCGAGGTCAGCCAGACGAGCGCGGATCCCGTGGTCGTCGAGGCCGAGGCCGACGCGAACGCGGGCACGCAGGTCGTCTCCGTCGAATTCACGAACGACTATTACGACGAGGCCGCGAGCGCTGACCGGAACCTGCACGTCGACCGAAATCGAGGGCCCGCTCGGGGTCGTCGGGGAAAACCCAATCCGCGAGCGCATCGTGGTCTGCGATCCGACGGGCGGCGCCGCATGCGTCCGGGAGATCCTGCAAAAATTCGCCGAGCGCGCGTTCCGCAGGCCGGTCACGCAGGCAGAGCTCGACCGGCTCGCGGGCGTGGTCACGCTCGCCGAGCAGCAGGGACAAACCGTCGACGTCGGTCTAGAAATCGCGCTCCGCGCCATCCTCACGTCGCCGCATTTCCTGTTCCGTCCGGAGCTCGATCCGAACCCGAATGCCAATACACCGGCGCACCCGCTCGATGACTTCGAGCTCGCCTCGCGCCTCTCGTATTTCCTCTGGAGCAGCATGCCGGACGAGGAGCTCTTCGCGGCCGCGCGCGAGGGCAAATTGCAGGATCCGGCTGAGATCGAGGCGCAGGTCGAGCGCATGCTCGCCGATCCGAGGGCCGAGGCGCTCGTCGACAACTTCGCCGGGCAATGGCTCTTCACCCGGGCCCTCGACGATCACCAGCCCGACTATTACGCGTTCCCGACCTGGGACGAGACGCTGCGCGAGTCCATGCGGCAAGAGACGCGCCTCTTCTTCCGCGAGTTCTTGAAGAACGATCTGTCGATTCCCGAGATGCTCACGGCCGATTTCACGTACATCGACGAGCGGCTCGCGACGCATTACAACATGCCCTCGCCCGGAGCGGAAGGGTTCGTCAAGGTCACGATCGAGGATCCCAATCGACAAGGCCTGCTCGCGCAGGGCTCGATCCTCACGGTCACGTCCTATCCGACGCGTACCTCGCCGGTGAAGCGCGGCAAATGGGTGATGACGCAGATGCTCTGCACCGAGCCCGACGCGCCGCCGCCGGGCGTCGAGGGGCTCGTCACCGAGGAGGTGCCCACGGGCTCGATCCGGCAGCGCCTCGAAATGCACCGCGCGAACCCGATCTGCGCCGGCTGCCACGAGGAAATGGACAACCTCGGCTTCGGCTTCGAGAACTTCGACGGCATCGGCTTGTTCCGCACGGAGGACCTCGGCTTCCCCGTCGATTCGAGCGGCGTCCTGCCGGGCGGCAAGACATTCAATGGCCTCACGGAGCTCAGCGCCATCCTCGCCGAGGATCCGCGCTTTTTGCATTGCGTCTCCGAGAAGATGCTCACCTACGCGCTCGGGCGCGGCCACGAGTCGGCCGACGCGGACGACCTCGAGCACCTGACGAAAGAGCTCAACGAACGCGGACAGAGGTTCGTCGATCTGATCAAGCTCGTCGCGACGAGCGAGCCGTTCCGGATGCGGCGCGGAGAGGCGCCGGGAGGTGCAAAGTGAAACGTTTCAAGCTGTCGCGACGCGCGTTCCTCGGCGGAGCGGGCGCGCTGCTCGCCCTGCCGGCCCTCGAGATGTTCTCCCCGAAAAACGCGAAGGCCGAGCCGAACGACCTCAAGCGCATCCTTGCGTTTTACGTGCCGAACGGCATCCACATGCCGGCCTGGACGCCGACGACCGAGGGGGATCAATACCAGCTTCCCACGATCCTCGAGCCGCTCGGTGCGCTCCGGGAGAAAGTCCTCGTCCTCTCGGGCCTCGCGAACACGCCCGCGCGGCCCGACGGACCCGGCGATCACGCCGCGGGCACGGCGGGCTTCTTGACGTGCCGCCACGTCGTGAAGACCGAGGGCGCGAACATCAAGAACGGCATTTCGATGGACCAGGTCGCGGCGGCGCACCTCGGCCAGTTCACGCGGATCCCGTCGCTGCAGCTCGGCATCGACGGCGGCTCGAGCGCGGGTGATTGCGACTCGGGGTATAGCTGCGCCTACGCGCGGAACATCTCGTGGGCCTCGGAGACGCAGCCGCTCCCGAAGGCGGTGAATCCGCAGGTCGTCTGGGACATCCTGTTCGGCGGCTTCGACCCCAAGGCCACGGCCGAGGAGCAGGCGCGGCAGAAGATCTACCGCACGAGCGTCCTCGATTACGTGCTCGAAGAGGCGAACTCGCTGAACGGCAAGCTCGGCACCACGGATCGGCGCAAGCTCGACGAGTACATGACGGGCATCAGCGAGCTCGAAAAGAAGATCCAGAAGACGGGCGAAGGCCCGCAATGCACGCCGATGAACCGCCCGCCCGGCGACCTGCCCTACCCCGAGCACGTGATGATGATGCTCGACCTCATCGCGCTCGCGGTGCAATGCGACGCGACGCGGGTCGTGAGCTTCATGCTCGGCAACGCGGGCAGCGGCCGGAGCTATCCGTTCCTGCTCGTGAACGAGGGGCATCACGAGATCTCGCACCACCAGAACCTCGACACGAACTACGAGAAGCTCACGACCATCGACCGGTGGGAGGTGGAGCAATTCGCCTACCTGCTCGGCAAGCTCCAGGCGATCGACGAGGGCAATGGCGTGAGCGCGCTCGATACCTCGGCCGTGTTCTTCTCCAGCGAGATCGAGGATGGCAACGCCCACAGGCACACGAACCTGCCGGTCCTCGTCGGCGGCAGCCTCGGCGGGATCTTCAAGCCCGGCAGGCACGTGGTGTATCCGGACGAGACGCCGCTCGCGAACCTGTTCCTTTCGATGCTGCAGGGCGTGGGCGTAGAGGCGACCACGTTCGGCGACAACGGCACGGGTCCCCTGCCGAACCTCTGATTCGTGCTGCGCGGGCGGCGATCCCCCCGTCGCCCGCGCTTTCCCCTGTCAGGGCACTTCCGCCAAAACCCGCATCGCATTTCCCCGAAGGATCTTTCCGATCGCCTCGGGCCGCATCCCCGCTTCGAGGAGCGCGTCCGTGAGTAGCGGCAATCGCGCGGCGTCGCAAAGATCACGGGTCGGCACGATGAAGCCGTCCCAGTCCGATCCGAGCGCGGGCGTATCCTCGCCGCAAACGTCGATGATGTGTTTCAGGTGCTTCACCACGGGCGCGAGCCCATCCCCGCCGAGAAACTGCGGACAAAAGATGACGCCCACGACGCCGCCCTTGTCCGCAATGGCGCGGAGCTGATCGTCGTCCACGTTGCGCCAGTGCTGGAACGCGCCAATGACCCCGGTGTGACTGACGATCGGCGGGCGCTTGGCCATCGCGCACGCTTCGAGGAACCCCGTGCGATTGATGTGCGCGAGGTCCACGACGACGCCGAGCGCCTCGCAAGCCGCCACGACCTCGCGGCCGAACGGCGTGAGCCCCGCGTCGTCCTTGCGCCCGCGGCCATACGCCGGATAACAAAGCTCATTTCGGCTGAAATGGCAGAGACCGAGATAACGCACGCCGCGCCGCGCGAAATGCGCGAGTTTGTCGAGTGAACCTTCGAGCGCGTGCCCGCCCTCGATGCCGAGGAGCGCGCCGACCTGCCCGCGCGCCCGCGCCGCCTCGATCTCGGCCGCCGTGCGCACCTTGGCGATGCGGTGCGGCGCGCGCGAGATCTGCCCTTCGAGCGCGTCGATCTGCTCGTCGATGACCCGCGCGAGCCCGTGCCGCTGGCCGATGGGCAGCGAGACGAGCCCAAAAAACTGCGCCCCCATTCCGCCCTCTTTCATGCGAGGCACGTCGACGTGCCCGCCGAGCGCGGCGAGCGGGAGCGGCGGATCATGGCGGGCGTGCAGGTCGTATCCCACCCAGCGCGACCACATCAAGCTGTCGGCATGCAAGTCAATCGCGGGGTAGAGGTCGTGGAGCGCGCGCGCTTCGGGGGAGCCGTGCATGGCGCGCCGAGGATAGCAGAAAACCTTACCCCCGGGACCAACCCCTGAGGGTGAAGCCGGGGTGCGACTGCAAGAACTTCACCACGGCGACGGGCGGGGTCGACCAGGGCGCGAATCGCTCGGGCATCGATTCGCTCGGCAGGATGACGCTGCGCGTGTACCCACTCCAGAGGCCGTCGCTGCATGCATAACAATCGTCGCGCGCGAACTGCGCGTCGATACGGAGCCCGCCGCGCTCGCCATACACGGGGAAGATTTGCACGAGATCGGGTATGGCCTCGTGTTTGCGCGCCTCCTCCGGATCCATGTCGCCCTCGTCGAGCATGGGCTCGGCGCGCCGCGCGAGCGCCTCCTTGTTCGGCAGATGGCGCATGAGATCGATCTCTTTGCCCGCCTCCGCGTCCCACAACTTGAAGTTCGCCACGGTGTTGCCGTGCGCGCCGCAGGAGAAAACGGACACATCCTCGTGCACGAACAGATACGGCCCGACGCTGCCGAGGAGCTCGACGTGATGCGAAAGTTCGCCCACGCCAGCGCCGTCGTCGCCGGGATCCACGATCACCTGCCGCGCCTGATCGTCGCGGGGCGCGAGCCACGCATGCGTCACGGTCCCCGGCTCGAGGTTTTCCGGGGGCGTGCCCCCCTCGCAGCCGCCGAGCTTGACCTCCGCCTCGCGCTCGCGCCAGACGAGCTCGCCGCGGCTCGTCGCAATCACGATCCCCGGCTCCTCGCCGAGGACACGCCCGTCGTCCGCCACGCGATAGGTCGCCGGGAGCCCGTCGTCCTGCTTGCCCCAGATCAGGACCTCGCCATCGGACTCCGCCTCGGGAGGCGCGGCGCGAGCCCCCGCGGCGAGATCGACGGCTGGCGCCACGGCCGGGCGATTTCCGCCGCAACCTGAAGCCAGCGCGACGAGCGCCGCGAGGAAGACGAACGGGCGCGCCGACACGGACATCAAGCGCCTTCGACGACGACGCGGTTCATGCGGACGGGCGTGGTGGGCCGGTCGTTGCGATCGCGGGGGGTCTTCTCGATCTTGTGCACGACGTCCATGCCCTCGATGACCTTGCCGAAGACGGGGTGCTTCGACTCTCCGGGCGTGAACCAGTCGAGGAAATCGTTGTGCACGGTGTTGATGAAGAACTGGCACGAGCCGCTGTTGGGATCGCCGGTGTTCGCCATCGAGAGCGTGCCGGGCTCGTTCGAGATCTTGGCGTTCGCCGGATGCTCGTCCTTGATCGTCCCGTCCGGCCCGTCGCCCGTGCCCGCGCGCGGGCTCTTCGGGTCGCGGCTGTGCGGACAGCCGAACTGGATCATGAACTTGTCGATGACCCGATGGAAATGCAGGCCGTCGTAAAAACCGCTCTTCGCGAGCTTGATGAAGTTATTCGCCGTGATCGGCATCTTGTCGACGAAGAGCTCGACCTTGATGTTGCCGAGAGAGGTCTCGAGGAGCGCAGTCGGATTTGCCATGGGCGCGGAGCGTAGGCCCTCCGGGGCGAGTTCGGCAAGGGGCACGGGAACGAACAACCTCTTGCGCGAAGGGCTGCACAAGCGTACGCCCCGGACCGACGACATGCGAACCGAGCGAAAGAACCGGGGCGAGGTGATGCGCTTCTTCGCGACGGCCGCGAAGGGCACGGAGGGCGCGCTGCGCGACGAGCTGCGCGAGGCGCGCTTCCGCGAGGTGCGCGCGGATCGAGGCGGCGTGCACTTCGAGGGCCCGATCGACGAGGGCATGCGCGCATGCCTCGAGCTGCGCATCGCCGTGCGCGTGCTCGCGCTGCTCGCCGAGTTCGAGGCGGAGTCGGGCGAGGCGCTCTACGAGGGCGTTTCCCGCGTAGATTTCAGTCCGTACGTAGATCCGCAGCGCACGCTCGCGGTGCGCGCGGCGTGCAAGGACAGCCGCCTCACGCACACGCAGTTCATCGCGCAGAAGACGAAGGACGCGATCGTCGATCAGGAGCGCAAGCAGCTCGGTGCGCGATCGAGCGTGGACCTCGACGACCCGGATCTGGGCGTGTTCGTGCACGTGGTGCGGGATCGAGCGAGCCTGTACGTGGATCTCTCGGGCGAGTCGCTGCACCGGCGGGGCTACCGCAAGCGTATCGAGGAGGCGCCGCTCAAGGAGACGCTGGCGGCGGCGATCCTGCGTCTTTCCGGATGGGACCGGCAAAGCCCGCTCGTGGATCCGATGTGCGGATCGGGGACGATCCCGATCGAGGCGGCGCTCTGGGCGCGCGACGTGGCGCCAGGGCTCTTGCGGGAGCGGCACGGCTTCGAGCGGTGGCCGAGCCACGACGAGACACGGAAGAGGCGCATCGCGGAGATGCGCGAGGCCGCGCGGGCGCGGGTGAAGAGCGAGGGGCCGTTCGTCGCGGGGAGCGACGTCTCGCCGCAGGCGATCGAGACGGCAAAACAAAACGCGAAAGCCGCGGGCGTGCGGCTGCATTTCTCGCGCGCGGACGTGCGGGACGTGGAGCCTCTGGAGCCGCCGGGGTTCATCGTGACGAACCCGCCGTACGGGGAGCGTTTGTCCGGAGGAGAGGAGCTCTACCGGGGGATGGCGGAGGCGCTCCGGCGGTTGTCGGGGCACACGGTGGTGCTGCTCGCCGGGACGCCGGAGATCTCGCGAGCGATGCGGATCCGGCCGTCGAAGGAGATCACGGTCTGGAATGGTCCGATCGAGTGCCGGTTGTTTTCGTATTCAATACGGTGATAAAGAGGCGCCATGCGAACCGCCGAGGACATCTCCCGACTCGAAGAAGCCCGCCAGGTGCAGGGCTTCGCCTCCATCGCGCCCGAGTCCATCCGCGTCGCCGGCGGGATCGCCTGCTTCGCCGGGCCGGGCTCGTGGTGCAACGTCGTCATTGGAATCGGCCTCGCCGGGCCGGTCACGGCCGAGGATCTCGATCGAATCGAGGCATTTTACGAGGGCCGCGGCGTGCCGATCCGGATGGAGCTCTCGCCCTACGTGGATCCGGGGCTCTTGCCTATACTTGCCGCGCGGAAGTTCGTGCTCACCCGATTCGAAAATCTCCTCGCGCGGGAGCTCCCCGCGGACGAGGATCCCATCGCCGGCACGGCGCTGCCCGCAGGGATCGTGGTGCGAAAGGTTTCGCCGGACGAGGAGGAGCGGTTCGTCGAGGTGTCCAGCAGCGGATTCCGGCCCGAGGGCACGCCCATGTCGGAGGCCGATCGGGACGTGAGCCTGCGCATGGTGAGAAACCCACGCTCGATCAGCGTGATGGCCTGGGCCGGGGACGAGGCCGTGGGCGCGGGGAGCGCGGAGGTGCGCGGCGAGGTCGTGGCGCTGTACGGGACGAGCGTGCTGCCGGCGTGGCGGAGGCGTGGCATCCAGCAGGCGCTCATCCGCGCGCGACTTGCAGAGGCGCGGGCGCGCGGCGCGACGGTGGCGACGATCGGATCGATGCCCGGCGAGCCCACCGAGCGAAATGTACAGCGGGTGGGCTTCCGGGTCGTCTGCACACGCGTGCACCTCGAACGACCGTGACGCGCGCGCTCCGAAGCCGCTTCAGAATCGCAGCACGATCTTTCCGAAATGCCCGCCGCTCTCCATGTAGGTGAGCGCTTCGCGCGCCTCACCGAAGGAGAACGTCTTCTCGTCGATCACCGGCCGGAGCCCGCTTGCCTCGATCGCGCGGTTCATCGCCTCGAACATCACGCGCGAGCCGACCATGATCCCGTGGAGCTCGAGGTGCTTCATCAGGATGGGAAGCACGCTCATCTCCTGCGCCGCGCCCCCGAGCACGCCGATCACGCTCACCGTGCCCGCGATCCGCGTGGCGCGCAGCGAGCGCGTGAACGTGCCCGCGCCGCCGACCTCGATCACGTGGTCGACGCCCACGCCGCCCGTGAGCTCGAGGGCCTTTTTGTCCCAATCGGGCGTGGTCTTGTAGTTGATCGTGGCCCACGCGCCGAGTGCCTTCGCGCGCTCGAGCTTCGCGTCGCTGCTCGATGTCACGATCACGCGCGCGCCGGCGAGGCGGGCGAATTGCAGTGCGAAGATCGACACGCCGCCCGTGCCTTGCACGAGCACCGTATCGCCCGGTGAAACCTTGCCGGAGAAAAAAAGCGCATTGTACGTGGTCACGCCCGCGCAGGGGAGGGTCGCCGCTTCCTCGTCCGTGAGGTGGGCGGGCACCTTCACGACGCCGGACTCGCCCGCCACGAAGAGCTCGGAGAGGACGCCGGGCAGGGGGCCGCCGAGCGTCGTCTTGAGCTTCTCGGCGTCGAGCTCGCCGTCCTGCCAGGCTTGCGTGAAGATGGGGCAGACGCGGTCGCCTTTTTTGAGGCGCGTCACGGAGGGGCCCACCTCGACGACCTCGCCGACGCCGTCCGAGAAGGGCACGAGCGGGAGCGGCTGGCGGGGGTTGTATTGGCCCCTGACCATCATGAGGTCGCGATAGTTGAGCGACGCGGCGCGCATGCGAATCACGACCTGGTCGGGCCCGGGGGTGGGATCGGGCAGCGTGACCTCGGCGAGGGAGCCGAGCCCGAACGAGCCCTGAATGACGATTGCCTTCACGAAAACCTCCTCCGTCCGCCCCGTTCCACGGTCTAGGGGCGGCGTCAACCCCTCGGAACGAAAACGACCGATCGCAGGACCTCCGAGGGACCAATCGGACATTCTGCGACACATCATTACCGCAACGCTTCCGGCGCATGGGACATATTGCGTCCGCGCGTGATTCACAGAAGCCGTCTTGGATGCGGAAGCCGAACACCTGATCGCGGACTTCTCAGGTTCAGGTGGGACATTCTTCGTCGCATCGACCTCCATCGAGGGGCAGCATTCGAATCACGTTCGTGATAAATACCAAATCGTGATGTCGGCCTCGGGGGGGTCGACATTCCGGAGCGGAGCCCACGGGAGGATCCCCATGGAGAAGGTCTCGCTGACGTACTTCGTCGACTTCGTGCTGAGATCCGGGACACCCAAGCTGACTGGCGTCCGCGAATACAAGGAACGCAAGGACGAGCTGAGCACGGATTTTTATCGTCCGATCCGGGAAGGCATCGTGGCCATGCACCGGCGAGGCGAGTGCGAATCCGTCCTCGACACGGTCATCGCGATGCAGACCGACGACAAAAGGCGCCGTATCTATCCCCACGTCGCCGCCGGATACCGGAAGTTCTTGGCCTCGGGCGACAAGCGCTGGTTCGAGCCACCGCACGGCGCAATGAAGCTCGGTGACCTCGAGATCAACCTGAACCCCGAGGTCGGCTTCGTGATCGACAAGAAGCCCCACCTCGTCAAGCTGTATTTCCGCCAGGAGCCGCTCGCCGCGAAGCGCAGCGCCGTGGCCCTCGCGCTCCTCACGAGCGGCCTCACGCGCCTCTATCCGAATCACGTGATCACGATGCTCGACGTGCCACGCGCGAAGCTCCACACCGCGAAGGACCTGCCGAATCCGCGCCTCGAAGTGCTGCTGCGCGGCGAGGCCGCCGCGTTCTCCACGATGTACGAAGCGCTTTGACGCGAACTTGCTTTCACAGGGGTGGTCGCTCGACTTTCCGGCGACCTGGACGAATCGGCCCCGCTGTAGGGGTCCGAACGGACATTTTTCGTCAGGGGAAACCTACCATGGCGCAACGGCGCGGGGGGATCCGTGGTATGGAAGCGTGTGCCGGTACGCTGGACAGCAGCTTGGCGTAAGAATGTGGCGGAGGGATCATGAATAGAATCTCGTTGACGGGATTCGTCGACTTCGTGCTCGAAGCTGGCGCGGGCGGCGTCGCGGATCCGCTGAAGGAGCGCAAGGGAGATTCGGCCCCCGATTATTATCATCCGCTTCGCGACGCGATCGTGGAGATGCATCGCCAGGATCTCTTGCCCGTGACGCTCGACGCCGTGGTCGCCCGCGAGACGAGCGAGAAGAAGCGCCGCGTGTTCGCGCGCGGGATCGAGGGCTACCGGCGCTTCCTCGAGACGGGGACGATGAAATGGTTCGATCCGCCGCGGACCCGCTATCGCATGGGCGCGCACGAGGTCGACGTGAACCCGGAGCTCGGGCTCGCGATCGACGAGACGCCGCACGTGATCAAGATGTACTTCCGCGGCGAGCCACTCACGCCGCGCCGCACGAGCGTGATGCTGAGCCTGCTCGCAGGCCGCCTCGGTCGCATTTGCCCGGGGCACGTATTCGGGGTGCTCGACGTCCGCCACGGCAAACTGCACGCCGTGAGCACGCCAGAAGAGCGCTTCGACATGCTGCGCGCCTCGAACGAAGGGCGCTGACGCCGGCGCCGCGCCCGAGCGAGGTCCCCCGATGAAGGTCCAAAGCGTCGCCCTCCTGAGCGCCCTCGGCATGCTGGTGTCCGGTTCGTCCGTGTACCTCCTCGCCCCCGCGTCCTCGGGCGCCACGACGCTCGGCACAGCCCCGGAAGCGCGTAGCGGCGACGTCGCGCCGGCGGCGACGACGCCGGAGGTCGCCTCGACGTTCAGCACGGGCACGACACTCCACATGGAGGGCCGGATCGGGCACACGCGGCTCGAACAGGGCGTGTTTCGAGGGACCTACGTGATGGTCGAGGTGCACGCCGACGGCGCCGAGGACGGCAAACGCGTCGCCGAGAACCACCTGGCGATCGTGATCGATCGCTCGGGTTCGATGAAGGGCGACAGGCTTCCCCGGGCGCTCGCCGCGGCGAACGCGGCCGTCGATCACCTCGAAGACGGCGACCGGGTCAGCGTGATCTCGTTCGACACGCGGCCCACGACCGACGTCGCGATGACCACGGTCAACCCCTCGACCCGCCAGGCGATCCGGTCCGCGATCCAGAACATTTCCCTCGGCGGCGACACATGCATCTCGTGCGGGATCCAGGCCGGCGTGGAGGAGCTTCGGAAGAGCGAAGGCGCGGCCGATCGGATGATCGTGCTCAGCGACGGCGACGCGACGGCCGGCGTGCGGGACGTGCCGGGCTTCGAATCGATCGCGCGATCGGCGCGGGACACCGGCATCGGCGTGAGCACGATCGGCGTGGGCACGTCGTACAACCAGAAGATCATGGGCGCGATCGCGCTGCACTCGGGCGGGCGCCACCACTTCATCGAGGACGCGGCCTCGCTCGAGCGTGTCTTCCTCGCCGAAGCCGACAAACTCCGCAAGACCGTCGCCGTCTCGGCCTCCGTGACCGTCAACCTCGCCTCAGGGATCACGCTGCGGCGAGTCTTCGATCGCTCGTTCACCCAGAATGGCTCGAGCATCACGGTGCCGCTCGGAAACTTCTCCGCAGGCGACACGAAGACGCTTCTGCTCGAGGTCGGCGTGCCTGCCGAAGCCGAAGGCATCACGCCCGTGGCCGACGTGCGCTTGCGCTTCGACGATCGGAAGGCAGGCGGGGAAGGTTCGTGCAGCGGCAAGCTCGACGTGCGCATCGGCGCAGACGGGGAAGCGGCATCAGAGCTCGATCCGATCATCGCGACGCGGATCGAGCGTACCCGGACGGCCGACACGCTCGACGCGGTGAACGATCTCCTGGAGCAAGGTCGCACCGAGGAGGCGGAGGCCAAGCTCGCGGAGCAGGAAAAGGCGCTGCGCGAGGTAACCGAGCGGGCAAGGCGCGCGGCGGGAGGGACCAAAGGCGAGGCGCTAGCCCAGGATCTGGCGGCGCAGGAAAGCACGATCTCCGGCGCGAAGAAGGACGTCGCGGCGAAGCCCAAGGGGATCGACAAGGCCCGCGCGCAGCGGAAGTACGTGGAGGCGGCGAATCCGTACCGAGAGTAGCCTCACCGCGCGGCGGCTGAGCATGGGTCTCATGTCGACGCCGCTGCGCTGGGGCGTTGCCCCAGGCCCCAGCAGGGGCTGTCCGCCCCTGCACCCGGACCAGCCAGGGGCTGGACCCAGGACGAAGAACTGCGCACCGCGCAGTTCTTCCCCAAATGGTCCAGGGCTTGCCCTGGTTCGGGTCGAGGGGCGAATAGCCCCCGCGGGGCCCGGGGCAGCGCCCCGGCGCGACGCCTCGCCATGAATCTCACGACCGCATCGCGGCTTCGACCTCGGACGCGTCCTTCGGGACGAGCGAGGTGAGCACTTCGGGCTCGCCGTCCGTGCAGAGCACGTCGTCCTCGATGCGGATGCCACGCACGTCGGCGTAACGCGCGAGCACGTCGCGGCGCAGATCGTCGCCGACGGCGCCGACGTACCGCGCGTCGCGAAGGATCGCGGGGACCTGGTAAAACCCGGGCTCGATGGTCACGGCCATGCCGGGCTCGAGGTCGCGATCGAGCCTTAGGTAGCAGTCGCCGAAGGCCTTCGAGCGCGTGCGGCCGGGCGCGTAGCCGGCGCGATCGCCGAGGTCTTCCATGTCGTGCACGTCGAGCCCGATGAGGTGGCCGATGCCGTGCGGGAAGAAGATCGCGGCCGCGCCGCGCTCGAGCAGACCGCTCGGTTCGCCGCGGAAGATCCCGAGGTGGCAGAGGCCTTCCACGATGATGCGCTTCGCGGTCTCGTGGACCTCGCGGTAGCGGACGCCTGGACGAACCTTGGCCACGGCGGCGCGCTGGGCTGCGAGCACGACGTCGTAGATCGCGCGTTGCGTGGGGGAAAACGTGCCCGAGACGGGCCAGGTGCGGGTGATGTCGCCGGCGAAGCCCTCGGGCGTCTCGCCGCCCACGTCGGCGAGCAGCAGATCGCCCGCGGCGAGCGTGCCGTGGTGGTGCTCGTTGTGCAGGACCTCGCCGTGGATTGTCACGATCGGGCCGTAGGCATCCTCGAAGCCCTCGCGGCGCAGCGAGCCGATCATCACGCCCGCCACCTCGGCCTCGGTGCCGCCCGGACGCGTCGCGCGCATGCCCGCGAGGTGCGCGCGTGCGCTCGCCTGACCTGCGGCGCGCAGCTGCTCGATCGCGGCCTCGTCGTGGCGCAGGCGCAGGCCGATCATCGCCTCGGCGAGCGCTTCGTCGGGGCTGCCCGCTTCGAGTTTGTCCCCGCTCGAGGCCGGGATCACGCGGACGAGCCGGGCCGAGAGCCACGCAGCGCTCCGCGCGTCTTCGGTCGGGAGCGTGGCCACGGGCGCGCCAAGATCACGCAGGACCGCGTCGACGTCCGCGAGCGCGCGGACCTCGTCGACGGCGTGCGCCGCGCGGAGCTCCTCGAACGACGGGCGGGGCCCGTGCCAGAGCGCGTCGCCGTCGGCTTCGGGCTCGACGAACAGGATCTGCCGGTCCCGCGTGACGAGCAGGGCCGCGCCGGGGATGTGCTCGCCGACGAGGTACAGGAAGTGGCTCTTGGCGCGGAACGGGTAGGTGTTCGCGCGGTACTGGCGCGCTGGCGGCAGACCGGCCGCGAGCAGCGCCGGGGTCGGCGAGCGCTCGGCGAGGGCGCGACGGCGGGCGACGAAGACCGAGGATGGGGTGCGCGGGGAGAGCATGGATCCGAGTATAGCCTCGCCTTGAAGCGGCCAGGGAAAACGGCTAGACACGCGCCGCCATCATGAAATTCCTGGCTTCCCTCGCTCTTTTCGCTTCGGCCCTCGCCCTCGGCTGCGCCTCGACGCAGCCGCCGACCGACGGCTCGGCCCCCACGGCCACGGTCCCCGTCGAGCCGGCGCCCACGGCCGCCACGACCGAGGTTCCTCCGCCTCCCGCGGACAAGCCCACCGAAACGGAGGCGCCCCCGCCCGTGGAAAAACCCGCGGGCAGGCTCGCGTTCCAGGCGTGCTCGGAGGAGTCGCGCAAGGCGGCGGGGTGTACCCGGGATCTGCGGCCCGTCTGCGGCGAGATGGATAACGGCATCCGCTGCATCAAGGCGCCCTGCCCCTCGACCACGCCGCGCACGTTCCCGAACGCGTGCACCGCCTGCGTCGAGCCGAAGGTGACCGGATACTGGCCCATGTCCTGCGAGGACATGAACAAGCCCACGGCGCCGTGAAAAAGGGCGACGAAGGAGGGGACATCGTGCGAAAAACAAGGGGACTCGGGCCCTTTCGGGGGTTCGTCACGGCGGCGCTCGCGGGGCTTTGCGTCGTGCTCGCCCCGCTCGGCGGGGGCTGCCAGAGCGACACGGCGTCGTATTGCGCGTCGCGCTGCGATTGCCAGGGTTGCAGCGAACGCGAGACCGAGGACTGCACGGACGACGTGGAGGACGCCGAGCGCCTCGCGGAGCACGACGGCTGCGCGGCCGAGTATTCGAATTTCATCACCTGTTACGTGGATGAAGGAACGTGCACCAATGGCGCCTTCATCACGTCGAGCTGCGCGGCCGCGGCGGATGCGCTCCGGGGTTGCTCGAACCGATCGGCGGCGTTCATCAAGACGGCCTGCCAGGAGGAGCGCGCGAAGCGTGAGTCCTGCGGGCTCAACGGGGGCGGCGCTTCCCCGTGCACGGGCGGAGACGAGTGCGCGGCGTACTGCGCGCTTTCGGCGAGCTGCGACGATCTCTCGAATCCGCAGCCGGATACACCCTACGTCAATTGCGTGGTCGCCTGCTCGAACTCGGGATCGAGCTCCGGCGGTGGTCCGTGAGGGGGAGGAGGATACCGATGGAAACGAAGAATCGGCCGCTCGCGAGGCTCGGCGCGTGGCTCGCCCTCGGCATGGGGTTCGTGTCGTTCGCCGGATCGGCGGGCGGCTGCAGCCCCGGGGCCTCGGACATCTGCGACATCAAGTGCGCGTGCGAGGGTTGCACCGAGGCCGAGCGCGACGATTGCATCGGCGACATCGAGAGCACGGTGACGCTGGCCGAGAGCAAGGGCTGCACGGATCAGTACGACGCGTGGCTCGTGTGCGTCGAAAAAGAGGCCGAGTGCCAGGACGGCGAGAAGTTCGCGTTCGACGGCTGCGACATCGAAGAGGACGCGCTCGCGGAGTGCGGCGGCGGCAATCAGTGCAGCGCCGCGGCGAAAAAGCTCTGCGACGAATGCAACTTCGTCTGCTCGGACCCGGACCCGAACAAATGCACGGGCAAATACGCGTGTGAATCGGCGTGCATCGTGAACGCGTCATGCGCGGAGATTGCGAGTCCGACGCCGGGCGGCGCGTTCGACATGTGCATGCAGGGGTGCTGAGGCGCCCAGGAAATCCGCCATGGGCTCTCTCTCCTTCGCCGCGCGGCTCGCCGGCCTCGCCGCCTCGATTGCGTCTTTGTGCCTCGGCTGCGGCGGCAAGGTCGTCATCGACCGCGAGGCTCCGCCCGACGATCCGCCCGATCTCACGCCGCCCCCGTGCGGCCGCGACCCGCTCGCCGCGCCCGCGCCCGGCGACGCCGTCGGGCTCCTCCGGTATGGGTTCGCCGCCCAGTGGCGGGGGATGGCGAAGACCCCGGCGGGGTGGGTTCCCTACGAAGAGTATCCCGTCGAAATCACGTTCGACACGCTCGGGCGGTACGAGGCGATGTGCCTGTTCGAGGCATGTACGGCCTTCTATTACGGGACGTCCCAGCCCGTCCCCGAGCAGACGTACGAGCTCGTCGGCCTCGTCGAAGACGGCACGGGCCTCGGCAAGATCCGCATTTCATTCGCAGGCACGTCGGGCAGCGTCGAGACGGGCGACCTCGCGGAGATTCGTCTGAGCGAGGACCTCGGGCAACTCGACTTTGCTTTTTTCCCGTCGTGGATTGGGAAGGACGTCGAGGCCGTCAGGTACGATCTGCGCTGTGTGACGGAGTGAGAGGGTGCGGGCGCGGGGCGGCGCGTTCGAGACGTATATGCAGGAGTGCTAGAAGCTGGACGGCGAGGTCGGGGCTCGCCGGACAGCCCGAAACAGTCCCCGCTCGTCGCAGCAAGCCATCTGGCGGACGGGCGTGATGAGGTGGCCCCTCAGGTCCTCACGACTCGCTATCGCTCACCTCGAGATTCAACGTCTTGATAAATTCCTTCTCCTGCTCTACGAGCCATCTTCTTCGCGCGTCCAGAAAAGCACGCTGCTCCGGCAGGGCATGAAGAGCCTCGTGCGGCATGCCGAATTCATCGGCAATCTTCGGATCCATTACGCCGAACTTGATGGCTCCACGAAGAATACGGCGCTGTTCCGCGCACGGAAGTACCTACGCTTGCGGCTGGGCAACGACCCCTTCGTTATCGTTCCGCCCGTGCCGCTCGTGGCGCTCGAACGCCGGGCGCTCCTCCAAAGGCTATTCAATTACGTGTATCCATTCGGGCACGTGTGGGCCGCGCTCATGGCCGGCGAAACACGCGCTGCGTTGACATGAGTTCGGTATTTCTGCTCCCATCCAGAAATGAGACGTCCGCGCTGGCGACCCCTCCTCTCCCTGGGCGTTCTCGGTTGCCTTTCGCTCTCGCTCATCCCGATTGGCTGCTCGTCAGCGAGGATCTACCGTTCTTCATTGCCCGATGACCGGCCGCGCGTCCCTGAAGCCACCGCAGAGCGCCTCAGGGAGTGTGTGGATGAGCTCAGCGGCACCATCGAGCCCGGATACTACACGCTCGACGCCTCGGTGAAGGTCGACCAGGAAGGGCGTGTCGTGGAGGTGCAGACGACGGGCCAGCCCAATCCGGAGGTCGGCGCTTGCATGCGGATCGCTCTGCGGGGGATGAGGCTGCCCGAAGATGTCCTCGCGAGGAGCAGCTTGCGAACGTCCGTCGCGGCGAACGGGCAGGCGATGCCGGATCGGGGGCCGATCGGGGAGGTCGTGACCATCGTGGTCGTCACGATCGTCTTCACCGAGGTCATCATCGAAGCCTTCGCGATCGCCGTCGGCGTGACGGTCACGGCGACGGTCGCGGCGGGGGCGGCGGAGGCGTTTGCGAAGAGGAAGAAGCCGAAGAAGAAGGACGAGCCGACGTGTGTGGACCATTATGAGGGGTGTATGGATGACGCCAGCATCGCCGACAGACTTGGGGACCATTGGAAGTCATCCCTCTGCAATGCGTGTCGAGTAACGTGCGAGGTCACGAAAGATTGGCCAGAAACCGTCCCCATGAGCTGGGGAATCGAATCCTGCAAATATGAAGGGCATGACAAATGGAACAACTAAAGCCCAAGAGAACCATGACCCCGGAGGAGCGTGTGTTCGTGCAGGCGCACAGCAAGCTCTTGATCAAGTCGCTACAGCGAACCCGCACCTTCGCCGAGGCCGCCCTTGACTTCCGTAAGCTCGAGGCCGAGTTCGTGGCGCGCGCAGGCGATGACGAATTTGATGTGCGCGAAACGAGACGGCGCATCGCTGAAACCATTTTGGACCTCGCCCATGACAAGCGTCCCCCCTTCGAGGTCTGCCGCGATGCCTGGAACGATCTGGTTCGCCTCGGCTTCTCGGGCATCGACCTCGAGTGCTCGATGTCCTGGTTTTACGCCGATTGCTGCGCATACGACGAGCGGCCCGACGAGGGGCTCGCGGTGCTCGAGCCGCTCCTCGCCAAGCTCGACAGTCTGCTCGAGGAAACGAAGGGGAGCGGGGTGGAGTATCCCGCGCGCCTTTACGAAAACGAGCTGGAGCGTCTGGGGAACCTCCGGGCCGCGCTCGAAGCCCAAAAACGGGGCGAGGTTGTCCCGTGGCTCGAGACCCGCCGCGAGGACGAGGCAGCCCCCCCGATGACGCCTGAAGAAGAGCAGGCCGACGAGCTTTACGACGAGTTCTGGAAAGCGCACCGCGCCGCTTACAAGACCTTCAGAGACTCGAAAAATCGGAGCTTCGCCGACATCTCGGCCGGTTACCGACGGGTCGAGGCGGAATTCGTGGCGCGCGCGGGCGAAGGCGAGGCGTTCGAGGATTGCGTTGGCGCTATCAAGGCAAGGACCGCCGAGGAGATCCTCAGGGCAGCTTGTGAGCTTCGCGCGCCCTTCCAGGCCTGCCGGGACGCCTGGGACGAGTTCGTCCGGGTAGGCCGAGACAAGAGCTGGATGTATCCAATGATGTACGTGGAGACTTGCCTCGAGAGCAACGAGCCCGAGGCGGCGCTCGCCGTGGTCGAGCCGTGGATCGCCGAGATCGAGCGCAAGCTCCAAGCGTGCAACGAACCCTTGCGGCCCCCGGGGGAAACCAGCGTGGAGCTCAATCGAAAGCTCAAAGAGCTCCACGAGCTCCGGGACAAGCTCATGGCCAAGCGAAGCGGCGGCGAGCCGTCGACTTGAGGATCGCGCAGCCCCCCCGATCGCGTCGTAGCCCTCGGCAACCCGTCCGAGGGGTTCGCTCCCCGTGCCTGAGCCCTCGGCAACCGTGCCCGAGCCTCCTCCCATCGCCTCCTCGCCCTCGGCAACCGCGTCCACGGGAGTCCCCATGACGACTTCGCCCGCGGCAACCGCGTCCACACGCTTCCCCATCGCCTGCGCACCCTTTGCTACCGCCTCCACGCGGATTCCCATCGCCTCCGCACCCTTGGCAACGCTGTCCGATCGGTTCCCCATCGCCTCCGCACCCTCGGCAACCGCCTCCACACCCTCGGCAACCGCCTCCACACCCTCGGCAACCGCCTCCACACCCTCGGCAACCGCCTCCACACCCTCGGCAACCGCCTCCACACCCTCGGCAACCGCGTCTTCGCCCTTTGCAACGGTGTCCGAGCGATCCCCATCGGGTGGTCGCCCTCGGCAACCGCGTCCTCACCCTCGGCAACCGCGTCCTCACCCTTGGCAACCGCGCCCGCGCGATTCCCCCCGGACCCCTGGACCTCCGTAACCGCGTCCGCGCGATTCCCCCTGGCCTCCTGGACCTCGCCAACCGCGTCCGCGCATTCCCCCCACCGCGTCCACGCCCCTGACGCGACACCGACACAGCAAATTTCCGTCGAATCGCAGCGCGCCCTCGGGCGTCTCAAGTCCGCCCTCACCCCAGTACGTCTCGCTCCTTCCATCGAGGTGCGGGCATGGAGGTTTTCATGAACGACACGATCGCTCCCTATATGGGCCCCAGCATCATCGACGTTTCGACGATTCGCCCGAAGCTCGTGGACCTTGCCAATGGCAAGCTCGCGGGCGCGCAGCGCGAGAAGGTTGGTTTTCCGGAGGTCTTCGACGAACTTTCGAAGGCCATCCCGCAGTACGGAGAGACCCTCGGCATTCACACCAGCATGTGGCAGAGGATCGTCGACAAGACAGCCACGCTCGACGAAATCCGGGCGCTCAAGAAGGATGTCCTCAAGCTCGCCGAAGTCCTCCAGGAGAGCGAGGTCTACTACGAGGACGCGCGCGAGGCCGACATCAGCCGCATCGGCGGATTCGTCGACGCCACCGCCCTGCACGGCGACCCGTCCGTACAGGCAGCCTTCAACAAGACCCTGGAGTACCGCTCCCGGTACGCGAAGAAGGCCGCCGATCAGCGCCGCAAGAACAAGCAAGCGCGCACCGAAACCGATCCCGCGCCCGCCACGGAAGCCAAGGCCCCGAGCCACGCCTGAGCGCTCCCCCGCCTCCTCGCCCGTTCGCAAGATCCAAACCGTCCCGTTTGTCAAGCGCTCCCGGGTGACGATTCCGTGACGTCCCCTCTTCGTCACGACGCACAGCGGCGCGGCTCGCGCCTGGCACCTCGAACCCCGCCGTTTTTCGCGGGCGTCCGGGCGAACCCTGGCTCGTGCCCTTCTATGGTGTGTTCACCTACCACGTTTTTCCCTTGAGCCACGCGGGGCATCCTGCCTAGGTTACGCCCGCTCGATGCGCTTCCGACGCTTCTTGGCTCCCCTCCTGGCCGCCCCCCTCGTCGCGACCTTGGCCCTGGGCTCGGGCTGTGAAGAGTCCGCGCCCACCCCACGCCTCAAGGGTCAGACCCACCTGACCCTGATCCACACCTCCGACATCCACTCGCGCCTCTATCCGTACAACCTCCAGCTCGGGCAGGTCGACTCCGGGCTCGGGCTCGGCGAGGCGCTCAGCATCGCCAACGTCGGCGGCGCTGCGCGGATCTCGCATATCGTCGGCAGGGAACGGGCGCGCGCCTCGCGTGTCCTCCACGTCGACGGCGGCGACTGCTTCCAGGGCGCGCCCGTCTTCAACTTCTTCTCCGGCGAAGCCGAGATACGCGCCCTCAGCGCCATGGGCGCCGACGCGATGCTCGTCGCGAACCACGAGTTCGATCGTGGCGCCCTGAACCTCGGCATCCAGCTCCAGAACTGGGCGAGCTTCCCCGTCCTCGCCGCCAATTACCTGCTCGAAGACCCCGCGCAGCCTGGTGCCTCGCCCCTCGGCGCCGTCCTCCAGCCCTACACCGTCTACCACCTCGACGGACTGCGCGTCGGCCTCATCGGCATGGGCAACCTGTCGAGCATGACCTCGATCTTCGACGCGCCGAACCGGCTCGGGATCACCCCGCTCAACACCGTCGAGGTCGCCCAGTTCTACACTGACCTGCTCCGCCCCATCGTCGACGTCGTCGTCTTCGTCACGCACCTCGGCCTCGAGGTCGACGAGCGCATGATCCAGAATACGACGGGCATCGATGTCGTGCTCGGCGGGCACAACCACATCGTGCTCCAGCCGCCGAAGCGCGTGCGGGATTGCTCGGCCAATTACGACGCCGAGGTGAACAGCTACTACATCGAGCTGAACGACCCGAACGCGGGCGGCGGCAAGATCCGCAGGTATTGCCGGCCGCGCGACGTCGTCCTCTCCCACTCCGGCGCGTTCGCGAAGTACGTGGGCCGGCTCGACCTCATCCTCTCCAACGACCCGGTCGATTTCCCCGGCGAGAACGGCGGCGAGTCCGAATACGACCCGGCGAACGGGTTCGAGGTCATCTCCAACGATTATAGGCTCTTCCCCGTCACCGAGGACGTGCCCGAGGATCCGCTCGTGCTCGCCACGCTCGAGCCGTATTCGCAGAGCCTCGACGCGCTGGCGAACCTCGACCTGCTCGTGGGGTATGCGCGGGACGGGTCGCGGCGGTTCTCCACGAGCGGCGGCGATTCTCCGCTCGGCAACATGATCTCCACCGCGATGTGGCTGCGCCTCGGCGTGCAGACCGATTTCTCGCTGACGAACACCACGGGCATCCGCGCCGATCTCGTGCCCGGGCCGGTGACCGTCGAGCAGATGTACAACATCTTCCCGTTCGACAACTCGATCTCGAAGATGCAGCTCTCGGGCGTCGAGGTGCAGGACCTCTTCGATTTCGTGGCGCGCAGGTCCGCGGGCCGCGGCTGCGTCTCGCAGGTGCAGATCGCGGGCGCCCGCATCGTGGTCGATTGCACGCAGCAGAAGACGCCCGACAGCCCGCCCGGCGTCGCGACGAACATCTACATCGGCGCGCGCAACCCCAAGGTCCCCTGCACGAGCGACGCGCAATGCCCCGACAAGGGCCTCGGGAGCTGCGACGTCGAGGGCGGCGTCTGCTGGCAGCCGTTCGACTCGCTCGCGAGCTACGAGCTCGCCACGTCGAACTACCTCGCGGCCGGCGGCAGCGGCTTCCGCGTCCTGCAGCGCAACACGACGCAATTCGACACGCAGATCCAGCAGCGCGACGCGCTCATCGATTACATCCGCGCCGGCGACCCCTGCACGATCCGGCCCCCCTGCCCCGCCGATCTGAACGGCAACGGCCAATCGGACGAGTGCTCCTCGCTCCTCGGGCTCGCCGCCACGTGTACGAACGACGGCGTGTGTGACCACGACGAGCCCATCGGCTGCGAGGTCGACGCCGATTGCGAGAAGCTCGACAAGGACTTCGTCTGCGCCTGCCCCGAGTCCGTCATCGAGGGCGACGTCTGCAGCTCCGACCCGGCGCGCCCCTGCTCGAGCGGGACGTGTGTGCTCCGCGCCTGCCGCAACGACATCGCGGCGTTCCAGCGGTCGGTCTGCGAGAATGCGCCGTCCGCCGCGATCGAGCGGGAATGCGAGCGGGAGCTCGCGCCCTGCCGAACGGCGGGCGAGACCTGCAAGTACCTCGCTTGCGTGGATCGTTACATCGGAAACTTCTCCGATGGTCGCATCCGGATGGTCGGGCAATGAAGTTTTTCACCGCTCCGCAGAGGGCATCTCTCGGCCTCGCTTCGCTCCTCGCGCTCGCCGCCTGCTCTGATCAGGTCCCGCTGCCGAGCGGCGCGTCGACGTTCCGCGTGGTGATCACGCAGGTGAACGGCGCGGACGCGCCCTCGGACGACACGCCGCTGCCTGCGAACCGCGGGGATCGCGAGGATACGTGGGCGTTCGAGATCGAAGCGCGCTCGCCTTATGGTGAGCCCGTCGATTTCAATGGCACCGTGCGGGTCAGCGTCGAGCCGGGCACCGTCCTCGGCGTCACGGGCGAGGGCGCGGCGGGCCGGAACATCAAGATGGTGGGCGGCAAAGCGAAGGGCGTCGCCACGGTGACGGCCGTGTATGGCCCGGCGCGGCTCTGGATCGACGATCTCGGGTATACGCCCGTGCCGCTCGGGGAGAAGCCCGCGTGTTCGAACGGCAAGGACGACGATGGCGACGTGCTCATCGATTTCCCCGCCGATCCCGGTTGCGCGTTCGCGGACGACGACAATGAGGACGTGGGCACGTTCGCGGCCGGCATCTCGCCGCCCGTGCATTACGAGCTCCCGCGCATCAGCGACATCCAGGGCCTCGGCGCGGCGACGCCGTTCCCGTACGAGGCCATCGAGATCAACACGCACCGGCCGAAGCCGCTCGTCGTGACGCGCGTGGCGAGCGACGGGTTTTACGTGACGGACCTGTCGGAAGCGGCGACGGGGTACAACCACATCTTCGCGTTCAATTTCTCCACGCCGCCGGGCATGCGCGTTTGCGACCGCGTGACGTTCCTGACGGGCACCGTGGTCGAGTTCTTCGGCTTCACGGAGCTCTCGTTCCCCTCGTACGTCGTGAGTTACCCGCTCGAGGGCGAGGAGACGTGTGAAGTGCCCGAGCCGACCGTGCTCGACGACGCCACGATCGGGAACGCGGACGCGATGGAAAAACTCGAATCCGGCCTCGTGCGGATCGAAGGGTTCCGTGTGGCCACGAAGTTCGGCCCGAAGCCCGTGGTCGACAACATTCCGGACGCGGATCACTCGAATTGTGACCTCAACGGCGACGGCCAGGTCGATTTCGAGAGCCAGGCCGAGGGCGCGTGTTCGGACGCCTGCGCCGCGGATGCCGAGTGTACCGAGTGGACCTCGTACTCGGCGCGCGGCAATTACAAGGTCTTCAAAGGGAACACGCAGATCCAGATCCAGACCGGCACCGCGGCGGGCTTCGATCCGACGGGGCACAAGGGCGAGACGCTCGACGCCGTCACGGGCACGCTCCGCAATTTCTCGGGAGGCTCGCTCAACTGGACCGTCGAGACGCGCTGCTCGGACGATCTCGTGTGCCAGACGCAGGGGTGCGTGAAAGCGACCGTGCCGTCCACGAAAGCCTGCGTACGCCTCCGGACCATCGACGACAACGATCAAGGCTCGAACTGAAGGACCCTCGATAGCTCATGCATTCCCGCATGCGACTCCGCAAGGCCGCCGGCGCTCCCCTGGCCCTGATCCCTGCCCTCCTCCTCGCGGCCGCCGGCGCGTCTGCCCAGCCGGTTCCGCCGACGGATCCGGCGGCACAGCCTGGCGGGACAACCCCCCAGCCCGCGGAGACGAACCCCGGCGGGACCACGCCTCCGCCGACGACCGAGGCGCCGCCGCCGCCCCCGCCCGCGCCTCCCGCCGCCGTCGAGACGCCGAAGCCTACGCCGCCCGCCGCGGTGCCCGTGCTCCTGGCCGAGCCGGGGCCGGTGAAGACGGTCGATAACAATCCGCCGTCCGTGCGTATCGGCGATTTCATGGATACGCGCCTGACGTGGGTCATGGGCGACGACGACGTGCTGCACCAGACGGGGCAGGCGCAGCCGCTCTCGCCGAACCTGTCGATCGGGGATCGGCGGACGTACCGGCTCTTCTTCGACAACCTGAATTCGCGTTTCGCCGGCCGCGAGAACCTGACGCACCTCGCGCTCTACAAGAAGATGCCTGGGTTCATCAAGGGCCTCGATACCGAGGCGTCGATGGTCCTGCGCTTCGACCTCGCCTCGCTCGCGCGCGCGACGAACAACCTCAATCAATCGCTCTACGACGCCGGCTCGTTCATCCGCGCCTTCTATCACACGGACGGCGACAAGAACGGCAAGCGTGGTATCTCGGTGACGCTCTGGCCGCTCGACACCGACCGCTTCCGCCTCGGCTACCTCTACGACATCTCCTGGGGCGGCACGAACCCGTTCATCAATCAATCGATCTTCCCGCGCGTGCAGGGCGGCGCCCCCGGCGGAAAGATCGAATACACGGGCGACAAGTGGAGCGTGTATTTCGGCCTGAAGACCGCCACGATCGTGCAGGTCGAGCAGACGCTGACGCCGGGCACGAGCGAGGTCGAGGAGATCCGCATCGGCCAGACGAACTACGGTGTGCTCGGCGGCGGCAGCGTCGACGTGAACGATTACCTCCACATCGACGTCGGCGGCGGCTTCTTCCAGCAGGGCAAGTTCGATCTGCCCGACGTCGCGGGGCAGAGCATTCACACGGCCGGCGCCTCGATGCGCATCCTGCTCCACGACAAGACCACGCCGGTGCCGCAGTCGATCGATTTCGCGCTGTACCGGAACGATCCGAACAAGCCGATGATCATCTTCAAGCCGGAGGTCTATAACCCCGGCAAGACGACGTGGTCGCTCGCGCTCGAAGGGACGAACCTCTGGCAACGCGTGAAGGACTTCGACGTCGCCGGCGGGACCACGTACCAGCAGGCACGGGCCGCGGCGGTGCAGGCGAACGTGAAGTCCGGCTTCTTGCGCGGCAGCTTCACGGCGATCTATCGCGACCTGCCGTACGTCCTGCGCAACCAGCCAAGCTACATTCCGTTCCAGTCGCTGCCGAACGACGCGGCGACCGCGAACGAGTTCTTCCTGGCCGTCGCCTCCGATTATCACATCCCGGCCCCGCGGCTCACGTTCGGGCTCGGCGCGGGCCTCCAGTTCCCGTCGACGTTCTCCACCTCCACGGTGGACCAGTCCGACGCCCCCATCTCGCGCACCGTCGTCGTGCGCGAGCAGGGCAACATCGCCATTCTGCCCGTCAACCAGGGCTCGGTGCCGATCTTCCAGGCGCGCGCGAGCCTGAGATGGGACCTCTCGTCCATCATGTCGGCGCTCCTGTGGCTCCAGTACGTGCGCGACAACAACGGCACGTACGTCGAGCGTGACCCGAGCGAGGGCACGCTGGCGCTCCGCACCTTCATCAGCCCGAACTTCCTCGGCTTCGGCGCCAGCGTCTCGGCGCGCTTCTGAGGCAACGAGGGCCATGCCGTGTCGCCCCGGCTGACCCTCCACCTCGACCGTCGCGATGCCGTCCACAGGCCCGGTGAGCTCATCACCGGGCGCGTGGAAATCGTTTGTCCCGAAAGCAAACGCTGCGACGAGCTCGTGGCCTCGCTCGATTGGGACGTCGAGAGCCGCGGCGAACCTTATGCCGTGCGCGGCGCGCCCCTCGTGCTCGCCGCGGGCCTCGCGCTCCCGGCCGACGAGCCGATGTTCGTGCCGTTCGAGATTCCCGCGCCGGCCGGCCCGCTCACGTACCACGGGCACATTCTCACGGTGAGCTGGACGTTGCGCGTCGAGGCGAAGCTCGGCTGGACGTCGCGCGAGCGCGTCGAGGCGCGCATTCTGCTCCTGCCGTGGACCGAGGAGGCGCGCGCGCTCACGGCGACGAGTTATCGAACGGCGCCGTCGCGCCATGCGCTCGTGTACAACCCCGGACCCTTGCCGGACGCTTCGCTCGGCAAGCGTGACGAACCGAAGACGCTCGAGCATCCCATCGTCGGCGTGGCGCTCGCGGCGGCGAGCGCGGCGCTGCTCGTCCTGCGCGCGGGGGCGTTCGCGCGGGTCTTCGCGTTGGTCCTGCTCGTCGGTGGGCTCTCGGCGCTCTTCGCGCATCTCCGGCGGCGCACGCTGCGCGAACGGCTCGGCCCGCCCGAGCTCGCGGTGCATCCGGAGATCGTGCGGGCGGGCGAGGTGATCACGGTGTCGGTCTCGTTCAAGCCGGGCCGGCCCGAGGTGCTGAAGGAGATCATCGTTTCGCTCGCGGCGCAGGAGGTCGTGGTGCGCCCGTCGAGCGAGCCGGACGAGCCGCGGCATTATCGTCATTCGCTGCACGGCGAGCGGCGCTCGGTCGATCGGGCGCGGCTGCGCTTGCCGCCGGGACACGTGACCGTGGTGCAGGAGATGTTTCGTATTCCGCTGCGCGCGCCGCCCTCGTTTGGCGCGCCGAACAACGAGCTGCGCTGGGAGGTCTCGGCGACCGTGCGCACGGCCGACCTCGTGTCGTGGAAGCAGACCCAGCGGATCCTCGTGCATCCGCCTGCGCCCTGAGCGGGCCTGAACGGCTCGGCCGTCGCCTGGCTGCTTTCCCCGCGACAACGGGAAAGACGAGTCTTATGTTCGGCCGCCAGGAGTCGGAGCCAGAACGATGAGATGCCAGAACTGCCGTCAGGATGCGCCCACCATCGTGCGAGGAGCTCGCGCGTATTGCACGGCCTGCGGCGCGCCTCGCTCGCTTCTGGAGGACACGCCCGTCAACGTCGCGGGCCAGCCGTCCAAGATCGGCGGCGGCGTGGCGAGCGTGGCCGGCTGGGTCATTCTGATCACGGGTCTCCTCCTGGCGGGTACGCTCGGGGGGCTGATCGGGCTCCTGAATGTGACGGTCGCGTGGATCGTCGGCGGGTTCCTGGGCGGCATGAGCGTGCTGTTCGGCCTCCTGTTCATCCTGGGCGGCCGCTTGCTCTGGAAGACGGGCAAGGAGCGCGAGCGCGGGGCGCACGAGCAGGCGGTCCTGGCGGTGGCGCGGCGGAATGCCGGATCGGTCACGCCGGCCGAGCTCGCGCGCGCCGTGAACATCACCGAGGCGGAGGCGGACGCCCGGCTCACGGAAATGGCGAAACGGCCGGATGGACGGGTCACGCTGGAGGTCGACGACGATGGGACGCTCCGGTATTACGTGAAGGACATGATGGGCGCGCGTATCGGCGCGCCGCGGGTTCGTGTGGGGACGGGGGCGCGGGTGCCTCCGCATTCGGCCGAGCAGGAGGCGCTCGCCGAGGCGGAGATGGGCGAGGAAGAGGCCCGCGCACGGGCCGAGCGGCGGCGTTAATCGAGCACAACGCCCCAGGAATCGACCTTTACGGCCTCGGGGATTGATCCTCGAAAGAACTGGTTTGGCCGGGCGTCGGGGCGGCGGTCTTTCACGTAGCGGGACCTCCGAAAGGCGACCGCAATGGGCAGGCCGCTCCGCCCACGCCTGGTGCCACGCCATTTTCGCAGTCCGGCCCGGAAGGGGCCGATACGGATTGCGTAGCTTTGCAAAAACGTGCGTGGGCTGGCCACCGACATGATTTTGACGCGGGGCGACGCGTAGCAAGAATCACGATCTCGGGAGGGGCTTGGCGCGCGGTAAAGGGTCTGATATTCGTGGATCGCCCGGGAAACGGAAGGGGGCGACGATGGGGAGGTTGGGGAGGCTTTGGGGGAGGTGCGGGGCGCTGGCCGTGACCGCGTTGCTCGCCGCGGGGTGCGGGGAGGAGGCGCCGCCTTATGATGCGCTTCCGCTGCGAGACGCGCTCCGCGCAGCGCCCGAAGTGATGGCGTCGCTGCCCAAGGAGACGCGACGCGAAGTGGCGCAGCGGCTGGAAGAGGCCGGGATCGGTCCCGTGGAGGAGCGGCTCGTGATCCCGCCGCGGGACATCACGACGATCGACGCGCTCGCGAGCGCCGCCGACGAGGAGCGCGAGGAGCAAGGAAAAGATGCGCTCGTGCTCGGCGCGATCGAGCGAGAGGGCGCGGAGCTCCACCTCGAAGCGCGTGAAGCCAAGGAGACCGGCGTCGCGAGCGAGGGGCCGCCGAAGATGCGGGGGCGCCCGGGGAACGTGACCGCGGCGCTCGAAGAGGCGGCGCTCGAAGGGCGCGCGGGGCGCTGGGTGCAAGACCTCGCGAAACGTTCGGAGGCGAAGGAGATCGTGCGGACCACGGGTCTGCCGATGGGCGCCTGGGCCTTCGAGGACAAGGTCTACGTGAATGCGTCGTGGCTCGTCGCGCTCGCGGCACTGGAGGAGGAGGGCGCGCAGGTCGTGCCCGTCCCCGCGGTCGTGCCGATGCCGGAGTGGCCGGGATCGAAGCCTTTGTCGGTCGATTTCAATCCGTACAAGCTGCCCGACAGCCTGGAGGAGTGCTCGCTGCAGGTGCAGACGACGTGCGGCTGCGCGGCGAGCGGGACGTGTGATCACGACGTGACGGATCCGACGTTCTCCGACGCGAATGCGGAGTGCACGTGGGTGAACCAGGCGGAGGCGAACGCGGCGGCGCTCTGCGTGCTCGCGCTGATGAACATCGATGGGGTGCGGGCGTGCGTGGAGTCGGGCGGATCGATCTGCGCGGCGCTGCCGGTGACGACGCGGGACGACGCGCTCGCGTTCCTGGCGAGCGAGAGCTGCATGAGCTTGCTCCAGCAATGCCTCTCGGACGGGAGCCTCTCGGGCGAGCCGTCGGGCGGCAGTAGCTCGTCGAGCTGCGGGGGTTGCTCGGGCGACTCGTGCGGCGGTTGCAACGACGATTGTTCGAAGTGCAACGACAATTGCTCGAAGTGCAATGACAATTGCTCGGATTGCAACCAGAACTGCAAGGACTGCAACAACAACTGCAAGGGCAGCCAGTGCGCCGTCGCGCGGCGGCCCGGGCGGTCGCCCCTGCCCGCGCCGGTCGGGACAGCGTTCTGGCTCGCGCTCCCCGTCGCGTATCTGTATCTCCTTTCGCGTCGGAGGCGGCCATGAGAACCCTCATCGTGGCTTGGCTCGAGCGCAACGGGCTGCCCGGGTGGCTCGCGCCCGATTACATGGTGATGGTCGGGCTCGCAGCGCTGCTCGGCGCGGTTGCAACGCAAAAACTGTCGCGGCGCGACGGGGCCGACGCGGGACTCGAAGGGCGGGCGCTCGTCGCGGCCTATGCCGGGGCGCTCGCGGGGGGTTACGTCTTCGAATGGCTGCGGGCCGTGCCGGAGGCGATCGCCGCGGGATCCCTGAATCCGCTGCTCCACGCGGGACGCGCGGCGTATGGCGGGCTCTTGATGGGGGCGCTCGCGGCGGCCTGGGTGCTGCGCCGCGGGGGCGCGAAGGCGCTGCCTTTTTTGGATCGAGCGGTTCCGCTTTGCGGGATCTCGTACGGGTTCGTACGAACGGGCTGTTTCCTCGCCGGGTGTGATTACGGCAAACCGACGGCGGGGCTGTTCGGGGTGCGTTTCCCGGCGGAAAGCCCGGCGGCGCTCGATCACGCGTCGCTCGGCTGGGTGCCGCACGGCGCGCCGAGCCTGCCCGTGCACCCGACGCAGCTCTACGAGGCCGCGGTGGGGCTCGTGGCGGGCGCGATCGCCTCGCTATGGCTGCTCGGGCCGCGGCGCGACGGGCGGGCGTTCGGGACGTGGATCGCGCTTTATGCGACGGGGCGGTTTTTCGTGGAAATGCTGCGCGGCGACGCGTCGCGCGGGACGTACGGGCCCTTGAGCTCGGCGCAGGTCGTGTCGATCGTGTTGCTCTTCGCGGTGGGCGCGGCGGTTCTGCTCGCCCGAAAGGGCCCGCGGTTGTCCCTGGCGTCGGCGATGCTGGCAGCGGCGGCGCTCGTCGTGCCGGAGGAGGCCGCGGCGCAACCGGCGAAGGCGGGACAAACCACGCAGGCGCCGGCGGGGCAGACGCCCAAGCAGCCGGCGGGACAAACCAGCGCCCCGCCGCCGCCCGCGCAGCAGGCGCAGCCGTCTCCGCCGCCGCAGGGCTCGGCGTATCCCTATCCGTATCCGCCGCCGCCGCAGGGCGCTGCGCCGTATCCGTACCCCTACCCGTATCCGCCGCCGCCGCAGGGCGCCGCGCCTTATCCGTACCCGTATCCGTACCCCTACCCGTATCCGCCGCCTCCGCAGGGCGCCACGCCGCCGAAGGCGGGCGTGAAGTCGGTGCCGGCCGAGGAGCTTCCGCCGGAGGAGAAGCCCGCGGATCCGCAGAAGGATTACAACAAGCTCCGTTTCGGGATCGGCCTCGCGGGCGGAGGGTATTTCGCGCCGGGCAGGTTCGCCGTGAAGGACGGCGCGCTCGTGGATCTCGAAGCGACGTACCGCATCTCGACAGGGCCCCGGCAGCGCTTCGAGGTCGGCCTCGAAGGGCGCTTCGTGGGGACGAGCGATGCGGCGCAATGGGGCATCGGCGTGCCGATCCGGTTCGTGACGGGGCTCGGCAGGTACTCGGAGATCGAGTTCACGGCCCTGCCGTTTTATTCGCGCGTGGTGTTCGACTCGGCCTATTTCGAGCCCGCGAACGGGTTCGGCGCGCGATTCCAGCTCGGCTTCGGCTTCCCGCTCACCTCGCATTTCGCCATCGGATTCACCCCGCTCGGCTTCGGGATCATGGGGTCGGGCAGTGTCAACACGCTCTTCACGTACGAGCCGCGGTTCTGGGTGAAGGTCGCGCCGCTCTGAGGGAACGATGATGTCTCGAAGGATGCGGGGCGCGCTTTGCCTCGTCGCCCCGCTCGCCCTTGGCTTTCTGCCCGCCTGCTCGGACGAACCCACGCGTCCGCCGCCGGAGGTCGATATTTTCGACCGGCTCGCGGCCATCCCCGGAATGGTGGTGACGGAGGAGAACTCGGGGGCCGAAGGATATCGTTACTTCGTGATGGAGTACGAGCAGCCGGCGGATCACGGCGCGGCAGGCGGGTCGGTCTTCCGGCAGCGCTTGCTCCTGCACCACAGGGACGCGGCCGCGCCGTTCGTGCTCGGCACGTCGGGGTACAACGTCAGTCCGACGCGACAAAGGATCCGGGAGCCGGCCATGTTGCTCGGCGCGAATCAGCTCTACGTGGAGCAACGGTTCTTCGCGCCCTCGCGGCCGGAGCCGGCCGACTGGTCGCTGCTCACGATCGAACAAGCCGCGGCGGATCACCACCGCATCGCCCTTGCGTTGAAGCCGATCTACACGGGCAAATGGATCTCGTCCGGCGGGAGCAAGGGCGGGATGACGTCCGTGTATCATCGGCGGTTTTTCCCCGACGACGTGGACGGGACGGTCGCGTACGTGGCGCCGCACAGCTTCGGCACGGCGGATGCGCGGTACCTCGATTTCGTGGGGTCGCTCGGGAGCTCGACCTGCAAGGACGCGCTGCGGTATTTCCAGCGGGAGGTGCTCGTGCGGCGCGAGGCGATGCTCGCGCGGATCGACGCGCAGGCCGCGGAGAACGGGCTCGGTTACGAGCTGCTCGGGCGGGAGAAGGCGCTCGAGGTGGCCACACTGCAGCTCATCTTCACGTTCTGGCAGTATTACGACGAGAGCGTTTGTCCCGACATGAGCATCGTGCCGACGGACGACGATGTGTGGACGTTCCTCGACGAGATCGCCTCGCCGAGCCTCTGGTCGGACGAGGAGTTCCTCACGTACGAGCCTTATTACTGGCAAGCCGCCACGGAGCTCGGGTATCCGGCGGTCACGGAATCGAACGTCGCGGATCTGCTACAGTTCCCCGGGATCGACGTGCCGGAGACGTATCTCACGCCGGGCAAGACGCCGGTGTTCGATGCGTCGGCGATGCAGGACATTTCCACCTGGATCTCGGCGGAGGGGGAACGGCTCCTTTTCGTGTACGGGGAGACCGATCCTTACACGGCGGCGGCCTTCGAGCTCGGGAGTGCGAAGGATAGCTACTGGTTCCTCGCGCCTGGGAAAAACCATTCCGCGTCGATCGTCGATCTGATGGAGCCGGACCGCGCGAAAGCGCTCGATGCGCTGGAAGCGTGGACGGGCGTCACGCCGGTCCTGCCGCCGGAGACGGCGTTCCGGGTGCGGAGGACGCGGCGCGATCCCGATTGATTCACCAGACGTTCGTGGCGTCGGTCATGTTGATGTAGATGACCGGGCCCTCGTGCTTCGAGGCGAGGAACTGGTCGACGTACGTGAAGAACGCGTCGAGGCGCTCGAACTCGTTCGGGGAGTAATACTGCGTGGTCGCGGGGTGGAAGCCCGTCGAGACCTGCGTGGGCGCGGTGAGCGCGCCTCCGCTCCAGTTCGCGTCGAAGATGTTTTCCATTTCCTCCACGGCCCAGTAATCGACCATGCAGCCATTGTCCGGGACCTCGAGCAGGCCGAGCTCGGGGCCCTTGCCGCCGGCGACGATGCTGTCCTCGGTCGGACGATACGGCTGGCTCGTGTCGCCGATCGGCGCCCATTGCGTTTTGTTGAACTCGTAGATGTCGTAGCCGATCCACTCCTCCATGAGCTTCCAGTTGTTCGCGGAGGAGTCGACCAAAAAGCCCGTATCGACGAGGGCCTGCGCGACGTGCGTCTCCAGCGTCCACGCGCCGGCGCGGAAGGAGGTGGGCTTGCCGAAGCCGACCTGCTCCCAGATCTCGTTGGCCTTGCCGAAGAGCGTTTTCCATTCCTCGCGGCTGTAGGCCCCGAGGCGCACGGTGTAACCGGTGGGGTCCCCGGCCGGATCGGCGACGGATGGCGAAGTTTTACAAGCCACACCCGCCGCCTCGACGAAGTTGCAATATGGATGGATGTGGAGGCCGATCTCGTCGCCGTACGTGCTGCGCATGCCCTGGGCCCAGCTCACGAGGTCGTCGCGGCGCTGCTGGGGAATGGCCGGATCCGTGAAGGTGTACGGGCCGATGAGGTGCGTGATCTTGAGCTCGGGGTGCGCCGTGTGAAGCTCGGTGTGGTGGTCGAGGACGCGGTCGTCGACGTCCGAAAAATCCCAGTCGGTCGAGATGACCATGTAGAGGGCGTGGCCCTTGACGAATTCCGCGCGAAAAAAGGCGTCCTTCGAGCCACGCACGGAGAGCATGAAGGAATGGTTGCCAATCGGGAGGTCGAGCGTCCCGATCTCGCCCTCCGACTGGTTGCCGTTGAAGACGAGCGGAACCGGCTCCGCGGCGCCGTCGATCCAGGCGTCGATGTCGACGATGTCCTTGGGGGCCGTGACGTTGATCTGAAAGGCCTTCGTGGGCACCGTGAGGCCGTCACCGGCGAGGACGTAGCGCGGGACGCCGGTCACGGTGAACGCAGGGTCGTTCTCGGCCGGCGGCTCCGGCCGGACCGGGGCAATGGTCGGGGGCGTTTCCGCGTCCGGGCCGCAAGCCGGCGCCACGAGGAGGGAGAGGGCCGTGAGGAGAAGGAAAGAGGGAGATCGAAGGCGCATGATCCCTTGTATCATGCGCCGGTCGCGCCCCGAAGGGCGTCCTGAGACGCGCGCTCAGTCCGCCGTGGGCAATTTGAGCGCGCCCGCGCCGAGCTCGACGAAGCGGGTCTTGGGGAAGGCCTTCGCGCAGGTCTCGAGCTGCCAGTCGCCCTTGAAAAGGACGACGGGCTGGCCATGCACGTCGAGCGCGCCATAGCCGTAGAGCTGCGATTCGAGCTCCGCGAGGGGCACGGGCTCGCCCTCGACCCAGCGCGCGATGTTCCACGAGAGGCGCTCGATACGGACGTCCGCGCCGTATTCGTTGAGGAGGCGGTGCTTGACGACGTCGAACTGGAGCTCGCCGACGGCGCCGAGAATGGACTCGCCCTCGCGGCCCTCCGGTGGCCGGAAGAGCTGCACGCTGCCCTCCTGCGCGAGCTGCTCGAGGCCCTTCTTGAGCTGCTTGCGTTTCATCGGATCGACCATCACCACGCGGCCGAAATGCTCGGGCGGGAACTGCGGGAGCGGCGCATATTTGACGTTCGCGCCGTCCGTGAGGGTGTCGCCGATGAGGAAGATGCCCGGATCGAAGACGCCGATGATGTCGCCCGCGAATCCGTCGTCGACGACGGTGCGCTCCTGCGCGAGGAATTGCACGGGGTTCGTGAGGCGAATGTCGCGATCGAGCCGGACGTGGCGGACCTTCATGCCGCGCTCGTACTGGCCCGAGCAGACGCGGACGAACGCAATGCGGTCGCGATGGGCGCGATCCATGTTCGCCTGGATCTTGAAGACGAACGCGGTGAATCGCTCGTCGTCGGGGGTGATCGCGCCCTTGTCGCTCGCGCGAGGGGCCGGCTGCGGCATCATCTCCACGAAGGAATCGAGGAGCTGCGGGAGGCCGAAATTCGTCAATGCGCTGCCGAAGAACATCGGCGTGACTTCGCCACGCGCGAGCTTGCCCGTGTCGAGGGCGTCGCCGGCCGCCTCAAGGAGCTCGACGTCGTCGCGGAGCTGCTTGACGCCCTCCTCTTCCACGGCCTGCTCGAGCTCGGGCGCATAGAGGTCGTGGGCCTGCATGGGCGCCATCTCGGCGCCGTGGGCGACCTGCTGAAAGAGGAACACCTGCCGGAGGAGGCGGTGGTAGACGCCCTTGAACTGGCCACGGACGGTGATGGGCCAGGTGATCGGGTAGACGCCGATGCCGAGGACCTCCTCGACTTCACCGATGAGCTCGAACGGATCGCGGCCGGGCCGGTCCATCTTGTTGACGAAGCTGAAGATGGGCATCGAGCGGAGCTTGCAGACGCGGAAAAGCTTCTTCGTCTGCGCCTCGACGCCCTTGGCCGAGTCGAGGAGCATGATGGCCGCGTCGGTGGCCATGAGCGCGCGGTAGGTGTCCTCGCTGAAGTCGGCGTGGCCCGGGGTGTCGACGAGCGAGAGCAGGCGGCCCTTGTAAGGGAACTGCAGGACGCTCGACTGGATGGAGATGCCGCGCTCGCGCTCCATCTCCAGGTAGTCGCTGACGGCGTGCGCGCGCGCGCGCTTGGCCTTGACGGCGCCCGCGAGCTGGATGGCCCCGCCGTAGAGCAGGAGCTTCTCGGTGAGCGTGGTCTTGCCCGCGTCGGGGTGGGAGATGATGGCGAAGGTCTTGCGGCGAGCGATCTCGCGCTGGAGGAGTTGAGGGTCGGACACGGCGGCGCGCGCACCTTAGCACCGGTTCCGCCCCGGGCTACGCTCGCGAAGAGCCACGGCCGAGGCCGAGGGGTCGCTTGGGCGCGCCTGGCGGGCGCCTGGCGAAAAACGGCGGCACCACCCCCGGAGGGCCGAAGTTCGCAGGGATTGCAGGGGCTTTGTCCTGGCACGAGGATCGCTCTCGGCCCCGCGCGTGCAAGCGACCGAGCGAGGAGCGGGGCGAGTCTTGGCGGGGGACGACATCGATCTGATCCTCCGGCACGTGTCGCGGAAGCTGCCCCACGCGGTCGCGCGGGCGCTGCTCGATTGCGAGGGGCCCATCGAGCCTTTGGAATGGGTCGATACGCAGGTGACGTCACGACAGCGGCGGCTCGATCGCGCGCTGCTCGTGAAGGCAGCCGAGGGAAAACGGCTGCTGCACGTGGAATGGGCGCGGACCATGACACGGGACGTGTCGTGGCGGATGTTCGAATACAACACCCTGACGGCGCTCGCGCTGGGGGACGAGGCGCGCGCGCGGCGCGGGACGAACCCGGACGAGAGGCCGCCGCGCATCGAGAGCGTACTCGTGCTCCTGGCCGGCCGCGACGAACCCTGGCCCGAGCAAGGCGTGTACCGAACCTCGCCGGACGATCGGCCGTTTTCCGGGGTCTCGTTCCGCGTGGAGCCGGTCTACCAGCGGACCGTGGCCGAGCTCGTACGACGAGCAACCGAACAAGGAAGTCCGTTCTGGTTGATCTTCGCGCCCCTGACGCGGGATGTGGACGCGGACAAACTCGCGCAGGTCATGGAGATTTTGCGCGCGCAGTGCTCCGCCTCGGAGCTCGAGGAACTCTGCGCAGCCATGAGCGTCCTCGCGGAGACAAACGATCGTGTGAAAGGGCTTGGGGATGTGGTAGCTTCTGTGGGGTCCGGGAGGTTGGTCATGCAAAACTGGATCTTCAGAGAAGGGCGTAAGGAAGGGCGCAAAGAGGGACGCAAGGAAGGGCGTCTCCAGGGACGTCTCGAAACACTCGCCCACCAGTTCGAACGGCGCCTCGGGCGCCCGTTGACCACGCCGGAACGACAAACCCTGGCCGACCGGCTCGCCAAACTCGGCGCGATTCGCGTCGGGGACGTCGTGCTCGATCGATCGCCGGACGAGCTCGCACGCTGGCTCGCGCCGCGGAACGAGGGGTAACCCGCGACGAAGCGCGCGCGGGGTTACGCCCTCGCCGCGCCCGCGAGCTTCGGGCGCATGTCCGTGAGCCACGCGCGCGCCTCGGCCTCGTCGTGGCCGTGGAAGAAGTATCGATCGCGGGCGCCGAGCACGGCGGTCGCGCGCATGAGCATTTCGACGGACATGCGTAAAGCAAAACCTCCCCCATAAAGGGCGAGGGCGCGCGGCGGGAGGCGAATCTGGTGCGACGACAATGCGACCTTCCGCGCCCCCGCGGTCCAGGTCGTGACGCGCGAGACGGAGGCGAGCGTGAGTATGTAGGGGCGGCCGACGGACCAGGCCTCGAGGGCCTCGACCAACGACTGGAGCTCGTCGCCGAGCTCGCCGCAAAGCTCGATATGGACCGTGTCCGGCTCCTCGAACGCGAGCCTGTGCGCGCCGAAACGTAGCTCCGTGCCCACCGATGGATCCCCCGCCGTCGTCACGCGGACCGGAGCTTACGCTCGATCCGACGTCTCCGCAGGAGAAAAAGCGCGGCAAGCGAGAGGAGAGCCGGCGATGTCCCCGAAGCGTCGTCGGTCATCCGGCACCCACAACCGTCATCCACGAGGATCGGACCCGAAGGCCGATCACCGCCCCCCGACGAAGCCCCACCGCCCATTCCACCAAGGCCCCCCTCCCCGCCCGCGCCGGCGCTGCCGCCAGCGCCGCCGTTTCCAGCGATGCCGCCAGTCCCGCCTGCGCCGCCACTTCCGCCACCGGCTCCGCCAGCGCCTGCGCCACCGCTTCCGCCTGCGCCTGCGCCTGCGCTTCCGCCTGCGCCTGCGCCTCCGTTTCCGCCTGCGCCACCGCTTCCGCCTGCGCCTGCGCCCCCGCTTCCGCCCCCGCTTCCGCCTCCGCCTCCGCCTCCGCTTCCGCCTCCTGCGCCGCCGGCTCCGCCGCCTCCATCGTCGGTCACGACCCTCGCCCGGACGCGAATTCGATCCGTCACGTCGTCCTGCGCCCCGTATGCGACGAGCACACTTCCAGGCGGCCCCGCGCAAGCGATCGACGGATTCTCCTCCGCCGGCTCGGCGCTGATCACGAAAGGCATCGCATCCACGGGCGTGCCATCCGTGTGCAGCCGAAGCCCCGCAATGTCGTTCGCGCTGTCCGAGGCAATCGAATACGTGACGACGTGGCGCGCGCCGTCGAAGGCCACGGAAGGCGCACGCTCGGCGCTGGGGGTCGCCGCGAGCACGAGGCTGTCCGGATCGAGGACGACCCCCGCGGCCGTGACCCGCGCGGCGTGAATATCGGGGGCCGTGGCCGCTCGGTCGTCCGACCACACGACGAGGAAATCCTTGCCATCGAGGCCGACCGAGGGGCTCGTCTGCGCATTCGGCGCGACCGATACGGGAATGCCCGCGGCGTCGAGGACTACGCCGCTCGGGTCGATCCGGAAGGCATACACGTCGCCTGTCGTGTCATTGCGGTGATCGGTGGCCACGGCGAGGTAGAGCGAGCCATTCGAGGCCATGTCCGAGATGTACTGGGAGCCCGGCGCGGTCGTGATCGGAAAGCCCTGGGGGTCCTGCACCGCGCCAAAAGGCGAGACACGCGCGCCATAGATGTCCCACGCCGTGGCACCCGTGCGATCGTCGAGCCATGCGACGAGCCAGGCGCTCCCCGTGGAGGCGACGGACGGCGACTGCTGCGACGAAGTGCCCGTGGCGACGGGAAATCCACCGGGATCGAGGACGGCGCCGGCAGGGGTCACGCGCGCCGCGTAGACGTCGGATTGGTTTTGCATCGTGCGTCGGTCGGTCCAGACGACGAGATGGTTTTTCCCGTCGAACGCGACGCGCGGGTCCGCGACGGGGCCCTGGCCGGTGGCGATGAGGATCGCCGAGGCATCGAGGACCGCCCCCGCAGGGCTCACGCGGACGCCGGCAATGACGCTCTCTCCATTTCGCGAGTCCGCCCAGACGACGAACCAGTTCGTCCCGTCGAACGCCGCGTCGCCGATGCGCTCCTCGTTCGGCGCCGTGGAGAGCAGCGCCGGAGGCGTGTCAACGGCCGTGCCGCCCTGGCTGATACGCGCGCCGACGATATCGCGGTTGTCCCGGTCGACATCCCAGACGGCGAGGGTGTGGGTCGCGCCGGGGGCAAGCGCGACGGAGAGGTCGTCCGTGCCGCCTTTGATCACG
Organism: Polyangium jinanense; assembly: GCF_028435265.1. Lineage (GTDB taxonomy): Bacteria > Myxococcota_A > Polyangia > Polyangiales > Polyangiaceae > Polyangium > Polyangium jinanense. The sequence continues at coordinate 284,175 of NZ_JAGTJK010000007.1, read as the reverse complement.
GCGAACCCGGCCGGATCGAGGACCGTGCCCTGGGAATCGACGCGGGTGGCATACAGATCGTACACGCCGCCGCCATTGCGCAGGTCTTCCCAGACGGCGACGAAGTTCACGCCATCCCAGGCGATCTGGGGATATCGCTGGGAGCCCGACGCGGCCGAGACGAGCACGCCCGCGGCGTCGAGCACCGTGCCGTTCGGATCGATACGCGCGCCGTAAATGTCGTACGAGCTGCCGCTGCGGTAATCACGCCAGACGACGAGCGAGCTCATGCCATTGCTGGCGACAGACGGATACATCTGGCTGCCCGCGACCGTGGAGACGACAATGCCCGCAGGATCGAGGACGACGCCCGCGGGCGTCACGCGCGCCGCGTACACATCCTGGTTCGTGCCGCTGCGATAGTCCTGCCAGGCGACGACGAAGCTCGTGCCATCCCAGGCGACCGCGGGGCGGCTCTGCTCGTTCGTGGCGGCGCCGATGGAAAGGCCGAGCGGGTCGAGCAGGACGCCGTTCGAGAGGAGACGCGCGCCGAAGATGTCGTTCGAGGTGCCATTACGGAAATCCTCCCAGACGACGAGGACGCGGCTATTTGCCGCGGCGATGGCCGGGGCGCGTTGCGCATTGGTGGCGCCGCCGAGGACGAACGAGTCGCCGAGCGGAGTACCGGTCGGCCCGAAGCGCCGCGCGCGAATGTCCCAGTTCGTACCGTCGCCCGGAACGCCGCTTTCCCAGGCGACGACCCAGTTCGCGCCGTCCCACGCGGCGGCGGGCGCGAAGTTGTACCCGACGGACGGCTCGATCTCGAAGCCCTGCGGGTCGAGCGGCGCGCCGGACGGGCCCACGAGGACGCCGCGCAGGCCCGAGGAAAAACCGTCCGCCGCGTGGTGTTCCCACACGACGAGCCAGTTCGTTCCGTCGTAGGCGACCGCGGGGGTCGCCTGTTTTCCCTTGGAAGGACCATAAGCCGGCGCGTCGAGCGGGATCCCGGGCGAGACGACGCGGGCCGCGCTCGGGCCGGCGTCGGGCAGGCGCGCGCCCGCGCCGACGAAGGCGAGGATCAGGGCGCCGAGGCCCGAGGACAAGGAGAGGAAGCGCTGCCGTGCCATGCCGGCAGGATACGATCGTCAGCGGGGTCGTTCGAGCGAGAAGGTGACCGTGACGCCGACGGGATCCGAGCTCGGGGCGCCCACGGCGCGGTTCTTGAGGAGCAAGCGGATGCAGGACGCCGCCTCCTCGGTGATGCCCTTCTTGCTCTCGATCTCGACGCCCTCGGCGCGGCCGCGCGCGCGGACGAGGAAGCTCACCTTGATCGAGCCCTTCGCCGCCTCGAGCCCGCCATTGTCGGCGATGCACTTGGCAATGCCTTCGAGGTTCGACGTGATGAACTTCTCGGCGCGGGGCACGTCGCCGCCCTCGAATTTGGGCGTGGAGATCGTGACGAGGGGCGGAGGCCCCGGCTTCGGTTTTTCCGGCGGAGGCGGCGGCGGAGGCGGCGGCGGCGGAGGCGGCGGCGGGGCCGTTTCAGGCGGCGGGGCCGCGTCCGTGCCGGCGTCCGGGGAAGACGGCTCGGGTTGCGGGGGCGGCGGGAGCCAGCCGGCGTCACGCTCGTCGGGGCGCAAGCAACGGACGAACCCGCGGTGCGGATCTTCGAGGGCGCCGTGGGGGCATTTCGACGGAGAATCGGCGCCTTCGCCGTCCGCGCGCTTGCGGGCGAGCTCGTCCGCTTCGGACGTGGAGGCGGTTTGCTTCGTGGAATCGGCCTCGGGCATGGCCGCGCCGCACGCGCCCGCCGAGGCGAGGCCGAGGAGGGCCGCGGTGGCTGCGCGAAACCAGTTCGAGTGCGGGGTCATCGGGGGGAACCTAGCGGCCGCGGGGCGGGAGGCAAAGAAATCGGCGGCGGATTCTTGGCCCGGCGCGCGCGTCGACGCGGGGGGCGGGCCTCACGTACCATGCAGTGGTCATGCGCACATTCAAGGCGACAGCTTGGCCACGAACACGTCGGACTCGCCCAGGTCCCCCGACGGGATCGTCCCGGTACCGAAATCGATGTTGGCCTCGAAATGGCCGGTGAGCACGACGTGGCCCATGGGATCCGTCGCCAGCGCGGCGCAGCCGTCGCTCTCGGGCGCCGGGGCGCCATAGTGCCTGCTCCAGATGGGGACGCCCGAGGGGCTCAGCTTGAGCACATAGACGTCGGTCTGCTTGCCCCCGCTCTCCATCGCGCCGCCGCCGAGGTCCATGGTGCCCGAGAAGCCACCGGCCACGAGGACGTTGCCAGCCGGATCCACCGCGAGTCTTGGCGTGCCAACCGTCTGGCCGGGGGTCGTGCCGTAGGTCCTGGTCCAGACGCACGCGCCGCTCGGATCGAGCTTCGCCACGTAGAACCCGGCGTAGTTCGGCGGCGACGCGGGCCCGCACCCGAAATCGATGGGATCCACGTGGGGGCCGGTGATCAGCATGTTGCCTTGCGCATCAAAGGCCACCTGGCTGACGGTCTGCTGCTCCGCGGTGCCGTACACCTTGCTCCACAGGTGGGTCCCGTCCGCGGAGAACTTCGCGATCGCGATGTCGCTGCCGCCCGCCGACGTGAGCACGCCACCGCCGAAATCAGCCGCGCCGTTGAGGTCGACGCCGAGCACGATCTCGCCTGCCGCGTTGACGGCGACGGTCCGGCCGTTCTGGCCCAGGTCGTCGTTCCCGAATCGTTTGCTGAAGACGTGGGCGCCCGCGGCGTCGTAGACGGCGAGGTAGGCATCGGCGAACGAACCTTTCAAGGCGCCGCCGCCGAGATTCACGGTGTCTCCCAAAGACGTCCCGGTGATCACGAGGCCGCCCGCCGGGGTCGGGGCGATGTCGAACAGGTTCTCCGGCTCGGTGGATGCGCCAATGACTTTCCTCCAGAGCACCGCGCCCGTGGAAGCGTTGTGCTTGAGGATGAAAATGTCCTTGCCGCCGCCGTTGGGGACGAGGGACGTGCCCCCCACGGTCATCTCGCTGGAGAAGGTTCCGGCCGCGAACACGTTGCCGGCCGGATCAAAAGCGACGGAATTGATACGGTCGTACTCGCCGGCGTAGTCGAATTGCTGCTGCCACAAAAAGCCGCCGCTCGGGTCGAGCTTGACGAGGAACGAATCGTCCGTGCCCGTCACCTTCATCTTGCCGCCGCCGAAATCGATGTCGCCGCCGCTGAGCTGGCCGATGACGGCGATGTTCCCTGCCGAATCCGTGGCGATGCCTTGTGCGTACTGCGAGGCCGCGTCGCTCCCGTATCCCTTGGCCCAGAGCCCGTTGCCGAGGGAGAGGCCGTCGTCGACCTGACCATTGCAGTCGTTGTCGAGCCCATCCGGCGCCTCGGGGCTCGGCTTTACGTTCGGCTCGCAGGTCACCGCGGCATTCTTGCAGGTCGAGGTGCCGGCCGCGCAGACGCCAGGGAGCGCGGTGTCGCACGAAAGGCCGGCGCCGGGGACGTCCTCGTCGACGCTGCCGTCGCAATCGTCGTCGAGGTCGTTGCAGATCTCGGGGACGCACGTCTGCCCGCCGGCCCCGCCCATGCCGCCGGCCTGCCCGCCGGTTGACGTGGACGCCGTGCTCCCGCCGTCGCCACAGCCGCCGATCGCGATCGCAGCCGAGCCGCACAGGCCGAAGAATACGTGGTGGAGAGAAAAGGAAGGACGCTTGGGTCGGTGATCGTTCAAGGTCATAAGCCTCACGGTACCTGGCTTTCGGGCGACCTGCCAAGGCGGTTACCTGCCCAGCGCCTCCCCCGCGGTCGACCCATCGGATCAGGACGCGATCCCCCTCTTGCAACGCGTGCAAACCGCGCTTTGCGCGTACCGGATGCCGCCTGCACGCGTTGCAAACGGCTCCGTGACCATACAAAGAGCCGTTTGCAAGCGTTGCAACCGGCTCCCTGTACACACAAAGAGGCGCTTGCAAGCGTTGCAAGCGGCTCCGTGACCATACAAAGAGCCGCTTGCAAGCGTTGCAACCGGCTCCCTGTACACGCAAAGAGGCGCTTGCAAGCGTTGCAAGCGCCCCCCGGTACGCGCAGACGCTACTTTTCGCGCGATTCCGCCCGGTTCAGGGCGAGAGCTTCGCCACGTACGCGTCTTGGTGGTTCAGGTCGACGGCCGAGATCGTCCCCGAGCCGAAGTCGATGTTACCGCCGAAATCCCCGCCGAGCAGGATGTTCCCCATCGGATCGGTCGCCACGTCGTTGCCCGAGTCCATCTCGTACACGACCGGGTCGCCATAGTGCTTGCTCCACACGTAGGCGCCCGTGGAGCTCAGCTTGAGCACGAAGATATCCTGAGACGATTCCACGGCGGTCATCATGCCGCCGCCGAGGTCCATGCTGCCCAGGAACGTGCCCGTCACGACGACGTTGCCCGTCGGATCCACGGCCATCTTGGATGCGTACACCCCTTTGACAGGGGTCGTGCCGTAGGTTTTCGTCCAGAGGCACGCGCCGTTCGGATCGAGCTTCGCCACGTAGAATCCGTAGTTGTTCACCGCCGATACGGGCCCGCATCCGAAATCGATGGGATCGTAATGGGTACCCGTGATCAGGATGTTGCCCTGCGCATCGAAGGCGACCCTGTTGACTGCCTGCTGCATCGCGGAGCCGTAGTTCTTGCTCCAGAGGTGGGTCCCATCCGCGGCGAATTTCGCGATCGCGACGTCGGTGGAGCCCGCCGACGTGAGCACGCCGCCGCCGAAATCGACCGTGCCCTCGAGGTCGACGGCGAGGGCGATCTCGCCCGCCGCATTGACGGCGACGCTCTTGCCGGACTGAATCAAGCCGTCCCCGAATCGCTTGCTGAAGAGATGGACGCCCGTGGCGTCGTACATGGCGAGGATGGCGTCGCTGGAAGATCCGGCCAAGGGGGCGCCGCCAAGGCTCACGGCGCCACCATGCACGGTCCCCGTGGCCACGAGGTTGCCGGCCGGCGTGGTCGCGAGGTCCGACACGCCTTGCGAGTTGGTGGACTCGCCAAACACCTTGCTCCAGAGCACCGCGCCCGTGGCGGCGTCGTGCTTGAGGATGAAAATGTCCCCGCTGCCGATCGGGTTGAGGGTCTTGCCCCCCACGGTCATGTTGCTGATGAAATATCCGGCCGTGTACGCGTTCCCCGTCGAATCGAAGGCGAGGGCCGAGACCCAGCCGAGATTGTTCGAGGCGCTGAACTGCTGTTGCCACAAGAAGCCGCCGTTCGGGTCGAGCTTGACGAGGAAGGCGTCTTCCAAGCCCAAGACGGTCATGGTGCTGCCGCCGAAATTGACGAACCCGCCCGTCATCCAGCCGACGACGCCGATGTTTCCCACGGAATCGGTGGCGATGCGGAGGACGCTCTGCGTCGACGTGTCATTGCCGTACCCCTTGGCCCAGAGCCCCTTGCCGAGCATGAGGCCGTCGTCGACCTGGCCATTGCAATCGTTGTCGAGCGCATCCGCCACCTCGGGGCTCGGAAGGACGTTCTGCACGCAGGTGAGCGCGGAATCCTTGCAGGCCGTGGTGCCGGCCGCGCAGACGCCCGAGAGGGCGGTGTCGCAGGACATGCCGACGCCGGGGATGTCCTCGTCGACGGTATCGTCGCAATCGTCGTCGACGCCGTTGCAGGTCTCGGGGATGCAGTTCTGCCCGCCGGAACCACCCATTCCACCGACGCCGCCAACGCCGCCAACGCCGCCGGCGCCGCCGGCGCCGCCCATTCCACCGACGCCGCCCATTCCGCCGGCTTGCATCGAGCCGCCCGCGCCGCCGCTGCCGCCCGTGGAGGGCGCGCCCGCGGAGCCAGACGTGCCGGCGCCGTCGTCACAACCGGCGATCGCGACGATCGCAGCCGTGCCCCAGATGCCGAGGAAGACGCGAGAAAGGGAAAAAGACGAGCGCTTGGTCCGGTGGTCGTTCGAGGTCATTCAGGTCGCCAGTTACCTGGCTTTCCAGCGACCTGTCAACGACCTCACTTCCCCAGCGACTCGGCCCGGTTGACGATGCGCGGCGTGATGAAAATCACGAGCTCGCTGCGGCTGTCGCTCGACCTGCGGCGCTGGAAGAGCACGCCGAGGATCGGGATGTCGCCGAGCACGGGGACCTGATCGAGGTTTCTGCCCGTGTTGCGCGTGAAGATGCCGCCGATGACCGCGGTGTGGCCGTCCATGATGAGCAGATCGGTCTCGGCCTCGCGCTTCAAGATGGTGGGATCGCCGCGCGCCGAGGTCTGGTTGAAGTCGGGCTCGTCGCGGTTGATTTTGACGTGCATCGAGACGCTGCCGTCACTCGTGACGTGCGGCTTGACGAGGAGCTGGAGCTTCGCCTCCTGGAACGTCGTCTGCACGCCCTGCGCGCTGATCTGCGAGAACGGGATGAGCGTGCCCTGGCTGATGCGCGCCTCGCGGTTGTCGAGCGTGAGGATGCGCGGGCTCGAGACGATCCGCAAAAGGCCGCTCGCCTCGGCCGCCGAGAGGCGCACGGAGAGGTTGACCGTGTTGTCGATCGAGCCGAGCGTCATGCCGATCGCGCCGCCGAGGCCCGTGCCCGTGGTGGCCGGCAAGTTGACCGCAAAGTTCGGGTTCGGGACGGTGTTCTGGAACGGCGAGAGGCCGCCCGTGGGCGTCGTCTGATCACTCGCGCCGCCCGTGAGGCCAATCTGCGAGGGGAAGACGAGGCCCGTCGGGTTGCCGGTCGCAGGGCTGAAGGTGCCGTCGCCGCCCCACTGGATGCCGACGTCGCGCAGGTAGCGGCTCGTGGCCTCGACGATACGCGCCTCGATGAGGACCTGCGGCGTCTGCGTGTCGAGCGCGCGCACGAGCTCTTCGAGCTGGTCGAGGTTGCCCGCAACGTCACGCGCCACGAGGACGTTCGTGCGCTCGTCGACGGCGAGTGAGCCGCGCGGTGAGAGCAGATCCTTGCCGCGCGCCTGGAGTTCCTTGGCGACGGCGTAGTTCACCGGGATGAGGCGCGTCTCCAGCGGCGCGAGCGCGAGCTCGCTCCTTCGCCGCGCGAGGTCGAGCTCGCGCTCCTTGTTGAGCTCGGCCTGGGGCGCGACGCGGATCATGTTGCCCTGGCGGACCATGCCGAGGCCCTTGGCCTGGAGGACCGTCTCGAGGGCCTGATCCCACGGGACGTTGCGCATCCGGATCGTGACGTTGCCCTTCACGTCGTCGGACGTGACGATGTTGACGCGGCCGACGTCGGAGATGAGGCGCAGGACGTTGTGGACGTCGGCGTCCTTGAGGTCGAGGTCGATGCGCCGGCCCGTGAAGCGGCGTTGCTGCGCGAGCGTGGTCGGCAAGAAGCCCGCGGCCTCTTCGCCGTCGATCGTCGTCTCGGTAGCGCGCGAGGTGCTCGGCGTCGCCAGGACGTCCTCTTCCCGCGCCACCGTGCGCACGCGGCGCGCGGCTCCGCCGTCGGCACCGACGCCGCTGAGCATCGGGTGCGCGGCCGTGTCCGCGAACGTGAGGACGAGCGTGCTTCCTTCCCGCGAGACGACGCCGATCGCATCGCCCTTGGGCTCGACCTCGACGACGACGCGCGAGGAGTCGCTCTTGCGCCGGTACGTGGAGATCGCCGTGATGGTGCCGCCGAAGGCGCTCACGTCGAGCTTGCGTTCGAGCGCGTCGGGCAAGCGCGCGCCTTCGAGCTCGAGGATCGAGCGGCCGCTCGGCGAGGTCACGTGCGAGAACTTCACGCTCTCGTTGAGCTCGACCGTGACGCGATCCTTGCCAGCCTGGTGGTCGTAACGGACGTTCGTGACGGCCGCGCCGGAGGCTTGCTCGACCTTGCGCGCCTCGGCCTTCGGCGTCGTCGCGGAGGGCGACGAGGACGTCACCACGGGCGCGGGCGCGCGCATCGGCGCGGTCGCATCCGCGGCCGCGAGGTCGACGACGAGGCCCGTGGGCGTCGCGCTGATGCGGTACTCGGCCGTGCGCGCGAGCTGCACGAGGACACGCGTGATCTTCTTGCCGTCCTGATCGAAGGTCTGCGTGAGGACGCCGCCGACGAGGGCGTTGCCTTGCGTGATGGCCGCGGGCGCGCCCTTGATCTCCGCGCCCGAGACGTCGATCACGAGGCGCTTTCCACCGCTGTCGACACGCGCGAAGAAGCGAGGCTCGGCGCTCGTCGTGATCGAGACACGCGCCTCGCCTTGACCCAACGATGCAAGCTTGACGTCCCGTACTTCGAGCCGCGTGTTCCCGTCGGCGGATGCCTTCGCGGGGACGAAGGAGAGGAGCGCCGCGAGAAGCATCGCGGAGCGCGGTTTCGTCAGCATGCCCCCGATCCTACCCAAACCGCGCGAAGGGGGCCCAATTCGTCGCTACCGCCGGGCTTCGTTCCCGGCGTTTTCCTCGGGGAAGAGCGCGATCACGCGCGTAACGGGGGCAATTTCCGGGTGTGCCGGGTCCTCGCGAACAAAGACGACATCCCCCTCGCGAATACGATCGACGCGCCAGTTGATGGCGACGTCGATCCCCGCGGGCCCGCCGGTGCGCACGATCTCGGGCTTGCCCACGTAATCGCCGACCTTGACGACCCACCCGACGTTGGCGGGGTCGATGAAGAGCGCGCGGGGCTGCGAGCGCGTGACGAGGCCGGAGAGCTTGAGCTCGTCGAGCGCGTACCGCTCGATCACCACCGTCCGCTGCACGACGGCGCGGCCCTTGGCTTGCTGCGCGAACACGCTCGCGAAGCCGCGGAACGGGTCGCGGTTCTTCTCGGTCTCGGTGAAGTCGGCCTCGACGAACTCCCGTTGCGGCAGCTCCGGCTGATCTTTCTTCGCGGCCGTCTGCGGCCCGCCGTCCGTGCCCACGCCGCCGTCGGGCGCAGCGCCGGGCGATGGAGTCGCGCTCGGCGGCGGCACCCAGAGCTCGTCTTCCTCGCAGCCGGAGGCGAACACGATGAGCACGAGCGCGGCGAAGAGGAGCCAGAAGAGCGAACGCGCGCGCTTCATTTGCCGGTCCCCCTGCGCTTCGCGCCGTCCTTGCCGTCGAGCCGGAGGGCGCGGAACGCGGTCGCGAGGCACTCGACGTTGACCTCCGGCTCGCCGGGGTTCTCGGGCTTCACCGTGCCGTTCTTCGTCGACAGCTTCATCTGGATGTCTTCCATGTTGATGATGCGGTCGATCTGCCCCACGCCGTGGAAGAACTTTGCGATCTGGTGGTAGCGGCCGGTGAGCGTGAGCTTCATCGGCACCTTCGCGAAGAACTCTTGCGGGATCTCGTCGACGGGCGTCCAGCTCGTGAGGTTCACGCCGGCGATGGTGGCCGTCTGCTGGAGCGAGGCGAGGAACGCGGGCGTCTCGGGCTCGTCGGGCAGGATCTTCTTCGTCTGCTCGGCGCGCGCTTCGCTGCGGATCTTCTCGTCGCGGTCCTTCTGGTAGGCATCCCTCACGGCCTCGGCCGCGCGCAGCTCGCCGCGGAGCGTGCCTTCGCGTTGCTTGGCGGCGGCGAGCTCGTTCGAGAGGTCCTCGTAGACGAAGACGAAGAAGAGCGCGCCGACGAGCGTCAGGAAGAGGAGGCCGACACCAATCTTTCCGGCAAGGGGCAGGCGATCGAGCGACGAGCTGCCCGCCGCGGGTGCTTTGGCGGCCATCAGTACCTCACCTTGAGCTGGAGCGCGAAGCTCACGAGATCGATCTTCGAGACGCGGTCCTCGTCCTTCTTTCCCGGCAAAAGTGTGACCTCGTAGAAGTAGGGCGAGAGCTTGAGCCGCTGCGCGAGCTCGTAGACGTCGTTGCCGTCGCGCGCGAGGCCCTCGACGCGCACCGTGCGCTGTCCTTCGAGGTAGCCCGTGAGCCAGAGCCTGCGCGAGTCCCAGGCCGGGTTGAAGACGGCGAGGGGGTTGTCCTTGCGCAGCTTCGCGAGTTTGTCCGGATCGGCCGAGGGCCCCTTGCCGGTCGTCATGATCTGCGCGAGCTCGAGCAAGACCGCGGTCGGCCCGGTGCGGCCCGCCTGGAGCTTCGCGATCGCCTCTTCGCGCGCGCGCAGGACGGCGAGGGCCTTCTTGAGCTCGTCGTGATCGGCGACGAGGCGCTTGATGTCGTCGATCTGGCTCTTGAGCTGCGCGTTCGTGCGGTTCTGCGCGTCGAGCTCCTCGCGCTTCGACTGGTAGAAGAGGAAGAGCCCCACGATCTCGAGCAGCACCACGGCGAGCACGACGAGCAGCCAGCGCTGGCTCGGGGCCCCCATCGCCGCGCCGCGCTTGTGCGGAAGGAGGTTGATCCGGATCACGCGCGCTTCTCCTTGTCTTTGCGCATGGCGAGACCCAGGGCCACGCAGAGCTGCGAGCCGCGGGTGCGGAGCATGTCGGCGCTGACGTCCTTGCCCTCGACGGACACGCGCTCGAGCGGCTGGAGCAGCTCCACCTGCACGCGCGAGCGCCGCGAGATCGCCGCCGGTAGCGCCGGCAGGTTCGAGGTGCCGCCCGTGAGGTAGATCCGGTGCATCTCGGGCTCGCCGCTCGTGGCGAGGAAGAAGTCGAGCGAGCGCTGGATCTCGCCGGCGATCGTGTCGCAAACGGCGTCGACGATCGGCGGCACCTGGGCCGTCGGGCCGAAGGGCTGCGCCACGCTCTGGCACTTGAGCTCTTCGGCCTGTTCGAACGTGACGCCGAGCTGCTTCTGGATCTGCTCGGTGACGTAGTTGCCCGCGTTCGGGATGTCGCGCGTGAACGAGCTCGCGCCGCGCGAGACGATGTTGATCGAGGTGAGCGAGGCGCCGACGTTGATGATCGCGAACGTCTGATCGGCGGGGATGCCGCGGCCGTACTCGAAGAGGTTCTGGACAGTGAAGGCGTCGATGTCGAGGACGAGAGGCTTTAACTTTGCTTGCCGTGCGATCTCCAGGTAGTCGCTGACCTCTTCGCGTTTTGCGGCGACGAGCAAAAGATCCATCTGCCCTGCTTCGGGCCGGCGACGGAGGACCTCGTAGTCGACGTGCACGTCCTTGATGTCGAAGGGGATGTGCTGCTCCGCCTCCCACTGGATCTGCTCGTCGAGCTCGCTCTGGGTCATGAGCGGCACCGTGATCTTGCGGATGATCACGGCCTGGCCGCTGATGCTCAGCGCCACCTCGCGCTGCTTGATCTTCGCGTCCGCGAGCGCCCGGCCCACGGCCGCGACGATCGCCGAGGCGTTCATCACGTGGCCGTCGACGATGCTCTGCGGCGGCAGCGTGCAGTAGCCGGCCCGGACCAACGACAGCCCTTTGCGCCCTTCCTTGAGCTGGCACACCTTGATGGCGCTCGAACCGATGTCGACGCCCACCAGGTTGTTTCCGTCCGCCATCGATCAGTCCTGGTCCTCGCAGCTGCGGCGCGGGAGGGCTCCGCCGGCCAGACCCCGGGAGGGGGTCGGAGCCAGCATCGCACCGCCGCCAATCCGCGGCCAAAATAGTGCTTTACGCATCGCACGGTTCCGCGTACCGAAGGTAAGACAGCCTTGGGTGCGCGTTCGTAGGGAGCCCCCGGGCAACGTTGAACACATCACACATGGACGCTTTCGCCTCGAAACCGGCTCGATCTTCGTTCCGGCTCCGCTGCGTGGCCTTGCTGGCCGGCGCCGCGGTCGCGCTCACCTCAGTATACGCCGAGGCGGGGGACGTCGTTCACGTCGTTGCCAAGGGGCAGGTGCTCGTCCAGATCGCCAAGCGGTATCGCACGACGGTGGACGCGATCCGAGCGGCAAACGGGCTGCGACCTGGGCAGCTTCTCAAGCCGGGTCAGGAGCTCGTGATCCCCGAAAAGGGGAAAGAAGCGGAGGCCGCGAAGAAGGCGGCGGCGGAACGAGCGAAGAAGGACAGCAAGAAGGCGGACACGAAGGAGAACGCCGCCGCTGGCAAGGGAAAAAAGAAGGGCGACGCGAAACCCGCGAAGCCCGAGCCGCTCGTGATGAAGCCGAAGCGGCCGGGGTTCGTGAAGCTCGTGCGCGGCACCGATCGGCTCGAGACGCAGCTGCTCACGAAGCACGGGCGGCTCGTGCCGTCGGCGCTCACGGGGCTCGGCAAGATGATGCGGCACGGGCCTTCAGGCGCGAAGACCGCGATCGATCCGCGCCTCGCCACGCTGATCGGCATGGTGAGTGATCACTTCGGCGGGCGTACGATCCACATCACGAGTGGGTTCCGCCCCTATTCCCCCACCCAGTACACCAAGCACTCGAACCACAACCTGGGCAGGGCGATCGATTTCAGCATCGAGGGCGTGCCGAACACGATGCTGCGCGATTTCTGTCGGACCTTCCGCAATGCTGGGGTAGGTTACTACCCGAACAGCACATTCGTTCACCTCGACGTTCGAACCACGAAGGCCTTCTGGATCGACTACTCCAGGCCAGGTGAGGCCCCCCGCTACGATTCCCCCGTGGCCCAAGCTTCGGCGGACGAGTCGACCGCGGACGTGGATCAAGCGCCTTCGGGCGCAACCCCTGCCCCCGGTGGGGCAGGAAAAGAAACGCCGCCTACACCCCCCACGCAGGGAGGTGGGTCCGGGGATACCCATCCCCCCCCTTCGCAAGTCGTTGATCCTTCAACTGGAAACTCCAGCACGCAGGATCCGACGCCTCGAAACGCGCCGAAGGCGGGTCAGAACTGACCCAGCCCCGGCGGGGCAACCGTAGGGATTTTCCTGATAGTCTGAGGGAATTTCCTGGTGCAGAATGCGTGGTGTAGATTCGTTTGCGGTCCTTCTCTGGAGGACGGGACCAGTGTACGTTTGGGACGAGCCGTTCCTTGCCACCTCACAAGGATGTGCCACGAACGTTGCTTACATCACGAGGTCCCTGAACAGATGCAGCAGTCCTACTTCCACCGACAGGATGTTCAGGAACGAGACGCGACCGTCATCACCCAGGCGGATCTGAGCGGGTGCACGGCCATGGTGTCGCCCTGCGCCCCGCAAGAGCCCGCCAGCATGGTCAGTCGCCGCTCGATCCCCGAAGGCCCGGTGTCCGACGTGAGACCTCGACGAGCGCGCGCGCTCCAAGAGGGGAGCCTGGCACCGGTGTGCGCGCAAACCCTCAAGAGCTACCTGCCGCTCGTGAACCAGATCGTCGCGCAGATCGCGCGGCGACTGCCGGCCAACGTGCTGCGGGACGACCTGCTCGCCGCAGGCGTGTTCGGGCTGCTCGACTCGCTCCGCAGAAACGGTGGCAACGGGGGCGAGACGTTCGAGTGGTACGCGCGCATGCGCATCCGCGGCGCCGTGGTGGACGAGCTGCGCGCCCAGGACTGGCTGAGCCGGCGAAGGCGCGCCGCCGTGACGGCCGCGCGAGAGGGCGACTCGAGTACCGCGCGGCCGACGTGCCTCGTGAGCCTGCACGAGCTCACGCCGATGGAGGAGCAGGTGCACCTCATCGCCGAGGACGAGGATCCGGCAGCGGCGTACGAGGCCCGCGAGTCGTACCGCGCGCTCTTCCGGGCGATGGAGCAGCTCCCCGAGCGCGAGCGGCAGATCGTCGGGATGCACTACTTCGACGGCGTGAAGCTGAAGGACATCGGCGCGCACCTCGGCGTGAGCGAGCCGCGCGTGTCGCAGCTCCACGCGCGCGCCCTCGGGCGGCTGAAGATCCTCATCCAGCGCGCCGCGGCCGCGGCCTAGCCGCACTCCCCTCTCCCGCTCGGAAGAGGGGCGCACGCAACTAGTTTGCTTTCGTAGAATCGATCAACGTGGACGCGCGGCCCCGCATGGGGCTCTCGAGGGCGTAGAGCGTCGTCTGCTCGTAACGCGCCTCGGGCGGCGTTTCGCCGCCGGCGCGGTGGACGAAGGCGTTGAGGTGCGCGCCGCGATCGAGCGCCACGACACGCGTGCAGCCAGCGTCCACGAGCGCCTCGGTCGTGGCCTCGTCCGTGTCGAAGGTGGTCGACGCGAGGAGGACCGCGCCGTCGCCGAACGCGCAGAGGGCCGTGCGCGGGCGCATCGAGCCGACGACACGCGCCTCGGGGAGAGGTCGGCCTTCGTCCGCGGTGAGAGGAAGCTCGGTCGCGTCGGCGTCGGGCGTGGGCGTGAAGGCTTCGCTTTTGTCGATGCGCACGGGGCCGTCGCCGACGACGAGCACGCCGGCGCCGGGGCCGAACTTGAGGCCGATGGAGCCGTCGATGGCGAGGCCACGCGGGCCCTTGCGGCGGCCCGTGCCGAGGCCTGTGGCGGCGAGGACGTGGGGTCGCTCGGCGTCGGAGAGCGCGGCCGGGAAGGTGCCGCCGAAGCGGTGCGAGAGCTCCTTCTCGCCGGCGCGGATGTGGAAGGTGAAGCGCTCGGGGGCAAACCACGCGAGGCGCACCTGCGCGCCGAGCTTGGAGACGGTCGCCGTGTAGATGCCCGGTTGCCAGAGCGGCGCAGGCTGCGTGCCGAGATCCGGCTCCCACGCGACGCCCTCGGGCAGCGGCGCATCCGGGTTCGCCTTGCGCACGACGACGTAGACGAGCTCGGTGGGCGAGCCGCTGAGCGCGCGCTCCGGGGCGAGGGACATGCCGGCCACGTGCGCGCGCGCGCCGATCTCGTCGCCCGTTCGCTGGAAGAAGCCGATGCCCGTGGGATCCGGGCTCGTGGCGAGCGGGAGCGCGTCGCGGCAGCCGGCGAGCACGAGCGCGCGCGCGAGGAGCTCCGCAGGCAGGGCCTCGCCCCAGCCGTAGATCAGGTGGCCCGCCTCGGTCACGCAGAGCGCCGAGCGATCGGCGAGGACGGCATCGGCCTCGGAGAGTTTTCCGATGTGGCCCGACGTGACGAGCGGCGCGCCAGTTTGCCGGAGGGAGCGAATCCCCACGGGCACGTCCGCGCCGAAGGGCCAGGCGCCGATCGAGGGACGGCCGAAGCGATCGACGGCGAGCGTGGAGGCATCCGGGCGCGGCGAGAGGAAGGTGCGGCGCTCGACGACGAGGCCGAGCGGAGGCGTGTTTGCCGGCGGGCCGCCCGCGAACACGGCGACGGCGGCGGGCACGTCGGCGGCCGGGATGCGGCCCTCGCCGCGCAGGCCCGTGGGCGTGCGTGGCGCGAGCGTGCCGGGCATCGGGCGCAGCTCGAGGCGACGGCCATCCATCGCGACGAGGTGCACGACGGCGTGCGGGCGATCGGGATCGGGGCGGACGAGCGTCGTGAAGATTGCGGGCGGCGCTTCGGGCTTGCTCATCGGCAAGGGATGCGCCGCGGGCGCCGGGATCCACAGGCCCTCGCCGGGCAAGGTCCGGTCGCGCTTCGTGGCCACGCGCGGCGGCGGGAAACCTTCGTCCGAGGGCGTCTCGGGCGGCGGCGCGGCCGGGAGCTCGGGCGGCGGCGATGCGGTCGCCTCGCGCAGGCGAATGGCGATCGTCCGGGCGCTCGTGGAGATCCGCTTCACGCGACCGGCCGCGCCCTCGCCGACGAGCTCGCGCGTGGTCTGTTCGAGGAACCGCGACCACGGGGTCACGTCGTGCGGGAGTCGCTGCGCCGCGAGCACGTGCTCATCGCGCAGGCCGGGGTTCACCGAGGCGTCGGCGAGCGTCACCGCGGCGGGCAGCGCGGCCTCGCCGAGGGCCATGACGAGCATGTCCTCCGTGAGCTCGAAGCGCGCTTCCTTGGGCGGCACGCCGAAGAGCACCGCGGTCTCCCCGATGCCACGCAGCGCGCCCTCGGAGAGCCAGTTCTCCACGGAGGCGCGCAGGCGCTCGCTTCGGGTGCGCGCGGCCTGCGAGGCCGCGTCGCCCGCGAGATCGAGGATCGTGATCCCCTGGACGAGGCCGTCGGCGCTCGTGGCATACGCGGCCCATCGGCCGTGCGCGACGAGGTCGTGCTCGTGCCCGAGCGGCGTGTTCGTCAGGTTGACGACCCTGCGCACGGAGATCGGACGACCGCCGCGCGAGATACGTACCTCCGCACGGTAGAGATCGTTCGTGGGCGTAGCATTCGGGCCACTCGGCCGCGCCGCGATGAACAGCACGCGACGACCGATCATGGCGTCGTGCACCAACCCGCCGCGCTCTTCCCACACGAAATCTTCGGGCTGGACGGAGCCGCCGACGGAGGCGCCGAGCATGGCCGCGATCGCCTCGACGCTGCGCGCGGGAGGCGCGGGGCTCGTGGCGACGCGGATCAGGAGCGCGACGAGCGCGATCCCGAGGACGAACGGTCCACGCGAGCGCGCGTGCGCCGCGAGGGTGTCGAAAAAAGGGCCTCGCGGCGACGTCATGGCTTCCGGGCGGGGATGTTCTGGGCTCGCACGATCACGCGGCGGCCGTGGTGATACCGAGGAGCACGCGGGCGCGATCGGGGTCGACGACCTCGCGACCGAGGCTCTTCGCGTACGCAGCGGCGCGCGCGACGAGCGGCGCGCTGCCCTCCGCGAGGACGCCCTTCTCCAGGTAGATGTTGTCTTCGAGGCCGACGCGCGCGTGGCCCCCGAGCTTGATCGCGAGCTCGGTCATGGGCCGCTGGTGACGACCAACCGCGGCGACGGCCCAGGTCGCGCCCGCGGGGATCTGCGAGCGCATGAACTGGATGACCGCCTCGCTCGGCATGATCGCGCCGGGCACGCCGAGGACGAACTGGAAGTGCAAAGGCTCGCCGATGAGGCCTTCCTTGAGCAGCGCGATCGCCTCGTGGATGTGGCCGACCTCGTAACACTCGAGCTCCGCGATGCTGCCGGCCTCGCGGATGCGGCGTGCGATCGCGCGGATGTCGGGACGCGTGTTCACGAAGATGTCGTCGCCGAAGTTGATCGTGCCGCAGTTCAGCGTGGCCATCTCGGGCTTGCACGCGAGCGGGCCGAGCCGCTCCTCGACGCTCATGCCGACGGCGCCGCCGGTCGAGGTCTGGATGATGACGTCCGTCTTCTCGCGGATGCGGGCGATCGCCTCGCCGAAGAGCTCGCTCGATTGTGACGCCGAGCCGTCGGCGTTGCGCACGTGCAGGTGGATCACGGCGGCGCCGGCGTCGCGGCAACGAGCGGCCTCGTCGGCGAGCTCCTGCGCCGTGATCGGCAGGTAGGGCGTGTGCGCGCGCGTCACCTCGGCGCCCACGATCGCGGCCGTGAGCACGAGCGGCGACTCGGGCGGCGTGACGATCACGTTCGGAGGCGGCGTGATGATCGGGCGCGGCTCGGGCAACTTGGCCACGAGCTCGGGGCCGGGCGAAGAGAGCGCGGGGAGCACGAGGCGCGGCCGGCGCTGCAGATCCTTCGGCACCACGCACGTGCCGATCGCGCGGCAGACCACGACGGGCTCGGCGAACGCGTCCGCCGCGGAGGGCGAGAGCGCGGGATCACGCACGTTCGCCACGACCTTGCGGGCCTCGAAGGCCATCGTGCGCGAGGTGTTGCCGACCTTCGTGATGACGCCGGTCGCCTCGATGTAGTCGCCGGCACGGACGGGCGCGAGGAACTCCACGGCCTCATAGGCACGGAAGAGGCCCTCGTCGCCGTCGAGGCGGATGAGCAGCTCCGTGGCGACGTCGCCGAAGAGCCCGAGGATTCGCGCCCCATCGACGAGCTCGCCCGCGTAGTGGGCGTCGTGGGCTCCGATACGGACGCGAAGCGTGACGGTCAAACCTAGGCCGATGCTCATGGCGGGAGACTCAACAGTCGACAGTCGGTAGTCAACAGGGGAAACTGCGCCGCGCCTTTCGGGCGTTCGAGACTGTGATGACGTACGTAGACGCGAGCAACCTCCCACACCACGTCGGGATCATCATGGACGGCAACGGCCGTTGGGCCGAATTGCGCGGCGAACCTCGTGAGGCTGGCCACAAGGCCGGCAGTGCAGCGGTCCGAAGGGTGGTCCGAGCGGCGCGGCGGCTCGGGCTGACGGCGCTGACGCTATACGCGTTCAGCGAGCAGAACTGGGCGCGACCGACCGGTGAGGTCGACGCCCTGATGGGGCTCTTGCACGAGTTTCTGGTCGCCGAGCGGAACGAGATCCTCGACAACGAGATCCGGCTCGTGGCGATCGGCGACCTCGAGCGACTGCCGCCGTTCGTGCGTGACGCGCTCGATCCGCTGCGCGCGGCCTCGGGGGACAACCGCAAGATGACGCTGGCGCTGGCGCTCTCGTACGGCGGCCAGGAGGAGATCGCGCGGGCGGCGCGGGACCTCGCGATCGAGGCGCGTGAGGGCAGGCTCGACCCGCAGACGATCGACACCCGGGCGATCGCCTCGCGCCTGCCGAGCCTCGGCGTCGGCGAGCCCGACCTCATCATTCGCACGGGCGGCGAGCATCGGATCTCGAACTTCCTGCTCTTTGGCGCGGCCTACGCCGAGCTCGCCTTCACCGACGTCCTCTGGCCCGACTTCACGGAACAGGACCTCTTCGAGGCGCTCGCGAGCTACCAGCGTCGCGAGAGGCGCTTCGGTCGCGTCCTGTCGCATGCTACGTCTCCGCGCACGGCTTCGCCCCTTGGCGGCGGGGCGATTGGGGTTTGACCTTGGCCCGTAGCAACCTCGCGATGCGCCTGCTCTCGGCGCTGATCGGCGTCCCAGCCATCCTGGCGCTGCTTTATCTCGGCCCCGCGTGGGGCTGGGCGATCTTCCTCGCGGTCGCGCTCATCGTCGGCGCGATCGAGTTCTTCGGCATGACGCATCCGCAGGACGGCCCGTCGCGGATCCTCGGCGTCGGCGTCACGCTCGCCGTGATGGCCGTGCTCTGGTTCTTCGGCACGGATGCGCGTGCCCTCGTGGCGCTCGTCTTCCTGCTGCCGACGGTCGCGCTTTTCCTCACGCTCTTCCGGCTCGGCTCGATCGAGACGGCGGCGTTGCGGGCGGCGGCGATGGGGTTTGGCCCGCTGTGGCTCGGGGGCGGGCTCGGCTCGCTCGCGCTGCTCCGGCGCGACGCAGGCGATAGCGGGCCGGGCTTCGTGGTGCTCGCGCTCGTGCTCTCTTGGTTCAGCGACACCGGCGCATACTTCGCGGGCCGGTTCCTGGGCAAACACAAGCTTTACGAAGCGGTCAGCCCCAAGAAGACGATCGAGGGCGCGATCGGTGGACTCGCGGCGGCCGTCATCGGCGCTGTCGTGGGGCACTATGTGTACGTGAAGAGTTTGCCCTTGAACCACGCGATCGTGCTCGGCCTCGTGGCGGGCGCGCTCGGCCAGGCGGGTGATCTCGCGGAGTCGATGATCAAGCGATCGGCCGGGGTCAAGGACTCGGGCGGCATCGTGCCTGGGCACGGCGGCATCCTCGATCGTGTTGATGCGCTCATGGTGACGGGGACGTTCACATACATCTACGTCCTCTTCTTCTGGGTTCGACCTTGATCGATCGAGTGACCACCCATTGACGCGCATCGTCGCCCGGGCGCGATGTTGCAGCGCACAATGGCAATTTTTTCGCAAAAGGGTCGATGCCGCGCGTCATCGGCGAATGACGCGCGGCGCGTGCGCAGAACCTCGAAACAAAAAATGGATTTGGGCTTTGGCACGGACTAGAACGGCCACCCATGGATAACCAACAGACGGTGAGCACTGCCGGGTCCGTGAGCGTGCCGCCCGCCTCTGTCGAGAAGCACCACAAGTACGAGTTCTTCAAGGTCGTACAGGGCTATCTGGACGAGGCCGCCCGCGTCATCGATTTGCCCGAGTACATCAAGACGATCCTCAGCCAGCCGAAGAACGAGATCATCATCAACTTCCCCGTGAAGATGGATGATGGCTCGATCCGGCTCTTCAAGGGCTACCGGGTCCAGCACAATAACCTGCTCGGCCCGTACAAGGGCGGCATTCGTTATCACGAGGGTGTCTCGCTCGACGACGTCAAGGCGCTCGCGGCGATGATGACCTGGAAGTGCGCGCTGATGAACCTGCCGCTCGGTGGCGGCAAGGGCGGCGTCAAGTTCGACCCGAACAAGGTCTCGCGCGACGAGCTGCAGCGGATCACGCGTCGGTTCTTCCATGCGCTCGGCTCGAACATCGGCCCGGATACGGACATCCCGGCGCCGGACGTCGGCACGGACGCGAAGGCCATGGCGTGGGCCATGGATACGTACATGAACACCGTCGGCAGCCTCTTCCGCCAGTCGGTCAAGGGCGTCGTGACGGGCAAGCCCGTCGCCTGCGGCGGCACGCTCGGGCGCGAGAAGGCCACGGGCCAGGGCCTCGTGTACTGCATCCAGGAGTGGGCCGAGGAGCGCGACTTCCAGCTCGGCGGCGCGACGCTCATCGTGCAGGGCTTCGGCAACGTCGGTTCGTTCACCTCGCTCATCCTGTCGCGGCTCGGCGCCTCGACGATCGCGGTCGGTGATCACACGGGTTACCTCTACAACCCCGAGGGCTTCAACCCGCACAAGCTTCAGGATTACGTCAAGAAGAACCGCTCGATCGCGGGCTACCCGGGCGGCAAGCACATCAGCCGCGAGGAGTTCTTCAAGATCAAGGCGGACATCTTCATCCCCGCCGCGCTGGAGAACCAGGTCGGCATCGACGAGGCGAAGGCGCTGAACGTGAAGCTCGTGGCCGAGGGCGCGAACGGCCCCTGCTCGCCCGAGGGCGAGCGGATCCTGATCGATCGTGGCATCGACATCCTGCCCGACGTGCTCGCGAACGCCGGCGGCGTGACCGTCAGCTACTACGAGTGGGTGCAGAACAAGCGCTCGGAGCACTGGACGCTCGAAGAGGTCGACGAGCGCCTGGAGAAGGCAATGCAGCGCGCCTACCGCGAGGTCGTCGAGGTCGCGCGGCAGAAGAAGTGCTCGATGCGCGTCGCCGCCTACGCCGTCGCGCTCCAGCGCATCGCCGCCGCCTACGGCGAGCGCGACATCTTCCCCTGATCCAAGCCCGATAAAGGCCGTCTTTGCGGCGCGCGAGATCTCGGATCCGCGCGCCGCTTTTTTTTCGGCCGATCCTTCAGGAAACGACGGCCGGCCGCCCTGCCACCGAGATCGCCGTGCCTTTCGCCGCGTGCTTGTACTTCACGTACCCGAGCGCGAGCACGCGACCCGCCTCGGGGCCCTTCGCCGCGCTCGTCACGGCGCCGATCACTTTGCCCGTGGGGTCGGTGATCTCCGCGGAAGCAGGCACCTCTGCGTCGCCCTCGATCGAGATCGGCACGAGCTTCTTCTTCACGTGCCCGCGGTTCTGCAGCATGAAGACCGCTTCCTGCCCGAGGTAGCAGCCCTTCTGGAACGAGACCGCGAAAGCCTCGAGCGAGGCCTCCTGCGGATAGTTCTCCCCGGAGAAATCCTTGCCCCAGCGGCCGAGGCCGATCTCCACGCGCAACGCGTCCCACGCGGCCTCGTCCGCGAGGAGCAGCGGCGCTGATCCTTTGCGCTCCAAGCGTCCGAGCGCGGTGTCGACGTCTTTGGGCTCGAACGCGAGCAGCGCCCCGCCCTTGCCCGACATATCCACCGACGCTGCGGCGAGGGCGCCGTGTGCACGCGCGAGCGAGCCGAGATCTTTCGCCCCGGGGCCGTGCGCGACGATCCAGGCGACCTCCTCGCTCACGTCCTCGAGCTCGACGTCCTCCATGATCACGTAGTGATCGAAGTGCTCGACGAGCGTGGCGATCCGATCCCGCGGCGCGCCCACGAGGATCCGGTCGTCCTCGATCAGGATCCGCAGCTCCGCGAGCATCTTGCCGGTCTTGGCGACGGCGAATCCATACGCGCCCTGCCCTGCTTTCAGCGGCCCAAGGTCGCAGGTGATCATCCCGTTCAGCCAGGTTTGTCGGTCCTTGCCGCGCACCGACAGCGTCCCAAGCTCGGGCGCGCGGAGGAGGAGGGCGCCTTCGGTGAGGGCGCGGCGCAGGGTGGCGATGTCGTTTTCGCTCATGGGGCTCGGCGTTTCATGGGGGTTCGGAGGGGAACGGGGCAAGGCCTCGGGGCTCTTCGGGCTAGAGCGAGCAAGCGGACCCGTCAAGCCCTTGCCATCCGCGAGCTTGCTCGCCCGTTCGCGCTATCTTCCATGATTGTGCCCAAAGCACACCCGAGGCCCCAGCAAAGGAGCTTGCCCATGCGACACAAACACGCCTTGCTTTTCTTCCCCCTCGCGGCCGTTTCCCTCGCCTCCGCGATCGCCGCCGGCTGCGGAGGCGGGTCCAATCCCGGCACGCCGGGCGGGACGGGGACGGGAGGCGCGCCCGACGGCGGCGATTCGGGCGGCGGGGGCGAGGGTGGGGACATTTTCGTCGGGTCCGGTGGCTCTGGCGGCGCGGGGGGCGAGGGCGGCGCGGGGGGCGGCGGCGGCGGCGATTGCGACGGCGGGCCCTGCGGGCCGGTGTGCGGCAATGGGATCATCGAGCCCGGGGAGACGTGCGACGACGGCAATGTGAACGCGGGGGACGGCTGCTCCAACGATTGCACCGTGATCGAGAAGGATTACGCGTGCCCCATGCCGGGCATGGCTTGCGTGAGCACGGTCGTCTGCGGCGACGGCAAGGTCACGGGCGCCGAGACGTGCGACGACACGAACGCGGCGCCGGGGGACGGCTGCGACGCGCTTTGCCAGGTCGAGCTCGGCTGGCAATGCCCCGTGATCGGCGCCGCCTGCCAGGCGGCTGCGTGCGGCGACAGCATCCTCGCGGGACAGGAGGAGTGCGAGGACGGCAATGTGGCGCCCGGCGACGGTTGCGACGCGAATTGCCAGCTCGAAATCGGGTGGGTTTGTCCGCCTGGAATGCCTTGCAAGCCCACCGTCTGCGGCGACGCCGTGGTCGAGGGCAAAGAGCCCTGCGACGACGGCAACAACGACATGGGCGACGGCTGCACGCCGTTCTGCCAGCGCGAGCCCGACTGCGCCATGGGCGCGTGCAAATCGACCTGCGGCGACGGCCTCAAGCTTCCGGGCGACGACGAGCAATGCGAGGACGGCAATAGCGCGAACGGCGACGGCTGCTCCTCGACGTGCCAGATCGAGCCGGGTTTTTCCTGCCAGGACGTCGCGCAGAATGCGGGCGACACGCTGGAGATTCCGATCGTCCTGCGCGACTTCAAGATCGCGCACCCCGATTTCGAGGGACCGAACGGCAGCGACCTCGGGATCGTGCAGAACATGCTCGGCCCGGACGGCAAACCCGTCTACGCGGGCAACCCGACCACGCCGACCACCTCGGGCAAGGCGAACTTCGATCAATGGTACCGCGACGTCGCCGGGGTGAACTTCACGGTCCTGCAGAATCTCACGCTGAACAAGTTGCCCTCGGGCGCGTACCGGTTCGACGACACGACGTTCTTCCCGCTGAACGGGCTCGGCTTCGGCAACGAGGGGAACGCGAACAATTTCCATTTCACGAGCGAGGTCCGGTACTGGTTCGAGTACAAGGGCAACGAGCAGCTCGATTTCACCGGCGACGACGACGTGTGGGTCTTCGTGAACAAGCGGCTCGCGGTGAACCTCGGCGGCGTGCACGGGGCGCAGACGGGCGGCGTCTTGCTCAACGCGGCGAAGGCGCTGGAGCTCGGGCTCGAGGTTGGCAAGATCTACGAGACCGTCGTGCTCCAGGCCGAGCGGCACACGTCGCAATCGAACTACCGGCTGACGCTCTCGAATTTCGTGAACACGAAATCGACCTGCCAGAGCGTCTGCGGCGACGGCATCGTCACCCCAAACGAGGCCTGCGACGACGGGACGAACGACGGCAGCTACGGTTCGTGCACGCCCGATTGCAAGAAGGGCCCGTACTGCGGGGACGGCATCGTGCAGGCGGAAGGCAACGAGGAGTGCGATGACGGCGTGAATTTGACCCCGTACGGCAATGGGTGCGCGCCGGGCTGCAAGACGGCCGCGTCCTGCGGCGACGGACAGATCGACAGCCTCTTCGGCGAGCTCTGCGACGACGGGACGAACGACGGCGGCTACGGCGAATGCGCCGCGGGCTGCGCGCTCGGGCCCCGCTGCGGCGACGGCATCGTGCAGGCGGGCTTCGAGTCGTGCGACGACGGAAACAAGACGCCGGGTGACGGCTGCGATCAGAAATGCGTGATGGAATCGCCCAAGTGAAACGCGTCACGCGGACGCCGGCAATCGCCGTCACGAGCACTCCCCCGGCGTCTCCTCCTTCTTGAACCGCCGCGCGAGGCCGGGGTACGATGGCGTTCACGTGAACGTCCCCTCGCGAACGGAGCTCTCCGAAGGCTCGATCTTTCACGGGCACTACCAGATCGTGCGTTCCGTCAACGCCGGGGCGATGGGCGTGGTCTACGAGGTCGTCGACCTCAAGACGCGGCGGCGGCGCGCGCTCAAGGTGATGCTGCCGAGCATCATCCAGAACGCCGAGATGCGCGAGCGGTTCAAGCTCGAGGCCACGATCACCGCGGACATCGTGAGCGAGCACCTCGTCGAGACGTTCGACGCCGGGGTGGATCCCGAGACGGGCGCGCCGTTCCTCACGATGGAGCTCCTCCAGGGCGACGACCTCGCGACGCTCCTCTACGACCGCGGCCGGTTCGCGCCCGACGAGGTCGTGACGCTGCTCTGGCAGGTCGCGCGCGCCCTCGACAAGACCCACGCCGCGGGCATCGTGCACCGCGATCTCAAGCCCGAGAACCTCTTCGTCACGCACCGCGACGACGGCTCGCCGCGCGTGAAGGTGCTCGATTTCGGGATCGCGAAAATGGTCGCGCAAAGCGAGGCCGCGGACCGGCAAACCCGCAATCTCGGCACGCCCCCGTACATGTCGCCCGAGCAGATCACGGGCGACGGGACGATCGGGCCGCGCTCCGATCTGTATGCGCTCGGGCACATCGCGTATGCGCTGCTCGTGGGGCATCCGTATTGGATGGACGAGTCGAAGACGAGCGACTCGGTGTATGCGTTCCTGATGACCATGATGCAGGGCGCGAAGGAGGCGCCGACGCAGCGGGCGAAGCGATATGGCGTGACGCTGCCCGAGGCGTTCGACGCGTGGTTTGCCCGGGCAACCGACATCGTGCCTTCCGTGAGGTTCGAGCGCGCCTCCGAGGAGATCACCGCGCTCGCGACGGCGCTCGGCGTGGCGCTGCCGGGGCCCGCGGAGGCCGAGGTACTCCGGCCTCTGGCCCCGGCGCCCGCGGTCGCCTCGGACAAACCCCAATCGAAGACCGGCGTGGCGGCCGTCCTCGTCGCCCTCATGGCCTTGCTCCTGGGCGCGTCGCTCGTCGTCGTTTTTGCGCGGTGGCCTGCACAGGAGGAAACCAGGACCACGCATGCGGCACCGCCCGAGAGCACGAACGCGGCACCGCCCGAGCCTCGGCCGTCCGCGCAGACGCCGCCCACGACAGCCGAGCTGGTTCCGGTCGCGGCAACGGCCTCGGCGCTCCCGACCGCGCCGACCGCCAGCGCTTCTGCTTCGCCCCGCGGGAAACCTCCGTCGCAGAATGCACCGTCCAAGCCAGCCCGCAAGACCTCCGTTTATGATCAGCTCAAGACTCTCTAGGCATTCCCGGCGCGCCGCCTGGGTCGGCCTCCTCGCGGCGGCCGCGTGGGCCCGTCCCGCGGCCGCCGCGGAGCCTTCCGTGCCGGATCCCGCGGCGCTCGCGCTCTTCGAGAGCGCGCGGGAGCTCGTGGAGAAGGGCGACTGGGCCGCCGGCTGCGCGAAATTCGAGGCGAGCTTGATGGTGTATTCAGCGCCGAGCACGATGCTCAACCTCGCGAAGTGCTACGAGCACGAGGGCAAGCTCGCCAAAGCCTGGTCCGCGTACAAGCGGGCGCTCGTCCTCAATCAGGAGACGCCCGGCGCGGAGCGGAAAAGCGCGCTCGACACGATCGCGAAAGAAGGCATCACGCAGATCGAGCCGAAGCTACCGCGCGTGAAGCTCACGGTCGTGAACCCGCCCGCCGGCCTTTACATCACGCGCAATGGCCAGGAGGTGCCCGCGGCCATGCTCGGGAGCGTCATTCCCGTGGACCCGGGCCCGCAGACGCTCGCCGTGCAAGCGCCGGGCTTCCGCGCGATCCGGAAATCGTTCACCGCGGCCGAGGGCAAGACGGAGGAGATTGCAATCAAGCTCGAACCAGAGAGCGGCGACGCGGCCACGCCGGGCGGCGGGCGCATTCCGGCATGGGCGTGGGTCGCCGCGGGCGGGGGCGTCGCGCTCGGCGTCGCGGCCGCGGCCTTCCGCATCGATCAGGCCCACATCGAGGGGCGGCAGGAGGCGCGTTGCAACGGCGACCTCGAGCGCGGGTGCCCGCCGCTCTCGGAATACGATCCCACGGAAGACAACGCCCGCAAGAAGCGGGATTTCGCGCTCTTCGTGGGCCTCGGCGCCGGGGGCGTCCTTGCGCTCGGCGCGGCGGTGACGGGGTTTGTCCTCGGGTCCCGGTCGCCCTCTTGGGGGACGTCGGCGGGCCCCGTGGTCGTCCCTTGGATCGGACCGAATGTCGCAGGTGCTGCCGTCGGGGGTCGATTTTAATGAAACCTATCGTCGCTCTGAGCTCGTCGGTCATTTTCCTCGCGGCTTGCCTCACGCCCGACGCCGTCCCGTCGCCCGAGCGCGACGGAGGCGCGGGCGGCATGGGCGGGCCGGGCGGCTCGAGCGCGGGCGGCGGCGGGGCCGGCGGATCGGGCGGCGCGGCGACGGGTGATGTCCTCTGGGGAAAGGCGTTCGGCGGCCAGTTCAACCACCAGCGCGCGTCGGGCGTCGCCGTGGATCCGATGGACGACTCCATCTACCTCGTGGGGAACTACGACGGGGGGTTCTCGTTCGATGGGGCGAACAATTCAACGAATGGACAAGGCTGGGACATCTACCTGGCCAAATTCAACCCGCTGGGCGCATTTCAATGGGTCGTGTGGTCGGGCGACTGGCAAGCCCAGTACGTCAACGCCGTCACCGTTGGCCCCGACCAAAACATCTTCATCGCCGGCTCTTATCAGGGGGAGCTCCAGCTGCCGAACGGCATCAAGCTCACGGACCTGGGCGGCCAATCCGACGTGTTCGTCGCGCGGCTCGACCCGGAGGGCGCGACCGTCTGGGCGAAGGGATTCGGGGACGGCTCGTCGCAGCCGAAGATTGCGACGACGATCGCCGTCGATTCGAAGGGTGAAACGATCATCGCCGGGTATTTCGAGGGCTCGCTGCAGTTCGCCTCGGGCCAGCTGATCAACGCGATAGGCGGTCGAGACGTCTTCCTCGCGAAGCTCGACAAGGACGGCAATCCGGTCTGGAGCAAGCGCCTCGGCAATGGGGCCCCGGGCGACCCGCCGAACCATATCCTCTGCCGCGTCGCGCTCGATCACCAGGACAACATCGTCCTGGAGACGGCCTTCGCGGGCACCATGAGCCTCGGCGATCCGCTCCCCGATCAGGCGAGCCCCGGCAGCCGCACCATGTTGCTCGCCAAGTTCGACACGAACGGCGTGCCGCTCTGGCAGAAGGTCTTCGGCGCCGCCAATACCGAGCAACGCAGCCGCGCCCTCGCGATCGACTCGAAGAACAACATCCTGCTGACCGGCGAGCTCGCCGGCACCATCAACTTCGGCGGAGACCCGCTCTCGAGCCCTTCGAACAGCGATCCGGACCTGTTCGTCGCGAAGTTCGATCCCGACGGGGCGCACCTCTGGAGCTTCCGCGCCGGCAGCGTCGGCCCGCAGGAAGGCAAGGCCATCGGCGTCGACGCCGACGACAACGTGATTGTCACGGGAAGTTATAAGGGCGTCCTCCAGTTCACGGGCGACGACGCGCTCATCAATAGCGGGCTCGACGTGGGCCGCTACGACCTCTTCGCGCTCAAGCTCGATCCGAACGGAAAATATCTGTGGGCGAAGCCGTTCGGGGACAAGGACGACGACCAGGTGACCGAGGGAATGGCCATCGATCGCGCGGGCAACACGATCTTCGCCGGCTCGTTCGACGGCAACATCAACCTCGGCGTCACGGAGCTTTCGAGCACCGGGTACGACGATATCTTCGTGATGAAGCTCTCGCCCTGAGCCCATCTCGTGGCAGGATACGGGTTCGATGCGACAACCCGTGCCCTTCCGCCGAGCCCTCCTCGGCTTGCTCCCGCTGCTCGCGGCGTGCCAGGCGACTGCGCCGCCGCCTGCCGCGTCGTCGCCCTCCACCACCCCACCGGCCGTGCCGGCGATCCCCGTGGACCTTCCACAGGCCGCGGAATGGTCGAACGTCGTGACGGTCTTCGTCGTCGTGGTCAACGCGAACGGCGCGACGATGATCGACGGGAACGTGGTCCACTCCGACGAGGAGATCCGCGCGGCGGCGGCGCGCGCGCACGAAAAAGCCCCGGACGTGAGGGCCGTCATCCAGGCGGATTCCGCGGCGCCGTGGAAAGACGTCGTGCACACGATGGATCTCTTGAGACAAGGCGGGATCGCGAAAATCGCATTCGGCGTCGCCCCGCAAAGGCCGGCTCCGAGCGACGCCGCGCCACCGCCGGGCGGGGTGAACACGTGGGATTGCCAATTCCCGAAGGCGGCCGACGCGGCGGAGATCGACGACGCCACCGTCATGCTGAGGGTCTGGGTCACCACCAATGGATCCCCGGAGTGGGTGCAGATCCTGAACGACCCGGGCCACGGGTTCGGCATGGTCGCAGCGCAATGCGCGATGGTGAGGAAGTATTCGCCAGCGCTCGACAAAGACGGCCGGCCCATGGCGGCGAAGACGCCGCCGATCCGGGTCCGATTCATCCGATAGCGGCCGCGTCCTTCTTTTCTTTCGCCGCCTTCGCCGCGCGATTTGCGACCTCGCGTCGTTGCTCCAGCTCGTCGAGGTAGCCGAAGATCTGCGCGTCGAGATCCCGCGGCAATTCGGGCATCGTCGCGACGTCGTCCGCGATCGCATTCCGCACCCGGTTCAGCAATGCCACCGTCTCCGACCGGAGCTTCGACGCGTGCTTGCGACCGTCCGTCTCCACGTCGGCCCGCTTGCTGAGCAGTGTCGACAGTTTTTCGCCTGCGGCCAGGTATGCGATGGCCCAGTCGTGGAGTGTGCCGCCCTTGGCGGTAGGGAAGAGCTTGAGATCGGCTTCGAGCGCGGGCAGGTCGTCCTTGCGCCGGACGGCGGCGGCGGCCTCGTCGGCATAGCTGTCGCGAAGGTCTTCGAGCTCGGGAATGAAAGCGGCGCGAATACGCTTGGCCGCGGCCACGAGGGCCGGATCCGCGCCTGGAAGGCGCAGGTATACCTCGGTCGTGTAGTAAAGCGCGGCGCCGAAGCCGTCATGCGCGCGGTCGGTCTCGTCGAGCTCCTCGGCGAGCGGACGCCCTCCGGTAAGGGCAGGTGGGAGATCATCGACGAGCTCTTTCTTGAGCTTGAGCGAGGGGACGTAACCCTTGCCGAGGGAAGACAGGGTCAGCGCTGGAAGACGCTGGGTGAAAAGGTCGTCGAGACCCAGCTTCAGGTCCGAAAGGTTGAGAAGGCGGAGACGTCGCATATGTAGCGGACGGTACGACGAACACAGCGAGCTTGGCAAGCGGGAACACGTCGCCTTGATGACTCGCCCTGAACCTCGTGGGGTGGGACGCCGCCCTCCACGTCCGCCGGGTGCGGCTGCGAATCGTGGCCCCTCTTTCACGCGCACGCTCGCGATTCGCCGTCGCCTCGCTTCGGTGACTCCCTGGAGATAGCAGGCGTCCCGTCGAGGCTTCGAGCTGACCCGAGGGAGCCCCAAGGCTCGCCAGCGAGGCTTCCGGGATGACCCGGGTCAGGGCGAAGGCTCGCCGACGGGGCTTCGAGATGACCTGGGTGAGGGCGAAGGCTCGTCGACGAGGCTTCGAGGTGACCCGGGTGAGGGCGGCGGCTTCTCGACGAGGCTCGCGGGATGACCCGGGTCAGGCGAAAGGCTCACGGGCGGGGCTCGGGGCTCCCCTGGGTCAGCCTGAAGCCTCCTCCGTCAGCCCCGAGGCCGCGTCCCCCTCCCCCACCTTCATCCAGACCGCGCTCTGCTCCCCCTCGTAACACACGTCGCCTTCGTGCCGGAATTCGAACGCGTATCGCACGAATTGTTTCGTCTCGCCCCGCCGCGCCCGCACTTCACGGCAGGTCGCGATGATCGGCTCCCCCGGCGGCACGAGCTTGCGGAACACCACCTGATAAAGGTGCGTCCCATATCCGATCCAGCCCGCCGCATGCCGCATTCCGTGCAGGTAATACGAATGGATGAACCCGAGCATCCCCGAGGCATGCACCATCGCCGCGCCCGCCACGTGCCGCGGGTGACGCACCGGGTGCGCGCGTTGCGAGATCGTGAACGGTAGCGGTTTGTCCGTGGGCATCCGGCAGACGACGCGTTTTCCGGCGGGGTCGAGCTCGACGATCGCGTCGAAGAGCAAGACCTCCGGGTCGTAGGGTAGATCGGCGAGGAACGCTTCGTCGAACGGCTGAAGGGACATGGCCCCGCGTGGTAGCAAGGCCCCTCCCCGCGCGTCAACGCGGCTCTCGCCCCCTGCCCTCCGGCCGCATCCGCTCCCGCATCCGCCGCTCGAGCTCCGGGCTCGTCCCCTGCGGCTGCCCTGCCGCCGCCGGCACGAGCGAGACCCAGCTTCCGAGCAGCGCCGTCGCGGCCTGCGCCTCCTCCGGCGAGAGCTCGCCGTCCTCGTTCTCGTCCGCCGCCGCGAACGCCGCGCGCGCCGGCACCAGCATGGCCGCCTCGAACTCGCTCGCGTCGAGCGTCCCGCTCCCGTTCGCGTCGGCCTTCTCGAATGCGCTCGTCGCCATCCGCTCGGCGAACGCGGCGGCGCCCTCGTGCAGCTCGCGCGGCGAGATCGTCCCGTCGCCGTCCTCGTCCACTGCGCCGAAGAGTGCGTCGACCGCGCGCTCGGTCGCCTCGCGCGCCTGCGCGGCCGAGATCGACTCGCCCCAGGTCACGCCGATCCGGGCCTCCAGCGCGTCGAGCGACTCGCCGCTCATCTGCCCCGTCAGCGCGCCGAGCACCCGCGACAGCGCCGGCATCGACGCCGACGCTTCTCGCGCCTCGTCGGCCGACACCACGCCGTCGCCGTCTGCGTCGGCCCGGAAAAACACGGCGCCGACGAGCATGTTGAGCTGCGTCATCGCCTCTGACCGCTCGATCCTCCCGTCCTGGTCCGCGTCGAGCCCGATGAAGGCGCGGTCGAGGAGGAGGCTCCCCTCCTCGGCGCGATCCTGGGCTCCTGCCACGCTTGCCGCCGCGATCGTCGCGAGCGCGACGAGCCCTTGCGTGAACCTCCGTGCTGCCATGGCTCCCTCTCTCTGGTCGGTTCGTCGCGGCACACGCTCCCCGTGAGAGCGCGCCCCGCGCGACGTGCCGGGGCAATTGTGGTGCCCGGAAAGGATTTTACGCGGACGGGCACGTGCGCGCGGGCAGCTCGGGATCGCGGCCCCGACCTTGCAGTGCGGCCCGGGAGGAGGTTGTCATGGCCGAGCAGAAGAAGGACCAGGAAAAGGGCTCAATGACGGTGCAAGAGGCCGGACGGCTCGGGGGCGAGAAGGGTGGGCAACGCGAGCGCGAGCTCGTGCAAAAAGGGCACGAGGCCGAGGAAGGCAGCGGCGGCGGCGAACAGGAGCAGAGCAGCGGCAAGAAGAGCAGTCGCTGAACGAGACCCGTCGGAGGATACGAGGGACCGGCGCGAGATCGCCGGTCTCTCGCGTTTTTTCTTGAATGGCTTTCCAGGACAAACGAAACGGGGAGCCAACGCGAGCACGCGCCGCTCCCCCGCGTTCGCATGAACGACCGCAAACTTACCGCTGGCCGCCCTGCTGCTGGCCGCCCTGCTGCTGGCCGCCTTGTTGGCGTTGCTGCTGCTGCTGCTGCTGCTGGGCCGGGCGGATCAGGACCTCGAGCCGCACCTGATCGCCCTCGTTGTAATTCTGGAGGGACGCGGGCGGGAAGTTGAACTCCAGTTGGCCGCGCTCGGTCTCCACCTTGAGGTCGCCCTTCTCCTTGTCGATGTCGACGATGCGGCCGGTCACCTGATGGCGCCCGATTCCAGCCTGCGCCATCTTCTGACCGCGCTGCTGCTTGTGCTGCTGCATGCCCTGCTGCTGCTGGGCGCCCTGCTGCGGCTGCTGGGCCCCTTGCTGCGGCTGCGGCTGCTGCTGCGCGCCTTCCTCGGCCATCGCGAGCCCCGCCGTGGTGGCGAGCGCGGCCGCGGCCATCAGACCAAAGAGTTTCTTCATGGCTTTCCGTCTCCTCCGACCCATTCGACGCTCGGGAAGCCGGGCCATGACGAGCCTGGTTCCCCCCCCGAGGTCCCGGTGGGCCTCCGCCCTCACCGCCTCGCAACGGTGGTGCCGTCCAGAACCGAGACGGATCGCGGACGCCCGCTTCTTCTCCGGAATGCCCGTCTGCGCAGACCCGAGACGCTCAACCGCAAGCCGCGCCGGCCCCTGCGCACTCCAGAGACCGTTTGACGGGCCGGTGTGTCCGGCGTAAGCCCTTTCCATGTCCGGCGCACCTCGTCGCTGGCCCTCGGCTCTCGCGCTCGTCGCATCGCTGATCGGGCTCGTCTTCGGCGGTCTTTCGACGCTCGATTATTCGAAGCACCTCGACCGCCAGGTCCACGACATCCACTGCTCGTTCATCCCGGGGCTCGCCTCCGGCGGGGCGGGTGAGAGCGCTTGCCGCACGGCCATGTACAGCCCGTACTCCGCGCTCTTCCGCGATCGGTACTGGGGCGGCATCCCGATCTCGCTCTTCGCGGTCGGCGCCTTCGCGTTCTTCGCGGCCTACGCGCTCTACCTTCTGCTCGCCGGGTCCACGGCCCCGCGCCGCGCCGCCCAGTTCTACGGCGCCGTGAGCGTCACGCCCCTCGTCGTCTCGGCGCTGATGTTCGCGATCTCGGCGCTCAAGCTCGGGCAGTACTGCAAGACCTGCGTCGGGATCTACATCTCGTCGGTCCTGCTCGCGATCGCCGGCATCGTCATCCTCCTCGACGCCCGCAAGGGCGCCTCGGCCCCCGCGCCCGCGGCGGACAAGCCGGAAGGCGCCGCGGAAGGCGGGGGCTCTGGCGGGCGGCCCGTGGGATCGATTTGGCTCGTGCCCGCCTGGCTCGTCGCGCTCGGGATCTTCACGATCACGCCGACGTTGATCTACCTGAGCGCGCTGCCGAGCTACGCCTCGTACATCACGGGTTGCGGCAAGCTCGCGAAGCCCACCGAGCCGAACAACGCGCTCCTCCGGCACACGCCGGCCGGGGCCAAGCAGCCGGCGACGCTCTTCGTCGACCCGCTCTGCCCGACGTGCAAGGCCTTCCACAAGCGCCTCGAAGCCGACGGGATCTTCGAGCGCCTCGACACGACGCTCGTGCTTTTCCCACTCGACAACGAGTGCAACTGGATGCTCGACCGCCCGCTGCACCCGGGCGCCTGCCTGGTCTCGAAGGCCGTGCTCTGCGGGGAGAACCGCGCGGTCGACGTGCTCGAATGGGCCTACGACAACCAGGATCGGCTGCTCGAAGGCGCGAAGTCTCCGGCGGGCCTGCCGACCGTGCGCGCGGCGATCCGGGAGAAATGGGCGAGCCTCGACGCGTGCATCGATTCGAAAGAAACGAAGCTCCGCCTCGATCGAATGCTCCGCCACATCGTGAACAACCAGCTGCAGGTCTCTACGCCGCAGCTCTTCCTCGGCGACACGCGGCTCTGTGACGAGGACAGCGACATCGGCCTCGCGTACAGCATCCGCAAGCTCGCGCCGGACTTGAGGTTGCCATGAAATACGCTGGAATCATCGGAATCGTGGCCGGGTGCACGCTGCTCGCCGGATCGGCCTTCGCGGTGCACGCGGAGGTAAAATCCTCGGCGGAGCGGCTGAAGACGGGGATCGCGGAGTCGGTGAAGCCGGCGGTGGCGATCGCGAACGACGCGGAAGCCCCCTATTGCACGCCGAAATTCAAGGAAGTGCTGGCCCGCGTGATTCATGCCTGCGGCCTCGAAGGCGGGGCGGCGCGGCGCGGCTGTCAGCCGGCCGACGTGAAGACGCTGGCCTCGATCAGCGACGACGATTTCAACGCGCTCTTCACGCCGCTGAAGGAGCGCGGGGGCGTCGTGATGTTCGACGACGGCTCGGAGAAGCTCGACGACGACGGCAAGAAGATGCTGGAGGAGCTCTGGGTCGAGCGAAAGGGCGCCCGGTATTTCTTCATCGTGGCCCGCGCCTCGAAGACGGGCACGCCGGACTTCAACCGGTCGCTCTCGCACAAGCGCGCGAATAGCGCGTTTTTCCACGTCGGCGACAAATTCAAGGAGCCCGATCTCGACAAGCAGGTGGGCCTGCTCTGGCTCGGCAACGAGTTTGCCCAGCTCGGCAAGGAATACTGCGAATGGAATGTCTCGCGGAAAGGCAAGCCCTGCGCCGCGGAGGCGATCAACCGGAGCGCGTTCGTGTCATGGGTCGATTGTCAGCTCTGATTCTCCCGGTCCTCTTGCTCACGGCGTGCCAAAACGGCGAAACGGCAAAGCCGGAGCCGCCGGTGACGGGCCGCAGCAATGCGGTCACGGCCCCGAATGGCGCGGCCGGGACGAACCCGGCTTCGGCCACGGCTTCCGCCAAACCGAGCGCCGCGCCCGCCGCGCCCCGCAAGCTCTGCGCCGATACGACGGCGCGCCCGGCGCCGAAGGGCGCGCTGAAGACCGCCGCGGCCCCGGGCGCGACGGCGCTGCCCGGGAGCCTTTCGTTCGGCGTCGGAAAATGGGTCTGGGTGAATCTCTGGGCGGCCTGGTGTGGGCCGTGCAAAGAAGAAATGCCCCGGCTCCAGAACTTCCAGAGCCGCCTGCGCAACGCCGGGGTGATGATCGACCTCGCGTTCGTCTCGCTCGACGACGACGAGCGGCAACTTTCGCGGTTCCTCGAAGCCCAACCCGAGGCCGGCGTACGCGCGTCCTACTGGCTGCCCGAGGGCGGCGGGCGCGACACGTGGATCTCGGCCCTCGGGGTCAAGGACGCGGGCAACCTCCCCGTCCACGCCCTCATCGCCCCGAGCGGGCAGCTCGCCTGCCTCATCCAGGGGGCCGTCGAGGAGACGGACTACCAAGCGATCGCCGACATCGTCGGCGCCAAGCGATGACGCGCGGCGCCGGAAGCGGTAGAAGCTAGCCGCCCATGTCGGAGCCCGAAAAGAACCGCGATCCCTTCCAGCTCTGCGGCACCACGATCGAGGGCAAGTACCGCGTCACCCAGGTGATCGGCGACGGCGGCTTCGGCGTCGTCTACCGCGGCGAGCACATCGGTTTCGGCGAGAGCATCGCGATCAAGTGCTTGAAGCTGCCCGCGGAGCTCGGCGAGAAGCAACGCGCCCAGTTCCTCGAGCAGCTCCGCGAGGAGGGGCGGCTGCTCCATCGGCTCTCGCGCGTGACCTCGGGGATCGTGCAGGCGCTCGATGTCGGCGCGTTCGTCACGCAAAACGGCACGTGGGTGCCGTACCTCGTGCTCGAGTGGCTCGAAGGCGAGACGCTCGGCGAGCTCATCAAGAGCCAGAGCAGCCGCGGCGGCATGAGCACGGCCGAGGCGATCGCCCTGCTCGAACCGGCAGCGCGCGCGCTCGCCGTGGCGCACGCGCAGAAGATCGCGCACCGCGACGTCAAGCCCGCGAACCTCTTCGTCACCGACGTCGGCGGCAAGCGCACCGTGAAGGTGCTCGACTTCGGCATCGCGAAGGTGCTCACCGAGCACGCGAGCTTCACCGAGGCGCTCGCCGCGACGAGGCAAGGCCCGACCGCGTTCACGCCGCGTTACGGCGCGCCCGAGCAGTTCAACAAGCAACGCGGCGCCACGGGCCCGTGGACCGACGTGTTCGCGCTCGCGCTGATCTTCGTGGAGCTCGTGAGCGCGCGCAAAGCGCTCGAAGGCGACGATCCGACGGAGCTCTACATCATCGCGGCGGATCCGAGCATGCGGCCCACGCCACGCGCACGAGGCGCGAACGTGAGCGAGGCCGTCGAGCGCGTGATCGAGCGGGCGCTCAGCGTGGAGCCGAAGCACCGCTTCCCCGACGCGGGCGCGTTCTGGGACGCGCTCGTCACGGCCGCGGCCGAGGGCAACGCAGGCGCGGCCAGGGCCTCGTCCCCGGACAAACACGCCGCGTCCATCCCGCCGACGATCCAGGAGTCTGCCGCCGACAGCCTGCTCTCGACGGCCGAGTTCGCCGAAAAGAAGCAGCTCGGCGTGGTGACGGAGCAGAACCGCGCGACGGGCAACATCCGGAACAGCGACGCGTTCGGCGCCACCGAGGCCGCGCCCACGGTGGGGAAGCCGGGCGCAAGGCCCGCCGGCCCCATGACCACGCGGGATCGGGATCCGATGGCGGAGACGCCGCTCGGCGAGCGGCTGCCGCAGCCTTCGCAGACGGGCCCGAAGCAGCCGCCCGCGAGCGCGACGCCGCTGCCGCCGGCGAAGGACAACACCGAGAAGACCGGGCTCGAAGCGACGTCGACGGCCGAGGGGAAAGGCAAGCCGGTGTGGCCGTGGCTCCTCGGCGCGCTGCTCGTGGGCGGCGGGGCGCTCGGCTACACGCTGCTCACGATGGGCTCGCCCAAGGGCAAACCCACGCAGAAGCCCGTGGCGAGCGCGACGGCGACCGTGAAGGGCTCGCCCTCCGGCGGCCCGAACACCACGCTGCCGTCAGCCCTCGCGAGCGCGAGCGCGAGTGCGAGCGCGTCGGCGATGCCCTCGGCGTCCGCGGCCGCGCCGTTCGTGCCGCCGCGGGACATGGTCCTCGTCGCGCCGGGCTCGGCCAAGCTCGGCGAGGGCCCGGATCAGCGGCAAGTGACGCTCACGAAGGGGTTTTACCTCGACGCGATGGAGGTCACGACGGGGCAGTACCGCGGCTGCGTCGCAGCCGGAAAATGCCCGGCGGCGAAGCAAGTCGTCCTGCCGGCCGAGAGCGCGGCGCAGCTCATGGCGTCGGCCGACGCGGAGGAAGATCCCGAGGCGAAGGCCTCGCCCGAGGAGTTCGCCCAGGCGTGGACGTCGAAGTGCAACGACACGCGTGACGCCACGGATCACCCGATCAACTGCGTCACGCACGCGGCTGCCGAGGCCTACTGCGCCTTCCGCGGCCGCCGTTTGCCCACGGAGGCCGAGTGGGAGATCGCCGCGCGTGGCACTGCGGGCCGCGCCTTCCCCTGGGGCGATAACGCGCCCACGTGCAACCGCGCCTGCTTCGATCGCAACGGCAAGTGCGTCGAGGGCAGCGAGGGCGTGGCCACGTGCCCGGCGGGCGGAAGGCCCCTCGATCGCACGCCCGATGCGCTCTACGATCTCGGCGGCAACGTGGCCGAGTGGGTCGCGGACGGCTACGCCGCGCCGCCGCCTGCGGGCAACGATCCCAAGGGCCCGACCAGCGTGCCTCTGCGTGTCATTCGCGGCGGCAGCTTCCTCGACCCGGCGAGCCGCATCCGCGCGAGCTTCCGCCTCGGCGTCATCCCGAGCGCGGCGCACGTCACCATCGGCTTCCGCTGCGCGCTCGACGCGCCCGTCGAGCCCACGCCCACGCCCTGATCCCCCCGCTGTCGAGTCCCCTTCGCGCGGGTACGTCCGAGTCCCCCGTGTCAGCACACGCACGTGGGAAAACGTTGACATAGACGTAAAAGTTGGCGAGCGTCTATGCGCGGCGGGGGGCCACACGCAGGCTCCGCGCGAGATCACAGGAGCTTGGTGCAGATGAGCAAATGGCTACTCAGCGCGGGCGCCTTCGTGGTGCTGTCGGGCGCCTTCGGATGTACGCCTCCGAAGGTCGTCACACAGATCACGAGCGCTCGTGACCAGATGAAATTCCTGGTCGTCCAGGGCAACTCCCAGCAGATCGTCAAGTGCCAGGTGGCCGCCGACGGCGCGCTCTCCGGATGCAAAACGATGCAGCTCGTCCTGCAGGATGAGGATTGAGAGGAATGACCATGTCCCGCATCCCGATGGCGCTCTTTGCCTTCGCCCTCGCGGCCCTCTCGACGGGTTGCGTCACGCGCGCGGTCGTCAACTTCGAGGACAACCTGAAGAGCCCAGTGACCGCGCTCGAGGTCCTGAAGACCGAGAACTACCTCTTCTTCGCGAAGAGGACGCACCAGTTCTACATGTGTCAGGACACGGGCGACAAGCTCGTGTGCAAGCTGTCCTGCGACGGCAAGAATGATGTCGTTTGCCCGCAGGGGCAGGCCGGTTACGGCGGCGCGGGTAGCAACGTCCGCTGAGGAGGAAGCACGATGAAATCGATTCAAATCGCGCTTGTCGCATTGATCGCCCTCTTCGGCGTCGCGTGTGGGCCGCCCCCGAAGGTCTTGACGCGTCAAACCTTCCTGGGCGGGGAGAAGGTGTACCAGGAGCGCATCCAGACCCGCGGCGAGATCGACCCGGCCACGAAGCAAATGCTCTTCGACTTCTCCGTCCAGGTCTGTGACGCGACCGAAACCGGCGCGACCAACTGCAAGGAGACGAAGGTCCTCACGAACGTCATCCCCCAAAGCATCTATTGAGCGGAGAAGCGACGACCATGAAAAAGACGTTGTTCCTGATCGGCGCGGCGCTCTGCCTGCTCTCGGGGTGCAGCAACAAGGTCCGTTACCGGACCGCCGGCGGCTGGCTCATGTCGGAAGAGCGCAAGCCCGTCGCCCTGTACCAGACCTACCTCGAGGGCACGTGCTCGAGCGGCTTCCTCGGCATGGGCCGGGGTTGCTCGGACGCGAACTCGAAGCTCATCCGCTGCAACCTGAACGCGGACAACACGCTCACCTGCGTGGAGGACGCGGCCGCGAACCAGTTCCTCAACAAGGACATCCCCGAGTAGTGATTCAGGGCCCTCGCGTGCGAGGGCCCCGATCGAACGCCTCGAGGATCTCGTCCCACGCGGCTCCGTCCCGGAGCCCGAGCGTCTCCCGCCTCGCCGAAAGGCACGCCTCGCTTCCCGCCACGAATGCCCTGCAGTCCCCGGGGCGAATCTCGTAAATCGTGCACCGTTTGTCCGGGCCGAGCAATTGGCAGCGGCCATCGTCGGCCAGACGAAGCGTGACCCGCCCGTCCCGCGACCGTTTCACGTAGGCCCGGCCCGCGAGGTCCCGTCGGCCCGCAGCGCGGAACCGCGCGAGGTCGTGCGCGTCGAGGCGCACGTCCGCGCCGTGGCAACAGGCCGCGCAGGTCGTGCAATCGAGCGGCATCGTCCGCGTCGGCCCCTCGTAGAGCGTGTCGCGCGCGCACCAGTCGAGCACGGCGGGCCGGAAGCGCGGCCGGACCCGCACGAGGGCGAGCCCCGCCGCCGGGCCGGTCTTCACGCGCTGAAATCGCCGCTGCTCCAGGGTGAGCAGGGCGCAGAGGCCGAGCTCGGTGAGTTTTCCCGCTTCGGTCAGCCCGAGCAGGATCTGCACCGAATCCCGGTCGTCCACGATCGCCGCGAACCCGCCCGCGCGCACGTGGGCCGCCGCGCGCGAGAGCCTGCGTGGTCGAAACCTGCGCCAGACGGGGCGCTCCACGGGCGGCGCGGACATGGGAAGCCCCTATAACGTGCGGAGCGCCGGGAGGGGGACCTTTTCCCGCAACATGATTATGATCGGCGTGATGGCAGCCGAGCGTGCGGACGTTACGAACCGGAAAATCTACATCATGAAGACGGGCGAACCCGTGCCCAAGGTGCGCGAGCGCCGCGGCGAGTTCGCCGATCTCATCACGGGCGTCATCGGCGACGCCTGGAGCGGCGACTACGAGACCTTCGACGCCCGCGAGGGCGGGCCGCCGGACATGCGCGACGCCGCCGCGCTCGTGATCACCGGCTCGGCGGCGAACGTGCCCAACCGCGAGCCCTGGATGCTCGCCACGGAGGGCTTTTTGCGCGAGGTCGTGGGCCTCGGCGTGCCCACGTTCGGGATTTGTTTTGGCCACCAAATTCTAGCCCAGGCGCTCGGGGGCGAGGTGCAGAGAAACCCGCGCGGACGCGAGATCGGCACGCGGCCGATCCACAGGCTCGCGGACGACCCGATCTTCGACGGCCTGCCCGAGGTCTTCCGGGCGAACGTGACGCACGTGGACACGGTCGTGCGGCTGCCGCGCGGGGCGACGGCGCTCGCGAAAAACGACCTCGAAGACCACCACGCGATCCGCTTCACCGAGACCTGCTACGGCGTGCAATTCCACCCCGAGCTCGATGCCGACGTGAT
The DNA here is from genome assembly GCF_028435265.1 of Polyangium jinanense. Lineage (GTDB taxonomy): Bacteria > Myxococcota_A > Polyangia > Polyangiales > Polyangiaceae > Polyangium > Polyangium jinanense. The sequence goes on along the minus strand of NZ_JAGTJK010000007.1, from coordinate 244,242 downwards.
GCGCGGCTACATCGAGCACCGCTGGGAAATCCTCGCCGGCGAGGGATTTGCGGTGGAGACGCTGCATGCCGACATCGAGGAAGGCGAGTTCGGGCGGCGCACGCTCTTGAACTTCATCCGCTACATCCTCCCGCGCCGCGCACGCTGACGCTCCGCGACTCCGCTCACGTTACGTCATCACCGTAAAAAACTGACTCGCGGGTCAGGTCATGACGAACCCCGCTCGCGGTTCCGAATGACCGGCCGGTCTGCGCTGCGCTAAGCGGTCTTTTTGCGGGTTTTGCGCGGCTTCGGGGGCACGGAGACGGGGGCCTCGGGGGCGCGATCGATGCGCAGGTAGCCGCGCTGCAGGAGGCGGAAGAGCTGCTCGACGAGCTGCTCGCGGGGCCAGGCCTGGCCTCGATCGGTGCTCTCGGCGAAGATCTCCTTGAGGGCGCCGACGGTGAACGTCGCGTACATCGAGGTATCGCCTTCAGCCACGATTCCGAGGCGCTGGCCCTCGTCGAGGCTCACGCGGAGCAGCGTTTTCACGCCGTCATAGAAGGAGCGGATCTTCGCGGCGAAGGCCGGATCGAGGCCCGGCGCGAAGGAGAGCAAGAGCTGCGTGAGCGCCGGGTCGTCGAGCAGGACGGCCACGATGCCGCGGATGTTGTGCTTGATCTGCGCCTCGATGTCGCCCTGCGTGTCGACGGTGAGGATCGCGCCGCCGAGGCGCGAGAAGAGCCCGTCGACGAGCTCCACGAAGACCGAACGCTTGTCGGGGAAGTAGAGATAAAACGTGCCCTTGGCGACGCTCGCCCGGGCCACGATGTCGTCGACCTTCGCCGCGTGATAGCCCTTCGTCGCGAAGACGTCGCGAGCCGCGCGGAGGAGCTCGAGACGACGCTCGGCCTTGTCCATGAAGGGCCTTGTACCACCTCGCCCGCGTGATGCGCACAACGGAAGCACGCCGAGCGAGCGGGCTCTGCCTTGCCTCGCTCGGGGCACCATGATACCCCAATCTGACTGACTGGACAGTCAGTCGGCGGCAAACGGCACGGGAGAGGGACCGCATGGAGAGACGTGACCCGGTGGTGGTCGGGATCGACGTGGGCTCGACGACGGTGAAGGCCGTCGTGCTCGATCCAGGGACGCTCGAAATCCTCTGGAGCGACTACCAGCGCCACCAGACCAAGCAGCCCGAGAAGGTGCTGGAGATGCTCCAGCAGATCGAGGAGGCGTTCCCGGACTCGCCGCGCGCCGAATGGCGCGTGTTCATGACGGGCTCGGGCGCGGCGCCGCTCTGCCCCTCGCTCGGCGCGAAGTTCGTCCAGGAAGTCAACGCCGTGACGCTCGCCGTGGAAAAACTCCACCCGGACGTGGGGAGCGTGATCGAGCTCGGCGGTCAGGACGCGAAGATCATCATCTTCAAGAAGGACGAGAAGACTGGCGACAAGACCGCGGCGCCGTCGATGAACGACAAGTGCGCCTCGGGCACGGGCGCGACGATCGACAAGTGCATGATCAAGGTGGGTTTGCCTCCCGAGGTCGTGCGCGAGATCCACTTCGACGACTCGAAGCTGCACCACGTCGCGGCGAAATGCGGCGTGTTCGCCGAGACGGACATCGTGAACCTCGTGAAGAGCGGGATCCCGTCGACGGAGATCCTGTGCTCGCTCGCGGACGCGATCGTCTTGCAGAACCTGTCCGTACTGACGCGCGGGTCAACCTTGAAACACAGGGTGATCCTGCTCGGCGGGCCGAATACGTACCTGCCGTTTTTGCAGGAGTGCTGGCGCAAGCGCATCCCCGAGACGTGGGAGGAGCGCGGCTACGCGTGGCCGAAGGATCGGCCGATCGAGGAGACGATCTTCGTCCCGGAGAACGCGCAGTACTACGCGGCGTACGGCTCGTGCGTGTACGGCCTGCGCGAGGCGCCCGAGGTGGGCCTGTACGCGGGGACGGACGGGCTCGTCGACTACATGAAGAACGGGCGCAAGGCGCGGCTCGGCGAGAGCGCGGGGCCGCCGCTCGTCCGCACGAGCGACGAGATCGACGACTTCCGCAAGCTCTACGCGATCCCGCGGTTCAAGCCGATGCAGCTCGAAGCCGGGCAGGTCGTGCGCGGCGTGATCGGCGTGGACGGCGGGTCGACGTCGTCGAAGGCGGTGCTCGTCGACGAGGACGGCGAGATCGTCTGCAAGGCCTACCAGCTCTCGAAGGGCAATCCGATCCAGGACACGAAGGAGCTGCTCGCGCAGCTGCGTGACTACGTGCAGGGGCACGGCGCGACGTTCGAGGTGCTCGGCTTCGGGGCCACGGGGTACGCGGCGGACGTCTTGCAGGAGACGATGCGCGCGGACGTGAACATCGTCGAGACCGTGGCGCACATGATGAGCGCGGTGCGGTACTTCGGCGACGTCGACGTCATCTGCGACATCGGCGGGCAGGACATCAAGGTCCTGTTCATGAAGAACGGCGACATCGCGAACTTCCGCCTCTCGAACTCGTGCTCGGCCGGCAACGGGATGCTGTTGCAGGCCATGGCCGATCAGTTTGGCCTCAAAGTGACGGAGTACGCGGACACGGCGTTCCAGGCCGAGCTCGCGCCGAAGTTCAGCTACGGCTGCGCGGTCTTCCTCGACACGGATCGCGTGAACTTCCAGAAGGAAGGTTTTTCGAAGGAAGAGCTCCTGGCCGGCTTGGCCCAGGTCCTTCCGAAGAACGTGTGGCAGTACGTCGTGCAGATCCCGCGGCTCGCGTCGCTCGGGCGCAGGTTCGTCCTGCAGGGCGGCACGCAGTACAACCTCGCCGCGGTCAAGGCGCAGGTCGACTACATCAAGGAGCGCGTGCCGGACGCGGAGGTGTTCGTCCACCCGCACACGGGCGAGGCGGGCGCGATCGGCGCGGCGTTCGAGACGCTGCGCGTGATCAAGCGGCGCGGGACGAGCACGTTCATCGGGCTCGAAGCCGCGATCGACCTCAAGTACCGCACGAAAAACGACGAGGAGACCGTCTGCCACTTCTGCCCGAACGAGTGCAAGCGGACGTTCATCGACGCCGAGCGGCCCGACGGATCGACGGCGCGGTACATCTCGGGGTTCTCCTGCGAGAAGGGCACCGTCGAGAGCGAGGACGCGATGCTCGCGCTCGTGGCCGACCGGAAGAAGATCGCGAAGCAGTTCCCGAACTGCGTCGACTACGAGTCGAAGCTCGCGTTCCGGAGTTTTTACAAGGGCAACGCGATGCCCGCCGACGGGACGCCGATCAAGGACACCGTCATCAAGAAGGGTCTCTTCAGCGTGCGGCGCGTGGAGACGACGCGGCCCTTCCGGCGAAGCGGGTACGAGGTGCAGGAGCGATTGCGCAGGACGCGCATCGGCATCCCGCGTGTCTTGAACCTCTACTCGACGGGCCCGTATTTCCGGGCCTACTTCGAGGCGCTCGGGATCCCGAAGCAAAACGTGATCTTCAGCGACGAGACGACCGAGGAGATGTGGGTCGAGGGCGGCAAGTACGGGTCCGTGGATCCGTGCTTCCCGTCGAAGGTGACGCAGGCGCACATCCACAATCTCTTGTTCCACCATCACTCCGCGGACAAACCGCTGAAGTACATCTTCTTCCCGATCCTCACGCACGTGCCGAGCTTCGGGAAGAACGTGATGGACAACGCGAGCTGCCCGATCGTCGCGGGCGTGCCCGACGTGATGAAGGCGGCGTTCACGAAGGAGGTCGACTTCTTCGCGACGCGCGGGATCGAGTACCTGGATCCGCCGCTCACGTTCGCCGAGCCGCTGCTCACGGCGCGTCGCATGTACGAGTGCTGGGGGCCGCGGCTCGGGATCACCGAGGACGAGAGTGATCACGCGCATCGCGAGGCGATGGCGGCGCTCAGCGCGTTCGAGCGGGATCTGCAGGAGAAGGGGCGCGCGATCCTGGAGACGGTCGAGGCGGAGAACCGCGTGGCGATCCTGATGGTCGGCCGGCCGTACCACTCGGATCCGGGGCTGAACCACGGCATCCCGGAGGAGTTCCAGGTGCTCGGCTACCCGATTCTGAGCGTGCGCTCGATCCCGCGCGACGACGAGTACCTGCGCCGTTACTTCAAAGAGGAGTACGCGCGCGGACAACACCCGCTCGACATCAACGACGTGTGGCCGGAGAACTACTCGGCGAACAGCGCCCAGAAGGTGTGGGCCGTGAAGTTCGCCGCGCGGCACCCGAACGTCGTCCTGCTCGATCTGTCGAGCTTCAAGTGCGGCCACGACGCGCCGACGTACGGCATCGTGGACGGGATCGTGTCGTCGAGCGCGACGCCTTACGCGGCGCTGCACGACATCGACGCGAACAAGCCCGGCGGCTCGATCAAGATCCGCGTGAAGACGTACGCGCACAGCCTGAAGCTCTACCAGGAGTCCTTGGAAGACCTCGCGAAGAAGAAGGCGGAGCTCGCGCACAACATCGACAAGAAGCGGCTCGAGCTCTTGCAGCTCAAACAAAAGCAGCAGGCGGAGCGGCGAACGTCGGATCCGGAGCTGGAGAAGCAGATCATGGAGCTCTCGGCGAAGGTGCGGGCCTACGAGGCGCCCCCGCCGGCCCCGCCCGAGCCGCCGAAGGGCCTCGTACAACTCAAGAAGAAGCGCGCCGACGGCAGCGTCGTTTCGGTTTGACGTCGAAAGAGTCAGGGAGGAATCGATGGAAACTGCAGTGCAAAGGACGCGGCTGCCGATCATGAACGGCGGCGCGAAGCAGTCCGTGGTCGACGAGGCTCTGGAAGCCGAGCTCCGCGCCTTCGAGGAGGCGGAGCGCGAGCGCCTCGGCATCAAGGCCGACCGCAAGCAGTGGGTCGACTCGATGTTGAACCCCCAGGTGAAGCGGGCCGAGCGCGAGAACGTGACGCTCCTGATCTCGGGCCTGACGGCGGCGCAGGACTTCCTCGTGGAAGGCGCGCTCGGCGGACTCGGCTACAAGATCAAGAACATCGGCTGTCCGGACCAGGAAGGCCTGCAGGTCGGCAAGGAGTTCGGCAACCGCGGGCAGTGCAACCCGACGTATTTCACCGTCGGCAACCTGGTGAACTACCTGATCAAACTCCGCGACGAGCAGGGTTTGACCAGCGAGGAGGTCGTCAAGAACTACGTGTTCCTGACGGCCGGCGCGTGCGGGCCCTGCCGCTTCGGGATGTACGTGACGGAGTACCGCAAGGCGCTGCGCGACGCGGGCTTCGACGGCTTCCGGGTGATGCTGTTCCAGCAGACCGGAGGCCTGTCGCAAGCGACGGGCGACGACGTGGGCATCGACATGAACCCCGCGTTTTTCGTGGGGATCGTGAAGGGCATCGTGTGCGGCGACGTGCTGAACGCGCTCGGCTACCGCATCCGGCCCTACGAGGTCGTGCCCGGCGCGACGAACAAGGCGCTCGAGGAGGCCAAGCGCATCATCTACAAGTCGCTGCACGATCAGACGAACGTGTTCGTCGCGCTCTACAAGTGCCGCAAGCTCTTCGAGGCCATCGAGGTCGACCGGCTGCGTGTGCGCGCGAAGGCGTCGATCATCGGCGAGTTCTGGGCGATGACGACGGAGGGCGACGGCAACTACCAGCTCCAGAAGTTCCTCGAGAGCGAGGGCGCCGAGAACGACATTCAGCTCACGACGGCGTGGCTGCTCTACAACGTGTGGGAGGTCCGTCACGACACGCAGGATCGCGAGGTGCTGCGCGGCGTGGACGAGGGGACGATGGGCCTCAAGGACCACCAGGGCGAGTTCGACGTGGCGAAGCGGATCGCCACGATGCGGCTCGCGGAGGCGGCGCTGAAGGTCGGCTTCCAGGCGTTCGCGCAACCGATCGGCCTGCACGACTATCACCTGCCGGACATGGACCTCGTCGCGCAGGTGGCCGAGGACTACTACTCGAACGATCTCCGCGGCGGCGAAGGGCACATGGAGGTCGGCAAGCTGATCGTGAACACAGTGCGCGCGAAGGCGCACATCACGGTGAGCGTGAAGCCGTTTGGATGCATGCCGTCGTCCGGCGTCTCGGACGGCGTGCAGTCGCTGATCACCGGGAAGTACCCGGGCACGATCTTCTGCGCGGTCGAGACGAGCGGCGACGGCGCGGCGAACTTCTACTCGCGCATCCAGATGTACATGTTCAAGGCGCGGATCGCGGCCGAGCAGGAGCTCGAGCGCGTGCTCGCCGAGGAGGGCGTGACGATCGAAGAGGTGCGCGCGTTCCTCGACGCGAACCCGAAGTACAAGAGCGCGCTCTACTACCCGCCCCACCGCGTCGCGGGGACGGCGGCAAACCTGGTCTACGTGGTGGCGCCGCTCATCAAGAAGTCGGCCGCGGAGCGCGCGATCGACAAGGCCAAACACGCGGCCGAGGTGCTGCGCGAGGCGGCCGTGAACGCGCCCGGGACGATCGCCGAGGTCTACCGAAAGGCGACGAATCCCGAGACGATCGCGAAGGCCCGCGAGGACGCGCTCGTCCTCCGGGACATCGTGCGCGGCAAGGCCATGGTGCGCTTCCGACCGCTCTTGGAGCAGCTCATGGGCAAGGCCGTGTTCGAGAACAACCCCGAGATTCGCACGACGACGTACGAGCCGATCGCCGCGGAGTGACAGGCCCGTCCTTCCTCCCGTCTTGACCACCGCGTGACCCCCTGCGACCGTGGGGCATGGCTCCGGAAGAAGAGAAGACGGCCCTCACCGTGGGCGTCGTGCTCACGTCGGATCCAGAGGGGTCACGCACGTCGCTCAACGCGTTCTGCAAGGCGCTGTCGGAGGCGACGGGCTTCGAGGTGAACGGCCTCGGAGGCTGGAACTACAACACACTGCTCGAAGCCCTGGAGACAGGCGAGGTCGATCTCGGCTGGCTGCCGCCACTCGTGGCGATGCGCGCGACGAGCCGCGCGCGCGTCATGCCGATCGTGCTGCCCGTGCGGAACGGGGCGTCGTCCTACATGACGGCGTTGTATGCGCCGAAGGCCTCGCCGCTGCGGGAGATCAGCGATCTCCAGGGGCTACGCGCGGCGTGGGTGGATCGGCAGAGCGCGGCCGGGTACATCGTGCTGCGGGCGCATCTGCGCTCGATCGGCGTGGACCTCGATCGCGCCTTCCGCGAGAACCTCTTCTTCGGTTCGCACGGCGAGGTGGCGCGCGCGGTGCTCCGGGGCGACGCGGACGTGGGCGCGACGTTCGTGCACGTGGAGCCGGATCCGAGCCATCCGCGCGGCGAGCGCGTGGTGCGGGCCGGATGGGGCGCGGCGGAGGTGCACGTGATCACGTGTGCGGGGCCGATCCCGTCCGATGTGATGGCCGCGAGCGTGCGCGTGCCGGTGTCGACGATGCGCAAGGTGCAACGGGCGCTCGTGGGCAGTGGAGACAGCGAGCTCGGTCGGGCCGCGCGAACGCTCTTCGGCGCGGAAGGGTTCGTCGTGGCGCTGAGCGAGCACCTGGATCCGCTGGCGAAGCTCATCGCCAAGCAGGATCCCGAGGCCTAACGCGCGTTCGTCTGCGGGGTCTTTCCCTGTTCCAGCGCGCGCAGGGCCGCGTCGAGAGCGTCGGCCGTCGCGAGGCCGAGGTTGCGGAAGACCTCGCGGCCCTGGGGATCGAGGATGACGACGCTCGGGACGTGGTGGAGGCCCTGGAACGGCCCCGCGCCCGCGATCGTGGCCTCGTCGGCCATGGCGACCGGATACGGCGGATCGACGACCTTCGCGAAGGACTCGACGAGCAGCTTGTGGTGCGGCGGTTCGAGGACGACGAGGCCGGCGTTGATGCGCGGGACATGGCGCCGCACCAGGGTCGAGAGGAAGCGGGCCTGCGCGTGGGACGAGTCGTCGTACGTCGCGACGAACCCGATCACGGTGTAGCGGCCGGCGACCGTGTCCGTCGACAACGCGCCGCCGTCGAGCGTCTCGTAGGAGAAGACGATGCGCGGGCCACGCACGAGCGGCTGCGTGGGCGCGTCGGGCGGAGGCGTGGACGAGCACGCGACCGGGGCCGCGAGGAAGGCGAGGAGCAGGGCGCGTCTAGCGCGGATCATCGATCGCCTCGAAGTCGGCGTCGAAGAGGTCGGCGAACTCGCGCAAGGACGCGGGTAGCTCGCCGCCGCGACGGCGATGGGCGAGGATCGCATGCGCGAGCTCCTCGACGACCGGGGTGAGCGGCGTGGTTTCGAGCAAGACGCCATCGACGACGGCGCCATTGCGAGGAGCGTCGCCCTCGCTGAGGAGGCAGTCGTGCCGGGCCCAGAAGAAGCCTTCGTCGGGCAAGTAGCGGCACCAGAGGACGCGGACGAAGCGAAGGTAGACGGGCTGGACGAGCGCGACGACACGCGCGCCGCCGCGCGCCATGCCCGAGAGGGCACGGATGGGCCGGCCACGCCACGCCGAGGTGTCGCCGAGGACGATGGCCGCCTCCATGCGCGCGCGGCGCTCGGGATCGGCCTCGACGGCGAGGAGCGGGGCGTAAAGGGCGACGAGGGGAACGGACAAACCGGGCGCATCCTCGGCGAGCGCGTCGAGCCAGGCGTCGCGGGCTTCGGGCGCGAGGCCGGCGTAGACGTCGGCCGCGGCGAGGGCCGCGTCGGCGTCGTTGGCGAGCGCGCCGAGCCACTCGCGCCAGGCCGCGAGGATACGAGGCTCGGGGTTTCCGGGCTCCTGCGGCTCGTTCATCGATCGCTCCCGGCTTGGGCCTCGGGATGGACGCGGACGTCGATCTCGCGCACGAGGTCGTCGAGCAGCTCGACGAGATCTTTTTCGCGATCGGGCGGCGCGGCGACGAAGAGCTCGCCGCCTCGCTCGGCGAAGATCGTGCCGAGGCCCTCGCTCGCTTCGAGGATGCCCTTGAGAAAAACGACATCCGCGGGGCGGACGTCGACGCGACGCACGAGCATGCCCGCCGAGACCTCGGGGATCGGCAGCGCGCGTCGCCTCCGTGCCGGGCCTCCGTGGCCAGGGCTTCGCGCGGAGGAAGGCGCTTGGTCGGCGTGAGGCGTGCAGGCGCCATCGGCGTGATGCGCCGTGTCGGACGGGGGCATGGGACGGAACAGGTAAGCACTGCCCAGCGCCGGGATCCAGCACGGGTACGACCCTCCACGCGTGCCATGTGGGGACGGCCTTTCCAGCCGAGGAAGCAACGCTCGCGCCGTGCTCGTCGGGGCAAAGGCGCTAGATTCGTGCCGCCATGTCGTACGGGAAAGACGATCCGGTTGCCGAAGTTGCTTGCGCTCCGCAGAGCCGGGAGGGGGAGCCCGGGAGGGAGGACGAACCCGGGCGCGCGCTCGCGTTCGGGGCCCCGGCCCGCGCACCCCGGAAAACCGAGGAAGAGGACGACGACATGGAGCTGCCGCCGCTCGACACGGACCCGAACGCCGGGGACGACGACGCGGACGACGGTAGCTTCGACGATGCGCTTCCAGAGCTGCGCGACGACGGCGGAGATCCGCTCGACGACGCAAACGCCCAGGATCTCGACGTGGGGCTCGACGTGGACGAGGACGCGGACGCAGGCTCCGGGGACGACGCCGAGGAGGGGGTCGACGTCGGGTCACTCGACGAGGATCTGGCGACACTCGACAGCGAGGAGAGCGCGCTCGACGAGGATCGGGACGAGAGCGCGTTCGGCGACGACGATGCGGCAGATCTGGAGCTCGACGCGACGCAGGACGACGGCGGCGCGGAAGGGACAGGCGAGAACGCGGAGAACGACGTCGACGAGTCGGCACTGCCGGAGCTCGACGAGAGCGCGAACGACGAGGCGGACGACGAGGCGCTCGCGGACGAGCTGCTCGAAGAGGCGGCGCGCGGAAAACTGCCGCCATGGGCGCCGAGCCGGTTCGTGGTGCTCGAGGGCGCCGGCGCGCCCGTGCCGTGCACCGCGGTGACGGTGTGCGGAGGGCGCGTGCTGGCCGCAGGGGACGTGGTGCTCGTGGTGGACGAGGGCGCGCACGCGGCGCGGCAAACGGGGCTCGATACGCCGAGCACGGCGGTCGTCGCGACGGACGAGGTGACGGTGGTGGCGTCGGCGCGCGGGGGGCTGCTCGTGAGCCGTGATGGATGCGCGTCGGCGACGCCGGTCGCGGGGTTCCGATCGGGCAAGAGCTCCGTGGAGCTCGCGGCGACGCCGGGGCGAATCTGGATCCTGCACGAGGGCTCGCTCTGGTCGATGACGGGCCGCGAAGGGACGCCAGTGCTCGCGCGGGAAGGCGGGGTGCGGGCGATCAAGGCGGCGGGCGGGACGCTCGTGGTGCTGGCGACGCGGCCCGAAGGCGCGGCCATCGAGAGGCTGCGCGGCGATGACGAGGCCTGGCAAAGGGCGCCGCTCGAAGGCGCGGCGGCCGAGCTCGCCGTGGGGGATCCGAGGTCGAGCCTCGCCGTCGCGGCGGCGGGGAGGCGCGTGGCGATCGTGTCGCCGCGCGGGCTGCTCCTGTCGAACGACGGCGCGCATTCGTTCGAGTCGGTCGATCTGCACGACGTGATCGGGGCGTGCTTCGCGGGCGATGAGGAGGATGCGCCGCTCTATGCGTTGATGGTGCCCCCAGGCAACGCGACGTCGTACGTGGTGCGCGTGGGCGAGGATGGCGACGTATCGCGCGTCGCAGAGTTACGCGGGCCGGATGGGACGGACCTCGGCGAGGCATCGATCGCATGGGACGGCTCGCGCGAGGTCGTCTGGATCGCGAGCCGCCTCGGCCTCGTCGCGCTCGGTCCGGCGCGGCCGCACTGACAGTGGTGGATCAGCTCTCGACGAAGGCGCGGTGCAGGACGCGCTGCGCCTCGGCGAGGGCGCTCGCGGGGAGGACGGCGCTGAGCCGGAGCGGCGTCGCGGTGAGGGCGCTCGGGGTCGCGGAGACGCCGCGGAGCGCGGCGAGGAACCGCGCGAGGGGCTCGGTCGTCGCGGCCAGGCCATCACCGACGACGCTGACGACGGCGACGTCCTCCACGAGCGCGAGCGACGGAAGCGCGCCGGTGAGCCGCTGCTTGGCGCCGCGCCAGTCGGGCACGTTGAGCAGGGAAACCACGAAGCTCGCGCCGCGCTCGTTCACGGCGAGATCCTTCAAGGGCACCTTCGCCTCGCCCGCGACGCGGAGCAGATCGTCGAGCTTCGCCACGTCGGGCAAGCTCCCGAGCGCGACATTGCCTTCGCCGACGACCGCGCGGGCGCGGAGATCCTCGCGGGGGCCGAACTTGCGCACCACGGTTTGCCGCGCGCCCTCGTCCTCCGCGTCGAACGTCGATCGCGCGTAGATCGCGATGTTCGCGCGGCGCGCCCATTCGACGGCCTGCGCGCAGACGACCTTCGCGCCGCACTCGGCCATCTCCTGCAGCATCGCGTGATCGAGCTCGGGCAGGTGCTGCGCGTCCGGCACGACGCGCGGATCGGCCGAGTAGACCCCGTCGACGTCGCTGTAGATCTCGCAGCGCTCGGCCTCGAGCGCGGCGGCGAGGGCGACGGCCGTGGTGTCGGAGCCGCCGCGGCCGAGGGTCGTGATCTCGCGCCGGTAGCTCATGCCCTGGTAGCCGGCGATGATCACGATCTGCCCGCGCGCGAGCTCGTCCTCGATGCGGTGCGGCCGGACTTCGATGATCCGCGCGTCGAAGTGGCGGTCGTTCGTGAGGATGCCGGACTGCGAGCCGGTGAAGGAGATCGCGGCCTCGCCACGCGCCTGGATCGCGATCGAGAGCAGCGCCATGGAGACGCGCTCGCCGGTGGAGAGGAGCATGTCGAGCTCGCGGCGCGGCGGATCGGCGGCACCTCCGGCCTGGTTCGCGACCTGCCGCGCGAGCGAGAGCAGGCCGTCGGTCGTCTTGCCCATCGCGCTCACGACGACGACGACGTCGTTGCCCGCGCGCTTCGCGGCGACGACACGATCGGCCACCCGCCCGAGCTTCTCGACGTCGGCCACCGAGGAGCCGCCGTACTTCTGGACGATGATCGGGCGCCGCCTTCCGTTCGACTCACTGCCTTGCACGAGGTACCTCGGAGAGAAGAGGGCGCGCGAGCGCGCCTTCGTCGACCGCTAGCACGACCGCCGCGCAAGGGGCAAACACGCGGCGAGGCTAGTCCTCCTCGCTCGCCGCCATCATTTCGTAGAGCTCCGCCTCCGAGGGCCGGCCCTCGGCCCGCGCCGTCTCCGCGAGCCGCTCGAGCACCGCGCGTCTGCGCGGCCAGAGCTCGCGCCGGACCTCCTCGCCGCCCTCTTCGATGCGCGCCGAGAGCAGCGCGAAGAGCTCGAGATCGCGACCAAGACGCGCGAGCGCGTCGGCGAGGCGGAGCGCGACCTCGTGATCGTGCGGGTTCGCGCGGAGCTTGTCGGTGAGGCGCTCGACGAGGATCTCGTCGCTCTCGTCGTCCTCGTCGTTCGTGGGTGCTTCGTCGAGCGAGCGAGCGGACTCCACCGACGGCGCGGGAGGCGTGAACGAAGGCGCGCGATCGGACGGCACGATCTCTTCCGCGGGAACCGGCGGAGGCGCGGCCTGGGGCGGAGGCGCGGGCGCAGCGCGACCGAGCTCGGTCGAGATTCGACGGAAAGCCGCACCGATCTGGCGATCACGCGGGCGCAGCCGGATCGCGATGCCGAGGTGGCGCTGCGCGGCGCGCAGATCCCCACGCGCGTTCTCCTCGATGTCGGCGGCCTCGACGAGCATCGCGGCCACGGCCGCGGCCCGATCGGGATCGTCCGGAGAAACCGCCTCCGCCGCTTCGCGCAGCCGCGCGAGCGCGAGCGAGGCGCCCGCGAGATCCCCGAGCTCGGCGCGCCATCGACCTTCGAGCGCACGCGCCTCCGCGGTCTGCACGAGCCCCGGCGGGATCGCACGGACCCGCGCGATCGCGGCGGGACGATCAGACGCATGCTCGACGAGCGCACGCGCGAGCTCGATCTCGACCGAAGGCAACGTGCGCCCCGCGCGCGCGGCGAGCGATGCGGCACGCGCGAGCAGATCCAGCGCGCGCCGTCCCTCCCCCGCGGCGCGGAGCGACAGCGCGAGCCCGAGCGCGGCTTCGGGGCTGTCAGGCGCATACCGGAGCGCCCGCTCGAACAGCACACGCGCCTCGGCCACGTATCCTCGCGACAGGAACGCATCGGCCGCGCGGCTCCAGATGCGATGCCGCGCCTCGGGCCCGCGGGCCGCGGCTTCGAGGTGCTCGGCATCGACCCGCGCGCCTTGCGCGTCTCCCACGTCGAGCCGCGCCTCGATCCGCGCCCAGCGCGCGTCCTCCAAGCTCGGCGACCGCACGACGGCCTGATCCAGCGCGTCGAGCCGCGTCGCGAGCTCCGGCGAGATCCGCGCGACCTCGAGCCACACGAGCGCCGCGAGCGGCCCGAACGCCTCGGCGTGCGCGGCGCGCGCGTACGCCGCGACCGCCCCGCCTTCATCGCCGATCGCCGCGAGCAGCGCACCGCCGAGCAGACCCGCGTCGATCGCCGGGATCGCGTCGACCAGCGTCGAGAGCGCGGCCTCGGCTCGCTCGCCCTCCGCGACGTCGATCCACGCGATCCGCGAGGAAATCTCGGGATGCCGCGGCGCGCGCTCCAGCGCGAGCAAGTACCGCCTGCGCGCTTCTTCCAGGTCGCCGGACGCCGCGATCGCGTCCGCATCCGCCGTGAGCTCGGCTTGCTCGATCGCCCGGATCGCCGCGGCCGGCAGCGCTGGCGGCGACGCGGTCGCATCGGCGCGCAGGGACAAACTCATCTCCTCCACGGCCGGCGCTTCCCACCGCGCACCATGCACCGACGGCGCGCGCGCTCCAGCCGCCGGCATCACGTGCCTGACGAGCGAAGCCACGGCATCGGGCAGGATCACCGCGCTGCCTGCAAGACGCCCGAACGGCCGACAAACCTCGGCGAGCACACGCAGCGCGAGCACATGCGGCGGCGCCCCGAGGCCCATGCCACGCGCGCGCTCGGGCACGAGCCGCACGTCTCGCTCGTTCGGCGCGATCACCACATCGAACGCGAGCGCCGCGCGTCCGAGCCGCATCCCCACGCGAAGCCCCACCTCCGTCGCGACGATCCCGATCTCGGGCGTCCCTTCCCCGAGCACACCCCGCGCGCGCGGCGCCGCGAACGCCGCGAGATCCTCGGTCCTCGCCGACACGGCGAGCCGCCCGAGCACACCACGTCGATGCCGGAACCGCGTCACGCCTCCCGTGAGATCCACCGGAAAACGCACGCTTGGCAGCGCGATCGCGAGCTCGGTCGCGACGAGCGGCCCTACGGCGAACGGCGCGTCGAGCTCGATCGAAAGCGTCCCTCGTTGCACCGAGAGCAGCAGGATCGGCCGATCCGTCGGGCGAGGCTTCGCCTCCGCGCCGCTGCTCCCCGTCGTCGTCGGGACGCGGAGCGGCTCAGCGCGTCCGAAGGGGCGCGCTCGCCCTCCTGGCCCGACACCAAAAGCCACGCGCCCTAGCCTACCAAAGAGGCGTGCCGTACCGCGAATTTCCCGAGCCGGGGGGTTTGGGGGCGTAGCCCGGCTCGTCCGGGCGGAGCCCCCGAGCGTCGATTGAGGATGTTCGAAAGGCAAACGGCCCCCGGGCTCGTTCGCCCGAGGGCCGCGTGTTCATGTCGGAAGCTGCTTCAGACGTCGCCCTTCGCGAGCTTGTCCTTCATCTTCTTGATGAGCGCCGGGAAGCCGTCCTTCTTGACGATCTTGGTGAACTGGGAGCGGTAGCTCCCCACCAGGCTCACGTCGTCCGTGATGATGTCCTTCACGCGCCACGTGCCGTTTTTCTCGGCCATCACGTAGGCGATCTCGACCGGCTCGCTGCGCGCGTCCTTCTTCGACACGGCGCGCGTCTTCACCACGATCGCGTCGCCCTTCTTCTCTTCGGACGTGTACTCGATGTTGAAATCGAGCGTCTTCTTGAGGTTTCGCTCGTACGACTTGCGGACGAGCTGCTTCAAGAGCTCGCTGAACTCGGCCTTTTCAGCGTCCGTCCGGGCCGCCCACTCCGATCCGAGCGAGGCCTCCGCGAGCGCCTGATAATCGAGCAGCTCGTCGAACATCGCGCTGACCTTCGCGTCGTTCGAGGGCTTCTTGAGGAGATCGAACAAGGCCGTCTGCTTGGCCTTCACCACGTCCGTCGCCGCTCCGGCATGCGCGAGGCCCGCGGCGCCCGCGAGCGACACGGCGAACGACAAGACCAACGCGCCGACAAAGTTCGTTCGTTTCACGTTCCAGCTCCTCCTGCCTCCACCGCTCTTCGCCGCCCGGGCGCCGCGGAACTGCAGGCAGACGTCCATAAGCCCGCTTTTATTCACCTTCCGTGCCACGCGCCGGATCTAGCCGATTCCGAACCCCGACGCAGGTCCTGTGAACGGGCGGCCACGACACGCGTGGCGCCACTGTCGCTCGCGGGCCACCATCGGGCCATGAAGCGCCGCCCGATCCTCCTCGCAGCGGGGCTCGCCGGCGCGCTCGGTTTCTTCGGCCTCGGCTGGCTCGCGTCGCGCGGGTTCTCGCCCCCGGAGGCGCCGCCCGTGCCCCGCGGCCAGGGTGCCTCCGAAACGCCCGACGCCGGCCCGCACGAGCCCATCCTGCTCCTCGACGCGTCCTCGATCGTGCTGCTCCCGGACGCCTCGCTCCGGATCGATCCGCCGGTCGCGCCTTTCGAGTCGCCCTGATCGTTCACCCGGACGCGAGCTCGAGCTCCTTCGAGGCCGGGATCCGCACGCGGAACGTCGTGCCCTTCCCGGGCTCGCTCTCGACCTCGATCGCGAAACCGTGATCGTCGAGGATCCGCTTCACCACCGCGAGGCCGATGCCCATGCCCTGCGATCGCGTCGTGAAGAACGCGTCGAAGAGCCGCTCGCGCGCCTCCGGCGGGATCCCCACGCCCCGGTCCTCCACCGCGAGCACGACCGCGCCGCCCGCGTCCGCCTCGACACGCACGACGACCTCCGCGCCGGCGGAGCTCGCCTGGATCGCGTTGCGCAGGAGGTTCCACACGACCTGCCGCACCTGCGCCATGTCACCCACGATCGGGAGCGAGTTCGGCCCCACGAAACGCAACGGGACGTCGCGACCACGGCCCGATTTCCCGGCCAGCACCACCACGTCGCGCGCCGTCGCGGCGAGATCCATCGGCGCCTTCGAGGGCGCGCGCGGGCGCGAGACGTCGAGCATGTCGGTCACCAGCTCGTTCAGGCGCGTCGTCTCCCGCTCGATGATCGCGCAGAGCGCTTCATCCTCGGCGCCGAGCGATCCACCCGTTCGCAAGAGCTCGATGGAGGCCACGATCGATCCGAGCGGATTGCGGATCTCGTGCGCGAGCCCTGCTGCGAGCCGGCCGAGCGCCGCGAGCCGCTCGGCTTGCTCGGCACGCGCCGTCGCCACGACGAGCCGGCCGCCCGTTTCGCGCAAACGCTCGGCCAGGTAACTCCCGAGCAGCGCGACCACGCACATGGCGAGCAGGTTCAAGACGAGCGGGAACGCGGCCTCCGACCAGTCCGTCGCGTACGCTTCGAGCGGCTGATCCGGCGGCGGCTTCAGGTAGCCCTGCACGAGCAGCATGCAGATCAGCGCGTACGACGAGGCCCCTGCGATCAGGCCGATGAGCGCACCGCGGAGGCCGAGCAGGATCGCTCCGCAAAGGCACGTGAAGCCGTAGAGCGAGGTCGCGCCGCTCGTCGCCCCGCCGGAGACGTAGACGATCATCGACCACGCAACCTGATCGACGAGCATCTGCCCATACGCGAGCAGCGGCAAACCTTTGCCGATCCGCAGCACCGCGGCGTAGACGCCCGTGAGCGCGAACGCGACGGCGAACGTGAGCATCGCGATCCGGCTCGAATCCGCGCGTGTGCCGATGCCGCCGAGATAGATCGTGGTCATCACGATCAGCACGATCGTGAGGACGATCAGGCGCAGGCCCGTGAGCCACGCAAAGCGAACCGCGAACGAGCTCTCGGCGCCGTCGCGGATGCCGAGCTTCATCACTCGCCCTTGATGTTGCCTGCCAGGCTGAAGATCGGGAGGTACATCGAGATGAGCACCACCCCGACGACCACGCCGACGATGACCATGAGCAGAGGCTCGAGCAGCGAGGTCAGCGCCGAGACCGCGACGTCGACCTCTTCCTCGTAGAAGTCGGCGATCTTGTTCAGCATCGTATCGAGCGCGCCGGTCTGCTCGCCGACGGCCACCATCTGCACGACCATGCCGGGGAAGACTTTGATCTCCTCGAGCGGCTCGGCCATGTTCCTGCCCTCGGAGATCTTGGCCCGCGCGTAGACGAGGCCCTCCTCGATGATCACGTTGCCCGCGGTCTTCGCCACGATGTCGAGCGCGTCGAGGATCGGCACGCCCGAGCCGAGCAAGGTGCCGAGCGTCCGCGTGAACCGCGCGACCGCGATCTTCTGCATCACCGGCCCGAAAATAGGCAACTTCAGCAGGAGTCTGTGCACCATGCGTTTGCCCTTCGGGTTTTTGTAAAACTGGATCGAGCCGAACACGAGGCCGATCGAGCCGACGATCGTGAAGGGCAAGGCGCTGACGAACGCGCGCGAGGTCGCGATGACCGCCTTCGTGAGGCCCGGCAGCGCGTCCTTCGCGCCGAACTCGGCGAACATGCCTTCGAACGCCGGGATCACGAACGTCATCAGCACGACGATGACCACGATCATGATGATGATGACGGCCACCGGGTACGCCATCGCGCCGCGCACTTGTCGTGCGAGCTTCGCGCGCTTCTCGATGTAGCCCGCGAGGCGGTTCATGATCGTGTCGAGGATGCCGCCCACCTCGCCGGCTTGAACGAGGTTCACGAAGAGCTCGTCGAAGATCTTCGGGTGCCGGCGCAGCGAGTCGCTGAACGTCGCGCCCTGCTCGACGCTGTTCTTGATGTCGCGCAGCGCGATCTGAAACCTGGGGTTCGGCTCCTGGTTCGCGAGGATGTCGAGGCACTGCACGAGCGGCAGGCCCGCGTCGATCATCGTCGCGAACTGGCGCGTGAACTTGACGAGGTCCTGCGAGCTGACGCCAGAGCCGAGCGTGACGTTCTTGAGATCGAGGCTTTTCCGCTTCTGCGTGATCTTCGTCGGGTTGAGCTGCAAGCCGCGCAGGCGGGTCTGCACGGCGGCCTCGTTCTCCGCATCCATCACGCCCTTGCGGACCTCTCCGGTCCTGGCACGGGCCTCCCATGCAAACTCGGCCATGGTTTCTTGCTCGACTCCCCGGTCTACCAGGATAAGGGGCGAGCGCGCTCGGGGTCAAAGACGCGGCACGATTGATCGATCCGCGAGATCGTTGACACCCCTTCCCGTTCTCGACGCTCGGGGGCTACGCTCGGCGATCCTCACCGCCGTGAAGAACCCCGCCCCCGCCATCGATCTCACGGGTGCCGCGCGCCTCGTCGTCGAAGATCACCGCGCCGCGCCGTGCGCCGTGGTCGCCGCCGCGAAGCGAACGAGCTCGGGCTGGATCCACGGCGCGGGCGCGGCAGGCACGCTCTCGTTCGAGGAAGGCGCGCCACGCGCGGATCTCGATACGCCCTTCGATCTGGCCTCGGTCACGAAGCCGATCACCGCGCTCGTGATGGCTCGGCTCGCTCGTCATGGTTCGCTCACTCGCTCGGAACCACTCGTCGATCTCGTGCCGACGCTTGCAAACACACGCTCTGCGCGTGTCTCGCTCGACCTCCTCTCGGCGCATCGCGCGGGCCTCGACGCGCACGGATCGCTCTACGGTCCGCTCGTGCGCGGCGAGCGCGTCGACGTCGAGGCCGCGCTCGTCATGGCCGCCGACGCGAGGCGCGAAGACTGTACGGGCGAACCGCCGCCCGAAGGATTTCCGCCGGTTTACAGTGACCTCGGATACGTGCTGCTCGGCGTGGCGCTCGCGCAGCGGAGCGGGCTCGATCTCGACGCGCTCGTGACGCGTGAGGTCACGGGACCGCTCGATCTCGACATCGGATCCGCGCGCATTCTCCGTGCGAAAAACTCTTCGTTTGATGCGCGTGTCGCGCCGACGGAGATCGTCCCGTTCCGCGACGGCCTCGTGCGGGGCGTGGTGCACGACGAGAACGCCTGGGCGCTCGTGGGGCATGCGTCCGCGGGGCACGCAGGACTCTTCGGGGATGCGCGCTCGGTCGTGCGGCTCGGGATCGCCGTGCTCGAAGCGCTCTCCGGCGACCGCCGCGACTTCCTCGACCCCGACGATCTCGCGCTGCTCGTCCGGCCTCGCCCGGGCGGCTCGCTCCTCGCGGGCTTCGATCGGCGCAGCGGCGACGCTCCGAGCTCCGGCGCGCGGCTCGGGCCGCGGACCTTCGGCCACCTCGGCTTCACGGGCACGAGCCTGTGGATCGATCCGGACGCGGGTTTCGTCGGCGTTTTGCTCACGAATCGGGTCCACCCGACACGCACCGCACTCGCGATCCGGCGCGCCCGGCCGGCCGCCTACGACGCCATGTTCGACGCGATGGTGGAGGCCCAACGAGCCGCGGGATAAGCTCGCCCCGTGTCGCAAGGCGCCCCGTCTCTCCAGGAACAGCCGCGCGCGAGCATCATCGCGCCCGCGGCGAAGGCGCCTTCGAAGCCCGTGAAGCGTGGCGCAGGGCCGCGCGGCGTAAGGCCGAAAGGGCGGCAGAGCTACCGCTTCATCCGCGCCTACTACACGACCTTCGTCGTCCTCGGCAGCTACCTCTGGTTCTTCTTCCTCGGGCGCTGGTTTGGCCAGACGTGGCTCGACGCGCGCATGGCCGACGTGCACGGCCGCAACGCGCGCCGCGTGCTCTCGACGATCGTCGAGCTCCAGGGCCTGTTCATCAAGGTCGGGCAGCTCCTCAGCATCATGGCGAACTTCCTGCCCGCGCAGTTCCGCTCGGGCCTGGAGGCGCTGCAGGATCAGGTCCCGCCGCGGCCGTACCGCGAGATCGCCGAGCGCATCGAGCGCGAGCTCGGCAAGCCCGTCGAAGACCTCTTCGAACGCTTCTGCGAGGAGCCGCTCGCGAGCGCCTCGCTCGGTCAGGTGCACGAGGCGTGGCTCAAGAATGGCGCGCACGTCGCGGTGAAGGTGCAGCACCGCGACATCGACGAGATCGTGCGGCTCGATCTCACCACGATCCGCCGCATCATGCAGATCGTCAGCATCTTCGTCCCCGTGCAGGGCCTGGACGCCTACTACCACCAGGTCCGCTCGATGATCCTGGAGGAGCTCGATTTCCAGAGCGAGGCGCGGAACATCACGCGCATCGCCGACAACTTCCTCCGTGATCCCACGGTGCGCTTCCCGCGCCCGATCGAGGGCTACTGCACGAGCCGCGTGATGACCACGGACTTCGTGCCCGGCGTGAAAATCGGCGACATCGCCGCGCTCGACGCGCGCGGCATCGACCGCAAGGCCCTCGCCCGCAAGGTCGTCCAGGTCTTCTGCCAGCAGATCTTCATCGACGGCGTCTACCACGCCGATCCGCACCCCGGGAACATGCTCGTCGGCGACGACGGCGCGCTGATCCTGCTCGATTTCGGCGCCGTCGCGGAGCTCTCGCCGCAGATGCGCGAGGGCATCCCCGAGTTCCTGGAGGGCGTGATCCGCCGCGACACCGATCAGCTCATCAAGGCCATGCGCAAGATGGGCTTCCTCTCGCGCACGGACTCGCCCGACGTGAGCGAGAAGGTCATCGAGTTCTTCCACCAGCGCTTCCAGGACGAGGTGAAGATCGACACCTTCAACCTCAAGGACATCAAGCTCGATCCGCAAAAGGGCATCGAGAGCCTGGTCGATCTGCGCAAGATGAACATCGGGCTGAAGGAGCTCTCGGGCGCCTTCCACATCCCGCGCGACTGGGTCCTGCTCGAGCGCACGATCCTCCTGCTCACGGGGCTCTGCACGCAGCTCGATCCCGAGCTCTCGCCGATGGAGGTCATCCGGCCGTACCTGCAGGACTTCGTGCTCGGCAACCGCGACTGGGCGCAGATCGCGGTCGAGGCGGCGAAGGACATGGCCCTCAAGGCCATCACGATCCCGGAGGACCTTCGCAAGTACCTGAACCGTGCGAACCGCGGCGAGTTCGAGCTTCGCGTAAAAGGCCTGCCAAGCGCGGCCCGGCTCGTCTACACCGGGATCCGCCAGCTCATCTACACGGCGCTCGCCATCGCCTCGGGCTTCGCCGCGTTACAGCTCCACCTCGCCGGCCAGGCGCACCTCGCCCGCTACTGCCTCTACGGCGCCGCGGGCGCGGGCGTGCTCCTCCTCGGCAGCATCCTGTTCGCGCGGGCGAAGTAAAAACTTCGCACTTTCCCCCGTTGACGGTGGCCCGGGACGAACGTCAACGTTCGCGCATGAGCAGCGAAGTGCGGGACAGGCTCGAGGCCGCCCAGAAGGCAGCGGAGGCCGAGGTCGAGCGTTTGAAGGCGGAACACGACAAGCTCGCCGAGAAAATCGCGAAGCTCGGCGACGACTCGCCGGATCGCAAAACCGAGCTCCGTCGCCGCAAGGCCATGGTCGTCGACGCGCGCGAGGTGTTGAAGGACGCGGAAGCCGCGCTCCGCCTGTTCGAAAAAACCGGCAAGGAGCACGCGATCGTCGCGGAGGGGACGCGTGTCTTCGGCTCGGTCGCCGTCCGCGTCCCGCCGGGCAGCTCGCACGAGGCGCGCGGCCGCGCCATCGACGACGAGCTCGCGGGGCCGCTCCACGACGTCGCCACCGAGCTCGGCGTGATCCTCGCGGCTGCGCCTTCGCGGTACACCCGCGAGCGCCCGGGCCGCGACGCCGAGGGCCGCACCGTGCTCGACGTCTTCGCCCGCGTCGAGGGCGACACGCTCGTGCCCGCGGTCAGCAGCGCCTCGCGCAACATCCGGAGCTGACGGTCACTTTCCGGCGCGCATCCTCTCGCGGATCGCCTTCGCGCGCTCCGCGCTGTCCGGGTGCGTCGAGAGCAGCTCCGGCACGGGCGCGGATTCGAGGCTCTCGAGGAACCGCGCGAGCCCCTCGGGGCTCTTGTTCGCCCGCGCGAGCAGTTCCACCCCGAATGCGTCGGCTTCTTCCTCCATCGAGCGGCTGTAGCTCAGCGTGTCGAGCTGCGAGGCGCCTGCGATCACCGTGGCCGTGATGTCGTTCAGGTCGCCCACGACGAACGCGATCGTCAGCCCGAACAGCGCATTTCGCACGAGGGATCGCACGCCGTGTCGCTTCACGGCGTGCCCGATCTCGTGCGCGAGCACGCCGCGCAGCTCTTCGTCGTCGTCCTTCGACCGATCGAGTAGCCCCGTCAGCACGAAGACCTCGCCGCCGGGGAGCGCGAATGCGTTCACCTGATCGTCCTTCAAGACCGTGATTCGCGGCGCCACGAGGATCCGTTTTTCCTCGTCCGTGAGGCTCGATCGCAGCTCCTCGAAGATCCGATCGACGCGCGCCTTCTGCTCCTCGGTCGGCGCGCCGGAGAGCCCGTGCTGCGCGCGCATCGCTTCGCCGGCGGTCTTTCCGATCGCCGCGTCGGCGTCGGGCGGGATCGCGGCGACGATGCCCGTCGACGCGCATCCTGCACATCCACGCGCGGCGAAGATCAGCCCGACGATGGCGAGGAGCAGGATCCCGAGCTCGGCCGCGAGGCGCTTGGGGCTGTGCCCGAATCCCGTACCGGACGCATCTTGCCCACTTCTCGCTTCCGCTCCCGACATGTCTCCGTTATACCCTGCCCGCTTCTCGGCCGCCCGTGGGGGGAGCGCGTCGAAACGCATGCCGTCCCGGCCGAAAGAACTCCTCCCGAACGAAGGGGAAGGATTCGGATGCAACACATCGTCAAGTACGAGCCGACGTTCTCGATGCTCCAGGTGAGCCTCGCTCCGGGCGAGACGATCATCGCGGAGGCTGGGTCCATGGTGGCCCGCTCGAGCAGCCTCACGATGGAGGTCAAGCTCAATGCGGGTAAAAACGCCGGTTTCTTCGGCAAAATGAAGGCGTTCTTCATCGCGATCATCCGCAAGATCGTTGGTGGTGAAACCTTCTTCGTGAACCACTTCTCCAGTCCGCAAGGCGGCTGGGTATGGCTCGCGCCCTCTCTCTCGGGCGGGATCAAGCCGATCCAGCTCGCCGGCAACTCCATGATCTTCAGCGCCGGCGCGTTCCTCGCGAGCGCGGGCGACATCGATCTGAAGATGCGCTGGGGCGGCCTGCGCGCGCTGCTCGCGAAGGAGGGCGCGTTTTTCGTCGAGGCCTCCGGCAACGGGCAGGTCTTCGTGACGAGCTACGGCGCGATCGACGAGATCGACTGCAACGGCAGCTACATCGTCGACAACGGCCACATCGTGGGATTCGACTCGTCGCTGAACTTCAAGATCAAGAGCGGCGGCGGCGGCCTCCTCGGCTTCATGGCCTCGGGCGAGGGCATCGTTTGCGAGTTCCAAGGCCAGGGAAAGATCCTCATCCAGTCGCGCAACACGAGCGCGCTCGTCGACTGGCTCACGCCGATGCTGCCGCCGTGAGGCGAGGGGCAAACGGAGATAAGGACGAACAGCGATGCAAGTGAACCTTCTTTACCGCCCGTCCCAGTCGCTCGCGCAGTGCTGGCTGCAGAACGGCGAGTCCGTGGTCGCCGAGAGCGGGGCGATGGTCGGCATGTCGACCAACGTCCAGATGCAGACGCAGTCCGGCGGCCTCATGAAGGGCCTGAAGCGGCTCTTCGGCGGCGAGTCGTTCTTCCGCAACACGTTCACCGCGCAAGGCGGCCAGGGCGAGGTCCTCTTCGCCACGCCGCTCTGCGGGGACATGGCGGTGCTCGAAGCCGGCCACAAGCAGTGGTGCATCCAGAACAGCGCCTACGTCGCTTCGAGTCCCTCGGTCGACGTGAAGACGAAGAGCGGCGGCTTCAAGGGCATGTTCTCGGGCGCGGGTCTTTTCACGCTCGAAACGTCGGGCATGGGCCAGGTCATCATCGGCACGTTCGGCGCGCTCGAGCAGGTGCAGGTCGACGGCAGCATGGTGATCGACACGGGCCACCTCGCCGCGTGGGAGTCGACGCTCCAGTACAAGGTCGGCAAGAGCGGAGCCGGCTGGATCGCCTCGTTCCTCTCGGGCGAGGGGCTCGTTTGCCACTTCGAGGGGCAGGGCACCGTGTACCTGCAGTCCCGCAACGCCGCCGAGTACGGCTCGGCGATCGGCGCTCTCTTGCCACCGCGCGAGCAGTGAAGAGGTCCTAACCGTGCGACACGAGATCCGTCACAACCCCGACTTCGGCCTGGTCCAGGTCTACTTCGACCAACCCGGCGAGCAGATCATCACCGAGAGCGGCGCGATGGTCGCGCGCGACACGGGCATCGAGATGAAGACGAGCTTGCAGGGCGGCATCGGCGGTGCCCTCAAGCGCAAGCTCCTCGGCGGCGAGAGCCTCTTCCAGAACACGTTCACGGCGACGGCGCCGGGGCAGAGCATGTGGTTCGCGCCCGCGCCCGAGGGCGCGATCGTGTGCATCACGATGCAGCCGGGCATGGAGCTCTTCCTGCAATCCGGCGCCTACCTCGCCTCCACGCCGGGCGTCACGCTCGACACGAAGTGGCAAGGCGCGAAGGGCTTCTTCTCGGGCGGCCTCTTCCTCATCCGCGCGTACGGCCAGGGTTATCTCTGGTTCAACTGCTACGGCGGCGCGCACGTGCTCGACATCGGCCAGCAGTACTACGGCTACATCTGCGACAACACGCACATGGTCGCGTTCACGCAGGGCCTCCAGTACAACATCAGCAAGGTCGGCGGCTTGAAGAGCCTCTTCCTCGGTGGTGAAGGCCTCGTGTGCAACTTCCAGGGTCAGGGCCGCCTCTGGCTCCAGACGCGCAACCCGAGCTCGCTCGCATCCTTCCTGCACCCGTATCGCCCGGTCAAAGCCAAATCGGGTTGAACGTGCGCGCGACGAGGCCCGAGAACACGATGGTCTCGTCGCGCACCTCGCCCGAGAACCCCTTTCCCCCGTCCACAAACGAGCATTGCGTTCGGCGGGGATCCATCGGTAAAGTACCTCTATCCGTCGAGCCACGCCTCGCGGCAACCCGTCTATGTGGAAGCTAACGATCGAGGACGACGAGGGGAAACAGACCGTACTCCCTCTCGCCCACGACGAGTACGGGCTCGGACGCGGCGAAGGTAACTCGATTCGCCTGACCGACCGCAACGTCTCGCGTAAACACGCGCAGCTCAAGCGGAACGGCCAGGGATGGTCGATCTCCGATCCGTCGAGCTACAACGGGACCTTCGTCAACGGCGTCCGTGTCGTCGGGGAACAGGCGATCAACGGCGGCGACGTCATCCAGCTCGGGGACTACCGGATCGAGCTGGTCGACGAGTCGAAGGTCGTTCCGACCCCGGACCCGACCGCGCAGCAAGGCGCGCTCGCGCAGGTGCCGGTCCATCAGAGGCCGAACCGCCTGGTCGTGGTCGTCGGGCCAAACCCGGGCGCCGAGTACCCGCTCGATCGCGAGCACTTCACGATCGGCCGCGCCGAAGAGGCGACGATCTCGATCAACCACAGCTCCGTCAGCCGCCTGCACGCCGAGCTCATCGCGCTCGGCAACGGCCGCTACGAGATCATCGACAAGGGCAGCGCGAACGGCATCCGCATCAACGGCGTGGAGCTGAAGCGCGGCATCCTCGAGGCGGGCGACGCGCTCGAGCTCGGCGACGTGCGCCTGCGCTTCGTTGGCGCGGGCAAGATCTTCCGCGCCGGCATGGGCCTCGGCGTCGACGGCCAGGCCATGCGGCCGATGGGCTCGTTCGACAACGTCGCGACGAGCGTGGGCACGCCCGCGCCGCCGCCGCGTGGCCCGAGCCTCGGCAAGCTCATCGGCATCGGCGCGGTCGTGGGCCTCGGGGTGATCGGCGTGATCGTCGGGATGACGCGGACCACGACCACGACCACGACGAACACCGTCGAGACGCCGGAGATGAGCGCCTTCGAGGCGCAAGTCCTGAAGGAAGCCAAGGAGCTCGTCGACGCGAAGGATTTCGATCGCGCGCACACGAAGCTCCAGGCCATCAACGACAACTCCCCCGTCCGCGAGAGCCAGCCGTTCAAGGACATCGAGTCGAAGTGGGCCGACTGGATGTTCAGCAAGGCCGATCAGCTCGAGGACGTCACCGAGAAGAAGCGCATCCTGCAGCAGATCGCCTCGACGCCGAGCGTGAGCGCGGATCAGCGCAAGAAGGCCGCCGATCAGCTCCACGCCCTCGCCGGCCCCGAGCCGACGGCACCCACGCCGAACAACGGCGGCGGCGTGTACGTCCCGCCAAACAACGGCGGCGGGAGCTTCAACGGCGGCGGCACCACGGGCAGCACGGGCACTGCGCCGGTGAAGTCGTCGGAGCCGGCGGCGCCGACGCAGACCGCGCCGCCTCCGCCCGGACAGTTCGACGAGGCCGCGATCCGCAAGGGCCTCGAGCCGAAGGTCTGGTCCGGCAAGGCGAGCGAAGCGGACATCAAGATGCTCATCGCGATCTGCAGGCACCAGCGCGACACGGCCTGCAAGGACCGCGCAATCGCGATGCTCAAGCAAAAGCAGGGCGGCTGAGCACGCGCCGATGACCGGTCGTCGTCGGCGCCGCGCGGCACAAGCCTCGCCGCGCGCACAAGCCAAGAAGTCCCCCCCGAACGCACGAGCGCCCGAGGCGACGCCGAAGGCGGCCCCTGCGCCGCAGGAAGCGCCGCCAAAGGCGCCGCAGGCCAAGGACGCCCCGCAGGCCAAGGACGCGCCCCGCGTCGCGCCTTCGCCCCCGGAGGCGGCAGCGCGGCCCGCCACGACGACCGACGAACCCGAGGCGCCGCGCATCAACGGACTGCACTCGCAGGCCGCGATCGCGCTCATGACGCTCGCCACGCTCGTGGCCATCCCCTACTTCTCCCCGTCGCTCGCGCGCCTGCGCCTGCTCACGCCGTTGCCCGAGGGCGCAGGCCTCGTCGCGGTGTCGCCCGCGCCCGAGCCCACGGCCTCCGTCGGCGAGACGGCGCTCGCGATGGAAACGACGGAGCAGGCCGAGCTGCGCCAGCCCGAGGAGGTCGCGCTCCCGCCCGCCGCAGCCGAGATCGTGCCCGCGGCGAGCACCACCGAGACTGGAAAACCCCCGCGATCAATCGAGGATCCCTCGGGCCACGCGCTCGCCGCGTTTTACGGCCGTCTCGCCGCCGTCGAGCGCAAGGAGCCAAAGGCGATCGCGCGCGTCACCTACTTCGGCGACTCGATCGTCGCGAGCGACTTCGTCACGGCGACGCTGCGCCGCAAGCTCCAGCGCCGCTTCGGCGACGCGGGCCATGGCTTCATGCTCATGGCGAACGCCTGGCCCGGCTACTTCCACAACGACGTCGTGCGCTTCGCGGCGCCTGGCTGGCAAGTCAGTCGCGTCGTCGGCCCCTACGCGAAGGACGGCTTTTACGGCCTCGGCGGCGTGTCGTTCCGCGCGCAGGGCAAGGGCGCGTTCTCGCGCTTCTCGACCACGAAGACCGGCACCTTCGGCCGCGCCGTCTCGCGCTTCGCCGTGAGTTACCTCGAGCATGAAGGCGGCGCGCCGATGACCGTGAGCATCGACGGCGCGCCGCGCGAGACCATCGACACGCGCGCGGAGGCGTCGGCGTCGCGGCATCGCGTCTACGAGGTCCCCGACGGCCCGCACGAGCTCGAAGTGCGCGCCGAGGGGCCCGGCGTGCGCGCGTTCGGCGTGACCATGGAGCGCGACGTTCCCGGCGCCGTGCTCGACGCGATCGGCATCCAGGGCTGCCGCATCCGCTTCCTCGACAAGAGCGACGACGCGCATTTCGCCGAGCAATTGAAGACACGTGATCCTGCGCTGACCGTCTTCCAGTACGGCATGAACGAGAGCGAGGACGGCGAGCTCTTCCCGCTCGATCAGTACGAGTCCACGATGAAGGCCGTGCTCGTGCAGGTACGCGCGGCGCTGCCGCAGGGCTCGTGCTTGCTCATCGGGCCGATGGATCGCGCCGACAAGAAGGGCTCGGGCTACTCGAGCCGCCCCGTCGTGCCGAAGCTCGCGGCGATCCAGCGCAAGGTCGCGGCCGAGGTCGGCTGCGGATACTGGGACACGCTGAGCGCGATGGGTGGGCTCGGCTCGATGGGCGTGTGGGTGCAGCGTGGCCTCGGCGGGGCCGATCTCGCGCACCCGTCGAGCGCCGGCGCCGAGGTGCTCGGCGGCTGGATCTACCTCGCGTTGATGGAAGGCTACGAGGCCTTCCTCGCGCGGGGCGGCGGACGCGCGGCGCCTCGCTGAGCGAGCTACCGCGCGCTGCTCGGCCCCGAGGCCGGGTACGGGCCGGATCCGCCGCGCGGCGGATCGAGCCACTTGAGGCAGACGACCCGCAAGCCGCGGCTCGGCACGTTCTCCATCTCGACGTGGCTCATCATGCGCGCCACGGCGCCGAGCCCGACGCCGAGCCCCTGCCCGCTGCGCCTTTGCGTGCCCGGTTCGAGCCTGCGCCCCTCGGAAAAACCGTCCTCGAACACGCTCGCGGGGTTGTCGATGCCGGGGCCCGCGTCCTCGACGACGATACGGATGCCGAGACGCGGCTCGGTCACCGTCGAGAGCGCGAGCGTGCCTTGCCCCGCGAACTTGGCGACGTTCGAGACGAGCTCGGCGATGCAGATCGCAACCTCGCCCTGGGCCTTGGCGTCGAAGCCGATCACGGCGGCGTACCTTCGCCCCTCGGCGGCGCACCAGAAGCGGTCGTGCTCGTTGCCGATGTCGAACGAGAGCGGCTCGGGCACGATCGCGGGCACCTTCGACATCAGCGATCCAGGTAGCGCACGACCACGCACGTCGCGTCGTCGTGGGATTTGCGATAGCCCTCGAGGACCGAGCGAGCGATTGCCGTGGCGCTCTGGTGTTTGACCTGATCGATGTCGAAGCTGCCGGAGATGCCGTCCGTGTAGAGCGCGAACATGTCGCCGTGCACGAGGCCGTAACGGAAGATCCGCACGTGGCGAATGCCACGGCCGAGCACGCCGCGCGCGGGCAGCGGCTGGATCTTCTCCTTGCTCCACGAGCGGAGCGCGACGTTGCCGACGCCTGCGACGTCGAGCGTCGCCGTCTGCATGTCGACGCGAGCGAGCATCACCGCGGCGCCGCGCGTGCTGGCCACGGCCCTGTCGGCGCCGCGCAGGAGCATCTCGAGCGGCTCTTCGGCGTGCTCTTCGATGTACTTGCAAAGCGTCGAGGCGGCGAGCGCCGCGTGGGGGCCGTGGCCGAGGCCGTCGGCGACGAGGATAAGCGTGCGGGGCTTTCGCTCCAGGATGAGGTGTGCGTCGCCGCAGACGGTTTCCCCATCTGCGGGGCGCTCTGCCGTGCCTATATCCACGGGCTACTCGGCGTACTTTCGGATGCGGACCGTGGTGCCGAGGCCGGGATGCGTGTCGAGCTCGAACTCGTCGACGAGCCGCTTGGTGCCGCGGAGGCCCGCGCCCATACCCCATTTCGAGCGATAGGCGCCGCTGAGGATCAGCGCCGGATCGGAGATCCCAGGCCCTTGATCGCGGGCCACGACCTCGATGCCGCGCTTCTTACCTTCGATCCGCCGGATCCGGATTTCGCCGGTCCCTGCGTACTGGAAGATGTTGCGCGCGAGTTCGGAGACGGCCGTCGCGACCTTCGTCTGGACGACCTCGGAGAACCCGAGCTGCTTGGCCATGTCCTTGCCGAGCGTGCGGGCACGAACGACGTCGTGCTCGGCGCGGATCGGGACGCTGATGCCATCGGGGCGCGACTCGGCCTGCTGCGGCTGGGACTCCATGGGGATCGATGGAGCGTTCTCCACGGCCACGAGCGCGAGCAGACTCTTGCAGTTCTGGAGCTTCTCCGGCTCCTGCAAGAAGATGTTCAAGCCCGGACCGAGCTGCTGGACGAGCTGCGGGATCTCGGAGCGCACCAGCACCTCGAGCCTCACGTTCGCTCGTCTGGCGGCGGACGTGAGGAGCGACCGGCTCGTCGGCTCCGAGAGGTACCGCCGCAAGATGGCGAGGATTTCCCCCGCGACCTCGTTCATCGATCGCGCCTCCTCCTCCACCGCGTCGTCCGAGAGACGATGGTCACGCCTCGCCCTCCCACTCGTCCCCTTCGCCGGCGAGGTCGTGCGGCAGCCCGTCGGGCTGGAGTGAATCGAGCAGCGCGAGCGCGCGATCGAGGTTCAGCGCCGTGCGCACGCCGGGCAGCTCCATGCCCATCTCGACGAGCGTCATCGCGACGGCGGGCCGGAGGCCGCAGACCACGGTCTCCACGCCCATCAGCCTCGCCATGACCGCGAGGTCACGCAGGCTGCGCGTGATGTAGCTGTCGAGCACGTCGACGCCGGAGACGTCCACGACGAGCCCGCGCGCGTCACCCTTCTCGCAAGCGGCCGCGACGTCTTGCTGCAGCCGATCCACCACGGTGTCCGAAAGCGCGGTCTGGATCGATACGATCAACTTTCCAGACAGGCGTACGATCGGGATCCGCTGCGTTTCCATCATCATGACCATCGGGCCCTCCTGGCCTCGCCCTCGCTCACCGCGTTCTGCCCGGTATCCTCGGCATCGAGCCACCGCAGACAGTAGCGAAGCCCGTGCTTCAAATTTCGCAACGTCTCGAGCTGGCCGAAGTTGACGTCGAGATCGACCAACGTTTGCGCGACCGCGGGCCGGATACCGGTCAGCACGCAACGCGCGCCGATCAGCCCGACGGCCTTGACCAGCTTCATGAAGTGATCGGCGGTCGAGGTGTCGATCACCTCGACGCCCGTGAGATCGATGATGACGAATCGCGACTGACTGCGCACGATCTCGTCGAGCAGCCGCTCCATCATCTCGGCGCTGCGCCGTGAATCGACCACGCCGATCACGGGGAGCGCGAGCACGTCCTCCCAGAGCGTCAGGATCGGGGTCGAGAGCTCCTGCACGGCCATCCTGAGCCGCGCGATGAGCTCCGACTTCTCCGACTCGCTGGCGACGAGCTCCTTGTTGCGCAGCGCGACCTCTTCCTCGAAGTTCTTGCGCGCCTCGCTGTCGATGAACACCGAAACCGCGCCCGTCTGCTTGCCGGAATCGTCGCGCAGCGGCGCCGCGTGGACCTCGAGCCACACGCCGTCGGGCACGTTGCCGTTGCGGAAGAAGAGCTCGGCCGTCCGGACGGACTCGCCGCGGAGCGCGCGCGTGTGCGGCAGCTCCTCCAGCGAATAAGGCGTGTTCTTGTCGGCGTGCAGGTAGATGGCGCCTTCGCCCCACTCTTCCACGGGCGGAGCCGTGGGCGCCGTCTCGGGGACCCCGAGGAGCCGATCGGCCTCGGGGTTGCCCATGGTCACGTTGCCTTCGTGGTCCGTCGCCCACACCGCGACCGGGAGCTGCCGGAAGAGCGTGCGCAGGGCCTCGTTCTCCGTGCGCAGGGCGGCTTCGGAGCGCTCACGCTCCTCGAGCTTCTGCTGAAGGGCCGCCAATTCGGCCTTCAGCCGCTCGATCTCCGAACCTTGGTTACCCTCTTCCAAACTCGCCTCCGACGGAGCCGACGACGCACGCGCAGACGCTCAGGATATACACGAACCGCAATCGGAAGACGACTGCTGCCGGCACGTGCACGCGAAAAGGATCTTCGCCGTCACGGCGAGCTGTGGGAAACCGCACCCGAACACAAGTTCGCCCCAAACAAGGGAACGAATACGGGAAACGATCCGCGGAAGAAGACGAAGAAGCGTCAACTGATCGCCGCTTTCGTCCACGTCGTCCTCTTCGATAGCGCGCGCCGACGCGCTGGGGCCGCCGGAAAACTGCTACGCTGTTCCGATCGTGCTCTGCGCGTTGCGGCTAAAATCCGCGCTTGCGCAGCTCGGCCACCACGTCGGCGTAGAAGACTTTGTGCTTCCAGCCGTTGCCGATGCCGGCCGAGTCGCCGAAGAGCTGGCCGACCTCGTCGAGGTGATCGACGGGCAAGCAGCCCCAAAACTCGCCGCGCTTCGAATCGACGACGCGCACGAGCCCGTCGTTCGGATACGGATCGCCGAAGCCTCCGTCGAGGATCGTCTCGAAGACCGAGAGCAGCGGATCCACCGTGTCGAGCTTTCCTTGCCACTCGGCGATGAACGGCAGCGAGACGTCGGCGTCGCAGATGTCGCCGCCGAGGTGCAGGTCCGTGCGGCCCGCGATCGAGGCGTAAAACACGCCGGGCTCGTCCAGGTGCGCCTTGTTGAAGGCGGTGATCCCGGGCTGGCTGAAGAGCTCGAGGGGCTTCCATACGTTCGTCTGCTCGCCGAACTCGTCGTAGAGCGGCGCGCCGATGATCTCGAGCAGATCACTCACGACGTCCTGCGCGGCCGGATCACTCACGAGATCGAGCGCGATGTCCGCGACGCGCGATCCGCCGTGGGGCGTCGCCACCGTGACCACGCTGGCCACGAGGTCGGGTCGGAGATTCGCCGCGACGCGGGCGTCGAGCCCGCCCTGCGAGTGGCCGATGATGTTGACCTTCTCGTGGCCGGTGATCGCGAGGATCTGCTCGATGTGCTCGACGAGCTGCGCGCCGCGAAAGTCCGAGGTGTTGAACGGATCGACCGCCGGCGTGAACACGAGGACCTCGCCCTGCGACGCGAGGTGATCTTTGACCTCGTAGAAATAGGTCGCGAAACCGGCCCCAGCGAAATCTTCGAACCCAAAGAATCCGTGCGAGAGCACGATCGGATAGGGCGGCCCGAGCTTCACCTCGCCCCCGCCCGAGCCGCCTTCGCCGCTGGAACTCGATGACGACACGGACGACGCCCCGCCCGAGCCGCCCACGCCCACGCCCGTGAGCACGCCGCCGCTCCCCCCGTGGCCACCGGACAGAAGCCCGCTCGACGTGGTTTCTCCGCTCGAACCACACGCGGCGGCGAGGCCCATCAAAACGAGCGCGCACGTTGGCCACGCGTGCGCGGCGAGCATCCGGTCGAGCAAGCGCATATCCATCCCTCCGAAGGCGTGAGAAGGCGGCACGAACAGCGTCGAACGACGATCTCGTCGCGTCAAGGATGCGCGCCCCTGGGAAGACGCGCTTCCACCCCGGCGACGCACCGACTTTGCGCCCCGACGCACCGGACGTTCGGATAGCTTGGAGCGTATGCACGTGTCCTTCCCCGCCCCCACGCGCCGCCGCGCTTGGTGTTCCGTCCTCGGCGCCGCCTCGCTCACGATCGCCCTCTCCGGCTGCGGCGGATCGGCCGAGCCCGCGAAAGACGCGTCCCAAGAGAAGCCCGCGCCCAAGGCCGACGTCGGCGACGGCCTCGATGCGCCGAAGGAGGCGCCCGTCGCGTTCCCCACGGCGTGCGCGAACGAGGGCTCGGACCTCTGCGTGCCTCCGAGCGCGTTCGTGCAACGCCTCTGCGCCGCGGGGATGCCGGAGATGGCGCTCGCCCTGTTCGGCAAGGGGACGCCATGGGTGCGCGGATATCTGGCCCGCGCGACCGAGGCGTGGGACGCCTCCGGAGGGCCGTCTGCGAGCAGCAAGCTCGAGTTCGAGGAGGAGGTGATCATCCTCGTGAAGCGAACGCCGAACACCGGCGGCATGGTCGTGAGCGGCGCGAGCGGCGGCAGCTACGACGTGCTGCGCTGGAACGGGAGCTGCGCCTCGCTCCAGGCCGAGGAGATCCGGATGCGCGTGCCGCCCGAGCCGCTCCACGCCGAGATCCCGTGGCGCAAGCTCGACGACGACGTGCAGCAAGCGCTGCTCGAGGACGAGAAGATCGCGACCCGCGCCGCCGAGCACAAGAAGGAGTGCAAAGGTATGTCGGCGGGTCAGGCGAACCCGAAGTGCGAGAAGGCGCAAAAGGCGCTGGGGAAGGCGATCGTGGCGTTCGTGCGCCGCGGGGGCGCGCTTCCGCCGCCGCCGAAGTTGCCGTGAATGACGACGGGGAGGCTTTCATGTCGAGGCTCGTGAACGTGCTTGGGATCGCGGCGATGACGCTCCTCGCTGCACTGTCGATCGGCTGCCGGCAGGACGACGATCCGGACGGCGCCGACGAGCTCTGGACGCGGATAAAGGACGCGAAGTACCGCACGTGGGAGCGCGCGCCGGGCTACGAGACGCGGAAAAGTTCGAGCGCGCGGCACGGGACGTCGGTGGAGATTTTCATGAACGACGTGGTCGCGGGCGCACTCCTTGGCCCGAAGATCACGGCATGGCCCGACGGCGCGCTCCTCGTGAAGGACGGCTTCGACGACGACGGCAGCCCGCACATCGTGGCCGCGATGGAGAAGCGCGGGGGCGCGTGGTTCTTCGTGGAATGGAGCCCCGAGGGGGAGTCGCTTTACTCGGGCGCGCCGTCGATCTGCACCGATTGCCACGCCGTCGGCGCGGACATGGTGCGCGCGTTCGACTTCCCGCCGTGAGCCGCGGCGCACCGCACGAATTTGTTCTGAACACGTAGCGGTTTGTCCGATAGTGGGACGCCGGACGGACCGGCCACAGGTTCTGGGGTTTGTCCCATGAAACGAACACGCTGGATGTCGATGGTGACGCTCGCGACGGCGGCCTTGCTCGTCGCGTGCGGAGACGAGGGGCCCGAAGGATCGGGCACGACGAGCTCGAGCAACAGCGGCCCAGGATCGGGCGGAGCCGGCGGCATCGGCGGCACGGGCGGTTCGGGCGGGACCGGTGGCGTCGGCGGGACCGGAGGTTCGGGCGGGATCGGTGGTTCGGGCGGCCAAGGCGGCGCGGGTGGCGCAGGGGGAAGCGGCGGCGCGGGCGGCATCGGCGGCGCAGGGGGAGCCGGCGGCGCGGGCGGAATCGGGGGCGCAGGGGGAGCCGGCGGCGCGGGCGGTTCGGGCGGCGCGAGCGCGGTCTGCGGAGATGGCGCCGTCGAGAGCGCGGAGGGCTGCGACGACGGCAACACCACGGCATCCGACGGGTGCGACGATCAGTGCGTCGTCGAGCCCGGATTCGTCTGCGCCGGCGCGCCAAGCACGTGCAGCACGCTCTGCGGCGACGGCATTCCCGCGGGCGCCGAGGCCTGCGACGACGGCAACATGGCCCCGAACGACGGCTGCGACAGCACGTGCGCCGTCGATCTTGGTTGGACCTGCAACGGTATGCCAAGCGCCTGCGCGACGAGCTGCGGCGACGGCATTCCTGCAGGCGCCGAGGCCTGCGACGACGCGAACCCCGTGCCGAACGACGGCTGCGACGCGTGCGCCCTGGTCCCCGGCTGGACCTGCACGGGCGCGCCGAGCGCGTGCGCGACCACCTGCGGCGACGGCATCTCCGCGGGGAGCGAGGCCTGCGACGACGGCAATACCGCGGCGAGCGACGGCTGCAGCGAAGCCTGCGTGATCGAGGCTGGATGGACCTGCACGGGCAGCGCGCCGAGCGCATGCGCCGGCATCTGCGGTGACGGGCAAAAGGTCGGCGCGGAGAGCTGCGACGACGGCAACGCCGCGGCGAACGACGGCTGCAGCGACACCTGCGCCGCCGAGCCCGGCTGGACCTGCACGGGCACGCCGAGCGCGTGCGCGACGAGCTGCGGCGACGGCATCGCCGCGGGGAGCGAGGCCTGCGACGACGGCAACACCGCGACCGACGACGGCTGCCTGCCCTCCTGCCAGGCGCCCTCGGGCGACTCCTGCGCCCAGCCCCTCACGCAAGCCAACGCGCTCGTCATCGGCAACCTGCACCGATGGTCCCTCGCTGAGGCCAGCGTCACGACGACCGACGGCGCGTTCGCCTGCGACCCGAACGGCATCGGCCCGGACGCGGTCATCAAGTACGTGAAGACGTCCCCGGACCTCGCGAACGGCGGCAAACTCCTGCACGTCGAGGCGCGCACCCCGCAGACCACCGCGAGCGCGCTGCTCGACATCGAGATCATGAGCGGCACGTGCGACCCCACGCTCGCCGTGTCGGAGAAATGCCTCTGGTATAAGCAGATGTGGGGCGCCAACGTCGACGGCCCACCCGGCACCTATTTCGTTTGGATCGCAAAGAATGCCACCGGCACCCCCTTCCCGCCCGTCACGGTGACGATCGAGGAGATCGATCCCGCGGCCGCAGAAGGCGAGGGCTGCTTCGCGCCGTACACGACGGCGAGCGCGAACTACACGCCCCCCGCGCAGCCCGAAGACCCGCACGTCTGGGCGCTCCCCGACACCGTGAACGCCTTCGACATGGCCGCGACCTGGGGCGAGCCGGGCTCGATCTCGTGCGACAACCACACCACCTACGGCGACATCCACGGCGTCGACGCGGTCATCGAGTACGACAAATCCTCGCCCACGAGCATCCTGCAGGTCGAGGTCGAGAACCTCGATCCGGTCCTCACGCAGAGCGCGCTCAACGTCGAGGTCCTGAACGAGTGTGATCCCGAGTCACCGACGAAGGTCTCGTACAACTGCCGCGCGAACGCCGACACGCACAACATCACGATGCCCGCGCCCCAGGGCCCGCTCTACGTCTGGGTGAGCACCGAGGCGACGAGCCAGGACTTCAACGGCGCGACCGTGAAGATCCGCGAGATCAACCCCGGCCCCGGCGAGAGCTGGGGGACGGCGGAGCCCCTCCTCACGGCAGGCACGGTCCCCATCAACCCGACCTCGACGATGCGGCTCGATCCGCCGAGCTGCTTCTCCGCCGGCGTGAACGTGCACTGGTACGTCTACACCGTGCAGAACGGCGCCCTGGCCCTGCAAGGGGATCCCGTGGGCACGATCGCGCTCTTCGACGCAAGCAACCAGCAGATCTTCTGCGGTCCGTCGAGCCCGCTCGCGAGCCTCGGCGGCGTCTACCCGCCGGGCACGAAGTTCTACGTCGCGGTCCCCGTGGGCGGCACCATCACGTCGCTCGCGATCACGGACATCGTCTACAGCGGCGTGAAGACGCCGGTTCCGCTGGGCGTCACGTTCCCCTCGACGGCGTCGTCGACCTACGGCATGGCGGTGAGCGGCACGGAGATCTTCGTCGGCGGCACGAGCAAGGTCTTCCAGTTCCCGATCGCAGGCGGCGCGCAAGCCGTCCAGCGAGGCACGGCCGACGGCCTCACGACGACGCATCTCGGCTACGATCTCACGTTCGCGAACGGCCAGCTCTTCAGCGTCGACAGCACGACGACGACCAGCGCGAGCCGCCTCTTCCGCATCCTGAACGGCACGACGTGGGGTCCCACGACCTGGGATCTCACGCCCTCGTACCCCGCGAGCTCGGGCTCCTACGCGGTCACGTTCGACGGGACGAACCTGCTGCTCGCGACGCAAAACACGTCGGGGAAGACAGACTTCTACTCGTTCTCGCCGACGGCGCCGAGCGCGCCCGTGCACCTCGGGACGAACACGAGCGTCGACTACGTGGTGGGCCTCGCGGCCGACACGCAGTTCGTCTACGTGGCAGGAAGAACCGTGGGCACGTCGAGCGAAGGCGTCTACCGCATCCCACGCGCGTCCTTCACGAGCGCGGCGACGAAGCTCGCGACGATCGACACGAGCACGCTCTGCACGAACGTGGAGATCGACGACCTCGTCACGCCGCAGCACCTCTACGTGCGATCGAACGGCGGGTTCATCCACGCGGTCGTGGATCCGGCAGGCCCTTCGTTCACGCACATCCCGAGCATCTCGACGCTCGGCGACACGACGGACTTCGCGATGACGTTCGACCGAGCGACGAAGACGCTCTACTTCGTGGAGACAGCGACGGTCGCGAACGGCGCGGTCTGGAAGCTCCAGTGATCCGCGCCTCGCTCCCGTGCGGCTACTTGCTCTCTTCGGGCTTGAAGTCGGGCGGGAGCGCGGCGCCCTCGCCGAAGAAGTACTTCTCGCACTCGGTCATCCAGATGCGCTGACCGTGCTCACTCATGAGGTCGAGGCGAAACTCGTTGATGAGCATCTTCGAGTGCTCGAGCCACATCCTCCACGCCTGCTTGGAGACGTTATCGAACACGCGCTGGCCAAGGGCCCCCTTGAAGGGCGGCTTCTCCAGCCCTTCCGCCTCCTGACCGAGCTTCACGCACTGCACCATCCTCGACATGTCGACCTCGCTGGGAAGAGCCCTGACCCGGCCAAGTGCGCCCGTCCGGCGCCACCCTGGGGGCCCCTCTCCGTCTAGTCGAGCCCCGAAAGGTCGTCGAGGGGCGCGCCGAACCGACGAAGACGTTGACGGCCCCGGTCGCGAGCCCCAAACACGACGGAAGCCTCGCAAAAGGAGGCCGGGGTCGGGGCGCGAGCCGAGCTCGCCCGAGCGAAACCCCTAGGGCGCCCAACGGAGGGGTTGACGTCAAAGGGTGGTGTCCTATGCTTTCGTGGCTCGGACCTCTCGAAGGTCCGAGGTCACCACGAGGGGGCGATCGGCTTCGACGTGGGGACCGAAGGTTCATCTGCGTGCTGGCGGCTCCTGCACCGCCTATCAAGCGGGACGTTATACGTGCGAACGACAACGCATACGCTCTCGCGGCCTAAGAACCGACGATAGCCGCCCGACGGAGAGATCGTCCTGGTATCCGAAGGGTGTCAACCACGAGGGCTGGACCGCGCGAGGGTGCCCTCGATAGCGTGGTCGAGAACAGCGAGGGATAGGTCGCGGCCGAATCCGCGGACCCAGTCGCAGGGGATACGGCGACTACGCACGTGAACGAAGGTGAACTGTAGGCCTTGCGGACCCGGGTTCGATTCCCGGCGCCTCCACTCAATTTCTTCGGGAAACCTCGCTATTTTTGCTTCAGCCTCCGCTCATGTGCCGTGTATGTGCCGTGAGCTTGCACGGCGCCCTCGTCGGGCGTCGGGGGACCGTCGAGGAGCTTGACGGCACCACGGCGGACGTCCGGGGACAGGTGCGCGTAGCGCATCGTCATCTCGATCGTCGCGTGGCCGAGGAGCTCCTGGATCGCCTTGAGGGCGACCCCCTTCATGGCGAGGTGGCTCGCGAAGGTGTGACGGAGCACGTGCCAGCCGATCCGACGTAGGTCGGCGCGACGGCACGCTCGCCAGAGCGGGTGCTTGCACTCGCCCTTCTTCAGCATGCGGCCATCCTCTGCGCAGAAGACGAGCGGTCCGCGGAGGTGGCGGAATGCCTTGAGGATGCGGAGCACCTCCTCCCCGAGCGGCACTTCCCTGCCCTTTCCGTTCTTCGGAGTTCCGACGATGCCATCGACGACGGAGCGGCGAACGAGCAGCCGCCCGGCCGCAAGGTCGACGTCCTCCCACCGAAGCGCGAGGAGCTCGCCCTGCTGCAGGCCCACGACGATCATCGTGTGCCATAACGACAAGTCCGCTGCGCTGACGAGCCTGGCGGCCTCCTCGAACCTCAGGAAATCGAAAGGCTGTTCCGGAACGCGAAGCCAACGAATGACTGGCACCGTCCGGAGCTTCCCCCATTCCACGGCCAGCGCGAGCAGCCGACGCAGAACTGTGAGGTGGTTGTTCACCGATTTCGGTGACAATCCCTCCCTGAGCTTTCGGGCCTTGTAGGTCTCGACCTCCTTCGGTCCGATTGCATCGAGGCGCAGCTTGCCGAATGCAGGCACGAGATGCACCCGGAGGATTGCATCCTTCGACCGCACCTCGCTCGGCTTATTGTTGTTTTCGCGTACGTCGCGAGGAACTCCCCGGCGAATGCCTCGAACCGCGGGGCCTCCTCCACCCCCTCCTTCTCGACCTTGGAGGAGCCCATGAGCAGCTCGGCGCGCAGGTCGCGCTCGTACTGCTCGGCGGCCTGCTTGTTCTGGACCGGGGCGACCCTCCGCCCCCGCTCCCGCCGGCCGTCCTTGTGCTCCACCATCACGTCGATCATCCAGCATTCCTTGGTCACGCCCGTCTCCGGATCGCGCCACTTTCTACGTCTCACGCTCATCGTGAACCTCTCGAGCGCGAGACGTGACCTTGACCCTCACGTCGGTGTGCGCGCCGAGCCCGGACCCGTTCCCCGGCAACCGCTGCTACACGCCGTGCACCTCGGTGAACGATTGTTTCCATCCGGGCGCCCCTGCGACCAAGGACGCCGACAACTTCGCCTGCATCGATGGGATGTGCCGGGACGTGGGTTGTGGCTCCGACCAAGAATGCATCAATGCCCTCGGCGAGCCCGACCTGGTGTGCGCGAAGTTCGCCGACCACCTCTTGAAGATTTGCGTACGCAAGTGCAGCGTCGCAGCCGATTGCGTGACCCTGGGCGCGCCGCCGACGCGCGACGAAGACAACTTCGTCTGCACGAACGGCCTGTGCAAGCCCACGGGGTGCAACGCGGATCTGGAGTGCAACGCGACCGGGGATCCGATTCCGTTCGTGTGCCGGTGACGCCTCGGTCGTTCGTCGCGGGAGGCGCGCCGGGCCGCGCCCGCTGTGACCTACCGGAACTCCGCCGGCACGGAGCGGCCGAGCTTGCGATATTCGCCCGCGAGGCCGCAAACGACATCCGCCATCTCGATGGGCCTTTTCTCCTCGCGCGCCAGCACGGCCGCCGTCAGCACCACGTTGCGGATGTGCCCGCCCGATAGATCCACCGCGGCCGCCAGGCGATTCAGGTCCCGCGGCGCGATCCGGTGCGCCCCGCCGAGGTGCGCGAGCCAGAGCGCGCGCCGCTCCTCCGGCCCCGGCAGCGGGAACTCGATGATCGCGTCGAGCCGGCGCGCGAACGCCGCGTCGAGCCGGCTCTTCGCATTGCTCGTGAGGATGGCGATCCCGTCGAACGACTCGATGCGCTGCAGGAGGTAATTCGTCTGCGCATTGGCGAACCTGTCGTTCGCGTCGCGGACGTCGGTGCGCTTGCCGAAGAGCGCGTCGGCCTCGTCGAACAGCAACACCACCTCCGTCTCCTCCGCGCGCGCGAAGAGCTGCGCGAGGTTTTTCTCGGTCTCGCCGATGTATTTGCTCGTGACGGACGCGAGATCGACGCGGAACAGCGGCAACGCGAGTTGCGTGGCGATCCAGGCCGCCGCCAGCGTCTTTCCCGTGCCGGACGGCCCGATGAAGAGCGCCCGCAGGCCCGCCTGATAACGCGCGCGCGCCGAAGGACCGAGCCCCTCGGCGAGCTCGTCGCGGCTGCGGCATCGAAGCAAGAGGACGCGCAGCTCCGTGCGTAATGCCTCCCCGAGCACGAGCGCGTCGTCGCCGATGGAGTCCGCGATCGGCTGCGCCAGCGCGCCGAGCCCGCCGCCTTCGCTCGTCCGGCTTGCCGCGAGCACGTCCTCTTCGAGTGGTTTTTCCCGACCGCACAGCGTCGCGTGGTGACGGGCGATGCGGCCTATCTCGGCGATGCGCCCGGCCCGGTGGCGGTGCGTGATCGCGAGCTTCTGCGCGAGCTCGTCCCCGCCGATCGCATCCCTCCAGAGCGGCTCGCGCTCGGCCCGCGAGGGCCGCGCCGGCGTGAATTCGAGCGGCGAGAGCTCGCGCCCGTCGATATGGCCGTCGGACCCGCAGAGGACGAGGACTGGGCCTCCGTAATGGGCGATCACCGGTATCTGCTTGCGCTCGCCGGGCGCGAGATCGAAGCAGAACACGGGCAAGAGCCGCCTCGAAAAGAGCCACGGCCCGAGCCCCGCGGTCCGGTCCGTCTCGACGAACGCCGCGCGGCCCCCGAGCTCCGCGGCGATCACGGTCGCGATCGTGCGCCCCTCCGCGCCCGGCGACGCGCGAAGGACGAGCGCGCGCCGCGCCGGCCCTGCCGCCGCGAGCGCCCGCGCGTGTGACCGCGCCTCCTCATGCAGCGACGGGTGCAGCGGGACGGCGGACAACCGGCCGAGGCCGATCATCGTTCCGGGAAAAACCTGATCTCGCCCCGCGAACGCGAGGACGAGCGGCAAAGGCACCACGAGCGCCCGCTCCGGCAGCGGCGCGGCCTCGTCGCGCAGCTCGAGCA
This sequence comes from Polyangium jinanense, assembly GCF_028435265.1. Taxonomy (GTDB): domain Bacteria; phylum Myxococcota_A; class Polyangia; order Polyangiales; family Polyangiaceae; genus Polyangium; species Polyangium jinanense. Next base: position 202,507 of record NZ_JAGTJK010000007.1, on the reverse strand, counting down.
GCCCACTCGAGAGCGCCGCGCCCGTGAGGATGATGTCCAGCGCGCGCGCACCCTCGCTCGTCGCCTCGGCGAACGCCTCTGCGACGAGCCCGAGCGTCGGCCTCGCCGTGTCCGCGCGCCCGAGCGCGTGCGCGACGAGCCGCCCCACCAGTGGATCCTCGTCGACCGCGGCAGCGAGCGCGATCGTGAGCGCCTCGACCAGCGACGAACCGAGCGCTCGCGAGAGATCGAGCAGCGGTCGATCGGCCGGCGCCGGTGCTTCGAGGTACGCGGCGAGCGAAGTCCTCCACGAGCCCGTCGGCGCGACGGCCGCCGTGAGATGATTCCGCAAGACCGTGGCCTCGACTCCCGCGTTCACGTTGCCCGAGAGCGTCGTCCGCGCCACGGCCGCGAGCGCGAAGGTTCGGAGCGACAACCCCGAGGTCGTCGTCGCCGTCGGCTGGGAAACGAGGAGCTGGTCCGAGGTGGTGGATTTGCTCATCGCAGATCTCGTGGAGTTCGTCAGGGCGTGATGCTTGCGAGGCTCGAGGGCTCGGCGCCGATGTCGAACGTGACCGAGAGGCCGGGCGGCTCCGTCGAACGAAAATGAACCTCGAAAGCGGCCGCGCGCTCGACGTTCAGCGCTCCGGCGATCGCGCCGAGGCGCGTGCCGAGCGCGGGCAGAGGGTCGAACGTCGTCCACACCTTGACCACGTCCTCGATCGGGACCGCACGGTACTCGACGCCGACCTCGCGCGAGAGCCCCTCCGGGCTCGCCACGAGCCGCGCGGAAATGGCCCTTCCGGGCGCCGCGAGCGCGCCGTACGTCTTGACGAACCACCTCCGCTGCGGCTCGGTGACGCCGAGGGCGCGCATCACGCCCTCGACGCGCCTCGCGCCGTCGTCGAGCGGCCGATCGGCGCGCAGGACGAACGCCATCCGGCCATGGCGACCCCGGGGATCCATTTCATCGGACACGGCGTCGGCGCTCGTCTTCCAATGGGCGCCGAGATCGAGCAGCGAAGAGGCGGCCCCCGTGGACAAACCCGCGCAACCACCGCCGAGCAGCATGCCAAGCGCGGTCGCGAGGCTGAATCCCCCCGGCGTGCTCCTCTTTTCGATCGCGAGCGAAACCCCCTCGTCGTCGAGCCCGATCGTGACCGCGACGGGTCCGCCGTGCTCTTCGAGCCCGCTCGTCGCGGGCGGCGAAACATCACCGCCGGCCCCGATCGCCGCGAAGAGATCGCCGAGCCGCTCGCCGAACCCGCTCCCGTCCGCCGGATCGCCGCGCGTGACGAGGGCGATCGACGCGAGCCCGGACGCGACGCGTACGGCAAAGCAGCGCTCGAGCTCGGGCGCGAGCGCGACGAGCGCGGGCACGATCGGCCGCACATCGAGGCCGATGCTCGTGGCGGCGAGGGAGAAGCGGGCCGCGCGCTCGCCGGCTCGCTCGATGGAGGTCACGTTCGACGGGGACATGTGGAGATCTCCGAGGCCCATTCATTCCACGTCTGGGCGCCTGCCCGCGGTGGTGATAGAGGAGCGTACATGCTCTCTCCGAACGATCGCGACGCGTGGCTCGAGCTCTTGTTGCGTGATGTGGCCGAATTCAACGCGCAGAGGGAAAAGCTCGCGCCCGGAGTACGCATCAATCTTCGGGGCGCGGATCTCGCGGGGCGCGATCTCGCGGCCGCTCGCCTTTCCGGGGTGGATCTGACGGGAGCGCGGCTCGCCGGCGCGCGCGTGCGCGCCATGTTGCTCACGATGTCGAGGCTCGAGGGCGCCGATCTCACGGGCCTCCGGGCGGCCGACGACGATCCGGGCCAGCTCGAGCGCGTCGAGCTCCTCCGCCTCCTCTGGGACGACATCGATGCATTCAATCGCCGCCGCCCCGAGATTCTGCACTTCGTCCTCGTCGATCTCTCGGGCGCGAACCTCGCCGGGGCCGACCTGCACGAGATGGAGCTCGGCAAGGCCAGGCTCTCGGACGCCGATCTCTCGGGGGCGAACCTCGATGATGTGGGGCTCTCGGGCGCGAACCTCGAAAGGGTACGCTGCACGGGCACCGTCATCCGCTACGCCAATTTCACGAAGGCTCGCCTCACGGGCGCCGATTTCACGGGCTCCGAGCTCCTCCGCATCGACATGGACGACGCGCTCGTCGACGCCGCGACGTTCGAGCGGACGAAGATCGTGGGCTCGGGGCTCCAGCGCATCGCCGGTCGAGGCGCCTCGTTCCGCGGCTCTTCGTGGAGCCAGATCGCCCCCATTCTCGCCGCGCTTCCGGAAGCCGATTTCACGGGCGCCACGCTCGAGAGCGTCGAGTTCCTCGAGACCAACCTCCGCGGCGCTCGATTCACGAACGCCACGATGCGCGCCGTCACGTTCCGGCGCGCGAAGCTCGAAGGCGCCCACCTCGACGCCCTCGGCGGCGAGCCGCCCGTCTTCGAGGACGTCACCGGGAGGTGACGACGAGGATCGGCGGCGCGCCGGCGCGGTCAAGATCGCACCACCACGGAAGCGCGGAGGACGGCAGGCCTACGGACGTCCCTGCGCCATTCGATATGGTATCTCTCGCTCCCGATCGTCGTGTAGACCTCCCCCTCGTCCTCGCTCGGATCGGGTTCGGCCTCCCGCAACGTGCGCTCGCAGAAGCCGAGCCAATTCACGGGTTTCATCGAGGGCGGCGTCGGTATGCCCAGGCGAAACCAATCGATCGACACCCACGCGTCGAGCACCCCCTCGCCTTCGGGCGCGTCCGGAATGTACCTCTTGCGCGCCGGATCCCGCAGGTAGCGAAGGAGCGCCACACCGGCGTCGTAATACCCGAGGAGCGCCGTCAATCGAGCCTCGACGAGCCATTGACGTTTTTCCTCTTCGCCGCCCTCCTCGAACAGGCCCGCGGCATCCATTTCGATGAGCAAGCACGTCCGCCCGCCCAGCTCCGTCCCCTCGTCCCGGGGCGTCTTCGGGGTCTTGCGCGCCACCATGTCGAGCTCCGCGGCCCGCTCGTCGAGCTCGATCGCCGTGCTGCCCGTGAGCAGGGAAAACGGCGGCTCCGTGGGGGTGGGGGGCGCCTCGGGCTCGGCTTCTCCCGACGGCGGCCGCTGTCCTCGGAGCTCACCGAGCTTGCGCAGGATCCGGAGAAGGGTCTTGCCCGGCATGATCATGTCGGCGCTGGTGAACGTCGTCCCGATGATGAATGCATCCGTATCGTCGAGCGTCCTCCCGCCGAGGTTGCGCCAGTTCAACCGGTCCGCGTACGCGACGTCCTCGGGGCGCACGGGCGTGGCGCCCATCGCCTGGGGGACGTTCGTGCCCCGGCGCTGCATGATCGATTCTTCGAGGTCGGACCAGCCTCCCGTGAGTGCAGTGTTCACGACGTACGCCAGCGTCGAGCGCGGGTCGTCGCGTGGATGGTCCGTGGCGAGCAGCGGCCCTGCCTCGGTCTGCTTCAAGCGGAGCCGCAAGCCGTCCACGTCCAGCGTCAGGTCGTCTTTAAGAACCATCGTGCGTCCAAGTATACGGTGTTCAGGATGAACTGGTAGGCCGTCGCCGGCGCATTCGGGGGCACCGCCTCGTAGTACCCGCCGAGCTCGACGCCGTCTTTCGTCGCAGCCGTGCCTTTGCCGTCCTTGTCGCGCCCGAATCGATCGTTGTCGTCTCTGGGCTTCACGCTCGCATGCCATGCCACCAGCGCATCCTCGCCGAGGCGCAGGACGGCGGCCAGATCGTCTGCGGTCGTCTTGGGTTGGTCGGCCTTCATCCATTTGGACATGTCGCACATCGAACCGCCCGGCCGCTCGTCCGGTTTCGTCGGCACCTCGCCCGGGCCCTTCCAGCGATATTGCTCGTACAGATGCACGCCGGTGCCGTCCGGGAGTGTTTTGCTCTTGATATGGACCAGTTCGATCTCGGGCCGGTGCGCGAGCCATTCTTTGACCCGTTTGTCGTCGTGTCCTCCCGAGAGCCCGCGCTCCGTCCACAATTCCTCGGTCTTGTGGAGGTCCCTGGGGTACATCAGGTGCTGCATGACGTGCGCATCCAAGAAGACCGTCCCTGCCTGCGGCCGCGGCCCCGCCTCGTAACGCCGGTATGCGGCATCCGCCTCCCTCTGCTGGACGGGCAGCGCCAGGTCGTCGTGAATTCGCTCCACGAGTTCGTCGGGCACCCCCGCCTTTCGCAAGAGCTCGAGCTTCTTCGGCAGGTCGGCCGGGTCGCGTAGCCCCATGGCCTCGAGCATCCGGCCACGCCGAGCGACCAGGGGACGAAGCTCGTCCTCTTTTTCTTTGAGAGTATTTTTCTGCGAGACGATGCCCTTCTCTCTCTTATTTATCTCATTTTCGAGCTCCTGGATCTTGGCGGTGTCGGCTCCTGCCGTCTTTTTCAACTTGTCGAGCTCGACGCGGTCGGCGGCGAGGAGCTGCTCGTTCGCATCCAGGCTGCCGCGGATCGTCTCGATGTTCCGCTCCTTCTTCGGTATCCCATCGTGCAGCGACACGAGCTCCTCGACGGCCGCGCGATCGTGCGCGGTCATGTCGGTCTCCGTGCTGCCTCTCTTCCACACCTTCGCTTGCTGTTCCTTCCGAATGGTCTCCTCGGACGCCTCCGGGTGCTTGTACACGATGTCGGCGACCTCGGACAGCTCGTGCACGAGCACGTGCGGGACTTCCTGGTTGGGGTGGAGGCGGCGTCGCACGAGGACGTGCGCGGTCCACTTTCCGCCTTCGTATTTCACGATGACGCGTCCGGGGCCCGATTCGTCGACGCCATTCTCTTCGTGAGGCCCGGGCGGCAGCACGGCGACCGCCTCGAGCGTCACCTCGACGAGAATGGTCTTCGAGGGATCGTCTGGGTGGGGCACGGCGAGCTTCAGGCCGTCCGGCGCATCGACGATCTGGCTCTTGTGCACGAGCTCGCGCCCCGATTGCGCGGTCTTCTTGGCCCAATCCGTGAGCTTGTCGTTGTTGACGCTCCCCTTGCCCTCGTAGACGTCCTTCCCGTACGTGCCGCCCACGCCCTCGTTTTCCGTGCCTGGCGGCGGAGCCTTCTCTGCGGCTTTTCCTCGCGCCAATGCCGTCGCCGCCTGCGTGAGGTCGATCAAAACGCGACGCAGCGCCGCGACGTCGAGCTTCCCGTCGGAACCGACGAGCTCTTTCATGGGCTGCTTGCGGAGCGCCGCCTCGATCGCGGCCTCGTCGAACGTCGTGGGATCGGAGCGCATCGACTTGAGTCCGTGGATGGCCTCCAATGCAGCGATGATCGCCTTGAACTCCGCGACGCGCTCCGGCCCGAGCGTGCCCGCCGCGCCGTCGAGCAGCTTGGGGATCTCGAGGTGGCGGAGGCTTTCGAGGTAGCGGCCGAGGTATTTCGATGTCTGCACCGCTGCGCGGTCGGGCTCCGATCCGTAATGGTCGGGCGAGAGGTCCTTCAGCGCGTCGCCGAACTGCTCGCGCATCGATTGGATCATGTGGGCATCGCTGAGCGTCTTGCCCTCTCCGGCCTGCCCCCCGACGACGTGCAAAACCGCGCCTTCGCTGTTGTAGACCTCGTTGGCGTAGAGCGCCGCCACGGCCATTTGCGTGCGGATTCGAAGGGTCAACTCGTCGACGGAACTGCGCAGCTCGTCGTTGTTCGGGTCCTTCGCCAGCGCTTCGAGCGCGGCGTCGCGCTCCCTTCGCCACGCGTCGACTTTGCCCAGCGCCTCGGCGTAGAGCTCGTTCGCCGCGCGCAGCCGGACGTCCGCCGTCCCCGCGTGTTCCGACCCGTCCGCCTTCGCATCCGCCTCGATCTTCGCCGCGCGCGCGTCGATTTTGGCTTCGGCGTCCAGGAACCGCTTCTGTGCCTCCTGCATCCGGGCTGCGATCTCGCTCCGCATCTCCGGCGGCGCGAGCTCGAGCTCTTTTTTGGTGTATTCGTTCCACGCCTCCTCGGCTCGTTTTTGCGCCTCCTGCCGAGAGAGCCCTTTCTCTTGCACGTCCGACCCGATGTACCGGCGGACCTTCGCGAGGGACATGATGTCCTGCAGCCGGTCGTTCTCGTGGCGGACCTGCGTGTCGTTCCCGAGAAAATCGGGCGCGTACCCGGACGCCAGGTGCATCGCCTCGCCGTAATCGTAGACGTTCGTGTCGAGCGTCGTGCCCGACTCGGCGCCAAAAACCTCGCGCGCCTTCTTGTTGAACTCCGCCACCATCTCGGCGACGTTGTGGTGTTTCTCCGCGCCCGCCTTTCCCTCGGCGACGAGGTGCTTGGCGAAGAGCTGCAAATCGTAATCGGAGACGAGCGTCGTGCTCCCCACGGCGCGCAGCTCGACGCCGTATTTTTTGCCGAGGGCCTTCAGGGTCGCGTCGACCCACATCTCTCGCGCGTCGACGATGGCCTGCGCGCTCGCCGGATCGTTCTTGAAGGCCGCCTTGAGGTCCGCCCAGTTCTTGACCTCCTTCATGGCCTTCAAGGCCTGCTCGGGCGTGCGCAAAGGCCCGTGTTTGTCATAAATCTCGCGCGGCGTGAGCTCTCCATGGCCCTTCGCGCTCGCGGGCGGGGGCCGATATTGCGGCGATACGCCATCGATCCGGAAGGGGGCCCGCGGCGCGCCCTTTTCGCCCAGCGCGAGCGGCTCGTTCGGCGCGCCTTTCTTCGTCGTCTCCGCGTAAAACTCGGGTTCCGCGACGGCCCGTGCCTTCACGGCGATCTTCGTGAACCTGTCGCCGGGTCGAATGTCACTGGGTTTCTCGACGTGCTTGCGCCCCTGGACCTCGACCGCGCTCATCGCCTGCGCGACGAACGCCATTTGCTCGGGCGTGGGTTTGGGCGCCGAGGGGTCCGGCTTGACCACGATCACGACCTCGAGCGTGTCTCCGTGCTCGAACGTGAGCTCCTGGATCGGCGGTGGTTTGCCCGGCTTCACGGCCCCGGCGCCCGTCACGTAAATCTCGACGGTTCCTTTGATCCCTGCGGCCACGAGGGCGTCCGCGCCCATTTTCACGAGCGCCCCGACGGAGCCCGGCGCGAGCCCGTGCGCGAGCCTCCGCTCGTGCTCGTTGCGCCCCGCGTGCCGCGCCCCACGCGCCTTCATGTAGGCCAGAAGCGAAGCTGGATCGACCCCGGCCACGCCGTGATTTGCGCGGGCCAGCGCTCTGTAAACTTCGAGCGCCATTTGCTCGAGCGACGTCTGCTCGATTTGGCCCTCGTCGCGGGCCTTCTTCGCGCGCGCGTCCGCCTCGGCGATCGCCTTGTCGACGCGATCGATGACCTCCTTCTGGTGCTTGCCCAGCCAGGCCTCCGGCTTGGGCACCGCGGCGTTCCCGCTCCAATGCGCGAAGTCGAGGTCTTCATCGCGCCGGACGTGCTCGAGATAGGCCGCTCGCTCGGCGTCCGTCATCAGGTCTGGATGATTTTCGAGCCTCTTCTCCGCGTCGCGCACCCGCTCTTCCCCGCGGTCCTGCTTCTGCCGCCGGTAGGAGTCGTGAATCGCGTCGGCGAAATCCTCGAACGAGACGCCGGGCTCGCCGTGCCTCGCCTGGACGAGCGCCTGGTATTCTTGAACGGCGAGCGCGTCGAGGTGCTCCTCGACCGTCTCCTTCCGGCCCTCCTTGCGTGCTTCATCGTACGAGTCCCTCGCCCTCGCGATCACGCTCTCGTGACGCTCGGCGACGTCGGCCCGGTGCTGCCGCAGCCAGATCTCCGGATCTGCGACCGCGAGGTCCTCGGCGCGACCTGGCAATGCCTCCGCGTTGCGCTGGCCGCGCAGCGCGTGCATCATGTACGATTCGTGCTCGGCCGGGGTCATCCTCGGGCCGCCCGCGTCGTCTTTCGGGTTCGTGCGATATGGACTGCCCGTATCGCCCTTGCCCTCTTCGGGCTTCAGGCCGCGCTTCGTGAGCAATTCGTCCGCGCGCTTCACCCTCCGCGTCGCGAGGAGCCGCTCGCGGTGGTGGAACATCCACGTATCTTTGATCCCTTGCGACAAACCACCGCCGAGGTGCTCGAGGTACCTGTCGCCGATGTTCCCGCTGCTCCTGTAGGTCTCCTCGCTCGTCATCAGCTCGACGAGCGCCTGGAGCGGCGCCTGCTCCACGTTGCCGCGCATCATCGCGATCGCCTGCGCGCGCGCGGCCTTTCCTTTCGGCGACGCTGCGGCGACGAACCGATTCACGTCGCCAGGTTTGCCCGCGGGCACGGGCGCCGGCGGCGGGTGAGCCTTCTCCGGCAGCTTGAGCTTCTTCCGCGCCTTCTCCCCGAGCTTACCTGCGCCCTGCGAGAGCGAATGCTGGAGCGCGCCCGTGACGAACGCGTGCCAGGCCTCGCCGGGCACCGAGGCCAAACGCTCCTTCGCCGCCTTCAGGTTTCGCTGCCATCCCTCGTTGAGCCCGTGTTTGACCAGATCAAACGGGTTCAAGAGCGCCGCCGCGCTCCCTGTGAGTCCATTGAGCGCTGTATCGGCGGCCCCGTAAACGCCCTGCTCCGCAGCTTCGATCAAGAACCGCGTCGCTGGCGGCATCTCCTTGATGGATTTCTGGATTGACGAGAGGGCCCCTGCCATCTTGCGCGTCTCGGCGATCCTCGCGATCGCGCTCCGCGCCCAGTATCCGCCGAGCGCCGTCACCGCGCCCATCACCGCGTCCGTCGCGATCGATTTGAGCCCCTCGTTTCCGAGCTCGTAATCGCTGCCCTCGATCGCCTCGTGCACGAGCGCGCCCGCCGCCGCCGAGCTCGCGCCGACGAGCGCGCCCGCGAGCGCCACCATGAGCGGGCCAGCCGCGCCCGCGGTCAATACCGTCACGACCGCGGCCACGAGCGTGCTCACCACGGTCGCGGCGATGTTTGCGACCTTCGCCTTCGCTTGCCGGAACTCCTGCAGCGCCTCTTTGGCGCGCTCCGCGGCCGGCGCGATCTCCTCCTCGGCCTCCGTCTCGGTGACGTCGCCGTAGAGCTCGCCTTTTTCTTTTTGCGTGACGCGCGCCTTGCGCAGCGCGGCCCGGTATTCCTCGTTCGCGATGTCGAGGGAGCCGCCGCTCACGCCGAAAGACGCCTGGAGATCGAAGCCCGCATCGCTCGTGCCGTCGCGGGTCCGCTGAAGCTTGTAATCGTCCTGGAAAAACTCGAACTGCGTCGTCGCGGCGCGCGTCGGCCCCTGGATGAGCGCGAGCTCCGCCTTTTGCTCTGCGGGGTTCGCGCCCTCGTGCGGCGCGCCGATCGCCGACGCGATGATCGCGGACGGCAGCCCCGGGATGCGGTCCCGCACGAGCTTGCGTAGGTCGGTGTATTCTTTGTTGTCTCGAGCGCGCCGCTTTTTCCTGTCCTCGTCCGTGTATTCGGCGTCGTCCGCGAAGGCGCCGCCGGTATGTTTCAGGACGAGATCGTCGAAGCTCTTCGAGACGTCGATGACGTGACCCGCGAAGACCGCGCGCGCCACGAGGGTGCGCGTGTGGTAGGGCTCCGGTGGCTTTTCCGGCTCCGGCTCGGGCGCGGCCTTTTCGTTGACCCCGGGCACGCTTTGGGCCGGGGCGGGCGGCGGCGCGGCATTCCCGTCGGGGCCTTTGGGCCCTTCGGCCGCCTTGGCGGCTGCGCTCGTATCGTTCGGCTTTGGAAGCTCGTCGCTCGTCGGCGGCGTGCTCGCCTCGGGCCCTTTGGGTTTGTTTTTCTCGGCCTCCTCTTTCTCGGCCGTCTCCTCCCCCTTGCGCGCCGCGACCCACGCGTCGTATTTCGCCTGGAGCGTATCTTCCGCGCTCCCGCCGGGCGGCGGCTTCGCGCGGGTGACCGAGGTCCATTCGTGGATCAAGTGCTCGTTCGAGGCCCCGCGCACCGCGGCCAGCATTCCCTCCTCGTCGTCGTCGATCCCCAGCTGCTCCTTGAAGTACGCGTCGGTGGGATCCTCTTCTCCGAGCACCGCCCTGCCAATCACGTCGCCCGCGTTCACGTCGGACGGCGTACCGCTGCCCGATTTCGCGAGGTTCTCCGTCACCTCGTTTTTGACTTCTTTCCATACCCGACCGCGCGCCGCGGTATTCTCCGCCTTGGACGTCGTGCCTACCTTCGCGAAGAGATCGTCGTCCCCGTACGTCTTCTCCTTTTTGTTGCCGTCCGTCTTCGTCGAGGGCGCGGCGGGCTTTGCTTCTTCCTTCTTCGGCTCGCCCGCCGGCTTCTTTTCATCCTTTTGCTCGATCTTGCATTCCGTCCGGTAAACGGCCTGCGCTTGCCGGAGCGTCGCATTCCAGGACATCATCGACGCCGCGGCGAGCCCCGTTTTCGCTTGGTGCTCGATCACGCGCAGCCGCGCCTTGGCCTTCGCCATCGCGTCGTTCGCGCCCGCGATTGGGTCCGGCGCGCCGGTCGATTCGATGTCGAAATCGAGGATCCGCTCGATCATCTCGAGCCGAGCAGCGTCGTGGCCGCAAGCCTTGCGCACCTGCTCGACGAGCGACGCGTCGGCGAGCAAGGCCCGGAGTTGCTCCGGAGACAGCTGCACCAGGTGATCGAGGATCTCCTGCGCGTCCGCGCGGCGGGGTGCTCCTCGTGCGCCCGGCGAGGTCCCCCCAGCGGGTTTGCCCCCCTGGCCGGCGTAATACGTCGGATAGGGGCGCGACTTTGCCTCGAGCGCCGACAGGTGATCCTCTCCGCCCTCCGCCGGGTTTTCGGCAGTCGTGCCATAGAGGATGTTCATCGCCTGCCGCATCTCGCTCGGATCGTCGAGCATGTCCCCGAGCTTCGTCAAAAACTCGGGATCCTTGCGCAATCGCGCCCGATCCGCGTCGGACAGCGTGCGGAGCTTCGGCAAAATGGCCCCGTCTGCGTCGCTCCAATCGCTCCCCGTGAGCACGAGATCGCCGGGCGCCGCCTCGCCGCCGTGCAGGACCATCGATTGGATCTCGGACATCTCGGCGCCCGAGAGCTCCCCGTCGATGATCGCTCGCAGGTTCGGATCCGCGAACGTGCGCACGCACTCCTCGCGCATGCGCCGCATGATCTCCGCCCCTTTTTCTTCCTTCGACCTCTTCTGGAACGCCTCGTCCGCGTCGACCTCCTTCACGAGCGCGGCTTTTCGCCGGCGCATGTACGCGCGGATGTCGTTGCGCATCCCCTCTTCGTGCGTGAAGCTGAAGAGCCCCGAGATGCCGCCCTTGCCGTGGGCGCGCGACTCCATGATGTCGACGATGTCGGCCTGATTCGTCAAACCCTTGTAGATTCGATTCCACTCGACGTCACGGCCGGCGCCTCGCAGCGCCGCCATCGTCCGCCCGTCGGCGAGCGCCGCGCTCCTGTCCTCCGGCTTGGCGCTCTCGATCGCGCGGAAAATCGCGTCCACGTCGCCTGCCTCGGCGAAGATACGTAGCTTGACCACGAACGAGCTCTTGCCCTTCTCGGTCAGCTCGAGCAATCGCTCCACCTCGGCGCGGCTGCCTTGCAGCCCTCCCTGGCCCTGCGGCATCCGCTTCGCCTGGTGGGATTGCACGAAGAACCGTATGTCCAGCCCTCCGCTCACCTTGCGGAAATGGGCCTGGATGAGGCGCTGCTCCTCGGGCAGGTACCCTGCGAGTTTGTCGCCGATGATCTGAGCTCGCGGGAAGGGTTGCTTGAGCTCGGCCTGGATTTCCGAGGCGATCTGCTCCGCCGTCTCCTCGCTGAACTCCGGGGAGACCGAGAACCTGTCCTTGATCGCGAGTTCGTCGGCGGCGACCGCGATCGGCGCGCCCTCGACGGGTCCGCCCATTTCAGTGAGGAGCTGCTCCTTTTTCTTTCCTTGCGACAGGTAAGGGTTGTTCGCGACGCGCTCGGCGGTCATCACGAAATGATGCGCGACCGTGATGCCATACTCCGCGCGGTAAAACTTCTCGAGCTCCGCCGCTGCGTCGGGGTCCGCGTCCCCCTCCTTGTTCGGGGGCAGGTTCTCGGGCTTCGGCGCCCTCGCCTCCGCGTATTTCTGCCCGATGGCCTGCAAGTTGTGCGGGGCGGCCCGCTCGAGCAATGAAAAGAGCTCGCCCGCGGCCTTTTTCCGTGCTGCCTCGAGCATGCCGCGGCGCTGCGCGGTCGTGTCGTCGCCGTATGTGCGCTGGTCGATGGCCTCCTGGTTCATGCCGACGGCGGCGAGCGCGCTTGCCCTCTCCTCTGGCGTGGTCCTCTTCGTGATATCGACGCTCAGCGACCCGCCGAGCTCTTGATAGGCCGCCTCGTGCAGCACGTACAAATTGGGCGGCCCCTTGCCCGTCAGGTCACCAACCTCTTTGAGCTTCGCGTCCGTGACGTGCGATTTCAGCTCGTTGAATGCGGTTTCGATATCGCTGCTATCGGCGTACGAGAATTCGTTGACCTCGTCGTATATTTTCTGCGCGCACTCGTGGATCCAGAGCGTGACCGGCTTGTCGTCCGCGAGCACCTCGCGCAGCGCCTGCTCGAGGCCGGCGGCTTTTCGGGGGCCGGCGAGATCCTTTCCTTGCGCGGCGTCCGTCGCCGCCGAGTCGCGCCGGATCCCGAGCACGCGCTCGCATTCGGCGAGGTTCGCCCCCGCGTCGATCCCCGCGTTGATCTTCGCGCGCAGCCCTGCGCCGTGCTTTTGCTCGTAGAGCTCCAGGAACTTCGGCCCCGGCGCGATCTTTCCGCGCCGTACGATCGTGACGTGAGGCTCCTTCGCGACGTCGGCCTGAAACCCGTGCAGGATGCCGAGCACGTTGCTGTCGGATACGTACGTCCACGTATCGAGCTGGGCGTATAGCTCGTCGATCTTCGGGTAAAACACCGTCTCGTAGAGCTCGTCGAGCTCCTTCTGCGAAGGCGGGTCCGCGTTGTCGCTGACGTTCTCCTGCACCTGCGCGTCGGGGGAACCGGGCAACTTGAATACCCCGGACAAACCCCAGGCCTGCAGGCAGAGGTCGTACGGGCGAGCCGTGAGGCCATCCACCGTGACCGTGCCCTGGAACGAGAGCATTGCATGGTGAAATTTGAGATCGAACCGGAGCTCGAGGAGCGTTTCGCGATCCGAAAGGAGCTTCGCGAGCGCCGCGCCGAGATCGACGGAGTTGCTCGCGGCGACCGCCGCATGGACGCCGTCGAGCGGCGTGGGCTCGTCGATTCCGCTCTCGACGAGGCGCAGCGCCCTCCGGCGGGCGGGCGTCGAAATCGGCGGGCGCAAGGCCGCGTGAAAGCGCTGATCGCGCATCAGCCGATCGCGCGCGGCCCGGCCCGTCTCCCCCGAATGCTCGGTGCAATACGACGCGAGCGCGTCGATCACGGCCTTGTCGGGCGATCCCGCCGCGGCCATCCGGGCCTGCATCATCCGATTGATGACGGCGCTCGTCTGATCGAGCTCCGCGACGAGGCCGTCCATCTGCGTGGCGCTCGTGTATTGCCTGAGCTTCGCCATCAGGGACGCGTCGGCATAGAGGCGATCACGCACCTTCGGCTTCGCGGCCTGGACGAGCTCTTTGATCGTGGCGAGCTGCTTCTCCTCGAGCTTCCGCTCCGCGCGCTTCTTCGACGGCGGCGCTTTCCCGAGCGCGACGTCGATCTTCTTGTGCAGCTCCTTGTACGCCGCCTCGATCTCCTCGCGCTCCTTTTTCTCGCTCTCCGGCGCGCCGATCGCCGAGGTGACTGGCGCCTCGAGCTTTTGCAGCATCGCGACGCGCGCCGCCTCGCGGATCTCCGCCGTCTCGCTCCGCGTCGCTTTGGGCGTGAAGCTGCGGAGCGCGGTGAGCCGCGAGGGGTCGGCCTGCATGTTCCGCCTGCCGTCGGGGCTGATCGGCAGATAGGCGCCGAGGAACGCGGACGACACATTCGCCGCGGAGCCGCCGGATGTGAACTGCGCGATGGCTTGATCGAGCGTCGTCACGTATTTGATGTCGGCCGCGTGATCCTTCGTCGCCGCGGCGAGCGCCTCCTTGTGGGGCGCACGCTCCGGCGGCAATGCCTCGAGGAAGGCGGCGAGCGGGGCGTCGCCGGCCGCGCCCTTCCATTTCAGATCATACGCGGCGCTCCGAAAATCCTTCGGGCTCGGCCCGGGCGGCAGCGGATCCGCGTCCCAGACCATGAGATCACCCGCGCACGCCCTCCACTCCGCCGAGGTGACGGCGGCGTCGAGCTCCTCGAGCCGCTCGCGCTCCTTTTGCTTCGCGGGGTCCTCGACGTGCTTGGCCAAATACGCCGGCAGGCCGGCCTTGCCGGAAGGCTCGGCGGACTTGCTGCGCGGAGAAGGCGCGGCGCTCTTTTCGGTCTTCGTCGGGCTCTGTGCGAATTGGGGTGGCATGTCTTCCCGGGCTCCCCTTCACGCGTCTGCGCCGTGCAGATAATGATACCTCACCACCCGGCCGAGCCAAGGCACCCATCCCGGATCCAGATCGAGCCCCGCTCGCCTCACGCGGATGTCGACCGCTTCCAGATCGAAGACGACGTCGATGTGCGTGCGCGTCGACCCGATGCGGCCCGGGCGGCAGACCAAGTCGCGTAGCCCGAGCCGGAGGTTTCTCCGGCAAAACCTCCGCGCCTCGAGCAGGAGCTCGCGCACGAGCCTCTCGACCTCCTCCCCGAGCGCCGGATCTTCGAAGCTTGCGTCCACGCGATCGCCGCCGAGCGCGAGGAACGCGGCATCTTCGGCAGGCGCGCCGAAACGACGAGCGACACTGACGAAGAAGCGCGCCGCGAGCCCGACGTCGAAGAGGCGCGGATCGGCCTCGAGCCGCGCCGAAATTCCGATTTGCTCGAGCACCGGAATCAAGAAAGACAAGCCGCCGACCACCGTAGGCCGCAGAATTCCGTCGCCCCAGCCCCCCGTCGCCCAGGGCTCTTCGTCCGCCGTGTCGGGTGAAACTTTCCCGACAAGTGCTCCCTTCGCGAATCCCGAAAGGCCCGCGATCCGCGCGGCCGCGGCGGGTTCGTCGGAAACGCCCCTCGGCGAAGCTTCGGACAACCCACCCCCTTCACGAGGTCCGCCCGGGCGGGGTTTTTCCGGGCGGGGTTCGCCCGCGACGCCCACGCTCGCTCCGTCCGTCTCCTCGGCGGCGTCTCGCGCGGGTTTCCCTTTGAATTCGACACGCCCTCCCGCCGAGTTCGTTTCGACAACCTCGCCCGCGGGCGCCGGCGCTGCGAGTGGCGACTCTGCCACGGCCTCGTCCTTCGTCGTGGTTTGCCCTCGCTCCTGCGGGTCTCCGTTCGTCGCGACGATCGCCGTCGCGACCGCCGCCGCGCGCTCTGCAAGGCGCGGATCCGCGATTCGACCGGGCTCCTCGATCAACAAAAACATCGCCGTGAGCCATACCGATCGCGCGTCGCTCGGCCCCCAGCTCGCGGCGAACCGAGCGATGGTCTCGCGAAACGATTTCGTGCGTATCGAAGGCGCGGCCGCATTCATCGAGTCTGTCTGGACGAACGGACGCGCCTCGGCCGTCATCCCTCCGAGCGACCGTACGAGCGCCGATCCCTCCTGCCATCGCAAAACGAAGAGCAGCGGCTCGAGCGCCCCGCGCGTCGAAAAAAGTGCCTCGACGAGCGCCGCCGCCGCGAGTGGCCCCGCGCCGGTCTCCATCACGCCCCGCAGCGCAAATCGCAGCGCTTCTTCGCGACCCATCCCCGGGACGAACCCCGGTGCCGCGTGCGGCCAAAACCACGCGTCCGCGCGCCCGCCTCGGCCCAAGCGCCGCGCGAGCGCCACGAAGGGCTCGATTTCGTCGCGAAAAAACACCACCTCCGCGCGCTCGGCACCGGGCTCTTCGCCGTGTACCGCCGACGACACGAGTGCGCGCACCCGCTGCTCGAGCGCGAGCGCCACGCTCGCGGGCGGCATGTCGGCTCGTATCACGCCGATATCGAGCCAACGCAAGAGGAGCACCCGCCCCGGCCCTGCCCCCGGTAATGAAGCCGTCCGGAGCGCGTCCTCGAACAAAAGCGCGCCGCGGCGCACGAGCTCCTCGCGCCTCGCCTGGAGGCGCAAGGTCCCCACACGCCGCAGCGCCTCCACCGTCACGTGTTCGCCCCCGAGGACGGCTCGGAGAACGTGACCGTCGCGCCCTTCGGGATCTGCACGGCCGAAGCGGTCGCGCGAATGACGCGCACGAATGCCGCATTCGGGCCGAGATCCTCCACGACCCCTTGCACCGTATTCGACTCGACCGCGACGATGGCGTGCATCCCCGCGCGCAGCCGCTCCGCGTCCACGGTCACCTCGAAGAGCCCGCCGACTTTCGCGAGCACGTCTTTCGCCACCGGGCCCGACACGAGCCGATCCACGGGCACGTGGCTCGCGAGCAGGAGCGCCGCGCGCACGATGTCGTTCATCAGGCCCATCGCCTCGGGCTCGGCCGCATTCACGCGCGAGAAGAGCCAATCGACGAGCGCCTGCAAGTGGAGCCGCAGGACGACGTCGACCTCGTCCCATCGCGGCAATGCAGCGAGGCTCCGCAGGCCCACGGCCGGATCGTAGGGCCCCATGACCTCCGACCACGCGAGCCGCAAGGTCGCCGGCACCTTGCCAAAGCGCAGATAAACGCTCGTCGCGACGCGTGCGATGTGCTCGAGCTCCTCGGCCGCGCGCCGGGCCACGCGAGGCCCGCCGTGCTCTCCCGAGGCCAGATCGCCGAGCGAAACGATCTCCTCCGCGGCGCGCCGCAGATCCCTCAGGCTCTGCTCCTCTTTCGGGCGAATGACGTAACCCGCCGACGCGACGCGTTTGTTTTTGATCGCCCCTGACCACGCGTTCCACATCCCCGTGAGCTTCACGGCGGCGGGGCTCACCGCGACGAATACCCGCTCGGGCGCCACGCCCGCGCGCGCCCGCGCCATGAGCAGCGCGCGCCGGAGGATGTCGAGTTTGTCCAAATCCCGCAGGATCACCGGACCCTGCGTGAACCAGCCGATCGGCGCGTCGCGCAAGAGATCGAGAAGCTCGCGCAGATCGTCCGGCGGCTCGACCGTCGTCGCGAAGGCCGCGGGCAGGATGGCCCCGAGTGATCCGGGGATGAGATCGACCGCGGGCATCTCTGCCGCGGGGTCGATGCCGCGGGGCCGGTGGTACACGAAATACGGCACTCGATTCTGCAAGACGTCCAGGCGCCGCGCATTGACCCCGTCGACGCGAATCGTTTCCTCGGCGAGCAGCGCGCGCGCGGCGGTGATGTCGACCCGCGCCTCGGCCACCTCGCCTTCGATTTCCTGGAGGCGCACGCCGGCCTCCTTCACGAACTCCTCGATCTTCGCTTTGACCTTCTCGTAATACTCGGCCACGTCGACGAGCCCCCCCGCCACCCGCTCGAGATCGCGCAGGAGCGCGAGCGAATGCTCGTGGAGCTCCACCGCAGCCCGGAAGTAATCGCCTTCGGCCCACGAAAGCATGTTGTGGACGAGCGTGGTCGGGATGCGCTCCACCTCGGCCTTGATCCGGGTCATCACCGACTGGACTACGCTGTTCGACCAATACACGAGCTCGAGGGGTATGTCCTCGCGCAGGACGACCTTCGTCGGTTCGCCGTTTTTCTGGGCCAACACCACTTGCTCCCCCTCGAGGTACGCGAGGCCTCGGATGACGAGCTTCGTCGTGTCGAGATCGTATTCGCGGACGAGCCACGCGACGCTGCCGAGGATGTCGGCCTTGGTGTTGGCCGCGTCCGAGAGCGCCTCCACCGCGTCGGGCAGGCTGAGCTTTCGGCGCTCGCTGCGCGATCGCGTGCGGCGGAAGAGACCTTCAAGATCGTATCGCGTGGCGGCCGGGCTCTGCCCCATGGCGACGCCGAGGACCGGCGACACCGCGAGCCGGCTCGCCTCGGTCGTCCCCGTGATCATGAGCTGCCTCGCGCGCTGGACCTCGCTCTGGACGCGGAGGAACCCGCTCTCGATGAAATCCTCGACCTTTTGCCTCTTCTGATCGATCTCCGCGACGAGCCCCTGGAGGCCCTTCTGCGCGATCATCTGGCGCGCGTCATCCGCTTTCTTCACGTAATGATGGAGGGAGTACGGACCGCCGGTCGGCGGCTGGAGGGCGTCGATCACCTCGAACCCGCCTTCGGGCGTGCGCACGGCGTCGAGGACGAGCGCGTCATTGTGGTCCCACGCGGCGATCACGCGCGAATTCGCCCCGCCGAGCAACCGATGAACGATCCTACTGTTCGACCTGTCGTGATAAATGAGATCGAGGAACCCCTCGCGCCGCTGCGTGACCGCGAACGAGCCGATGATGTTGTCCTCGGTCACCTGCTCGAAACCCTGAAAAATGTTGTTCTCGAGCCATCCGCGCATCATGGGCCTGTCGTCCTGGTTCACGACGACGTCGATCCTCGACGAATTCGTGGCGACGAGGCCGATGCTCTTCGTCGACATCGGCTCGACGGCGGCGTTCACGGCCTGCGCCGACCACGCGACGGATGGAGGGGCGGTGCTGATGGTTGCCGAATACCAGGTGAGCTTCGTGGTGCCATCGTAGACGCTCGCGAAGACATAGGCTTTCCCCTCGTGGAAGATCGCCGAGACGGAGCCGGTGAACACCTGCGAGCTGGGCAGCTGCCGCGACGCGACGAGCACGTTCAGGTTGCTGGACAGGCTCTGAACGATACAATGGAGATCGTTGCCGCTCACGACGAAGACGGCAGCGTACCCATTGCCGAGGGATACGGCCGCGAGCGAGGCCGTGGGATTGAACCCGGTGTAGACCGTGCTCATCTCGTATCGCCCGAGCGTGCTCGACCAGCGCCAGCGGCGGAGCTGGCCTTGCTGCCCATTGAAAGCAACAATGCCAAACAGATCCACGTGCGGGCCCCCCGTATTCACGGCGGCCGCGCGGGACATCGTTTCGTTCGATCCGAAGGGCAAGGCCGCCACTCGATAGCCTATGGAGTCACGGCGGATCCAATACGCGCCGATACCGCTGGCGACGAGCCCCTCGAGCGCCCCGTCTGCGGCGCGCGCGAGCGAGATGTCGGCGACGTCGTGGATCTTGTCCTTGAGGGTCCGAGGATCTTCCCACGTGCCGTCGAGCCATCGCGCTGCGAGCGCCTCTTCGAGGGCGGGGATCAGGTCGCCGTCGGTGCCGTATGCCTTCTCGGGATACGCTTCGGGATACGAGGGCTCCGGCTCGTCCGCAATGGCGCCCGCGTCGACCGATGGGAACCGATCGGTCTTTTTACCCTCGAGCGAGTCGAGCAGGACCGTCTGCCGCTCGCGCACGTAATCCCTGCGCCACAGCCACTCCGAGAGGCGGGTGAGCCCATTTCCGATGGCCTCTCCGAACGCTGGCGACACGAACTCGGGCTGGAGCAGCCCTGGCTCGTAATCACGCTCGGTCACGGGTACGAGCAAGCGGACGCGAGCAGCCTCCTTCGTATCGAGAGGCGCCAGCGACGCGCACGCGGCGAGGATCCCGTCGAGCTGCTCGATGGGCACCGGAGCGACCTCGACGTAGAAGTTGCCGGAAAAGAACTGCTTTTGCCATTGCAGAAACCACGGGGCGCCCTCGCTATTCAACTGAATGAAGTCTATCGCGGCCCTGGGCAACACACCGAAGGGGGGCAGCCACCGGAAATCGTGAATGGCCGTTTTGTCATCGAATCTCGAGGGATCGAGCGACGCGATCTCGTCGCCGAACTGCTCGACGCGCGCCTGCCAGAGCCGCGCGCTTCCTCCGCCGAAGAGCCGGGTGCGCGCCCGCGGGACGCCGCCGCGACGAACCACCGAGTGCCGATCGAAAAAGAGAGGGTGGCCGGTCTCCGATCCGGGGAGCAAGGAGACGAGCCCGATTGGCACGCCTTCGATCTCCCACGGCAAAACCTCGCCCGGCATGAGCGCGCGCTCCTTCTCGAAGACCTGCCAGGCGATCCTGTTGCGCGTCGACGCGGCGGGCACCCACGGCCACGGGTGCAGGAGCAGCTCGCAGCCCTCGACGATGCGTAGATCCTCGAATGCGTAATCCTCCGGGTCCAGATCGAAGGGGACCGGATCCTTGCGCTCCCAGACGACCGGCCGCAATACGAGCACCCCTGCATGAAAGCTCCCGGCGGGCCATCCATCGGACGTGGGCGGCTGGAAGAACGCCTGACTGCGCTGGATCACGTCGATCGACTTCACGCGCATCTTGCGGGGCACGACGACGTCCTCGCCCCTCGCGGTGAGGCCTCGGCCCGGGCTCACCTCGACGTACGAGACCATGACGGTGGTCTCGGTGCCGTTGACCATTTTATTCTCGGCGACGAGCGAAAAACGCACGTCGAGCCCCGCGACGACGCCGGGCGTGACCCATTGACCGGCGATGGCGAGCCGCCCCTCGCGCGCGACTTGATCGCTCGCGAGCGTGGTGTGGGTCAGGGTTCGTCCGGTATATAGATTCGAACGCGCGCGCCACCCCGCTTCCACGGCGGGCGCCATTTGGGGTTCCACTGCGACGGCGTGCTCGCCGTCGAACGGCATTGCGATGGGTCGGACGCGCATGGTGCAGGTTTACCCTTCAGGTCTCAGCGCCGGGTGGTCCCCGACGGCCCGGTGATCCGGATCGTGTTCGGATGGAAGTAGTTTTTCAGGAGGACCGCGATCTGGTCCCCGCTCGAGTTGCCGTCGAGGAACTCCCCGATCCTCGTGAGACCGTCCCCCTGGGTATCCCCCTTCACGTGGCGCACGATTTCGGGGACGCACAGGCACGTGGCAAAGCCCTTGGCCGATGCGCCCGTGACCCCGAGCGTCGACCCCTCGACGGCGCTTTCGATATCGGACAGCGCCCCCGCGTCGAGCGTGGCGAACCTCGGCCCGACCACCGCCGGGTCTGCGAGTGAATCTGCAGGGGCGAACAGCTCGCCCACGAGCCCCCAGCGCAAGACGCGCGTGGCGTTCGCGTGGAGCTCGAGCAAGGCGGCGACGGCGAGCACGAGGTCCTCGTCGAACTCGCCGTTCTGGAGGGTCACGATTTTTATCTCGTAATTCTCCAGGAGCTGCAGATCGGAGAGGTAGGTCGAGATGAAAGCCCACGCGGGCCCGACCAGGTCCGGCGGTGGTGGCGGGATGGCATCGGGGTTGTACCCCGGCATTTCGAGCTCACCGAGCGCCGAGGCCGAGAGGAAATTCTTCCGCCGCACGTACCAAACCGTCTCGGAGGGGGCAGACTGGATCACCGAGAGCCAGATCGCCGCGTTGGCGCTCGCAGACGCCAGGTCCCTGAGCGAATACGCGCCGGTGAAGATCATCGCCTCGCGGGGCACCGGCACGAGGATGATCACGCTCGTCCCTTCGAGCGACTCGCTCCCTTGCGTCAGATCGATCGGCGGCATCAGCATGCATTCGTCGAGCACCGCCGGGAGCTCGTCCTCCGGTACGCCGCCGATCGACACCTCGATCTCCGGCGGAAAGAAGTGTTGCTTGCCTCCCGTGATGTCGATCGACGCCTTCGGGATGCGCCCGACCGGCGGCAATGCCAGGAAACGCTCGGTCGCGGCTATCGGCCCGCTCTGGGCCTGATCGACGCTGGCGCCGAAGACTTCGGAGATGTGCGCGTCGTATTGCAGCAGGTGCGCCTCGCGCTGCGCCCGCGAAGGCCTCCCGGCCCCGAGCACGTGCGTCCGTTCGACGACCACCTCGCGGCGCACGAGGTAGGGATCGATCCATTGCAAGACGCCGTGATCGAGCGCCACCATCGCGATGGGCAGGACGTCCTCACGGGCCCCGGGCGAGGCTCCCCTCACGAAGATCGCGTGCACGGCGCGGTGCCTGCGGTCCTCGAGCGATCCGCTCGCGGCGCGCTCCGGGAACGGGATGAGCGTGATCGCGACCGCCTCGACGACATCGGCGTCGTGCGCGACGCGCCCCTCCTCGAGCGACGCGGGGTATTGCGCCACGGGGTTCGCCGTGTATTCGACCGGGCGGAGCGCGAGGACATAAAGCCCGGTGCGGTGGCGGGCCGGCGCGCTCGGGATGCGCGAGATCCCGAACGCTGCGTCGAGCCTCTCGATATCGGGCACGGCGTCGAGCCGGAGCGTGAGGTCCTCGCCGAGGACCACGATTTCGCCGCCCGGCGTGATGCCGTGCCCGCGGTCAATCTTGATCGTCCCATCGGGCACGTGCGAGGTGATCCCTGGGTAGACGCGCAGCCCCCGGACGACGCCGCCTCCGACGCCCCGCGCGAGATCGGCCTGCCGGGTCGCAAAATGCGCCTGATCGCGGGTGAGATCTTTCGCAGTGAGGAAGCGGCCGTCGAAATAGGACGAGCGCACGCGCCGATCGTCCGCGACGAGCGCGCCGTCTTTCGCGAGGGTGCGCGCGAGCGTGCTCGGGATGTTGTATCGCGCCGGGACCGTCGTCGGATTGGAGGACATCGCCATTTCCTGGGCTCCTGAAGCTCGAAACGGGGCTCGCGCGTTCGGTTCAACTGTAGGGGAAATGCAGCACTCCCTTGGGCGTGAAATTCTTTCGACGGACGAACCACAACGATCCGCCCGACGTCTGCGCGATCGCGGCCGCCCACGCGGCCTGGTTCTGCGGCGTCGTGGCGAGATCCGCGGGCCCGAGCGTCGCGATCATTTCGTCCATCTGCGCGCGCGGCACCGGGATGAGCACGATCACGCTCGCGCCCTCGAGCGCCACGCCCTGCAGCCTCAAATCGATGGGCGGCAAGTGCGCGGCCTCGTCGAGCACCGCGCCGAGCTCGTCGTCCGGCACGACCGAGAGCGACACCTCGACCTCGGGCGGGAAAAACCACTGCTTACCGGCAGTGACGTCGACCGCCGCGAGCGGCAAGCGCCCCGCCGGGGGCAACGCGAGGAAATGGTCGATCGCCGGGAAAGACTGCCCGCGACCCATGAGCGCGCGCGCCTCGAGGACGTCGGAGAGGTGCGCGTCGTATTGGAGCAGGTGCGCCTCTCGCAGCGGTCGCGACGGGCCGCTGACGCCGAGGATGTTGCCTTGCTCCTGGGCGACCTCGCGGCGGACGAGGAACGAATCGATCCATTGCAGGGCCCCGTGATCGAGCGCGACGAGCGCGAGCGCGAGCGCATCCTCGCGCGTGCCCGGGCGCGCGCGCTCCACGAAGATCGCGTGGGCCGCGCGGCTCCGGCGCTCGTCGAGCGTGCCCGTCGCGATGCGCTCGGGATAAGGCAAGAGCGTGATCGCGACGGCCTCGACGATGTCCGCGTCGTGCGTCGACCGCCCGCCGTCGAGCGACGTCGGATAGGACGCGACGGGGTTCGTCGTGTATTCGACCGGCCGGAGCGCGAGGACGTAGAGGCCCGTGCGCGTGCGCGTCGGCGCATTCGGGATGCGCGCGAGCCCGAGCGCCGCGTCGATCTGCTGCATTTCGGGGATTCCGTCGACGCGCAGGGTCACGTCCTTGCCGAGCACGACGATCTCGCCTCCCAGCGTGAGCCCGTGCCCGCGCGAAATCTTGATCGTTCCATCCGAGCGGCCGCGGACCGTGCCCATGTCGACGACGAGGCCGCTCACGACGCCGCCGCCGATGGCGCGCCCGAGATCGGCCTGGCGCGTGAGGAAATGGACCTGGTCGCGCGTGAGATCCTTGGCGGTCAGGAACCGGCCGTCGAAATAGGTCGAGCGCACGCGCCTGTCGTCGGCAACGAGCGCGCCCTTCGCGAGCAGCGCTCCCGCATCCTCGCTCGAAAGGGTGCCCCGCGCGGGGACATTCGTCGGATCGAAGGACATCGCCATCTCCTCGGTCGCTCCTCAGAATCCCAACCACCAAGAGAGTGCCGCCGCGGACAACGAGAAAGGCCTGTGCTCTTTGTCCACGAAGACCGTGCCATTCCGGAGCGGCCGCGACGTACCGTCGTCGGCCGTCTCGGTTTGCCCTGCCGTGATACCGATGACGACCCGAGCGAGCAGGATCCACGCCGGGTCGGGATCTCCGTCCACCGTATCCGGATCCTTGCGCATCGATTCGGGCAAGAACGTGTCCTTCCGAATCGCCTCGAGCTGCGCCTCGCGGTTGTCATGCCAGGACGAGAGGATCGTGTCTCGCACGTTCCTGCGGCGCTGCACGAGATCGCTCGGATCTGCGGGATTGGTGAATGGCACGCCGCCCTCGGGCAGAGGCCACGGCGCCACGGGGACGGGCGGCACGGTGTTTTCGGTGCGCAGCACCCATCGGAGCTCGTATCCGTCCCTCATTCGCGCCGGCTGGACGGCGTCTGTCGCGTCGAACGGGCCCGCCGCGAGCGCCGGGGTTTTTCCGCGCGGCTGGCTCGAGAAGCGGAGGAAGACGTCGGCCACGACGCCGCGCGCGAGGTACGGATCTCCCGTCGCCGGCCCGATCCCGTAATTGCCGTCCGTACGCACGACCGATCCATTGAAGACATCCTCGTCGTGCCCCTCGTACCAGCGCTTCACGCGCAC
Source organism: Polyangium jinanense (assembly GCF_028435265.1). Lineage (GTDB taxonomy): Bacteria > Myxococcota_A > Polyangia > Polyangiales > Polyangiaceae > Polyangium > Polyangium jinanense. The sequence continues at coordinate 178,234 of NZ_JAGTJK010000007.1, read as the reverse complement.
GCACGCGGCTCGGGGCACCTCGACGAGCCGCCCGAGGGGATCGAGTGCGATCCCGGGCTTCACCTCGAGCTCCTCCGCGCTGCCGTTCACGGGCGGCTTGTGGTGCACCAAGAGGCCCGCCACCGTCCCGAATCCGTGCAGATACGCGAGCGCCCGCGCGAGCCGGCCGCGATGGTACGACTGCTCGGCCACGAAATCCGCGGCATCGAGCAACACGCCCGTCGCGTAATGGACGCGATCAGGCGCCTCCGCCTCGAGCAGGGGATCCTTCGGCGTGCTCATTGCGAATCTCCTCCTTCCAATCTAGGATCCAGGCTGGGCAAACGGGCGAGGACGTCACGCACCCCGAGCGCGCTCCGACCGACACGCACCGAGCCCGGTAAAACCGGCGCGCCGAGGAAGCTGTCGACGCCCACGAGCGAGGCAATGCCGACCATGAACGGGTGGCTCGCCCTCGCGACGGAGACACGCACGTGCGCAGGCGCTTCGAGCTCGGCCAAGCGCCGCACGAGCGCGATGTCGGCCGGGGGGAGCGCCTCGTGGACGAGGATCGTCACGCGATGCGCGAGCCTCTCGAAAAAGGCCTCCACGGCCTCGTGCTCCGCGGCCGTCCGCTCGATTCCCTCGCCGAAGAGCGCGAGGAACTCCTTTTGCCCCTCGGCGCCCAGAAACAGCGTATCCCCCACATAGGAATTACCGCTCTCGACGAGCCCCGGCAGGAGCGGGTCGTCCTCCGTGTCGAGGTTCGCCCCGAGGATCGTCGAGAACGTACGCCGGAGCCTGAAATCCTCGACGATGACGAGCGCTCCCCGGGCGACGGCGCCGTCCGTGACCGCATCGAGCGCGAGCGACAAACCCCGGAGCGTCCCGCGCCAGGGCCGAATGCGAGGCGCTGCCGTGAGCAGGCGCCGGCGCCGCGCCTCCGGGACCAGCGGATCGAAGCTCAGGCCGATGAAGCTCGCGAGCCATTCGAGCGATTCCCCCGGCGCTTTGCGTGGATCGGTGAGCATGAAAGCGCTCGCCACGCGATCCTCGATCGGGGTGAGCACGCCCTCGACGATCCCGAGGAAACGCTCCAAAAAATCCGCGGGCGTCGCGCGCGCCAGAGACGCGTCGGCCTCCTCGCCGAAGATCTCCTCCCGATAGAGCTCGGGCAGGTATTGGTTCAAGTAGGAAAAACGGGGGCCATACATCCTCAACGCGGCGACCTCGGGCGTCGCGCGGCCGTCGCCGACGAGCTCGATGCGCACCCAGAGATAACGGCCCCGGAGCGAGCGCACGCGCCTGTTGCTGCGCTGGACGAGCGCGGTGAAGAGCCCCCTCCGCTCCGGCTCGATGTCGCCCGACAAGAGGCCCTCGTGGAAGGGCAACTCGGAGGCCGCGGGCACCCACGCGCCCCGCGGCACGTCGGGCGCATTCGATCGAGGCTCGACGTCGCCGAAAAGGTGCTCGTACCACGCGCCCGCGTCCTCCCGAGACGGGCGCTCGAGCGTATTCGTCGCGGCTAGAAAGACGCGGACGCCCGTGCGCACGGGCAAGCAGGCCTCGAGGTAGATGCGGTGCCACGTCGCGCCCGGCTCCCCCGCGTCGATCGGCGGGACGCCGTCGCCCATCGCGTTCTCCATCTCGCCGCTCGTCGCATAGGAGGGAAACGAGACCTGGTGGAAGGGCGCCGGAGGCTCGCCTGCACCGGGATCGTAATGAGGCGGAGAGGACACCGAGTGCAAAAAATGAGCCGTCTTCGGCGGCAGTGGATAATAATCGCCGAGCGGCACCGCGGGCTCGCCATCTTTTCCGATCGAATAGGCGAGCGCGACGGCCTTGCCGCCGAGCATCGTGCCCTCGGAGACGCGGAAGATCACGGCGATTGTACCCTCCGCGAGCCACGTGAAGCTCGTCGGGCGGGAGAGCCCCTGGAGCGGGATCGCGTCGCCGAGACCGTTTTCCCCGACGAACCGCAGCTCCGCGGGAGCGATCGTCCCATCCTGCGCCGGCTGTCGCCAGCAGACGACGGCGACTCGCCCGCCCGGGCTCACGGCGACCGCGGCCGGGTGTATGCCCTGGAAGAGTCCCAGCGATTGCATCGAAATCTCGGGCGGATTCGGGTTTCTCTCGCTCGGCTCGAAGACCCCCGGCGGAGCCTCCGGGGGCACGAAAGGCAGGGGGCGCCCCACGACCCGCGCGAAGCGGGCGCTCATCGACGAGGGAATCGGCGTCGGTTGAAGCTGCCCCGGCGCGATCGGCCCCGAGAGGGCGACGCAGCCGCCCGCCGGGTGCGCCGCGAGCCGCCACGCCGAAAAACCCGGGGTCGAGAGCTGCACCGGGGCGAACCGGCGGCGTAGGTCCAGCAATACGACGTTTCCGCCGGCCGCGACATAAAGGATGTCGTCGTAGCCGATCGCCACGTCGGTGACGTTGCCGTACGGAAGGAGCGCCGCCGAATCCAGGATCACGTGCGGCTCGGGCCCCGCACCGGCCGCGACGACGTTGACGCCGTCGAAATACGCCCACGTGCCGAATCGATCGATCGATGCCGGCACGTTCGTCAGGTACGGAAGGATGATGCCCGGAGCAACGATTTGATTGGCATCCCGCCACGGCGGATCCGCGAGCACGCTCTGCAGGCGCAAGGCGCGACGCTCGTCCTCGAAACGGATCCGATGCTCGTCTTGCTGGGTCGCGGGCGAAAAGCGAGCGCGCTCCGCGAGCATCCAGAAGCGCTGCTTGTTCGCATCCATGTCAGCACACCTCCGGCACGACCGGCACCGCGATCCCACGCTCGCCCGCGAAAGGATCGGGGCTCGCATGCAGATCCGTCGGCACCGCGCCGTCCGCGTCGACGACGACGCCGAGCAATTCGGGCAGCTGCCAGGGCCGGAGGACGAGCTCGACCGGCGCGCCCCCGCCCTCGAGCGCGACGAAGCGCTGCGCCTCGGCGGACGCGGAGCTCTGCGCGGCGCTGCCTCTCGGCGTCAATACGCGCTCGTAACGGGCAGCGCCCATCGATCCGTCGCCGCGCGGCGGGAGCTTCACGAGCGCCCCGGCGCTGAAGAGGCGCACGCCGAGGATCGTCTCGACGCCCGGGACCTGCGCGACGACGACCTCGATTTCACGGTCCCGCACCGACCGCGCAATGGGCCAGCCCGCGCCATTGGGCCCTCCCGGCGGGAGCGGCCACAAGAAACGACCGAGGATCTCGCGCACCGCATTGATGACCGCCTCGCGACCGAACCCCTCGCGTATCGTGATGCCGACGCCGACCCCCACGGGGACGTATTCGCATCCGATCACGTAGAGCTCGCCCGCAAGCGGGCGGCGCGCGTCGAGGTGCGCGTGCACGGCCTCGAGCATGGGCCGATCGGCCCGCGGGTTCGGCGCGCGTAACGAGCCCGAGAAGGGCAACGCCATCACGGAGACGACGCCCGGCACGTCCTCGCGGCGCTGGTGAGGCTTGAATCGCGGCAGCACCTCGACGCGGCCGAGCGTCACGCCCGGGGTCTCCGCCGCGAGCCTGCGATAATCGTCGGCCGTCACCGCGCGCTCGCCGTGGCGCAACGTCGCGGGGATGCGCCGCTCGGCCTCGGCCAGGGTCTCGGCATTTTTCCCGCCCGTCGTCGCCAGCCGCTGCAATACCTCGAGTTTGCCTGGACGCACGCCCGTCACCGTGAATGCGTCGATCTCCTTCAACGTGCCGGGCGGCAGGTTGCCCGCGCTCCCGCCGCCGGCCCTCGCCCGCGCGACGCGCACGCGCATCCCGGAGCCCGGGATACGGCCACGCGCGCCGTCGCCGAATCGAATGGTGCCCGCCTCGGCGTCGAGCTCGAAAACGACGTCGTCGCGGCCCGCGAAAACGAGATCGTCGATCCTCTGCCAACCCCGGTATCCGAGCCCGGGCTCCTCGACCTCGATTTCGAGCGAGTCTTCCTCGACGGAGCGCGAAGGTAAACGCATTTCTTGGTCGGCCGTGCCGTTGCTCTCTCCGATCACGACGCCCGTTGCGGTCGTGCGGTGCTCGATCTCGACGGCGTGCACCGAGGCCCACGCGAGCGCGAGCGATTCGACGCGCGCGGTCGGCCGGAGCCGGATCCACGCGACGAGCCGCGAGGCCCTGTCCGGATCGTCGAGCCGCGGCGGCCTGTCGCCGACGCCCGCATGTAGATCTTTTCGCACGTCGTCGGCAGGCACGTCGATCCCGCCCCCGGGCATGACGAGCTCTACGACGCCCGTGCGGGTCAAACCCATCGTCGTGTCGCGCGCGACGGCGAGCCTCTGATACGTCGGCTCGGCTCCAGCCGGCGATTGCACGATGATTTCCCACGTGTGCGGGACGCGGGCGCGGGGGCCGATGTCTTCGAAGAGCTCCGGGACCACGATCGCCGGAGCAATGCCCACGGAGAGGACGCGCGGCGCTCCGGTCGTCTTGCCCTCGAAATCCTCGCGCAGCGCTGTCACCGCGGCCGCCGCGGCTGCGGCCGACGTCTGGGGCGGCACCGGATCCACCTTCGGCGCGAGGAGCGCGATCCAGAGGCATCGATCCACCGCGCGCGTGGCGAGATCGAACCCCGCCGGCTCGGCGGCGCCGCCCGGAAAAACCGGGGTCGTCTTGTAAAACGACGCCGTCTCGTTCGCGTCGAGGCCATACACGCGCCTGAGCCCCGGCAGGAGCTTCGCCATTCCGGTGCGCTCGTCGTCGGTGAGCGGGCGTTTGCAATACACCTCGCCGAAGACGTGGGGCACGGTGAGCTCGGCGCGCGTCTCGAACGTGGCCGGCCCCTTCACCGTCGCGAGCGGGCGCAGGACCACGGTCGGCTGGAGCTTTCGCTCGCTCTCCGGGTATCGCACGGCGACGAGCCCCGTCGCGGCGGCGGCGGGCCGCATCCGGATGCCGAGCAGGCGCAAGAAGGCGAGCCGCTGCCGCTCCGGGATCAGGTTCGCGCGATAAAGAATCGTATCCGCGAGCCAGGCGAAGAGCTCGAGCAGCGTCCGCCCTGGATCTCCGACCCGCGGGTGCGTCCATTCCGGGGTATGCCCCGGGATGCGCGCGACGAGCTCGTCGACGAGATCCTCAAAACTGCGGTCATCGAGGCGGGGAGGGACGATCGGCATCCTATCCTCCGAGATCCATGGTCAGCCCGAGCGATTGCACGAGACCCGTGCGGCGCAGGCGGTAGACGATCTCCACGCGGACCTCCGCGGGCGCGCTGTCCACGTCAACGACGTCGATGCGCTCGACGTCGATGCGGTCTTCCCAGCGGGCGAGCGCATCGGCGATGGTGTCGCGGATGCGGCGCCGCGTGGCGAGCGTGCTCGGCTCGCCCACGAAGCTCTCGAGCCCCGCGCCGAACGCCGGGCGCATGAGCTGCTCGCCCGGGCGCGTGCGCAGGATGATCTGAATCGCCTGGCGCACGCTCTCCTCGAGCGTGGGGAAATGCAGTTCGCCCGCGTCGTCGGGCACGGCGAGCAAGGGAAAACCCACCGGCGGGCGCGGGGGCGAGGCGCGGCTGGTCATGACGTCATCCCTTTCGGCAGGCCCTGGGTGAGGCTCTTCGGCACCGGGATGCATATCTTGATGAATGCAATCCAGAAGAAGACGATGTTGAAGAGCCCGATGAAGATGTTCAGCACGAGGAACGCGCAGAGCGTGATGATCGGGATGTTGAACCCGCAGATCCAGTCGATCCCGCCGCCGCCCTCCTTCGCCTTCCCGTCGAGGAAATCCTCGGGCTTGTTCTTCGCGAGCATGTCGAAGATGTTCTTCGGGACGCGGAAGGCCACGTTCGGCAAAAACTTCTTGATGTTGTCCTTGTCGATGGGCGGCAGCGCGACCTGGATCGGCGGCAGGTTGCCATTCTCGTACCAGGGCGCCACGCGGAAGCCGCGGCTCGGCGCTGCGCAAAACGAAAGCTTCGGCGGGCACCCGTCGTCGCGCTTCACCCGGACGAACGCCTGGATCTCGTACGTCGCGTCGATGTCGTCGAAGCGCCCCCGCCGCGGCGCGATCGCGGCGACGCGCTTCTGCGACGCGAGCGACGCAGCGGCCGCGATCGTCGCCGCCTGCGCCTGCGTGATCGCCGGCCACGACGCGGGCATCACGAACGATTGGTTGCGCTTGTCATGAACGAACACTTCCGCGGCGTCCGCGAGCGTCTTGCCCGCGGGGCGCCCTTTGGCCTCGCCCTTGTAGGGCAGGAGCACGCCATCGAGCGCTTTCTTCATGCTCGGATTCTCGAATGCATCGAACACGGCGGAGAGGCCGCGCAGCATGATCACGAATCGCTCGAGCGTCGCGACGGCGGTGTTCCTGAGCGTCTCGGCGAGCGCCTTGTCGCCCCCCGCCTCGGCGAGGAACGTCTTGTCCTCCGCGAGCTCCTCGCGCCATTTGCGCGTGAATGTTTTACCCGCGAGCCCGCGCAAGCTCGGCGCGGAGGGCGAGACGACGAAATAAGGCGAGAGCATGTCGCGGATCTCGCCCTCGTCGTATTTCGGCGGGGCCAGGTTCGTCCTCGCGAACTCGCTGCTGGCGAGGGGCACGAGCCCATAAAGAATGGTTTTTCCCACCGCGGCGCAGACGTTCGGCGGCGCGACGAAGAGCAGGGTCGTCGCCTCCTCGAGCGGATCGGGCGCGCCGAGGGTCGAGGCGAGCCGAGCCTCGATCTCGGCATTGCCGGCCGCGTGGGGCGATTTCCGGCGCGCGGGATCCGGGTCCCGATCGAGCTCCTCCGGGCCGAGCTCGACCCAGCCGACCGCCTGCCCATTCTTGCGCATCCACCCCTCGCGCGCGCCCGATTTGTTCACGCGCCGCAGCACGAGGCCCGCGGAGTCGATCTGCTTCGGATCGAGGCGAGGTTCGCCGAACACCTCGCAGACGACCTCGAACACCGCGAGGTAAAACGAGCGGTGAACGGGCTGAAGCAGCGAGAGGGACGTGACGGGCTCGCCCGCGCTCCGCGTCGCCTTCGCGATCGCCTTGCGCCCCTCGGCGGTCGCGAGCTCCGCGAGGAGAGCCACGACGAAATCGTCGTCCGTTCGCTCGACGAGCACCGGACGGCCCCCTTCGGCGGGGAGCGGATCCCCCGTCCGCCCGTCGAACCCGAGCCCTCGCAATGAAACCGGATGCGCTACCATACGTTCCCAGCTCCCGGCGTGTAGGTATTGGCGACGACGGTCACCGCCTGGAGGACGTCGCATTTTACGATGCCCGAGAACGTCGACATCACGGCGTTGACCTTGACGTCGGCCGCATTGACCTCGACCTGGGCGCCGTTGACCGTCACCTTCTGGGCCGCGTCGACCGTCACGCCCTTTGTGTCGAGGGTGATCTTGTTGTTCGCCGCCTCGACGACGATACGGCCGCCGCTCGTCTGCTCGACGGTGATCGATTCGCCGCCGGGCGTGCTGATCGTCACCGTCGCCTGCCCGTCCGCCGCCTCGACGATCGCGACGCGGCTGCCCCGCTTTCCGGTGATCGTCCACCGATCGACGCGATTGCCGCCGAGCTCGTCCGGCGCCTTCGCCGAGCCGCTCCAGAGCCCACCCACGACGAGCGGCTGGCGCGGATCCCCATTGACGAACACGACCGCGACCTCGTCGTCGACGTCTGGCAGGAAAAACGCGCCCCGACCGCCCCCGGCGAACGGGACCGCGACGCGGGCCCACACCGCGGCGTCGGTATCACCGACGCCCGGCGACGTCGTCGTGAGCCGAACCTTTACCCGCGCGAGGTTTTCCGGGTCGGCGACGTCGACGACGCGGCCGAGATAGGTCCCGTGGAGCGCGCCGAGGCTCGGGGTTCGAGGGGCTTCGGGGGCTTGCATCACGGTCCTCCCAGGAAGGCGCATTCGGCCTCGAAATCGATCTCGTACCCGCGCTCGACGTCGAAGCGGTGCTGGGCCCGCACGACGACGTACGTATTGTCGAACCGCGGGCCGAGGCCGATGAGGCGGACGTGCGTGCCCACGCGCAGCGCAGGGTTGCCCTCAGCCGTCGCGTCGACGCAGACGAACCGGCGCGCCCGGCGATCGAAGCTCGCCTCCGCAATCGCGCGCGCCTCGTCGTCCGTCGTCGCAGGCACGTCGCGCAGGTGCTCGATTCGCGCGCCCACGGCGGCCTCGAGCAGCGCCGATCCGCGCCGCCCCGCGCCGGGCCCGAGGTTCGTCCCTGTGCCGCTGCCCTCGACCCTCCGGCCCGCGACCGCGTCCCAGCCGCCCACGGTCACCTCGGTGACCTGATGCGCCAGATCGGCCGTGACGCGCGCGCGGCGCAGCGTGCGGCCGAGCATGAGCTCGAGCACGCCGCGGCGGACGTCCTTGCGCGGCGAGACGTGCAGCTCTTTGCCCACCACCTGCACGTCGCCGTCACGCGCGGCGAGCATGCGCCGCAGGAATGCGAGGTCCGTCTCGTCGAGCTGCACCTGCGTGCCGAGCGACTCCGTGAAACCTTTCACGGCGGGATCGAGGCCGATGCGCGAGGCGAGTTCCTTCGCGATCGAATCGATGCGCGCGTCCTCGATCACGCGGGTTCGCCTCGACAAGCGCGCCCGCTGGAGCGCATCCTCCGCGAGCACGAAGAGCTCCGGCGCCACACCGACCTCGAACGTCCCCTCGAGCCCCGTGACGAGGCCGCGGAAGATCTCCTGCGGGCTCAGCTCGTCACCCGCATAAACCGCGATCTCGACGCCGTGCCGGATCGTGGCCTCGTCCTCGAAGGCGAGCTCGACCTCGCCGTCCTCGAAGCGCGCGGCATTGAGCAGGCGCAACTCGAGCGACGACATCCCGCCCTCGGATTCCTCCATGCGCATGCTCGACAAGAGCCTCGTCACCCCGTCGGAGGCCTTGCCGGAGACCCGCACGGTCGGCCGCACGCGGTTGATGTCTTCTTCGGTGAGGTTCGTCTCGGCCATGGTCGTTCGTGCTCGCCCGGGGACCTTTCAATCGGCACAGCGACGCGCTCGCCGCGCGGCGCGAATGCGGAGCTCGCGCTCGATCTCGTCGATGCGCTCCTCGACCAGCGCGCCCTCCTCGGGCGCGGCGTCGCGCGGGCTCGATAGCTCGCCGCCGGAGCCATCGCCGGGGCCCTGGACGACGCTGCCCACCACCTTGTCGATCGATATGCGCATGCTCATTCCTCGTCGAATCGAACGCGCCTCTTCGCGCCGCCGAGCCGCGGCGCGCCGGCCACGAGCTTGCCCCCGATCTCGAACACCGCGTCCTCGTCGACGCGCTCCGTTCCCGGCTCGGACGACGGGAGCAGCCGCGAAGGATCGAGCCGCGGCCTCCGCGCGGCCCCCTGCCCGGGGGAAGGCGTGTGAATGCCATCAAAAGCGCCCTGGGTCGCCGGGACGCCCGCCGACGCGCGGCTCCCGCGGGCCGGACCGCCTGCGGCGGCGGAGGTTTGGCCGGGCAGTCCACTTCGCGTCCCCCGCGTCGCGCCGGCGGCAGCGCCGCCGGAGAGCCTCGCGCGCGGCCCCGCGGCCCCGACGGCGCCGAGCGTCCTGCCCCCGGACGAACGCGAGGGTCCCGCCGACGCACCTCTGGGGCGGCTCGTGCCCCCCGCCGACGAACCAAGACCTCCGGGCACGCCGCCACCCGAGGAGCCCCCGATCCCGGACGAACCTCCTCCTCCGCCGAAATCGGCAGAGATCCCAAAATCGGCCGAGACGCCGAGGCCGAACTCGGCCGACACGCCGAAATCGGCCGAGACACCAATACCAAACTCGGCCGATATCCCGAACTCGGCCGATATCCCGAATCCGAGCTCCGCCGACGCACCGAACCCCGCGCCGGATCCCCCCTCGGCGAACGGGACGGGCGGCGCGAGCGGGGCCGCGTCGTCCACGGTGAGCGTGTCCGACTCGGGAAAACGCATGTTTTCCTCGCTATTTTGCTCCGCGATCGCCCGGCCGGCGTTCGGATCGCCGCCCTCCGTGCCCGCGTCCGTCGTCGATTGCCCCGGCGCGCGCGGCGTCTCCGTCGCGCCCTTCTCCATCGACGAGGATCCGGCCCATTTGCCCGCCTTGAGGCCGTCCGGGCCGCGATTGAAGACGTCCTTCTTGCTCGTCATCCCGAGCGCGACCGTCGAGCGGAGCGGGACGCCGTCGGCCGAGAAAAACTCGATCGTCTCCTTGTACGAATCCACGAGGCCCGTGAACGCGAATGCGCCCCAGGAAAACAGGACCTCGGGCGGGGGGCTGCCCTTCGTGTCGCCGAGCATGCGCGCGACCTGCTCGGTCTTGTCGCAGACGTTCGCCCCCGTGGCCGTCGTATCGAACACGAGCTCCATCGAGAGCTTCGAGGTGCTCTCGTTGACGACCTGCTGCTTGCCGAGCTTCTTGTCCTTGCTCTGGGCGAGCTTGGTCTCCATCGTGAGCTGGAGCGACGCCGGATTGAAATCGACGTCGATCGTCTGCTTCTTGCCGCCAGCTCGCTTGACCACGAACTGGGCTCGCTTCGGATCGCTCACTTGCCGCCTCCCTTGCCGAGCTCGAGCGTGAGCCCCTCGTGGACGAGGTGCAGCTCCTCGATGCCCACCTCGGTGGCCCTCGCATTCAGATCGGCGGCCTTGAATTTCACCGGCATGGCGCGCGAGAGCTTCCAGAGGAGCGGCTCGCTGTCCCCGTCGGGCGGGAAGACGGTGATCGTCACGCCACACCGATGACCGTAATCGCCGCTCGCCACGCGGTGAAACCATTTGAAGAGCTGCCCGCCGCGCGAGATGCCGCGCCGGAGCACCACCGTGGCGAACGTGACGGGGCCGGCGAGCTGCTTTCCGCCATAATTGTTCCCGCCCGCCTTGATCACCTTCGGCTCCATCGTGGCCTCGAGCCCGGTGCACTCGGCGAACGAGCCGACGGTCTCGCCTTTCGGCCGCTTGAACGGCTCCGGATCGAACGCGAGCTCGAACCGGAACGCGTACATCGGCGGTCGCAAGAACGGCGCTTTCGTCGTCACGGCGCCTCCCTCCTCCCGAGCGACGCGGCGCCGTCCTCGCGCAGCGTCAATGTCACGCGAATGCGCTCGATCGCGTGCGCCGGGGAAAACTCGATCTCGGCCACGAGGCGCCCCGCGTCGACGTCGGCCTGCGTCGTCGTGGTATCGTCGCAGCGCACGGAAAACGCCTCCTCCGGCGCCGCGCCGCGGAGCGCGCCGAGCTCCCAGAGCCGCGTGACGATCCCCTCGATACGCCGCACGATGCGCGCGCGTGTCTGCATATTGGCCGGCTCGAACACGATGGCGGCGCCGACGTCGCGCAACGCGCGCGTGAGCACCGAGACGAGCCTCTGCAGCCCGCCCTGACGATATGCCTCGTCCGGCGAGGTCGTGACGTCCGAGAGCAGCCGCAGGCCCGAAGGCGTCGTGCCGAGGAGCGAAATGCGGTCGACGAGCGGCACGTCGAGCGCGCGCTTCGTGTGCCCGCCCTTCGTCACCGGCCCGAGCATCGAAGCCCGCGGCCGCGACGCGATCGCGCTGCGCTCGAGCAATGGGAAAATTTGGAATACGTCGGCGAGCTCCGCGCCCATCGCGCTGCGGAACGTGCCGCGCGCGAGGGCATTCCGCGCGAGCACGCCCGCGAGCACGGCGTCGGGGCTCTCGACGCCGCCGGGCAAGAGCGCCGACGCCGGCGTCTTCACCCACGGATACACGATTTGAACGAATGAGCTCTCGATCCGAGGAAGGAGCGCCCACGCGCCGCCCTCGCCGCCGGACGTGAGCAAAAACGCGTGCAGGTCCTCCTCGGCGAGCGCGGTATCCTCGTCGCGGAGCGGAATGGGCAGCGCCGCGACGAGCTCGACCTCGCGCGCGTGGCGCGCCAGCATCGCCCCCGCGCGCGCGACGAACGTGGCCCACGCGTCGTACCCCAATGCATTGCAGCGAGGCACGCCCGCGGCGGGCGGCGACATGGTGAAGGTCGAAGACGCCTCTGGCGTCGAGCATTCCACGAAGACCTCGGGCGCGCCCGAAGGCACCACCGGCGGCGCCGGGGGAACGACGTCGGCCGCGCAGAGCGCCGCGAGGTCGGGCAAGCAGAGCAGCGAGACGTCGGGCAAACCGAGCACGTGCGCCGCGCCCCTCCAGAGCGCCCGATCGACGGGAGACGCGTCGAATGACACGCCCACGCCGGGGAGCAGCTCCGCGAGGTGCGTCAAACGGTCACTCTGGCTCCCCTCGGACCATTTCGGTGGGGCGAGCGCGACGACGTAACACGCCCGCCCCCCTTGCGCGAAGAACGAGCGGACGGCGGCGCCGAGGTACGTCCCGGCACGCGGCGCCGAGAGTCCGTCGCGACGATCCCACGCGAAATGCCGATCGAAGGTTTCCCATCGATCGATCGGCACCGGCACGTCGACGAGCGTGGGATTCTCCTCGTCGTCTCGCTTGTAAGGCCCGCGCGTCCAACCGGCCTCCTCGAGCCAGCGCTTGATCGAGGCCGCGACGGGCACATCGGCGCGGCGCTCGGCGAACCCCACGAAGAGGGCCACATCCATTCGCGCACTGCCCCTCGCGGGAGCCCGAGGGGCGCTATCGAAGACGAGCCGGTTCATCACGCGCGTAGCCCCGTCGATCAGGTGACGTCAGGGAAGCCCATTTGAATGTCCTCGGCCGAGAGGACGATCTCCTCCATGGCCACGTCGCCGCCGCCCTTCGCTGCGAGCGTCGGCCCCGTGTATTTCATGGGGGTCACGTTGAGGAGCTTCCACGCCTGGACGGGCTTGCGTGCCTCGTCGAGCAGCGTGATGAGCACCTCCTTGCGGCCGAGCGGCCCGCGCTTGCGGATGTCGGCGATCCAGTCCCAGAACGCCCTGGAATCGACGATGCCGCGCTTGAGCGTGACGTCGCCCGTCTTGTAGATGCCGGGCACCTTGCGGACGTGGTTGTCCGGGTCGCTGCCCTCGCGGTACTCGGCCATCGTGAACTCGGTGTTGAGCCCGGAGACGTCCGAGAACCCGCCGAACGCGTCGCTCCCGTCGATTGAGACCGTGAAATTGAATGCCCCGTAGGGCGGTCGCTTGCTCGTGCTCATGGCGATCTACGTTCTCCTCGTCAGTTGCCCGCGTCGGCGGTCTTCTGGCCGATCCGGAAGATGACGAACTCGGCGGGCTTGACGACGGCCACGCCGACGAGGCAGATGAGCCTGCCATTGTCGAGGTCGTTCTGCGTCATCGTGCTGCGATCGCAGCGGACGAAATAGGCCTGCTTCGCGTCCGCGCCGAGCAGCGCGCCCGAGCGCCACTCGTTGTAGAGGAAGCTGCCGATCGTCTCGCGTACGTTCGCCCAGAGCCGCTCGCCGTTCGGCTCGAAGACGGCCCATTGCGTCCCGACGTCGATCGAGCGCTCGATGTAGTTGAAGTAGCGGCGCACGTTGACGTATTTCCACTCGGGATCCGAGCTCATCGTGCGCGCGCCCCAGACGCGGTATCCGCGGCCGGAGAGGTAACGCAGGCAATTGATCCCGATCGGGTTCAAGACCTCCTGCTCCGCAAAATTCACGTCGGTGTCGAAGCGGAGCGCGCTCCGGACGACCTCGTTCGCGGGCGCCTTCCACACGCCTCGCTCGACGTCGCTGCGGGCATAGATGCCGCAAACGAAGCCGGACGGGGGGAGCACGAGTTCGCGCGGGTCCGTGCTGCCGGGCCTCGCGAGCGGGTTCGGTACGACGACCCAGGGGTAATAAAGCGCCGCGCGCGTCGAGTCGTGCTTCGCGCGGAGCGTCTGGACCTCCGAAATCGTGAGGCCCTTCGGCGGATCGACGACCGCGATCCGGTAGGTGCGCCTCGTCTCCGCCGCGGCGATGAGCTCGGTCCGAATGCCGTGCGCGTCCGTGTACGCCGACGAGCCAGGGGCCGCGATGATCGAGATGTCCTCGACGCCGCCGAGCGCCGCGAAGCCCTTCGCGTAGCTCGCCGTGACGGGCTCGCCGCCGTCGTCTCCGCCCGCGAGCTGCCGCACGCCGCTGTTCGCGAACAGCGCCGTCAAGAGATCGAACGTATCGACGTTCGTCGAGACCGTCACCGAGAAGAGGCGCCCGAGGTGATCCGCGCGGCTCTTCGCGTCCGGTGGGAGGACGTTGCCGATGAAGCGCGGGTGCGCCTTGTCGACCGCGAGGTTTTCGTACGTCGTCTCGTCGCCGTCGGCGTCGATCGTCGTGAGCGAGAGCGACAAGAGGGACACATCCCCCTGCGCGAGCAGCTGCGCGGCCGTGCTCGTATTGCCGTCCGCGTCCGCCCAGTTTCCATTCGCGAGCTTCTTGAAGAACAGATCGGTCGCGCTGCCGTCGCCCTCGCCCACCGTGTTGGCCTGGGTGTCGAAGCCGAGCGCGGCGTTCGCGGTCCCCGTCCCCTCCACCGTGATCTTTGCCTTCGAGCCGGTCGCCGTCGTGGCGAACGTGAGTTTGCCGTCCTTGTCGATGAACACCTTGACGGCGAGGTTCTCCGCATTGATGCGGGCCTGGATGTCGCTCACCCCGACCGCGTGGATGTCGGGGATGTTGTTGTTCGCCGTGTCGTTCGCATTGTCCTTGAGCGGCGTGGTGAACGCGATCGTCGCGGGAGACGATTTCACCTCGATCCGAGCGCCCGTGCCCGCCGCGTCCGTGCCGAGGACGAGCGTCGCGCCGGACACGAACGCATACCCGCCGCGCAGGCTCTTGTTGATCTCGATGGCGATCGCCTCGAGCGAGGTGCCGGTCGTGAGGGGGATCGTCTGCTCGAGATCGCCGATCTCGATGACGAGCGCCTCACCATTGGCGATCGTCACGTTCCCGGGCGTGCCCACCGTATCCGACGTGACCTCGGCCGATTTGCCCTTGAACGTGATGGTCTTCGGTGTGGCGACGTTGTTCGCCTCGGCGATGAGCTCGAGGGTGGTGAGGTTCTTCAAGTCGAACGTCGGTCCGAGCGCCGTGTCGGCCTTCGCGGCCGCGGGCGACGCGTTCGCGGTGACGACCGCGATCGTCCCCTCGGAGGCGCCGGCGAGCGCCGCATCGGCGGCCGGCGTCCTCACGCCGCGGAAGACGAACTTGCCATTGCCCGTGCTGCCGGGGAAGCGTGCCGCGAGCGTCACGTTGTGACCCCCCACCGCGAAGGTGAGGCTCGCGATCCCGTCCGTCTCCGGATCACCGCCGAAGACGCGGGCGACGTAGAGCCTGCCGCCTCCCTCGTTGAAATAGGCGCGCACGGCGTGCGCGAGGTAATTCAGGGGATCGACGCCCTGGCCGAGATCGAGATCGGCGAGCCCGCCGAAGAGCCGCGCGAAATCGGCGAAGCTCGTGACGAGCTCGGGCTCGCCGACCGGGCCCTTGCGCGCGGGCCCAGCGAAGCCAGTGGTGCTGGTGCTCACCCCTTCGATGGATTTGGAGCGGAAGCTCGTCTCTTCCACGTATACTGCAGGCGCGAGGTATTCAGGCACGAGGGCCCCTCCTTCGAGGATGGATCAAGGTGTAGGTGGGTTCGTCGAAATGGTAATGGGATCGAGCCGGTGCTCTCGACCCGAGACGAGCTCGATGGCCCCCTGCCAAGCGAGCGTCGCGTTGTTCTCGTCGCGCTCGTCGGGATAAAGCGGCGCGTAGCCCGCCTTCGCGAGGTAGACGCGCGCCTCTCCCTCGAAAGGAGCCGTCGCGACGGCCCCGCTCGTGTCCTCTCCCCATCGGACGACGGGGATACGCGGCACGAAGACGATCGCCTCGCCGCGCGCGTCGGACAAGCCGCGGCCGACACGCGTGACGTTTTCGTCGACGGGCACGGAGACCTCCACGATCGCGCCCGCGACCTTCTCCCCGTCGTCGTACGAGATCGACAGCCGCACGCTCGTCGTCACCGCGACGGGGCGCGCGATGGGGGATGGATAGAGGAGGTACTCGACGGGCGAAAACGCGGCATTCGATTGGCTGCGCGGCAGGTGCACGGTGCCGACACGCGAGAGGTACCGCCCGCCGGGATCGGCGACCGTGAACTCGAGCGCGACGGATCCATGCGCCGGCGCGCCGGGCGGCGCTTGAAAGGAGCCCGTGAACGCCGCGAGCTCGGCATCGATGCTCGCGGCGCCCGTGCGCGCGCGGGTGATCACGAACATGCCCGAGCGATTCGCGACGAAGCGTATTCCCTCCCCGGCGACGGAGAGAGGACTCAGGATCGGCAATCCCGTCTCCGCATCGAGGAAGCGGATCGCGCCGAGCACGCGGTCGTCGACGAGCTCGACGATCACGAGCCACCTCCCTTGCCCTGGACCTCGAAGCGCCGCGCGAGGACGGGTTTGGCCGGATCGTACGTTCCGAGATCCTCGAGGCGCACGACGCGCGCGATGTACGAGGCGCTGAGGCAGTAGGGGCGCCGGATCGCGTCCCAGATGCGCATCAGATCTTCGTTCGAGAGCTCGGCGGGGATCACGTGGATGACCTCGTCCGGCCCGAATTTGCCTTCCTCCGTGAGATCGGAGGCGCCGAGGATCTGGTGGGTGTGCAGCTTCAGCATCGTCCACCCCATGATCCTGAGCTCGTCCTCGACCTTGTCGGACCACACCGTGAGTAGGAAATGCAGATCGAGCGCGAGCGGGGGCGGCGCGTCGGAGGGCCTCGCTCCGAGCGGCTGATTTCTGAGGTGCTCGTTGACCGTCGCTCGGTACATGTAGAGCGACACCCGCGGCTTGACGGGCGCGTCTTCGCCTTCGCCCACATCGCCCATTTCACCGCTCGACAGGACGGCGAAATCGCAGCTCGGCAGGAGCGACGAGTGCTCGGGCTTCGCCTGATCCGCCTGATACGCGTACCTCAGGTACGACGCCAGCGAATCGGCGACGGAATGAATGGCATAAAAGCTCGCCACGAACCGCATTCCTCCGGCACGGGTACCTTCGGTTGCACCAGCAGGCAGTCGATGAACGTGCTGCGCGCCCTGGATCGTCGGTCGTCGTCCGCGGAATACCGGAGTATTCCTGCGTCCGCCTCCCTGGATCCAGGGCGCTCGCGGCGCTTCTCGACTGCCTGCTATGCTCGACGTCGCGCTCACGGGGCGCGCAGACGTCTCCCGGCGTCAACGCCGGGGATCGGCCGTTCTAAGAATACTCAAGGAGTCCCCGGACGCCCGTGCACCTTATCATGGATTTGGGATTCGATGTCAACACTTATCTTTCGGACGTCGAAAGTGCGAACACGAGTACGCCAGCACTTCTCCTTATATGGGCGCGCGCCATGGGTAGCTGCTTCGCATGTCTTCCAATGCGAACCGAAAAGGACGCACTGCTGGATGACGCGTCTCCCGAACGGCGCGGCGCGGCGCGGGCGGGCGGCACCCTTTTTGCCATTGACGTGGCTGCCCTTCGCCCGAACCTCTGTCTCCTCTTGTAAGCCTCGGCGGGCACTCCATGTTCCTGGAATTCGTCTTGCGCGCCGCGCGCTCCTCTACGCACCTCATCATCCTCATGTCCGCTGCGGGGCATTCCTTCCGGTTATGAACCGGCGGACGGGTGTCGCTGCGCCGGCGCCCCGCGAAGCACGCTCCCCGTCGACGCCACGCCTGCCCCTCGCCTCGGGGCGCAAGGGACCCGAAAGGGCCTCGCGTCCCCCGATCCCCGAGGCGCGAGGGACCCGTCCGCGTCCCGTGCGCCCTGCGCCTCCGGAATCAGTCCACCCGTCACGATTTCGCGCCCTCTCGACCTCCCGCCGGACGACCCGAGCGTAACTTTCCTGCTCCTCGTGAATCCGCGCCGCCATTCCTGCATTCAACGCGCACCCGACGGCGCTGCCAGCGCTGCGGGCACGGAATCGGACCATCACCGGGCCTTCGGCCCAGGGAGCTCGAAGGCGCGTGTCAAAGACCGCCCAATCGGATCCCAAGCGGGTCGGCCAAGCGGATCTGAACTTCGGGGGTCGGGTCGTCATTCATCGAGACGCCACTGACGCACCTACACTTCATCTACGCCAACACCCCCGCTCAGGGTCCCCCGACCGTGCCCCAAATCGTGCCCAGACATCACGAACGCCGGCGAAATTTAGCGGACTTCAGAGGGACGACGGGGCCACCCAGCAGGAACAACCCCCAATGATTCCGGTCAGTTCCAGCAGACTCGCCCGAACGTCACACAACGTCTCCCCCGCGTGAGTCCGTATCTCGACGTGATCTCGGGGGCCTGTGCGGGCGCAGCCTCGAACTCCACGCAAAGCGACACGTATTGCTCGAACGTCAGCGGTGAAGGCGCCTGCCCCGCATTCGTCGACGGTTGCGGCGCCGACGGAGATTCGGCTGGCGAAGACGCCGGAGCGCTCGGTGATGGCCGCTCGAAGGGCGTAAGACGGTTTCTCCGAGGGCGGATGTGGCCGAGAGAGCCCGCGCCGCGCGTTACGCGCCACTCGCGCGGAGGGCCGGTCCACTCATGCGCTGCTGCCTGAAACAGCAGCGGAGGGCCGGGCATGACGAACTGCACAGGCATTTGTCTGGTCGAGTTGCACCGCCGGCGGCGGCGCAGCAGCCACGATGGGAGCTTGCCTCTCAACGGGTGCCGGGCGAATCTCTTCGCCGCCCTCGGTACGCTCGTGCCACCCTTCGGCGCGATCGCCGGCGGCGCCCTCTCCTCCTCGACCCCCCAGTGCTCCATCGGCACGAAGAGTTCACGTCGTCGGCCGCGGGGTTGCCGGGGCTCACCTGCGCATGAGCCAATCCCGATACGTCACACACGCCCTCTCCCACGCAGCCCGCACGTCCGGCTCGCTCGCCATGCGCCCTTGCCAGTAGGCATTGACTTTCTTCCACTGCTCATGCGTGAGCCCGTACCGCCACGCAACCGCCTGCGCGTGCCCCGGCGCTGCAGTGAGCTCGACGCAGAGGGATGCATATCGTTCGAGCGTCAATGTCGGCGTATTGGGTGGGGTGCTCGAACCGGGCTGCGCGGCGGGCACCGGCATCGGCTTGCCGGCCCCAGGCCGCTCGAAGGGCGTGGCTGGCTTTTCCCCTCTCATCGGGTCCAAGACGGTCGACAGATCCACCGTGCTCTCCAAGGGGTCGCGGTGAGCGGGCGCCGGGTTCTGCGCGCCCGCCGGAGGCGGCTTGTTCGGCAACGCATGGGCCTCGGCCGAGAACACGATCCGTGGGGCTGCCTGCGGGCCCTGTGCCGGGCGACGGAAAGGCACCGGTTCCCGCAGCGCCTCGTTCAATCGATCCACTTCCGTGAATTCGGTCGTCTTGTTCGCACCCGAACGCATGTCGCCCGGCTCCTGCTTTTTCTCCTCCACGCGCGAAATTGCGGACGGAGCGGCTGGGTCGAAGGGCAAGGGATTCCTTCGGTGCACGTCCGCAGCGACGAACGACCCCGTGAGGGTCAGGGTCGTTTCCAGGCTCGGAGGCGCCGGAGCCACCACAGGGATTGCCTTTACGAGCGGCGGTGGGGCCGAGACTTCGTGCGCTGCTCGTGCGCTATTCGGATCGAATACCGGCGGGACGGGCGTCCGACGTTGATCCGCCGGAGGCCTCGCCTGGGAGGGAGTCACCGCCCCCTGGCGCACATCGTCACCAATGACCCGCGGCTCCACGCGCAGCGCCGGGACGGGCTCGAGCGGCGCGTGCGCAGCCTGGAGAGCCTGGGTTGCGAGAGAGGGATCGGCGCCCCGTTTCCCGGCCCATGCACGTTGCAGCCGCATGACATCGGCCATTTGGATGCCGCACGCCGCGAGGAACACGTCGGGATCCACCGCGGCAGCGAGGTGACGGGAAAACTGCGTCCATGCCACGATGTCGCTCTCGAGCGGCTCGATCCGTGGGGCAAGCAAATCCGCCACGCGAAGCACGTGCGTGTCGTAGGCGACGAGTAGGGAGCAATCGCCCGCTGCGCTCTCCACGAGGCGTTCATTCCAGGCAGCCTCTGCCGCGGACCACTGCTCGGGCGCGACCTCCGCCCACGAGAGCGCGCGTGCGAGCGAGTGCCCGGCAGAGCGCGCGGCGTGAACCTTGGCGAATGCGGAGAGCGGGATCGTCGCGGTCTCTTTCGGCATGATCGTCTCCACGATGTCAGTCGCGGCGCAGGCCCCTCGGGAGGTTGCGCCACACATCCTGCCCGAGCGCACCCCAGCGCGCGGGATCGCCCGCCAATCGGCTGCCCGTACGCGCCGCAATCTCGTCGAGCCGCACGCGCCTCGCTCGCACCGAGTGCTCCGGTCGTCGAGCCTCGGCGACCGCAGCTTCCGGCGACCATGGCAGGCCGCCGCGATGACGGCCGCCTCTCTCGGCGAACCGCGCGAGCACCTTCTTCCACGCCCCGTGCGGATCGGGCTCCGTTTCAGGGACCTGCGCGCCGAATGCCGTGACGAGCGCTTCCCACGCGGTCGCCGCCAGCTCCGGCTCCTCGAGAGCGCGCAATGCGCCGTGGAGCAGCTCCGGCACGCCGAACCGTCCGAGCGCTTCGATGAGCGCCTCCGAGGTCGGGAGCCGCGCAATCAACGCCTGCGCGGCCCCCACGAGCGACTCGTCGCCGGCGAGCGCAAGGTTCTCCACCGCGAGAGAAGCGGCGCTCTCCGGCATATCGTCGACCCGAGCATGGAGGTTCGTCACCGGCCGGAGGTCGCCGAGGATGAGGCGCGTGCGCGCCTCTTCCCGCAGGATGTCCGGGTCCGTCGCAACGAGGAATGGGGCGTCGAGCAACGGCTGGGGAGCGATGTCAGGGGAGCGGGTGGCCGCACGAAGCGCCGCCAGCATGAGGTACGGGTCGGTCCCAGGTATGGGTATGCCCGCGCCTTTCGGTGAGATCTGGCGTTGCGAGAGCACGTCGATCGCCGTCGCACGCAGGATGCTGGAGGAGCTCGTTCGCGATTCGGCGAGCATATCGAAGAGCTCTGGGTGCGACGATGCCGAGAGCGCATCGGTCGCCGCGAGCCACGCGGAGAAAGGCGCCTCGCGCAGCGATTGCAGCCACGTCGAGAGCGCCGGTCGCGCGCCGGGCTCGTCCCACGAGGCGAGCAAGAATGCCGTGCACCACGCCACCTCGGGGTCGGGATCGTTCCCTTCCCAGAACGCCAGAATATCGGGGACGCGCATACCGAGAACCGCTGCCGCATCGATTTGCGCAAGCAAGCGGCGCTCGACCTCGTCGCGCTGATCCATCGGGCCTTCATAGCGATCACGGGCGAGGACTTCGGCGCGCTCGAGGCAACCGGCGATTTGAAACTGGCGCACTTCGCGGAGCCGCACGGACGCCGCCCGATCGGCCACGATTTTCACGCGAAGCCCCTCGGACGGAGGCGCCGGCGCGAGCGCAGGCTCGGCGACTTCAATGCTCGAAAGCAACGGAGCGGGCGTCCACAGCCGTGGCTCGCGAGAGGCCATGCGAGGCGCCGCTTTCACGAGCCCCCCCGAACGACGGCGACACCCCGCAAACCATCGGGAGACGTCGCCCACGCGAGCGCGTGCTCACCGCGAGGCGGCGAGGCCCGATCGACCCGGTATGCCGCATGCTTTCGCATCGCGGCGCCGAGGGCGAGGTGCAGCGCGCCGGAAGCCGCCCCCACGCGCCCGAGGACGCTCTCTGCGCTCACGACCTCTGCATCGATCTCGAAACGAGCGTTCTGCCGCGCGAATGCGAGCTCCCACTCGCGCCGCCGGAGCGGATCGACGTCGGCCGGACCAAGCGCCAGACCAAAACGCCCCCCATTCATGGGCAGATTTGCGAGAAGCGACGAAAGCGCCGCGCCGTCTTCGTCGACGTCGTTGTCGTCACGCGCGCTCCCGCTCGTGGTCGCCGCGTGCACGAAGGTGCCCTCCGTGGACAATCCGAGCCTGTGGGCGCGCTCTCGCGTCACCAGCACGAACGCCACTGCGGCCTCGCCGATCGGACCGAGATTCGCTCCCCATGGATCGAAGCGAGACGCGGACCATGCATCGATCGCGCGAAGCGCCACGTACGAATCCACCGCGAGTACCAGCACGGAGCCTTCGGACCGAAGCTCGGCTCTCGCGGCTTCGAGCGCGGACATGGTCCCCGCGTCGCCGCGGAATGTGACGATGTCGGGATTGCGCACCGCGGCCTTCAATGTGGATCGCAGCGGAGCGACGTCGCTCTCTCGAAAACCAGGACGGTCCGCCGCGTGGACGAGCAGGACACGGGAGGGCCGCACTTCGTCCGGCACGCCGCGGAGCGCCGTGCTCGCGGCCTGGAGGCCCAGGATGCGGAGCCGCGAGCTCAGGGGGCGATCCGCGCCGATCCATGGGCACGAGAAGACCGGGAGGAATGTCTCGTCGTCGTCGACGAAGGCTCCCGTTGCCAGCGGCGCCGCTTCAGCACGCAGAAGGAATGCGTGCTCCTCCGCCGTTCGACCGAGTGGGCTGACGAGCGCGGACGCGACGATGGCGAGATCGGTCATCCCACGCTCTCCTTGCCGCTCTTCACGGTCTTGCCGTTGATCGTGATGCTCGCTGCCGCGAGCGTGACCCCGCTGCCGTGCACGATCACGCTCGCGCCCGGAACCTCGAATACGACCTTGCTCCCCTCGAGCGTCGCCGGGCCCCCGACTTGAATGGACATCGACCCCTTGGCCTGTAATAGAAAGCCCGCGCCCGCATTGGCGGTGTAGGCGCCCGCGACGCGCCGCGTGTGCGCTCCGGTCACGTTGCGCCCGATGGCCTGCGCGGCGGTGACGGCAATGGTCGCCGACGTGTCGCGCGACGCGCCTGCCGTGAGCCTGCTGATGCGCACCGCGCTCGTCGTGTGGCTGCCACCAATGGCAAACGTCGACGCTCCGAGGGTGGTCCAGTTGATCGTGCTGGGCGTCTGCATCCCGAGCAGCGCTCCGATGGACTCCGTCATCACGCCGTCCACGAGGGTATTGCGGTGGCCTGCGGCCGCAGCTGCCCCGTCCGCGCCGCTTCCGCTCGAACCGCCCGAACCGCCGCCTGCCGCCTGCGCCCCGCAGCGATCCTGCGCGCGCTGCGACCATGGGGTCAATCCCATCGGGTCAGCTGCGGCGACGATTGCATCCCCGCCGGGGATCGCGCTAGCGATTTCGTTGATCGCCGTCTGCCCGGCGGCTTGCAGCAGCCCCTCCATTCCGCCGCGCGCATAGCCTTGCCCGAGCGCCTTCCCGATGTTGTAGCCACGGGTCAGCGCCGCGCCCACCACCGGGATGCTCCCGACGCCCGCGAGCGCGGCCGACTCGGCGAAGCTGGCGAGCCCATCCTTGGGATTGCCCACGAGCTCGATGAGCGCACCGCCGATGGCGACCGACTCCGACGCGACCGTCGTCGAGCCCGTCGCCTTGATCGTGATGGTCTGGTTGCCGCCGACGGTGAGCGATTGCGACGCCGCACCGACGAGGGCTGCATTCTGCACGGAAATCGTCTGATGGCCGCCGATGGTAAAGCTCTGGTTCCCCTTCACGTGGACCGATTCGAAGCCCACCGTCTGATTGAGCATGTCGTTCGCGACGGTCGTCGTCATCCCGAAGCCGGCCGTCCATACGAGGTGCTGGCGCCCGGCGCCGTCGTCGAACCGCACCATGTTCGTCTGGCCTCCCCCAGGGGAGCTGGCCGTGCCAATGGTCGTGATGGTCTTGTTCGCGGGGAGCGGAAACGGCGGTAAATTCCGGCCATTGTAGACCCGCCCGAGCACGTAGGGTCGCTCGGGATCCCCGTCCTCGAAGGCGACCTGCACCTCCCAGCCGACGCGCGGAACGAGCATGGAGCCCGGCATGTTCGGCTGCATCACGCGGATCGGCAGGCTGGCCGTGTGATCGTTCGGGGCCTCGCGGTCCCACGAGAATCGCACGTGCACGCGTCCGAGCTCGTCGGTGTGAATCTCCTCGCCCGGAGCACACGTCACGAACGCCGGCTGAACGCCGTGGATGCGCGGACGCGGCGTGACGTGCGGGAGCCGATAGACACGATCACGCGGAATGGCCCACACGCGCGCGGTGAAGCGCCCCTCCCCTGCCGTCCATTCGAGGTGTGTCCGTGTGGCGAAGTATTTTCCCTCGGGAATCGCCGTGCCCGTCGCGAGATCGCTCTGGATCTCGAAGAACTTGCCCGCCGCGATGTCGAGCGCCGATGTCTCCAGGACGATGGTCGAGGCATCCGCGCGCAAGCTTTCCGCAAGCAGGCGCGCCCGCAGCTCACCTCCCGCCTCGTCCAGAAACCCCGCAGGCGCCGCGTAGACCTCGATCGCCCTCTCCGTGTCGAGCCCATCCTCGCACTTTCCTTCGAGCTGCACGCGGGGATTGGCCACGTTGTAATCGCGCACGACGACCTTGCCCGGCCGGCGCTTGCGCCGCGCGCTCGCGCTCCACGCAATGCGGTCTTCCGCGCCGAGGGCGTGGGTATCGACGAGCCGCACAGCGCCGCCGGGCGCTTCGTCCGTCGTCGTGGAGGAGTCGCACAGGACGAACCTATCGAATCCATCCTGCTCGTCATGGCGAAACCAGAGCCCCTCGCGCTCGCAGAGGCGCCGCACGAAAGCCGCATCCGTCTCGTCGTACTGCACGGTGTGCTCGCGCTCGGCGTGCTCCTCCAGCAGCTCCTTGCCGAACTGCTCTCCGGTGACCCCGACGTCGGCGAGCACCTGCTCGATGATCTGCGGCACCGTCTTGCGGCGAAAAACGCGGGAGCGATGGCGCAGCTCGAGCCTCTGGCAATGCGAAGTGAGGAGCACCTCGCATTCTCGAGCGGCCCCCGGATCGGCGCTCGCGACCGCGGAGATCTGCGCGATGAAACCGTGCATCGTGCGCTCGCCGTGTGGCCCCCGGATACGCACCGCGGCGGGGCTATCGAGCCAGGCGCGAGGATCCTGCGGCGTTTGCAGGAAAAGGCGAATGCGCGCGCGATGCGCCTCGCCCACGGCGGTGTCGAGGACGAGCCTCGCGGCGGGGTAGGTCACACCCTCGACGCGCATCTCCACGGTCCTCATGGTGAGTTGTCCTCATCGTTCGTGGAGGGTCCAGACTGACCGGCGAGTAGCCCGACGGCTGTGACGATGTCGTCTTCGAAGTGGATCGATCGCCGCATCCTTCCGAGCGGGCTCGGCAACCAGCGAGAGAGGATGATGGATTCCTTGCCGCCGTGTTCCAGCACGCTCCGCTCCCATCCTTGCCCGATCAGCTTCTCGGCGTCCTCGACCGACATGCATTGCCATAATTCGAGATCGTCGTAGGGCACGGCCTCCTCGACGTCGCCCGGCTCGATATGGAATCCCGCGAGATGCGCGTGATCCGACGAGGCGAAGACCTCGAGCGCGGGATACTTGAGAATGGGGGGATCGATGCCCGGGGAGGAACGGGACCAGGGCTCTCCAAAGAATTTGATCACGTCATCGAGCCGGCTCCCGACCGGCAGCGGGCCGAGCCGCCCCTCCAAGAGCCAGTCGAGCAGACGCTCTCCCGTCGGACTCTGCGGTGGTTCGTAGACCCTGGGCAGATACGTGTTCATTCGTTCGGGAGGCGAAGAAATGGGTGGGGCAGCCATTCCAGGCGGGACGCGCCGCTCCTTCACGGAGACGTGGATGCTCTCCAGGCGAGAACGCCGTCGATACCACGAGAAAAAGAGCACGAGCCGAACGAAGCCGACCTCGCTCGGCGTTTCGAGCTCCAGCGTGGAGATGCCGTGCGGCGTCGGCCAATCCTTCCGGATGAGCCCGAAGGAGCGCTGGGCGTCCTCGATGGACATCGAGCGCCATTTCTCGAGATCCGCGAACAGGACGAGTTGCCGATCCTCTCGCAGAGCGACGGAGAATCCCCGCACACGCGCTCGATCCGCCGTGAGCTTCACCAGCAATCCGGGATAATGCAAGGACGGACGCCCCTGCTCGGCGCTGCCGAAGAGGGTCGAGGCCTCGAGGGAGGGTGCGCCGAGCGCGATCGGCCCGAGCTTCCGTTCGCGAACCCATTCCTCGAGCAAGGCTGCCTTCAAGAACTCGGGCAGCCGCTTGCGAGCGTGCTCGTGAAAGGCATCGTCGCTGAGGTCGAGAAAGTCCGGAGCAACCACCTCGACCTCTGCCGCGTGTCCGTTCTCGTCGAAGAGGATCTGTTGCTTGACGACGCCGACGGACGTCGCCTCCGAGCGTCCCCAGGTGGTCGAATTGTCGTAGGAGGAGACATCGGTGAGCTCGAGGCCGAAAGAGCGCTCCGCTTCCTCCTTGGAAATGGCTCTCCACCTCTCCAGGTCGACGAAGGGGATCAGGGGCTCTTCCTCGCGCAGCGCCAGGCGAAACCCGGCGAGGGTGTCGCGATCCGCAGCGACGAGCAATGTCAACCCGGGATAGAAGAGGTCCGAGCATCGAGCGCGGGGTTGCCCGATCACCTCGAGGGCCTCGGAGACCGCACTGCCAATCCCGACCGGACCGAGGCGGCATTCGCGGAACCAATCCTCCAGACGGGCGTTCAACAGACAATCGTGCAGTGCGCGCGGCGCCTTCGGATCATCGATGCGCCGCCGGAGCCTCCAGAGGGGCGCCGAATGGAAGGCTGCTCGCCGTGCGTCTCGCTCGTCCATCACGCCCTCTTGCACTTGGTGATGTTCCGGATCGCGCGCTCGACCTTCTTTGCCTCCTGCGCGCGGTCCTTGCGATTGAAGTTCTTGAACAGGCTCTCCTTCGCCTCACGCGCGGCTTTCTGCAGGCGCAACCGCCACGTCGCGTCCGATTTGAACTTCTCTTCCGAGAGCTGC
Source organism: Polyangium jinanense (assembly GCF_028435265.1). Lineage (GTDB taxonomy): Bacteria > Myxococcota_A > Polyangia > Polyangiales > Polyangiaceae > Polyangium > Polyangium jinanense. The sequence goes on along the minus strand of NZ_JAGTJK010000007.1, from coordinate 151,614 downwards.
ACAGCCCTGTCGCGCTGCCGCTCCTCGTGCGCGCCGTCGGGATTGAATGCGCCCTGAAAGACGATGTTCCCCTGCGCGTCGGTCGTCACTTTGACCTCCGGCAGGGGGTTGCCCCTCCGATCGGCCGTGTTGAAGTGAACGCCTTTCGAGATGACGTCGTCCTCCGTCGCGGTGTGGGGATGCCACGGATCGTCCGCGAGGCCCAGCGGATCCACCACGGCGAAGGGCGACCCCGGGTAGGCGAAGAGATTGTCACCGCCGATCAGATCGATCGGATCCGAGCTCAAGAATCGAGCCGTATCCGGATCGAAATAGCGAAATTGCATGTATGCGAGGCCGGTCTCGGGATCCGCGTACTGGCCGAGCAACCGGAACGGGCTCTCCACGTCGGTGTCGAAGTCGCGCTGCACCTTTTCGATTCTTCCCCACGCGGAAGCGAAGGCGCGCCAGGCCACGCGTCCGCGTTGATCCACGAGCTCGGCCGGCACGCCCATGGGCGTGGTCACGCAAAGGAATACCTCCCCGCGCTCGGCGTGCAAGAGAGGCGTGAGCGTGCCCGGTTCGTGCACGAAGACACGCCGGCCGGCGCCGTCTTCGCGGCCGCTGTCCCGCTCCTCGCAGAGGGCATGATCGTCCCAAAGAAATCGTACCACCCGCACCGACGGCAATGCAGAATCACCGCGCTCCTTCATGCGCGCGAGGGCATCCGCGAACGTGCCGGCGACGGGCGCAATGACGTGCTTGCGCACGCGACGCCCGAAAGCGTCGTAATAAAAGCGCACCTTCGCGCCGTACGGCGCGACGACCTCGCGCAGGCGGCCGCGCGCATCCCAGCCGTAATACGTCGAGGCGCCGCCGGCATCCCGTTTCTCCATCCGCGCGCCGCGATCGTCGTCCTCGTAGCTCGTGCCGCCAGCGCGCAGGAGTCGATTGCCCATGCCCATGCGCCAGGCGGTCGGAGCTTCCTCGCTCGTCGACGATGCGCCGCGCACGGATCCCGTCGTCTCGTACACGAAGGTCTCGGTGAGTACGGGCGAGCGCATCCGAACGAGTCGCTTCATCGCGTCGTGCACGATCGTCGTTCGCCCCCATGCGGCGTCTTCGATCGATGTCGGCAAACCCGCGGAATCACGGGTGTAGACGCGGCTCACGGAGGCGCGGGGCGACGGCTCGCCTGCGCGTAGATGCGCGCGGACGTCCACCTGCATGACGTTCCCGCCCGCATCGTAACCCGTCTTCGCAACGACATCGCTGCCGAATCTGCGCTCGCGCTCTCGACCGTGCGCATCGCGAAAGATGCGCACGTCCACGCCCCCGTGCGCCGCCGACAGCAGATCCCCGTGTTCGTCGTAGCGGTATTCCGTGCGCGCGCCGTCCGGCAAGGTGCGCGCCGTGCGCTGCCCCATCGCGTCGTATTCGAACAAGATCGGGCGGCCATCCTGGATCTCTTTCACGATGCGCCCGAACGCGTCCCGCTCCACCTCCACCACCACGTCGCCCGAGTACTCCGACAACGTGGCTTTCATGATCCTCCCGAGCGCGTCGCGCTCGAAGACGATCTTGCTGTCCGCGGTGCGATCTTCGACGACGTTGCCGAGCGCGTCGTACGAGAATTCGCGAAAATCGCCGTTCGCGTAATCAATCCGTGAAATACGGCCCGCCGCGTTTCGACGGTACGTGGTGGTCCTCCCGTCGAACGCCGTCTCGCGCACGACGCGACCCACGCGGTCGTACTCGAACTCGTACCGCTCGGCGCGTGGATTCTCGATGCTCGTCCGGCGCTCGTCCAGATCGTAACGAAAACGCGAGAACTGCCCGTCCGCGCTGGTGGTGCGTGCCAGCACGCCGGTCCCTTGATACTCGAAGCGCGTCACGGCGCCGAGCTGATCCATGAAGCGCGTCACCTGCCCCTCGCAATCGCGCTCGTACATGACCTGCGAGCCGTCCGGATACGTCACGCGGAGCACGCGACCGCACGCGTCATTCTCGATGATCGTCTGTCCGCCCGCTGGATCGATTCCACCGACGAGGCGACCCAGCGCGTCGTAGGTCGTGCGGAAGATGCCGCGGCCGTGCAATGCACGGCTCACGAGGTTGTGGTGAGCGTCGTACGCGAGCCGCTCCAGGGCGCCTTCCGGGCCGATGATCGCCACCGCGCGCCCTTCACGGTCGCGTTCGATACGGAACGTGACTCCGGTCGTGGACGTGAGGCCGATCAGCGCGCCGTGCGCGTCATACTGAAAGCGGGTCTCGTTCCCCTCGGGATCGACTGAGCGGATCAGGAGATCGTCCGAATGCTCGTAGGTCGTCACGTTGCCCGCAGGGTCGACCTCCTTGACGAGGTTGCCGCGCTCATCGTACGCGCGCTCGATCTTGTGGCCCGCTCCATTGGCGCGCGCCAGCAAGTATTGATCGGCGTCGTACTCGTTCGCCTCGATCAGCGCGCCATCCAGCGTCTCCTCGCGGATCACGAGCCCCTGATCGTTCCAGGTATAGCGCCGCGGCTCTTCCGTCGTGTGGGTGACCGTCTGCCGGGCATCTACGTCCTGCTCGAGCCGCACCTCCTGCAGCCCTCCGTCACCCCAGGCCCGAATGCACGTGCCGCGCTCTTCGTCGTATTCGTAGCGGAACGTGATGCCGCTCCGCCACGTGTGCTCGATCATGCGGTGCTGCCCGTCATAGACGTATCCCTCCGCGTGACCGAGCGCGTCCATGGCCGACGCGAGCTCACCCTCCGGATGATAGGTGTAGCTGAAATGGGTCCGCAAGCGCGCTGGCCCTTCCCCCGAGGGATTCGCCGCCCAGACCTCGACGCGAACGATGCGCGCCTCGCCGTCGGTCGTGATGCGGAGCTCGCGACCCACGCTGTCGTCCACGCGAACGAGACGCTCGCCTTCATACGTGAACCGGACGCTCTGCCCGCGCGACGTCTCGATTGCCATCAAGAGCCACGCGCTGCCAGGGCCCGGCGCGAAAACATGCAAAAGGCGTGTGACGTGGTCGCGCACGACGATCTCGCGCTTGCTGCGACGCTCGAGCGTGAGCCGCTCGCCGTGATGGAAGGTCGCCTGGTCCGCGCCGAGCGCCCCGAACTCGACCCAGCGCCCATCTCGGTTGCGCAGCCGAAACGAACCTCCCACCGGCTCGAGCCGCTGATCGAGCGAGAGCGTCCAGCCGCCCCGCCCGAGCGCCGTGCGCTCCTTCGCGAATCCCGATGAATAGCGCCGCTCCCATACGAGAGGGATCGGACCGGGGAGCTCGAGATCGACGGCGCGATCGCCGACGTAGCAGGTGGCGACGTCGACCGGATCGCTCTTCCATTTCGGCTGCTTTGCGGGCTGCGCCGGGAGCGCCTTCTTCTTTTTCTCCTCCCGGCGAACGTTTCTCAGGATGGACTTGACCGTGGTATCGATGTCCGCGCCTTCCAGCAGCGGCACCGTCGCCTGGCTGGCTCTCGCCTCGTCCATCATCACGTTGGTGGCCACGGTATCGCCCGTGCAGCAGATGGGTTTGCCCGAGACCTTGAAGCCGCTCGAGCCGCTCGTCATCACGCCGATGTTGAACGTCGCGTGCGTCAGCAAATCGCCGCCGCCGGTCTGCGCAGGCTGATTCGCCGGCGGATCGAGCTTCATCGTCGAGCCCACCACGAGCACTGGCTTGCTAGCGACCTTGAGCTTGCTCTTGGTCTTCTTCGCATTGGCGGAGCGACCCACGTAGGGGAACGGCGTCGGCGCCGGCGGCGCCGGCGGACTCACCAGGCTCGGCACGGGGGGCGTGACGCAACCGTGATTGCTACCCCGGTGGGCGACGTTTTTCTTGCCAGCGTTCGTGCTCATGATCACGGGATCTCGGTCAGGGCCGAGAGCAGCCGGATCGCTCGCGGCATGTCGAGCGTCGCGGCCTGCCCCGAAATGCGCACCGTGCCGTCTGCCAGAAGCTCCACGCGCGCTCGCCCGACGCGAAGCACGAGGCGCTTTTCGGCTTCGAGCACGAGCTCCGGCTGCGGCGCACGCGCGGCCCGCGTCTGGAGCGCACCGAAGATGCATGCCCCCTCAACGCCATCCGCCACGATGACGGGCCGGCGTTCGCGCATTGCTTCTTCCACGAGCGCCTCTTCCACACCCGGCCCCACAGTGACGGTCACCTCGCGACCGCATGCGAGGCGCACGCGATACCCGCCCCCCTCGCGCGCTTCGACCTCGCCAATGTGCGCGCCCGGCCCCAGCAATCCGGCTCGTTTCTGCGAGGACCGCGCTCCTCGCCGCTCGCGCTGGATGGGGATCACCTTCGACTCCCCCTTGCGGCTCGTCGCCGGCACTCTCGCCTTCATCCGATCTCCTGTTCTCCGGTGACCACGCTCGCCGCGCCCCCGTCGACCTTGCCTTTCACCTTGATGGCCCCCGACGTGAGCGTGATCGTCACCCCACCGGCCTTGATCGTGATCTTCGACGTCGCCTTGAACAGCACGCCGGCGCCTTTCATCGTGAGTGCTCCGCCCACCTTCACGCGCCCCGACGCCCACGCATACGTGATTGCACCTCCCGCCGTTCCTGCATAGCTCGCATAGCTCTCGGTGAGCACACTCGCGTTCACGACCGCATTCTTCGCTTGGACCGTGAGCGCTCCGCCCGCCACGAGCGAGCTCCGACCGAGGACGCTCTGCGCGCTCGAGAGCCCGCCGACCTCGGCCCAGGTCCCCCCCACGCTCACGCTCGAAGCCCCCGTCACGTGGCGGTTGATTCCCTGGATTGCAACCACTTCCTCCGCCGCTCCGACGACGCGCGCCAGCGTCGCGCATTTCGTCTGGTAATCGCCGCCTACCATGAACTTGCGCAGGCCGCCGATGACCACGGACTCCGCTGCTGCCGCGACGTTGTGCGAGCCCACCGAGGTCACCTCGCGATTGCCTCCGATCGACGTCGTTTGCGCCCCGAGCACCACGACCTTGTCCTCGATGCCCACCGTCACCATGTGGTTGGCTCCCACCTCGTTCGTGTCATCCGCCGTGACCTCTAGCACCCGGTCGTTCTCGGTCCGATCATTGAAATCACGCGAGGCATTGCGTAAAAATCCCTCGTTTCCCGCGGTATCATCCGTTCGCAGCACGTTCGCGCTGCCGCCGCCCGGCGTGGTCGCGCTCCCGAAGCACGATCGTACCTTTTGATCGGGCATCGCCTCGGGCGGCACGGCCGATCCGTTCGCAAGGCGGCCGAGCTCGACCGGCGTGTCGCCCGTCGTCGTGGGCGCGGACATGAAACCCGCGAGCACCTCCCAGCCCGCGCGCGGCAGAAGAAAGCCTCCCGAGAGCAGCGGCTGCATCGGCCGGATCCAGGCGCTCGCGCGATCGTCAGCCGCGCTCCTGCGGTCCCACCGGAACTTCGCTTTGATGCGGCTCTGCTCATCGGTGTGGATCTCCGCGCCGCTCGCGCCCGTGATGTCCATCGTCTGCACGCCGCCGAGCCCCGGACACCCGAGCCGCGCAGGCCGATATGCCAGGTCCGCAGGCACAGCGCGGAAGGCGGCTTCATACGTTCGCTCTGCCAAACCGCCGTTTCTCGGAGAGCGGCCCCGGTGCTCGAGCTCCACCACGAGCCAGCGCCCGTTCATCGAGGTGCGCGGCGCATCGGTCAGCTCGAGGACGTGACCCACGCACAGGCGCCGCGAGCTCGTCCGGCCCGTCAGCACGCGCGCACGGCTCCGAAGCTCGCTCCGGCGAATACCCGCGAGCTCTCGCCCCACCGAGGGATCGCGGTAGCCGCCGGGATACTCGAAATGCTCGTAGGAGCTGCCGCTGCCCGCCTGCACCGTCTGATCGAGCTCCGGTTTTGCCTCGTCATAGTCCACGAGGCTCACCACCTCGGGGCTGCGCGCCGACGAGATGCGCGCCGCCAGAACGCATTCTTCGCCCACGAGCGCGGCATCTCCGTCCGCCATGAACCGGATCGAGGCGCCGCCCGGAAGTGGCGAGGGGGCATTTTCGTGATCCCCCAGCACAACATTCTCCGCGTCGGGATCGCCGGACATCCAGAGGGCGATGCCCTCGTCGGCCAGGATGCGCAGGATGAAATCGAGCGAGGTCTCGAACGACTGCACGCATTGGCGCCGCTTCGGCAAGGCCCGGAGGACCCGCACGTCGACTTCGAGACCCGCTTCCTCGAGGAGCTTCGTCGCGATCGCCACGGCGTCTTCCTCCACGAAGACCCGGAAATCACGCGACAGCGCGAGCGTGTGCGTCGCCGCGGCAATGACCAGCTCGTAGCCGAACCCGCGCGCTCCCACCTCCTCGACAATCCCGGCGATCGAGCGCTCCAGATCCGAGCTCCCCGTGCCTCCGAGGTGGAGCGTCGCGGGTTTGCCGATCCACTCTTCGGGATCGATCTGCACGACCTGGCTCTCTGCCGTCGTCGCGTCGACAAGTACCGAGAAACGGCGCTGCCAGTGGATGATCTCGCGCCCCTCGAAGGACAGGACCGGCAGATCGTCGCGCCCGCCTTTCACGGAGAGCCGGAACGGAGCCGCCATCACTCCACCTCCGTCGTTCGCTTCACCTTGGTCTTCGCGCCGTCCATCACGAGCTTCCCCGACGCCTTCAGCGCGCCCTGGAGCTTCATGATCGATCCGCCGTTGGCCGTGAGGCTGGCGGCACGGAAATCGATCGACGCCGCGTCCACCACCAGGGTCCCTCCAGCGTTGAATGCAGCCACGCCGCCGACGTTGATGCTTCCGCTCGCCGTCGCCACGCACGCGATGTGGGTGCCGGCATTGTCCGTCGCGGCGCCCGCCGTGACGCTCTTCGCCCCGCGCGTCGTATCGGCATAGACCGAAGCCGCCGTATACGCGCGCAGCCCGCCCACCCGCTCGCCGCGCGCCGCCGCGACGGACTGGTTGGTCCCGAGGCCCGACGTGGTGCTCAGCGCGCCGCCGATCATCTGCGAGAACGCTCCTTGCACCTTGGTATTGGAGGCATTGCAACGGAGGCCATAAAAACCACCAATCAGCTCCGTGTACGTGCCCTCCACCTGCGTGGTCTGCGAGCCGACGAGCCCTATCTCCTCGTTTCCAGCGACGACTTGCGATCGGCTGCCGGTGACGGCCACGTTGCAGTTGGCGCCCACCGTGACCGATTGATTGCCCCCCACCGATGTGCTCTGCGCTGACTCGACGGTCGTCTCCCGGCTCTTTTTCACGTCGTCGCTGCGGTTGGAGGCCACCGTCGTCTCGTTGCTCCCGCCGACGGTCGTCGTCTGATCGCGCGTCGCATGCACGAACATCTCCATCGCGCCCGCGTCGTCGCCCATCCGCAGCTCGTGGGTCGTTCCATCGGAAGGCGACGTGGCGGTCTGAAAGGTCGTCGTGGCCTTGTGCGCCGGCTGCGGATAAGGGCTCTTCGCGCCACCGTTGTAGACACGCCCAAGCAAGAGCGGTCGATCCGGATCCCCATTCTCGTAGGCGATCGGTACCTCCCAGCCCACGCGCGGCAAGGCCATCGAATTGGACATCGGGGCCTGGATGGAGCGGACCCAGCAGGAGGAGCGATCATCGGTGATGCCCGAGCGGTCCCAGCGGAAACGCACCTTCGCTTGCCCGAGGCCATCGACGTGGATTTCCTGGCCGGAGGGACCCGTCACCACGGCCGTGTCGAGGCCGTCGACGGCAGGGCGGGCGGACGGGATTGCGGGGCGGAAATAGCGCTCCTCTCGGAAGGGCACCAGGAGGGCCCGGTTCGCGTACGCGCGGGCAGCCGCCTCGTCGCGGCTCGGCGGGCGCGCCTCGTGCTCCACGGACACGACGAGGAACTTGCCGTCGAACCACGCATCCGCCGCGCCTGCGATCTGCACGACGCGGCCGGGCCGCAGCCTCAGATTGCTGCTCTTCGCCTCCAGGCGGTGCGCGAATCGCGCGAGCTGCTCGAGCCGCACCGCGGCGCGTGGAGCAGCGGAATCGGTGATCGACAGGCGCGCTGGATACTCGTAATATTCCGCCGCGCCCTCCCCCGCCGTTCCCTCCACGAGGACATCCGGGTGCTCGGGCGAATAGTCGCGCACCTGGGCTCTCGTCGGTGTCGTGGACCATATCGCCGTGAGATGGGTGATCGCCGCCGGGCTCGTGACGAGCCCCCCCGGATCTTCGAAGGGCAAGAAAGCGCCCCCCTCGATCCCGTCGTGCGACGTGTTGCCGTCCCCGAAGAGGATCGTCGGGCGCTCGTCCAGCTCGTCGAACCAGACGTGAATGCCCTCTTCGCCGAGCAGCCGCGCGAGGAAATCCCACTCGGATTCGCCGTACTGGACGGTGTACGCTCGCTTCGCGTATTGCCCGCCGATGCGCCATTTCACGTCGGTGGCGCCGGCCGCGCGCAGCAGCTCGTCCACGATCTCTTGCGTCGTTTTGTCCTGAAAGACGCGGTATCCGCGACGTATCACGAGCGACGAGAGGCGCGATTTCAGAATGATCTCGTAGCGGTGCCCTATCCGCTCCATGCCGATGTAGGCCGCCTCGTCCACGATCAACGGGATCTGGCGGACGTTCCCGACCGAATCGGTAAGGCCTACCGCGGCCTCCTGGTCGAGGAGCGCTTCGACGTCGATCTCGCCGTCGTCGCTGACGACCTCCACGCGCCATACGGATAACTCGTCCATGGCCTCCCGACCCGACACGGACAGGACGCGGTTTTCACCGAATGCGTCGCAGAAAAGCGCAACGACTTCGCTCATGGCGTCTCTCGATCCAGCGGCAGGGCCCGTCGCAGGCGCGCCTGTCCGCGCACGACACGCGCGACGGGGGGTGAGGTCTCCAGGGCAGCCTCGGCGGCCCGCGCGCGCAGCACCTCGTCCTCGGCGAAACGCCTTCGCCATAGGTGTGCGAGCCGGACGAGATCGGTCGGGAGCAGGCCAATGGCTGCGAGCCACGCGGCGGGATCCGCGAGGGTCGCGAGGTGACGCTCGAGGGCCATGTACGCGCTCACCTCTTCGTCGAGCGGCGGGAGGCGGCGCTCCCAGCGCAGAAGCCCGTCGCCGAGCGCGGCGTCGTGGATCTCCGCAATCGTCGTGCCCTCGTCGCTCTCGAGCGCGTCGAGGAGGCGGCGCTCCCACACGGGCTGAGCCCGCGCCCACACGTCGGGAGCCACGTTCGCGACCTCGAAGGCCTCGGTCATATCGATGGCATCCATGTGCGCCGCGACGAGCAACACGAATTTGCGGAAATCGACCCCCTCGACGCCGCCGCCGAGCGCACTCGGGAGGGTCTGAGGACCCGAGCCATCAATCCACATCGACGCGCACCTCCCGTAATCGACCCGGACCGCGACCGACGCGCAGGACTTCTCGAAATGTTAGCTCGAACGTCGAGCGTTCAGGCTCCACGAGGAGCAGGTCTGCGCGGGGGCGGTGCTCGATGGTCTTGCCGTCCTCGCGTTTCTCGAAGACCTTCACGACGAGCCGCGGGACCGTGAAGTTGAACAATCCCGCCTCGCTCATCCCGAGCACGGCGACGGGATCGCCCGGCGAAAAAGGCTCCTCGAAGCGGAGCGCCGGCGGTGCGACGTGAAAGAATGCGTCCAAAAAGTCCTCGGGCGGGAGCGGCATGCGCGTGCGTTGCCAGCCGGCATCGAAGGTCCCGGCGTGACGCTTGCGCTCTGTCCAGTGGGTCGCGAGGGCGCCGAATCCGTACGGCAGATAGTCCTGGCCGGCGCGATAAGAGACGCCGGGGTCCTCGATGCACGGGGCGAGCTTGCCGTCGAGCTCGCGCTCGTTCCGGTGTACACCCCGCCCCACCGGATTGCGCCAGTCCACCAGCGTGCCGTCCGCTGAACGACCGCCGTACGCCCGCTCGTACGTCACCGGAGCCCTCTCGAACATCGCGGCCACGCTCATGCCCAGGCCCATGGGGCTCCACACGAAGGCCCGGTCGCCATGGACGCGCAGCGTCACCGTGCGCCCTTTCGCACGGACTGCGACGTCCGCGGCCCTGGCCTTCGTCCGAGGCACCGCGTCCCCCACGATGAGGAGATCGGCTCCGGGCTTCTTCAGACCGATATCGCTCGGATAGCGGATGCTGCTCTCCTCGCCGCGCGAGGGGGCGTCGGGGTCCACGAGCACCTCGTTGATGCGCACGGCGGGCTGCGCGTCTTGGAGCACAGCTGGCGCGCCGGGCTGGGGCACGACGAAGGTCGCCTTGACCAGGGCGATGACGGCGGTCCCGCCCGAGGATGAACGATAAGGCACAGCATCGGCTGCCAGGCGGGAGGCATTCGAAAAGCCGTGATTGCGTGCCATGGTGATCAAGATAAGGGTAGATGCTACCTCACAACTCCACCTATGTGCGAACCGCAAGAGAGTGTCAACCAGATCTTGCGGTGGGCAGCAGGTTGGCGACGTGAAAGACGGACGTAATCGGCCGCCTCGAGCCCTACGCCTCGGCCGCATGTGTGACCAAAGAATGTTGAATGATCGACGTGGTCGTGGAGCACAAGAACGGCCCGGCGGGAGCAGGGGCGGAAGGTCGCTCCGGTCCAGAGCAAGCGGGTTGCGTGTATACATGCGCAAAGACCAATGATGCTCGCGCTTCGGTGAAACGACGTCGACCTCGTGGCAGGGCGGCTTCTGATTCGCAGCTCTGTCGTCGATGGTACCGTCGGAATCCCGAAGAGCTGGCCGTTCGCGCAAAGAAGGAACGTCATGCGAGAGTGGCAGAACCTTTCGCACGTCCGATGGTGTGGATGCATTCGCACGCGAGGGACATCGCACCACGGTGGAGAGGGGGTCGTCACGGGGGCGGATACACGCGTAGCCCTGGCCTGCCCATTGGCACGGATTGCCGCAGCGCCTGGAGATGTCGTCGATGACAGCTTCTCGTACGGCCATTACCTCAAGGCACACTGCGCCGATGCGCCAAGAAAAGGCCCCGGCCGGGCGCTCTGACGCGGACGTTGTCTACGGTGTCGTGCTCAAGCTCCTCGAAAAGAACGCCAAGGACCGTGGGCTTGCGATGAACGAGCCGAACGACCGCGTCCTCGCGCTCGAAGCCCTCGAGCGGGCGCTGCGCGCACGCAGACCGGCACACCACTCCGACCGCGGCAGCCCCTACGCCAGCGACGACGACCGGCAGGTGCTGCGTGAGCGCGGCATCGCCGCTAGCATGAGCCGCGCCGGCGACTTATGACAACGCCGTCGCAGGAGCTTCTGGCGCCCCTCAAGACCGAGCTGGTCGACGCAACGCACGACCCGACGAGGGATGCCGCGATGGCGTCGAGCGGTGACTACCTCGAGCGGTTCTACAACCACGCCCGGCGGTACTCGTACCTGGGGTACTCGAGACCGGTCGAGTTCGAATCGAGAACACGCACGTGGCCGCGTTTGATGCACAGTCGGCTTGTTTACCAAAGTGAGAAAGAACACCATTCGCTATTTCGAGCGACTTCCTCGCCCCATGTGCAAACCACGCATACGGCGCGCAGATGTTGCTCCATTCCTCCTGGATCGGCCGCGTGAAATCCGCACACTCTACCAATGCAATCGCCAAGCGTGGAGAGGAACGCCTCTTGCCCCTGGGCACTCTCCATGCTCGACAAGACCATGACACTCGCGGACGGACGCAAGCAAGCGTTCGACATCTATGGCGATCCTGCCGGCACCCCATTGTTTCTTTTTCACGGGTTGCCCAGCTGCCGGAGGATCGGCGTCACATTTCACGACGTCGCGGTCGAAAGACATGTGGCTGTCGTCTGTCCGGATCGCCCCGGCGTTGGGCTCTCGGATTACCAGCCGAGGAGGCGCATCGTTGATTACCCCAAGGACATCGCGGCGCTCGCCGACCATCTCGGCTGGGAGCGCTTCACGGTCCTCGGGATCTCCGGCGGGGGGCCCTATGCAGCCGCAGTGGCGCACGACCTTCCAGGCCGCGTCATCCGGGCCGGAATCGCGAGTGGTATCGGTGAACTATCCAATGCATCGGTGTTCGCCGAGATGATACCTGCCAATCGATTGCCATACCGGCTCTTGCGCAGCTTGCACGTCGCCAGCTATGCGCTTGCCGCGATCTCGGCGCTCATTTACACCACGCGACTGGCAGACTCATTTTTCCATCGCATGGCTGCGATGATGCCGCCCAGCGACGCAAAGATCCTTGCGGATGGCCCTTTCATGCAATTTTTGAAGGACGAGGTCCGCGAATCCTTCCGTCAAGGCCTTCGCGGATTCGCCACGGAGCAACTTCTCGTCGTCCTTCCATGGCAGTTTCTTCTGGAGAATGTTCGTGTTCCCATCATCTTCTGGCACGGAGACCAGGATCACAACGCACCCTACTCGCTCGCGCAGAACATGGCGTGCGCCGTGCCTGGGAGTCGCCTCATCGTCTGGGGTGGCGGTGGTCACCTCGCCAGCGTCGAGCATGTCCCGGAAATCCTGGACGAGCTCTTCCCTGCTCCGGTACGGGCCTGAAAGAATGGCCCGGCCCGTTGATTCACCTTCTCACGTGCCCTCCCCGACCTGCGGCGGATCCACTGCGTTCAGACATCCTCGCAAGCGCTCGGCAAGGACCGTCACATGGGGCTCGCGCACCAGCGTGTAGTGCGTCCCGGGCACGTCGTGGCACTCTACCGGGCGAGACGAATACGCCCGCCACGCATCACCGAAATGCGACGTGTGCTGACCGCTGTTTCCCGCACTTTCCGTCGCGCGAAACAAGTCCATACGGCAGGGAAGCCGCGGCCGGTACCGCAATCCCGCGGAGAGATGCGCGTCGATGTGGGTGAGGAGCCTCTCGACTCCAAGCTCCGCCGGAAAGATCTCCAGGGCGCGAATGCGCTCGAATACATGGGCGACACGTTGCTCAGCGTCGAGCCCGTCGAGCTCGGCGCTCGCGATCGGACCGCCGAGCCCCTCGGCCATCCTCAGCAGCGTATCGAGAGAATTCATCGGCGCCTCGTCCTGCAAGGTATCCGGCGAGGCGGTATCCAGCACCGCGAGGAAAGACACCTCCTGCCCTTGCTCCACGAGCTGCGCCGCCATCTCGATGGCGACCAGCCCGCCGAACGACCATCCACCGAGCAGATAGGGGCCCTCCGGCTGGATCGCCCGGATCGCCTCGACATAACGCTCGGCCAGCGCCTCGACGCTGTTCAATGGCGCGAGATCGTCGAGGAGGCCTGACGCCTGGAGACCATAAAAGGGTCTGTCCGTCCCGAGAAGGCGCGCGAGCGGCACGTACACCATGACCGTGCCCACGATGGGGTGGACGAAGAAGAACGGGCGCCCACGACCTCTGGGTTGAATGGTCACGGCCGGCGACCAGGGCCCGGGCGCGGAACGATCGCGGATGCGCTGCGCCAGCGCCGCGGGCGTCGGCGCCTGGAGGAGCGCCGCGATGGGCAATTTGAGACCGAATTGGCGCTCCACCGCCGTCATGAGCGAAACCGCCAGGAGGGAATGTCCGCCGAGCGTGAAGAAGTCGTCGTGAATGCCGACACGCGGGACCGACAAGACGTCCTCCCATACCCGGATCAGGTCGAGCTCGACGCCGTCCCGAGGCTCGACGTGCGTGCCGTGCGGATCGGCGCCGCCAGGATCCACGTCGGGCAGCGCGCCGCGATCGATCTTGTCGCTCGCCGTCCGCGGCATGGCATCGAGCGAGACGAAGATCGATGGCACCATGTAATCGGGCAGCGTCCTCGTGAGGTACGTCCGGAGATCGCTCGCCGGGATCGGCTGCGCACCCTCCCGCAGAACGGTGTACGCGACGATTCGCTTTTCTCCGGCCTGATCCGCCCGCACGATGACGGCGACTTCGTCGAGCAACGGGTGCCGGGCGAGAGCGCTCTCGATCTCCCCGAGCTCGATCCTGTAGCCGCGCACCTTCACCTGATGGTCCGATCGACCGAGGAACTCGAGATTGCCATCGGCGCGCCACCGCGCGATGTCTCCGGTCCGGTACATTCGATCCGTGCCGTGGGGCGAGAACGGATCGGTGAGGAAGCGCTCGACCGACAGTTCCGGTCGATTCACGTATCCGCGCGCCACGCCGATACCAGCGACATGGAGCTCTCCAGGAACGCCGATGGGGGCGGGCTGCATTCGTCGGTCGAGGACGTAGGCGCGCATGTTCTGAATGGGTCGCCCGATCGGCGCCGGCCGATCCGAGCCGACAGAAGCGTCGATATCGTACGTGCAAGCAATGACCGCCGCCTCCGTGGGGCCATACGAGTTCACGATGCGTAACCCCGGCGTCTTCTCCGCGATGCGCGCGAGTGTCCGCTCGGGGATGGGCTCCACCCCGACCATCAGGCGGCGAAGGGACGTAGGCCCGCGACCGGACTCCAAGGCCGCGAGCGTCTCGTCGATCATGAACGGCGGGATGTACGCGCCGCGGACGTCCCGCGCGCGAAGCCAGTCCATGAATGCCGCCGGGACGAGGCGAACTTCCTCGGGCGGGATGTGAATCGTCCCCGCGCACAGGAACGCCGAGAAGATCTCGAATACCGACGCGTCGAAGCTTAGGCTGCTCCAGAAGGAATGGGCGTCGCCGGGCGCGAGCGTCGCTTTGCGCTGGAAGTGAGCGATGAGGTTCGTGATACCGATGTGATGGCAAAGGACGCCCTTCGGCTTGCCCGTCGACCCGGAGGTATAGATCACGTAGGCTGCGCGATCCGGATCGGTGAGGTTCTCCGGATCGGCGTCGCTTTCAGCTTCGAGCGCCCCGGCATCGGTGTCGAGCAGCACCGCGGGCACGGGGCTGCCGGAGAGCGCCTGCACGTGCGTGGACGCGGTCACCAGAGCCCGTACCGATGCGTCCTCGATCATGAACGCGAGTCGCTCGCGTGGAAGCGACGGATCCAGGGGCAGATACGCACCGCCAGCCTTGAGCACGGCGATGATGGAGACGAGCAAAGCGCTCGATCGAGGCAGGCAAAGCCCGACCGTCGAATCGCGCCCGACGCCCATCCTGCGCAGCCGATGTGCGAGGCGATTCGCCCTCCTGTTCACCTCGTGATAAGAAAGCCGCTCTTCACCGGAGACAATCGCGAGGACCTCGGGATGGGCCTTCGCATGCTCCTCGAATACCTCGTGCAGACAGGCTCCCCTCGCGAAGCTCGCGTCGGTGTCGTTCCAGTCCACGAGGAGCTTTCTCTGCTCGTCCGGCGATAGAAGCGGGTATTCGGACACCCTGCGCCCCGGCCCCTCGACGATGGCGGCGAACAACGTCGAGATGCCCATTGCGAACCGGGCAATCGTACCCCGATCGAAGATGTCCGTGTTGTACCGAAGTGACGCCGACAGGCCATGGCCCGTGTCTGCCACAAGCAGCGCGAGGTCGACGGGCGCCCCGCGATCTTCGAGCGCAATCGATTCCCCCTCGAGCGGTCCGAGCGCGACACGCGCGCCACCTTCCCCGAGCACCAGCGCGGCCTCGTCGCTTCCGCGGTGCGACTGCTCGAGTGCGAACATCGCCTGAAACACGGGCGAGTACGCAGGATCCCGCGACACAGCGAGTCGTTCGACGAGGTGCGAGAACGGATAGTCCTGATGCTCGAGCGCGGAGAGGACCGTTCGATGGATTTCGCCGAGCGCCGCGCGGAAGCTCGGATCGTCGCGGAAGCTCGCGCGCAGCACGATCGGATTGACGAAGTATCCAACCACCGAGCTCCACTGCGCGAGGCTTCGACCTGCCGCGGGGGAGCCGACGAGGATGTCATTTTGCCCGGACCAGCGGTGAAGGAATACCTGAAACGCCGCCAGGAGAACGGCGAACAACGTTGTTCCTTCGGCGCGCGCCAGCGCACGGAGCCGCTCCTCGACCTCCTTCGGGAACGTGAACGCATGGGACGAGCCACGATAGGACAGCACGGGAGGACGAGGCCGATCCGCAGGCAGCCGGAGAGGCTCGATATCCCCGCGGAGCTCGTCTCTCCAGTAGGCGAAGTGCTTCTCCCCTTCCGCGCTCTCGAGCATCCTCGACTGCCAGCGGACGAAATCGTCGTAATCATGGGTGACGATTGGAAGATTCGCCTTCTTTCCGGTGAGGCCCGCCGTGTAGAGCGACCAGAGCTCCTCGTGAACGATGGCGAACGACCAGAGATCGAGCCCGATGTGGTGTGAATCAATGAACAGCACGCATTCATCGACGGCGCGGCGGAAGATGGTCACGGTGAGCGCCGGGCCAAGCTCGAGATCGATGGGCTTCTGCGCCGCTGCTCGAAGCCGAGCGGAGAGCTCTTCCTCGGTCCACGACGCGGCATCGATGTCCTCGAACCGAACAGCGCCCCGCGGATCGACGTGACGAACCACGTCGCCGTCATGCATCGTGTAGGTCGAACGCAGCACCGGATGTCGCATGACGACCTGGTGGAATGCATTCTTCAGCGCGTTCACGTCGAGAGAGCCCCGGACGCGCAGCGCTGAGCCGACGTTGTAGACCGTGCTCCCGGGCGCCGCGCGATGAAGGAACCACAAGGCGCGCTGGTTGTGGGAAAGGGGCGACCACGCCTCCGTCGTGGGTTCGGTCCTCGACGGCGCTGCGGCGAGCGCCGTGCTCGCATCTCCGGCGGCATCGGCGCCGAGCTTGCCGAGAATCGTCTCGCAGACGGCAGCGATGTCGGGATGCGTGAGCAGGATCGTGGCCCCGAGATCGAGCCCGAGACCTGCGTTTACTCGATTGCGCAGCTCGAGGCTCATCAGCGAGTCGACGCCGAGTTCCTTCAAAGGCGCGTGCTCGTCGAAGCGCGAAGGATCGAGGCGGAGCACGCGGGAGAGCTGCTCGACGACGTATTCCTCGACGAGGCGCCTGCGCTCGTCTCCCCGCGCCGCCCGGACGCGCTCACGCAAACCCCCGCCGGCGCCGGGCGCGCCTGTCTCGCTCCGCGCGCCGCCCAGGAATTCAGCGAAATAGCCCGATGCGAGCGCCGGATGGTTCGCCTGGGAAATGCGCTCGACATCCATCCGCACCACGCCCACGACCGGCCTCGGATGCGCGAAGAGCTTCTCCATCAACGAGAGGCCTTCGGCGGGCGACAGCGTCATCGCGCCGAGGGCGCCGAGGTGGTCCTTGCGCCGCTCCGTCGCCGCCGCCATACCGACCTCGGAGAACGCTCCCCATTGAATGCTCATCGCAGGCAGCCCCATGCGGGACCGCTCGTGAGCGAGCGCGTCCAGGAATGCATTGGCCGCCGCATAGTTCGCCTGTCCCGCGGAGCCGAAAAGCGACGCCGCGGAGGAGTACATGACGAAGAAGTCGAGGTCGCGCTCCAGCGTCGCCGTGTGCAGATGATGCGCCCCGCAAGCCTTGGGGCCAAAGACGCCGCGGAACTCGGCCTCGCCGAGCTCGAGCAAGGAATGATCGTCGAGCACTGCAGCCGCATGCACGACGCCGCGCAGCGACGGGAATCGGGCGTCGATGGACGCGAACACGCGATCGACATCCTCCCGGCGCGACACGTCCGCTCGAGCACACTCGACCCGGGCTCCCGCCTGCTCCATGGCGCGGATGGCTTCGAACGCATCCCCCGAAGGCCCTTTGCGCCCGACGAGCACGAGGTGCCTCGCACCCTTTTCGACGAGCCACCGCGCGAGCGACAACCCGAGTCCACCGAGTCCGCCGGTGATCAAGTACGTGCCGTCCGCTCCAACCGAAATGGGCCGCGACGACCCGGGGAGGAAGACGCGCGCCTGCGCATCCTTCATCGAAAGCACGATCTTTCCCATGTGCTTCGCCTGCGCCATGAGGCGGAACGCGCTCTCCGCATCGGATGCGACAAACGACGTGACCGGCAGCGGCTCGAACCGTCCTTCCACGAAGTGCCGCGTCACGTCTTCCAGGAGGGACGCGAACAGATCGGGCCGCTCTGCCGACATGCCCGCGAGATCCACGGCGCTGTACGAGATTGCCTTTCGGAACGGAAGAAGTCCGATCTTGCGATTCTCGTAGATGTCGCGCTTCCCAATCTCCAGGAAACGGCCATAAGATGCCAGAACTTCGAGGCTCTTGACGAGCGCATCGCCCGTGAGCGAGTTGAGCACCAGATCGACGCCTCGTCCCTCGGTGACGCGGAGAATCTCCTCCGCGAACGAGAGCGAACGGGAATCCATGACGTGCTCGATACCCATGGACCGCAGGTGGCTTCGTTTCGATTCGCTCCCCGCCGTCGCGAAGATCCGCAGCCCGAGCATCCGCGACACCTGAATGGCCGCGAGCCCCGTGCCGCCGGTCGCGGAGTGAATCAAAATGCTCTCACCCTTGCGCGCCCTGCCAAGGTCGTGGATCGCATACCACGCGGTCATGAACACCAGAGGCACGGCCGCCGCCTCGGCGAAGCTCATGGAGGGCGGTTTTGGTGCCACGTAACGCGCGTAGGTCGTGACGTGCGACGCGCAGGCCGCAGGCGCCAGCGCAATCACCTCCTGTCCGATTTCCAAGCCCGAGACCCCCTCGCCCACGGACACCACACGCCCCGAGCATTCGCCTCCGAGCGCGACCCTGCCTGGACCGAGCCCCGGATACGTGCCCATGGCCTTGAGGATATCGATGAAGTTGAGCGCCGCCGCCTCCACCTCGATCTCCACCTCGCCATGACCGGGCGGCATGCGCCGCGAGGCATGAAGCGCAAGGTTCTCCAGGTAGCCAGGCTTCTCCGATTCCAGCCGGAATGGGCGCCCCTTCGCAAGCACATGGGCTCGACCGGACGGCGGGTCGCCGGGTGCATCGAATCGACCGTGAACGATCCTGGCGACGTGACGCCGAGCGCCGCGCATCGCCACCTGGTGCTCCTGGCCGCATTGCGCGAGCGCGCGCGAGAGGCTGGTCGCGTCGTCGTCTCGACCCGCAATGTCCAGATCGATGCAGGTGCAGCGGAGGTCCGGATGCTCGAGGACAATGGTGCGCCCGACGCCCCACAAGGGCGCTTGTGACAGGGAAACGTGCTCTCCTTCGAGGACCGCCTGCGCGCCGCGCGTGACCAGGAAGAGTCGCGGCGCGTGCTCCGCGTTTCGATGCGCGAGCGCCTTCACGACGTTCGTCGCGCTCACGCTCGCGCGCGACAGGGCAAGCGTGAGGTCCACCGCCGGGTCGAGCGGCCGATCCTCGTCGAGGGAGAACAGGTGGACGACGCCATGGCACTGCCCGCGATCGCCCAGCGCGTCATGAATGACGCGGCGGTAGTCATCCTCGTTTTCCGGGTTGATCCGGTACGAGTCCGCGCCCGTCGATTCGTATGCAAGGGCTTTCCCGATACGAATGCAGCGCTCCGCCGTCGTCGAAAGGGCACCAAGAAGCGCATCCGCCGTGCCGCCGTCGTCCGCGAACACCATCCAGGTGCCCGTCGGCGAACGCGGCTGGTCATCCATTTCGGAGGGGCGCCATGCGACGTCCATCAAGCACTGCTCGAGCTCGTCACGCCGCTCCGCGCCCGGCATTCTCCGCACACGAAAGCCCACGATGTCTGCGATCTTCCGCCCGTCGGAGCTCTCGATCGACAGATCCACCACGCGCTCTTCGTCGCCCGCGCGGGCCGCGCCACGCAACCTGCCGGATACCCAAACCTCCCGGCCCGGGCGGCCTTCGAGCTCGATTCGCTCGATGCCGACAGGCAAATAGAGCTGCTCGCCCGACGCCTCGCCGAATAGACCCCCGAGAATCTGAAAACAGGCGTCGAGGAGCGCGGGGTGGACGCGGTACCGCGCGTCGAGCATACCCTCGGGCAACTTCACGCGTCCGAGAACCTCCCCCTCGACCGTGACGATTTCCTTCAAGCCCTGGAAGGCCGGGCCATATTGAATGCCGGCCGCCGCGACGCGGCTGTAATGATCCTCGGGCGAGACACCCCCCGAGGAATTGAGCCTCCGGGCGATCGCTTCTCCCGATGTCCTTTCGTGCTGGCGCTTCGTCACACGGAGGAGCTTGCCCCTGGCGTGCACGACCCACGCGGCTCCTTCGCGAGCGCGGCTC
This sequence comes from Polyangium jinanense, assembly GCF_028435265.1. GTDB lineage: Bacteria > Myxococcota_A > Polyangia > Polyangiales > Polyangiaceae > Polyangium > Polyangium jinanense. The sequence continues at coordinate 131,685 of NZ_JAGTJK010000007.1, read as the reverse complement.
GCGATCAGGAAGGACCGTTCGGAGGGTCCTTCGCTGGTCAGAACGAGCTGCAATGTGCAACCTTCCCCTTCGGTCAGCACGAGCGGCGCCTCGATCTCGAGACGCTCGATGGCGCAGGCGTCCTTCTCGCCGCGCGCGGACCCTCCGGCAAGCGCCATCTCCACATAGGCCGCCGCTGGAAATACGATGTCGCCCATGACGCGGTGATCGGCGAGCCACGGCGTGGACCCGACATCGACGCGCGTCTCGAACACGAGCTCCTCGGGGCGGGCGGCCGATGCAATGGGCTCACCGACGAGCGGATGCCCGCTGCGTTTCGTGGGCGCACCACCATCCACGGTCGGTAGCCAATGGCGAGCACGTGTGAAGGGATGATTCGGCAGGGACACGACGCTCCCCCCCGCGGAATACACCTGCGCCCAGGAGACCCTGCAACCCTGCGTGTACAACGATGCCAGCGCGGAGAGTATGCGCTCGTGATCGTCCTCGCCACGCCGCAACGTAGAAACGGAGGCCCCGCTGATCTTCGAGGACTCGAGGATCTGCGTGATGTCCAGGGACAAGGTCGGATGGGGACCTACCTCCACGAACAGGCGGGCGTGAGCTGCGAGCGCCGCGGTCACGGCTGGCGCAAACTGGACCGTATTGCGCAGATTGTCACCCCAGTAGGCGGCATCCATGCGCTCTCCCGGCGTGACTTCACCCTTCACGGTGCTGATCATCGGAATCGCGCCGCGCCGCGCCGCGACCTGCCCCAGCTCACGAAGCAGCTCGGCACGCAGGGGCTCCATCTGCGGGCTGTGAAATGCCACGTTGGTCCTCAGAGGCCGGCAATGGATCCCGCGCGCCTCGAGCCGCGCCGTCACCTCGCCCATGGCCGCGACGTCCCCTGAAAGCACCACGGATTTCGAGTGGTTGATCGCAGCAATACCAACCCGATCCGAGAGCCCCGCAATGGCCTCCTCCGCCTCGGCCACCGTCGTCGCGCAGAGCACCATTTTTCCGTGCCCCGTCGCGCTTTGCATCACACGCGCGCGCCGCGCGCAGAGCCGCACCGCCTCGTTCAGCTCCAGGATCCCGGCGACACGGGCCGCGACAAGCTCGCCCACGCTGTGCCCGATCACGATGTCGGGTGTAATCCCCCACGATTCCAGCAGGGAAGCGAGCGCCGATTCGATCGCGAAGAGGGCCGGCTGCGTCACCAGCGTATCGCCAATACGCGAGACCTCAGCAGGACGCGAGATCTCCTCGATCACGGAGAGCCCCATCTCCTGCCGAAAGAGCGCGTCGCATTCCTCCATCGCCCGTCGAAAGACTGGCTCCTCCTGCATGAGCCTGCGTCCCATGCCGGCCCATTGCGAACCTTGGCCTGGAAAGACGAACGCCACCTTGGGCGGAACGCTCGGCGCCTTTCCACGCCAAGCTTTTTCGGGCATGTCGCCGCGAGAGAAGGAAGCAAGCGCAGTCGCCATCTCCTCCTTGTTGCGGCCCACCACGGCGAGCCGCTCCTCGTGGTGGCCCCGCCGTGCGCTCGCGCTGTACACGATGTCGGCGATGTCAGCGCTCGTCTTCGCGAGGTGCTCGGCATGAGCTCCCGCAAGCGTCGTCAGAGCTTCCGGGCTCTTGCCCGAGATGGGAAGGACGAAGCAGGATCGAGCCTGTGGCGCGGTCCCGGCACCTTCCTTGCGCGGCGCCTCCTCGAGAATGACGTGCGCGTTCGTCCCGCTCATTCCGAACGAGCTCACCGCTGCGACGCGCAAGTCGTTCTCTGCCTTCCACGGGAGGGCCGTGCGTGGCAGGACAAACGGTGTCCCCTGGGTCGATATCCGAGGGTTCAGCGTCTCGAAATGAAGGTTTTTCGGGATGGTCCCCCGCCCGAGGCAGAGGATGGCCTTGACGAGCCCAGCCACACCGGCGCCAGCCTCGAGATGTCCGATATTGGTCTTCACGGCGCCGAGGACGAGCGGAGAGCCGTCCTCGCGAGGTTTGCCGTAAACCGCGCGCAAGGCCTCGAATTCGATGGGATCACCGAGAGGCGTCCCCGTGCCGTGCGTCTCGACGTACCCTATCCGCTCCGGGCCGATACGAGCGTCCTCGAGCGCTTGCCTTATCAGAGCCTCTTGCGAGAGCACGTTCGGCGTGGTCAATCCGGTCGACCGACCGTCCTGGTTCACGGCCGAACCGCGAATCACGGCGAGGATCGGGTCGCGATCTCGCTCGGCATCCGAGAGCCGCTTCAATACGACGACGGCACCCCCTTCGCCTCGTACGAAGCCGTTCGCGCTCGCGTCGAAGCTGCGGCATTTCCCGTCCGGGGAGAGCGCGCCGAGCTTGGCGGACGCACGCGAGGCGAACGGCGTGAGCATGAGGTTCACTCCGCCCGCGAGCGCGAGTGAGCACTCACCGCTGCGCAAGCTCCGGACGGCGAGGTGCAGCGCGACGAGCGAAGACGAGCACGCCGTATCCACGACGAAGCTCGGCCCGACGAGTCCCAGCGCGAACGAGAGCCGGCCAGCGGGGAAGCAATGCCCATTGCCCGTCGCCACGTACATGTCCTGCGCGTCCGGAGGGAGCTGCATGCAGAGCGAGGCATAATCGGTGTTCATGATGCCGAGAAACACCCCGGTCCTGCTCCCGCCGAGGTGTTCCGGCACCTGTGCCGCATTCTCGAGCGCCTCCCACGCGAGCTCCAGGAGCAGGCGCTGCTGCGGATCCAGGGCCTGCGCTTCGCGTGGAGAGATGTTGAAGAACGATGTATCGAAGAGGCTGACGTCGTCCTTCAGGAATGCGCCCCACCGCATCGCCCGCGCGGCGGCATCCTCTGCACCATCCTCGCTCGAATCGACGCGGAAGCGCCCGGCGGGGACTTCGCCGACGGCATCGATTCCCGCGTCGAGCAGGTCGAAAAACGCCTCGGGGGTGTTTGCTCCGCCGGGGAAGCGGCACGCCATGCCAATGACGGCGATCGGCTCCGATCTTGATCGCTCGAGCGCATCGATCTTCGCCCGCGCTTTCCTCAAGCCGAGGAGCGCGCGCTGCAAGGGGGACAACTCCTCGCCGTCGCTAGCCTTATCGTCCACTTTGCGATCGGTGCTCATAGATCGTCGTCCTCGAGCGCAGCGAGTTCCGCCTCGATCGCCGCTTCCGTTTCCTGCTCAGTCAACCGTCCTATGCTCGCTCGCTCCACGTGCGCCGGTTCGTCGGACGGCGCCGACGCTCCTGCGCCCGCCGGCGCCACCTCGGCCGGGCCGAGAGCTGCGCCGAGCAGGTGCTCCGCGAGCGCGAGCGCGGTCGGGTACGTGAAGAAGATCGTCGCGGAGAGCCGCACCTCGAGGCCCGCCTCGATGCGGTTCCGGAGCTCGAGGCTCGTGAGCGAATCGACGCCCATCGATTGCATCGGCGCCGCAGGATCGACGGCGGACGCGTCGACACGAAGCACGCTCGACAGCTCGCTCCGTAGATACTCGACGAGGAGTGAAGCCCTCTCGGCCGCGGCAGCCTCCTGCAGGCGCTTGCGCAGCGCCCCCGCGGCGATCCGCGGCCCCGGCTCCTTACCCTGCTCGTCGCGCAAGGCGTCGAAGAAAGGCATCCCCGCGGCCCGCGGGTAGAACTCGAGCCATTGCCGGATATCGAATTTCACCACGCCGATGACACCCGACGGGCGCTCGAAGAGCCTCTCGAGCGCCGTGAAACCCTCTGCGATCGTGAGGCTCTGCGAGCCGCGCGCCGAGAGGCGAGCCCCTCGGATGCCTTCTGCCGCGGCCAGCCCGACTTCCGCGAAAGCGCCCCACTGGATGTCGAGCGCCGTGAGGCCATTTCGCATCCTGTGGTGGGCGAGCGCGTCGAGGAACGCATTGGCCGCGGTATAGTTCCCCTGCCCCGGCGAGCCGAAGAGCGACGCCGCAGACGAGTACAGGATGAAGAAATCCAGCGGCGTGTGCTTCGTCGCGTGGTGCAAGTGGAATGCACCGAGCGCCTTGGGGCCGAAAACGCGGCGGAAGTTTTCGCTCGAGAGCTCGAGGATCGTGTGATCGTCGAGCACCGCCGCGGCATGGACGATTCCCTTCAGCGGTCGCCCCTCGCGCGCGACCGTCTCGAGCAATCGATCGACATCTTCCCGCCGCGATACGTCGGCGGCGACGGTGCGGATGTTCGCTCCCGTCTTGTTCATCGCTTCGATGGCCGCCGCAGCACGCTCATCCGGGCCGCGCCGCCCCACGAGGACGATGTGCCGCGCGCCCTTGTCCACCATCCACTGCGCGAGCGAGAGACCGAGCCCACCGAGGCCGCCCGTGATCACATAATCGCCCTCGCTCGTAAGGACGAGGGGTGAAGCCCCCGCGGTATCTCGCTGGGCTCGCGCGACCCGGGCCACGTATCGCCCCTCGCGTCGCAGGGCGACCTGATTCTCTTGATCGTGCGTCGCCGCCTCACGAAGGAGGAGGGCGACCTCGTCCTCGCTTCCTTCGACCGGGAGATCGATCATCTTGCACTTCAGCTCGCCGTGCTCGAGCGCGAGGGTCCGCCCGAGGCCCCAGATCGGCGCCTGGGACACGGAGATGGCTGCCGGGTCGTCGCCCACGCCTTGCGCGCCGCGTGTGACGAGGCAGAGACGCGGCATGTCGCGATACCCCATTGCCAGCAACGCCCGAGCAAGATGGACGACGCTCGTGGGCCCATGGTCGAGGTCGGTGACGAGGCTCTCCGGCGTGGCGAGCTCGAACGGCGCCGCGTCGAGGCCGAAGAGGTGCAGGACGCCGCGACAATCCTTTCCGTCGCCGAGGACGTCCACGACAATACTCTCGTGATCGTTTCGACTCGAAACATCGATGCTGTAAATGTCCTCGCCGATCTTGGCGAAGCGATCACCCGACACGACCCGCACGCAGCGCTGTCCCTTCGCAGCAAGCGCCTCGGCGAGCCGCGCGGCCATTCCCCCGCGATCCCCGAAGACGAGCCACGTGCCACTCGAAGAGAACGCCGGGTCCGCGGGTGGTTCCGCTCGACGCCATGCGATGTCGAGCATCCATTCGTCACTCTCGTGTCGCACGCGGTGGCGCACATGGAGCGGTCGAAGCCGGAGCGCGCGGATGTCCAGCAAGACGCGGCCCTCGTCGTCGACGATTCGCAGATCGACGACGCGTTCGCGCGTCTCCGGATCTTGCTCCCCGGACGGTTGCGCCAGCACCCACACCTCCCGCGTCGGCCGCGCGTGAAGCCGGATCGACGAGGCCCCCACGGGCACATGAAGCGATCGCGATGCGGTAGACGCGGTGGACCGAGAATCGAAGAGCCCCGCGGATACCTGGAGGCAGGCGTCGAGCAGGGCCGGGTGGACCCGATATGCGCCGGTCGACAGGTCACCCGGCAGCCGCACGCGGCCGAGCGCGAGGCCTTCGCCCCTCGCGATATCGACGACTCCCTGGAAGGCCGGCCCATAGGGAAGGCCAACACCGGCAAGCCACTCGTAATGCTCTTCCGACGAGCAAGTCCCGTCGAGCCGGGCCCGAAGCGAAGCAGGCCGCTCCTCGAGGCGCGGCGCCTCGTCCGGCGCCGCGGTCACGACCAATCGCCCCGTCGCGTGGGTTCGCCAATCGGTGTCGGCATCCACGCGGCTCGCGACAAGGACGGAGGCTCCGCCGCTCTCCTGATCGAGCGTGACCTGCAGGGACGTCTCCGTATCCGGCGGCAACGCGAGCATTTGATCGATCGAGAGTCCCTCGATGGAGACGGGCGATTCCCCATACGACGCATGCGCCGCCGCGAAGACCATTTCCACGTATCCAGCCGCCGGGAAGACGACATCGTCGCCGACACGGTGATCTTCGAGATAGCTGGGAGCCGTCTCGAGTCGCATCGAGCTCTCGAAGATGCGCAGTCGGGGCAATCCAGCGATGCTCTTGCCTTTGCCCAAGAGCTCGTGCTCGTGCCCCGGCTTCTGCCGACCCCGCCGCGGTGTCGCGTCCGGCGCCTTCATCCAGTATCGCGCGTGCTGCCACGGATAGGTGGGAAGCGCTGCGACGCGTCCTTCTCCCGGATGGAATTGCCGCCATGCGATCGGCAACCCTTGCGTATGGAGCGCGCCGAGCGACGCGAGCAGGCTCTTCCGTTCGTCTTGACCACGGCGCAGCGACGCGAGGGTCTGCCCGCTCGTGTTGGATGCGCGCAGATTCTCCTCGACGGAGGTGAGCAAGATCGGATGCGGGCTCATTTCGAGGAACGTCGTGTGTCCCTCCGCGATCCAATGCGAGACCACCTGCGAGAAGAGCACCGGCTTGCGCAGATTGTCCGCCCAATACGCAGCCACGAGCTCCTCGCCCTGCAAGTGTGCGCGGCTGACCGTCGACAACATCGGTACACGACCCGCCCTCGGACGGACCCCCGCGAGCTGGGCCAGGAGATCGTCCCGCAGTTGATCCATCTGCGGGCTGTGGGACGCAACGTCGACCTTGACCTTGCGGTGGAATACGCCTCGCTGATCGAGCTTGGCCAAAAGCTCTGCGAGAGCCCCCTGCTCTCCGGAGATCACCGTCGAGCGCGGCCCGTTGCTCGCTGCGACGCTCAATGCGTCCTCGAAGCCCTCGAGCGCGTTCTCCACGTCGTCGAGCGCGAGCTCCACGAGAGCCATCGCGCCGGTTCCGCTCAGCTTCCGCATGAGTCGGCTCCGACGGCAAATCACCGCAGCCGCGTCTTCGAGGGAAAGCATCCCCGCGACGAACGCCGCCGCGACCTCGCCCATGCTATGACCCACGACCGCGGCGGGCTCGATGCCCCACGATCTCCACAGAGACGCGAGCGCGACCTCGACGGCGACGAGCACCGGCTGCAGCACGTCGATTTCACCCAATCGCGAGGTCGCCTCGTCCCGCAGGAGCTCGTCGATGACGGAGAATCCCGCTTCATGCCGGATCGCCGCGTCCCAGGTCGACAGGGCCTCGCGGAATGCGGGCTCCTTTTCGAGGAGCTCTCGCCCCATCCCCAGCCATTGCGACCCCTGGCCCGGAAAAACGAAGACCACCTTGGGCGGCGTGGCGCTCGCGCGCCCCTGGCAGAGCCCCGCAGGGCTCTCGCCGCGAACGAAGCCGCCGAGGATCGCAGCGATCTCCTGCTTCGTCTCGCCCACCACGGCGAGCCGATGCTCGTGCTGGGAGCGCCGCGTGCTCGCGGTGTACGCGATGGCTTCCAGGTCCTCCTCGGCCCTTGCGAGGTAATCGCTGTACATGCGCGCAGTCGCCGTGAGCGCCGCGCTGCTCTTCGCCGACAGCGGCAGGAGATAGGTCCGCGGTGCGCTGCTCGACGGCGGCGGAGCCACGCGGGGCGGCGCTTCCTCCAGGACGACGTGGGCGTTGGTGCCGCTGAAGCCGAACGAGCTCACGCCGGCAATCCGCTTCTTCCGGCCGGGCTTCCAGGGGATTGCCTCCGATGCCACCTTCAATGGCAGCTCCGACCAGGCGATGTGCGGGCTCGGCGCCGAGAAGTGCAGGCTCCTCGGGATCTCGCCGTGGCGCATGGCGAGCAGCGTCTTGATGACGCCGCCCACGCCAGCCGCCGACTGCGTGTGCCCGATGTTGGACTTGAGTGAGCCAATGATCACCGGATCATCGTGCGTCCTGACATCACGGAGCACGGCGCCGAGCGCGCTCGCCTCGATCGGATCTCCGAGGGTCGTGCCGGTCCCGTGCGTCTCGACGTAATCCACGGCGCCGGGGTCGATGCCTGCGTCGGCGAAGGCGCGCCGGATGACTTGCTCCTGCGAGGGGCCATTCGGCGCCGTCAGCCCTTGGCTCTTTCCGTCCTGGTTCACCGCCGACCCGCGAATGATCGCGAGGATCGGATCGCCGTCGCGCTCCGCGTCGGACAATCGTTTGAGCGCCAGCATTCCGCAGCCCTCGCTCCACGCGACGCCGTCGGCGGAGGCGGAGAAGGTCTTGCAGCGCCCGTCCCGCGCGAGGCCTCCGAGGCGGCTGAATTCGATGAAGGTCGAAGGCGTCAACATCACGGCGACGCCGCCCGCGAGCGCCATGCTGGATTCCCCGGAGCGGAGGCTGCGGCACGCGAGGTGAATGGCCACGAGCGAGGAGGAGCACGCCGTATCGAGCGTCAGGCTCGGTCCGCGGAGGCCGAGCAAATACGAGAGACGTCCGGACGCGATGCTGCCGGCGTTTCCGGTCCCCATGTAGCCGTCGAGCTCCTCGGGCGCGCCGCCGGTCATCCCTGCATAGTCATGGTACATGAGCCCCACGAATACGCCTGCGTCCCGCCCCATCAACGTCTCCGGGGCGATTCCTGCATTCTCGAGCGCCTCGAAGCTCGTCTCGAGCAGCAATCGCTGCTGGGGATCCATCCGCTCCGCTTCTCGCGGCGAGATGCCGAAGAATTGCGGGTCGAACTGGTCGATTTCCCGCAAGAAACCACCCATGCGTGTCACGATCTTCCCGGGCACGGACGGATCGGGGTCGAAATATTCGTCGATGTCCCAGCGCTCCTTCGGCACCTCGCCGATCGCATCGACGCCATCGGACAGCAATCGCCAGAACGTTTCGCCGTCGTGGACACCGCCAGGGTACCTGCAACCGAACCCGATGATGGCAATGGGTTCCTCAGGTCGTGCGGTGGCTTTCGGCGGCGCCGCCACGACCCGAGCAGCCGGGGCACGCGTCATTTCTAGCAAATAACGCGCGAGCGCGCCCACAGTCGGGTAATCGAAGACGAGCGTCGCAGGCAATGGCTTGCCGATCCGCTTCGACAGCGCGTTTCGCAGCTCCACGGCCATGAGCGAGTTGAGCCCGAACTCCTGGAGGGGTCGATCGACGGCAATGGATGCCTGTTCCAGCGACATGACTCTCGCGACGGCTGCGCGCACCATCGCCTCGATATCCTCCTGGGCGGGGACCGTCGAATCGAGCGCCGAAGTCCGCTCGACCGGCAGAGGCCCGTTGCGCCGCGGCGCCTGCCCCACGGCCGTCGCGAGCAAGTCGCTCCAGGGCTTCTCCGGCTCGGCGCCCCAGTACGCCCCCAGCGCCGTGACATCGATCGGCATCAACAGGAGCTCCGCCTCGGGGTGTGCGAGCGCGCGCCCGAACAGCGCGAGCCCCCGTTTCGATTCCAGCATTCGTATGCCCATGCGCGCGAGCCGTGTTTTTTGCGCTTCGGGCAGGTTCGCCGCCATGCCGCGATCGGCAAACGGACCCCAGTGATACGCTTGGGTGGAGAGCCCCTCGGCACGACGGTGGTGCGCGAGCGCGTCGACGAACGCGTTGGCTGCCGCATAGTTTCCCTGCCCCGGCGTGCCAAAGAGCGACGTCGCGGACGAGAACGACACGAAGAAATCGAGCTTGTGGCCCCGGGTTGCCTCGTGCAGGTTCCAGGCGCCGAGGACCTTCGGCGCCATGACCTTCTCTAGACGCGCAGCGGTCTGGTCGAGGATCGGCGCGTCGTCGAGCACGCCCGCAGCATGCACGATGCCTCGCAGCGGCCACGCCGCGGGGATGGAATCGACGAGCGCCTGAACGGAGGGCCCCTCTGAGACATCCGCGCGCATGACCGTGACATGCGCGCCCTCGGCACGAAGACGCTCGATTTCCTCCAGCTGTGCGGCCGTCGGTTCACTCCGACCCACGAGCAGGAGGTGCGCGGCTCCGTGCGCCTCCCACGCCCAGCGAGCGACCCAGAGCCCCAGCGCTCCGAGACCGCCGGTGATGAGAATGGTCCCCTCCTTCCAGCCGATCTCGGCGCTGCCTTGCCCGTGCGTTGCCTGCGCACGGACGATCCGCGCGGCGAAACGCTGACCTCCTCGATATGCGACCTCCGATTCGCGATCGGTGCTGTGAATCTCTCCCAGCATCGCGTCGACCTCGCCGACGGTCGCCTCCTCCAGGTCGACGAGCGTGCAATGAACGTCCGGATACTCCTTTGCGAATACGCGGACGAGGCCCCAGAGCGGCGCCTGCACGATCGAAATGGGGTCACCGGCTGCGGTCGACTGCGCCCTCTCCGTCACCCAGATCAGGCGTCGCGGCATCTGCTCGCGTCGCAGGAGCGTCTGCAAAACATGCAGCGCGTCGATCGTATTGCTCTGCGCCCGCTCCGCCGCGGACCTCCCGTCATCTCGCGCCGAAGCCCCTCCCCAGGAGCACACGACGCCGTCGATCGGCACGTTGATCGAGGCATCACGTGCGTCGCCATTGCCGCGGGTGAACTCGTCCACGGTCCTGGCGAGGCAGTTCGCCCCCGACGCACGAATGCGTGAAGCAATCTCGTCGACGACCGATGCGTTTTGCCCGATCGCGAGCCACGTCCCCGCGATCTCTTTTGCGGATGGCTGGATGGGCCGAGGGGACCAGCGCACGACGAACATGCTGTCTTCGGGCGATTGCTCCCCGATGGCTGCCTGCAGCGCAGCGTGCGTCACCCGCCGCAGCCTCAGGCGCGAGAGGACAGCGAATACGCGACCTTCGCGGCCCATCAGCGTCACCGTGGCTTCCAGGCTCGCGCCGCTCGTCTCGGGACCACGTGTCGCCTGGACGTGTACGTAGGCCTCCGTCGCCCCGGTCCCGAACACGTCGATTTCTCCGAACGCGAACGGCACGTGCGTGTCGACGGCGGAGATCTCGAGTAAGCCGAACAGAGTATGGAGAGCCGCGTCGAGCAAGACGGGATGCAAACCATACGCGTCTCCGGGGGGCACCATCGCCGCGTCGAGAACGACGTGCGACAATGCCTCCCGAGGACCTCGGTGAAGCTCCCTCATGGCACGGAACGCCGGGCCATACGCGAGGCCTACCTGCGCGAGGGCCTCATAAGCTTCCTCCGGCGCAATGACCTCGCGGCAACGAGCACGCACGGCGTCCAGATCCACGAAAGGCACTTCTGCAGCCTCGTCGAGCGGGCGTGCGACTCCCTTCGCGTGCGTCGTCCATGCGCCGGACTGCGCGGAGGCGCTCGCTCGGCTATGGATGGTCGCCTCGAGGAGCCCCGCACGTTCCGCCAATGTGACCTGCATCGGTCGAGCCTTGCTCGACGCGAGGAGCATCGGTGCCTCCAGGACGAGATCCGTGATCCGGACGCGCTGCGTTCGGAAATGCTGCGCAGCCGCCGCGCGCGCGAGCTCGACGAGCGCGGTACCGGGAAGCAGAACCTCGCCGAGGACCCTGTGATCTCCGAGATACGGTGCGGCGGAGAGGCTCACCTCGCCCTGAAACACGGTTTGCTCGCCCGCGAGGGACAGCTGCGCGCCGAGCCATGGATGGCCGGTTCGAGCCGCATCGATTCGCGTGAGCGCATGAGCATCGGCTGCGGTGTCGATCCAGTACCTCTCCCGCTGCCAGGGGTACTTGGGCAATGCGACGAGCCGTCCGCCCTGCGCATACATCCGCTTCCAGTCGACATGGGCTCCCGCTGCATGGAGCGCGCCCACCGCCGAGAGCACGTGCCGCAAATGCTCATCATCCTTGCGCACGGCCGCGATCGGTTGGGCCTTCGTATTCTCCGCCAGGCAGCGCGCCACGTTCGACGACAGGACGGGGTGAGCGCCCACCTCCAGGAAGAGGTCGTGCCCTCCCGCCGACGCAGCCGATATGGCTTCGGCAAACCGGACCGTCTGTCGCATGTTCCTGCGCCAGTAGGCGGCAGTGAGCTCCTCCCAGTCCACCGCGGCGCCCGTCACGGTGCTGATCATCCCGATCGCTGCTTTGCGGCAGGACAGGGCGCCGAGCGCCTCTTCCAGCTCGACCTCGAGGTCGGCCATGAGCGGGCTATGGAACGCGTATTTCACCCGCAAATCACGGCATTTCACCGCGCGCGCCGAGAGCGACGCGACGATCTGCTCGAGGAGCGCCGCATCTCCGGAGAGGACCACCTGCTCCGGATCGTTGACGGCCGCGATCCCGACCCGATCTTCATGACCGGCGAGCGCCGCGCGAGCGTCTGCCTCAGAGAGCGAGACCGCGACCATTCGACCTCGATCGGTGGCCCGCTGCATGATCGAACCTCGAATGGCAACCAGACGTGCGGCCGCCCCGAGATCCAGGATTCCCGCGACGTGCGCGGCAACGATCTCGCCGACGCTGTGGCCAATGACCAGATCTGGCGTGACGCCCAGGCTCGAATAGAGCGCAGCGAGGGCGACCTCGTACGCGAAGAGCACAGGTTGCGCCACGAACGTCTGATCGAGGCGTGAACGCTCGGGAGGCGAGGAGAGTTCGTCGATCACCGAGAAGCCCGTATGCGGACGGAGAGCCGCGTCGCACTCCTCGAGCGCCCGGCGGAATGCAGCCGATTGCTGCAGCAAGCCCATGGCCATGCCGGACCACTGCGAACCCTGCCCGGAGAACACGAAGACGACCTTCGACGCGGTGCTCGGGGCACGCCCCAGCGAGACGCTGGAGGGAGCCTCCCCACGCACGAATGCATGCAGGAGCTCGGAGAGCTCGGCCTTCGTCCTGCCGGCGGCCGAGAGCCTGTGCTCGTGATGAGCGCGCCGCGCGGACGCAGTGTAAACGATATCCGCGAGCGGCGCGTCCGTTTGCGACAAGTACTCGGCGTGGTCGCGCGCCGCCATGGCGAGGGACGCAGGGCTCTTGGCCGATAGCGTGAGAAGATACGCCGGCGCGTCGTCGCGCGACGCAGGGAGAGCCTCGCGTCGGGGGGCCTCCTCGATCACGACGTGTGCGTTCGTTCCACTGAACCCGAACGAGCTCACGCCGGCGATCCGTGGCCTTCCATTGGGCTTCCACGGCGTCGCTTCCGACGCGACCTTGAGCGGCAGCTCGGACCAGGGAATGTGCGGGTTCGGCGCCGTGAAATGCAACGACCGCGGGATACTCTGGTGCTGGAGCGACAGCACGACCTTGATCATGCTGGCGACGCCGGCAGCCCCCTCCGTGTGCCCGATATTCGATTTGACCGACCCGACGATCACCGGATCGGAAGACGTCCGCCCCTCGGCCAGCACAGCGCCGAGCGCCTGCACCTCGATGGGATCACCGAGCGGCGTGCCCGTGCCATGGGCCTCGACATATTGCACGGAGGACGGGCTGACGTTCGCCTGCGCGAGGGCCTGCGTGATCACCGCCTCCTGCGACGGACCATTGGGCGCCGTCAGCCCCTGGCTCCGACCATCCTGGTTGATCGACGAGCCACGTATCACCGCGAGGATGGAATCGCCGTCCCGCAGCGCGTCGCCGAGCCGCTTCAGCACGACCACGCCACAACCCTCGGAGCGGACATACCCATCGGCGTCCGCCGAGAACGCGTGGCATCGACCCGTCGGCGACATGGCTCGCAAGCGACTGAAGTAGACCGTGACATCGGGGTTCAGCATCAGATTGACGCCACCCGCTACGGCGAGCGTGCATTCGCCGACGCGGAGCGCCTGGCAAGCGAGGTGCACGGCCACGAGCGCGGACGAGCACGCCGTATCCACGGCGAGGTTCGGCCCCTTGAGCCCGAGCCAATACGACAAGCGACCCACGCTGGCGCTGTGCGCCGATCCGAGCAGCGAATACGCGTCGAGCCGCTCCGCGCCTTGGGCCAGGGTCATCGCCTGGTAGTCGTTACCGCAGATCCCGACATAAACACCTGTCGAGCTTCCCCACAGATCGTCGGGAACGATCCCAGCGCTTTCCAAGGCCTCCCACGTCGTTTCCAGAAGGAGCCGCTGCTGGGGATCGATGCTCGCGGCCTCGCGGGGCGAGATCCCGAAGAACAGGGGATCGAATCGATCGATATCGTCGAGAAATCCGCCCCAACGCGTCGTCATCTTCCCTGCGGCGTCGGGGTCCGGATCATAAAGAGCATCGACGTCCCAGCGCGAGCCGGGCACGGTCCGAATCGCATCGACCTCGTCCACGAGCAATTGCCAGAATGCCTCGGGATCAGGCGCGCCCGGGAACCGGCAGCTCATTCCTACAATCGCGATGGAATCGGCGGCATCACGGGGGCGCGGCGCGGCCACGACCGCCGAGGCGGGCGCTGCGATGGCGAGCTTCTTGTCGAGCAAGTACCGACCGAGCTCGCGAACGGTGGGATGATCGAACAGGAGCGTCGCCGGGAGGGCCTGACCAACGCGCTTCGCGAGCGCATTTCGCAGCTCGACTGCCATCAGAGAATCGAGCCCGAGCTCCTGGAGCGGCCGGTTGTCGACAATCTCGTCCTCGGACGCGAGCGAGAGCACGCGAGCCGCCTCGCGACGCACCATTGCCTCCACTTCCGACGTGCGCGCCTCCGCGGAAAGGAGCGAAAGCTTCTGCGCCCATCCCTCGAGTGCTCGAGGCGAAGGCTGGCTCGACCTCGCCTTCACGAGCAATCGCCAGAGAGCGGGAATCTCACGCCCCAGCGATTCTCCGAGCGCGCGCAGGTCGAGAGGCAGGATACCGAGCTGCGGAGCCGCCATCGAGAGCGCCTCGCCGAGGAGCGCAACGCCCTCGGACGGGGAGATCGCCCCGACGCCGAGCCGCCGGTAGCGCGCCCGCTGGATGTCCCCCAGCGCGTCGGCCATCCCTCCTCCGCTCCAGGGGCCCCAGTTCAAGCTCTGGGCCGCGAGCCCCTCGGCGCGCCGCGCATGCGCGAGCCCGTCCAGGAACGCATTCGCAGCGGCATAGTTGCCTTGCCCCGCAGAGCCGATGAGCGAAGCGCCCGAGGAGAACAGCACGAAGAAATCGAGGCCCATGCCTCGTGTCACCTCGTGGAGGTTCCACGCACCGCGCACCTTGGCCCGGAACACCTGCCCGAACGACGCGGGGGTTTGTCGGGCGATCACGGCGTCGTGGACCTCGCCCGCCGCGTGAATCACGCCCCGCAGGGGGAGCTCCGGGGGCATTTCATCGAGGACACGCCGTAGCGCCTCGATGTCCGCCACGTCGGCCTGCGCCACCGTCACACGTGCACCTGCGGCACGCAGCGCCTCCACGGCTTGCAATCGCTCGCCAGAAGGAGCGCTCCGGCCGAGCAGCACGAGGTGCGAGACGTGATGCTCCTCCCACAACCATCGTGCCACAGCGAGGCCAAGAGCTCCCAGGCCGCCGCTGATGAGCACGGCTCCGCCCGGAGCGATGGCATCGCGCCTCGGCGCGGGCAATACGACGATCTTGCCAATGTGACGCGCCTGCGCCATGAACCGGAACGCCGATTCCGCCTGTTCAATCGGAAAAACGCGCACCGGCAGGGGGCGGAGGTGCCCTCGGACAAACCCGTCGACCACGAGCCGGAACATCTCCTGGATCCGATCCGGGCCTGCCTCGAAGAGGTCGAAGGCGCGGTACTCGACGCCAGGGTGACGTCGAGCCACGTCCTCCGCCGATCGGATGTCCGTCTTGCCCATTTCGAGGAATCGCCCGCCGGACCGCGTCAGCGAGAGCCCCGCATCCACGAACGCGCCGGCGAGGGAATCGAGCACGACGTCGAACCCGTCACTCACCGCCCGGAACGCGTCCGCGAAAGCGAGGGAGCGCGAGCTCTCCACGTGCTCGACGCCCATCGCGCGCACGACATCCCATTTCGACGGGCTCGCGGTCGCGAAGACCCGCGCGCCGATCCATTGCGCGATCTGCACCGCCGCCATGCCGACGCCGCCCGCCGCCGCATGGATGAGAACGCTCTGGCCGGCCTCGAGGCGACCGAGCTCGCGCAGGCCATACCACGCCGTCAAGAACACGATCGGAATCGCCGCGGACTGCTCGAGGGACAACCCCGCCGGCGGCGCATGCGCGAAGCGCGCGTCCACGGTCGTATATCGCCGGAACGCGCCCCGCACGATGGCCATCACGGGGTCGCCCACCGAGAAACCCGTCACGCCCTCGCCGACGGCCGAGACGATCCCGGCGCACTCGCCGCCCATCTCGACGCCCTCGGCCGGATCCATTCCGAGCGCCCGGATCACGTCGCGGAAATTCAGCCCGGTGGCCTTCACCTCGATCTCGATTTCACCCGGCGCGGGCGCGCTCCGCTCGGCAGGCACGAGGTGCAGTCGATCGAGCATGCCCTTTTGGGCGATCTCCAGGCGATACGACGGCGCATCCGGGATCTCGAATCGCTTCCGATCCGCAACGCGCGAGAGACGCGCCACATGACGTGTCGCGCCGCGCCACAGCACCTGCGTCTCGCCGTCGCTCGCCGCGAGCTCCGCCCACAACGCGGAGAGCGAATCGCGGCCATGGGGATCGAGGTCGACGAGCCGGCAGCCGAGCTCCGGACGCTCCTCCATGATGGTGCGACCGAGGCCCCAGAGCGATGTCGCGACCATATCCACGGACTCGAATGGCGCCGCCGCATGCGCGCCCACCGTGACCAGCGTCAAGCGCGGCGTCGCGCCGTCAGCTCCGAGAAGCGACTGCACGAGGCTCAACAGGGCAATGCTTGCGTCTTCGGACCGCTCCGACGGCGAGAGCGATCCGGGGGCACCTTCCTGCGAATCCCACAGGAACACGACGTTGGACGGTCTCGATTCGAGCGCACCCTCGATCGCAGCCCCGAACGCGTCTCTCGCACCGATGTCCACGAATCGCGATGACGCGCCCGCGGCCTGCAAGCGCTCCGCGAGCCCGCGCGCGAGCGTGCTATCGGCCCCGACCAGCAGCCACTCGCCAGCCTGCGCCTCGCTCGCCGGGCGCTCCGAGCTCGACGGCAGTGGTTTTTCCGGCCAGGTCAGTTCGTAGAGCCATTCCTCTCGCGTGTGACGCTTCGGGGCTGGCATGGCCGCGGCGTCAGCGCGCTTGAAGCTGATGCTCTCGATCGAAAGAACGTGCTCCCCTCCCGCGTCGAGCAGCACGACATCCCCGGTCAGCACCTCGCCGCGGGATGTTTCGGGCGTTCTCGCCGTGGCGTGCACGAAGACCGACGCCGGGACGCGCTTCCACAAAGAAAACGTACCCAGCTCGAAGGGCAGGTACGCGCTGTCGTCCGACAAGGAGAACGCCGCTCCGATCGTCTGGAGTGCGGCGTCCAGCAATGCCGGGTGACAAGCATGGCTCTCCCCCACGTCACCTGCGCTCTCCGGCAGCTCCAGGAGCGCGAGCGATTCTCCCTCGCCGCGATGGATCTCTCGAATCCCCCGGAAGGCGGGGCCGTAGTCGACCCCTCGCGCGCTGAAGCTTTCGTAGAGCCGAACCGTGTCGACGGGAATCATGCAGCGCGAGCGAATGGCCGACAACGCCGAATGCCTCGGCGCCTCGGGAGGGGCTATCCTGGTGAAGCGCCCGCTCGCGTGCTCGGTCCACGCTTCGCCGGGCTGCGCCGACAGGGACTGACCATGGATGGCGACCGCCCCCGCTTCGCCCTCTGCGTCCGAGATCGACACCTGCACCCGCACCGCGCCTTGCTCGGGCAATACGAGAGGCGACTGGATCGTCAGGCCCTCGACACGCAGATACGCGCCTTCCCCCAGCACCACCTCCGCCGCGGCGCGAGCCAGCTCGAGCAGCGCCGTCCCGGGAACGACGGGACGGCCGAAGACCCTGTGGTCCGACAAGTAGGGCGTCGTCTCGATCGCGAGCACGGCCTCGAAAACGGCGTTTGCTTGTGCCGCGTGAACCTGAGCGCCGAGGAGCGGATGCCCGGTCGAACGCGCGCCGCGCCTGCCCAGTTGCGTTTGCCCTCGGTCGATCCAGTATCGCTTCCGATTCCATCGATAGCTCGGCAGCTCCGAAAGCGATCCACCATGGGGATACAATCGTCCGAGATCGTTCACGTCGCCGCCAACATACAGAGACGCGACCGTCGAGAGCAGGCACTCGTTCGCGTCCTTTCCGCGCCGCAACGTCGGAACGACCCGACCTTCGATGTTGCGAGCGGAGAGGAACTGCTCGATATTCTGCGTCAGCACCGGATGGGGCCCGACTTCCACGAAACTGCAATGGCCCGCGGCCGCCGCAGACTCCAGGGCCCGCACGAAGCTCACCGTCGATCGGACGTTTGCCGCCCAGTAGGCGGCGTCGAGCGTGCCCCCCTCCACGCGCTCGCCCGAGACCGTGCTGTACATGGCGATCATGTGCGGGCCGTGCACCGTCTTCACGGCCCCGAGCGTCGCGAGAAGATCGTCGGCGAGCGGCCCCATCTGCGGTGAATGAAACGCGTAATTGACGCGCAGCCACCGTGAGGATACGGACCGCGCCGTGAGCTCGTGCATGAGCTCCGTGAGCGTCGCCTCGTCCCCCGCGAGCACGATCGAGCCCGGGTCGTTGATCGCCGCGATCCCCACGCGATCCTCATGACCTCGCAAGAGCACGAGCCCGTCCGCCGCGCCGATCGAGACGGCGAGCATCTTCCCGAGCCCCGTGGCGCGTTGCATGATTCGGGCGCGCAGGCAAACGATCCGCACGGCCTCCTCGAGGTCGAGCGCGCCGGAGACGTGGGCCGCCGCGAGCTCGCCGACGCTGTGACCGATCACGGCGCTCGGAACGACGCCCCACGAGCGAAGCAGCGCGGTGAGCGCGACCTCGACCGCGAAGATCGCCGGCTGTGCCACCTCGGTCTCGTGGATACGCGAGGTATCCTCCGGCGCGAAAAGCGCATCGACGAGAGAAAAACCCCCGTGGCGCTGGACGAGCGCATCACAAGCCAGGATCGACTCGCGGAACACGGGCTGCTCGTCGAACATCCCGCGCGCCATGCCGGCCCATTGTGAGCCCTGCCCGGAGAAGACGAAGACCGGACCGCCGATCGAATCGCCACGAATGCGCCCTGTGTGGACGTTCGGGCTGGTTTCCCCTCGGGCAGCCGCACGCAAGCCCTCCGCGATGTCCTCCCGCGTGCCCCCAATGACCGCGATACGATGCTCACGGTGTACCCGCCGCGTGCTCGCGGAGAATGCGACGTCGTGAAGCGAAGCAGCCGCGCCCTCGCCGTCCTCGGTGAGGTGATCGGCGTATGCACTTGCGAGGGACGAGAGCGCCACGGGGTCGTGCGACGAAATGGGAAGGAGTACCTTCGCCGGCGCTGCGGTGATGACATTCTTCGGCGACGGGGGCGCCTCCTCGAGCACGGCATGCGCGTTCGTCCCGCTCAAACCAAACGCACTGACGCCTGCGATCCGTCGCGCGCCACGCGCGGGCCACGAAGTGACTTCCGTGGCGACCTTCACGGGCAGGTTTTCCCAGGGAATGTGGGGGTTCAACGTGTCGCAGTGAATGCTGCGCGGGATCGTTCCGTGCTGGAGCGAAAGCACGGCCTTGATGAGCCCGGCGACGCCGGAGGCCGCCTCCGTGTGCCCGATGTTCGACTTGACCGATCCGAGAATGACTGGCTCGGCTTCCGCGCGTCCCTCGCTGAGCACCCGGCCGAGCGCCTGCACCTCGATCGGATCCCCGAGCAGGGTCCCCGTGCCGTGCGCCTCGACATAATCGACGGCAGCGGGCGCGAGCCCAGCCTGCGCGAGCGCGCGACGGATCACGTCCTCCTGCGCCGGTCCGTTCGGCGCCGTCGGACCATTGCTCCGGCCATCCTGGTTGATCGCCGTTCCGCGAATCACGGCGAGCACGCGATCGCCACGACGAATCGCATCCGAGAGACGCTCGAGCACGAGGACGCCGCAGCCATCGCTCCGGACAAACCCGTCCGCGTCGGCCGAGAAACTCCTGCATCGACCCGTCGGCGACATCGCCCGCGTCCTGCTGAGGGCGATCGAATGGTCGGGCGTCAGCATCAGGTTGACACCGCCGGCCAGCGCGAGCGAGCATTCACCTGCACGAAGCGCCTGGCACGCGAGGTGAATCGCGACGAGCGAGGACGAGCACGCCGTGTCCACGGGCATGTTCGGCCCTCGGAGGCCCAGCCAGTACGACAGCCGGGCGACGGCCATGCTATGCGCCGTGCCGAGCGTGACATACGTCTCGGGGTGCTCGTTGGCCTGCCGTGCCATCCATTCGTAATCGTGCAGCGATACGCCCACGAAGACGCCCGTATCGCTCCCCATGAGCTCCGGCTGCGTCCGTCCCGCGCGCTCCAGCGCCTCGAAGCTCACTTCGAGCAGGAGCCTCGCCTGCGGATCCATCCCTTCCGCTTCGCGAGGCGAAATCTCGAAGAAAAGCGGGTCGAAGGTATCGACACCCTCGATGAATCCGCCCCAGCGACTCATCATCTTGCCGCGGGCGTCGGGATCGGGATCGTAGTAATCGTCGATGTTCCATCGATCCCTCGGAACCTCACGGATGACGTCGTCACCTCGCTGGAGCAGCTCCCAGAAGCTCTCGGGCCCTGATACGCCGCCCGGGAAGCGACAACCGATCCCGACGATGGCAATCGGATCGTCCTCCGCGACGATAGGGGTCGCCGCGCGAGCCGGGGCGACCTCCTCCCCGAGCTTCATCACCTCGGTCAGCAGGAAACGAGACAATGCCTGCACCGTGGGATGATCGAATACGATCGTGGCCGATAGCCTCGCCTCGACGCGCGCCGCGAGCCTGTTGCGCAGCTCGAGCGCCATCAACGAATCGAGCCCGAGCTCGCGGAGGGGACGATCGAGCGGCACCTTCTCGGCGGAACCGAGCGAGAGGACACGCGCCACGTCGGCCCGCACCGCGGCCTCCACCTCTGCGCGGCGCGCCTCCGGGGAAAGCCCCGCGAGCCGCGCTCGAAAGCCCTCGTCGGATTGCTTCTCGCTCCGCGCGGGGCTGGGCGCGGCGAAGGCACGGAAGAGCGGCGGCAGCGCTCGTCCAGCCAAACCTTGGGTGAGCCCGTCCAGATCGATCGAGAGCGCGCCGAGCTGCGCCTCGCTTCGGCCGAGCGCCTGTCCGAGCAGCGCGAGCCCGTCGCGGGGCGTCAGCATCCCCAGGCCTTCGCGCTGGAAGCGCGTCTTCTGCTGGGCGCCGAGGGCGGCAGCGAGCCCGATCTCCTCGAAGGGACCCCAGTTCAAGGATATCGCCGGGCGCCCCGCGGCCTTGCGCGCGTGCGCGAGGCCATCCAAAAATGCATTGGCGGCGCAATAATTCGTCTGTCCGCTGCCGCCGAGGATCGATCCTGCCGAAGAGAAAAGGACGAAGAAATCCAGCGCGAGATCACGCGTCGCTTCGTGCAAATTCCACGCGCCCCGCATCTTCGGCGCGAGCACCCGTCGGAATCGCCCATCGTCCTGGTTCTCGATGAGGCCATCCTCCAACACGGCCGCGGAATGAATGACGCCCCGTAGCGGGAGCTCGGGCGGAACGAGGCGCAGGAGCGCATCGACGTGCGTCGCGTCCGCGACGTCCGCGCGCGCCACCGTCACCCGCGCGCCGGACGCACGCAAGGCCTCGATGGCTTCGAGTTTGTCCCCGGTGGGCTCACTCCGACCCACGAGCACGAGATGAGAAACCCGATGCTCGTCCCAGAGCCATTGCGCTACCCGCAGCCCGAGCGCTCCCAGGCCGCCCGTGACCAGCACCGTGCTCTCCGGCGCAATGCGCGCGGCAGCCGCGTGCGTATCCGCAGGCCGCGCCGGCGCAAGCCGAGCCGCACGCCGAACCCCTTTTCGCCAGGCGACCTGATCCTCGTCGTCGTTCCTTTCGAGCTCGAGGTAGATTCGCTCGCCGATATCATCGGCCAAAGGCTCCACGTCGACGAGAATGCACCCGAGCTCGGGGCGCTCCTTCATGATCGCGCGACCGAGTCCGAAGAGGGCGGCTTGATGGGGCGAGACGTGATCGCCCACGGACACGGCGTTCGCGCCCTCCGTCACCCAGAGGAGACGCGAGGGGATCTCGCCCATCCGCTGGCAAAGCCGCCGGACGAAATGCAGCGCCTCGATGCAGGCGCTCTCGGCCTGCGCAGCCGGAGAGGCGCCGTCCGCCAATGGCAGCGCATTCCACAGACAAACCACCCCCGTGAGGCCGCGAGCTTGTTCGAGCGTCGATGCCACCGCGTCGCTCCCCCGCGAGAGGTCGACGGTCTGGCACGTGATGCCCGCTTGCCGAAGGCGCGCCTCGACCTTATGGACCGCGCCTCCGCCCCCATGCACGAGGAGCCATGAGCCCACGCCGGCGCGCGCGCTCCGCAAGGGTGCGTCTTGCCACACCATCTCGTGCAATCGAGGCATGGGGCGGATCGCGGCCTTCGGGCTCGGAGCCGAGGCGACGGTCGTCGACGCGGAGGATTCTCGAGACTGCTCCGGCTCCCGCCAGAAGCGCTCCCGCTGCCAGGGATACGCGGGCAACGTGACGACGCGTCCACCGCCGGAAGACGTGCGCTTCCAGTCGATAGAATACCCCTGCACGTAGAGCTTCCCGAGCGACTCGAGGAGGCTCGCGCGTTCGTCTGCGTGACGTCGCAGCGACGCAATCGCGGCGCCGCGCGCACCGCGCTCGCTCAGGTTCTCCTCGACCGCGGGTAGCAGGATCGGGTGCGGGCTCATTTCGAGGAACACCGTGTGTCCCTCGGCAATCAGAGATTGCGTGACGTCGGAAAACCTCACGGGCTTGCGTAGGTTGTCGACCCAGTAGGCCGCGTTGAGCTCGTTGCCCGAGAGAGACGCGCCGGTCACGGTCGAGCGCATCGGGATCGCCGCGTCTTTCGGCCGCAGCCCTCCGAGCGCGCGCAGCAATTCGGGGCGCAAGGGATCCATCTGCGGGCTGTGCGACGCCACGTCCACCTTGACCCGCCGGCAGAAAACCTGCCTGGCCGACAGCTCCGCGAGGACTTCCTCGAGCGCCGCAGGGTCACCCGCGATGACGGTGGAGCGTGGACCATTGCTCACCGCCACGCTGAGCCGTCCCGCGTGCGCCGCCAAAGCCTGCTCCGCCTCGGCCATCGGCAGCTCCACGAGAGCCATGGCTCCCTGGCCGCTCACCTTCCGCAGGAGCTTGCTGCGCCGGCAAATGATCCTGGCAGCATCCGGGAGCGACAGCGCCCCCGCGACGTACGCCGCCGCGACCTCGCCCATGCTGTGCCCCACGACGGCCGAAGGCTCCACGCCAAACGAGCGCCAGAGCGCCGCGAGAGCGACCTCGATCGCGAACAGGACGGGCTGGACGACGTCGATCTCCCCGAGCCGCGATGCGCTTTCGTCCGCCGCAAGCTCCGCGAGGACCGAGAATCCGGCCTCACGCCGGATGGCCGCATCGCATGCCGAAAGCGCCTCGCGGAAGGCGGGTTCGTCCTTCAATAACGCCCGCCCCATCCCCACCCATTGCGACCCTTGCCCCGGGAAAACGAACACCACCTTGGGCGCCGACGCGGCGGCCGCGCCCGTGACGACGGACGGTGGCACATCGCCCCGTGCATACGCCGCGAGTGCCTCTGCGAGCGACGCCTTCGAATCGCCCGTAACGGCGAGGCGTACCGGGTGGTGCCGACGCCTCGCGCCCGCCGTGAACGCGATATCGTGGAGATCCGCATCGGAATCGCCGAGAAACGTGGCGTACGAACGAGCCATGGCCTCGAGTGCGGCCGGGCTCTTCGCCGAAAGCGGCAAGAGCACGACCTTGGCCTCGGGCGCCTCTGCCATTTCCGGGGTCGCAGGTGCCTCTTCCAGGACGACATGGGCATTCGTGCCGCCAATGCCGAACGAGCTCACCCCCGCGCGACGCGGCCCATCGTCCGCGATCCATTCGTGCGCTTCTCGACGGACATAAAATGGGCTATCCTCGAGCCCGAGCTCGGGGTTTGGCACCTCGAAATCCGGGTGTGCCGGGATCCGACCGTGCTCCATCGCGAGGACGGTCTTGATCAGCCCACCGACGCCCGCCGCCGATTCGGTATGGCCCACGCTCGCCTTGAGCGCGCCGAGCGCGATCGTATGCTTGGCCGCATCGCTGAATGCCTGCTTCAGCGCCGCCACTTCGATCGCGTCGCCGAGGGACGTCGCGGTACCGTGGGCCTCGATGTACTGGATCGTGCTCGGATCCACGTCCGCGACGGCGAGCGCCTCGGCGATCACTTGCACCTGACCGACCACGCTGGGCGCCGTGAAACCGACCTTCGAGGAGCCGTCATTGTTGATCGCGCTGCCGCGGATGACGGCGCGGATGTGATCCCCGTCCGCGATCGCGTCCTCGAGACGCTTCAGCACGACGACGCCTGCCCCGTTGCCGGTGAGCGTCCCCTTGCCATTCGCGTCGAAGGTCCTGCAATGGCCGTCGGGCGACAGGATGAAGCCCTCTTCGTAGTTATAACCCAGGCCTTGAGGGAGCCGCACGGTCACGCCACCGGCCAGCGCGACGTCGCATTCACGCGCGAGCAGGCTGGCGCAGGCCACGTGCACCGCCACGAGCGACGTCGAGCACGCCGTCTGGATGGCGACGCAGGGACCACGCAGGTTCAGCTTGTAGCCGACGTAGGATGGAACGTAATCCTTGTCGTTCGAGATGAGGAGCTCGAAATCCCTCGCGAAATGATTCGGATCGATCTGGAGCGAGAGATACGAGCTGGGGCTCGCGCCTGCATAGACGCCGATGGCCCCCTCGTGGACGAACGGATCGATGCCGGCATTCTCGAGCGCCTCCCAGGCGCATTCGAGGAAGATACGGCGCTGGGGATCCAAGAGCTCCGCCTCGCGGCGGCTGATCTCGAAGAAGGACGCGTCGAAGAGGTCCACGTCCTCGAGGTACCCCCCGGCCGGCACGTAGTTCGGGGAGCTCGCGAAGGACGGACGCATGTCCTCCGCCACGAACGATATGCCCCGTACGCCGTCGCGCAGGTTCTGCCAGAACCGGTCGAGGTCCGGCGCGCCGGGAAAGCGGCCCGCCATGCCAATGATCGCGATCGCCCCCTCCGGGACGTCCATCTCGTTCTCTTTCATTGCTCGACTCTCTGCTCAGCGGCGCGCGCGGGCCCTGCGGCGCGCCTCGGCGCGCTCGAGGGCCTTGTTCTGAGATACGGCCTGGGCCTCGGGCACGGCCAGGGTCGCGGCGAGCGCCCCGACGTTCGGCGATTGAAACAGAAGGGTGACCGGGATCTCGCGGCCAAGGACCTTCCGGACGCGTTTGGCCAGGATGATGATCTGAAGGGAGGTCGCCCCCGCCTCGAAAAAGTTCTGATCCACGCGGATCTCGGGAATGCCGAAGACCTCCTGCGCGATGCTCACGAGGCTCTCTTCGAGCGCGTTTTGCGGTGCCGCGCCTTCGCCGGTACGCGGCTTCGGCGCCTCCGGTTGCAGCGCGAGGAGCGCCTTGCGATCGACCTTCCCATTGGACGTCAACGGCATCGCGTCGAGCTCGACGAACGCGCCGGGGATCATGTACTCGGGCAACCGGTGCGAAAGGAAGGCTCGCATGACCTCGGAAAGCGCTCCTTCCGATCGCTCCCCTGCCCGCTGCACGACATACGCGCAGAGACGTTTGTCCACGGCCTTCTCTCCGAGCGCCAGCACGACCGCGTCCGCCACGTCCGGATGCGCTTCGATGGCGGCCTCGACCTCGCCGAGCTCGACGCGATAGCCGCGAATCTTGACCTGGAAGTCCGCACGCCCGAGGATCTCGATATTGCCATCGGGGAGCCAACGGCCGAGATCGCCCGACCTGTAGAGGCGCTCTCCCGTCACGGGGTGAACGATGAAGCGCTCGCGCGTCTTAGCCTCGTCTCGCCAGTAGCCGCGCGCGAGCCCCACGCCGCCGATGTACATTTCGCCCGGCACCCAGTCCGGACGCTCGCGGAGCCCCTCGTCCAGGATATGATACGTGGCGGCGCGCATGGGACGCCCGTATGGAATGCTCTTCCACGCCGGGTCGATATCGCCCATCGGGTAACAGATGTCCCAGACCGTGGTCTCCGTCGGACCGCCGGAGCCGATGATCGTGATGCCGGGGACCAGCGAGCGAAGCCGGTCGGGCAGATCGACGGGGATGAAATCGCCCGAGAAGATCACCCAGCGCAGCGAGGCGAGCATGGAGAGGGGCAAGCTCGTGTTCCCCTCGGCATACTCGACGAGCATTTGCATGAACGCGGGAACCGAGTTCCACAGCGTGACCCCGTGCTCCTGCACGAGATCGGCCCAATGCCCGGGGTCTCGCGTCTTGTCCGCGTCGGGCAGGACGATCGTCCCGCCCACCATGCCGAGCACACAGAAGATGTCGAACACCGAAAGGTCGTGATGCAGCGCCGTCAATGCGATCGCACGATCCTCCGGGACGAGGCCGAAGCGCTCCTTGACCTCGCTCATTCGGTTGGTCACGGAGCGGTGCTCGATCATGGCCCCCTTGGGCTGCCCCGTGGACCCCGACGTATAAAGGACATACGCCAGGCTGCGCGGGCTCTGCGCGGAGGGGAGCCGCCGCGCGTCCTCGTCTTCGAGCGCCCGATCGTCCACGACGAGCACTTCGAGCCCATTTCCCCACGTGCGGTTTGCGTACTTCGGCTGCGTCAGGACGATCCGCGCCTGACTATCCTCGATCATGCGCGCGAGACGCTCCTCCGAACCCGCCACGTCGAGGGGGACATACGCCCCCCCCGCCTTGAGCACGCCGAAGACCGCGACGACCTGCTCCCAACCTTTCTCCATGACGATCGGGACGAGCTGGTCGGGCGTGACGCCCCGAGCGCGCAGCTCCCGCGCGAGTCGATTGGCGCGGCGGTCGAGCTCCGCGTACGTCAGCACCCGGCTCGATGTCACGAGGGCGGGTTTGTCCGGCGCCTGATCCACCTGCCGCTCGAAAAGCTCGTGGAGCAGATCCTCCGGAGGCGGGCCGGCGCTCGTTGCATTCACCGCCTCGCGGCGCGCCTTCTGCGCTGCCGGCAAGAGATCGAAATCGTAGGCGTCCCAGGCCGCATCCTCATCGGCGAGGCGGCGCAGGAGGCCCGTGTATGCATCGAACATCTCCTGGACGAAGCCGTCCGGAAAAACGCCCGAGACGACGTCCCAGATGACCCTCGCATCCCCGTCGAGCTGCCATAGCTGCTGATCCAGGACGAGCTGCGGGGTCTGCGTGATCCCGTAGACCATCTTGCCAATCTTGTCGAGGGCGTGGAGTCCTTCGATTTTCTGGTTCTGCAGGCTCGTGAACACCACGGGGAAGAGAGCGCCTCGATGCTCGCCGCGGGCGCGCGCGACCTCCCGCTGCACGTCGATGCCGCTCACCTCGCGATGCTCCATGGCCTCCCAGAGGTTTTGCTGCACCGAGAGCGCGCGCTCCGCGAAGGTCTGTCGCGTCGACGTATCGACGGTGATGAGGAGCATCGACGTGAAATCACCGATGATGGTGTCGATCGCCGGGTGCACGGGCAAGCGATTGAAGAGCGTCACGTTGACCGTGAGCCGCCCGTTCGATCCGAAGCGGCCGAGCACCTCGGCGTATGCCGTCAAGCAGACCACGGAAACCGACACCTTCGCCGCGCTCGCGCGTCGCTGGAGCCGCGACCATGAATCGGTGTCGAAGTGCGCCGACATGTGCTCGAATCGGACCTTGTCGAGGGTCGACGGATCTCGGGCGACAGGCAATGCCGGCGCGGGCGCGATGTCCGCGGCGCGCTTCTGCCAGAACTCGAGAGATCGCTGGTACGCGGGGAGGAGCTTGCGCGACTCCAGCGCGAGCACGTAATCGCGATAGGTGAGCTCGATCGGGGGGAGCGACGCGTCGGGGTGCTCGTAGAAAAACACCATCTCCTTGAAGACGATGGCGAAGCTGCCACCATCGACGTTGATGGCGTCGATGCTGACGATGAGGCGCGTCACGCGCTCGTCGAGGCGCACGGCGACGAGGTGATGAAGGGGGGCGTGATCGGTATCGTAGATCCGGTGGGACATCGCCGCCCGTATCTCCGAGAGCCTCGCCTCGCGCTCGACAGGGCTGAACCTGCGCAGGTCTTCGACCTCGATATCACCATGGAGATCGGGCTCGACGATCTGGAGCATGTCGGGCAGGGTGTGAGCCCGCAGCATGTCATGCCGCTCGACGACCTTGCTGAACGCGTGACGAAGGCGCTCGACGTCGAGATCAGTGCAGTCGTACTCGCGGTACAGGTGAATGCCGGTGGGTACGGTGAAGGCGCCCGTTCGACCGAGCCAGTATGCCTTCTGGATGTCGGTGAGCGGAAACGGGAGGAAGCGGTCCTCCAGTGCGGGCTCGATGCCCGCCTGCTCCTCGCCTCGCGCCTCGAGGGGTCCCTCTCGAAGCAGCGCCAGGAGATCCGATTTGTTCTGAGCAATTCGCTCGCGCAGCGCGGGGGTCAAGGCCCCTTTCGGGGCCTGGACCTGCAGTTGTTCCCCGCTGACGGAGATCTTGATGCCAAGTTGCGCGAGCTCGTGGACGAGTTGATGGATGCTCATGTCGCCTCAGAACGTGATGGTCTCGAGCTCTTCTTCCGCGTCGGCATTCGAAGCCTTCGCCTGCGCGCCCTCGAGCAGGCGCGCGAGAGAGACCTGCTGGTGCAGGTATGTCGCGAGCGAGCCGATGTCGTCGTATCGGCTGAGCGCCACGATCGAGGGCTCGAAATCGAGGCCCGTTCGAATGCGATTCCGGAGCTCCAGCTTCATCAACGAGTCGAGCCCGAGGTGATGGAAGGACGCGTTCCGCTCGATTTTGGACGAATCGATGCGGAGCACGTGGCCCATCTCCCGCGCCAAGAACCCCTCGAGCAACGCGAGCCCCTCATCGTGGTTCGCTCCCGCGATCGCCGCGCGCAGATCCCGGGACCTGTCGGAGCTCGCCCTCTCGTCGCGAGACCCCGCCGCGAGCAACGCGCCGAGGTACGAGGATCGGGCTGCATCCGGGTAAAACTCGACCCATCGCTGCGCGTCGAATCGGACGACGCTCACGTTCGCGCGCGGGTGAGCGAGCAGGCGCTCGAGCGCGAGCAGCCCCTCCCGGGGCGTCAGGCTGGCCATGCCGCGAGATTCGAGCCGCTTGCCGCGGCTGTCATCCGCCGTCGCGAGGCCAACCTCGGAGAACGGGCCCCACTGAATGCTCATCCCACAGAGGCCCCGGCGCTGCCGCTCATGCGCGAGCGCATCGAGCATCGCATTGGACGCCGTATAGTTGGATTGTCCGGGCGAACCGAGGAGCGCCGCGATCGACGAGTACAGGATGAAGAAGTCGAGGTCCTGGCCCTCGGAGAGCGCGTGCAGATTCCAAGCCCCAAGCGCCTTCGGCGCGAAGACGCTCCGGAAGCTCTGCTCGGTTTGCTCGAGCAACGTGCGGTCGTCGAGAACCGCGGCGGCGTGGACGATCCCTGCGAGCTTCGGCATCTGCGCGTCCAGCAGGCCGAAGACCCGCTCCGCTTCCTCGCGGCGTGATACGTCCGCCGACACGACGAGGATCTTCGCGCCGCTCGTCTCCATAGCGGCGATCGCCTCCTGCGCCTCTCGACCTGGGTTTCTACGCCCGACCAGGGCAACGTGCCTTGCGCCTCGATCGACGAGCCCGCGCGCCAGAGAGAGCCCGAGCCCCCCGAGCCCACCGGTGATCAAGTACGTCCGGTCCCCGCGGATCGAAACGGGCTCCGCGGACGCCGGAACGATCCGGGCTTCCGGATCCTTCATCGCAATCGCGAGTTTGCCGATGTGCTTCGCTTGCGCCATGTACTGGAATGCCTCGGCGGCACGCGAGGCCGGGAACGTTCGCACGGGCAGCGGCGCGAGCGCGAGCGCCTCGAACATCTCCATGAGTTCTTGAAGGAGCGCGCCGATCTCCTCCGGCTGCTGCGCCAAGAGCGCGAGCAAGTCCACGAGGGAGAACGACAAACTCCGCAGGAACGGTCGGAGGCCGAGCGGTTTGTCTTCGTAATAGTCCCGCTTCCCGATCTCGACGAATCGCCCGTAATCACGGAGCAAGGACAGGCTCGCCGGGATGAACTCCCCCGAGAGGGAGTTCAGGACGACGTCCACACCCTCTCCGCGCGTGATCTGCTTGATCTCGTCGACGAAAGCGAGCGAGCGTGAATCGAACACGTGATCCACGCCGATCGAGCGAAGGTAAGCACGTTTCTCCTCGCTCCCCGCGGTCGCGAAGATCTCCGCGCCGACATGCTTCGCGAGCTGGATCGCCGCGAGCCCCACCCCGCCCGCGCCTGCGTGGATCAACACCCGCTCGCCTCGCCGCAGGCGGCCGATGCGAACGAGCGCATAATAGGCGGTCGCGAAGACAGCGGGCAGCGTCGCCGCCTCCGCCCACGAAAACCGCGTCGATTTCGCTACGATATGCTCGCTCCGCGCGAGCACGTGGGAGCTGAATGTACGCACGCCGAACCCGAGAACCTCCTGGCCGACGGACCACTGCGTGACGCCTTCGCCCACGGCGACCACCCGCCCCGCGCATTCGAGGCCGAGCCGCGGTCCCTGCCCATCGGCCCCCGCCGCATCGTCCGGCAGCACGCCCATGGCGAGCAGGACGTCCCGGAAATTCAGGCCGGCCGCCTCCACCTCGACGAGCACCTCCCCGGGACCAGGAACGAGCGCACGAGCCTCGTGCAGCGAGAGCCGCTCGAGCACACCTGGCGATTGAATTCGTAGCTGGAAAGGTTTGTCTTGCGCGGGAACCTTGCGTGCACCGAGAGAGGCGTGCTCGCCAGGCTCGAACGTTCCCCGAACGAGCTCCGCGACGTACCGCTCTTCGTCCCGCCACGCGACTTGATCCCCGCCGCCCTTGGCCAGGAGCTCACGCCGCAAGAGCTCGCCATCTCGTTCGCTCGCTGTCGCGGCGAGATCAATCGACGTGCAGGGCAGCTCGGGGTGCTCGAGGACGAGGGTCCTCGCGAGCCCGATGAGCGGCGCCTGCCCCACCGAGACCGGCTCGCCCGCGCGCACGGCCTGCGCCCCGCGCGTGACCAGGAAGAGCCGCGGCGGCGACCGAAAATCATTCCGGAGGAGCGCCTGCGCCAAATACAACGCGCTCACGCTCCCGCGCGCAAGGCCCGCCGAGAGCGTCTCCAGCGTTGTCGCGTCCGGCGACGCGGCGTCGAGGCTCGCGAGGTGAACGGCGCCGAGACAAACTCTTTCGGCGCCGAACGCATCTCGAAGCAATCTTCGGTAGTCGTCCGCGTTCGCCGGATCGATTGTGTAGAGATCCGGCTCGATGCGAGCATACGAAGAGCCCGGGAAGACACGCACGCAGGATCGTCCGGCAGCGCTGAGCTCCGTTTCGAGCGAGGCGCCCACGCCGCTTCGATCCATGAGCAGGAGCCACGCGCCCCCCTCCGGCAAACGCGCGGGAGGCTGAGGCTCGACGTGCCTCCAGGCGATCTCGTGTACGCATCCCTCGAGCGGATCCTTCGTCGACGACGAGGCCGCTTCGAGGGGTTGCGCTCGGAGCCCCTCGATCTCGACCAGGGCGCGGCCATTCTCGTCGACGATCCAAAGATCGCAATGCCCCGCGACCTTCGTCACCACGACCCATGCCTTTCGTGACGGCCGCGCGTGAACGGTGAGCCGCGCAATGCCCACGGGCACGTACGTCACGGCATCCGCGGTCGTCGCGAGGAAGCTCATCGCGCTCTGCAAGCAAGCATCGAGCAAGGACGGATGCAGAATGTACCCGTGATCATCCACGATGTCGGGCAGCTCGACACGACCGAGCGCCTGGTCCTCCGCCGTCCGCAGCTCGGCGAGCGCCTGGAAAGCCGGACCATAATCGAGCCGTCGCGCGGACATCTGCGCATAATGCTCGGCGGCAGAAAGACGGCTCGAGAACCGCTGCCCGAGGCTCTCCGGCTTCTCCACCTGTCGCGCGGAGTCCGGGCTCCCGCCGTCGATGCGCATCACGCCTCGCGCGTGGCGCGTGAAATGGGAATCCTCCGGCTCGCGGCTCGCGATCCGGAACGAGCATCGCCCCGCGCCCGTGTCGGTCAACACCACCTGCGCGATTCGTTCGCTGTCGTCGTCCCCGAGCACGAGCATCTGCTCGAACGTCACGTCTTCTAGAACCAGCTTGGCTGCGCCGAGTTTCTCTCGACCCGCGGCGAGCGCCATCTCCAGGTACCCTGCCCCGGGGAAAACGACGGACGCTTGCACCCGATGATCACGGAGATACGGCGTGACCCCCACGCCGAGAGTCTGTTCCCACCAATGCTCGTCGTTTTGCGCCGATGACACGAGAAGCCGCGACCCGAGGAGCGGGTGCTCGAAGCGTCCCTTCCCGCTCTCCGTGCGCCTCCGCGTGTGCGTGACGGGCGCCCGATTGGGCTCGATCCAGAATCGCTCGCGTTGCCACGGATAGGTCGGCAGCTCCACCACGCGCCCGCCCTCCGGATGGGTTCGCCTCCAATCGATGGCGCGGCCATGCACGAAGAGCCTCCCCAGGGATTGAAGCAGGCTCTGCCGCTCGTCGGCTTGCCGGTACAGCGAAGCCAGCGCCACACCTTTCGTTCCGCTCTCGCGGAGGTTCTCCTCCACCGAGGGAACCAGAATCGGGTGAGGGCTCATTTCCAGGAAGATCGTGTACCCCTCCCGAATGAGCTCTCGTGTGGCCTGGGAGAAGAGTACGGGCTTGCGCATGTTCTCGGCCCAGTAGTCGGCACCCAGCTCGTCGCCCGAAACCGGTGCACAGGTCACGGTCGAGCGCATCGGGATGCTCGCCTTTCTCGGAGAAAGGCCGGCGAGGGCCGCGACGAGCTCGCCTCGCAGCGGCTCCATCTGCGGGCTATGGGACGCGACGTCCATTTTCACGCGTCGGAAAAATACCTCTTTCTCCTCGAGCCTCGCGAGAACCTCCGCGAGCGCTTCGGTCTCACCGGCGATCACCGTCGAGCGCGGGCCATTGCTCCCGGCCACGCCGAGGCGCGTTTCGTATCCGACGAGCGCCCGCTCCGCGTCCGGCAACGCGAGCTCCACCAGCGCCACCGCGCCGTTCCCGCTCATGGTGCTCATCAGCCGACTTCGGCGACCGATGACCGCCGCAGCATCCTCGAGCGAGAGCGCGCCGGCCACGTAAGCGGCCGCGACTTCGCCCATGCTATGGCCCACCACGGCGTCCGGCACGACGCCCCAGGACCTCCAGAGCGCCGCGAGCGCCACTTCGACGGCGAACAGCACCGGTTGCACCACGCTGCCCTCGGCGAGCCGCGATCTCGCCTCTTCGGCGCGGAGCTCGTCCACGACCGAAAGGTCGCACTCGGGCCGGAGCGCGGCGTCACAGGCCTCGATCGTCTCGCGAAACACCGGCTCCTCCGCGAGGAGCTGCCTGCCCATGCCCACCCACTGCGAGCCTTGACCGGGGAACACGAAAGCCACCTTCGGCGCCGACAGCGGCGAGGTACCGTGCGCGATGGCCGTCGGTTCCTCCCCGCGCCCGAAGGCCTCGAGCGTCTCCGCGATCTCGTCCCTCGAATTGCCCACGATGGCGAGGCGATGTGCGAGGTGGCTCCGCCGGACGCTCGACGTGAATGCGATGTCCGAGAGCTCGACGTCCGGCGTCTTGCGGATATGCTCTCCCATCCTTCTCGCATGATCGCGGAGCGCCGACGCGGTGTGCGCCGACAGCGGCAAGACCTGGGACCTTCCGCGGTCACGCAGCTCCTCGGGCTCGCGCGGACCCAGCGCGGCAAGCGATTCGGAGAGCACGGCATGGCTCCGCTCGTCTCGACGCATGGTCGGCAGGGTAAGCCCGGACAGACCCAATTCCGCGGAACATTGCTCGATCGGACGCACGAGCAAGGGATGCGGGTCGAGGTCGAGGAAGGTCTCGTGTCCCTGCCGGAGGAGGAGCGACGTCGTCTCCGCGAAGAGCACGGGTTCGCGGAGGTTCCTGCACCAGTAAGCCGCGTCGAGCGCCGCGCCGTCGATGCGGTTCCCCGTCACCGTGGAGTAGAACGGAATCGCGCCGGAGCGCGGCGACAACCCCTCGAGCGCCTCGGCGAGAGAAGGCAGGAGCGAATCCATCTCGCGGCTGTGGGATGCGTAGTCGACCTTGATTCGCCGGCAAGTGACGCCGTCCCGCTCGAGCTCCGTGATCAATGCCTCGAGCGCCGCTTCGTCCCCCGAAAGCACGGTCGCGCTCGGGCTGCTGCTCACGGCAATGGACACGCTGTCGCCGCGGCCCTCGAGCGCCCGCTGCGCGGCAGCCATCGGGAGCTCGACGACGGCCATCGCCCCCTTGCCCGACGCCTGCGTGACGAGCTTGCTCCGTACACAGATGACGCGCGCGGCGTCGTCGAGGTCGAGGCAACCGGCCACGTGCGCGGCGGCGACCTCGCCCATGCTCTGTCCCACCACCGCGCAGGGCTCGACGCCGAGCGACCGCACGAGCGACGCAAGGGCGACCTGCACCGCGAAAATGGCCGGTTGCACCTTCGGGGTCTCCTCGAGCCACCCTGCGTCTTGCGAGAGTAGCACATCGAGGAGGGAGCCCTCCAGATGAGGACGCATCGCCACGTCGCAGCGCTCGATTGCGGCTCGAAACGCAGGCTCGACGAGGAGGTCCATCCCCATTCGCAGCCATTGTGAGCCCTGTCCGCCAAAGACGAACACCGGCGCGACCCTGGGACGAACGCGGCCGAGCCTCTGCGCAATCGTCATGCCGCCTTCGAGGACGACATGGCAATTCGTTCCGCCGAACCCGAAGCCACTCACGCCGGCCAGCCGGCGACCCCCGTGCTCGGGCCACGGCTCGACGGTGGTCGGCACCGCGAGGCGAAGAGATTCGAAATCGATGTGCGGGTTTGGCGATTGAAAATGGAGGTTCGGCGGGACCACGCCATTTCGCAACGAGAGCGCCGTCTTGACGAGCCCGGCGATTCCTGCGGCTGCCTCGAGGTGACCGATGTTCGTCTTCACCGCACCGAGCCGGAGCGGCCTGTCCGGGGAGCGCCCCGCCCCGAGCACGGCTCCGATCGCACCCGCCTCGATGGGATCGCCGAGCATGGTGCCCGTCCCGTGCGTCTCGACGAAGTGAACATCGCGCGCGTCGATCCCCGCGTCCGCATACGCGTCGTGGAGGACGAGCTCCTGCGCTTTCGGGCTCGGCGCCGTCAATCCATTGCTCGCGCCGTCATTGTTCATCGCGCTGCCGAGCAGGATGCAATGGATGGTGTCGCCATCGGCGAGGGCGCGTGAGAGGGGCTTCAGCACGACGACGCCGCCGCCTTCGCCCCGAACGTAACCGTTCGCCCGTGCGTCGAAGGCCTTCGATCGCCCGTCGGGCGCCATGGCGCCGAACTTCGACATCGCCACCGTGCTCTCCGGTGAGAGCAAGAGGTTCACGCCGCCCGCGAGCGCGAGATCGCATTCGCCGAGCTCCAGGCTGCGGCGTGCATGGTGAACGGCGACGAGCGACGAGGAGCAGGCTGTATTGAAGGCAATGCTGGGCCCACGGAGACCGAGCGTATACGACACGCGGGCCGGAATGATGCTGAGGTCCTGTCCCGTCGCCGAATGCTGGGTCATGGCGATGCGCCGGTCGTCCGGGATGTCGGCGTAGTCGTGCCACATCGCGCCCATGAAGACGCCCGTCCGGCTATCTTCGAGCGAGCGCGGTGGGATGCCGGCGCTCTCGAGCGCCTCCCACGCGAGCTCCAGCACGAGCCTCTGCTGCGGGTCCATCTCCATCGCTTCTCGCGGGGAGATACCGAAGAACTGGGGATCGAACTGGTCGACCTGGTCCAGAAATCCGGCCCATTTCGTCGACATTTTCCCGGGCGCGCTGACGTCTCTGTCGTACAGCGCGTCGATGTCCCATCGATCCCTGGGCACTTCGGAGATCGCGTCCACGCCCGAGCAAAGCATCCGGAAGAACGAGGCGGGATCCGAAGCTCGGGGGAACCGGCAGGCCATCCCGACGATCGCCATCGGCTCCTTCGCCGCCACCCCGCTACGCGCGGCGAGCCGCGGCGCGACGGGCTCTTTTCCCCGATCGCCGGCCAGGTAACCGAGAAGGGCCGCGAGCGTCGGATACTCCCAGGCGAGCGTTGGAGCGAGAGGACGCCCGAGCTTGCGCCCGAGGTCCGCCACGATCCGGGTCATATCCATCGAGTCCAGGCCATGGCGGCTGAACGGCTCGTGCACGTCGATCGAGTCGGGCGATGCCCCCCGTTTGGCAGCCACCCGTTGCATCAACCAGCTGCGGAGGTCCTCCATGTCCATCGTGTCTCCTTACCTATGTTTCCTGGAGCTCGAGCTCGCCCGCTGACGCCCATTGAGCACGTGGATGGAGCTTCGCCATACCGCGCAACCGCGGCGACGGGCGGCGAGAATCACTCCGCACGGATGAGACTGCTTCGCCGAAAGCGAAAGTATTTATGCTAACCCTGCCCCTCGGGGCTCCCGCCAAAACGCTGCTACCACGACCACCCTGACTCCGAATACAGGTTCGATGGTCAGCGGCACATTTAGAACAATGGCGCGCGAGTGGCAAGCAAAAATCTCGCCGGGACGGCGCGTGGTGCGCAACGAGCCAGAACCCGCGCAGGATCCATCGAATCTGCCATGGGGAGGGTGAGGACTGGATCCCGCAATCGACGTCGGGGGTGAGGTCTGGGCTCCGCAATCAACCCAGGCGCCATGGATCGTATGATCCAATGGGCTCAGGTGAGCCATGGACAGAAATCGGGCGAAGACCGGGACGAGGCAGGTGCCTTAAAGCCGAATTTTCGCTTAAAATTCAACATGTTGGTACACATCGGACGCACGCACATCGGGGTGGTTCGATCGATCCACTCGTCTGGACGACCCTGCATGTTGAGGGACCTCGGGAGAGCCAGGTCCCGGGCTCGTGTGTGATACCGCTTTTCCTGTGGACATTTCTAGATGCGCTTCACTACGATGCGCGCTCGCGAGGGGGCTTCGACCTGAGCCGTCCCTCGTCACTGTCGGAGGTAAATCATGGAAATCAGGCGAATCAAAGGCATCAAGCGGATCGTCATCCCGCAACAGGCCGGCACCCCCGGCGCCGCCTCGAATTCCCTGCAGCTCGTGGCGGGCCGCAGGCGGAAGCGGAAGAAGCTCTCGAAGAGCTCCAAGTTCCTCGAGAAGGTGACGCGACGGGCCGCGAAAGCGAATCGGTCCGGTCTCGACGACTACTTGGCCCGCCACGATCGCTCGAACCGCAAGAAGAAGAACGGCTGGCTGAAGGACCTTTCGAAGAACGTCTTCCGGTCAAGCAAAAAGGGCCGCAAGAGCTTCAAGCTGAGCTCGCTCTTCTGACCAACGCATCGACCGGATAACGGAGAACATCATGGCAACCGAAACCGTGACGAATACGAAGCCGGCCGCATCGGCCGGATCCACCGCATCGGCCGCAGAGCCGATCGTCATCGACATGGGCAAGAAGAAGCGCAAGCTCGTCAAGAAGCTGCGCCGCGGCAAGCCGAACCGGCTGATGGACCGCATCCAGGAGGTCCTGCAGGAGGCGAGGGACGCCAAGGCGATCCCGGCCGGCGCGCAGCCGGTCGTCATCGTCATCCGTGAGAAGAAGAATACGAAGTACGGCAAGATGTGGGGCCTTGGCTGATAGCTGAGGGCTCATTGCCCGGGAGCCGATCGAAGCGTTGATCGGCTCCCTCTTGTTTCCGTCGCCCCATAACGTGGCTCTATTTGCGGGCGGGCGGTCTCTACAGAGTCTCTTGCGTCGCGCGATATCACGAAGGCCCATGCTGAAAAAGAAGCTCATTCCGACACCACTCGAGCTGGGCAACGTCCACCGCAGCCGCGTGGGGGCCCGAAAGGCCACCAGCCCGGTGCGCTACCGGCTCCTCTTCATCTTCTGGCTGTGCCTCCGTGTCGTATGGCACCTCGTGATGGCGCGCATCCGGAAGCCCGCGGGTCCGGGCGGCAAGTACACGCCCCTGCGACTCGCGCAGCTCGTCCGGGAATCGGCGGAGCGGCTTGGCGGCTTGTGGATCAAGGCCGCGCAGATCATGGCCATGCGCCGTGATATCTTCCCCAAGATATTCTGTGACGAACTCGCCGCGCTTCACGATCGAGCGGTCGGGTTCCCTGGGGACGTCGCCGTTCAGATCATCGAACAGGAGCTCAACTGCTCGATCAAGGACGTCTTCCGCGAGTTCGACGTCGTCCCGCTCGCCGCGGCATCGATCGGCCAGGTCCACGTGGCGCGCCTCCGGGAGACCGGAAAGAAGGTGGCCATCAAGGTCCAGCGCCCCGGCATCATCGACTCTTTCCGCAACGACCTCGACATCTTCGCCGGGTATCTAAACTTCCTCAAGCTTATCCGCTTTATGCCCTGGGGGAGATGGGACGAGATGTTCCAGAAGCTCCAGGGGACCCTCGCCGACGAGGTCGACTATCGCATCGAGGCCGCCGCGATGCGCCGCATGCGACGCACCTTGAAGCAGGACAAGATCTATGTTCCCCGGGTCTACTCGCGTTATTGCTCCAAGCGAGTGCTCGTCATGGAGTTCATCGATGGCGTGCTCATGTCGGATTACATCCACTCGCTCATCGACGAACCCAAGAGGGCCAAGCAATGGCGCAAGGAGAACAACGTCAGGACCAAGAAGCTCGGCGAGCGCCTGTTCCTCAGCTTCCTGATGCAGGCCCTCGAGGACAACCTGGCCCACGGCGATCTTCATCCCGGCAACATCATGTTGCTCAAGAACAGCCGGATCGCGTTCATCGACTTCGGCTCGGTCAGCGTCCTCGACAAGGGGTTTCTCGAGAAATACAGGATCGCGATCCGGTACGTGGCCCTGCGTGACTTCTCGAAGTTCTTCGACGTGAACCTGACCATGGTCCCAGGAGTGCCCAACGTCGATATCGAGAAGATGCGCTCGGAGGTCGTGCGCGAGCTCGAGGGCTGGGAGGCGCTCACCGACGTCAAAGGCATTCCCTACGAGCAGCGGGCGCTGACGGGCGCGAACGTTCGGCTCGCCGCGATATTCGGCACGTACAAGGTCCCGCCGAACTGGGGGCTCCTGCGATTGATGCGGAGCAGCGCGGCGCTCGACGCGTCGCTCAAGTTCTTGATCCCCGAGGTCAACTTCTTCAAGCTGACGCGCCGCCATTTCCAGCGGCTCAACCAGCGAAGGGCGAAGTTCGTCCGGTCGAAGCACAGCCGCGAGGCCCTCGCCAACACCATCGGCGACTTGATGCGATTGCCCGCCGGCGTCGGCGAAAACCTCATCTTCCAGGGCGAGCTCATTCGCAAGCGCGCCATGAACTTCCAGGCGCAGATCTCGAAGGCCGCCGAGGTGGGAAAGGCCCTGCTCACCACCGCCCTGAACATCGGCCTCATCGCGACGGTGCTCGTCGTCGCGCGTTACCTGTCGAAGCAGCACGATGTGGGAACGAAGGCGCTCGCGCAGCTCCCGGTGCGGGACGTCTTCAGCTCGATGCCACACCTCTCCCCCGGCATGTGGCTCGTCGTCATCGTGCTCTCGTTCTACCTGCTCCAGAACTTGCGAAAGCTCGTGAAGGTCCTCGGTGTCACCGGCGTGGGCACGAACCCGTTCGTGTGACACGCGTCGCCGATCCGTGGCATGGGTGAGGAGATGAGGCATACCGTGCGTAATTTTTCGAAGCCTCTGCCGTTGACGCGAAGGGAGCTCCTTCGTGGCACGGCTCTCGCCGCGGGCAGCATGCTCGTGGGTTGCGGACAACGCGGGTGCTCCCGATCCGCACCCCTCGAGAAGCGGACCGCGGACGTCGTGGTCATCGGCGCTGGTTTGTCCGGGCTCGTCACGGCGCGAGAGCTCCTCAAGGCGGGCGCCGGCTCGGTCGTGGTGCTCGAGGCACGCAACCGGGTCGGAGGCTTGACCATCAGCCAGGAAGCTGCGCCGGGCGTCTTCGTCGACGGGGGCGGGAGCTGGGTCAGACCCAATCACACACGAATCCTCGCGCTCGCAGAGGAGCTCGGCGTGAGCGCGGTGGACGTGTCCGAGGGCAGAGGAAGCCCCATTTTCCTCTTCGACGGGGTCCGCATTGCAGGCGCTGGGCGGCTCTTCTCGCGCGCCGAGATGCGAGAATTGAGAGGCCTACGGGACAAGCTCGAAGCAATGGGGGCCGAGCTGCCGGACGGGGCTCCGTGGAATGCGCCACGCGCGGCGGAGTACGATTCCATCTCGATGTTCAACTGGCTCTCGGAAAATTCGACGACCGTGTGGGGAAGACGCGACGTCGAGATGGCCATCGACTGGACGTTCGGATGCGGCCCCGAGGAGATCTCGCTCCTGCGGTTCGTCGCGGCGGTCAAGGCCCAGGGCGGACTCGAAAACCTGATGGCCATTTCTCGCGAGATTCCCAAGGTGTTCGTCGGAGGATCGCAGCAGCTCTCCCTGAAGATGGCCGAGCTCCTCGGGGATCGTGTGCTCCTCGGTTCGCCGGTGACCCGAATCGTCGACGAGCCCTCGGGGCCGCTGCGCGTCGAGACGGAGCGCCTCTCCATCGAGTGCCATCGTGTCGTGGTCGCGATGATGCCCGCGGATGCTCGTCGAATCGACTTCGAGCCGTCCTTGCCCAAGCCGAAGAAGGAGCTCATTCGCCAATGGAGCGGCTCCCCGGACTACAAGGTGCATATCGTGTACGAGAAGCCTTTCTGGCGCGCGAACGGGCTCAACGGGATCGGGGTCGGGGATGGCAGCGTCGTCGATTTCATCTTCGACAACACGCCCTCGTCGGGCGCGCCGGGCATTCTCGTGGCGTTCGGCGCAGGGGAAGAGCTGCCGGCGAGCCTGCGAGCGCGAAGAGAAGCGGTCGTCGAGGCGCTGCTCGACTTCTTCGGCGACGAGGCACGAGAGGCGATCAATGTCGTCGACATGGACTGGTTGAGCGAACCGTGGTCGAGCGGATGTGCTTCGCCGCTCAGGCCGGGCGTGCTCAGCAAATACGGCGCGGCGTTGCGTGACCCCGTGGGCCGGATTCACTGGGCCGGCTCGGATACGTCGCTCGAACACGATGGGAGCATGGAAGGCGCGGTTCGCTCCGGAGAGCGGGCCGCCGCCGAGGTGGCGACGGCCTTGCGCGAACGCGGGGTCATCCCCGCGCCGGCGACGTCGAGCGGATGAAGCATCGAGCATGCACGCGATCGATCTCCTTGTCCGAAGCGCGCTCGCCGACAAGCGGCTGAACGTCATCGACGGTCTTCACGTCGTCACGGATCGGCTCGATTACCGCGCCATCGATCAGGTCTTCCCGCTCTTCGCCGAGCAGCAGTTCTTCCTGGACGAGCTCTTGCGCGACAAGATCCAGGGCGCCGAGGTGCTCGAGATCGGCCTCGGCTCGGGCGTCCTCTCGATCGGGGCCCTGCGCGCAGGGGCGAAGCGGGTGACCGGTCTCGAGATCAATCCACGCGCCAAGATCTTCGCCGGCTTCAATGCCATGATGAACGGCGTCGCGGACAACCTCGTGATCCTCGACGGAAATGAGCAGATCTTCCGCCCCGTGGAGGGGCGGACGTTCGATTACATCCTGTCGAACCCCCCGTTCGAGCCTACGCCGCCGGGCATGGCGTATTTCTATCACTCCGCCGCCGGGCCTTACGGGCTCGATTTCCTCGCCAAGCTCTTCCGCGGCCTCGACGCGCACCTCGCCGACGGCGGGCACGCGCAGATCGTGACCGCGGCGCCGGGAGACGCCGAGGAGCCGACGTTGCTCGTCGAGCTCGCGCGGACGCACCTCGCGGGGCAGACGCGGATCGTGCGAAATGCCGTCACGATGACGTTCGACGCGATCATGGATCGGCTCGCCGCGAAGGACATGGGCCCGGTCGCCGCGGTCGACACGCTGCGAGAGATGGCGCGACGAGATGGAGTGACCCACCTCCACCTCTGCGTCATCCATTACGAAAAGGGGCCTCGCGATCTCCGCGTCGAGACCGCGAAGAAGATCTACGACGACATCTGGGATCTTCCCGCCACGGAGATCGTGCTGTAGACTTTCCGAAGTGGCAAGTCGAAGCGACAAACCCAGCCTCGCGCCGAGCGCGATGGGGCCCTTTGGGTGGCGCGACACGCTCGGGCTCCTCGTGGTCGTTGGGATCCTCGGGGCGCTCGGATCCGGGTTCGTCCGTGATCAGCTCCGCATGCAGCACGTCGAGACGCCTCTCATCGTCGACGTGAAGACCACCACCGGCACGCAGACCGACCTCTGTGGTCCCGTGACGCGGGACGGGCGCCCGGAGGTGATCAGCATGCTCTACAGCAACGACAAGACGGCGTGGATCGAGGAGGCCGCCAATCGCTTCGCGAAGCTCTGCCCGAACATCCAGGTGAAGATCACGGCCATGGGCGACATCGATTCGGCCAACGCGATCCTCGCCGGAGAGCAGGCGCCCACGTTATGGGCGCCCGCCGACGAGCTCATCCTGCGATACCTCGACGTGCGCTGGAGAAAGGAGAAGGGTCAGGGCAAACCGCTCTTTCAGACCTCCGAGCAAACGTCCATCGCTCGCTCCCCCCTCGTCGTGCTGATCTGGGACGACCGGCGGCAAGTCGTCGAGGCCGTCTCGAAGGCCCGGCCCCCGAAGACCGGACCCTGGGTCGAGCTCCTGTGCCCCGTCGTCCCGACAAACCCTACCCTCGCTGGAATGGCCATCGAGGACATGGTGCCGGGGAAATGGATCGACTGGTACAACCCGCTCGTCCCCCTCCCCACGAAGGCCCCCGCGCGAAAGAAGGACGCCGAGCCGAAGCCCGAGGAAGAGGCGCTCGTGTATCGCGCTCCCTTTCCCACGATCGCGCAAATGCGATCCTGGGGCCGCATGAAGTTCGGGCATACCTCTCCGACGCGATCGGCGTCGGGACTCGAGGCGCTCTACCTCATGGCATTCGATTACGTGCTGCCCCCGGGCGAGCGACAGCGCTCCACGGAGCAGGGCGCTCTCGATTTCGAGCGCGCATTCACCGAGCAAAAGCAGGCGCTCGGCGCGTGGCTGCGCCGATGCGAGGCGGGCCTGGATCCGGCGCCGGACTCGGCGCATCTGCTCACCGATACGATCTTCAACGTGGGCACGTCCCGGTATGACGCCGTCGTGACCTACGAGCACCTCACGTTTGATGTCTTCGACCGGTTCGACCGGTTCGCCAGCGCCATGCCGGGCCTGCGCGTCCTCTACCCGGAGCCGACGATCATGAACCAGCACCCGGTCGTGTTCCTCGACCTCGAGCGAAACCTGACCGACGCGCGGAAGGTCGCCGCGAGGAAGTGGATCGATTACCTCCTCAGCACGGAGACGCAGAAGGCGGCGATCGAACACGGGTTTCGCCCGGCGAGCCCCTCGGTATCCATTCGTGATCACGACTCGGAGAAGAACGCCTTCCTGCGCTTCCGGCGGTATGGCGTGACGTTCGACACCGTCGTGAACGAGCCGCCGCGCGCGGACGGCGAGGTCGTGCACGAGCTCGTGCGGCTCTGGCAGGACGCGACGGGCCGGAACTGAGGGTGTTCCGAGGGCGTATCGCCGGGGTTTCACCCCGGACCCGACCAGGGGCTCTTCGCCCCTGGACCCGAACCAGGGCAAGCCCTGGACTCGGGTTGGAAGAACCGCGCGATGCGCGGTTCTTCCACAGGCCGGTGGCAAGACCAGGGACGGCGTTGCCAGCGCGGCTGTCTTGCTTGGCAGGGTCGTAGCTGGTCTTGACGTGGCCTGCTCGATGAACTGCGCATCGCGCAGTTCATCGACAAAAGGTCCAGCGCTTGCGCAGGCCCCGGGTCCCGGGGCGGATAGCCCCGGGTGGGGCCTGGGGCAACGCCCCAGCGAAGCGCCTCCCACCCGCGAAGCCGTCAAGGTTTGACGGGCTCGGGCGGCGGCGCCGGCGCCGCCGCGGGAGGCGGGGCGGGCGCGGGCGGCTCGGCTTTGGGCTTCTCGTCATGCGCGGCCGCGGCAGCGCCCGCGTGGGCTCCGCCCATCGCCGCGTCGACGTTGAGAAGCATCTGCGCGCCCTGGCCTCCG
The DNA here is from genome assembly GCF_028435265.1 of Polyangium jinanense. Classification (GTDB taxonomy): domain Bacteria; phylum Myxococcota_A; class Polyangia; order Polyangiales; family Polyangiaceae; genus Polyangium; species Polyangium jinanense. The sequence continues at coordinate 88,015 of NZ_JAGTJK010000007.1, read as the reverse complement.
CCGAGGACGACGACCTTGCTGTTCTCCGATTTCGCGAGCTCGAGCGTGGCGTCGATGCTCCGCCAGCGCAAGAGATCGGGGTTCACCTTGGCGACGATGAGGTTGTAATCGCGAATGCCCGCCGCCTCCGTGCGCTTTCGTTCCGCCTCGTTCTCCTCGCGCTCGAGCTTGTAGCGGTACTCGAGCATGAGCTGCTCCTGCTTGTACTTGTCTGCGATCGCCTGCTCGACGATGACCGGCAGATCGATATCGACGAGCTTGAGCTCCTGGATGACCACGTAAGGGCGGGAGCTCAAGGCCGCGCCGTCCTCCTCGAGCCTGCCGAGGACCGGGATCTGCCCGAGCTCCTGGAGCACGTCGCGCTTACTCGAGTAGATCTCGTGCGCGGGCCTCGAGCCAAAGGTGCGTCGCACGTGCGACTCGACCTCGGGCTTGATGAGCCGGTTGAAGTACTCCGTCCCGATGTCCTGGTGCAAAAACCCGAGCATCTCCTTGTTGGGGCGATACCGGATCGACACCTTGACGCCGAGGTCGAGCCCCTCCTCGCTGAGGACGTCGAACTCGAGCGTCTTTTCCTGGAGGCGCGTCTCGTAAATGGTCAGGGTGTCCCAGGGCGGGATGACGTTGAGCCCCTCGGGCCATACGCGGTTCGTCACCGTGCCGCCCTTGAAGAAGCGGTACATGACGGCGTGGCTGCCGGCCGGGACGCTGATGAAGATGCGCGGCCACAAGAAGCCGAGCGCGAGCAGCACGAGGACGAGCGTCGTGTAGGCGTAGAACTGGACCTTCTGCAGCCATGTCAGGAAGCGGATTCGCAGGCCGCGTTCACGCTGCTCGTCGCTCTCGGGGCGCGCTTCCTGGATCATGTATTCTTCACCTTGATGCGCCTCGGGCCGGATATCAGCGTCACGAGAAAACCTCCGAGCGGTGTTAGCAGGATCGAGGCGATGACGCCGCCCCAGAACCCGATACGCCGCGTCCTCCCGAGCAGCCCTACGGCAAACGCCGTGAGGAAGGGCAAACCATACTTGAAGAGCGGCTCGAGCTCCATGCTTCGCTCAGCTCGCCTTGCCCGACTTCGCGCGTTCCTCCTCCTGCACCTTCGCAACGGTCTCTTTCGCCTTCTCGAACTCTTGCTTGAAGTAGGCGCGCATTGCTTGCGGGTCGAAATCGAGGAGCGTGCCGCCCGACTCGAAATGCATCATGAAGACCTTGCCCGTCGCGTGCGTGAACGCGCCCGCGATGAGCGGCACGGTGACGATCCCGAGTGCCGTCCCCACGCCGGGAATGAGCTTCGCGAAGCTCGCGCCGATCGCCGCGCCGAGCGCCGTGCCGCCGAGGCTCGAGAGCAGCGCGCCGACGACCTTTTTGGCGGCGTCCTCCTTGAAGCCGACCTCGTAGAGCTCCGAGAGCTCGGCGAGCATCTTGATCTGCACGCCCGACACGGCGAGCGTGTCGACGAACGGAATGGGTACGACACCCGCGCCGAGCGACCAGAGCACGTTACGCCGGATGATGGCCTCGGCGCGACCGATACGCGAGACCGTCTCGGCGGCCGGCTTGGGCTCCTCCTTGGCGGCCGGCTTGGGCTCCTCCTTCGTCTCGACCTTCGGCTCGTCCTTGTCGTCTTTGGCTTGCGGCTTCTCGGTTGTCATGGTCATGACCTCGCTTCGCTTGTCGATTCGTTCGAGGAGGGTATGCTGCTGCGGGAGGGCGCCGGGGCCGCGTGTTCGATGGTGCGAATCTTCCCGTAGTCCATCGTAACGACGCGATCGGCGCAATGAAAATATCGATCGTCGTGGCTGACGGCGATCACCGTCTTGCCGCGCCGTTTGAGGGACGGGAGGAGCTCGTCGTAGAAGTGCTTGCGGAACTCCGGGTCCTGATCGGCGGCCCACTCGTCGAAGACGCAGATGGGCCGGTCCTCGAGGAGCGCGACGATCATGGCCAGGCGCTTTCTCTGGCCGGTGGACAGCTCGCGCTTGGTGAACCGGTCCTTCTGGAAATCCGTCTTGCCTTCGAGCTGCATCTCGACGAGGAGGCGACGCACGTGTGCTTCGTCGACGCCGAGCAGACCGTACACCCTCGAGAACAGATGAAAGTCCGAGAAGATCGCGGAGATCGTCTCGCGGTACGAGGCCACGTTCTCGGGGCGCACACGCTCGTCGCCCGCGCGAAGCACGCCCGCGGTCGCCGGATACAGTCCCGTCAGGACCTTGAGCAGGGTGGATTTTCCGCTGCCATTGCCTCCGACGATGAAGACGATCTCCCCGGGCTCGATGGAAAGATCGATGGGGCCGATGCGGAAGGATGCGTCGCCGTTCGTCCCGGCGTACGCGTACTCGACGTCCTTCATCGCGATCACGCCCGGCTTGCCCTTCCACGGGTCCTCGGCTTGCTCGACGCGCGCGGCGTCCGCGGCAGCGTCGAGCTTTTCCTCGAGCGCGAGGATGTCCTTGACGGCATGGTTTGACCGGACATACGCAGGATAACCGCTGACCGCAGCCTGGAGCGGGCCCCAGAGAAACATCGCGGCGGTGACGAGCTTCGAGAGGGTGACCCCCTCGATCGTGACGTGTCGGGGCAGAACGAACACCAGCGCGCCGAGAAGCGCGAACTGCGTGCAGCCCACGAGGATGAAATTCTCGTCGAAGAGATGATTGGCCTTGCGAGAGACGTCGCGGAGCGATGCCGATGTCGCGTCGATGTCGGCGCGAATCTCGACGCTGCGCGCGCGTCCCAGCTTGGTCTCCTTGAAGCCCCGCAAGAGATCGGTGAGGCTGTCGAGGAATGCGATACGCGTCCGCGCGAGCTCGCGGAGGAGCGGGGTCATCCCCTCCGAGCGCGTGAAATAGAGCGTGAGGCCCACCGCGACGAGGAACGCGACGAGCACGAACGCCGGCAGCGAGAGCCACGCGACGTAGAGCACCGCGAACACGAAGATCAGGATCTGCTGCATCACGTTCGTGACGACGCCCGCGGCGTTCGAGATGAGCGTGGCGTTCTCCGTGATGCGATCGTAGATCTCGGCCGTGCCGAGGCGCTCGAGGCCGGCGAGCTCGGCGCGCTCGATCTTCTCGACGATGCGGCTCTTCAGCCGGAACAGGATCTCCTCGACGATATCCGTCATCCGGTGGAAGACGTAGCGGGCGCCGAATACGTACACGACGACGGCCAGGGCAAAGAGCAAGAAGACCTCGATGCCCACGTCGTCCGGTGATTGCGCGACGAAGCCGACGAGCGTGACCACCAGCGTGTTCGAGATGCCGGCGCCCGTCGCGGCGATGAGCAGCTTCGGGCGTTCATCGGCGGCTTGCCGGAAGATGAAGCCGATGACGTTCGTGCCCGCGGGGCTCCCCCCGATGCCCGTGACCCTGGTTCTCAATGTGCCCTGCCGTTCGGCCCGCTCGGCCGATTCGATGGTTGCTTTCGCGCGTCGACCAGAAAATCGCCGATGGCGAGCGCGTCGATGCGCGTCCCCTTGAACGTCTCGATCGCATGCTCGGGCGTGCAGACGATCGGCTCGCTGTCGTTGAACGACGTGTTGAGCAGCATGGGCACGCCCGTGATGGCCTGGAAGGCGGAGATGAGCTTGTGATACCGAGGATTCGTCTCGCGGCGGACGGTCTGCACGCGGCTCGTGCCGTCGACGTGCACGACGGCGGGGATGCGCTCCCGCTGCTCGGGTCGGGCAGGATAGGCGATCAGCATGAAATCGGAGGCGTCAGCGCTTTTCCCGATGCAGAACCATCGCCCGGCCTCCTCGACGAGCACGCTCGGCGCGAAGGGGCGGAACGGCTCGCGGTGCTTCACGCGGTCGTTCAGCACCTCCTTCATCGTGGGGGAGCGCGGATCCGCGAGCAGGCTGCGATTGCCGAGGGCGCGCGGGCCGTACTCCATGGCGCCCTGGAACCAGCCGACGATGTCGCCGCCGGCGATGAGCTCGGCGACCTTCCGCTCGATGTCGGCAACGCGCTCGTAGACGAGCCCGGAGCTCGCGAGGGCGCGCTCGATGGCGTCGTCGTCGAAGCTCGGCCCCGTGTAGGCGTGGCGAAGGGGAGATCGCTCGGGGTGGGAAAGCATGCCGTGCCAGATGTAGAGCGCCGCGCCGAGCGCCGTGCCCGCGTCGTGCGCGGCCGGCTGGACGTAGAGCCTTTCGAAAGGGCTCGCCTCGAAGGCGATGCGATTCGCGACGCAGTTGAGCGCGACGCCCCCGGCCATGCAAAGGTTTTTTGATCTCGTGCGCCTCGCGAGGTGGAGCATCATGTGCGTGATCGCGCGGTTCGTGATCTCCTGGAGCGCCGCGGCGATGTGCTCGTGCGCGGCGAGGACGGGCTCGCCCTTCTTGCGCGCGTGGATCTGGAACATCGCCTCGAGCAGCTGATACTCCTCGACCCGGAAGCAGAGCGTGTCCCCGTCGAGCGCGAAGCGCCCCTCTGGCGCGAGCGAGAGGAGGCGCTCGAAGTGCGGCAGGTAGCGCGCGGGATCGCCGTAGGACGCGAGGCCCATGACCTTGCACGCGTCGTACTCGGAGAACCCCAGGAACTTGGAGAGTTTTTCCCAAAGGAAGCCAAGGGAGGAGGGGTATCCGATCTCGTCGAGCGCCTCCATGCGGGTCCCGCTGCCGTATGCGAAGAGCGTCGATCCGAGCTCGCCGATCCCGTCCACGCAGAGAATGGCCGCCTCGCCAAACCCGGAGGGATAAAACGCCGACGCAGCGTGCGCGAGGTGGTGGCCCACCCATTTGAGTTCCCCGGTCATTCCCATGGCGCGGAGCTCCGCGGGCACCCGCTGCAGGAGGTCGAAGAAGAGCTGCTCGCCCTCCGTGCTCCCCCATCCGCCCGGGAGGACCCGATCCGCGATGTCCTTGTTCGCAAGGCGCGCGCGAGGATCGAGCGAGTAGCCGACCCACGAGACGTCCCGGAGCGTGATGCCCGCCGCGTCGAGGCAATGCTGGATCGCGAACCGCGGCAGCTCGTGGCCATTCGAAGGTTCGGCGGTCTTGCCGTGCTTCCGGCGCGAGAGGCGTTCTTCCTCGATCGCCGCGACGACCTTGCCATCCTGGAGCAGGCAAGCCGCCGATTCGTGATATGCCGCATTGATTCCCAGCACGTACATGATGAGCTCCAACCGAGGAATTCGACCTACCCGGCGTCCGTGAAGTACTCCGAAAGCACGCTGGCCAGTGTTCGCACGTGAGGCTCCCGCAGCATCGTCACGTGACCTCCGGGGACGACCCTCGCCGTCACCGGGACGAGCTTCGAGAACCCCGCCACTTTGCGCTCGGCGATCTCGGCGCCGCTCTCCTCGGCGGCGAGATAGAGGAGCGGGATCGGCGCCGGATGGTTCGGCTCGTAGACCAAACGCTTCGATGCCTGGTAGACGTTCACCTGCCCGCGCGCCTCGGCAATGTCCGAGCCCGGCGGGAGCAGGCTGATCCTCTCCAGGTGGCGCTGGAAGAATGCGAGCCGCTCGTCCGAGGTCATCGCTGCGAGCTCGGCGTGAGAGACGTCCACGCTCCCCTCGCCAAGCTCCTCGAAACCCGTGATGATCTCGTGGATGACATCGACCTCGTCCCACGCGCGCTCCGGCATGTGCCGCGCGCCGGGCGGAATCGAGTCGAGCACGACCACACGCGACCGCTCGCCCATGGCATGAAGGTGCTGCGCCATGGCGAAGACGACCTTTCCGCCGAAGGAATGACCCAAAAGAGAGTACGGACCACGAGGCTGAATGGCGCGGATCTCGTCGACGTAACGCTCGACCATCGGATCCATCGTCGTGTGAGGTGAGGTTTTTCCAGACAGTCCAACCGACTGGAGCGCGAAAAACGGCTGGTCCTTGCCGAGATGGTGGGAGAGCAGGGACAGGTAATGCACGTTGCCGTGGCCCCCGGGGACGCAGAAGATGGGCCGCCTCTCGCCGCGCGGTTGAATCGCGACGAGCGGCGCCCAGACGTCGACCTCCGGCGGGCTCCCGAGCAGGCGGGCCATCTCCTCGATGGTCGGATGCTGGAAGAACACCGACACGGGGATTGTCTGGCCAAACAGATCCTTCTGCTTCGAGAGGAGCCGAACAGCGAGGAGGGAGTGTCCGCCGAGATCGAAGAAGTTGTCCCGGACGCCGATGGGGCCCTTGCCGAGCACCTCTTCCCAGAGGCGCACGAGCATTCGTTCTTCGGCCTTGCGCGGATCGACGCCCCCCTGCCCTCTCGTTGTCTCCGCGCCCGATCGCGGCAGCGCCCTCCGGTCGACCTTGCCGTTTGGCAGCAGGGGAAGCTCATCGAGCCAAACGAAGGCACTTGGGACGATGGAATCGGCCAGTGTCTCGAGGAGATGCTTCCGAAGGGCGGAGCCATCCGGGCGAATTCGTCGGCCGCGCGCCTCGTCGCCCCGGGGGACGACATACGCGACGAGCCGCCTCTCGATCCCCTCGCCCTCGGCCACGACGACGGCCTGCGCCACGTCAGGGTGCCGGCAAAGCGTCGCCTCGATGCCCCGGAGCTCGACACGCACGCCCCGGATCTTCACCTGATCATCGGTCCGGCCGAGGATGTCGAGCGAGCCGTCGAGGCGATACCTGCCAATATCGCCGGTGCGATAGAGGCAATCGTTCGGATCGTCCGTGCGCGGATTGCGCTGGAATCGTCGCGCCTGCTCGTCGGGGTCGTGGAGATAGCCCCGCGTGCGGAAGGGCGTGCGAATCACGATCTCCCCGGGCTCGAAGGCGCCGCAGAGCTCGTCGCCGCGGAGCACGAGCGCCTGGGTGTCCGGCAGTGGAAATCCGACCGGCTGCACGCCCGGACGCGGGACGGGAGGCACGACGTGGGCGCATTTGGCCAGCGTGGTCTCGGTGGGGCCGTAGAGGTTGATGATCTGGCAGCCCGGGGCGCGCTCGCGAAAGCGGAGGACGAGCGCGTCGGTGAGCGGCTCGCCTGCGAAAAACGCATACCGAAGCCCGGAGATGGCGCGGCCCTCCGGCGCGTCCGCGAGCCAGGCCTGGGCGAGGGAGGGTACCGAATGCAGCAGCGTGATCGACTCCCGCTCGAGCCATTCGAAGAGGCGGCGCCCGTCCATGGGATCGTCGTCCGGAGGCAGGACGAGCGTGCCTCCACTCACCAGCGCGACGAAGACGTCGCGCAGGACGACGTCGAACGAGAGGGCCGTGAGCTGCGCCGCGCGGTCGTCCGGGCCGATCCCGAAGGTTTGTCCTTGCCATTGCAAGAAATGCGCGAGGCCCTTGTGGAGGCCGACGACACCCTTGGGGGTGCCCGTCGTGCCGGACGTGAAGAAGATGTACGCCGGCGCGTCGGGCGCGAGCGCGGGGAAGGCCGTCGGCCGCGCCGCGAGCGATGCCGGGGACAAACCCCGGTCCGGGTCCAGGTTCACGACGAAGATCCCCTCGGGGGGCTGCCAGGCCGGCGCTTGTCCTTCTGGTACAACGACGATGGCGTGGCGCGCGCCGGCCTGCGTGAGCATCCCCTCGCGGCGCCCTGGCGAGAGGCGAGGATCGAGCAGGAGGAGCGCGCCGCCGGCGGCGAGGACGCCGAGCATGGCGGCGATCAGACCGAAGGAGCGTGGCCCCGAAACCGCCACGGCCCGGCCCGGCTCGATTCCGGCCTGCTCCAATGCGCCGACGACACCGGCCGCCTGATCCACGAGCTCTCGGTAGGACCACGCCGCGCCTCCTCGCGCAAGGGCGCGCCGATCCGGCGCCTCCGCAGCGATGCGTGCAACCCGCGCCGGGACGGGCTCGATGGGCCGCTCGGGCAGGGGGAGCGACATGTCCGGGAGCACGGCCTGCATCGAGGGCGTGACGAGCGAGAACGCATCGATGGGGCGCGTCGGATCGTCGCAGACCTGCGCCAGCAGGTGCCGGAACTGTTCGAGCACGTGCGCGATCGTATCGGCGGCGAAGAGGTCGGCCTTGTACACCGCCCGCATTTCGAGCTCGTCCCGGGCATCGGAGACGTAGAGCGAGAGGTCGAACTTCGCCGGCTCGTCTCCGAGCCCGGTCACGCCCGAGACCTCGACGCCCGTGAGCCTCGGCGTCTTCGCCTCCGCCGGCACCATGTTGAACAGGACCTGGAAGAACGGGCTCTGGCGGAGGTCGCGCGACGGCGAGAGCTCAGCGACGAGTTTCTCGAAGGGAAGGTCCTGATGCGCGAACGCCTCGACCGTCGTGCGCCGGACGCGCTGCACGAGCGTGGCGAACGTGGGGCTCCCGGAGAGATCCGTGCGGAGCACGAGCGAGTTCAGGAAGAGGCCGAACACCCCTTCCAGCTCGACCCGGTTTCGATGGGCAACCGGCGTCCCCACGACGACATCGTATTGCCTAGACAAACGAGCGAGCAAGAGCTCGAAGGCGGCGAGCAGGGTGACGAAGAGCGTCACGTCCTGCTTTTGGCTGAAGGCGCGGAGCCTCCGGTGGAGGGACGCGGGCAGCGTGAGCGACGCGGCGGCTCCGCGCGACGACGGCCGCTCGGGCCGCGGACCGCTTCGCGGCAAGCTCGGCGAAGGGGGCGCGCCTTCGAGCTTTCGCTTCCAGTAGGCAAGCTCCTCGGCCATTCGCCCCGACGAGATACACGCCCGCTGCCATACGGCGAAGTCGGCATATTGAATCGACGGTTCGAGGAGCGGTGAGGGCAAACCCGCGCGAAACGCGTCGTAGAGCGCCTCGAGCTCGCGGACGAGGATCCCCATGGACCCGCCGTCCGAGACGACGTGGTGCACAACGACGAGCAAGATATGCTCGGTTTCGCCGTGCAAACGGAGGAGCGTCGCGCGGAACAGCGGATCGTTCGCCAGGTCGAACGGGCGCGCGGCCTCTTCGGCCGTGAGGCGGAGCGCGGTCGCTTCGCGCGCTCGCTCGAAGGCCGAGCGAAGGTCCAGCACGGAAAGGCGAAAATCGGCATGACGGATGATCTGCGTGGGCTGATCCGCCACGGTGACGATGTTCGTTCGCAGGCTCTCATGGCGCCGCACGATCTCGGCGAGGCTCCGCTCGAGGGCCGCAACGTCGAGCGGCCCCGAGACGCGGAACGCCATGGGCATGTTGTAGGCGGCGTCGCTGCCTTGCAGCTCGTTCAAGAACCAAAGTCGTTCCTGGGCGGCCGAAAGCGGCAATGCGCCATTACGCGGCGCGGGGCGGAGGACGGGCGTTTCGCTCGCCACGAGAGGAGCGCCGGGCGGCGCCGCGCCCGCGTCCATCCACGCGGCAAGGGCCGCGATCGTCGTGTGCTCGAAGAGGATCGAAAGGGGCAACTCGCGCTCGAATGCTTTGCGCGCCCGTGCCGCGACCTGGGTGAGCAGCAGCGAATGGCCGCCGAGATCGAAGAAGCGGTCGTGAATGCCCACCGCCGAGAGGCCGAGCACCTCGCGCCAGATCCCGGCAAGGATCTCCTGCGTGGGCGTGCGTGGGAGCGCCCCGGCGGCTTCCTGCGAAAACGATAACGAAACGGGTGGCGGCAGGGCCCTGCGGTTCACCTTGCCGTTCGGCGTGAGCGGCAGCGCGTCGAGCGTCACCCATGCCGCGGGGATCATGACCTCGGGCAACGTGGCGCGGAGGTGCTCGGCGAGCCGGGGCCAGAGGCGCCGGTGAATCTTCCCGCGCAGAGGGTTATTCGTGTACGTATGCCACGGCCGCGCCGCAGCCCTCGTGGAGAGAGCCGGATCCGACGTGGGTTTGTCCGCATCGCGCTGCCAGAACACCACGTCCATTGCGCCCGGCGTGCCCGACGCGGAAGGGCCGATCTGCGCGGTATAACCGAGTTCGTCCGCGAGCGACCACAAGGCCTCGGGATCGACGCCGTCGCGCGCCTGGGAGAGCGTTTGTCGCAGGTGGGAGACGCGATCCTCGTGCGCGCCGACGAGCCACGCGACTGTCCGCACGTCGTCCTCGACGCGCGCGTCGGGGACATCGCGAACGACGATGGAGGCCGGAAGCGCCTCGGCGAGGTGCCGGTGGAGCGACGCAACGGAGAAACCCGCCCAGCGAACGTCATGTTCGGCAGGCGCGAAAGGAGGGGCCGCGCCGCCGGCGATGCGCAGGACGACCTGATAACGGAAGCGGGTCAGCTCGTTGGAATGACGCCCGCGCTTGACGCGAACCTCCGCCGCGCCGATCTGCGGCAGGCGCGCCGAGAGCGCCAGGAAAAACGCAGGGTCGATCAAGAGCTCTTCCTCGTCGAGCATGCGCTGCTCGACGAGCGCCGCGAGCCCGGCGCGATCGAGGTCGTCCGGCGCACGATGACGCTGCACGGATGCGTGATACGCCGAAAAGAGCGCGTGATTGCGCACGTCGCCGAGGTAGATCGCGCCGCCCGGCCTCACCGCCCGCGTCGCGCCCTCGAGCACGCGGATCAGGTAATCGACGCTCGGGAAGTACTGCACGACCGAGTTGATGAGCACGACATCGAACGCGCCTTCCGGGATGCCCTGGAAGTCGTCGGCCGCGCGCTGCTCGACCGTGACGCCTTCGAGCCCCTTCATGGTCCGCCGCACGCGCTCGAGCCGAGCCACGGCCTCGCCAGAGAGGTCCGTCCCGAGGTAGCACGCGCACGTCGGCGCGAGCCGGAACAGCAAGAGCCCCGAGCCGCAGCCGATCTCGAGCACGCGACGGGGCGCGAGCGCGCGCATGTCGGCGACGGTCGCCTCGACCCACTCGTGCATTGCCTCGGCGGGGATCGGCGCGCCGGTGTAGCTGTCGCTCCAGCCGCGGATGTCGAAGGTCGGATCCACCACATCGGCGGTTTGTCCGTACGTCTCCTCGTACAGGCTTCGCCATTGCTCGACGTGGCTCGCTTGCGCCTCGACGTCGCTCGACGCGGGGACCACGTACGCGACGAGGCGCTTGTCGCCGGGCCGGTCCTCTCGGGCGACGACCACGGCCTCCCGCACTGCGGGGTGCGATCCGAGGATCGACTCGATTTCGCCGAGCTCGATGCGATGGCCGCGGATCTTCACCTGATCGTCGACGCGCCCCAGAAACTCGAGGTGGCCTTCGGCGCGGCGTCGAACGAGATCCCCGGTCCGGTAGAGCTTCCCTTCGCCGAAGGGGTTCGGGACGAAGCGCTCGTTCGTGAGCTCGGGCCGATGCAGGTAGCCGCGCGCGACGCCCACGCCGCCGATGTAGAGCTCGCCCGGCGTGCCGAAGGGTACGAGCTTCTGTCGGCGGTCGAGCACGTAGACCTGCGTGTTCGGGATCGGGCACCCGATGCGCGTCGCGTCGGCGGGCTCGGCACAAGGATTCGCGGTGGACCAGATCGTCGCTTCGGTGGGGCCGTACAGGTTGAAGAAGCGACGCCCGCGGGCCCACGCCTCGACGAGCGCGGGCGTGCACGCCTCGCCCGCGACCGCGATCGTGCGGAGTGCCGGCAAATCTGCGACGGGCAGGGCCGCGAGCGCCGAGGGGGTGAGCGTCGCCATCGAGATGCGATGACGCGACAGGAATCGCCCCAAGGGTTCGCCAGGTAAAACGTCCTCCCGCGGGCCGAGGCAGAGGGTCGCGCCCGACGCGAGCGCGAGCCAGATCTCGAACGTGGCGGCGTCGAAGCCGAGCGGCGCGAGCTGAGGCACCCGGTCGCCCGCCCCGAGCTCGAAGATGCGACGCTGGGCCTCGGCGACGTTGACGAGCCCCCGGTGCGAAAGGAGCACGCCCTTCGGCTTGCCCGTCGTGCCCGACGTGTAGATGACGTACGCGAGATCGTCCGGACGAACACCGCTCTCGGGACGACCGCGTGGCGCCGCCTCGAGCGCGGACGCGTCTCGATCCAGACAGACGAACCGTATGCCGCTCGCCGGTATCTTCTCGACGAGCGAGGTGTGTGTCACGACAACCTCGGGCCGCGCGTCCTCGAGCATGAAGCCCAGTCGCTCGCGCGGGTACGCCGGATCGAGCGGTAGGTACGCGCCGCCCGCCGCGAGGATGCCGAGGAGGCCCACCACCCGATCGAGGGACGGATCGAGGCAGATCCCCACGATCTGTCCCCTCCTGATCCCGCGCGCTCGCAGGTGATGCGCGAGCGCGTGCGCGCGCTCGACGAGGGCGCGGTACGTGAGCGTCTGCGGCGCGTCCCCACCGTCGAAGAGCACGGCGATCGCGTCGGGCGTGCGCCGCGCCTGCGCCTCGATGAGCTCGTGCGCCGAGAGCGCGTCCGGGTACGCCGCCGCCGTCTCGTTGCCCTCCACGAGCACGCGGCGCCGCTCGGCCTCGCCGAGGAGCGGAAGGTCCCCCACCCGCCTCCGCGGATCGGCCACGATCCCCTCGAGCAGCACGCGAAATCGGTCGATCATCGGCTCGACGGTGGCCGCGTCGAAGAGGCCGGTGTCGTAGAACAGGAGCCCGTCGAGCCCGCCGTCCCGTTCGTCCAGGTGAATCTCCAGATCGAGGCGCGCCTGCTGCGATTGCACGTGAAGCGGCGTCGTCCGGAGACCCGGCAGCGAGAACGCGCCCCGCGGCGTGTTGTGCAGGGCGAACGCGACCTGATACACGGGATGATGGCTCGCGCTCCTCTCGGACGAGAGCGCCTCGACGAGTTTGTCGAAGGGCAGATCCTGGTGCGCGTAGGCATCTTGCGTGATTTGTTTCACGCGGCCGAGGTGACCGAGGAAGGTCGGATCGTCGGAGATGTCCGCCCGCATGGGGAGGCTGTTCACGAAGAGTCCGATGAGCGGCTCGAGCTCCTGCCGATTGCGGCCGGCGATGGGCGTGCCGACGACGACGTCGTCCAGGCCAGAGCACCGTGCAAGGAGCACCTGGAAGGCGGCGAGCAGCGTCATGAAAAGCGTCGCGCCCGCGTCCTGCCCGAGCGCGCGCAGGGCGGAGGTCAGCTCCGGCTCGATCCGAAAGCGGAAGAGCCCGCATGGCGATGCGCTCGCCGCCTGCCGGGGGCGATCGGCGGGCAGCTCGAGGACGGCCGGCGCGCCGTCGAGCATGTTCTTCCAGTACGCGATGTGCGGCGCGAGGACCGCGGGCGTGAGCACGCGGCGCTGCCAGACCGCGACGTCGGCGACCTGGAGGTGGAGGTCCGGGAGCGGCGACGCCCGTCCCTCGACAAACGACCGATAGAGGATCTCGAGCTCGCGAAAGAAGACGCCCATGGACCAGCCGTCCGAGGCGATGTGGTGCATGGTCGAGAGCAGGACGTGGACGGGCTCGGGCCCCTCGGCCAGCCGGAGCAAAGAGGCGCGGAGCAGTGTGTCGGACGCGAGGTCGAAGAGCCTCTGCCCCTCGGCCTGCACACGCCGCGCGACCTCGGCATCCTGCTCGGCGGCGGAGAGGTGGCACAGGTCGACGAGGGGCAGAGCCATCGCCTGCGGCGGCCGTATCACCTGCGCGGGCTCGCCGCCCCGGGCGACGAACGTCGTGCGCAGGCTCTCGTGGCGGCGCACGATCTCGGACAAACTGCGCGAGAGCGCGTCGATGTCGAGCGGGCCCTCGAAGCGCATGGAGAGCGGCATGTTGTAGGCCGTGCCGCTGCCCATCTGGTCGAGGAACCAGAGTCGCTGCTGGCCAAAGGTGAGCGGCAGCGGGCCTTGCCGCGAGGCCGGCTCGAGCGGGAGGCTCTGGTCCTTGCGGCTCCATCCCCGCAGGAGGAACGAACGGATCTCGCCCTTGTGCGCGGCCATCGCCTCGCGCAAGGCCGGCGTCAGCGCCCCCTCGGGGGCCCGGAAACGCAGGCGGTCCTCCTCGATCCAGAACCGCACGCCGAGCCCGTGAAGCTCGCCGAGGAGCGCTTCGACAGCGCTCACAACTCGCCCTCTTCCCCTCGTCCCGCGCCCTCGGCGCCCACGCCTCCCGAAGCGAGCAGGTCCTGCGCGAGCCTCGTGCGATCGATCGACGCGGAGAGCTCGACGACCGTGCTGTTCTCGAAGACGGCCTGGAGCGGCAGGTGTAGCGAGAACGCGCGGTTGACGCGCAGGACGAGCTGGGTCGCGAGCAGCGAGTGTCCGCCGATGTCGAAGAAGCTGTCGTGAATGTTCACGTGCGAAAGCTTCAGTACCTCGCAGAAGATGGCGGCGACCTGCTCTTCCGTCGGGGTGCGCGGCAAGGTCTGATCACGCGCGACGCCGACCTTCGCCGGGTCGGGCAGCGCCGCCCGGTCGACCTTGCCGCTCGTCGTGACGCGCGGGATCTCCGCGAGCGCAAGGAATCGAGAGGGCACCATGTGCTCGGGCAGCGTTCGTCGCAAGGCGCCGCCGAGCTCCCGATCGAGATCGTCCTCCGCGATGCCCTCCGGGACGACGTAGGCCACGAGGGAACGATGCCCCTTCGTCTCGTGGACGACGACCACGGCGTCGCGGAGGGACGGGTGCCGCCGGAGCTCGGCTTCGATCTCGCCGAGCTCGACACGATAGCCGCGGATCTTGACCTGGTTGTCCGTTCGGCCCAGGAAATCGAGCGTGCCGTCCGGTCGCCACCGGCATCGATCCCCCGTCCGGTAGACCCGACCTCGTCGTGCCGCCGGAGAGAGCTCCGCGACGAACGGCAGCGACGCGACGGCGACAAACCTCTCCGCGGTCAGCGACGGCTGATTCAGGTAGCCGCGGGCAGGTCCGATCCCGCCGAGGAAAAGCTCCCCCGGCACGCCGATCGGTACGGGCTGAAGGTTCGGGTCGAGCACGTACGCTGTGCGGTTCGCGAGCGGCATGCCGATGGGGATGCGCGGCAGCCGAGCATCGAAATCGCGGGGCACCTCGTACACGGTGGCCGCGACCGTGGCCTCGGTCGGGCCGTAGACGTTGAAGAGCCGCGTCCGCGTCGAAAGCGCCGTTCGTCGCCACCGCGGTACGACCTCCACCGGCATGACATCGCCGCCGACGATCAAGCTACGTAGACGCAGACGTTCGGCGAGCGCCGGCGTCTCCAGCCATGCATCCACCAGCCCTCGCCAATGCGCGCCCGAGGTGTCGAGGAGCGTCACCTCGAGCTCGGCGAGCTTCTGCGAGAAGGCACGCGGCTCGAGCTCCCAGTCCGGCAGGATCACGCAGGCGCCCGCGACGAGCGCCGGGAAGATTTGCTCCACCGAAGCATCGAAGTGAAACGCGGCGAGCGCGAGCACCCGATCCGAGGGCGTGAGGCCGTGAAAACGGACGTACTGGGTCGTGTGCGCCACGAGCGCGTGGTGCTCGATCAAGACGCCCTTGGGCTCCCCGGTCGAGCCCGAGGTGTACATGACGTACGCCAAATGGCCGGGGGCCACGTCGTTCCCGAGGTCGTGCGTGGGCTCGGCCGCGAAGGCAGTCGCGTCGTCCAGAACGACGACACGCGCCTCACCCATGGGCAAGCGAGATGCGAGGTGCGCCTGGGTGAGCACGACGGGCGCGCGGGTGTCCGCGAGGAGGAACGCCAGGCGGTCCGGCGGGAGCGCAGGGTCGAGCGGCACGTACGCGCCACCGGCCTTGTGCACGGCGAGCATCCCGACCACCATCGAGACCGACCGATCCGTGAAGAGGCCGACCAGCGTCTCGGGCCCGACGCCCAGGGCCACGAGGTGGCGTGCGAGCGCGTTCGCCTGGTCGTTCAGCGCGCGGTAGGTGAGCCCCTGCCGGAAGGTCCGCGCGTCGTGGACCACGGCCATCGCTTCCGGCGTCCGCGCCGCCTGCGCCTCGAAGAGCCGGATCACCGCGCCTTCCTGGGGCAGGTCGGCGGCCGTGTCGTTCCACTCGACCAGGATCCGATGTCGCTCCTCCGGCGGCAGGAGAGGCAGCGCTCCGATCCGCTTGCCTGGGTCCGCCGCGATCCCCTCGAGCAAGGTCCGGAACTGCGCCACCATCCGCTCCATCGCCGCGCGATCGAAGCGGTCACGATCGTAGACCCAATACCCCTCCAGGTGATCGCCGACCGGCAGGACGTCGACCTCGAGATCCATGCGCGCCGCCCGCGTCGGCACCTCGATCGGCGTGGCCTCGATTCCTGGGAGGGAGAGGTCGATCCGGACGGCATTCTGGAGCGCGAAGAGCACCTGCACGAGCGGGTTGCGCCGCGGGATCCGCGGGGCCCCGAGCGCTTCGACCAGGCGCTCGAAGGGCGTGTCCTGATGTTCGTACGCTGCGACCATGTGCGGTTTCGCACGCGAGAGAAAGTCCGCGAACGTCGGGTCGTCGCCGAGCTCGGCGCGCAGCACGAGCGTGTTGACGAAGTAGCCGATCATCGGCTCGAGCGCCTGGTGCGTGCGACCCGCGGCGGGTGTGCCGACGAGCACGTCGTCCTGCCCGCTGACACGCGCGAGCAAGACCTGGAAGGCCGCCATCAGCGTCATGAACAGGGTCGCGCCCCTCTCCTCGGCGAGCCGAGAAAGGCCCCGCGTCGTCTCCGCGTCGATGCGGAAGTCGAGCCGGGCACCACGCGGCTCGATGGGAAGCGCCTCCTCGGGGCTCTGCTCCCTCGCGATGGGTAGATCGAGCAGCGTCGGCGCGCCTTCGAGCCGCTCTCGCCAGAACCGCAGCGAGCGCTCGAGCGCCTCGCCTCGCAGTCGCTCCCTCTGCCAGACCGCGATGTCGGCCATCTGGACGGAGAGCTCCGGCAAGGGCGTCGGCGCTCCGGAGGCGAACGCGGCGTAGAGGGCCGAGAGCTCGCGCGTGAGCACCCCGATGGACCAGCCATCGGAGGCGATGTGGTGCAGCGTCAGCATCAGGACGAAGCGGTCCTCGCCAGTCCTGATCGAGAGGGCACGCAGCAGCGGCCCCTCGGCCAGATCGAAGGGCCGGTCCCGCTCGGCGGCGATCGCGTCGTCGAGGGCCGCCTTTCGCGCGGCCGGCTCGAGCGCCCGCAGGTCGAGCTTCGCCACGGGGACACTCGCCGGGTCGCGGATGACTTGGCGGAGCTCGCCTTCTACCTGGACAAACGTGGTTCGCAGGCCCTCGTGGCGCCGGGCGATCTCGTCGAGCGCGCGCCCGAGCACGCCTTCGTCGAGCTTGCCGACGAGCTCGACGGCGAGGGGCACGGAGTACACGGAGCGATACCCGAGCTGATCGAGGACCCAGAGTTGTTGCTGCCCGAACGTGGCCGGCAGCGGCCCGCCGCGAGGCACGGGGACCGGCCCGCCAGCCGAGGGCGACGCCGCGGACGCGCGCAGGAGCTCGATGAGCTCCGGCTTCTTCGCCTTGAGGACACCGATGAGCTCCGGCGTGAGGGCGCCGGGCGGTGCGGAGACGCGCAGGTCCGCGCCGTCCACCCAGAGCTTGATGTTCTTTTTCCGGACGTCCGCGAGGAGCGCGATCAAGGTATCCATGGTCTCCATTGCTCGCGGGTCAGAGCGTGATCACCGTCCGGAGCTCCGATTGCTGGGAAACGGATCCCCACCCGCGGCGGAGATCCTCCTCCGGGCGGAGCGGCGCGCGCCCCGGCAGGACAAGGCTCAAGTATCGCTCGCCCTCCTGGAACAGGAGCCCCTTGTTCACGAGGAACTCCATCTCCCGGTCCATGTCGACGTCGGGCAGCGCTCGGCGCACCTCCGCTGCCGCGCGCTCGAGGGGCGCGGGTTTGTCGAACGAAAGGAGCACGGACCAGGTCGAGGGCGCGATGACGTGCTCCACCGCCCGGCCCGAGCGCGAATCGTGGATCACGAGCTCGTCGCCGCGCCTCGCCGCGTAGAGCTCGGCGCGCCCCTCCGGATCCTTCTCCGGCCAGCGATCCCTCCAGGTCGCGACGAGGTCCTTGATCATCGTGAACCATTGCGCCAGGTGCACGAAATAGGGCGCCTCGAAGTTCTCGTCGCGGAAAAAGTACGCCATGTCCCGAAGTTTGCTGGGGCCGAACGGGTAAATCATGGCATAATGTTCCATGGGCGCGAGCCGGAGCCCGTACTCCTCGGCGTTCGTGAAGTAGGGGCTGAACCGATCAAAACGCACCTGGAGTGCGTCCGACGGCGGCGGCAGGTGCGAAAAGAGCGGGATGATGGCCGCGTACCTGCGATACATCTCCTCGTCCGAGCGAGGAATGCCGAGCAGCAGGTTCCAGGCCGGGAAGATGCCGTACATCACGCAGCGCTTGAGCAGCATGATGTTCTGGAAGACCGTGCTGCCTTTCTTGATGAGCTTCAGCGTCGACGTCGCGAGCGCCTCCACGCCGGGCTGGATCGTAAGGACGCGCGCCTGGGCCATCGCCGCGACGTTCTCCTCCGTCAGATCGCTCTTCGCCTCGTAAAAGATCTCCATCGTGTCCGGCGTCTTCAGCCGGGGAAGCATGTCGTCGAGGAAGCTCTTCGGGATGATGACATCAACGGCCATCAATCGTGACGCCCGATCGGCGTACCGGAAGAGTCGCTCGAACTGCTGGACCGCCTGATCCGCCGCCATCGCCCGGTACCCCAGCGTGAGATCGTTCAGGCCGCAGAAGGTGCAATGCGACCGCTCGCCCCACCAGCAGCCGCGCGACGTCTCCACGAGCAGCGTTGCCTTCTCGGCGTGCGGCGGCCGGTTTCGCTCGAACGCATCGAGGTAGTCGTCGTAATCGAGCTCGACGTCGTAATCGAGCGGCAGCTCCTCGCCGACCTGCTGCAGGCGCGGCGCGCGGCAGGCCGGCCCGGATGCGGCACGCGCCGCGTCCGTCACGAGGTCGAGCCGCTTGACGCGTTTCGACGGGAAAAACGCGCCGGAGCGCACGAGATCGTCCGCGAGCAGGAGCTTGTCCTCCTCCGGAACGAACGCGCCGAGGTTGTCGCGCGAGATGACCCCGTGGATGCGGTGGCAGGCCTCCTGCTCGCCGTCGAGGAGGTTCCGGACGAACCCCGCGAAGCTTTTCAGGCCGGGCCCGGAAAACGCGAAATCGATTTGCGGCGCCTCCTCGACCAGCACCGCGCCCATGGGGTATTCGCAGTTCGGTCCGCCCATCACCGTGACGACATGCGGAGCGCGCGCCTTGATCTTGCGCGCCATGGCGAGGCTCGCCATGTTCTGGATGAAGATCGAGGTGAAGCCGACGAGATCGGCCTCGTGGAGCCGGTGCTGATCGAGCAGCTCTTCCAGAATGGCGTCGAGCTCCGCGCGCAGCGGCAGGATCCGCGCCCGGAGCGATTGCACCTCCGGCGTACGCCGTGGATAGCAGCGCCGGAAGTACTCGTCCACGTTGTCGTCCGCATCAGGGAACGCGCTCTTGCGGAAGAGCCAATCGCCGAGGCCCGTGTGGAGGTGCTCCATCGAGTCCTCGATTTCGTGATAAATGGCCCCGATCCGGCGCGAAACGTCGAGATTCAGATAGCAGATCTCGACCCGCACGCGCGCGCCGAACTCGCGCCGCAAGACGGACCGTATCTGGGTGAGGGCAAGCGACGGCAGGTGCTCCGCCGCAAACGGCATGTTGATGAGCTTGATCTCGTACGGCTCGGCTGTCGTCGCCAGGCTCTTCACAGCGAAATCTCCTCTTGACCTGAATGAGGCGTGGTCCGCGAGGGCTCGAGGGCGCGCGCGAGCTCGAGCGCCTCGATGCGGGCAGCCATCCCAGCGACGGTCGGCTCGTCGAAGAGCGATCGGAGCGAGAGATTCACGCCGAGTGTCACGCGGATACGGGCGATGACCTGCGTCGCGAGGAGCGAATGGCCCCCGAGCGCAAAGAAGTCGTCGTGCACGCCGACCGCGGAGAGGCAGAGGACGTCTCGCCAGATGTCCGCGATCGCGGCCTCTGTTGAGCCCCGCGGCGCGACGAGCGCGTTCGACGGGCCGCGGTCCTCGCGAGAAGGCGCCGGGAGCGCCTCGACGTCGAGCTTGCCATTGGGGCCGAGCGGGAGCGCGGAGAGGGGGACGATGACGGACGGCACCATGAAATCGGGAAGGCGCGCCTCGAGGTGCCGCCGGAGCTCCTTGCCGGCTTCGAGTGCCTCGTCGCTCCACGCTCGTTTCGGCGCGCTCGGGACGACGTAGGCCACGAGCCGGGCGTCGCCGGGCCGATCCTCGCGGACGACAACCGCTGCCTCGCGCAGGCCGGTGTGGGTCAAGAGGGCCGCCTCGATCTCGCCGAGCTCGACGCGGAACCCGCGGATCTTGACCTGACGATCGAAGCGGCCGAGGAACTCGAGTGTACCGTCCTCGCGATGACGCGCGCGATCACCCGTCCGGTAGAGTTTGCCTTCCCCGAACGGATTCGGCACGAACCGCTCCTCGGTGAGCGCGGGCCGGTTCAGATACCCGCGCGCGACGCCCGCGCCGCCCACGCATAACTCGCCCGGTGTGCCCATCGGCGAGAGCTGGGCGTGTTTGTCCAAGATATACACCTGCGTATTCGGGATGGGGCGGCCGATCAGGGTCGGCTCGTGGGGATCGCGGATCGACATCGCGGTCGACCAGATGGTCGCCTCCGTGGGGCCGTAGGAATTGACGATGCGGCGCCCCTGTCTTCGCCATGCGTGCGCGAGCTCCGGGGCGCACGTTTCCCCTCCCAGGTTGAGGAGCCGCAATGCGGGGAGATGGGCGACGGGAAGGGCCCCGAGCGTGGACGGCGTCAGGGAGAGGATCGTGATTCGGCGGTGAGCGAGGAACCTTTGCAAGGGCTCGCCGGGCGCGAGATCCTCGGGCGCGCCGAGGCAAAGCGTCGCGCCCGCCGCGAGCGCCGTCCAGATTTCGAGGTTCGAGACATCAAAGCTCAGCGAGGCGAGCTGCAGCACGCGATCGGCCGGCGTCACCTCGAACATGTGGATTGCAGCCTCGATGGCGCTGGTGAGCCCTCGATGCTCCACGAGCACGCCCTTGGGTTTGCCCGTCGAGCCCGAGGTGTAAATGACGTACGCGAGATCCGCCGGCCGGGCCTGCGTCGAAAGTTTTTCCGCGCGCGTGGTGGCGATTTCGCATGACTCCACGGGAAGGCAGACGGTTCGTCCACGATAACCGGCGAGCCGCGCGCGGCTCCGATCGTCTGTCAGGACCATCGGAGGCCCTGCATCGTTCAGCATGAAGGCGAGCCGCTCCGGCGGATAGGACGGATCGAGCGGCAGGTACGCGCCGCCCGCCGCAAGGATCCCGAGGACCGACACGATACGCTCGATCGAGGGCGGGAGGCAGAGCCCGACCAGGGTCTCCCGGCCGACGCCGAACGATTGCAGGTGGTGAGCCAGGCGGAGTGCCCGCGTATGGAGCTCGGCATAGGAGATAGCCTCGTCCTCGTGCTCCACGGCGACGGCGTCGGGCGTCTTCGCCACCCACGTTTCGAAGAGCTCGTGCACGCTCGCGGCGTGAGGCGCCCTCGCCGCCGTGTCATTCCACTCGACGAGGAGCGTCCGGCGCTCGTCCGGCGTGAGGAGGTCGAGATCGGAGACGCGCGACGCGGGCGCGTCGACGATCGAGGCGAGACATCGCTGCAAATGGCTCGCGAGGCGCCGGACGGTGCTGCATTCGAAGAGATCGACGGAGTACTCGATGCCGCCTCGGTACCCGTCCGGCGCCCGCTCCAGGGAAAGCGTCAGATCGAACCTCGCGCTCCTCCGCTCGACGGGCCAAGGCTCGACGGAGAGCTCGCCCATGCTCGGCGCGTCCACGGTCGCTCCCTGCAGAACGAACATGACCTGGAAGAGCGGCGTACGGCTCGCGTCGCGTGGCACGTGGAGCGCGTCGACGACCGTCTCGAAGGGCACGTCCTGGTGCGTGTATCCGTCGAGCGTCGCGCGACGGACCCGCCGCAGGAGATCCTCGATGGTCGGATTGCCGGAGAGGTCGACGCGGAGCGCGAGCGTATTGACGAAGAACCCGATGAGATCTTCGAGGTCTTCGCGATTGCGGTTTGCGATGGGGCTGCCGATGACCACGTCATCCTGGCCGGCATGGCGCGAGAGCACGGCGGCAAACGCCGCGAGCAGCAGCATGAACGGCGTCACGGCCGTGGTACGGGCGAGCGCGTCGATCCCTGCGCTCAGCGCTCCGTCGAATTGAACGGGCAGCCACGCGCCGCGCCCGGAGGACACGGCCGGCCTCGGGTGATCCGTCGGTAGCTCGAGTGTCGGCGCACCCGCGAGGTTTTCCCTCCAGTAGGACAGGCGACGCTCGAGGGCGTCGCCCGTGAGCCATCGCCGTTGCCATACCGCGAAATCCACATAATCGATCTTCGGGGCCGGGAGCGTTGGCGCTCGTCCGGTGGAGAATGCCGTGTAGGCGTGCGCGAGCTCGCGCATCACGATGTTCGTCGACCAGCCGTCGAAGGCGACGTGATGCACCTCGAGGAGGAGGACATGATCGTCGTCGCCGAGCGAATACGACGTGGCGCGCAGCATCGGGCCGCTCGACAGGTCGAAGGGCCTCTGCGCCTGCTCCGCGATGCGCGCGTGGAGCGCATCCTCGTCGGGGGCAATCTCGACGGAGAGGGCCCCTTCGCCCACCGCGGCGATGCATGCAAAGGGCCCGGCCTCGTCCTCGCGCAGCGTCGTGCGCAGGATCTCGTGCCGCGCGACGAGCCAGTCGAGGGCCGCCTGCAACGCCTTCACGTCGAGCGTCCGGCCGAGGCGCAGAGCCATCGGGATATTGTAGCGCGCCGAGCCGGGGCTCAGGCGATCGAGGAACCAGAGCCGCTGCTGGGCAAACGAGAGTGGCAATCGCGTCGAACGATCGGCCCGCGCAATCGGATCGCTCCCCGTCGCGTCTCCCGCGGCGTCGACGAGGCGCGCCTGCGCTTCGAGCGTGCGCGCCTCGAAGAGAGCGCGGAGCGGGATCTCGATGCCCAGGATCGACGCGATGCGGCTCGCGACGCGGGTCGCGCTGAGCGAATGGGCGCCGAGATCGAAGACGTCATCGTGCAGGCCCACGCGGTCGATCCCGAGGACTTCGGCCCAAAGCCGGGCAAGCCTCTGCTCCGTCTTCGTCACAGGCGCGACATAGGCCCGGGGCCGCAAGACGTCCTCGTCTGCGGGCGGCGGCAGCGCCTTGCGGTCCACCTTGCCATGGGGCGTCATCGGGAGCGCGGAGAGCAGGACGATGGCGGAAGGGACCATGTACTCGGGCAGCTTCGCGCGGAGATGCTCGCGCAAGGAATGCGTCGCAGGAGGGCCCTCGACGGGCACCACATACGCCACGACGCGCGGGTCACCCGGGACATCCTCTCGCGCCGCGGCCACGCACGCACGGACGGACGGGTGCAGCCCGAGCACCGATTCGATCTCGGTCAGCTCGACGCGAAATCCGCGAATCTTGACCTGATGATCGATTCGGCCGAGGTATTCGAGGTCGCCGTCGGGAAGAATGCGGCCGAGGTCGCCGGTGCGGTAGAGACGCGCCTCGGGCTCCTCGCGGAATGGGTCTGGCAAGAATCGCCCTCGTGTGAGCTCCGGGCGATTCAGGTATCCCCGCGCGACACCCGGACCGCCGACGTACACCTCCCCCTCGACGCCGACGGGCAAAGGTTGGAGGTCGGCATCGAGCACGTGCACCGTCGCGCCCGGCAGCGGTTTGCCGAGCGGCACGCCCCGCGCGTGCATGTCTTCGTCCGTGATGCGATGGGTCGCCACGATGCCGGTCGTCTCGGTATGGCCGAACATGTTCACGAGCTCGACCCGAGGCCCGGCGAGCGCGCGGAAAGCGCGAGCAACATCGGAGGAGAGCGCTTCACTCGCGGACAGGACCAGGCGAAGGTGGGGCGCGACGAGGCGCGTTCGCGTGGCCGGGTCGACCTCCGACAGCACGAAGTTCAAGCTCCTCCAGTGCGATGGAACTAGGTCCATCACGGTGACCCCGTGCCGCTCCACCGCCGCCCATAACTCCCTCGGCGAACGCCGCTGGTCGGACGTCGCGATCACGAGCGTCGCGCCGCACACGAGAGGGAGCAGGAATTGGCGTACCGAGGACGAGAACGCGATCGATGCGGTGTGGAGATACCGATCCTCGGTCGTGATCCCGAGCGTGGACGCGAGCGTCCTCGCATAATACGACAAACTGCCACGGGTGACCATGACGCCTTTTGGCTCGCCCGTCGTGCCCGAGGTGTAAATGAGGTATGCGAGATCCGAAGGCGCGCCCCGAGAGGTTTTTGGGCTCTCGGACGCGGTCGCGCGTGCCGGTTCGAGAAAAACGACGCGCGCCGATCGCAATGGCAGGCGTGAGGCCAGGTTCGGCTGCGTGAGCAACACGTCGACCTGCGCGTCCGCGAGCATGAACGAGAGCCGCTCCGCTGGATACGCGGGGTCGAGCGGCATGTACACGCCACCCGCTTTCAGGATCGAAAGGAGCCCGACGACCATCTCGAGGGACCGCTCGACGTAAAGCCCGACCAGGTCCCCCGGCCCGACACCCAGGGATCGCAGGTGATGTGCGAGCGCATTCGCCCGACCATCGAGCTCGCTGTAGCTCAGCCTCTCGCTCCCGAACACGACCGCAATGGAGTCGGGTGATCGGGCGACACATGCTTCGAATAGCTCGTGCACACCAGCTGCGTGGTTCGTCTCCGCCGCCGTGTCGTTCCGACCCACGATCAGCCCTGGACGGTTCAATTCGAAAGCAATGGCCCACGACTGAATATGCATGCCTCGTGCCACGAAGCGTAGCGCGCCTCGCGAGCCGCTGGAAGGGCCGGAGTTCCATGCGCCCCACGCGGAACATCGGGCCGGCTCGATCGAGCCATCTGGCTCGGATGATCGAGTCCGGAGCGGCTCGTTCGATCCTTTCCTGTCAAGCGAGCCGACTCGGGGGGCCAGAACCCTCGACATGCCCACAACGGCTCTGGCATCGTGACTCTCGTGCCTCAGCTTGTCACCTTCGAGCCCGGACAAGGCCCCGTCGCGATCGAGCTTCGAGCGTCGCTCGTCGCGGGGCGGGACGCCGAGAGCGAGTTGCCCCTCCGGTATCAGCAGGTCTCGCGCCGACACGCGCGCTTCGAGCCCGATGCCGAGGGCTGGTGGGTCCGGGATCTCGGCTCCGCCAACGGCACCTTCGTCAACGGTGTGCGCGTCAAAGAGGCCCGGCTCACCCAAGGCGACGTGATCGACATCGGGACGGTGCGGCTCGTCTTTCAAGAGCAGGAAGGCGCCGAAATCGTGCTCGTCCGGACGGCGCAGAACGACGAGACCCTGGAGATCGGTCGACCGAGCAAGCGGCTCGCGTTGCTCTACGAGGTGACGCGGGCGATCCGCACCCTGGAAGATCCGGAGGCCCTCCTCGGCCACATGCTCGAAGCCGTGCTCGAGCTCGTCGGAGGGGAGCGTGTGATGGCGGCGCTCGTCGAGGGGCCAGGGCGCGACGTGCTTCGACGCGTCACACGGACGCCGACCCACGGACCCGCGACGGAACAAATTGTCGTGAGTCGCACGATGCTACAGGCGATGCTCGTGCGTCGTGAGGCGGTCATCGTGCGAGATGGTCGAGAGCGGAAGGCGCCGCGTACGCTGACACGGCAGGGCATCCTGTCGGCGATGGGCGCCCCGCTCGAGATCGCGGGTCGCGTGATGGGCTTCGTGTATGTCGACGATCGGGGCCATGAAGCACGTTTTGGGGAGGAAGATCTCGATTTTTTGACCGCCTTCGCACGGATGCTCGCCGCTGCGCTCGACGGCGCGGAGCGGCTCCAGCGTGCGAACGCGCTCGCCGAGGCGGCCTCGGGGAAAGGGCCGCTCCAGGAGCTCCTCGGTCAGAGCCCGCCGATCCAGAAGCTTCGAGCCCAGATCGCCAAGAGCGCCGCGGCAAAGGCGGCGAACGTGCTGATTCGAGGCGAAAGCGGCACAGGCAAGGAGCTCGTGGCACGGGCCCTCTGCGCGGCGTCTCCGCGGGCGCGTCGGCCGTTCGTCGTCGTCAACTGCGCGGCCATCCCCGAGACGATGATCGAGGGCACGCTCTTCGGCTACGAGAAGGGGGCCTTTACGGGCGCGGCCCAGCAGCGGCGGGGTCAGTTCACGCTCGCGGATGGAGGGACGCTTTTCCTCGACGAGATTGGCGATCTCGGCCTCTCGGCGCAGGCCAAGGTGCTGCGCGCGCTGCAGGAGGGGGAGGTCCTGCCGCTCGGCGCCGAGGCACCGATCCGCGTCGACGTGCGCGTCTTCGCGGCCACCCACAAGGACCTGCGCCAGGAGATCGCCGCGGGGCGCTTCCGCGAGGACCTTTATTATCGCCTGAACGTCCTCGACATCGAGGTGCCGCCGCTCCGGGAGCGCGGGGCCGACATCGAGCTGCTCGCGCAGACGTTCCTCGAGGCCGCGGCGCTCAACGTGGGCAAGCGGATCACGGGCTTCTCGGCGGCGGCGCGCGCGGCGCTCTCGGCATACCCGTGGCCAGGAAACGTGCGGGAGCTGCGCAATGAGGTCGAGCGCGCGGTCGTCCAGGCAGAAGGGGCCGTCGTGGAGCTCGACGACCTGAGCGCGAACCTCGGCCGGATGCTCTCGCCGCCAGAGCCCGCGTCAGCGCCGCCGAGTGGATCGCTGGCGGCGCGCTTCGCAGCCCTCGAGCCGACGGAGCGCGCGCTCGTGGAGGAGGCGCTCGCCATGGCGCGGGGTAACCTGTCGGAGGCAGCGCGGCTGCTCGGAATCACGCGCATCATGATGCGCAGGCGCGTGGAGCGCTTCGGGTTGCGGTGCAGGGACGCGTAGGGAGGGCAACATTACATGTCCGTCCAGAACGAAAAATACCGCCGTGCCATCCGGCCCATGGTAACGTAACGTTCTGTCATGGTGAGCTCGCAGCGCTTGGAGGAAATACGGGCGGACGACGCCTCCACGTGCAGGCTGGATCTCGTGTTCGACGCCACGCTGCCCGTGCCCACCACGATGTCGGCAGCGGTCGTTCCCAGCACGCCACGCCGGGACACCGTCCCGCTCGCGCTCCATGCTCGCTACCAGGACATCCGCCGCATCGGCGCCGGGGGCATGGGCGTGGTGTTCCGCGCGCGGGATCCACGCCTCGGGCGCGACGTGGCCTTGAAGCTCCTCAAGGAAAGCGATTCCGCATCCTGGGTTCGCTTCCTCGCAGAGGCACAGGCGCAGGCCCGTGTCGAGCATGATCACATCTGTCGCGTGTACGAGGTCGGCGAAGCCGAGGGCGAGCCGTTCATCGTGATGCAGCTCGTCAATGGCGAGCCGCTCGCCAGCGTTCGGCGCCACATGAGCCTCCGCCAGCTCATCGAGCTCGTGCAGAAGGTCGCGAACGCGGTGCAAGCCGCGCACGCGCGTGGGCTCGTGCACCGCGATCTCAAGCCCGGCAACATCCTCGTCGAGGCGCGCGAGGACGGCTCGTTCCGGCCCTACGTCGTGGACTTCGGCCTCGCGCGCGAGGTCGAACGAGGCTCGGAGCACACGTTGTCTCCGAGCCTCGGTACACCTGCATATATGGCTCCCGAGGTGGCCGCTTGCGGATCGTCGCGCGTCGTCGATCCGCGCGTGGACGTCTATGGTCTCGGGGCGACGCTGTACGACGCGATCGCGGGCAGGCCGCCTTACGTCGATGATCATCCGTTCCGGATTCTCGCGCGTCTGTCCCACGAGGACCCCCCTACCCTGAGAGACGTGGCGAAGGGCGTGTCACGTGAGCTCGAGGCGATCGTCATGAAATGCCTCGAGCGCAATCCGGCGCGGAGGTATGCCTCGGCCGGAGCGCTCGCCAAGGATCTCGCGCGGTTCCTCAATGGCGAGGTGCCGGAGGCGAGGCGCGCGGGGCTCGGGGCCGCGCTGCGCCGCAAGGCCCGGAAGCACGCGCGCGCGAGTGCCCTGGCGCTCGGCTTTTTGGTGCTCGGATCGGGCGGCGTGCACGTGCGTGAGCAGGGCGAGGCCGCGGCGCAGGCGGAGCTCGCGCAGGACATTGGGCGGCTCCTCACGGACATGGAGCTTTTCATGCGCACGGCCTACCAGATGCCGCCGCACGACATCGAGCGGGAGCGGGCCGTGGTGCGCGAGCGAATCAGGTCCCTCGAGCACCACGTCGCCAAGGTTGGCGCCGCTTCCGAAGGGACGGTGCAATACGCGCTCGGCAAGGCATACCTCGCGCTCGGCGAGGAGGAGCAGGCGTGCATGCACCTCGAGCAGGCCGAGGCGGCTGGATATGCATCGCCCGAGCTCGGGTATGCCCTCGCGCTTGCGCAGCTCGGGACATACTTTCGGCTTCGCTCCGAATCGTTCGTCGCGGAGGAGCAAAAGAATGCCGAGGCCGAGGGGCTCAAAGCACGCTACTACACGCCCGCGCTCGCGCGTCTGCGCGCGGCCGAGCCGGCGCGCATCCAGCATCCCGCGTATGCCGCGGCACTCGTGGCGTATCACGAGGGGCGCCACGAAGAGGCTGTCGAGAAGGCCCGCGAGGCCTTCTTGCGCGCCCCCTTGCTCTACGAGGCCAAGCAGCTCGAGGCGGACGCGCTCGTCGAAATCGCTTCGCGGCACTGGTCGAGCGGGGAGCACGATTGGTGGGAGAAGATGCACGCGGGAATGAACGCCGCGCTCGAGGCCTACGCCGCGGCGGAGAACATCGCCCGCAGCGACCCGCGCGTCCTCCAGGCCGTGTGCGGGGCGCGGACACGTCTCATGTACGCGGCGTTCGGCAAGGAAGCCTCGACACGCCCCTTTTTCGAGGCGGGCCGCGCGGCGTGCGATCGGCTCGTTCTCGTGGACCCATCGAGCAGCCGAGCCCATGCCGCGCGTGCCGCATTGTATTCGCTTTACGCGTTTGGCGCGGCGCGTTCCGACGCTCCGCCCGGCGATTTGCCATCCATTGCCGACGAGGCGATTCGCATCGCCGAGGATGCAATGCACCTGTCCGCCAAGGGCCTCATCGCGTACGGCGCGCTCGGCACCGCATTGCGGGCGCGAGCCATCGTGCTGCTCGACCGGGGAGAGGACGCCACCTCGGCGCTCGATCGCGCCGACCGCCTTTACGACGAGGCGCGGGGCATCTTCGAGCACGATCCGACGCTGCACGACTCGGCGGCGTACGTGTACCACCTGCGCGCCATGGATGAGCGCAGACGCGGGATCGACGTCGCACCGAGGATCGAGAGCGCCGAGCGTGCCCTCGACGCGGTGCTCGCGGTGCGCCCGCGCGACGTCATGGCGCACGACAAGCGCGCGCAGATTTACCTGGAGCGCGCAGAGCAAGAGCTCGATCGAGGCCAGTCGCCGATGAAATGGCTCGAAGCGTCGCTCGGCGCCCTTTCCACGGCCAAGGCGCGAAACCCGGCGTACGGCGGGCTCACGGAGCTGCGGGCGCGCGCTTTCCTCGCCATGACCCGCCATGCCCTCGCGACCGGTGGTCCTCTGCGTGAGACGCTCGAAAGAGCGGACGAGGAGCTTCGCATCTTGCGCGAGGAGGCACCGGATAGCGTGACGCTGGCCGCAATGACCGGGCTCGTCGCGACGCTGAGGGCCGAGGAGCAACTCGGTGAGGGCGCTGATCCGAAGGAGCCCGTCGCCAGGGCGAGGGCTGCATTGCGCGAGGCGACCGTGCGCTCTCCCCACAAGCTCGAGATCGCCGTGGGGGCCGCGCACGTGGAGCTCGTGGCGGCGCGGCATGCGGTATCCCAAGGGAAGGCGACGAACGCCACGTTCGAGGCGGTCCGGGCCCCGCTGAAAACGTGGATGACCGACAAGCTCGTGGATCCGGCGCCTCTCGCGGTGGTAGCGGAATCGTATGCACTCGCGGCCGAGTGGCATGTCTCGCAAAAGAAGGATCCGGGGGAGGATGTCCGCGCAGGCCTCGTGATGGTCGATCGGGCGCTCGCCAAAAACCCCCGAGATGCGCGCGCCCTGGCCTCCCGCGGGCGCCTCTTGCTCGCGCGGGCGAGGGCGACGAAGGAGGCGTCCGGCAGGAGGGAAGCGGCGAGGTCGGCGGTCGAGGCCTTCGAGGCAGCCGTTCGGGCGAATCCGCTGATCGAACGTGCACATGGGAAAGCGCTCGGGGAGGCGCAGACGTTGCGGTGAGGGGCGACTGCTTCGAGAGATAGCCACCCAGCAGCCGTGGGGAGTTCTCACGTGCAGCGCGCCTTGTTACGCTCGCGCCGCCCCCATGAAAACCATCGCTCTTCGCACCCCACTCTTCCTCGCATCGCTCGCGCTGCTTGTCGCCGGTTGCAGCAACGATCCACCGCAGAACACGAACCCCAACCCGACCTGCCAGGGCGCCGAATGCGACGCGGGTCCGACCTGTACGCCAGCGACGGGCCTCGCGGGGCTCGAGGAGGGGCTCGAGGGGGCGACCCGCAAAGAGTACGCGGGCGGCGGCGACGGAGGCCTCGCGCACATCACCTACTGGACGCTCAAGGCCGGGACGCCCGAGTTCGACGCGCTGTCCCCCGAGGAGCAGGCGAAGGTCAAAAAGGTCCAATCGACCATCCTCCACTCGCAGAAGCTACTGCCGAAGGATGACGTGGCCGGGCTCGAGATCACGGGCACGCTCGTCGTGGCCGGGAGCGACGGCGAGCGGCGCCAGGAGATCGTGCTCAAGGTTCCCACGAACTGGAACGGCGAGCTCGTCGTGGCGGGCACGCCCGGGACGCGCAATGAATTCGCGAGCGACGGGACGATCGCGCCGTGGATCCTCCGGCGCGGCTACGCGTACGTGTCGGGCAACAAGGGCCAGACGAACGGCGGGGCCGATGGCAATGCGACGCTCCTCTCGAAGACGCACCCGACGCGGCATTGGGGCGCGATGATGCTCGACATGGCGTCGTGGGCCTCGGGCCGGCTCGAAAAGGTCGCTTGCAAGAAGCCAGCGCGGATCTTCGCGGCCGGGCTCTCGAACGGCGGCTACCAGGTGCGGCGCGCGCTCGAGATCGATGCGGCGCGCGTGAAGGCGGGCGAGGCGCGCCTCTTCGATGGCGGGGTCGACTGGTCAGGCGCCTACTGGCCCGACGCGCGGGTGCTCGACACCGACGGGAATGGCAAGGTGACGCCCGCGGAGTACGCCAAGGCAAACCACCTCGTCAGCACGAACGAACGCGCGGCGCTCGTGATGCGCTGGGCCTACGATCCGGCGACGCTGACGACTCCGCAGGCGTACCTGGAGAGCCCGCCGTTCTCGGCCGCGCACGCCGAGATGACGGCCGCGGGCTTCACGCCGGACTCGGCTCCGATCTGGGGCGCGTACAACACGCTCTTCGACGCGCTCAAGGCCCAGGTGCCCTCGTTCAAGGGGATCGGGTACTTCAATTTCACCGCATACTATTACCGGGCGGAGCTCTTCGGCCACGACCTCGCCGCGAGCAGCGCCTACAGCACCTTCCAGCCGAACGCCGTGGATCCGCCGCCGTTCTACACGTGGATCCCGCAGGCCCCGGACGGCGGCTGGACGGAGGAGAGCGTCGGGTATGCGCTCGCGAACGCGAACACGGGCGAGTTCTCCGTGCCGCTCATCAGCCTGCACGGCGACGCGGATGCGCTCCTCGGGCTCGACGCGCACGGCGTGGCCTACAAGGCAGCGGTCGAAAAATATGGCTCGCCCGAGATGCACCGCCTCTACGTGATCGCATACGGGGGGCACGTGGACCTTCACTCGGACGGGGCGATCGATTTCGACTTCGACGGGACCCCCGGCGAGGAGGGCGCCGCCGACCTGTTCACGCCCATGCAGCCCTACGTGGAGCGGGCCTTCGACGCACTCGTGACCTGGGTGAAGGACGGAACCGCGCCGAAGCCCTCGGGCACGGTGGCGACCGACCCCAAAAACGACGTGCTCGACGCGGCGGGGATCGATTTCTGAACGCCTGGCCCCGCGCGAGCAGGTTCCCGGCGGAGCGCCAGAGACGCACCGCGGCAATGCGCGTCAAACAGGTAGGAAAATGGCGTCAACGCTCGCGCGGGCTCGGGAATGGCCTTGACGAACGGCACACTCTTCTGGTTCACAATTCATGAGACATGCGCACGGCGGAGACGTCGCGTTATGACGCACTTCCCTTCCCACGCGCGGTGACCGATTTCGTGGGGCGGGAGGCGGAGCTGTCGCGCGTGCGCGCCCTGCTCCCGCGCGAGCCGTTGTTCCTGGTCTACGGCGTCGCCGGCATCGGCAAGAGCGAGTTCGTCTACAAGATCGTCGAGGAGGCGCGCTCCCTGCCCGCCCTGCGCCGCGCCTCGACGATCGCGCTCGCCGCACGCGCGGGCCTGCGCTGGGAGCACCTGCTCTCCGTGCTGCGGCTACGCCTCTCCGCGGCCGCCTCCGAGCCCCACGAGAGCCTCGCCGACGACCTCTCTGCCGTGGCGAGGGCCCTGTCCGCACGCCCCGCGCTGGTCTTCATCGACGACGTCCACCACCTCGACGCCGAGGCCACGGCCGAGGTGCTCGGCTACCTGGCCCGGCACGTCTCCCGCAGCCGGCTCTTCGTCGCTTCCCGACTGGAGCTCCTGCTGCCCGAAGGCACCCCGCCGCCGGTGATATGCCGACTGCCGCCGCTCAGCCGCGAGGCCACCGAGACGCTGGTGGCGAACCTCAGCCACGTCCTCGGTCTCAGCTCGCCCGATCCGGCCGAGGTGCTCGCGCGTTCCGGGGGCAGCCCCTTTTATGTGCGGCGCGAGCTGTCGGACCTGCGCTACGCCCCGCGCCGCGACGGCGACTCGCTGGCCGCCGCCCTGCGGGAGCTGTCCCCGGCGCTACGACGCACGCTGCTTTTGGCGCGCCACGTGCGCGGGCGGCTCTCGCCCGCGGATCTGCCGGGCGAGGAGGCGCTGTGGGAGCTGTCGCGGCGCTTCCTCATCGACGTCGATCGCGGCGTCATCATGGTGCACGACCTCATCCGCGAGGCCCTGCGACGCGCAGCGGCGCCGGAGGAGATCGCGGAGGCGAGGCGCGACGCGGCGCGGCTCCTCTTGAGGCGGGCCGATGCAGCCCCAGCGGATCGGGCCGCGGACGTCTCGCTGGACGTGGTGGAGGCGGCGCAGCTCCTTCTCGACGCGGGCGAGCCCACCCGGGCCTGGGAGGCGCTCGATCGCCATGCCCGCCCGATGGCCCGCGCCGCGCTCGATCATCTCGCGCTGCCGATGCTGTCGGTGCTGCAGAAGGCCCTGCCGGAGCAGCGGCAGGCCGTGGTGTTGCACACGGCGACGATCCTGCTGCGCCACGCCCGCGTGGCCGAGGCGCGCGCTCTGCTCGATGAGCTCGGCGCCGAGGGGCGGCGGCCCCCGCTTGTGGCCCGCTACCTGCGGCTCTCGGCGGCGATCGCGCGGCGTACCGGGGCGCTCGACCGCGCTGCGACGCTGCTCGACGAGGCGCTCGGGGCGGCAAAGGACCCGCGCGAAAAACTCGGCGTCGCGCTGCAGCGGGCGTGCGTGCAGGCCCTGCGCGGCGAGGGGGCGGCGGCGCGGAGCAGGCTCGGCGCGGCGCTCGCGGAACACGGCGCGCTGGCGCCGGAAGACCAGGCGCGCATCGGATGGGTGTGGGCGCTTTCTTTCTTGACCGAAGGGCGGTTCGAAGAGGGCGCGAGCACGGCGGCCGAGGCCGCGGGGGGCACGGCGAGCGGGAAGGGGGCAGAGCACGAGCGCGCCCAGCTCACCATGCTGGAGCTGTTCGCCCGCTGTGCCTGTGACGAGGTGGACGCCGCGGCAGCGCTGCTCAAGCGCTTGCAATTGCACGAGTCGGCGACGTCGGCGCTGCCGGCTCCGGCGTCGGCGCTCTTCCGCGGCCTCGTGCACCACGCGCGTGGCGAGCTACTCGAGGCGCGCGCCGCGCTGGACGAGGCGCACCGCTACTTGCTCTCGCACGGCGACCTCCTGCCGGCGGCCGTGGCCAGCCATTGCCTGGGGCTCACGCTGCTCGGGCTGGGTGACCTGGAGGGGGCGCACGCGGCGGCGTGTCGCGCGGCGCAGATGGTGGCGGACGGGGGGCTCGCGAGCCTCGCGCCGCACTGCGCGGTGCTCAAGGCGCGGGTGCACCTCGGGGCGCTTCGGTGGAAGGAGGCGGAGGCACTGCTCGTCATGCCGCCGGAGGCACCGGCCTTGGTGCAGGCGCAGGCGGAGGCGCTGCGGGCCCAGCTCCACGCCCTGCGCGGAGAGTCGGAGGCGGCGCTCTCGGCCCTCGACCGGGCGGCGAGCCTTTCGCGGCAACAGGGTGCCGAGGCGGGGCGCGAGGTCGATCTGACAGCCGCGGAGGTGCTGCTGCTCTGCGGCAACGCAGCCGGCGCCGACGAGCGGGCCGAGCGGGCGCAGGTCTACTACGAGGCGCGCGGGCGCAGGCAGCCGCAGGCCCAGGCGGCGCTCGTGAGGGCGGCGGCGCTTTTGGTGCTCGGGGTTCGAGCCGAGGGCGAAGCGGCCGCGGCGCTGCTTGGCGAGGCGGAGGAGCACCTCGGGCTCGCCCAGGCGCTCAGCGAGCGGCACGGGCATGCGCTCCCGTGGGCGCCGCTCGTGGCGGTGGCGCTGTATCGGCGGCGCGGCGACGAGCGGCGGGCGCGGGCGGAGCTCTCGGCGGCGCTGCGGCGCATGGACGCGACAAGGACGGGGCATCGCCCTGCAGAGAGCCTGGAGGGACGCCTCCTCTCGTGGACGGCCGCGGCGCGGTCGCTCCCGGCGGACGTGGAGCCGTGTCCCCCGGGGATCGCCGCGCTCTTGCGGGCGCTCGGGCTGCTGCCGCCGGCCGAGGTCGTGGCGGCGGCTCCCCACAGCCCCGCGGCCCCCGAGGGCGCAAACCGGGCCCTCGGCCACCATGATCTGGTCGTCGACCTACGGCGCACCGTGATCCGCGCACCAGGACGCGAGGATCAGGTGACTGGCCGGCCGATCCTCTGCGCGCTCCTGGCGCATCTCGCACCCAACGACGGCGTCTACAGCGCCGAGCGCCTCTTCTACGAGGTCTGGGGGGGCCGCGAGTACCATCCCCTGCGCCATCGCAACACCATTTACGTGGCCATCACACGCCTGCGACGCGCCCTGCAGGAGCTCTTGCCCGGGCGCGAGGTCGTGGAGACCACGCCCCAGGGCTGGCGGCTCTCCGCGGGCGTCTCGCTCTGCGTCCTCGGCGGGGACGCGAGCCGGCCGCGCCCCGCCAAACCGGCCGCCTGACACGCGACGGCGTCGGATCTTACCTGCACAAGTAAGTTGTTTCTTCGGCGCGCCCTCTCGCCGCGGCCCGCCAAATAAGTCGGTGTCACTTGGTCACCGGGGCCCCATCGCCGAACATGCTGCCGCGGCGCCCCCCTTGCCCGTGGGGACGCGGCCCTCGCGGAGGTCACTCGATGGACGTCCTCACGACCCTTGCTGCCCTGTGTTTCCTCATGTTCGTGGCCTACCGCGGCTTCAGCGTGATCCTGTTCGCGCCCGTCGCCGCCTTGCTGGCCGTCATCTGCGTGAGCCCGTCCCTCGTCCCGGCCTTCTTCTCGGGCATCTACATGGAGAAGCTGGCGGGGTTTCTCAAGCCTTACTTCCCTGTTTTTCTCCTGGGGGCCCTGTTCGGCAAGCTCATCGAGATCTCAGGTTTCGCGCGGGCCATCACCCAGCGCGTCACCCGCCTCATTGGCAAGAACAACGCCATCCTCGCCGTGGTCGTCGTCTGCGCCCTCTTGACGTACGGCGGCGTCTCTCTCTTCGTGGCCGCATTCGCGGTGTATCCCTTCGCTCTGGAGCTGTTCAAGGCCGCCAACATTCCCAAGCGCCTCATTCCGGGCACCATCGCGCTGGGCTCCTTCACCTTCACCATGGATGCCCTGCCCGGCTCGCCGCAGATCCAGAACATCATCCCCACCAGCTTCTTCAAGACCACGACCTGGGCCGCCCCCTGGCTCGGCCTGGTCGGCGCGATCTTCGTCTTCACCGCGGGCATGGCTTACCTGACCTACCAGCGCAAGAAGGCCCAGGACCGCGGGGAAGGCTTCGGCGCGGAGGAGGGCGAGCCCGCGAAGGCCGACGAGAAATCGATCCATCCGCTGGTCGCATTCCTGCCGCTCGTGCTGGTGGGTGTACTCAATCTCGTCTTCACGCGCCTCTTGCCGAAGGTCTACGGGCCGAGCTTCGATTTCGCGGCCGTCGGCGTGAAGGACGTCGCGGCGCTCGATACCTCCAAGCTCATCGCGCTGTGGGCCGTCGAGGGCGCGTTGCTCGTCGGCATCGGCGCCATCGTCATCACCGCGTTCGCCCGCGTGCGCGACCCCTTCGCCAAGGCGGCCACCGTGGCCGTGGGCGGCGCGCTCTTGGCGGCCTTCAACACCGCCTCCGAGTATGGCTTCGGCGGGGTCATTGCCGCATTGCCGGGCTTCCGCGCCATCAGCGGGGCCATGGCGCAGGCCATCCACAATCCCCTGCTCAACGAGGCCATCACCACCACCACCCTCGCCGGCATCACCGGCTCGGCGTCCGGCGGCATGGGTATCGCCCTGGCAGCCATGGGCAAGCAGTACCTGGAGCAGGCCACGCAAATGGGGATCCCTCCCGAGGTCCTGCACCGCGTCGCCTCCATGGCCAGCGGCGGTATGGACACGCTTCCGCACAACGGCGCGGTCATCACGCTGCTCGCCGTCACCGGGCTGAGCCACCGCCAATCCTACGGCGACATCTTCGCCATGACCCTCATCAAGACCGCGGCCGTCTTCGTGGTCATCGCCTTCTATTACACGTTTCACATCTACTGATGGACCGCCGGGCGCGCGCCGCGCCCCCCTCGGACCCCTCGAAGGAGCGTCTTGCCATGCGCATCGCGACCGGTCTGCATTTCCTCACCCTTTGCGTCCTCGCCACGCTCGGCCGGGACGCCCTGGCCGCGGCTTCCGCGCCCGCGCCCGCGCCGCCCGCGCCCCCGGGCGGCGTGGTGGATACGAATCCGGCGAGCGTCCCGACGAAGCTCGTCCCCGCGCCGCCGTCACAGGCGCTCGCGCCGAGGCCCGCGCCCAAGCCAGTCTTCGGCCTCACCACCCTGCGCATCCTGGCCGACAAAGGCCTCATCTCGCCCGAGGAATACGAGGCTGCGAAGAAGGACCTCAATGACCTCGCGGCCGCGCGCGCCGAAAGCAGCCCCACCATCACGTTCGCCGGCTGGAAGACGACCCTCTACGGGTACGTCCAGGCCGACATGATGTACCACTCGACCCAGAGCTTCCCCGACTTCAGCAGCAATTTCCCGGTGGCCCGCCCCGATACCTACGCCGGCCAGCACGGGCGCTTTCAGGCCACCATTCGCGACACCCGCATTGGCCTGCGCATCCAGGCGCCGCCGCTGCCGAACCTGCGCGTGAGCGGCGTGATCGAGACCGATTTCCTGGGTCCCACGGGCACGGTGGGCTCGACGATCTCGGAGAACGGCTTCTACGTCAATGCGAACCTGCGCATCCGCCACGCCTTCCTGAAGATGGAGACGCCGATCGTCGACGTCATGTTCGGGCACTACTGGGATCTCTTCGGCTGGCAGCCGCACTATTTCCCCGCCATCGTGCAATGGCCTGGCCTCGTGGGCGAGCTCTTCTCCCGCACGATACAGCTCCGCCTCTCGCACACGTTCAAGACCGAGCCCGTCAACGTCGAGATCGCCGCCGCAGCCGTGCGGCCACCGGCGCGCGACAGCGCCGTCCCGGAGGGCCAGGCTGGCGTGCGGCTGGTATTCAACAAATGGACCGGCTGGCACACGGGTTATTTGACGTCCACCGCCCTGACCGCCGCCTCCATTGGGCTCTCGGGAGATCTCCGCTATTTCCGCGTGCCGGAATTTGCAGAAAAACCCCTCGGCTCGCGCACCGCGACGGGGATGGGCTTCGCCGCCAGCGCCTACCTACCCATCATCCCGGCAAAAAAGGACAAGAAGGACAACTCCCTCTCTCTGGTCGGCGAGTTCGTCACCGGTCGCTCGATCAACGACATGTACACCGGCCTGAACGGGGGCGTGAGCCACGCCGCGCTGCCGAACCCCACCGGGGCGACGCCGGCACCCATGTACACCTCCACGGTGGACGCGGGATTGGCCGTCTATGACGCAAACGGGGAGCTGCGACTGCCGCGCTGGACCACGTTTCTCGTGGGCGTGGAGTATTACCCGCCCTTCATGGGCGGCCGCGTGGCGCTCTTCGCCAACGTCTCGCGCTCGCAGCTACACGACGCCGGCTCCTATCCGAACCCCGCCAAGGTGCGCGATCACGAGAGCTTCTACGAGGTCGGCTTCTTCGTCGACCCCTCGCCGGCGGTGCGCTTTGGCCTGGACTACGCGCATATCGATGACGTATACGCCGACGGGGTGAAGGCCAGCAACGAAGCGGCACAGCTCACGGGCTTTCTCTTCTTTTAGCCGCTGGATACGCGGGGATGCGCCATGACAAAGAACAAAATCGTATCCGCTGACGAAGCTGCGACCCTGCTCCGTGACGGGGACACCCTGGCCAACGCGGGTTTCGTGGGAAACGGCACGCCCGACGAGCTACTCGCGGCCCTGGAGCGGCGTTTCCTCGCCACCTCCGCGCCGCGTGATCTGACCCTCGTCTTCGCTGCCGGCCAGGGTGACGGCAAGGAGCGCGGGCTGAACCGCCTGGGGCACGAGGGGCTCTTGCGCCGCGTGATCGGTGGCCACTGGGGCCTCGTGCCGAAGCTCAGCCGCCTGGCCCTGCACGACAAGATCGAGGCCTACAACCTCCCCCAGGGCTGTATCTCGCAGCTCTATCGCGAGATCGCCGGCAAGCGGCCGGGCGTATTCAGCAAGGTCGGGCTGTCGACGTTCGTGGATCCCCGGCAATCGGGCGGCAAGATCAACCCGCGAACCGTCGAGGACCTCGTCGAGCTCATCACGCTGAACGGCGAGGAGTGGCTTCACTACAAGGCATTCCCCATCCACGTCGCCTTCCTGCGCGGCACCACGGCCGATCCCGAGGGCAATATCACGATGGAGCGCGAGTCGCTCGTGCTCGACGGCCTCTCCATGGCCATGGCGGCGAAGAACAGCGGCGGCATCGTCATCGTGCAGGTCGAGCGGGTGGCCGCCTCGGGCACGCTGCACCCGCGGCAGGTGCAAATCCCAGGCATCCTGGTCGATTGCGTCGTGGTGGCCGCGCCGCAGAACCACATGCAGACCTACGCCACCGCCTATAGCCCGGCCTTCGCGTCCGAGCTGCGCGTCCCGCCGGACGCCGTGGTGAGCATGCCGCTCGATGCGCGCAAGGTCATCGCGCGCCGCGCTGCGTTCGAGCTCTCGGTGGGCTCGGTGGTGAACCTGGGAATCGGCATGCCGGAGGGCGTGGCATCGGTGGCGCACGAGGAGCGGGTGCTCGAGCTGGTCACGCTGACGACGGAGCCGGGGGTGATCGGCGGGGTCCCGGCGAGCGGGCTGGATTTCGGCGCGGCCGTGAACACGCAGGCGTTGATCCAGCAGCACCAGCAATTCGACTTTTACGATGGTGGGGGCCTGGACGTCGCATTTCTCGGCATGGCGCAATGCGATCGGCAAGGCAACGTGAACGTGAGCCGCTTCAATGGGCGGCTGGCCGGGGCGGGTGGGTTCATCAACATCAGCCAGAATGCGCGCAAGGTTGTCTTCCTGGGGACGTTCACGAGCGACGGGCTGGAGGTGGCCGTCGGCAATGGCGTGCTGCGCATCCTGCGCGAGGGTCGGCACAAAAAGCTCCTGGAGCACGTGGAGCAGGTGACCTTCAGCGGACCGTATGGGGCCAAGCGAGGGCAGCAGGTGCTTTACGTGACGGAGCGCTGCGTGCTGCGCTTGACCGACGATGGCCTTTTGCTCACAGAGATCGCGCCGGGCGTGGACCTGGAGGACGATATCCTGGCGCACATGGCTTTCCGGCCGCTCCTGCCGCCGGAGGGGCCCGCGCTCATGGACGAGCGCATCTTCCAGGCCGAGCCCCTCGCCCTCCGCGCCGAGTTCCTGCACCTCAGCATGGAGGAGCGGATCCATTACGACGACAAACGCGGGACGCTATTCTTGAACTTCGCCGGCATGCAGGTACGCAGCCGGAGGGACGTCGAGGTGGTGCGGCAGAGCGTGGAGCGGCGCTGCAGGACCATCGGCCGGCGGGTGGACGTCATCGTCAACTACGATACGTTCGAGATGCCGGAGGACGTCGCGGACGACTACGCGCGGATGGTCCGTTATCTGATGGACCGCTATTACAACACCGTCTCGCGCTACACGACGAGCGTGTTTCTGCGCATGAAGCTCGGGGATGCGTTGACCCGGCGTGGCGTCGCGCCGCACATCTTCGAGACCCGCGACGAAGCCAGCCAGTTCCTGGAGGCGGAGCAGAAGGCGCCGCGCTGAGCGCGCTCAGTTCCCCGCGGCGAAGTTGATGGGATATACCACGGTCACGATCCCCCCTTCCGGCGCAGGAAAAACAAGCTTCTCGAACGCTCCGACGATGCACGCGACGACCTTCTCGTCAGGCATCCGCGAGGGCGGCGCCTGGCCTTCCGGGGTCGCGGGAGACGCTGGGGAGGAAGCCGCTTGCGTGACGCGACCGTCCTTTCCGATCACGAAACGCACGTTCACAAGCCCCTCCAGATTGGGATTGCGCTTCAACCCCTCCTCGTAGCAGGTCCGGAATCCGCCGAAGCTCATGCGAACGACGCGCTGGACCTGTTCCGGCGCGAGACGGCCGGATACCTGGGTGCCTCCAAGCCGGATGGCAGGAGGGCGCTGATCGAGGGGCCCAGCACCATGGGGGCGAAAGCTCACCAAGACCTCCGCGGCCCCGCCATCGCCGGCGGGTGCTCCTTTTTGCGCATTGACGATCGCCCCGAGTGCGCCCGCAGCGTCGCGAAAGAGCACGTCCGCGTCCGCGGTCAACCACAGGCCTGCTGGACATGGACGCGGGCCCTCCTGGCAGGCCCCGACGAGCGCGCTGCCGAGCTCACGGGCTTCCGATGTCCCTCGTGATACCTTCCGGCTCAGCACTTGCTCGAGCTGCTCTCGGCCTGTGCCCGAGGCGGGCGGCACGACAGCGAAGATGGTGAGCTCGAGCTGCGCGGAGCCGAGGTGCAGCGCGATCTGCCGGCGCGAGGGAACCCTGCTCTCGGGGGTCGAGGGCGCACCGGGAGGCTGTGGAATGGGCGTCCGCAGCTTCAGCCACCCCGCGTCGGTCGATACCCAAGCCACGGAACAGCCAGCAAATGCGCTCGTCAAAATGGCACTGGCCACCGCCATGAAAGGGACATCGGGTTCTGCCTCGAAAACGCATTCACCTGGCGTTTGCCGGTCGAGCTCGGTCTTGCGAAGCTCTCGCAGGGTCTCGAAGAGCGGGTCGATCTTGTGCAGCCGGTCGCGGAAGAGCGCGGGGTCCCAAGGAATGGTCGCGTCGTCCAGGCGGATCTCCTTCAGGGCGACGCGGATACGCGGACCATCGACGTGAACCTCGGGAACGGTGGGTGGTGGTGCCACAACGTTCGCGGGTGCGGGTGAAGGAGACACCGCCTCCTGCCGCGTCTGCGGCGGTGCCTGCGTGCAACTGGCGACCGATGCGGCACATGCGAGCGCTGCGAACCACGGTAGGCTCGAGGCCCGCCCCCTCGAGCGGCAAACGATGTTCGTGGACTTCATGATCTCGATCCGCAAGGCTCGCGCAGGGTTCCTTATGTGCGGCTTGCTGGCAAGACGGAAAACGGGCCGATCCCGAGACCTTTCGCGAAAAATTCTTTTACACTCGCCGCCTTGCGCATGACCCCTCCCCCGCCCGCGACATCGCCTGCGCCCTCGCTCCGCCCCTACCAGCGCGAAGCGGTGAGCGCCGTCCTCTCCGCCCGGCGCGCGGGCCTGCGCCGCATGGTCGTCTGCCTCCCGACCGGCGCCGGTAAAACCGTCATCTTCGCCGAACTTTCTCGCCTCGCGCGCCGCGGCGTCCTCGTGCTCGCGCATCGGGAAGAGCTCGTCGAGCAGGCCCGCGACAAGATCCACCGCGCCCTCGCCGGCGAGGCCATCGTCGCCGTGGAGCAAGCCACGCGCCGCGCGCCGCGTGATGCCAAGGTCATCGTCGCCTCGATCCGCTCGCTTCACGACGCGCGCCTTTCCAACCTCCTCGCCGGCCGCGACCTCGGGCTCGTCATCTACGACGAATGCCACCACGCCGCCGCCGACGACAACCTCCGCGTCCTCCGCCGCCTCGGAGCATTCGATTCCGACTGGAATGGCACCTTGCTCGGCTTCACGGCCACCACCACCCGCGGCGACGGCCAGGGCCTCGACACGGTCTTCGAGCGCATCGTTTATGCGAAGACATTGCCGGAGCTCATCGAGCAAGGTTATCTCGTGCGGCTCTCCGGCTATCGCATCGCCACCACCGCCGACCTCTCGCGCCTCTCGGGCGAGGGTCTCGACTTCGCCGAGGACGAGCTCGCGCTCGCCGTGGACATCGAGGAACGCAACGCTCTCGTGGCCCGCGCGATCCAGGAGCTCGCGCGCGACCGGCGCACCATCGCCTTCTGCGTGACCGTGAGCCACGCGCGAAACCTCTGCTACGCGCTCAACGCCCTCGGTGTCCCCGCCGGCATCGTCCACGGCACCATGAAGCCCGAAGACCGCGCGAGAGCGCTCGAGGACTTCCGAAAAGGCCGGACGATCGTGCTCACCAACGTCGGGGTCTTGACCGAGGGCTTCGACGATCCTGGCGTGAGCTGCGTCGCAATGGCCCGCCCCACGCGGAACGAGGGGCTCTACGCGCAATGCGTGGGGCGCGGGACGCGTCTATTTCCTGGAAAAACCGATTGCTTGATCCTCGATTTTGTGGATCTTTCCGCCCTGGATCTCTGCACGCTTCCATCTCTCTTCGGCATGCCGCGGGACCTGGACCTCGAGGGCCGCGACGCCTCCGCGGCGAGGCGCACCTGGGAGCGCATCGCCTTCGATCATCCAGGATTCGACCTGGAGGCGGGCGCGATCACGCTCAGCGAGATCCAGGACCGCGCCGCGCGCTTCGATCCGCTGGGGCTCGGGCTCTCTGACGAGGTCCGCGCGATCTCCGACAACGCATGGGCGTCTCTCGGCAAATACGGGCTCGTTCTGCATTTCGAGCGTCGATCGGGAACACTCGCAGAGGCGCTCGTCGTGTGCCGCGGCGCGCGCGGCAAGCGCTGGGAGGTGCTCGTCGACGGTGAGAGCATGGCCCGCTTCAGCCGTCTCGAGGAGGCGGTGGAGGCGGTCGATTACGAG
Source organism: Polyangium jinanense (assembly GCF_028435265.1). Lineage (GTDB taxonomy): Bacteria > Myxococcota_A > Polyangia > Polyangiales > Polyangiaceae > Polyangium > Polyangium jinanense. Next base: position 45,101 of record NZ_JAGTJK010000007.1, on the reverse strand, counting down.
GTGCAGCGGATGGGTCGCGCGTCGCAGGCCTCGGCGCTCGCGGGCGCGGCCTGGCGGAGCGCGCCGGCACCGGCGGGATCCCGGGCAAGGACGCGGGCGGACGCGCTACGGCTCGAGGTATTTTTACGAGTCGTGCGAAGTTAGCGAGGCTCTTTCGGTGAGGACGCAGCCAACTGGGGGCGAAGATGTGGCCGAGGACGCTGCCGACGTGGTCGATACGATAACGTCCTCGACACATGGAAACCTTAAAATTGTGATATCCAGCTATGTCATCGCCCTCTTGCCCGCTGCGGCACCTTCGCGCCGCGTGCTCGATCCTCTTCAACTTGCCGGGGAGGTCATGCCATCATCGGCGATATGACAGTCTCCTCACCGGCAGTGCGCCAAGAACTCCTCACAACCATTGCCACCCTGAGACTCCGCGTCCTTATGCGCGACTCCTCCGGCACCGTTGAACTCGGCGCGCTGGTGACCAAGGGCCTCCGGCCTCCCGAGCAGAAGTTCATGATCTCGAACGCGGAGTGGACGCTGGGCATCGTCCCGCCGGGCACGACGTCGTACCTCATCGCGCACGAAACCTTCGATGTGCTTCGTCAGGCGACAGCGGCAGACGACGGCTCGTTCACCTCCGGTGGCAAGCGCTACCGGCTCATGCCGAACGATACGTCGACCCCTCCCGTCGCCGAAATCGTCCCGGCCTGATCGGCCTCCGGCACCTCGCCGGGCCTCCGTCGTACGAGAAAGCCCCTCAGAGGGTGTTCCACAGGCGTCGCGAGCGGCTCGAGGTCGACCGACGCATCGAGCCGCGCAGCAGCCTGGGGAACACCCTCTCAGGGGCCTTCCTGAAGCCCCCCACAATACGGGTGGTACTTCACGCGTCATAGGCACGAGCTTGCGCGACGACGCAACTCCTTGCTCGAAGGAGCCCGCACGCCAGAGCGTGCCCGGCGCAGCCCATCCGACTGCCGCGGGCCCCGTTTTCCGCTGGGACGGCGCGCCGGGTTCGACGAAAGCCACGGTGATCCACGGGGCCGCCGTCGGTGGCGCTCGCGGACCTTCGTGAACGTGCGGGCCCAGCGCGCGGTGTCTCCCCCCGCGTGGCACCAGCGTTGCGTGGGCGTGAAGCGCGACGCCGACAGCAAAGCTCGACCTTCGAGGTGCGCCTACGGAGCCGCTGCGAGCGGACGAGAGGCCGCCAGAAGGCGAGCCATGAGCGACGAGCCGCGAGCTCGGTCTGCTCGCCGATGCGCCGCTCCACGTCGCGCCTCATTCCATGCCCCTCACGAAATGTCGCGATTTCGCGAGGAGCACGGAATGCCACACGCACCAACCGAGAAAGGAATGGAGGATAGAATCATGAACGAAACGTTTGGCAAGGTGATCGTTGCGAAGAGCCCCCGCTGGGATGTCGAAGCGCAATGGGACGACAAGGCAGGGCCGTCCCTGCAAGCGCAGATCGACGCGGAGTTCGAGCAATCGGCGAAGCCCTACGCGGGCAGCAGCGGGTGGGTCTGTACGCTCACGATCGAGTGCGGCACCCTTGTTTGCGCCTGCCGCTGACGAAGCAGTGACGTGGGGTGTCCGACGCCGACCCGGGTCGGGCACCCCACCCTTTTAGGGATTCATCGGGACAGAGGAGCAGATACGTGAACCCGGGGGCACATCTAGACCACGTTGCCATGGCACAGGCGCTTACCGTCGTCGAGCGCCGACCGGTCGATGCCGGAGCATCTCGCACCGGACGTCCGGACTTGCTCGAGAAGTGGCGAGGAAATCACCTCTTGGACGATTCCACGTTCCACTCCTACCTGGCCAGGATCGGTATGCACGAGCAGGAACTGGCCTCGATCCTCGACGGGGGGCCATTCAAACCTCATCACGCATCCCTGGCATGGCTCCCCGATGCCATGGCCCTGCTCTTTGATACCCCCTCGACCCACGAATCGCCGCCACCCCTCGACGAGCTCGTCATTGAGAACACGCAGCTTGGCGAGCTGCCATTTGCCGGCCTGCTGGCCGACGTCGTGGCCCATCACTCCGCGCACCTGCGGGACCTGGCGGGAGCCGAGCTGTTCACCGACGCGGCGCGCGCGCAGATGTTGAGCGCGCTGGCCCAAAGGCTCGGGTCTGTGGCCATTCGATGCCTGCTCGCCGAGCTCTCCAGATGGGAAGGGTACGAGCGCTTCGACTCCGCCCTGAGATCCCGCACGATCCGAAAAGAAATCCTGGAGCGTTACCCTTTGCTGGCTCGCGATTTCGTCCGGATCGGACGCATGTGGTCGAATTCGATCACTCTGCTCACCAAGAGACTTCGAGACGATCTCCCGCAGCTCACCAGGGTCGGCCTGCTGGATCCCGCCCCAGGCCGCATCACGCGGGTCACGCTGGGCGCCGGCGACCACCACGACGGCGGGAAGACGGTGGTCCTGCTCGAGTTCGAGAACACGCAGCGTGTGGTCTACAAGCCCCGAGACACCCGGATCTACCGGTTCTACCAGCAATTCGTCGAGTGCCTCGCGCCAGCCGTCGCCGACACCATCACCCTGCGAGCCCCGAATGTCCTCGCCAGGGATTCCTACGGATGGGTGGAATTCATTCCGCATGCCGAGGCCGGCGAAACAGACCTCGAAACCTATCTTCGGAACCTCGGTGCGAGCGCCGGCGTCGCTTACCTCCTCGGCAGCTCCGACCTCCATCTCGAGAACGTCATTGCCACCTCGACATGCCCGGTCCCGGTGGACCTCGAAACCGCCATTCAGAATCATGCTCGAACATCTTCGAGCACAGCAAACGATCATGCCATCGCCAGGCTGAACGGCAGCGTCCTCGGGTCGGGGTATCTTCCCGTGCGCATTTGCATCGAGAATCAGGGGCCGATCGACGTCAGTGTCCTGACCGGCGGCCTCGCTCCGGCGGTGTACCGGGACGTCCTGCGGATCGTCGGCGCCTTCACGGCCCACATGCGCATCGAATACCAGCGGCAACAGGTGGGAAAGTCCCGGAACCAGCCTCCTGGCATGACGCTGGAGTTTGCCCGCAAGAATGCCAAGATCGTGTCCGAGGGCTTTCGCACGGTTTATGCGGCCGCCCTCGAGCGCCGCGACGACCTCCTCCGCGTCATCGCCCGAGCGGAGAACTTCTCCTTCCGCCATCTCCTGCGACCGACACGCAGCTATTCCCTCCTGCTCCAGGAGATGACCCAGCCCGCGTACGCGCGATCTGGTGTTTCCCGGGACAACCTCCTCAATCGCCTGTGGCGCCTGGCCAGAGAACGTCCCGAGGACGCAGACGCCATTGCCGTCGAGCTGTCTGCACTGCACGACCACGACATCCCACTGTTCTACGCAGAGCTGGACGGCACATCGCTGCTTTCCGCCGGCCGTGAGGTCCGGAGGGGCTACTTTGCGACCAGCGGCCGCGACGCCCTGTCGAGCCGGATCACAAACCTGTCTCGGCAAGACCTCGAATTCCAGGAGCGAATGGTCCTCGAATCGATAGCCGCTGCGACAGCCGGGCCCACCTCCGCCGAGGAGCGGCCGACGACACGGACGAGCGTCCCTGCTCCGCTCGGCCCGATGAATCCCCGAAGGATGCTCGAGCGCCTGCTTCAGCGGGCACGCCGAGACGCGATCGTCGGTGAAAAAGACGTCACCTGGATCGGCGTGACGACCGACGTGACGAATGAGGGCCTCGAATACCGCCCCCTGGGCACCACACTCTACGACGGCCTTGCGGGCGTTGGACTCGCACTCACCTACGCCAGCACCCTGGTCCCCGACGCCTGGGTGGCGGAGTACGCACGGAGGGCCCTCACCCCCGTGCACCATCACCTCAATGACTGGCTGGTCGGGACCGCGCCCCTGCCCGTGGGCGGGTTCAGCGGGGTGGCCGGCTTCCTTTATGCGCTGACCCATTATGCGGCCGTCACCGGTGACCGTGCGTGGGAAGCCACGTGCAGAGCGGCCATACGCAAGCTCAAAAGGAGCATCTGCGACGACCGGTACCTGGATGTCACCACCGGTTCCGCTGGCGTCTGCGCCGTCCTGGCCAGTCATCCCGCGCTCGAGAACGATGCGGACATCTCCGCGTGCGTACGCGCGGCGGCGGAGCACCTGCTCGCGAACAGCCTGCATCTCTCGGACGGCTCCCGGGCCTGGGCCTTCGGCGACGAACGAGTCCTCCTCGGCGGGTTCTCCCACGGAGCGACCGGAATCGGGTGGGCCCTTGCCAGGGCGGGCGCCTTCCTCGACGACGTGGAGGTCCTTCAGGCGGCACGGGAGGCCCTCGCGTTCGACGACCGGCTCTTCGACCCACGGCTCGACCGGTGGGCTGACGCCCGGCCGGAGATGCGTGGACGAGACGGGTACCAGTATCCCATTCACTGGTGCCATGGCGTGAGCGGGATCGGGCTCGCCCGCCTGGCCGCCTCGAAACTCCTGAAGGATGACGAGCTGCGCAGATCTGGCTTGAGGGCCGCTCGGACCGTTCACGACGCCGGTTTGCCCCCGAATGATTCCCTCTGTCACGGCTCCCTGGGCAACTGGGTGACGCTGCACCAGGCCTCCCTCATCGAAGACGACCTGCGACCATTGGCTCACAGCTTCCGGGAATCCGCGCTGCAGCGCATCCACACGGTCGGCGACGCTCCGGGTTTGCCGGAGGGAATTCAAACGGTGCCCGGCCTCATGCTCGGATGGTCCGGAACGCTTCTCACGCTGTGTCAGATGATTGCGCCGGAGGAAATTCCTCACGTGCTCCTCCTGGAACCTCCCCGTCGCTAATCCTTCAAAAGGACCTGTCCCATGAGGCATGTCATGCGCGTCGAACGAGCCGCAATGGAGTGTTTCAACCTGTCGAAGGTCTATGGCAACGGCGAGACGGCGGTTCACGCCGTGAACGCCGTGTCTGCCCGGTTCGAGCGGGCGCAGTTCACCGCCATCATGGGCCCCTCGGGATCGGGAAAAACCACCCTCCTGCATCTGCTCGCCGGCCTGGACACCCCGACCCGCGGCAAGGTGGAAATCGATGGCCGGGACATCACAGCCCTCGGCGACCGAGAGCTCACGGATCTTCGGCGAGATCGGATAGGTTTCATCTTCCAGGCATTCAACCTGCTGCCGACCCTGACCGCCGAGCAGAACATCCTGCTCCCGCTCAAGCTCTCCGGGCGCAGACCAGACCGACCGTTCCTGGATCAGATCGTGAGCTCCCTGGGGCTGTCGGACAGACTGTCCCACCGTCCAGGTGAGCTCTCCGGCGGACAGCAACAGCGGGTCGCCGTGGCCAGGGCGCTGCTCACGCGACCCGCCGTCATCTTCGCGGACGAACCCACAGGCGCGCTCGATCTGGCCACCGGCCGAGCCCTGCTAACAGGGTTGCGAGACGCCTGTCGCACCCTTGGACAAACCATTGTCATGGTGACCCACGACCCGGTGGCCGCAACCTACGCGGACCGTGTCCTGTTCATGGCGGACGGTCACTTACGCTACGAGATCATAAAACCCGCGCAGGACAGCGTGCTGACCGCCATGAAGAGCTTGAGCGAGGAGGTCACGCCTTGATCGCTGACGCATGGGCCCAGCTCCGATCGTATCCGTCCCGCGTCATGGCGGTGGTCGTCGCCATTGCGCTCGGGGTCGGGTTTCTCGTCGCGACCTCGGTCTTTGCCTCGACAACGACCATCGGGCTCCAGTTGACCGCGGCTGCACCGCTGACCAAGGCGGACATTTACCTCGAAAACAAGGCCCCAACCAAGGACCCGTCCTGGTTTCGGGAGGTCAGCCGCGAGCCCAACATTGCGACCGTCGATCCGGTTTATGCGCGAACGGTGGAAGCGTTTGGCCAAAGGCAACGTGGAACAGCCAACGTGCTGAGCTTGCCGGAGAACCCACAGGCTCGCTGGTTCCGCCTCCGAGAAGGAGGTCGATGGCCCTCCGGGCCCGCTGAGGTCGTCGCGGACGACAAAACCCTGGCAGAGCTCGGGGTCCACGTGGGTGACACCGTCCGGCTGCGTTCGAAGGCATCCCCCATGCAGAACGTGAAGATCACCGGGGTTGCGGAGCTCGGATTCCAGCCACTCGTCGGCGTCTCCTATCGCTTCTACGCGGCCGAAGCCTTTTTTGCCGGCGATACACCCACGGTTGCCCTGGCCCTCGTGCGAGACCCATCAAAGCTCCAGGCCACGATCCAACGTCTCGAGAACGCCTTGCCCGGACCGGTTGAGGTGTCGAGCGCCCGGGAGCAATCAGCGGCCGCAGCGGGACGGTTCGTGGGAGGGTCCAACGCCCTGACGTTCATCATGCTGGCTTTCGCTCTGCTCTCTCTGCTGGCCGCCGTCCTGGTCATTGCCAACACGTTCTCCATCCTTCTGACCCAACGCAGGAGGCAAACCGCTCTGCTGCGTCTTTTGGGTGCGCATCGCAATCAGGTCCGAAACCTGATCCTCGCCGAGGCCACCATCGTCGGCACGATTGGCTCCGTGGTCGGCACGGCATTGGGGGTCCTGCTCGGATTCGCCGGAGCCTCGTACCAAAAACTCGCCGCCGGCGGGCTGCAGATCAACACGCTCGCCCTCCTCGCGTGCAATGCGATCGGGGTGGCCTCCACGGTCATCGCCGCGTGGTTCCCGGCCCGGCATGCCATCCGCGTCCCCCCTGCGCAGGCATTACGCACCGCGCCCGATGCCATGCCGTCCCGGCAGTCCCGTCGGGTCGTGTTCGTGCTCGCGTCGACCCTGGTCATCATCGGAGCGGCGGTCGCAGCAGCGGGAATCCGCACCGTCGCCGTCGCGCCTGTGGTGGTCGGCGGGTTTGTCTCGGCGGTAGGGATCCTGACGGCTCTTCGACGGGTGGTGATGCTGCTCCTGCCCGTGGTGGAACGCGGATTCGACCGACTGGGTGTCGCCGCCGAGATCGCCGGCTCGAATCTTCGTTGCAATCCCGAACGCACCGGGTCCGCCGTCACGGCCCTGGTTCTCGGCACGGCGCTCATCGTCGCCTTGGGGGTGGCTGCCAAGAGCGGCCAGGCCACCGTCGATGCGGACCTGCAAACCCGCTATCCCGTGGACCTCAGCGTACGTACCGACGCCCCGGTCATCTCTGCCGAGACCGTGCGAGCGATCGCGTCGCTTCCTGGCCTTTCGATCACCGCAGCCCTGCCGGAGACAGCCGTCGAGCTACCTCCCGCCGCCGGACAGGAGATCACCACATTGCTCGGGGCGCCGAGCGAGGTAATCCGCGAGGCAGGCATGACGCAACTCTCGACCGTCACGCCCGACCGTCCACCTGCCATGCTCCTCCCCGGACGATACCTCGCGGCAGCCGGCCTCTCCGAGGGAGCCACCGTAACGGCTGTGGTGGACGGGGCGCGCCATGAGTTCGTCGCATACGCCTCGAAATGGGCCGATACCACCGGCCCGACCATCGGGATTGTGCGAGCGGACATCCTGTCCTCGATTTCGAGCACATCCACGCAGCGGACCGTCTGGGCCATCGCGGCTCCGTCGGCCGATCGTGATGCCCTGCAGTCCGGCGCCAACACGATCGCAGCCATGGACCCGTCGATCACGGTCTCGGGCGCACTCAGCGAGCGAGGCGACATCGCGAATATCCTCTCCATCCTGGTCAACATGTCGGTCGCAATGCTGCTGGTCACGGTCCTGATCGCGGTCATCGGCCTGGCCAACATGCTCCGGCTCTCGGTCCTGGAGCGAACCAGGGAGATCTCTCTGCTCAGAGCGCTCGGCATGCGACGCGCCGGTGTACGCACGATGCTCCTTCTGGAAGCCGCAGGGATCTCCCTCCTTGGTGCCGCGCTGGGCGCCGTGATCGGCCTGCCCTACGGACTGCTCGGAATCGCCGCCGTGGTGGGTCGACGAGCTGCCCTCGTCACCGACATCCCATGGTGGAACCTGCTCGCCGTCACCGCGCTCGTGGTACTGGCCGGAATGCTGGCGAGCGTGTTCCCCTCCCGCCGTGCCGCACGCATTGCCCCGGCCGAGGGTCTGGTCGACGAATAGCGGGGCTTCGAGACGAAATAGGCTCGACGAACGCTTGCTCGGCGGAAGGTCTTCGCGGTAAAACGGCATCATGCAGCGCCCCGTTTGCCAAGCCCACCCCGGGAGCTCCGCGGTGGCCTCGTGCAGCCAGTGCTTCGTGGCCCTCTGCGCGGTCTGCCGGCAGTTCGACGGCATGCAGGCCCTTTGCCCCAATTGCAAGCGCAAGCAGCGCCGTGCGCCGCTCGTACGCGCCCTCGTGGCCCTCGTCGTGCTGGGCGGGCTCGGGGGCGGTGGCTACTGGGCCTACCGCACCTACCAGCCGCGCTACGACTACGGGGCCGCCTCGAACACGGTACACAAGCTCGAAAGCGAGCTTCAGAAGGAGCCTTGCGACCGCCCGAAGACGCTCGAGCTCCTCGAGACGATGCTCGCGGCCGGCGACAGCCGCGGGGTGGTGGCGCGGGCCGCCACGTTTACCGCCGCCTGCGGCGAATACGTCCAGACGAGGCGCATCACCTACCGGGCGCACCAGCGCCTGGGCGAGGCGGATGCGGCGGCGGCCGATCTGACGGAGCTCGTGAATTCCGACCCTTATCAAGTCCATTATCGTGCGTGGCGGGGCGTGGTGTACCAGGAGAAGGGCGACCTCGACCGCGCGGCGGAGGATTTCCGCCAGGCGCTCCTGCTCCACCCGAAGCTTTCCGACATCCCGCTCAACCTGGCGACGGTCTACGAGAAACAAGGCAAGCCCTGCGAGGCGGCCTTTCCGTTGCAGCAACTCGTCTTTCACCACTCGCGTGCGCCCTGGACGCCGGGCATCCGGACGCGCATCGCCGATCTCCTGCAAAAAGGGGGCTGCTCGGTCGTGGGCGAGGGCCGCGCGGCGCTGCGTATGGAGCCGGGCCAGCTCCAGATTCGCGCCAAGGTTCGCCTCGACGACAAGGAGACCGCGTCCTTCGTGGTGGATACCGGGGCGAGCTACGTGACGCTGCCGCGAGCGCTCGCGGAAAAGCTGGGCCTCGACCTCGCCGGGGCACCGAAGGTCGTGCTGCAGACGGCGAACGGGCAAAAGGATGGGCTCTTCATCCTGGTTGGCTCCATCGCGGTGGACAAACTCGCGGCGAAGCGCGTGCCGGCGGTGGTGGTCGACGATCTCGGCGCGGGCGTCGAGGGGCTTCTGGGGTTGAGCTTCCTGTCGCGTTTCGAGCTCAAGCAGGCGGATGGGGTGATCGAAATCGCGGTGCCGACGCCCTGAGGCGCCCGCAGGGTCCGCGTGTTTTCGCTTGAGGCATGAGCCCTGAGCCCTGCTAGAGCGCCGAACTGTTCGGCGCTCTGCGAGATCGCGAAGCGGTTTTCGCCTCGGGGGGTGAATCGGCCGGGCTTTGCCCGGACGAGAGGGGGACGCGAGGCGTCCCCCTCGGGACGAAAAGGCTAGAACATCGAGCGGTTGTCAAACCGATCGATGTTCTAGCAGGGCGACCTGCTTGGGATCGAGTCGTCGTTCACAACGAGAGATACGTGAACGTGACCAGCTGATGAAAATCTCTTCGGGCCTGGCCGAACCGTAGCCCCTGGCTGAAGGAAATCTCGTATTGACGCCGGTCGCCGGCGCACATGGACAGGAGCGACCATTCCGGGCCCACGGAGGCGCCGTAAAGCACCGGGTCCGTCTGCAGATCCGCCACGAATCCAGCCGAGAGCCCCGCAGCCGACGAGAACCACGGGCTCCAGTTGACACGGAGCATGGCCGGTACGACCACGGAGACCTGGGTCGCCTGATACTCCGGATTCTCGTTGAATCGGTGCACGACCGTCAGCGTCCCGCCCGTCCGGAAATCGAACATCGGGGTGATGCCGATGTTCATCACGAAACCCGCAGCCGCGCCGAACATGATCGCGCCGCCTTCGGTATACACCGCCATCGCGGGGCTGAACGACCCACCGAAATGGAGGCCCTTCCGGTACCGCGCCACTTCATCCATCGGGGAAGGTCGAAACTCCACGCGCTCGGTCTTGCCGGCGTCGACGGTCGCCTGCTTTTTTTCGTTCGTGCCGCCCGGGTATTGGATCTCGACCTCGTGCACGCCCGCCGTGACCGGCACCTCCAGCGGCGTCGCGCCCACGGCTTTCCCGTCGATGAAGACGTTCCCCTCGTGTGCGGAGCTCTCGATCCGGAGCTTCCCTCCGCCCTGGATCGCCTGCGCAGGCGAGCTCGGCGCCGGCGGCGGCTTGCTGCCATCGGCCGGGACGAGCTTGAGCGTGACCTTCTCGTTTGCCCCTTCCTTCACGTTGACGGTCGCGCTCGCCGCGTGAAATCCGCTCGCGGAGGCGGTGACCGTATGCGAGCCCGGATTGACCTTGCGTGGCGCGGAGAGCGCCGCGGAGGGAATCGACGCCCCGTCCACGGCCACGGCGGCAACGTCGCTCGAAACGCCCTCCACGACGATCACCAGCGACGGGATACGGGTCGCGAGCTTTTGCGCGAGATCCGCGGCCTCTTCACGAGCCTTCACGAATGCCGCCGGCTCGTTCGCGTCCTTCGGGTGACGCGAAACTTGCAACAAGGTATCGCGCGCTTCGACGAGCAGCCCGCGCTCGATCTGGGCTCTGGCGAGCGGCAGGCCCGTGCTCGGAACCTGCATGATCGCATGCGCCGCCTGATAGGCCTTGAGGGCGCCTGCGTAGTCCTTCGAGGCAAACTTCGCGTCACCCTCTTTCATGAGGTTGCGCGCCGTCTCCTTGTCCGCCGAGGAAGGCTCAGCCGCGAGCGCGAGGGAAGGCGCGAGGAGCGTCGCGGTGACCAGCAATGCCGCGACACGAGACAACCACGCGACCCCCCTCGAAACACGAACCTTTGTGATACGTCGCGAAATCACCGACCGTTCAGAAACCATAATCCTTCTCGGGTAGCGGATTGCTTCGCTCAGGGCCGCCTGGCCTCGCCGACGGCTTCGGACGTGCCGCCGGCGCGGACGCACTCGGAGCGGAGGCACTGGACACGGACTCGCTTGGCGCAGGCGGATTCGGGGCGATGTCCATGCGGCTCGAGGCCGGCTCGACGACAGGCGGCGCCTTGTTGTCCTCTGGGGTCGGGCTCGCGGACGGGGCCGCGGTCACGGAAGGTTCATTCTCGATGACCGGCGTCGACGGCCCGCCGAGCGGCTTCGTGGGGGGCTTCAGATAGGCAAACCCGAGCGCGCCTGCCCCGAGGAGGCTCACCACCGCCGCGGCGATCATGGGCCAACGTCGACCCGGTCCGGGCGCCCCCGATCCGCGGGTCCCCGCCTCACCGACGTACGTCATCGCGGACGCGGGCCCACCGAGGGAGCTCGGCTCCTTTGCCGCGTCACGGGCGTTCGCCTCCTTGTCCATATGCGCGGAGGAAGCCACGGAGTGGACGGAGGAATCTTGTGACGCTTCGCCGTCCGACGAAAACGGCCTGTAGCTGTGTTCGACGACCGTTACCTTCTCGTCCCGCCGTCCGATGCCTCCGACGACGGATGGAGCCCCGGTCGATTCTCCACGGGAGACGTGGCGCGAAGACGAGCTGGCCCCGTTGTGGGGAGCACGCGTGAGGGACGGAGACGATATCCTGCCGAGGGCGGTGTAGAGCGCGTCCGCCATCTCCCTGGCCGAGGCGAACCGCGCCGCGGGGTCATGTGCGAGGGCGCGCTTGCACCATTCGTCGACCTCGGGCGGGATGGTGCTCACGATCTGGCTCGGCGGAACGAACTTCCCCGCTTGCATGGCCAGGAACAGCGCGCCGATCCCATTCTCGTCGGAAAATGGCAGCTTGCCTGTCATCGCGCGGTAGGCGACGACCCCCAGGGACCAGAGATCCGCGCGGAAATCAACGCTCTTGGCGTTGAGAAGCTGCTCGGGGCTCGCGTAGAGGATGGTCCCGACGATCATCCCGGTGCTCGTCACGTCGCTCGATTCGCCGCCGCCCGGCTTTGCAATGCCGAAGTCGAGCACTTTGACGAAGATGTCGCCCTCCGTGTCGAGGAGGAAGATGTTGCTCGGCTTGATGTCGCGATGCACGATCCCGAGCCGGTGGGCCTTGCCGAGCGCCTTGCTGGTCTGCGAGACGATCCTGGCGACGTCTTCGAGAGGCAGCGGGCCTGTTCGTTTGATGCACGACGACAGGTCCTCCCCATCGAGCAGCTCCATGACCATGTACGGGATCCCGTCGCCGGTGACACCGTGATCATGGATATTTACAATGTGCGGGCTCCCGATCTGGGCCGCGCTCGTGGCCTCGCGCTGGAAGCGCATTCGGGTCGCCGGGTCGCTGGCGTGCACGTCCGCCACGAACTTGACCGCGACCTGCGTCTTCAACCCGAGGTGGTCCGCGATCCACACGCTTCCCATGCCGCCCCGTCCGAGCAGGCGCACGAGTCTCACGTGCTTCGAAACCGCGTATCCGGGACCAAGCCCCATGTACCAACGAGTACCACATGTCCAGGTCGTCCGGCTATTTTCGTTGCGCAGGGAGCGCCCGATGCCACGGCCACGACTGAACGCATGGTTGTTTGCCAAACAACCAAATCCTGAACGTGGTTGATACCGCGGCCATGGCGGCCGCGCGCTGACTTTGGTGGGACGCAAGCGTCCGGCCATTGCCGTCGATACTCCGGATTCGAATGGCCGGAGGGAGGTCGTGAAAGGCCCCCACCACGGTTTTTCCGATGTCTCATTCACGGAAGCTTCGGCGCGCTTCGCCGGTTTGCCTCTTGCACCGGGACGGACGCGTCACAGGTTTACCGTGCCCGTCCTTTCGGATTGTGGAGATCACGAATGAAAGGTAAATTCATCAGCCGGATCGCCCTGTTCGTATTGACCAACCTGGCGGTCGTGGCCATGCTCGCCATCCTCGCCCAGGTTTTCGGCCTCGAGCGCTTCCTCGTGCAGCAAGGGGTGCGGATCAACCTGCCAGGGCTGCTCGTCACGGCCGCGCTGATCGGCTTCGGCGGCTCGCTGATCTCGCTCCTCCTGTCGAAGACCATGGCCAAATGGAGCACCGGCGCGCAGGTCCTCGGCGTCCCCCGTAACGCCGAGGAAACCTGGCTTTTGCAGACCGTCGCGAGGCTCGCGCGCGAGGCAGGCATCGGGATGCCCGAGGTCGCCGTCTACGACAGCCCGGAGATGAATGCTTTCGCCACGGGCGCGCGGCGCGACAAAGCCCTCGTCGCCGTCTCCACGGGCCTCTTGCGGAACATGCCGCAAAAGGAAGTCGAGGCCGTGCTCGGTCACGAGATCGCGCACGTCGCCAACGGAGACATGGTGACGCTCACGCTCTTGCAGGGCGTGCTGAACACGTTCGTCATCTTCCTGAGTCGCGTCGTGGGCTTCCTCATCGACCGATTCTTGAGCCGCTCCGAGGACGGCGAGGAGCGAGGTCCAGGCATCGCCTACTTCGTGAGCAGCATCATCTTGCAGATCGTGTTCGGCATCCTCGCGAGCTTGATCGTCGCCTGGTTCAGCCGGCGTCGCGAGTTCCGCGCGGATGATGGCGGCGCCGAGCTCGTCGGCAAGCAGCCCATGGCCGGCGCCTTGAACACGCTCCGCATGCAACAAGGCGAGCCAAGCCTCTTGCCCACCAGCATGCAGGCGTTCGGTATCCGCGGCGGCCGCATGGTTGCCCTCTTCTCGAGCCACCCGCCCCTCGAGGACCGCATCGAGAGGCTCCTCTCCGCGGAAGGAAGCGCCCGCGGCGAGCACCAGAAGCCCTACGCCCGGCGATCCCGCGTCGTGTGAACGGGCAAAGCAGTTCCGCGCGGGCCGCGCCGACCTGAGAGGGGGGAGTTTCCGGCTCGATCCAGCGCCTTTCCCCCTCTCCGCCGCGCGGACAGATCCCTCGACCTCCGTCATCGGTCTTCGACCCCGAAGAAGCAGGCCCCGGGACCTCCGGCTCGATGTTGCGCTCCGTTCAAGCAGGTCCCGGGACCTCCCGGCTCGATGTTGCGCTCCGTTCAAGCAGGTCCCGGGACCTCCCGGGTCGAGCTTGAAACCGTTCGCGCAGGTCCCTCGACCTCCCAAGGTCACCTCGCGAGCAGATCGTTCAGCGCCGGGAAGGAGAGGTCGGCGTCGAAGAGCTTCTCGTAGGAGCCGTGCTCGAAGAGATCGACACAGGCCCGGCGTGCCGCGCTGAGCGCCGCGAGGCCCAGCCAGGGTCCGGCGCTGAGACGCCGGACCCCGTACGCCTTGAGCTCGCGCACGCTCGGCAGTCCCGGCAAGGCCATGACGTTGAGGGGCAGCGGCGTGCTGCGCGCCAGGGCTTCGATCGCCGAAGGCGCCGTGACCTTCGGAACGAACAGGCCGTCCGCTCCCGCGTCCGCGTAGGTACGCCCGCGCGCAAGCGCCTCGCCCTGCGCGTTCTCGGGCGGCGCCCCGCGGCCCATGAACACGTCGATGCGCGCGTTGATGAACACGTCCGCGATCCTTGCCTCGCGCTTGCACGCTCGGATCTTGTTCGCGAGGACGTCGGGCGGCCCAAACCGATCTTCGAGGTTCACGCCGACGGCACCCGCATCCGCGATCCGCGCCACCGCCTCGACGACAGCGGCGGGATCGTCGGAGTAGCCACGCTCGAGATCGACCGTCATCGGCACCGACACGACCGCGGCAATCTCGCGCACGGCCGCGACGAGCGCGTCGAGCGGCAGGCGTTCGCCGTCCGGGTAGCCATGCGCCCAGGCAAGCGAGGCGCTGCTCGTCGCGATCGCCTCGGCGCCCGCGGCCTCCACGACGCGCGCCGAGGCCGCGTCCCAGACGTTCGCCAGAACGAGGAGATGGCCTTCCGCATGCAGGGCGCGGAATCGTTCGGCACTCTCGCGGGGCCTCATCGGGCACTCGGCGTGTAGGTGCCCGCGGGCATCCGGAAGGGAACGTTCATGCGATTCCACGCATTGATGTGGATCACGGCCACCGTCAGCTCGACGAGCTCCGCCTCCCCGAAATGTCGTCGCGCCTCCTCGTAGACCGCATCCGACACGCCGTCTTTGCCGAGCTCGGTCACGGCCTCGGCCCACGCGAGCGCGGCGCGCTCTCGGTCGGAATAGAAGGGTGCTTCCCGGTATGCCGAGAGGAGATAAAGCCGCTGCTCCGTCTCCCCGGCAGCGCGAAGCTCCTTCGTATGCATGTCGATGCAGAACGCGCATCCGTTCATCTGGGAGACCCGCAGATTGACGAGCTCGACGAGCTTGTGGTCGAGGCCGGAAGTACGCACGTGCTGCGCGAGGGCGAGGAGCGCACGAAAGGCTTTCGGGGCGACGTCTTGGTAGGCGATGCGTTGCTTCATGATTTCTCCTTGGCGAGGGTGTAGCGTTGGAGTGGTCCACGTGGAAGCTCCACTTTGCCCACCACGGGCTGGACCACTTCGCCCCCCCATGAGCCGCCGCACGCGTGTCCCCGAACTGCCGATCCCCCTTCGCGAGCACGGTGTCCCCATGCACCGTGCAGCCTACGACGCGCTTCGTGGTGCGATCCTCGAAGGACGCCTCCGGCCCGGCGCCCGCTTGCCCTCGACGCGTGATCTCGCAGAGCAGCTCGGGGTCGCGCGCGGCACGGTCGTCGCGGCGTTCGGGCAGCTCGCGGCGGAGGGCTACATCGTGGGCCGGCATGGCTCCGGCACCTTCGTCAGCAGCGATCTACCGGACGCATGGCTCCAGGTAAAACCCCCGGGCGCGAAGCGACGCGCTCGGCCGCGCGCGCCGCACCTGTCGCGCTGGGGTGCAGGGCTCGACGCATCGAAAAACCCGTTCGGCCGTTCCGGCACGCTCCGTCCCTTCCGCGCGCACCTCCCGGCCCTCGACGTCTTCCCCCACGAGGCTTGGAGCCGGATGGTGACCCGCGCCGCGCGGCGCGCGGTGGGCACACGCCTCGCCGACATCGACATCCGTGGCGTGCGCGTGCTGCGCGAGGCCATCGCAGAGCACCTGCGCGTCGCGCGGGGCGTCTCGTGCTCGGCCGAGCAGGTGATCGTCATGCCCAGCGTGCAGCAGGCGCTCGACATCACCGCGCGGCTCGTCCTCGATCCAGGCGATCGCGTCTGGATGGAAGATCCCGGCTACGTGGGCGTGCGCCCCCTGCTCGAATGCCTGGGTGCGGAGATCGTCCCGCTGCCCATCGACGAAGACGGGCTCGACGTCGCCGCCGGCATCGAGCGTGCGCCGGACGCGCGCCTCGCGTACGTCACGCCGGCGCACCAGGCGCCGCTCGGCGTCACGCTTTCCATCGAGCGCCGCCTCGCGCTGCTCGATTGGGCTGCGGCGCACGGCGCGTGGATCTTCGAGGACGATTACGACAGCGAGTACCGTTACGAGGGCCGTCCGCTCGCGGCGCTCCAGGGGCTCGATGACGCGGGGGTCGTCATTCACGCGGGGAGCTTCAGCAAAACGATGTCCCCCGCGCTGCGGCTCGCTTATGTCATCGTGCCGGACGCGCTGCTCGACCGCTTCGTCACGGCGAAGAGCGTACTCGATCGCTTCACGCCGCCGCTCGCGCAAACGGCGCTCGCCGAGTTCATCAGCGAGGGACACTTCGTATCGCACCTCCGACGAATGCGCGAGCTTTATGCCGAACGACGCGCCGCGCTGCTCGAGGCGATCACGTCCGAGCTCGGGGGCGCCATCGAGGTGATTGGCTCGAATGCCGGCCTCGCTCTCTGCGTGTGGCTACCTCCCGGCGTGGACGACCGCGCCGCTGCCTCTGCGATCGCTGCCCATTCGGTGGTCGCCACGCCGCTCTCGGCGCTCGCGATACGCCCGCTCCAGCGCGGCGGGCTCCTGCTCGGTTTCGCCGCGTTCAAGCCTGCGAGACTTCGCGCGGCTGTCGTGGCCATGAGCGCGGCTCTCGCGCCGCTCTTGCGCGATCGAGAGCGCGCCTGACGCTGCTCGCTCACGCTTCATCCGTTGACACGAACGACGATCTTTCCGAAGTGGGTCGCCGCTTTCATCTTGGCGAGGGCAACGGAAGCGCGGTCGAGCGTGAAAACGTCGTCGATGACGGGCCTCAGCTTCTTCGCCTCGAACGCGCGGTTCATCGTTTCGAACGTGTGCACCGAGCCGACGAGCACACCTTCGAGGCGCGAGGCGCGGAAGAGCACGGGCATCGGATCGATCGGGCCGGCAAAACCGGTGAGGACGCCGATGAGGCTCACCGTGCCTCCGCGACGGCTTGAAGCGATTGGGAGAGCGTCCCGGGACCGCCGACCTCGACGATGTGATCGGCACCTTCGCCGCCGGTGAGACGAAGCACGTCTTCGTGCCACGCCGGGTTCTGTCGATAGTCGATGATGTCCGTGACACCGAGTTTCTTCAGGCGCTCGGCTTTTTCGGGGCTCGACGTCGTCGCGATGACGCGTAGGCCCTCGGCGAGCGCGAGTTGCGCGGCGAAGAGCGAAACCCCGCCGGTGCCCTGGACGAGCACGGTCGCGCCGAGCTTCGGCCGCACGCCGCCTTCTCTCGACGTCCTCGTGCGCATCGGGCGGCTCGGCGAATCGAACCTCATCGCGAAGAAGCTCGGCGCGAGCCGGATCGTCCACGTCGCCGCGCCGTCGTACGTGAAGAGGCGCGGCGCCCCCAAGAGCCCGCGTGATCTCGCCCGGCACGACTGCGTCGGATACCTCCGCGACGGGCGGCCCGCCCCCTTCCAGTTCACCTCCGACGAAGGTACGGTCAACGCGGACATCCGAGGCCCGTTCCACGCGAACGACGCGGAAGCGCTCCGCGAGCTTGCGATCGCGGGAAAGGGTATCGTCGCGCTCTTCGATTTCCTCGCGCACGACGCCGTCGCGCGTGGGGACCTCGTGTTCGTCCTCGAAAAGCACCCCGGCACGACATGGCCGATTCACGCCCTCTACCCGAAAAGCCGTCACCTTCTGCCGAAGGTCGCCGTCCTCCTCGAGTTCGTCACCAAGCTCTTCGCGCCTGCCGGGCGGTCGGGGGGGCATACCGTCGCGTCGTCCTTTCGTAAATGAAGCGTCCGATAAAAAGAACTCGCGAAGCTCGATGAGGGCGTTTCTCGGCATTCGTCGAGGACGAGCACCTGGGTCGACGCGATGAGCGAAAGTCTCCTTGCGAGCGGTGACCGGCTCGATTACCGCTCTGCACATGACCGCGTTTGGTCCCGCCTTGTTCGTTCGACGTACCGATGGCAAGGAGCTCGACGAGCACGAGCAACAGGAAGAGCTCGGAACGAAGACCGCGCGCGAGGTCGAAGCCCAAGCGCCGAACACGTATCGGTTCGACAGCTATACCATCGAGGTCTGAGCATGAGCCGCGGCGAGGCGGAGCGAGCGCGGAGATGCTCGCCCTGTCTGCCGACGCGACGCTCACAGCCTGAGACACGCGCGATGTCCCCTTGCAATCCCATCGGCTCTTGGGATGCTTCCCTGTGATCATGGTGCTCCGAAGGTGCGTCTGGCTCGTCTCCGTCGCGCTCGCCGGCTGCGCGAGCGCGGCGCCACCCGTCACCTGCCCCGAGCCGGAGGTGCAGGCTGCGTCGCCGCCCACGCCACGTGTCGCGGCTGCGGATCCCGACGGGGCGCCTGTGAACGCCGAAACGGGTGCGAAGACCCCCGAGGAGGCGCTGTTGAGGCTCCTCCGCGCGGAGAGGACGGACAAGGCCTGGCTCGCGAAGTCGTTCGCCGACGCCGTGCCGGCCTCGAAGCTCGACGCGATCGTCGCGCAAATGCGAGCGTCGCTCGGCGCGCTCACGGGCCTCGAAAAGACCGAAGGCGGCTTCGTCGCCATCTTCGAGAAGGGCCGGGTGCCTACGAAGATCACGATCGACGCGTCCGGGCGGATCACCTCGCTCTGGTTCAGTGCGCCCGAGCTCACCGTCGCGCCTCCGCTCGACGCCACGCTCGCGCAAATACGCCGGCTTCCCGGGAAAACGTCCGTCCTCGTCCTGACGGACGGCAAGACCGCGGCCGAGCACGCAGCGGACGCGCCGCTCGCGGTGGGCTCCGCGTTCAAGCTCGCGGTGCTCGCCGCTTTGCGTGAGCAAATCGACGGAAAGAAGCTCGCTTGGGACCGCGTCGTCACGCTCCGCCCGGAGGACAAGAGCCTCCCCACGGGAATCTTGCAGAGCTTTCCCGACGGCGCGCCTCTCACGGTGCACACGCTCGCCGCGCTGATGATCGCGCAGAGCGACAACACCGCGACCGACGCGCTCATCCACCTGCTCGGCCGCGCCGCGGTCGAAAGACACGCGCCGGGCAACACGCCGCTCCTGACGACGCGCGAGCTATTCGTGCTCAAGACACAGCAAAACGCCGCGCTGCTCGAGCGCTTCCGCGCGGCCGATCCGGCCGGTCGGCGCGCCATGCGGGACGAGCTCCGGAAGACCCCCCTGCCGTCGCTCGAGGCCTACGCGCACGATGGGCCGCGCGCCCTCGACGTCGAATGGGTGTTCACGGCGCGCGACCTGTGCACGCTGCTCGAAAAGACGAAGGACCTGCCCGTCGCGCGGCTCAATCCCGGTCTCGCTTCGCCGAAGGAATGGGACGTGATCGCCTACAAGGGCGGCTCGGAGCCGGGCATCCTGAACCTCTCGACGTGGGCAGAACGAGGCGGACGCCGCCATTGCATCGTCGCGACGTGGAACCACACCGAGCCGCTCGACGAGGCACGCTTTTACGAGCTCTACCGAGCGCTGCTCGCAGGCGCGCGGGCCGAGCGCCAGGGGCGATGAAGAAGCTCGAGGAGCCGCCGACCGGCGCGTTGCATGACCTCGCCGGGTCGGCGAAGTGGATGGACCAGCGTGGAAAAGAAGGTGGGCTGTCCTCGCTCGCCGACGTGATTGCGGTGAGGAGGTGCTCCCGCGGGAGGGGCGGCATCCCGCTTGGATGCTGGTGCTCGAGCGCTTCGAAGAACCGGGATGGAGCAACGGGCGAACCAGGCCACACGACGAGATCGAAGGACACGAAGTCCTTCTCGTTTCAGGACCGTCCAGAAACCAGACGGTTGTCTCTCCGACGTGGGCGGCCGGCGTCTCCGGGGCCGAGCGCCGATTTCAGAGCTGGCCGATCAGGGTGAGGCCGACGCGATCCGCGGCGACCATGGGCACGACGGCCATCACGCGGGGGAGGAGGGGGGACGAGGCCCTTTTGGCAGGCACCTCGACCTCCTCCGTGGAGAGCACGGCCATATCGATCGTAGGAGCGGCCAGAATGCCAATGAAGCCGCCGGAGATCCACGAGACGCCCGGACTATAATCGGCCCACTTAAGCCCCAGCGCAAAGCCAATCCCGGCCGTGGCCGCGGGGAGGCAGAGGTTCAGCGCGAGGCTGCCGAAGCCCTTGCCGATGTGACCGTGTGACCAGTGCACGATCGGCGGCACGAAGGCCCGCAAGCCCAAGGTGATGGGCCCGAAGAGCGCGAGCTTGACCCACGACAAGGGGAAGGCAACGGTGTCGGCCGCGCCGATGCCGATCAGGGTTTGCCACCCATACCAGCGCCGGATCCGTGTCGGGGTCGGCGCGGCGCGCACGGCGGGCGACGCCGCTGGAGCCGGAGGTGGCTCCGCGGCTTGCACAGAGGAGATGCCCGCCCCGAAGGCGAGCGCGAAGAAAGCAAGCATGGTCAGGCGAGTCATCCACTCGCTTATACCATTACCGGCAGCCTGCGACGTCCGGGTTTCGACCCTACTTCACGAACTCGTCCGGCAGAGGTGGCGCAATCGCTCGATTTTCCCCACCCGCGGGATCACGTTGACAGGGCGGAGGGACGCTCGTAGGCATGTTATATGGGGGAACTTCGGAGATCCGAAGTCGCGGCCGATCTGCCCCGACTGTCGCACCTACGGCCGAGAGCGCTCGCGCCGCAGATTGCCGGTTCGGTCCTGCCCCAGGCCCTCGCCGCGACGGTCTCGAGCGCCGTGCGGCTCGGGTTGTTCGCAAGCCTCGCCGTTCCCCTCCCCTGTCGACGTGCAGCTTCTGCTCGGATGGTTGCCTCCGAACATCGTGGCGAAGCTCTCCAGAGCCTGCCCGATCCGCCGCGCGCGTGCGGTGGCGCCTGCTCGATGTCAGGCATGCGGAGGGCATACCCATGACACGCCTTCCGACGGAACCAGGGGCGGTTCATCTCAAAGGGTATCGCGTCACCGCGAAGACCGGCGAGAGCGCAGGCTCCGCCACGTATCGAGCCTACCGCGAGGCCGACGGGGTCGAGGTGGCGATGAAGATGCTGCACACCGATTACACACGGCTCGCCGACATCACGCGCTTCAAGCACACCTACGGCATCATCAAGCGCATCGATTCGGAGAGGGTCGTCAAGGTACACGATGTCGAGGAGCACGGTGACGGGCTGATGCTCATCACCGAGTATTTCCCGGGCACGGCGCTGTCCGCAAAGACGCCCGGCAAGCTCGACATCCGCGCGTTCCTCGACGCCGCCGTCTCGATGGCCGAAGCCCTGGCCGACATCCACCGGCGCGGTCTCACCCACGGCGACGTGAGGCCTCCGAACATCCTGCTCGGCGAGGGAGGACAGGTGAAGCTTACGGGATTCGGTGTCGATTCCATCGTGACGCGTGAGAAAGAGGAGATCTACAGCCCCCGCGTCCTCTCGGAGGTGCTCCCCTACACCTCGCCCGAGCAGACCGGTCGCATGAACCGCAGCGTTGATTACCGCACCGACATGTACTCGCTCGGGGTCGTATTCTACGAGATGCTCGCCGGGCGAAAGCCGTTCGAGGCGATGGACCCGCTCGAGTTGATGCACGCTCACATCGCCGTGAAGCCGATTCCCCCCTCGGAAATCAACCCGGAGGTGCCCGACGCGCTCTCGGCCATCACGATGAAGCTCCTCAGCAAGAACGCTGAAGACCGCTACCACAGCGCCGAGGGTCTGAAGGCCGATCTGGAAGAGTGCCGGTGGCAATGGGAGCAGAGCGGCAGGATCGGGTCGTTCGGCCCTGGCCAGCGCGACAGGAGAGATATCTTCCAGATCCACCAGAAGCTCTATGGCCGTGAAGGGGACATCCGGAAGCTCATCGAGTCGTTTGACGCCGTGCTCCAAGGGAAGCGCGCGATCGTCCTCGTTTCGGGCTATTCGGGCATCGGCAAATCGTCGCTCGTCCAGGAGATCCTGAAGCCGCTAGCGCGCGAGAAGGGCTACTACATCAGCGGGAAATACGACCAGCACAACCGCGACACGCCCTACAGCGCCATCGTGCAGGCATTCGACTCGCTCATCAAGCAGCTCCTCTCCGAGAGCGAGGATAGAATCACGAAATGGCGGGACGCCATCCGGAACGCCCTCGGGAGCAACGGGCAGGTCATCTGCGACGTGCTCCCGTTCTTGAAGCACATCATCGGCGAGCAACCGCCCGTCCCCGCGCTTGGTCCGCTCGAGGCACAAAATCGATTCAATCGTTATTTCCAAAATTTCGTGTCGGTCTTTGCCAGACACGCCCACCCGCTGGCCATGTTCATCGACGACCTGCAATGGGTGGATTCGGCCAGCCTCAGCCTGATCACGACCATTCTCGCGAACGACGAGATGGAATCGCTCTTCTTTTGTGGTGCTTATCGCGACAACGAAGTGAGCCCGACGCATCCCTTCATCGTCGCGCTGGACGAGCTTCAAAAGAGCGGCCTCGAGGTGGTGAACATCGTTCTCGAACCCCTCCGGCTGGTCCACCTGATCGAGCTCATCAAGGACAGCCTGCAGACCACCGATGGAGCCGCGCTCGCGAACGCGGTTCTGAAGAAGACCGGAGGCAACCCGTTCTTCGTGAAGCAGTTCATGAGGCACCTTTACGAGACGAAGGTGCTCGTCTTCGATCCCCATGCGGGCTGGGGCTGGGACCTGCCACAAATCGCGAGGCTGGAGTACACCGACAACGTCCTCAGCCTCATGGCGGAGACCATTCGGCGCCTGTCGCAGGCGACGCAGGAGGTGCTGCGGCTGGCCTCGGCGATCGGCAACATGTTCGAGCTCGACGTCCTGAACACCGTCAGCGAGCGCCCTCCCGAAGAGACGTACGGGAGCCTCGACAGAGCCCTCGGAGAAGGATTGATCGTGAGCGCAGACGAACGATACCGCTTCGCGCACGACAAGATCCAGGAGGCAGCGTACTCGCTGATTCCGGTGGGAGACCGACCGGCGTTCCACTACCGGATCGCGAAGCTCCTGCTCGGCAAGCTGGATTCCGACGCGGGTCGCAATCTGTTCGACATCGTCAATCACATGAACAGTGCAGGCGACCTGATCCAAGCCCCGCAAGAGCGCATGCAATCGGCCAAGCTCAACCTCGAGGCTGCCGGGCGAGCCGAGGAGTCGGCGGCCTTCACCGCGGCTTTGAAGTACCTGGAGCACGGCATGGCCATGCTGCCCGAGGATGCGTGGACCTCCGATTACGAGCTGACATTCCTCTATCACACGAAAAAAGGAATGATGGAGTCGCTCTGCGAGCGGCACGACGACGCTCTCGCGACCCTCGCGGGCTGCTTCGATCATGCGAAGGGACGCCGTCACAGGACAGAGGTGCGGCGCCTGAAAATGAACGTGCAGATCCTCAAGAATGATCTGCCCGCTGCCCTGGAAGAGGGGCTCGCGGCCCTGCAGGCCTTCGACATCCATTTGCCGCCCTACCCCGATGACAGCATGCTCGCCGCCGAGTTCGATCGGACGATCGCCATGATCGGCGACCGCCCCATTGCATCTCTCGTCGACCTGCCCGCGCTGAACGATCCCGAGATCGCCGTCCTGCAAGATGTCCTGCAGGAGATGTTCTCGCCCACCTATCAGCTCGGCACGAACAATTTCGGGATCACGGTGATGCGGATCCTGCAGAATACGCTCGAGCATGGCGTCTCGAAGAATTCGATCTACGCGTACGTGAATTTCGGGACGTTCCTGTGCGCCAGGCTCGATATCGACAAGGGGTACGAGTTCGGACGGGCGGCGGTCCGCCTCAACGAGATCCATCCGGACAAGAAGTCCGAGTCCATGTTGTGCAACATGTGGGGCGCGTGGGTCCAGCACTGGAAGGACACCTACGAGAACTCGAAGGCTTCTCTGCGCAAGGGCATCCACTCCGGCATCGAGACGGGGCAATACATCTGGGCGTTCTACAACACGTGCAACGCGATCCAGAACAGCCTGCTCCGCGGGGCGCACCTGCGCGATATCGTCGAGGAGGCGAAGCTGTACCTGCCGCTCTGCAAGCTCGACAAATTCAATACGATCACGTGGTTGGTCGGGGCCGCCGCGCAGGTCGCCGAGGAGCTCGGCACGCCGGCCGAGGGCGAGCGGACGCACGCGGGGGGCTGGGTGGACATCGACGCCGTCACCGAGGAGGCCCGCAGGATCAACAACCAGGCGTCCCTCTACTTCGTGAAGGTCTTCGACGTCCTCGCCGGCATCTTCCAGGGCGCGTACGAGGAGGTGGCGGAGATCTGGAACTCGACCGACCCGAAGAGCCTGGGAATGCTGACGGCATGGCACGTGTTCCCGTGCTATTATTTTTATGGCGGGCTTTCTTTCTCGCGTGCCGCCGAGACGGCCGCCCCAGCGCTCAGGGAAGTTTACCTCGCGAGGCTCGGGGAATGCGCGCGCAAGGTGGAGCTCTGGGCGCAATTCGGCCCAGCGAGCTTCCGCCACCGCAACTTGATCCTGCAGGCAGAGCTCGCCCGGGTCGAGGGGCGCGAAGGCACGGGCACCCTGTACGATAGCGGGATCGCCGCCGCGCGGGAGGGGCGTTTCCTGCATGATGCGGCGCTTGCCAGCGAGCTCTGCGCCCGCCATTACCTCGACCGCGGCAGGGAATTCCTGGCGTGCGCTTACATGACCGAGGCGCATCGCCTGTACGCCCGCTGGGGCGCCTTTCGGGTCACGGAGCGCCTGGAGAGAGACTTCCCGCAGCTCCTCCAGCGCGAGGCGACGCGCCGGCAGCCCGCCCGCCCATCCCCTGAGCGCTGGGGTGCGGCTCTGCAGGCCGAGCCGCCAGACCGGCGCAATCCATGCCAGCCGTGCCAGCAGGACCGGGGCGCGCCGGAGCCTCCCGCCTGGTTCGACGCCTCGTGCTCGGAGATCGACTTCGCCACCGTGCTCAAGGCCTCGCAGGCCGTCTCCGGCGAGCTCGTTCTCGACCGGCTCCTCGAGACGTTGCTGTCGATCGCGGTCGAACACGCGGGCGCCGAGCGGGGCCTTTTGATCCACCCCCGTGGCGCCGAATGCGACATCGAGGCCGAAGTCGTCACCGTGCGCGACCGGGTCGAGGTCACGCTGCGCCAGGCGCCCATCACCCCGGCCGATCTCCCCACGTCCATTCTGCATTACGTGATCCGCACGCGGGAGACCGTGATCCTCGACGACGCTGCCGCGCCCAACCTCTTCTCGGACGACGCCTATGTGCGCGAGCGGCGCCCCCGCTCCGTGCTTTGCCTCGCCCTCGTGAAGCAAGGAACCCTGGTGGGCGTGCTCTATCTGGAGAACAACCTGACCCCGCGTGTCTTCACCGCCGATCGGATCACGATGCTGGAGCTTTTGGCCTCCCAGTCGGCCATTTCCCTGGAGAATGCCCGCCTCTATACCCAGCTGCAGCAAGAAAACAGCGAACGCAAGCGGGCGGAGCAGGCGCTGCGGGAAAGAGAAGCGCGGATCCGGCGCCTGGTGGACTCCAACATCATCGGGATCGCGTTCTGGGATCTGAATGGCGGGATCACGTACGCGAACGACGCATTTCTGCGCTTCGTTGGCTATAGCCGGGAGGATCTGGTCTCCGGAAGCCTCGACTGGGCGAAGATGACACCTCCGGAATCTCATGCGGCCACCGAACGGGCGCTCGAGGAAATACGCTTGACGGGCCAGTTCAAGCCTTTCGAGAAAGAGTTTTTCCGAAAAGACGGTAGCCGCGTCCCGGTGCTGCTCGGCGGTGCACGATTCGAGGGGTCGGAGAGCGAGGGAGTCGCGTTTTTCCTCGATTTGACCGAGCGCAAGCAGGCGGAAGAGCGCCAGAAGATCTTGCTGAACGAGCTGAACCATCGGGTGAAGAACACGCTGGTGATCGTGCAGGCGATCGCCGGGCAGACGCTGCGCATGGCAGAGTCGCCCAAAGCCTTCACGGAAGCCTTCGTGGCCCGGCTCCTGGCCCTGTCCCAGACGCACAACCTCTTGAACGAGACCTCCTGGCAGGGCGCCAGCCTCCGCGACATCGTATGCGCCGAGCTGGCGCCGCACGCCAATGGCGACGCCGGCCGCTTCAGCCTGACCGGTGAGGAGGTGCACCTCCGCCCGGAGGCGGCGGTGACGCTCGGCATGGTCTTCCACGAACTGTCGACCAATGCGGCCAAGTACGGAGCATTATCGCTGCCGTCCGGCCACGTGAAGGTCACGTGGAACCTGACCACCTGCGCGGACGAGCGGCGGATCCACCTGGAATGGCAGGAGATGCACGGGCCGCCGGTGCGGGAGCCGCGCCGCAAGGGATTCGGGTCGCGCCTGATCGAACGCGACCTCGGGCGCCAGCTTGCCAGCGCGGTGCACCTCGAATTCCTGCCCGAGGGCGTGCGTTGCGTGATGGACCTGCCCCTGGAGCGCGTGGCCGTATGACGAACCTGGATCCCAAGAACGCGGGTGTGCTGCAGGGACTCCGCATCCTCATCGTCGAGGATGAAGCCATGATCGCCTCGTACCTCGAAGACGCCCTGACCGACCTCGGCTGCGAGGTGATCGGCCCGGCATTGAACCTGAAGGACGCGCTTCGGTTGGCCCGCGAGGAGGCGATCGATGGGGCGGGGCTGGACGTCAACATCGCCGGCGAGAAGGTCTATGCCGTGGCCGACATCCTCGCCGAGCGGGGTCTCCCGTTCGTCTTCATGACCGGATACGGGAAAGCAGGGCTGCGCGAGTCCGATCGCGACCGGCCCGTGCTGCAGAAGCCGTACAATCTCGAGCGTCTGGTGGAAATCATGACGCAATGGCGATAGCCGCGGGACGCGAGCAAAGCGTTCCACGGCCACAGGCAGCGCCTTGGCCCAGCGCGACCCTCGTGAGGCACCGCGTGGCGCAAACCCTGCCGCACACGCGCAAACCGTGCGCCACGCGCCCGGGCGCCGCGCCCCTTCGATGGGATGGGGTCCCGACGCTCCCGCGGACGGACGCATGGTTTGCCGGGATCCGACGCGTGAGCATGGTCCTTGCTCGGCAAGCGGCACGATTCCATCCGGGTCGGGAGGGGGAGAGGGCAGCAAGCGAGCATGGGAACAGGAAGAAGCACGAAGGGCACCCTCCGAGGGTTGTGGATCTCGCTCACGATCGTCATCGTGGCGTCGTTCGCGGTCCTAGGATTCTTCGGTTGGCAGATTCATCAAAAGGCGCCCCCATTGCCACAACGCGTCATCACCGAGGATGGCGTCGTGCTCTTCACGCTGGACGACATCCAGGACGGCAAGAGCGTCTGGCAGTCGATGGGGGGCCAGGAAGTGGGCTCGATCTGGGGGCACGGGGGTTACGTGGCCCCCGATTGGTCCGCGGATTGGCTTCATCGCGAAGGCACGTCCCTGGCCGAGTCCATCGCTCGCGCGGAGTATGGCCAAAGCTTCGAAGCGCTCGACGCCCCGAAGCGGGCCGCCACCGAGGCGCTCGTGCAGGCCGAGATACGAAAGAACACGTACGACCCTGCGACCGGCGACCTACGCGTCTCGTCCCGCCGCGCCGCCGCCATTCGGGCCACGGCCAGCCATTACGATGGCCTGTTCGGCGACGACCCGACGCTCGGCTCCCTGCGCGAGGCCTATGCGATCCCGCCTCGCAGCGTGCCCGATCCCGAGCGCCGGCGCATGATGAACGCCTTCTTCTTCTGGGCCTCCTGGTCCTGCGTGACCGAGCGCGCCGGCGAGCCCGTCTCCTACACGAACAACTGGCCGCCGGACGAGCTCGTAGGCAACCGCGTGACCGCGCCGATCGTGGTCTGGTCGATCGTGAGCTTCGTCCTGCTCCTCGCGGGCATCGGCGGTTTGTCCTGGTACTTTGCCGCGAAGGGGCACGAGGAGGAAGCGCCGCCGTCGCTCCTCCCCCGCAAGGATCCCCTCCTCCAGCTCGAACCGACGCCTTCCATGCGGGCCACGGTCAAGTTCTTCTGGGTCGCCGCCGCGCTGTGCATGGCGCAGGTCGGGCTCGGCGCGGTGAGCGCGCATTACGGCGTGGAGGGCTCCGGCTTTTATGGCATCCCGCTCGCCGAGATCCTGCCTTATTCCGTCACGCGGACGTGGCACGTCCAGCTCGCCATCTTCTGGATCGCCACGACCTGGCTCGCGACCGGGCTCTTCGTGGCGCCGGCCGTGGGCGGTGTGGAGCCACGTTTTCAGCGCGCAGGCGTGAATTTTCTCTTCACCTGCCTCCTCGTCATCGTCGTCGGCTCGCTCTTCGGGACGTGGTATTCGACCCGGCAGCGCATGGGGCTCGACGCGAGCTTCTGGTTCGGGCACCAGGGCCTCGAATACACGGATATCGGCCGATTCTGGCAGATCTTCCTCTTCGTGGGGCTCGTCCTTTGGCTCGTGCTCATGGTCCGCGCCCTGCGTCCGGCGCTCGCGCGGCGTGACGAACAGCGGACCCTGGTCGGGTTGTTCCTGCTCTCGTCCCTCGGCATTGCGATGTTTTATGCCGCTGGGCTCATGTGGGGGCGCCACTCCCACCTCTCGATGGTCGAATACTGGCGCTGGTGGGTGGTGCACCTCTGGGTCGAGGGCTTCTTCGAGGTCTTCGCGACCGTCATCATCGCCTTCCTCCTCGTCCGCCTCGGCCTGCTCCGGCCGGGCTCCGCGAGCCGCGCGGTGCTGTTCTCGACCATCGTCTTCCTCAGCGGCGGCGTGATCGGGACCTTCCACCACCTCTATTTCACGGGCACGCCCATGCCCGTCCTCGCGCTCGGCGCCGTGTTCAGCGCGCTCGAGGTCGTGCCGCTCTCGCTCATTGGATTCGAGGCGTACGGCAATCTCCGCCTGATCGGGCTCCGTCCCTGGGTCACGAGCTACAAATGGCCCATCTACTTCTTCGTGGCCGTGGCGTTCTGGAACCTCGTCGGCGCGGGCCTCTTCGGCTTCCTGATCAACCCGCCGATCGCGCTGTATTACATGCAGGGCCTGAACACGACGCCCGTGCACGGGCATACCGCGATGTTCGGGGTGTACGGCATGCTCGGGTTCGGGCTCATGCTCTTCTGCCTGCGCGGCGTTTCGGCGCGGTTCGTGTGGAGGACAGGCGCGCTCTCCTTCGCTTTCTGGGCCATCAACATCGGGCTCGCCGCAATGGCCTTCGTGAGCCTCTTGCCCGTAGGCATCATGCAATCGATCGCCAGCGTGGAGAAGGGCATGTGGTACGCGCGCTCGGCCGAGTTTCTCCAGACGCCCCTCATGGACGGCTTCCGCTGGTCGCGCGTCCTCGGGGATACGATCTTCGCCGCGGGGATCGTCGCCCTCGGATACTTCTTGCTCGGTCTCCGGACCGGTTGGTCGCTGTCGCCACAAGAGACCACGGCCACCCCGAGCTTGCCGCCCCCTCCGGAAAACCCCGAAGAGCTGTCCGGCACGCCCGCTACCCTGCCGCCGCTCGCGGGAGGGAATTGACGATGCAGCCACGAGCAAGGCGATTCGAGGGCAAACCCGTGCAAGAGCTGATGACGCGCACGCTGCTGACGGTCCAGGATACCGAAAGCGTGGCCGTGGCGGCACAGCTCATGTACCAGGGGAGCGTTCGGCACCTGCCCGTCATGCGCGGCGCAACGCTCGTCGGCATCCTGAGCGATCGTGACATCCTCGGATTGAAGGACGGGCCCCTGCTCGACATGGTCGTGCGCGACGTGATGACCTCCCCGGTCGAGACGACGCGCCCGGAGGCGAGCGTGGAAGAGGCGAGCGCCCGCATGGTGGCTCGCCGCATCGATTGCCTGCCCGTCCTCGACGAGCGCGAACATCTCGTCGGCATCCTGACGAGCATGGATATCCTCGCCGAACGCGGGCGCCTGGCGCACAAGGGCACGGCAGGCCCGAGCGGCATTCCGCTCGCGCGCGACATCATGCATCGCCGCGTGATGACGATAAGCACGGACCTGGCGCTCCGGGAGGCCATCCAGATCCTCGTACGATCGGAGCTACGATATCTGCCCGTCGTCAATGCGGTCGGGCGTGCCGTCGGGATGTTCAGCAGTCGAGAGCTACGCGCCTCGGTGGGCGACGCGGCGACGATGCTGAACCAAGACGGCGCGGCCGATCTGGAAGGAAAAACCGTCGGCTCCGTCATGCGGACCGGCGTCGTGACCGTCCCTCAAGACGCCTCGGTGCTCGAGATCGCCGACAAGATCCTCGACGAGCGACAGACGGCGATCTGCGTCCTGGATACGTCCGAACGAATCGTCGGAATCGTCACCTACGTCGACGTCCTCGCGGTGCTCGTCGGCCGGAAGGCCTAGCATCGACCGGTCATTGCCGGGACCGGATGTTCTCGTCGGGGCGGTCGGGGGGTCGAGAGAACGAAGGGGGGCGTATCGCCCTGCTTCAAGGAGGGGCAGCTTTCGTATAGTCTGTCCCTCCGATGCACAACCTCCTCCGCACCGGGTTCGTCGCGGCCGCGCTGGCACTTCTTCCGGCCTGCGTGGAGCAGCGGCCCTCCGTCGTCCCGGAACACGCGAACCTCCACATCCCGCCCGTTCCGATGGAGGGCGTGGAGATCATGCTGCCCTCGGGCCTACGGGTCCTCGTCGAGCGGGACACGCGCGCGCCGTTCGTTGGAGTATTCACCTTCATCGGCGCAGGCGCGAGCAGCGATCCGAAGGGAAAGGAGGGCCTCGCCCATTTCGTCGAGCACCTCGCCTACCGCGCCAGACCCTACGGCAAAGCGACGTTCGAAGGGCTGCTCGAGCAGGCCGGCGCGGCGCGCTGGAACGGGATGACCAGTTTGGATGCCACCGCCTATTACGAGATGGGGCCCGCAGATGCGTTGCCCGATCTCCTCCGGCTCGCCGGGGCGAGGATGATCGCGCCGACAGAGGGGCTCTTGCCCGACGATATCCAGGTCGAGCTCGAGATCGTGCGCGCGGAGCTGCGTGACCGCAGCGAGCTAGGCCCCGCCGGCCGCGTCTTCGGCGCCATGCAGGTCGCCCTCTTCCCCGCGGATCACCCCTACGCACGCCCCCCGATCGGCACCCTGGAGAGCCTCGCCTCCCTGACCCTCGACGACGCCAAAGGCTTCGTGCGCCAGCATTACCGCCCCCATGACACCACGATGGTCATCGTCGGCGACGTTGCTTTGAAGGAGGTCGAGCAGGCCGTGCACACGATCTTGCCCCGCGAGCTCACGGCCGCGCCGGCTTCGGGGGCGCCTTCGCGCGCGCAGGCCGCGAAGCCCGCCGTGCCGCCCGCGCCGCCGCCGCGCTCCGCCGCGCTCCCGCAGATCGAGGCCCCGGTCTCCATGCCCGAGCTCTGGATCGGCTGGTCGCTGCCGAGTGCCCTCTTCGCCGGGCGGCAGCAGCTCCGGCTGCTCAAACGCGCGCTCGACGAGTACCTGGACCGCACCTTCAGGGAAGTGCACGAATTCGGGAGCATCGGCACGCTCCTCATCGAGGGCCGCGACGCGTCGATGTTGCTGGTCTCGGTCCCGCTCCGCAACGCGTCGGACCCGGCCGCGAGCCTCGGGCGCATCCTCGGCGAGGTGGATCAGATGGTGGCCCCCCTACCCCAGACGGTGCAGGCCGCGTACTGGGAGCGCGCCTTCGTCAATCAGCAGAGAAAGGCGATCCTCGGCGCGCTGCTCGAAATGGAGCACCCTGCCGGGCACGCCCTCGAGATGGCGCGGAGCACGCATTTCGCGGGCACTTCCTCGTGGTATCTGCGCTCCATCAATGACCTCGCGGGCGCCGAGCAGGGGCAGATCGCCGGGCTCGGCGCGGAATACCTGGGGCGCAAGCGTGCGCGCGCCGTCTACGTGGTGCCCGCCAAAGGCGGCGCGCCGGGGCCCGCGCCCGCCTCGCGTAGCGACGCAGTGGGGCGCGACGACGAGCGGACGCCCGTGCAAGTGGACGCGGAGCGAATCCGCCGGATCGCGCGTGCGCCGGGGTTCGCAGGCTACCGGCAGTATGTCTTGCCAAACGGTTTGGAAGTGATCATTGGGGTTCGTTCTTCCAAACCCGTGGTCACCGCGGGGCTGCTCCTGCGCGGCAGTCCGCGGACGTCCGCCTCGCCTGCGGAGGCGCATGTCGCCATGCAAACAGGCCAAGCCGCCTCGGAGCCGTGGACCGCGTTTGGCGGGTCGCTGCGCCGCCGCATCGGCTCGGAGAGAGTCGAATACGTGCTCGACGCGGCCACGGGCAACACGGCCAGCATGCTGCAGGCCCTCGCGTGGTCCGTGCGATCCATGCAGATCCCGCCCTCGAGTTTCCTTTTGAAGGCACGCGCGGCAGCCACGGACCTCGAGCATAACCGCGCCAATCCTGCCAAGCGCGGCGAGATCGACTTCTGGAAGGGCCTGTACGGGCCTCATCCGTTCGCGCATAGCGTCCTCCCGGCCGATCTTCTGCGCGTGGAGCGCGAAGGGGCCGAGGCGTGGCTGACGCAGCACCACGCGCCGCGCAACGCGGTGCTGGCCGTGGTGGGCGACGTCGTTCCCTCGGAGGTGGAGAAGGCCATCGAGGAGGTCTTCGGGGACTGGGCGGACGATGCCCCGGCGCAAAAGCTGCCCGCATTGCCAAAGATCGGCGAAACACGCGCAAAGCAGCCACAGATCTTCGTGACGAACCGGCCCGGCGCCACCCGTGCCACGCTCCATTTCGGTTGCCTCTTGCCGCCGTTGCAAGGCCACTCGCCGGCGCGTTACGAGCTCATGGCCCAGCTCGCCGAGGCGCGGCTGCACGCGGTCTTGCGGCGCCGCCTGGGCATGACATACGTGGCGAATGGCTTCGCGGCCACGCTCTGGGGCGGCGCCGCGCACTTGTCGATTCGCGCGGACGCGGATCAAGGGCGGCTCGGCGAGGCGCTCGTGGTGCTACGCGACGTCCTGCGCGAGCTCGAAGAGGGCAAGCTCGCCCCGGGAGAGCTCGACGCGGCGCGCCTCAAGCTGGCCCGGCAGCGCGTGCTTTCGCATGTGACGAACGACGCGATTGTGGAGGCCGTGCTCGACGCGCGGCACACGGGGGTCTCGCTCGGCGTGGTCGACCAATATGGAAGCGCGCTCGCGTCGGTCACGCCTGACGACGTCAAGGAAGGCTTCCGGCGCTGCGCCGCGGGGAGCCCGACCCTCTCGCTCGTGGGCGACGAAGCCCCGACGCGCGCCGCCGCAGCGGGGGCTTTTCCGTAAGCGTGCGCTTTCGCGCCCGTCACGCAGGGTCCGTGAGGCCGAAGTAATGCGCCAGGAAGTCGCCGAAGCTTTCGTATTTGAACCAGAACTCGAAACGCTTGTGGCAGCCGAGGATCGGATATTCGCCGTCGCGATGGGCGCGGTGGAAAAGCAGGATGTGGTCCTGGTCCCCCCCGGGAAGCTCGATGGCGAGCGCGTCCGCCATCGCCGGGTCGGGCAGGAGCTCGATCCAGGACTCGACCACCTGCTCGTTGGTCATGGGATAAGGGTCTTCGTAGCCCTCGGGCATCGCGCGCGCGCTCGCGATCGCCCAGTCCATGAGAATGTCGCGCAAGGGCTTCGCGGCGAGCCGCGGCGGCGAGCCTGGCAAAAGGCCGAACCAGGTCGCGTCGTAGGCGAGCCAGGTCGAGAGGCTCGGCGGCAGCGGACGGCCGTCGGGCAGCGTGAGCGACGAGAGAGCCGAGGCGTCGAGCGGCTTCGGATCCCGGAACTCGCCAAACCAAAGCTTGGCGCGCCCACCATTGCGGCGGAGATGCTCGACGACTTCGTCCGTTTTGTCACGACTCATATCCCGTGCTCCTCTGGGCGGCCTTCCTACCCTGGCGCACCGGCCAACGCCATCTGGATTCGTCCAGCATCACGGCTGGCAGGCGTACACTCGACATCTCCGCTCGCAGGCTGCCATCGGCAAGGCAGTTGATCACGCTCCGGAGCAGTGATAGCCGAGACGAGATCCGTCAAGGAACCGACGACGGCTGCGACACACGTCATGCGCACGCTGCCACCTAGCTAGACCGACCGATGCGCCCCGTGGTCCCTGACGAGGTAGAACGCGGCCCCCGTCCCCTGACGGCAGCGAGCGTCACCGCGGACTTCGCTCGTGTCGAGAGGACCTTGCCCCCGCGGCAGATGGCCGCGTCATCCGCCACGCTCACCGAGCGAGACGCGCCCACCGAGGCCTCCTCTCTGCCCGACGGCTTCCTCAAGCACTACGAGATCATCCGCAAGCTCGGCGAAGGCGGCATGGGGGTCGTGCTGCTCGCGCGGGACACCAAGCTCGGACGCCTCGTCGCCATCAAGCTCCTCCAGGACCGCGGACAGGCGACTTCGCGCTTGCTCGCCGAGGCCCGAGCCACGGCGCTCTGCAAGCACGAAAACATCGTGGTCATCTACGATGTCGACGAGACCGACGGGCATCCGTACATGGTCCTCGAATACCTCGAGGGCCGCACGCTGCGGGACGTCCTGTCCTCGGGCGCCCGAGGATCGAGCCGTGTGCTCCCCAAGGGGCTCGCCCTCGACATCGTGATGTCGGTCCTCCGCGCGCTCGTCGCCGCGCACGAGCGCGACGTCGTCCACCGCGATCTCAAGCCCGAGAACATCATGATCCTCGACGCCGGGGGGGTCAAAGTGCTGGATTTCGGGCTGGCGAGGCGCGGGGACGGCCTGGAACCGAGCGACGGCGGCACGCTCGCGTACATGGCGCCCGAGCAATGGCGCGGCGAGAAGGTCGACGCGCGCGCCGATCTCTGGGCGGTCGGCGTCCTCTTGTACGAGCTGCTCTCTGGCGCGCATCCGCTCGCGCCGCTCACGCGGGAGCGGCTCGAAAGCGTCGCCGACGTGAATGCGCCCATGCCCAGGCTCCGCGACGTCCTGCCCGAGCTTTCGGCGCTCTCGGACGTCGTCGACCGCTGCTTGCGCAAGCAAAAGGAGGAGCGATTCGCGTCGGCCGACGAGCTGCTCGCCGCGCTCATGCCCTTGCGTGAAGGGGGAAAACCCCTCGCGCTCGCCGAGGGGGAGCTGCCGTTCGCGGGGCTCTCGGCGTTCCAGGAGGCGGACGCGGGCCGTTTTTTCGGCCGCGAGCGGGCCATCGCGGCCGTCGTGGGGCGGCTCCGTCGTCAGCGGCTCGTCACGGTGGTGGGCCCCTCCGGCGCTGGGAAATCGTCGTTTCTGCGCGCCGGCGTGATTCCGGCCTTGAAGCATTCCGGCGAGGATTGGGACGTCCTCGTCCTGCGCCCGGGCCGCGCCCCCGTGTCGGCGCTCGGCGAGGCC
>NZ_JAGTJK010000007.1:0-9739 GCF_028435265.1 Polyangium jinanense | reverse complement strand
CCCTCGCCGAGGTGCTCGCCGAAGGCGGAACGGACGGCCCCGCGGCCTCCAGCCATCTCCGCGCCGAGCCGGGCCTGCTCGGCGCCCGCCTGCGCGCCCATTGCCGCGCGCGGGGGCCAGGGAGCCGCGCGCTCGTTTTCGTCGACCAATTCGAAGAGCTTTATACGCTCGTCTCCGATCCGGGCGAGCGATCCGCGTTCCTTCAATGCCTTCTCGGCGTGGCGGACGACGCCTCGTCGCCGCTGCGGGTCATCGTGACGATTCGCTCGGATTTCCTCGACCGCGTCGCCGAGGATCCCCATTTCCTGGCCGAGGTGACCCAGGCCCTCTTCCTCCTGCCGCCCATGGGGCGCGAGGGCTTGCGGGAGGCCCTGATGCGCCCGGTGGAGGCGGCCGCGCATCGCTTCGAGGACGAGGCGATGATCGCCGAGATCCTGGGCGAACTGTCGCGCGCCAAGACGCCACTCCCGCTCCTGCAGTTCGCGGCCGCGGAGCTCTGGGAGGCGCGTGATCGGGAGGCGAAGACCTTGACGCGAGCGAGCTACGAGCGGCTCGGCGGGGTAATCGGGTCGCTTTCGACCCACGCCGACGCCGTCTTCGCCGCGCTCTCGCTGCCGAGCCAGCGCCTCTGTCAGGCGGTCTTTTTGCGCCTCGTCACGCCCGAGCGGACGCGCGCGATCGTGAGTTTGTCCGAGCTCGCCTCCCTCGCCGACGATCCCACCGCGGTGGAGGCGCTCGTCCAGCACCTCTGCGGCGCGAGGCTCTTGCTCCTCGAGGTCGGCGGCCGTCCGGGCGCCGTGACGGTGGAGATCGTCCACGAGTCGCTGATCGAGCGCTGGCCGAGGCTCGCTGGATGGCTCGACGAGAGCACAGCCGACGCCCAGTTCATGGCCCGGTTGCGTGCCGCCACCTCGCAATGGCAGGCGGGCGGAGAGGCGTCCGGCTTGCTGTGGCGGGACCGCGCCGCCGAGGAGGCGCGGACATGGTATGAACGAAGGCGCGCGAATCCCGAGGCGGAGCGCGGCTTGCCGCTCGGCCGCGCGGAAGAGCGGTACCTCCTCGCCGTGATCGACCTCCAGGAGCGCGCGCGTCGGAGGCGTCAGCGCTCGATTGCCGGGGCGTTCGTGATTCTCGGCACCGTATCGGTGCTCGTGTTTTTCCTGGCCATGCGCGCCCAGGCCCAGGCCCGGCGCGCGGACGCCGAGGCCGCACGTGTCAAGGAGCAGAACGCCGAGCTCGCGCTCCAGGCGCTGCGTGGCCGCAATGCCACGCGGATGCTCGCGGCGCGCAAGCGGATGGACGATCCCACGCTGGTGCTCGCGCTCGCACGCGAGGTCGAGCCCGAGGACATCCCCAAGGAGTGGGCCGAGATCGTGAGCGATGCGCTCTCCTCCGGCGTCGCGCGGGACGAGGTCTCGGGCCTCCACGGGGGCGAGCCGATCTACACGGCGGCCATCAGCCCGGATGGCGCACGCATCGTCACGGCGTCCGGGGACAAGACGGCGCAGATTTTGGCTGTCGGCGATTCCCAAGGGCTCGCCACGCTGCGCGGCCACGACGCGTTCGTCATGTTCGCCGCTTGGAGCCCGGATGGCACGCGCATCGTCACGGCGTCCGGGGACAAGACGGCCCGGATCTGGAACGCGGACGGCTCCCGGGAGCCGCTCGTGTTGCGGGGACACGGCGACGCGCTCACTTCCGTGCAGATGAGCCCGGATGGGCAGCGCGTCGTGACGGCTTCGGAGGACGGGACCGCGAGGGTGTTCCGCGCTGCGGACGGGAGGCAAATCGCCCTGCTCGAGCACGAGGCAACCGTCACGAGCGCCCGGTTCAGCCCGAATGGCAAGCGCATCGTGACGACCTCGGTGGATGGGCTCGTGCGCGTGTGGAGCGCGGACGGCTGGGGCGCGCCGCTGCTGCTCCGCGGGCACACGGACGAGGTTGTCGCGGCGTCCTGGAGCCCGGACGGCGCGCGCATCGCCACCGCGGGCAAGGACGCCACGGTGCGCGTCTGGGATGCCGCAGGCGGCGCCGAGCGCCTCACGCTGCACGGCCACGAGGACAAGGTCATGAGCGTCGCGTGGAGCCGCGACGGCAAGCACATTGCCTCGGCGTCGAAGGACAAGACCGCGCGCATCTGGAATGCCGACGGCGCGGGGCAACCCATCGTATTGCGTGGCCACAAGCACTGGGTTTACACGGCGGATTTCAGCCCAGATGGCCGCTACCTCCTCACGGCGTCGCTCGACAGGACGCTTCGGTACTGGGATCTCGACGAGGTCGTCGCGCCGAGGGTGCTCGAGGGCCACACGGAGGTCGTCAATGCGATGGCGTGGAGCCCCGACGGCGCGCGGATCGTCACGGTTTCGCGGGACGAGACCGCGCGGGTGTGGCGCGCGGATGGCGAGGGGAGCCCGGTCGTCCTGCGCGGTCATGCCAAGGAGGTCCAGAGTGCGAAGTGGAGTCCCGACGGCACGCGAATCGTCACGGTGTCGCGGGACGGGACCGCGCGGGTATGGCGCCTCGACGATCCTTCTTCGCCCGTCGTCCTCGACTGCCACCCGGAAAAGGTCTGGACCGTCGATTGGAGCGCGCCGGGCGACCGTATCGTCACCGCTTCCCTCGATGGAACGCTGCGCTTGTGGGCGAGCGACGGCTCTGCGCTCCTGGCGGAGACGAGGACCCCGCTCGAACCCAAGAGCGTCGTCCAGGCGTCGTTCGATCCCGGGGGCACGCGGATCGTCGTGACGGACGGGACCGGGAACGTCTACCTCTGGAACGTCGACGATGAGGGGGAGCTCGTCCTGCTGGGCCAGCAGGGCGCGAGGTTCGACCCCACGCATTGGAGCCCGGACGTGCAATGGAGCCCGGACGGCTCGCGCATCATCACCTCATTCGTGGACAGCGCCGCGCGAATATGGAACGTGCGCGACGCCGCGGCGCCCCCGCTCGTGCTTCGGGGACACGAATCGAACGTCACCTCCGCTTCATGGTCGCCTGACGGCGCGCGGGTCGTCACGACCTCCAGCGACGGGACCGCGCGTGTGTGGAGCGCCGATGGTTCTGGGCAGTCATGGGTCCTCCACGGGCATGGGGATACGGTCTCGTGGGCGAGCATGAGCCCCGACGGGACACACATCGCCACCGCATCGGCGGACACGACCGTGCGCGTCTTTCATGCCGACGGGTCCGGGCAGCCCTTCGTGCTCGGGGGCTCTCCCCTCGCCGTCGTGCGCGCCGACTGGAGCCCCGACGGCAAGTACATCGCGCAACTCTCCGAGGAGAAGGTCATCCGGGTATGGCGCGCCGTGGAGCCCTTCACCGGCCCTGATGACGCCCGACTCTGGAGAGCGACCTCGTATTGTATTCCCGTGCCGATTCGGAGAGAACTGCTCCAGGTCACCGAATCCGAGGCCCGGAGGGATCAGCAAGCGTGCGAGCGCCGCGTCGCGGAGGCGCGCGCCGCCGAGTGAGAACCAGGCCGCCCGCCGTCCTCGTGATAGGCTGTCACACCCATGACGCGGAAGCCGATCTCGCTCGGTACCACCCAGGACCCCGTGCGCGAAGAGCGGAGGGCGCAGCCCCTCGCGCGTCCCTTCCTGTTCGTCGTGCTCCATTGTGACCAGCCGGCGCTCGGCGGCGCGCGGTATTGCCTCTCGGAGATCGACGTCGTCGACATCGGCCGCGGCCCCGAGCGCGTCGCCTCGCGCGTCCGCGAGGCGAACACGCGGCGGCTCGACCTGCGGTTGCCCGACGGGACCATCTCGAAGACCCAGGCGCGCCTCGTCAGGAGTGGTCACGGGTGGACCTTCGAGGACGCGGGCTCGAGGAACGGCTCGTTCGTCAATGACAAACGGGTCCGGACGGTCGCGCTCGAGGACGGTGATTTCATCGAGCTCGGCAACGTCATCCTGCGCTACCGCGCGGGCTTGCCGTCGTCGCCTGCCTCCGCTGGGGATCTCGACCTCGAGAGCCCGGAGGTCGGGGGGTTCTCCACGCTCGTCCCGCCGCTCGCGGACGAGCTCGACACCCTGACGCGCATCGCGCGCGCGCCCATCCCGGTGCTCCTCCTCGGCGAGTCGGGCACGGGCAAAGAGGTGCTCGCGGGAGGCGTCCACGCGCTCTCGGGGCGGACAGGGCCGCTCGTCGCCGTGAATTGCGGGGCGCTCACGGCGTCGCTGCTCGAGAGCCAGCTCTTTGGTCATGTCAAGGGCGCGTTCACGGGGGCCATCCGAGACGAGCCGGGGTACGTGCGCAGGGCGAACGGCGGCACGCTCTTCCTCGACGAGGTGGGCGATCTCCCGATGCCTGCACAAGCCGCGCTCTTGCGCGTGCTCGAGGAGAGCGAGGTCGTGCCCGTCGGCGGAACGAGCCCCATCAAGGTCGATCTGCGCGTCGTCGCGGCGACACACAAGCCGCTCGACAAGATGGCCATCCGGGGCGAGCTCCGGGTCGACTTGCTGGCGCGGCTCTCCGGGCACCGGCACATGCTCACGCCGCTCCGGGACCGGATCGAGGACATGGGCATCCTGGTCCGCGATCTGCTACGGCGCTCCAAGGTGCCGGGCGCGCCTGAGCTCGGCTTCACCGTGGAGGCCGGCAAGTTGCTCGTGCAGCAGCGGTGGCCGCTCAACATCCGCGAGCTGTCGCAGACCCTCGGGGTCGCGGCCGCGCTCGCGGACGGGCCGCTCATCGAGAGCGCGCACCTCGAGAGCGTGCACCTCGAAAGCGCGCACCTCGAGAGCGCGCACCTCCTCGCGCCGAGCCACGAGACCATCGCGCCGCCCGAGCCCGAGGAGGAGAGGGGCACGGCGCCGGACGAGCTGCGCGGGCGCATCCTGGCGCTCCTCGAGAAGCACAGGGGCAACGTGAGCGGGGTGGCGCGCGACATGGGCAAGTCGCGCGTCCAAGTTCACCGCTGGATCCAGAGGTTCTCGATCGACATCGACGCGTATCGCGCGTGATCGTGGCCCATTCACGGCATCGGGCACGTATCGACCATCGACGGCTCGCATGCCGCGTCCTTCTTCACCTCTAGGAGCTGCATCATGCCTTCATCCTCGTGCTCCAGGATGTGACAGTGCAGCACGTACTTGCCCTCGTAATGCAGGAAGCGCGACTGGAACTTGAGGGAACCGTCGACGCCCTGCATGCCACTCGTGGGGATGAGAACCGTATCGCGCCAGATGGGCTGTGCCGGTTTCTTCCCGTTGATGGACGTCACGAGGAACGAGTTGACGTGGATGTGGAAGGGATGGACCGTCTCTCCTGCCATCATGTCCCACTTGTTTTTGATCGTCCATTCCTCCACGGCGCCCAAAGCCATGCACTGGTCGATACGGGTCTCGCAGAACGTCCTGCCGTCGATGGTGAAGTGTGCTCCTCCCTGCCCATCGAGGGCCACGGCGAACTCGAGCGTCCGTGTATTCTCGACCTGGTTGCCAGGCTTCGCCATGTCGTCGAATGACGGGTAAAGCGCGGGCGGCGTGAGCGCCTGCGGGATCTCGAGGCTCTTGTCCGGCTCCCCCGAGACGATCACGGTGGCGAGGACCTGCGGCGCCCAGCAGACGAAGTCGAGGTAGCCGAGCGCCACCATCTGGTAGGTGCCCGCTTCGAATTGGGTGAGCAGATCCACGCGGCCCCCCGGCGGGACGACGTATTCGATCTCCGAAACGGCGTCGGCCATCGGCATCTTCAGGGGCGCAGCGTAGGTGATCCCGTCCGTCGCGACCTGGTAATAGGGGGCCGACTTCGCCCGCAACGCGTCCCGGTTGAGCATGGGCGGCCCATTGTTGCTCGCGCAAGAATAGCCGAAAGGATCATAGCCGGGCTTCGGCAACGACGTCGCGGCGTCCACCTGATCGTCCGGTACGCGGAGGAAGGCGATGTCCAGCGGAGCACGGAAGCCCGTGTGAAGGACCCGGAGACGCTGCACCTCACTCGGGCGCATGCGAAGGATCGGGTTGATCTGGCCGTTGACGTAGAAGAAATCCTCGACGGTGTCAGGCAATGGGCCGCCCGCGCCCATTTCCTTGTACGTCGCGAGGCGGGTTTTCCCAGTGCATGCATCCTTGGTCTGGAGCATGAGCTCGCCGACGACCAGGAGCTGCTCCTTGCCCTGCCCCGGCTTGGGCTCGGGAGAAAACATCTTGTCGAGATCGTCTTGCCATTCGTCGCGGATGATGAGGGCCCCCACCATGCCGCCTGCCACCTGGATGGCCGTCGCTCCGTGGAAGTGCGGGTGGTACCAGTAGGTCCCGGCCGGATGATCGGCCATCGTCCCATCCGGCATGACGAGTTCCTTGGGGATGTCGAAGACGAAGTCGTAGCTTTGGCCAGGACCAATCTCCAAGAAGACGTCATCGCCGGGCGGCCCGGGGTCGACGTGCAGACCGTGCGTGTGGAAGTTGGTCGTGTTGTTCTGCATGCCCGGGCCGTGCCCGCCATGCCCGCCGGTGGTGGTCATGCCACACTCGCCGGGGTCCACGGCGCTGTCGTCGTCCGGAAGGCCGTTGATGAGCTTGAGCTTGAACTTATCACCCGGGCTCAGCTCGATGCTCGGGCCTGGGATCGTGCCCGTATACGTTCCTTCGAAATTCGCCTCTCCTGCATTGACTTTGAGGCCCGTGTACGCGCGGGTCATGAACGTATATTGGCCCACCGTCACCTGGATCTCGGTGATGGTCATCTCGATATCGAGAAGGCCGTCCTTGGCTCGGACCGTGGCAGGATTGAAGAGCTCTCGGCTCGGCGTCGGCTGCGGCGTCTGTGGCTTGTCGTCGGAGCTGCACCCGATGGTATCGGGCAGCAAGAGGCCAGCGCCGAACATGGCGCCCAAGCTCAAAAAGCCGCGCCGATCCAACGTGAGCGTGGCACGGGCCCGATTTTCATAAGATGAAGGTTTGTTCTGGGACGTCACGAATTCACCCTGTGGGTTCGTCGTTTGCGCTCCGGAGGGTCGACGATGCCCCGAGGAAAC
Source organism: Polyangium jinanense (assembly GCF_028435265.1). Classification (GTDB taxonomy): domain Bacteria; phylum Myxococcota_A; class Polyangia; order Polyangiales; family Polyangiaceae; genus Polyangium; species Polyangium jinanense. The sequence goes on along the minus strand of NZ_JAGTJK010000007.1, from coordinate 2,760 downwards.
TCCGGGGGACCATGAATCACGAGCGGCATCTATCGGAGATGGCGAGCCGCGGGACACCTCGAGGATCCGTCGTGGCTGCTCCGAGCGTACGCCTTGCAACGCTCAGGCCACCTGTCCCAACGAGAACACAATCCCGCCGGTGAGCGTGCGCGCACGAAGGAGGCGGCTACCGGCCGAGCGTCGCCGACGGAAGCGTACTGTACCTGTACCTGTACCTGTAACAGGGTCCTGTTACAGGTACAGGTACAGCGGTCGCGCCAGCGTGCGTCCGGACAGAATACCTCGCGCGGCCAGGCCGATCTCCGACGCAAGCAAGACGTATCATGGCTGGCACCTCGCTTGCTACGTCGCGGGCGTAACGTCTATCCCAAGAGAGCTTAGATAGAAATACGCGCCCCCCGGATCCTGCTCGCCGACGGTACCGCAGAACCGAGCGTGCGGCAAGACAAACGTTCGCCGTCAGCGGCAATGTGAACCGCCCTGTTCGGCGACGCCGGGGTAGCAAGAGGACCCACGATGAGTGTCTTCGACGACGCAGATGCCTACTTCGAGGTGGTCGTGAACCACGAGGAGCAATACTCCATCTGGCCCGCTGGCCGGGAGATTCCTGCGGGCTGGCGCCTGGCAGGGAAGCGTGGGAAACGCGCGGAGTGCCTCCAGTATATCGAGGAGGTCTGGACCGACATGCGGCCGCTCGGCCTGCGCAAGCAGATGGACGCGGCTCTTGCCGCAGCCAAGCCGCAAGCCTGAATCACCGACAATGGATCCGATCCCGGGCGCGTGGTTCTGGAGGCCCAGGCCCGTGGCGTTGCCGCGGGCGCGGCTATTTTGCTTCCCCTACGCAGGGGCGAATGCAATGGTCTTCCGGACCTGGGTCGCGGAGCTGCCGCCCGACGTGGAGCTCGTCGCCGCGCAGCTCCCAGGTCGAGGGCCGCGAATCCGAGAGGCGCCCCTAACGAGGCTCGAGCCCCTGGTGGAGGCGCTCGGGCAGGCGCTCGCCCCTGGTCGCATACCTTTTGTGATGTTCGGGCACAGCATGGGCGGGCTCGTCGCATTTGCGCTTTGCCACTGGCTGCGCGCACGCGGCTATCGGGCGCCGATGCACCTCTTCATCTCCGGCCGCCGCGCGGCGCAGTGCCCGGATTCCGACCCACCCACCGGCGAGCTGACCGACGATTACATCCTCTCCTGCATCCGACGTCATGGCGGAACGCCCGCGAGCGTCCTCGGCGAGCCGGAGCTCATGGAGCTCGTCCTGCCCGTTTTCCGGGCGGACCTCGAGCTCCTCCGGTCCTACCGCCACGTCCCCACAGAGCCTCTCGATGCTCCGCTGACCGCGCTCGGGGGCATGAAGGACGACACGGTGCAGCCTGCGCAGCTCGAAGGATGGCGCGAACACACGAAAGGTCCGTTTGCGCTCCGCATCTTCGAGGGAGACCACTTCTTCCTTCATTCCTCCGAGGCCGCTGTGCTGCGCGTGGTCGTGCAGGCATTCGAGGGGAGTGGAGCACATAGAGCGTGACAATGGCAGGCGAGGCAACGAAGGACGAACGAACCGAGACGTCCACCAAGCACGAGCCCATGGCGGACGGCGTCGAAGCGAAATCGGAGGTCCCGTCGAACGACGTGCGTGCGCGCGAACGCCGCGCGGAGGCGATCCTCCGGCGGAACGTCCTCTGGGCGCTCGTGGCGGGCGTCCTCCCCGTGCCCGCCGTCGACCTCGTTGCAATCAAAGGTATTCAGCTCAAGATGCTGAAGGAGCTCGCCGACCTCTATGAGGTGAAGTTCACCCGTGACGTCGCGAAGGCGCTGCTTGGCTCCCTCGTCTCGAGCACCTGGAGCGTGGGTGTGGGAGCCACACTCGGATACGGGTTCGCGAAATTCGTGCCCGTGGTCGGCTCGGCTCTCGGGCTCCTCTCCACGCCGCTCATCGCGGGCGCGACCACCCATGCGCTCGGCAAGGTATTCGTGATGCATTTCGAAACCGGCGGTACGTTTCTCAATTTCGATCCGAACGCCATGCGGTCGCATTTCAGGTCGGAGCTGGAGAAGGCCAAGGAGACGGTCGCTGCGATGCAGCAGGAGCCGTAGGCCTGCCTGCCGACCCTCGGGCTCGGATGGATACCAAGAGAATCAATCTACGATGAGCATGCACGACGAGAGCAGAGACCTTCGGGAGCACGACGCAGGCAGCCACGGCGGGCTCGTGGCGCGGTGGAACGAGACGCACGCCGACCCGGTGCACCCGCATCTGCGCCTGCCCTCGCCCATCCCGGACGAGCTGCGCCAGCAGGCGGCGTGGAACGACACCGCGGTGGCGTACCCCGATTGCAAGTGCATTCACGAGCTCTTCGAGGAGCAGGCCGCGCGGACGCCCGACGCCGTGGCATTGGTGTTCGCCGAGCAAGAGCTCACCTACCGGGAACTCGACCAGCGCTCCAATCAGCTGGCCCACCACCTGCGCGCGCTCGGCGTGGGTCCGGAGGTACGCGTCGGGTTATGCGTCGAGCGGTCGCTCGAGATGGTGGTCGGCCTGCTCGCCATTCTCAAGGCGGGCGGCGCGTACGTACCGCTCGACCCAGGCTATCCCCGCGAGCGGCTCGCCTTCATGCTCACGGACGCGCGGCCCGCCGTGCTCCTCACCCAGCAGCGCCTCGACGGCAGACTTCCCCCGCACGAGTTTGTCACGGTTTACCTCGATGCCGGCGCGCCTCCTTGGCACGAGCAACCGCTCACGCCCCCCGACGTGCAGGTTGCGCC
>NZ_JAGTJK010000069.1:0-48504 GCF_028435265.1 Polyangium jinanense | reverse complement strand
GAGCGGGCGCCTCGACGAGCGCGCGCTCGTCGAGCGGATCGAGCGCGCCTTCGCGCGTCGTGAGGCGTTCGTCGGGCCCGACACCGACGCCTACCGGCTCTGCAACGGCGAAGGCGACCACGTGCCCGGGCTCGTGATCGACAGGTACGCGCACGTTGCGATCGTTCGCCTCGACGGCGATCACCTCGATCCGTGGATCGAGAAGCTCGCGCCGAAGCTCGAGCGCTCGCTCGCGCGGCGCGGCGTGCGCAGCGTCGCGCTCCGCCGCGCCCGCGACGAGGCCGGCGATCGTCGCATTCGCCCGCTCGCCGGCGACGAGCCCGAGGACCGTGTGATCGTCCGCGAGAACGGCATGGCGATGGAGGTCGACCTCGCGCACGGGCAGAAGACGGGCGCGTTCCTCGATCAGCGCGACAACCGCGCCCGCGTGCGCTCGTTCGGCGCCCGTCGCGCCCGCGCGCTCAACCTCTACAGCTACGCAGGCGGCTTCTCCGTCGCGGCCGCGCTCGGCGGCGCCGCGCACGTGACCTCGGTCGACGTCGCCGCCGCCGCGCACGCGACCGCGCAACGCTCGTTCCGCGCGAACGGGCTCGACCCGGCGAAACACGCGTTCGTCACGGCCGATGCCTTCGCCTTCCTCGAAGCCGCGGCGCGTCGTGGGGAGAAGTTCGACCTCATCGTCTCGGATCCGCCGAGCTTCGCGCCAAACGAGCGAACGAAGCCACGCGCGCTCGCCGCGTACCGCAAGCTCCACGGCGCGCTCGCCAAGGTCTTGGCGCCCGGCGGGCTGCTCTGCGCGGCCTCTTGTTCGAGCCACGTCTCGGCCGAGGATTTTCTCGGCACGCTCGACGACGCCGCGCTCGGCCGGGACGACCTCTCGCTCGTGGCCATGCACGGTCAGCCGCCCGATCACCCCACGCTGCCCGCGTGGTTCGAAGGCCGGTACCTGAAGTTCGCGGTCCTCGCCTGACGGTTCGTCCTGGCGAACCCGTTGGACGTGAAACGATCAGGCGCGCTGCTCAGAACCCCGGATCACGCACCTTGGGCAGGTTGTCCTGGCTGCCCGACTTCGTGGTGCCGGTGCTCTTCGTGCTCGGCGTCTTCGTGGCGCCGGTGGGTGTCGTCGTGGTCTTCGTCGTCCCCGCGCCGGGGTTGTGCGTCGTGGGCTGCGTCGTCGCGCTCGTCGCAGGCGCGGCGCTCGCGACGGGCGGGGGGAGGGGGGTCGGCGTGGGCGCGGGCGTGGGCGCCGCGGACACCTGCGTGGCTGCGGGCTGCGTCGCGGCTTCCTGCTGCGTCGATCCTTGGGAGAACGCGATGACCGCGCCGCCGATCGCGAGCGCGCCGATCGCGGCGAACACCACGGCGAGCTTCTTCTTGCCGCCTCCTGTGAAGGCTGCGGCGTCGACATCGGCGACGATCGCGGCGGCCGTCGGCGACGAGGGCGCGCCTTGCGTCGCGGTGAGCGCGCCCGGCATCAGGCTCGCGCGGCCGTGCGCGATCGTGGCGACGTCGGTCATCGTTCCGGGCGGCGGCGGGATCGACTGCAGCCCCGGCGGGATCGTGGGCATGCGATTGCCGAGCAGGCCCGGCGGGATCGTCCCTCCGTTTGCCCGCGCCTGCGCGAGCAGCGCGGCGCGCTGCGCCTTGAGCTGCTCGCGTTGCTCGGCGCGTTCGTCGGCGACCTTGAGGCCTTCTTTGATCGCGGTGCGTCGCTTCTCGGCGCGCTCGCCGAGCATGGCCTTCACGAACGCGACCACGTCCTCGTCGGGCTGCCCCGCGAGCTTGAGCTCCGCGATCCCGCGATCGATCGCGCGCGCGAACTCCGCCATCGACGGGTAGCGCTTGTCGGCGTCCTTCTCGAGCGCCTTCATGACGATGCCGTTCAAAAGCTCGGGGCAGTCCTGCATCGCCGAGGCGAGTGAGGGCGCCGGATCTTTGTCGCAGATCCGGCGCAGCGTGATCATGTCGTTGTCTCCACGGAACGGGTGCTTCGAGGCGAGGAGCTGGTAGAGCACGATGCCGAGCGCGAAGACATCCGTGCGGCGATCCACGGCCTTTCCGAGCGCCTGCTCGGGCGACATGAACGGCACCTTGCCCTTGAGCTGCCCGTCCTTCGTCGCGCCCGTGTCCGAGACGGCCGTGGCCTTGGCGACGCCGAAGTCCACGATCTTCACGACGCCGTCGTACGTGACGAGGATGTTCTGCGGCGAGACATCGCGGTGCACGAGCCCCACGAGCGTGCCGAGCTCATCCTGCAGCTCGTGCGCGGCGTGCAGCCCGAGCGCGGCGTTGAGGCAGAGGCGCATCGCGATGAGCATCGGGACCCCGCCCTTTTGCCGCGCCGCGCGCGCGAGCTGACTGAGCGGCTCGCCGTCGATCCACTCCATCACGATGTAGATCAGTCCATCCTGCTCGCCGAGATCGAGGATCTCGCAGACGTGCGGATGCCGGATGCGCGACGCGAGGCCCGCTTCCGCGAGGAACATGTCCTCGAACTGCGGATCCTGCGACAGCTCGGGCAACATCGTCTTGACCGCGACGATTTTCTGGAAGCCGCGCGTGCCCTTCATGCGCGCGGCCCACACGACGGCCATGCCGCCCTGTGCGATCGGCACGAGCAATTCGTACCGCCCTAGCGTGTGTCCCGCCCCTACGTCCCCGAGCGAGCTCATGCGTCCCCCCTCAAAGCCCCGCACGTGCACAAAACGAGGCCGCCCGAGCACCTCGCCCGGTCTCGCAGCTCATACCTCGCCGGACCCTGCACGGTTGTCGTCCGTCAGGATCGCAGAAGGACGGTCGCGCCTCAAGAAGATCGCAACAAGCCGTCCGTGTCGAACTTCTGCATGCAGCCCAGCAAAAACCGCACGATCGCTTCCGCCTTCGGCACGAGCGTAGCCACCTCGATGCGCTCGTCGAGCGTGTGAAATCCCGTGCCGCGCGGCCCGAGTCCGTCGATCGAAGGGATGCCGAACGCCGCCGTCGTCGCCGCATCCGAGCCTCCACCCACGAGCGGTGCTTCGCCGTCTCCGAGCCCCGCGGCCCGCGCGCACGCAGCGTATGCCTCGTAGAGCGCAACAGAAGCCGCGGTGCGCTCGAGCGACGATCGAGCGATGCCGCCCGTCACCGTGATCGTCGTCCCAGGAACCGCCACTTCCTTCGCGGCCTCGGCGAGCGCGACGAGGAGCGCGTCTCCATCGGCGCGCCGCTCGTAGCGGAAATCGAGCTCGGCCTCGGCACGATCGGGCACCGTGTTCTTCGAGTGTCCGCCGCGGATCGTCCCCACGTTCACGGTCACGCCGCGCGTGTAGTTGGTGAGCTTTTGCGCGTGATCGATGAACCGCGCGAGCGCCCAGATCGCATTCGCGCCGTCCGCATGCGCGTTGCCCGCGTGCGCCGCTTTGCCCGTCGCGACGATGTGCGCGCTGCCCGTTCCCTTGCGCGACGTGATCACGAGATCCTTCGCGCGCCCCGCTTCGAACACGAGCGCCGCGCGCGCGCCCGCGACCTCCTCGGCGATCACACGTTGCCCCTCGGGCGAACCGACCTCTTCGTCCGACACGATCACCACGCGGATCGGCACGCGCGCGAGTAGGCCCACGTGCGCGAGCGCGCGCAGCGCTTCGAGCACCACCACGAGCCCGCCCTTCATGTCGAGCACTCCAGGGCCCCGCGCGATCGGTCCCTCGCGCCGGAATCCCTCGAAGGTCCCGGGCGGAAACACCGTATCGAGGTGCCCCACGATCGCCACGCACCCCGCGGCCGATTCCTCCGCTGCCTCCGTCCTCGCGACCCAGTGCGGCGCGTACCTTGCGCTCGCGTGGGACCGCACCGAGCTCACGCCTTCGAGCCCGCGGAGCTCCGCCGCGAGCATCTCGCCCACACGCGTCCCGCCCGGCACGTTGTCCGTGAACGAGTTCACCTCGACCAGCGCTTCGAGCAACGCGAGTGCTGCTTCTTCTCGCGCGCGGAGGCGCGCTTTCGCTGCCTCGATCATACGTGGAGCTTCGTCCAAAACGCCCGGATTGACGAGCCCTCCCGCACCTTGCCCGCGTGACGGCGTGCGCTACATGACAGGGAATCTAGGCGAGGCGCGGTTGTTGGTCGGGTGGGGTGCGCGGGCCGGATGAATTTGCTCCATACGCTAGAAATCCACGCATCGCAGATCTTCGTGGGCGTGGGGGTCTTCGGCGTGAGCCTCGCGCTCAGCCTGGCCGTGGTGGCGCTCGTGATCGTCCGGCTGGAGCCGGATCATTTCGAGGAGACGCGCGGCCCGGGTCGGTTCCTCGCCGATCGTCCGGCCTGGCAGCGCGCCCTCGGGATCGCCGGAAAGAACTTGCTCGGGTTTTTCCTGGTCATTCTGGGGATCGTGCTCTCCCTGCCCGGCGTGCCAGGACAAGGGCTGCTCACGCTCTTCATCGGGCTCGTGCTCATGGATGTTCCGGGCAAACGCGCGATCGAGCGGCGGATCATCGCGGTGCCAGCGGTCTTTCGTGCGTGCAACCGGCTGCGCGCTCGTTTCGACAAACCGCCGTTCACCCTAACGACGGGGCGGCGCGCGAAGGAACGCGACGAGCTCGCGGACGAACGGATCCGGATCGGATTCGATCCGCGCGAGGGCCTCGGCGCGCGGAAGATCCCCCACGAAGAGCGCACGAAAGGCCCGCTTCAGCGCGACACGTGATTCGAGCGGCACGCCCGTTCGTTCGAGCCCGACGCGGTTCAAAGCGCGCACACGCGCCCGGTTTCCCTCGGCGATGACGAACGGCGGCACGTCGCGCTCGACCATCGATCCACCCGCGAGGAACGAGCGCGCGCCCACGCGGACGAACGGCGCGACGGCTACGTGACCACCGGTCACCACGTAGTCCTCGAGCACGACGTGCCCCGCGAGCAATGTCCCGTTCGCAAGCGTCACGCGATCCCCCACGATCGCATCGTGCGCGACGTGCACGCCCACCATGAAGAGACCCGCGCTTCCGATGCGTGTCACGCCGCCGCCATGCCCGGTGCCGCGGTGCGCTGTCACGTGCTCGCGAAAGACGTTGTCGTCGCCCACGACGAGCGTGGTCGGCTCGCCCGCGTACCTTCGATCCTGCGGCGCGCCGCCGAGCACCGCGAACGAATGGACCACGTTGCGACGCCCGATCCTGCTGCCCGCCGCGATCACCGCGTGCGCGTCGATGCGGCAGCCGTCGCCGATCTCGCAGTCGCCCTCGATCACGGCGAACGGGCCCACGACGACGTCCGCGCCGAGCTTCGCCCCGGGATCGACGTGCGCGAGCGGATGGATCGAGACGGCCACGGGCGGCGCATTCTCGTGACCCGCGCCGCGCTTGGCAAGGCGAACGCCATCAAAGAAGCGCCGCGCGAGGGCCGACCGGCCGAAGCCTGCACGGCGCCTCGCGCGGCTGCACGATCGGTTACTGGTTCGCGAAGTGGTACCGCGCCGCCACGGTCGCCGTGATCGTGAGCTCACCCGGCTCGATCGTCGTCCTCAGCTCGCGCGACGCCTTCGCGATGCCCGCGTCGCGCCAGATCGGCGTCAGCCGGCCCTGCGAGCCATCCAGGCTGTGCAGCCCGAGCAACCGAACGCCCGACGAAGCCGCGAGGATCTTCGCGTTCCGCTCCGCGTCCACGACCGCGAGGTGCAACGCCTTGGCCTGCGCCTCCTCCGGGCGCGCGAGGAAGAACGAGATCCCCTCCACCACGTTCGCGCCCGCGCCGACGGCCGCGTCGATGACCTTCGCGGCCTGCGTCCCGAGCGCCTGCGCCTCCGCGAGCCGCAGCGTGACCGACAGCGTGTTCTGCGCGCGATAGCCGACGATCTTCGGCGCGCGGCCGGCCTCGGGCTTGCTCTGGACCGGATGGATCTCCAGCGTCTCGGTCTGCAACGTGAGGCCCTCGAGGCCGAGCTTCTCGATCGCGCTCGTCACGAGCGCCATCTTGCGCGCGAGCTCGCTCTGCGCCTGATCCAGCGTCTTCGCCTGGACCTCGACCCCGAGCTCGGCGCGCATCGCGTCCGGCTTCGCCACGATCTTGCCCTCGCCGCTCGTCGTGATGAACTCCGTGAGCTGCTCTTGCAGGACGATGTTCGCCTGCGCCTTGTCGCCCTCCTGCGCCCCGGCGCCGCTGCTCTTCTCCGCGGTCTTGGCCTGCGAGGAAGCGGCCGGGAAAACGAACGACAGGAGTCCGAGCGCCAGGCCCGCGAGCCGCCGCGAGCCGATCCGAAGTCGTTTCGCCATTGCCATGATGTCCCCCTTTCACGGCGCGGAGAGGCCTCTCCGCGCGCAATTCCCCCGACGGCGGACGAGCCGCCGCGTGCATCCAGGGCGAGCGTGGGGCCCGAGCCGGGCTTTGACCAGATGGGACGGACGGACGTCGCTCCGAAATCGAAACGGCCCGCTACGAAGGGAAAACGTAGCGGGCCGCCTCGGGGGAAATGCAGCGTCGAACGATTACTTGCACTTCTTGAAGAGACCGACCCCCGTGCATTTCGTGCCGGTCTTCGCCGTGCTCGTCGGCTTCGTCGTCGGCGTGGGGTTCGTCTTCGTCGTGCTGCCGCCGCCGCTGCCGCTCGACTTCGCGGTGTTCGCGGCCTGCGCCGTCTCTTTCGGGGCCTCGGCGAGCTTGTATTCCTTCTCGAACTTCTTGCCGGCCTCGATCGTGATGTCGTCGTTCTGCGTGACGTACCCGGCCTTCGAGAGCTCGACCTTGTGCGCGCCCGGCGCGAGCTTGAGCGTCGACGGATCCTCGATCGCCTTGTCGTCGACCTTGATCGTGTCGCAGCCCGGGCTGCACTTGATCGCGACCTCGACCTCCTCGGCCGCGGGCGGCGGCGTGGGCGGCGGCGTCTCGCCTGTGCTCGGGGGCGCCGCCGTGCTGTCACCGGTCGTGGTCGGCGCGCCCGTCGGCGTGATGGCGATCGGCGCGTTCGGGTCCTCGCCCTCTTTCTTGTCCTTGCCACCCGCGATGATGAACGCGCCCACCGCGCCGCCGATCAAGAGGACCGCCGCGACGCCGATGATGATTGGCAGCTTCTTCGAGCCGCCGCCGGCATCCATCGGCAGGCGCGGCGCCGCCGTCGTCGGCGCCGCCGGGCCGGGGCCCGGGCCCATGCCCATGCCCATGCCCATGCCCATATCCGCGTTCGCCGGCCCGCCCGGACCCATGCCGGGACCACCCATGCCGGGGCCGCCCATGCCCCCTCCGGGCGGAGGCGGCGGCGGGTAGCCCGAGCCATCATTCGAGCCGACGGGCTGGTACACCGGCACCGCGGCCGTCGGGCCCATCGGATCGGCGCCGCCGATCGCGGGGAACGCGATGGTCGCGCTCGTGGCCATCTCGGGCATGTTCGCCGCGGCGGAGAAGGCCACGGCGAGCTCGCTGGCCTGGCGGAAGCGCTCGTTCGGATCGAGCGCGAGCGCGCGGTTGAAGACCGCATCGAGCACGGGCGAGACCATCGCGCCGAGCTCCTGCGCGCGCTGCGACGCGGGCTGGCGAGGGCCGACGAGCTCGTGTTGCCACGAGGCGAGGTCGGGCTGCGCGCCCTGGCAGGAGCGCCAGTACGGCCGGCCCGTGAGCGCGTAGAAGAGCACGAGGCCCATCGCGAACACGTCGGCTGCGGGGCCCGCGGGCGCGCCGCCTTGCATCTGCTCGGGCGCGACCCAGGGCGCGGCGATCGCGTAGCCCTCGTTCGTCTGGACGTAGCTCCGCGCGAGGCCCGCGCCGAAGTCCATGACGCGCACGGCGAAGCCTTGCGGCGCGACGAACACGTTCGTCGGCTTGAGCGCGTGGTGCATGAGCTGCCGCACGTGGGCGTTGTCCAGCGTGCGCGCCATGTTCTGCGCGATCTGCGCGACCTCCTGCGGCGAGAGCGGGCGCTGCGAGACGAGCTGCGCGATCGACGGCGTTGGTGACAACTCCGTCACCGTGAAGGGCGCGGCGGTCTGCGGATCGTAGCCCGCGTCGAGGACCGGCAGCACGGCGTCGGGCGGCAGCCCGTTCGTCGCCGTGTAGATCTGCTCGATCATCGTCATCACTTCGGGGCGTTGCGCGATGTTCGGCGAGTAGATACGCACCGCCATCGCGCGCCCTGTCGCGTCGATGACGCGGTAGGTGGCCGAGGAGCCGCCGTGGCCCAGGAGGGCCTGGACCGAGTATTTTCCCGCGATGACGTAGCCGGGGGAGAGCTGGGGCGCGGTCACGACGTTCCTTATTCGGCCTTGATGGACTCGATCGCCTTGCTCACCGCGCCCATGCCGGCCTCGTCATCGTCGGCCGCGAAGCCCAGGCCGAGCAGCGCGGGTTCGCCGTCCTTGAGCGGCGCCTGCAAGACGAGCAGTGTGCCCTTCTTCTTCGCGCGCTCCGAGCCTGCCGCGGTCCAGACGTTGAGCTTGACGCCGTTGACCTCTTGCGTGTTGTCCGGCTTCTTCCAGTTGACCTTGTAGCCCTTCGGCAGGGTGACGGCGGTCGTCTTGATGAGCTCCGCGAGCGCCGCTTCACGCGCCGCAGCGTCCTTCTTCGCGTCCTTGTCCGGCGTGTACGAGCCGAACACGACGATCGCACCCTCCTCCGAGGCCTGCGCGATCGTCTGCGCCTCGCCCTGCGCGTACGTCCACTTCTCTGCGGGTTGGAAGGCGATTTTGGCGCTCTTGACCTTGGCGCTCGTTTCCTTCGTCGCGGCGCACTTCTCGTCGAGCGACTCGCACTTCGGCGGCGGGGGCGGCGTCTCGACGGTTTTCGAGGCGCCCTCGTCGACCGGCGTCTCGGGTTCGGGTGTCTTCCCGCCGCAGGCCGCGGCCACGAGAAGCAGAGCGAGGGGAGCGATTGCTTTGAAGGTGCGGTAGACCATGCGCAAATCCGAGCGTGTCAGATGCCGACCGGCGTCCGCAAGTATTTCGGGTCTCGCCCCCCCCACCTTCGCCGCCGGATCCTGGGGCGCGGGGAGCGCACGGGAGACGAAGCTCAGGGCTTCTTCTTCATGCCGGGCAGGTAGGCCTTCTCCGGCGCCTGCTCGAGGAACTCGATCTTCTCGGCCGTCATGATCCCGTACTTCGGGTTCGCGGCGGCGCCGGAGCTCGCCTTCGTGAACGTCACCGCGTAGGTGCCCGTCACCTTGACCTTCGCCCCGACATTGGGGATCGGGTTCGGCAGGTCCGCGCCCCAGAACTCGTCGGCGAGCTTCGCCTCGCCTTCCTTGCCCTTCGGCTGTTTGTCGATCGCTTCGATCAGCGTGAAGACCTGGGCGAAGTTCGAGGCCCAGCCCATGACGTCGATCATGTCCTTCGTCTCGCCCTTCTCGTCGGCGATCGCGAAGGTCGGGATCGGCGCCTTGCAGTCCGGCGGATCGCCTTTGCCCGTCTTGTGGATCGAGCACGCCGGCGCGTCGGCGTAGTTCGTCTTGACGATGTAGCCGACGATCGAGACCTGCTTCGCGTTGACGTCCTCGAAGTGCACGCGGCTGCGGAGATCGTGCGTGATGCCCCAGATCGTGTACGCGCCGTCCGGCGTCTTCTTCTGCTTCTGCGGGAGCGTCGGCACGGCGGGGAGCGCGGCCTTTTTGCCGCTCACGGCGGGCTTGGCCTTGTACGGCTCCTCCGACGGTCCGCAGCCGAGCACGGCCGAGCCTGTCACGGAGGCGAGGGCGAAAACGAGTGCATGTCGGACGTTCATGAGTCTCTCCGGGCCGCTCGAGGGTACGCCCTCGGGGACAGGCTGCCGCCCTGGGGCAGGGGGATTGGGCTGGAAAGGGCTAACACGATGGCGCACGGCGCGTAAAGAGATTCGCCGAAGGAGGGGAACCGACGCGCCTCGGTCCCTCATAATGAGGCGCTCGAGCAGGCCGACAGGCCCGTCCAAACTCGTCCCCGTCGTCGAGCGTCGCCTGGGCCACGAAGGTAGGGTAGTCTCCACGAACCATGCGCGAGACGAAGCTGCGCGCCCCGTTCGAGACTTCACGTGTCCTCGTCATGATCCTGGCGGGTGGAGAGGGCCGGAGGCTCGGTCCTCTCACCTCGGATCGTGCCAAGCCGGCGGTTCCGTTCGGCGGGCGCTACCGGATCATCGACATCGTCCTCTCGAACTTCGTCAACTCGGGGCTGCACAAGATCAAGATCCTGACGCAGTACAAGAGCGCGTCGCTCGACGAACACATCGCGCGTGCGTGGCGCTTGTCGCCGATGCTCGACAACTTCATCGAGACGATCCCGGCGCAGCAGCGCACCGGCAAGAGCTGGTTCAAGGGCTCGGCCGACGCCGTCTACCAGACCCAGCACGTCATCACGGACGAGTCGCCCACGCACGTCTGCATCTTCGGCGGCGACCACGTCTACAAGATGGACATGCGCCAGATGCTCGACGAGCACCTCGAGCGCTCTGCCGAGGTCACGGTCGCGGCCATCCCCGTCCCGCGCAAGGAGGCCACGCAGTTCGGCGTGATCGAGGCCGACGCGAGCGGCCGCATCATCGCCTTCCACGAGAAGGTCCCCGATCCGCCGCCGATGCCCGGCCACCCCGATCTCGCCCTCGCCTCGATGGGCAACTACATCTTCAACACGGGCCACCTGCTCGACGCGCTCGAACAGGACGCGAAGAACGAGCAGAGCGCGCACGACTTCGGCCGCGACATCATCCCGTACATGGTCAAGAACGGCAGGCGCGCGTTCGTCTACGATTTCCAGACGAACCGCGTTCCCGGCGAGGACGAGGGCTCGAACGCCTACTGGCGCGACATCGGCACGATCGACGCCTACTGGGCCGCGCAGATGGATCTCATCAGCGTGCAGCCCGCCTTCAACCTCTACAACCAGCGCTGGCCGATCCGCACCGCGATGAGCCACGATCCGCCGGCCAAGTTCGTCTTCCGCGACGAGTGGAACGCGCGCGTCGGCATCGCGACCGAGAGCCTCGTCTCGCTCGGCTGCATCATCTCCGGCGGCCGCATCCATCGGAGCGTCCTTTCGAACCGCTGCCGCGTGAACTCCTTCAGCCATGTCGAGGAGAGCGTGCTTTTCGAGAATGTCGTGATCGGGAGGCATGCCAAGATCCGCCGCGCGATCATCGACAAGGACGTCGAGGTCCCCTCGGGGGCCGAGATCGGCTACAACCTCGAGGAAGACAGGAAGCGCTGGTACGTGAGCGAGGGCGGCATCGTCGTCATCCCCAAGCGCGCCAAGATCGGCTGAGCGGGAGTGATGGGTCGAACGGTCGTGGTCGGCGACCTGCACGGATGCAGGTACGAGCTCGAGGATCTGCTAGGCCACATCGGGTTCGGCGCGGGCGATCAGCTGGTCTCCGTGGGGGACCTCGTCGTGCGTGGTCCCGATCCCGCGGGCACGATCGATCTGCTGCGCAAGCTCCAGGCGCGCGTCGTGCGTGGCAACCACGAGGATCGGCTCCTGCGCTACCGGCAGATGCCTCCGAGCATCGTGCCGCAACTCGGAAGCCTGCAGCGCGAGGTCGTGCGCGCCCTGCGCCGCAAGCACTGGGAGTTCCTCGCCTCGCTGCCGCTCTGGCTCGACCTGCCGGAGCACGGCCTGCGCGTCGTGCACGCGGGCGTCGATCCCGCGCTGCCGATCGAGCGCCAGAGCCCGCGTACGCTCATGTACGTGCGTTCGCTCAACGTGAGCGGCGTGCCCGAGGAGCGGCGCGGCTCGACCCTGTGGGGCGAGCGGTACGTGGGACCGCCGCATCTCGTCTTCGGGCACAACGCTCTCGAGCTCCCGCAGATCCACCGTGACGCGACGGGCATCGACACGGGCTGCGTGTACGGCGGCCGCCTCACCGCGATGGTGCTGCGCGCGGGTGAACACCCGCCTCCGCCCGAGGATCGGATGAGCGTCCTCGTGAGCGTGAAGGCGCGAAGGACCTACTACCCGCGCTGAACGAGTGATCGCACGGCTCTCGCCAACGACGCGCGTTTCCGGCTACCCTCAGGCCCATGCGCTCCGTCTGGCCTCGCCTCGCCGCGACGCTCGCCCTCACGGCTGCTTGCCATTCTGCGTTCGTCGTCGCGACGCCCTCCCTTGCGTTCGCGCAAGCTGCTCCCAAGGGCGACAAGGCCAGCGTCACCTCGCTCATCCAGCGCGGCAGCGCGCTCTTCGACGACGCCGAGTACGAAGAGTCGATCCAGACGCTCTCCGCCGCGCTCCTCCGCCCCGGCACGAGCAAGCAGGAGAAGATCGAGATCTACCGCCTGCTCGCCTACAACTACATCGTGCTCAAGCGCGTCGACGAGGCGGACGCCGCCGTGCGCGGGCTGCTCGTGCTCGACGAGACGTACACCTTGCCGCCGACCGAATCGCCGCGCTTCAAGGACTTCTTCAAGACGACGCGCGAGAAGTGGGAAGCCGAGGGCAAGCCGGGCCGCGAGACGATCGACTCGCCCGCGGCCGAAAAGCCGATCCGCATCATGCACACCTCGCCCGCGCAGGTGCCGCCGGGGACCTTGATCAAGCTCACGGGTCGCGTCGAGGATCCGGACGGCCGCGTGCGTGCGATGCAGCTCGCGTATCGCACGGGCGCCGATGGCAAGTTCGTCCTCGTGCCCGCGAGCTACACGCTCGGCGAGTTCCGCGCGCAGATCCCGAGCGACGCGGTCAAACCCCCGCTCGTCGAGTACTACCTGCAAGCGATCGACAAGGGCGGGTTGCCGCTCACCTCGCGTGGTGATGCCGCGACGCCGCTGCGCATCGCCGTGCCTGCGGCGCAGAAGGGCGGCGTCTTGTCGAGCCCGTGGTTCTGGGTGCCCGTCGGCCTCGCGGTCGTGGGCGGCGGCGTGGCCGCGACGTACTTCCTCCTCAACCAGCGGACCTCGACCGTGACGATTCGCGTGACGGAGTAGCCGATCTCGGGTGGCCCGAAGGCCCGATCCGCGCCAAAACCTCGTCTTCAAAATGACCGAGCCCGTTTATCCGTTCGTCGCCGTCGACGTCCCTCGCGATCGAGCCGAAGAGCTCGGCGCACACCTCTTCGATCTCGGCGCCATGGGCGTCGAGGAGCGCGACGAGCAGACGCTCGCGAAAGGCGCGGGCTCCGGGAAGGTGACCCTCGTCGCGAGTTTCTCCACGCGCGAAGAAGCCGACCAGGCGATCGCGGCGCTCGTCGAGGAGGACCCCTCGCTCGCGCCGCGCATCGAGGAGATCGTGGGCGACGCCTGGCGCGACGCCTGGAAGCAGCACTTCGAGCCGTTCCAGTTCACGTCCGACATCGTCGTCGTGCCGCCGTGGGTCGCCTACGAGAAGAAGCGCGCGGACGAGCACGTGCTCGAGCTCGAACCGGGCCGCGCCTTCGGCACGGGCCTGCATGCGACGACCGCGCTCGTCGCCGAGATGCTTCACGATCGTAAGAGCTCGTTGCCCGGCGTGCGTGTGCTCGACGTCGGCACGGGCAGCGGGATTCTCGCGCTCGTCGCGCTGATCTACGGCGCCGCGAGCGCGCTCGCGATCGACAACGACCCCGAGGTCATCGACGTCGTGCGCGAGAACGCCGAGCGCAACGGCCTCGCCGATCGCGTCGTCGTTCGCGAGCAGACGATCGAGCACGTGACGGAAACGTTCCCCGTGGTGCTCGCGAACATCGAGACGCGCGTGCTGCGTCCGATCGCGGAGGATTTGACGCGCGCGGTTGCTCCTTCGGGGCTTCTGATCCTCTCGGGCATCCTCGCGGCCGAGCACGACGAGATCGTCGCGCGGTACACCTCGCTCGCGCGCCCGCTGCGCTACCTCGAGACGCGACGCCGCGGTGACGGCACGGGCGACGACTGGGTCGCGATCGCGTTCGCTGCGTCATGAGGGGCCCGCTGCGTGTCCCCGTCGCCCGCGTCGAGGCGGGGTCTTCGATCCTCGACGAGGACGCCTCCCGCTACGTCGCGCGCGTCCATCGCAAGCGCCTCGGCGATCGCGTGGTGCTCTTCGATCCCGATCGCGCGATCGAGGCCGACGCCGAGATCACCGCGATCGATCGTGCAAGCGTCTCCGTCGTCGTCGAGGAGCCCCGCGCGGCCACGTTCCTGCCCGCGCGCCGCGTGACGCTCCTCCAGGCCACGTGCAAGAGCGACAAGTTCGACGCGATCGTCCGTGATGCGACCGAGCTCGGCGCGAGCCGCGTGGTTCCGATCGTCGCCGAGCGATCCGTGGGCCGCCCCGCAGACGGTCGCGCGGCGCGGTGGCGCCGCATCGCGGTCGAGGCCGCGCGGCAATGTGGCCGTGGCGACGCGCCGGCGATCTCGTCGCCGATGGAGCTCATCGAGGCCGTGCAGCTCTTCGCCTCGGGCGAGGGCGTCCATGGCTTTTGCCTGGATCCCGTGGCCGACGCGCCGCTCGGTCCGGCGATTCGGCGCCTCGGCCAGGAGGTCGAGCTCGCGTTCGTCGTGGGCCCCGAGGGGGGTTTGTCGCCGGCCGAGATCGAGGCGTGCACCTCGGCCGGCCTCTCGCGCGTCTCGTTCGGCCCGCTCACGCTCCGCGCCGAGACGGTATGCGCGGCGGTGCTCGGCGGCGTGGTGCTTCTCTCGCGATAACGCCTCGCGCCGGGGACAAACGCCGGGGACAAACGCGGGCCGCGGACAAACCCCGCATCGGACTTGACAAACCCGGGCGCCCGGCATCACCTTCCGGCGTGTCTTTCCTCGACGACGTGCGCCGCTGTCTCGACCGCCCGGAGGGCTCCTCGTGGGCGCTCTCGGGCCTCGGCGCGCATCGAAAGACGCTGCTCGACGCGCTCGAAGCCCTGGAAGCGCGCGGCGAGCCCGAGGAGAAAATCGAGCGTTTGCACGACGTCTGGTCCGACAAGCTCGGGGCGTTCGTCCAGGAAATGCAGCGATTGCTGGAAGGCGGCCTCGCGTTCGGCGCGAATGCTACGGAGCTGCATGCGCTCGTCGATGTCGCCCTCCGCCGCCGGCTCGGTTTGTCCGACTCGGCCGGCTCGCGCATCCGCGATCGCGAGCTCGATCGCCTCTCCAGCGAGGTCCTTTTTTCCATCCAGCGCCCCGAGCGCACCCCGAACCTCTGGCCCGAGCGGTATGCGCTCGAAGTGCGCGCATTGCGGCGCGCCGAGAGCGAGACGCTCCTCACGCCCATTGGCCGGCTCGTCCTCGGCTTGCCCGAGCGTGATGCCGTCCGCTGGCTGCTCGCCGTCGAGGTCGCGCAATCGCGCGGGCCTTCGGATCCTTGGCGATTGTCGCGCGGGGCCGCGGCGCGCCTCGTCGCGGCCCGCAGGCTCCGCGTCTTCTGGTATGGCAGCGAAGTGGCCGCGCATCCGCAATCGCTCGATCGCCTCGCCGCGCTCGGCCTCCTTTCGTTCGAGGACGAGGCCGAGGAGGCGCTCACCACCTACGAGCTCACCGAAAATGGCGCCGAGCTGCTTGCAGAGGTCGCCTCGGGCGATACGCCGATGGTCCTCCTCGCGGGCGCGCTCATTCAAGATGAGACGGCCGCCGTCCTCGGCCGCATTCGCGCCGCCACCGCATTGATCCAGCGCGAGAGCGCTGCATTCGCCATGACCCGACACGCGCGCATGGTCGCGCACGAGATTCGCAATGCCCTGGTCCCCGTGCGCGAGGCCATCGATGACCTCTTCGCCTCGCTCCAGCGCGACGGCCGCGGCACGCTCGTCGATCGGCACGGCGCCACCATCACGGGCGGCGTCGATCGCATCTTCCGGTTCATGACCGAAATGGCGCAGGTCGTCGAGCGCGCCGGCCCTCCGCCCGAACCTTTCGACATCGCGGCGGCCATCGAGGACGCGCTCGCCGCCCTCGCCGAGGAGCTCGGCCGCGTGGCTTTTTTCGACCGGCCCCGCTTCCTCCCGCATGTTCGTGGCCGCCGCGATCGGTTCGTCCTGGCCATCGTCGATTTGCTCCGCAATGCGGCGCGCGCCCGCGACGACCGTCCGGCCGAGATTCGTGTGGCCGCCGCGCTCGACGGAGGCGGCGCCATCGTCGTCACCGTCGACGACGACGGCCCGGGCGTCCCGCCCGAGTATCGCAAGGCGATTTTTGCGCCCGGGTTTTCCTTGCGTCCCGGGGGGACGGGGCAGGGGCTTGCGCTCGTGCGCGAGGTCGCGCGCGCGGAGCTCGGCGGCGAGGCGCATTGCGAGGAGAGCCCGCTCGGCGGCGCTCGATTCGTCCTCCGCCTGCCCGTGGATGCCGGAAGGAGCGCCGCGTGAGACCGATGGGCCGCATCTTGATCATCGACGACGATCCGAGCTTTTTGCAGCTCTATCGCGCGCGGCTCGGCGCCGAGGGATATCTCGTCGAGACTGCGGACGAGATCGAAAAAGCGCTCGTGCGGCTCGATCAGGGCGGCTGGGACGTCGTGCTCGTCGATCAGAAGCTCGACGGCAAGACGGGCCCGGACACCGGCCTCGACCTCGTCTCCGAGGTTTCCCGACGCGCGCCGCTCGCGAAGACCATCCTCGTCACGGGGTATGCCACGGAGGCCGCGGTCACGCGGGCCTTTCAGGACGGCGCCTACGATTACCTCGAAAAAGGCCCGATCTTTCGCGTCCTCTTGCTCGCAAAACTTCGCAATGCGCTCGAGGCCGTGCGGGCGCACCATTTCGGCGAGCTTTCCTCGGACGAGGCCGAGGCGGCGATTCGCGACACCTGGGCCGCGGCCGAGAGCGAGACGGATCCGAACCGCAAGGGCAAGCTGCTCGAAGACCTGATGGTCCTCGTCTTCAAGACGATCCCTGGCTTTCGCCACGCCTCGGCTCGGCGCCGCAACGAGGAGGAGGAGATCGACCTCGTCATTCGCAACGAATCCACCGATCCCTTCTGGGTGAACGAACGCACCTCGTACATCCTCGCCGAATGCAAGAACTGGACGCGGCCCGCCGGCGCCACGGAGATCCGGAGCTTCTTGTGGAAGCTCTCGCGCAAGTTCAATCGCTCGCGCCTCGGCCTTTTCATTGCGCCGGGCGGTTTTTCCGCGCCCCTGCGCAGCGATCTGCACGGCGAGCGCCGGGACGATTACCTCGTTCTGCTCGTCGGAAAGGCCGACCTCCGGGAGCTCGTCCTCGCGCCGGACCGAAATGCATTCATGAAGAAATTACATGAGAGAGCCGTGCTGGAGATGCATGGCGAGGGCCGCTGAGAAACCGTCAGCGCTTGCGCGCGCCGATCAACTTTCGCAGGGCCTCAGCCAGCGTCGGGTAGGTGCGGCGTGATTGCATGTCGACGCCGAGGTCCACCATCGTCTTCGCCACGCTCGGCCGGATCCCCGAGAGCAGCCCGGTCGCGCCGACGAGCTCCACGCTGCGCATCACGTTCGAGAGGTGCTGCGCCGCCTCCGCGTCGACCGTGTCCACGCCCGTCAGGTCCAGAATCACCGCGCTCGATTGCCGGCTGACGACCTCCGTGAGCAGCCGTTCGAGCAGGATGCTCGCGCGGGCCTGATCGATCGAGCCGATGAGCGGCACCACGAGCACGCCCTGCCAGACCTCGATGATCGGGCTCGACAAACCGACGATGGCCTGCTTTTGCGATTGGATCAGCGCGAGATGCTCTTCGAGCCGCCGCTGGTACTCCACGCGGTCGGTCACGTTCTCGGCCACCGAGTAGATACGCACCACGCGGTCGCCGAACGTGTCACGCACCGGGATGATCGTGTTGCGCCAGTGCGACGTGACATGCGATATCTCGGAGACGAACTGCTCCCCGGAGAACGCCCGCTTCATGTCCGCCTGGAAATCCTCGCGGCCGCTGTAGAGCTCATAGAGGTTTTTCCCGACGAGCTCGCCGGGCTTGAGGCCGAGATCCTTGAGGCCATTTCCCAGGGACATCTTGCACGTCCCGTCCGCGTCCATGGCCCAGATCGCGAGGGGCAGCTCCGAGAGCGCGCGGATCAAGGCCTTGGCCTGGAAGGTCTCTTCCGTGTTCTCGTTGGCGCGAAGCGAGAATCCAACGATCGAGGTGATGTCGCCGGCTGCGTCTCGCACGGGCGTGAGACGACGTATCCAGTAGGACATGCCCTCGATGCTGTCCGAGTAGAGCTCCTCCCCTGCGAGGGCGCGCTCGGTCTCCTCCCGGGCAGTCGATCCGGGTGGATAGATCTGGAGCGCATTCATACCGACGAGCGCGCCCGGCGCGATTCCGAAGTGGGCCAGCCCCTTGCCTTCCGAGACCAGGATCGTCCCATCCTTGGCGATCGCCCAGAGGATCCCCTCGAATCGATCGAAGATCTTGCCGAGGAGCACGCTCCGAAGCGGGACAGGCTCGTCTTTCGTGAGGAGGGGAGCGAGCGGCGCTGGAATGTCCGTGCGGGGCTCCGCGGGGCCGTCCATCCGGACGCATACCCCACCGTTCCCGACCGACCATGCGGTCCAGCGTTTCGCCGTGCCCGCCGCGGAGCGCGCCGAAAACGTCGATTTTGTCGATTGCCCGCCCGCCACGGCCGCGCAGGCCGACGACACGACGCTCCGATCCGCCGCGTCGAAGAGCGCGAGCAGCGACGATGCCTCGCCAAGCTCTGCGCGGGCCGCTTCATTTTGCGCCACCACCACGTCGCCCTCGACGAGCAACAGTGGATCCGGGCACCCCTCGAACACCCCACCGAGATGACGGTGTATGTCCCCGATCATGGGATCGGCTTTAACAGAGACAGGAGAAAGGCACAACCCGAGGCGTCATCATGGCGTCCTCACACGAACATTGGTAATTTTTGCACGTGTCCGGCCTTTCGTCCCGACGATCGGGCCGTCGAGTCCTCGCGCTCGAACCGATATCGCCCCGTGCTTGCGGCGAATTTTCGTCCCGTGAGCACGATTTTGTCCCTGTTGCCATTCTGTGCCAGGGATGCGCGCCATGGAGCGGCAAGGGTGCCAGGGAGTTTTCGGCCGCCCTCGCGAAAAGCCGCGTTTCTCCGGCTGGAACGGCCCTTGCCGTGCCGGGGGTCGAGGTGCTCATGGCCAGGTCCAATCGAGTCGGCAGAATTCTGCGTCACGTCCTTTCTCTTTCGATCGCGCCCGCCGCCGTCGCTTGCGGGATCGACACCGACGGCTTCACCGCGATCACGTGCGGCAACGATCGTCACCTCTCCGATTTGCGGACCGCCGAGGAGCTCGATTACATGGAGCTCATCAACATCGGCGAGGGAGGGTCGGATGAGCCGCGCGTGGTCACGACCTTCGGGGACAAGTGCGGCTCCGCGAGCAACGTCGCCATGTGCGAGGCCGCGATCGCCGCCGCCACGTCGGCCCAAGGTTTTCGCATCGGCCAGTGCGTCGATTTTTGCCCGCGCCACATCCTGGTCACGAACAAGGGCGACGAGGTGAAGGTCCTCGATACGAAGGAGGCCGTCCTCGCCTTGATCCGACCCATCGATACGGCCGGCGAGGCCGTGCTCGCCGCTGAGCTCGCGGAGTATCAAATCATCTGCAACAACACGGACGAGGGCGGCGTCCGGGCCTCGGGCTCCGGCTTCGACGTGCTCGGCACGCGATACACCGAGATCTGCGATCCGATCGAGCGCGAGCTGTACCTCCTCGACATCAATGCCGACGGGAACGTCCAGGAAATCGACTCCGAGGTCATCGAATCGGAGTCCGGCGCCTGCATTGGCCGGCGTCCCGCGGGGCTCGCGCGCCGCAAGGCCCGCGGCTCGACGCGCGTGGGCGCGTATCTCGCGAGCGTGGCGCGTCTCGAAGCCGCGAGCGTCGACGCGTTCGAGGCCCTCGCCGCGGAGCTCGTCCATCACGGCGCGCCGCGCGCGCTCATCGAGCGCGCCGATATCGCGCGACGCGACGAGGTCCGGCACGCGCGGGTGATGCGCAGGCTCGCGTCGCGTCACGGCGGGCAATTCCGTGCCCCGAGTGTCGCAAAGCAAGCCCCGCGCTCGCTCGAGGCCATCGCGCTCGACAATGCCGTCGAGGGCTGCGTGCGCGAGACCTTCGGCGTGCTCGTCGGCATGTGGCAAGCGCGCGCCGCCAAGGATCCTGCCGTCCGTCGCGCCATGCACCGCATCGCGCTCGACGAGGCCCGGCACGCCTCGCTCGCGTGGGCCATCGACGAATGGATTCGCCCGCGGCTCGACGCCGCCGCGCGGGAGAGGGTGGAAGCCGCGCGGCGGAATACGCTCGAAATCGTGGCGGCCGAGGCGCGGGCTGGAAATGACCCCGAGCTCGTCTCGACCCTGGGCCTCCCCGATGCTCCTGCCGGCGAGCGGCTCGCTCGGCATTTCAAGGAAGCCGTGCTCGCGCTCGCAGCGTAAAGCGCGGACGGTGGGCTCGCGGGGCCGCCGTGCGGGCTTAGATTTCCTGGGCGGGCGCGCTATCGTGGCGCGTTTGCCCAGGAGGTCCACGATGCCCCGGATTGCCAGGATGTTGTGCATCACCGCCGTCGCGGGCGGTTGCGTCGGAACCCCGGCGATCGCGCAACACGATATCGGTGGACGGATGGATTTCCTGCCGCCCGCGCGGGAAGTGAATCGCTTCACCGAGGCCCCTCGTGGCCGAACCCTGGCCATCACGGGCGCGACGCTCTTCGATGGACGCGGCGCGCCGCCCGTGCCCGACGCGGTGGTCGTCGTCCGCGAAGGACGAATCCTCGCCGTCGGTCCGCGCGGCGCCGTGGAAATCCCTGCGGGCGCGGAGATCGTCGATGCGACGGGACAATCCGTTTTGCCCGGCCTCATCGACGCCCATTTCCACCTCGACGGCGACATCCCCCTGCCGTCCCTCTTCCTCCAGCGCGGCGTGACGTCCCTGCGCGACCCAGGCGCATGGATCGAGGCGTATGATCCGGTGCGCTCTTCCTCCGCCCCGATTCCGCGTCTCTTTTTGACCGGACCCCACCTCGACGCGCCGCCGCCCGCGCACCCGAAGGACGCGCTCCTCGTCCTCGATCCGGCCGAGGCGCGCGCGGCCGTCCATCGCCTCGCGGATCAGGGCGCGTCGGCCATCAAAATCTATTATCGATTGCCCCTCGGCAGCATCCGTGCCGTCAACGAGGCTGCCCACGAGCGGGGCCTCATCACGACGGCGCACCTCGAAATCGTGGACGCGGGGGACGCCGTGCGCGCCGGGCTCGACGGCGTCGAGCACGTCACTTCGTTCGGCACCGCGATCGTGCCGCTCCGCGAGGCCGAGGCTTTCCGGCAGGCTGTCCTCGCGGACAACGCCGCCCGCGGCCCGGCTCGTTATGCGCTCTGGAGCAACGTCGACCTGGATTCCCCGAGCGTCCGGGCGATCCTCGACCTGCTCGTCTCCGAGGGCACGTTCTTCACGCCTACGCTCGCCATTTTCGAGCGCCGACCGGGCGATCGGGGCAGCAATGACGCCGAGGTCCGCGCCTTCACCAACATGCTCGGCTTCGTCCGCCGCGCGCACGGCGCCGGCGTCCGGATCGTGGTCGGCTCCCATTCCGACGTGCCTCACGCCGAGCGCGGAGACGCGTACGTCCGCGAATTGGAGCTCCTGCACGAGGCCGGCCTCTCGCGGGGCGAGGTCCTCTCGGCCGCCACCCTGGAGAACGCGAGATTCTTTCGTGTCCAGGACCGGCTGGGGAGCCTCGAACCCGGCAAAATCGCCGATTTGATCCTCGTCGGCGGCAATCCCGGCGAGGACCTCGCCGCCATGCGCGACGTCCGCCGCGTCATGCTGAACGGCGTATGGGTCGGGCCTTGAGCGCCCCGGCGCGTAGGTCGATACGATGATTACGTCAGCGCGGGCCGAGGGACAACGAGAGCAACGCGAGGAATGCTCCCTCGCCGTATTTCGTCCTCGGATCGAACCGCACCACGTACCTCGCCGGGTCCGCGGCCACGACGGTGCCAGTGCTCACGAGCGAGAGATCGGGGTTTTGCCAGCGCGGCAGGAGCGCGGAGAGCGTCTCCGTCGCGACGCACGCATATTGTGATTCGGGAAGCCAACCCATGCGAGCGCCCACGCCCATTCCATAGGCGATGAGCGAGGAGGCCGACGTCTCTTCGACATTCCCTTCGAGCCCCTCCGCCCCGAGGACCGTCATCCAGAGGCCGGAGGGTCTTCGTTCGGCGAGCAGCGCCGCGGCCGTTCGCCGGTAGCTCTCCAGAATGAAGGAATAGGAAGGGTGGCTCTCTGGCAGGTGAAGGAGCACCTCGGAGAGCCCGGCCATGACCCAGCCATGGCCGCGTCCCCAGAAGACAGGGCTCCGCCCGGTGCTCGGATCGGCCCACGCGGGCAGTGTTCCCTCGGCGCTCCGCTCCGCCCAGCCGTGTGCGTGCAGGCCGGTCCGAGGATCCATGAGGTGCTGGATATGCAGGACCGTTTGTCGCGCGGCCTCGTTGATGATGGCTTCGTCACCCGTGGCCTCCCCGAGCCGCGCGAGGAACGTGAGGAGCAGGAAATCCGAGTCGACCCAGAGCTCCACCGAGCCCTGGTACCCTTCCAGTAAGGAAGAAATATGTGAAATGCTCCCGTCCTCGGCCCGCCGAAAGGTCCGCTGCATGTAGTCGTGGATGCTCTTCGCCGCCGCGAGATACCGGGCTTCGCCGGTCTCCTCGTACAGGAAGAGCAAGTTGAGCCCGCAGGCGATGAAATCGACGTCTGGCAAGAGCGGCTCGAACGACCCATCCTCGCCGATGGCCGTATCCAGGCTCGACTGCAGATATTCGAGCCACGCCCCCCGGGCCGCCGGATTCGTCGCATACACCTTCTCCACGCCCCACAGGAGCGTCGCGTCGCGCCAGTAGCAGAGGGCGCTCGAAGCCGGGTATTTCGAGCGGACCGCGGACAGCACCTCGCCCGCGACAGCCTCGGCGCGCGCGGGTGGTGGAGCTGGGCAGGCGGCCGTTTGGAATGGGGGAGGAACGAGCAGGACGACGAGCAACAACGTGAGCAGAGTTCGCATGGTCATTCCCTTCTTTCCGGCACCCAGACGGCCTGCAAGGAGCGTGACCCGGCCGCGCTCGAACACGCGGGCGACCGGGCCGGGCGCCGCCCATCCATCCCGCTCCGCGCGCGGTCGCGACCTCCTTCGCCTTGCCGCCGCCTTCGTGTACACTCCGCCCCGCATGCGCGGCGCCATCCTCTTCAACGGCAATGCCGAGTCCGACGAATGGCTCGTCCGGGCCGCGGCTCCATTCCTCGCGACGTCGCGGCACAAGGATCCGGCGGTCGCCGCCGCGCGCCGCACCCTGCTCGTCACGGCCGGCTGGGCCGAGCACGAGTACGACGAGGCGCACGTCAAGCGGGCCCTCAACGCCGCGGGCTTTCCCTCCGTCTTCGAGGACGGCTTCGATCGCGCCCACGAGAACCTCTCCTTGCTGACCGAGCTCGACGGAGTCCTCGCCGAGGCGCCCGAGCTCGCCGAGGCGTTCCGCGAGCTGCGCCGCGCCGAGGCCACCGCGCGCAGGTTTTACCTCGAGCACAACGCGCACACGATCGACCTCTTCCGCCGCACCCTGCGCGAGGCGAAATCCGAGGCGCCCGATACCGATCTCCAGAGCCTGCTCGCCGACATGACGCATCCCACGGGCCCGCGCGCGCTCGCCCGCCACGCCCTCGCGCGCGAGCTCCGGCGCGCCTTCCACACGCTCGAATCGAACGACGACCACCTCTTCGAGCTCTTCGGTGATATCGAGCGCCGCGCCTTCGACGCCGCCGGCGCCCTCTACCACCCGGCGTTCCGCGCCGCGAAAGAGCGGCTCGAAGCGCGCATCCTCTCCTCGAGCAACATCTTCCTCTTCGGCGGCCGCCTCGATCTTTTGCTCGGCGCGCTCCGCTTCTTCCGCCTGCGCGACGTCTTCGTCGAGGCTCTGCGCCGCGGCGCGCAGATCGTCGCCGTCTCCGCGGGCGCCATGGTCCTCTGCGAGCGCGTCATCGTGTACGACGATTTCGCCGAGACCCCACGCGATTTCCAGCTCTACGACCGCGGCCTCGGCATCGTGCAGGACATCCAGATCTTCCCCCATTGCATGGAGCGCATTCAAACGGACGACCGCGACAACCTCGCCTACCTCGCGCGAAGGTTCCGCCACCACGCGTGCGTCGGCCTGAACCAGCGCTCGCTCCTCCTGCTCGACCTCTCGCCACGCCGGGCCGTGAGCGTCGGCGCGGGGGACGGCGTCTACGTCTTCGGCCCCGACGGGAGGAAGCGCTGCCATCGCGCCGGCGAGGAGGTCGCGATCTCGTGAATGGTATGGTTGACGGGAAAAACCGGGTATTTTCGTTCCTCGGCCACTGGTTCACCGTCGCGCCGGTCGCGCGGCACACGGTCGCGCCGCGCCGCATTTCGGCTTCCGTTCCCTTTCGGCTGACGGTCCCGGACACGAAATACGGCGAGGTCCGCCTCTCGGGCCGATTGCACCACGCGGCGTCGGATACGCTGCTCGTCGTCGTCCACGGCCTCGGGGGGGACGTCCGCAGCCATTACGTACTCTCGGCCGCCGCCGCCGCCGAGGCCGCCGGAATCGCGAGCCTGCGCGTCAACCTGCGTGGCTCCGACCGCACGGGCGAGGACATCTATCACGCGGCCATCACCCAGGACCTCCACGCGACCCTCGCGAGCCCGGAGCTCGGCCGCTATTCGCGCATTCTCCTCCTCGGATACTCGCTCGGCGGGCACATCGTCCTCCGCGCCGCCACCGAATCACTCGACCCCCGCGTCCGCGCCGTCGCCGCGGTATGCCCTCCGCTCGACCTCTTCGTCGGCGCGCGCGCCATCGACGAGCCCGCGCGGCTCGTGTATCGACGCCACGTCCTCTCGGCCATCAAGGAGATTTACGCCGAGGTCGCCGGCCGCCGCCCCGTGCCTTTGCCGCTCGCGGAGGCGCGCCGCATTGCCACGATCCGTGACTGGGACGAGCACATCGTGGCCCCGCGCTTCGGCTTCCGCGGCGCGGACCATTATTACGGGGAGTCGAGCGTCGCGCCGCGCCTCGCGACGCTCGCCGTCCCCTCGCTCGTCGTGGCCGCCGCGCACGACCCCATGGTCCCGGCCCACACGCTCCTGCCCATTCTCTCCGGCGCCCGCCCGCCGCTCGAGGTGCGGTGGATCGATCGCGGCGGGCACGTCGGTTTTCCGGCCCGCGTCGACCTCGGTTTTCCCGGGTCGGGCGGGCTCGAAGATCAGGTCGTCGCGTGGCTCCGTGATCGCGCGGGGGCTTGACGCGGGGCCCTTCGGTTCATTTGGGGACGCACGTTCCCGGCGTGTCCGGGTTGAAGCACATCTGGTTGCACGGGCAGACACTCGCGCCGTCGCATGTGCCCCCCAGGCAATCCGCGTCGGACCAGCACTTCGGCAGCACCAGCTTCTCCTTGCAGCGGTTCATGACGCACGTGGTCGTGAGCGGGCAATCCGAAAACGACTCGCAGCATTCGTCCAAGCCCGGGCATGTCGCAGCATCAACCGAGCCCTCGGGGCACTCCCACGTCCCGCTCATGCAGACGGCGGGCACGGTCTCCGCGGATTGGCAGGTTGGTCTGCACGTCGGCCCAATGGCGCCACACGGGACGGACACGCCGCCCGTGCCGCCGTCTCCGCCGCTCCCGCCCCCGAAACCGCCCATGCCGCCGCTGGCGTGGCCGCCGCCGACGCCACCCACGCCGCCGTGACCGCCACCCCCGCCGCTCCCGCCGCTCCCCGCACTGCCGCCTTCCCCGTCACCCCCTTCACCCCCGTTCCCCGAGGGCGGCCGATAACCCCCGAGCCCGCAAGCCGTGAACATCAAGGAAACGAACGCGATCGAAACGAAGCCAAGTCGATGGTTCATGCCCCCGATGATACCATGAAATTGCGTTGCGGGACCGACCCGCGATATGCGCCGGCCGAGCGGGCTCGAAGATCTGATCGCCGCGTGGCTCCGGGACCGCGCGGTCACGTGAGCGTCGGGGCCATGGTTGTCAAGCCGGCACACACTTGCCCGGCGTATCCGGCGTGAAGCACGTGTCCCCGCAGGCGCAGACGATGGCGCCTTCGCAAACCTCTGCTTCCGTGCATTCCCCGTTGGTCCAGCATTGCCCGGGGAGCACCGGCTCCTTGCACACCTTGTTGACGCAGGTGAACATCGCCGGGCATTCCGACGGCGTCGTGCAGCAACCGGACTGCATCGGGCATGTGCTCGCCTCGGCCGAGCCCGGGGGGCACACCCACGCGCCGCCGATGCATTCGGCGTTCGTCAGCATGTTAGGCATGCAGTCTTTCAAGCAGACGGGCGGCGTCTGATCGTTGCAATTCCCCCCCGACCCCCCATTGCCGCCCGTGCCGCCGCCGCCGTGGCCGCCGCTCCCCGCACCACCGCCGACGCTGCTCGAGGTGACCGCCCCGCCTCCCTCGCCGCCGGTGCCGCCGGCGCCCCCCACGCTCGTGCCCTCTCCCCCTTCGCCCCCGTTCCCCGTGGGCGGCTGATAACTCCCGAGACCACACGCGGTGAACACCAGGGAAACGGTCGCGATCGAAACAAAAGCAAGTCGATGATTCATGCCATCGATCGTATCACGGAATGGCGAACGACCATATGACCGTGAGCGGCTTTCCCTCGAATGGCTGTACGATTACCTGCCGGAACGCGCGATCCACGCACGCCCCGACCTTCGTCCCCACGAAACGCTCGTCGAGCGAGACGGCCGAGACCGTCCCCTTCGGATCGAGGACGAGCGCGACCTTGCCGTTGCCCTTCGGCTGCTCCTCGTCCTCGCGCTTGCAGGAGGCCGCGACCACCTTCGCCTGCGAGAGCTTGGAGTACGCCTCGCCGAGCACCACGGACCGCGCCACGGGCCCGCCGCGCGGCTGCGGCAATGCCGTCACCGGCCCCGTGAGCCCGGGTTCGACGACGGGCGGCGGGATGTGCTCGGTCTCGCGCAGGAGGTCTTCGAGCGGCTCGGGCAGCTTCGCGTTGTCGCGCTCCTGCTTGACGAGGTACTCGTCGAGCTGGCGGACGACGCTCGAATCGAGCGCCGTGGGCTCCTTCGGCTCGGAGGGCGACGCCTTCGTCTGGGGCGTGAGCGAGCCCTGCACGAGCTTCAGCGCCGTCAGCGCCGCCTTCGCCTCGGCCTCGCGCTTCTCGGCCTCCTTTTGCCCCGAGACGGCGCGCTCCCGGTCGGCCTGCGCCTTCGCCTCGCGCGCGAGCGCGAGCGCCGCCTCGGCCTTCGCCATGGCCGTGTCCGCCTCGGCCTGCGCGCGCTGGGCCTCGAGGTCGACGTACACCGTCCCCGCCCCGAGCGCGATGGCGCCGGCCAGGATCCCCACCACGCCCCCGATGATCCGGCTCCGCTGCGCCGCCGCGACGCTGGCCGCGTAAAACCGTTTTGCCGCGCCTTCGAGGCGCATCTGCCGCGCCCGCAGGATCTCTTCGAGCAGAAGCAGGCGGCGCCTTCGCCAGAGGAGCTCGGGGTCGGGTTTTTCCTCCCAAACCTTCGCGGCCTCCTCGAAATCCTCGATGACGAGGCGCTCCTCTCGCTCGCTCGCGACCCAGTCCCGGAGCTTCCCCCAGTGCACGAGCAGCGCCTCGTGGGCGAGCGTCACGAGCTCGACCTCGCCGTCCTTGCGCCGCTCGGTCTCGCGCAGGACGAGCCGCGCCTCCGCGAAGACCTGCACGACCGCGCGCGCTGCGGGGCCGAGCTCGCGCACGAGCTCTCCGATCCGCCGCGTCATGCGCGCTCCTGCGGGCGTCGTCAGCGAGAGCAGGATGCGCTGCACCATGCGCTCGGTGCCCGCCTCCTTCACCGCGCGATCCATGGTCTCGTTCGCGTGCCGCGAGAGCGCCCCGGAGAACTCGATCGCGCGGAGCGACGATCGCGTGATGAGCTTCCTCGCGCGATCGCGGCTGTGCCAGAGCTCGCGCAGCGCGAACTCGACGAGCGGCATCGATCCGGCCGTCGTCTCCAGCGCTTCGAGCAGCTCCTTGCGCAGCCGCGGATCCTCGAACGTGTAGCCGTAGCTCTCGAACGCCGCGTCGATGACCTCGCCCCACGCGGCCGATCCGAGCGGCGAGACGAGCACCGCGCCGCGCGTGATCACGCGGCCCACCTGCTCGTGCGCGAGGATCGGATCGAGCAAATCGCGCCGCGCAGTCACCACGACGCGAAGCCCCGGCCAGGGACGCTCGCCGAGCCGCGCGAGCAGATCGAGCGTCCACGTCTGGCTCTTTCCGCCGGGGCCCTGCGCGAGCGTGGCGATCTCTTCGAGCTGATCGACGAGCAGCACGAGCCCGCGCTTGCTCTGCGAGAGCCACGCCTCGACGCGCGCGGCCGCCTCTTCGGGCGAGCGCTTCGGATCGAGGCCCATGTGAAAGAGCGCCGTCGTGAGGACCTGCCGCGGATCGGTGCCGGGCGAGATCAAAACGGTCTCCCATTGCCGCGGACCGCCGAGCGCGCCGTCGGCGATCGCGGGCAGGATGCCGGCGCGCGCGAGGCTCGATTTGCCGCTCCCGCTCGGGCCGAGCAGCGCCGCGAGGCCACGCGTGCGCAAGACTTCGAGCGCCGCCGCGACCTCGACCCTGCGGCCGAAGAACACGTCGCGGTGCTCCTTCTCGAACCGCTCGAGGCCACGGAATGGGCCGTCCTCTTCCGGCGGCAGCGCGCGCCTTCGCCCGACGAGCGCGCTGCGAATGCGTTCGAGCTCGATGGCCACGATCTCGGCGGATCGAGGCCGCCCCTCCGGCTCGGGGGCGAGCAGCGCGTCGACGAGATCGCCGAGCGAGGCCGGGAGTTCCGACACGAGCTCGGCGAGGCGCGGCGGCTCTTTTCGCCCGTGGAGGACGTCCTCGTCGAGCGAGCCCCGGCCCGCCGCGGGCGTCCGACCGACGAGGCAAACGAAGAGCACCGCGCCGAGCGCATAGAGATCACTCGCGCTCGTCGCGGGCGAGAGAGCACGCCAGCAGACTGGATCGACGAACCCGCGTTTTCCCCCGATCGCTTCGAGCGGCGAGCGAAAGCCTCGATCACTCGGGCGATCTCGCGGCGTACTCGGCGCGCTCGGGATCTTCGATCGCATCGAGGGAATGGTTTGTCCTGGCGTGGCGGTCGACGCGGCCGAGATGCCGAAATCGATCAGCTTGTACGCCGCGGGCGTGCCGAGCAGGGCGGCGTCGACGACCACGTTCGCGGGCGAGATGTCGCGGTGCACGAGCCCGGCGCCGTGGACCGCGACGAGCGCCGAGGCGATCGCGATGCCGGCGTCGATCGTCTCGCGCACGGACAGCGTCTGCTTGTCGCGCAGCCGCTCGCCGAGCGACTCGCCCGCGACGTACTCCATCGCGAGGCCGATCACGCCGCGCGTCTCGTCGACGGGGAGCTGGTAGAAGCGCACGACGTTCGGGTGCTCGACGCGGCAGAGCCGGGCGGCCTCGTCGATGATCGCTTGCCGGCCCGCCTCGCCGCCCGCGTCGAGCGAAAAGAGCTTGACCGCCGAGAGCCTTAGCTTCGTCGTGCCCGCGGTCTCTTCGGCCAGCCAAACCGGCGCGAAGCCGCCGCGACCGAGTTGCCGTACGAGCCAGAACGCCCCGATGCGCCGCTCGGCATCGGGGAGATCGGTCAGCCGACGGACGGCTTCGGGCAGGGCGCTCGACATGCCAGGGCGGACATTGTCACGAGGCCAGGGCGGCGTGTCAAATGGAGCTGACGCGGGATCGAGCTAGGTGCGCGTGCGCCGGAAGAGGTCCTGCACCACGTCCACCCGATCGGCGGCGATGCGGAGCATCCAGTGGCTCACGCGATGGTCGGGAATCGCATACGCAATGAGGCGCAGCCTGCCCGAGAGACCACGCGGCGGCAGCGCCGTGCTGAAGACGGGCGTCGTGCGGGTCGTCTCCATCTCCGGCCGCGTCCGCGCCGCCTCGTCGAGAGGCTGCTGTTCGGGCTGGATCCAGTGCGCGTTGCCCATCGGGCGCGGTGACGTCTCGCGCGGTACGCCCGGCCTGTCCATCAGGTCGCGGTCGGCGCCCCAAAAGGGCAGGTCATTCGGTCGATGTTCCTTCCTTTGCATCTTCGCCTCCCTTCTGGAAAGTCACTTGGTCCCTGGCGGAATGAGCGCCACCTTGAGGACCCCGTCCTTGCGGGCATTGAAGAGGCGATACATCTCGGCGGCCTCCTCGAGCGGCACGCGATGGCTGATGAGCGCCTTCGGGTCGATGCGGCCCTGCCGGATGTGCTCGACGAGGCGGGGCATGTAGCGCTTGACGTCGCATTGACCTGCTTTGATCGTCAGGCCTTTGTTCATCGCGCTGCCCACGTCCACGAGGTTCCACGGCGGCCCGTAGACGCCGATGATGGAGACCCTGCCGCCGCGCCGCACCGCCTGGATCGCCCAGTTCAGGGCCACGGGCGATCCGGCCTGGACGCGGAGCGCTTTGCCCAGGACGCCGTGCAAAAGGGACCCTTTGGCTTCGAGGCCGACGGCTTCGATGCACACGTCCGGGCCACGACCCTCCGTCATTTCGAGCAGCCGCGAAACGACGTCGGGGTGCTCCTTGAAATTGATGGTCTCCACCGCATTGTACGTCCGGGCGAACGCGAGGCGGTCATCGATGGAGTCGATGGCGATGACCCTGCGCGCGCCAAGGATCCACGCGCTCCTTTGCGTGAAGAGCCCAACGGGCCCGCAGCCGAAGACGGCCACGGTGTCCTCGGGCGTGATGTCGCCCATTTCCGCAGCCTGGTATCCGGTGGGGAGGATATCCGAAAGAAACAGCACATCCTCGTCGGAGAGGTCGTTCGGGATCTTCATCGGCCCGACGTCGGCGAACGGGACCCGCACGAGTTCGGCCTGTCCGCCCTGGTAGCCGCCGGTCGTGTGGGAATACCCGAACACGCCGCCCACGACCTTCGTCAGCGGATTCGTGTTGTCGCAAAGCGAGGTCCGCTCGCGCTGGCAGAAGAAACACGTGCCGCAGGCGATGTTGAAGGGCACGACCACACGATCGCCGCGCGAGAGGCTCGCGACCGAGGGGCCGACCTCCTCGACGACGCCGGTGAACTCATGGCCGAAGATCGTGCCGACGCGCGTGTCGGGGATGTAGCCGTTGTACAGGTGCAAATCGGAGCCGCAGATCGTCGCGCGTGTCACCCGAAGAACGATGTCGTTCGGATGCTCGATCCGCGGCTCGGGATTTTCCTCGACGCGAACCCGCTTTGGACCATGGTACGTGAGTGCCAGCATACGTGATACCTCTCCCGAGGTACACGAATGCAAGAGGCAGACCGGCGGTTAGCGGGCCGAACGATTCCGAGAGAATCGCGTCAAAGCTGGAATTGCGGGCGTCACTTCGCCGGCGGCGGCACGTCGAAGAAAAGCGACATGAAAAAGACCCGGTCGTGGGTCCACCCCGAAGCATCCTCCCGGCTCCGGAGCATGAAGCCTGCGTCGAGGCGCGTTTGGGGCGAGAGCATTCGCGCGAGGCCGATCAGCGCGCGGTTTTGGTTCAGACCGAGCCCCGAGAGATCCACGAGCACCTCGTCCCAGACGAACGGCAGCCATTTCGCGCCCTTCGGCGCGTAGTTGATCCGGAGCTGATTGCGATACCGGTACCTCGTCTCCGTATCGCGGAACCTCGCCTCGAACCGGTTCCGGTCGTTCCACGTGAAATCGCCGATACGACCAAAAAAGTTCGGCTCGAACTCGAAACGCGCCTCCTGCGCGAATGCGCCCGTGGCCAGGCGATCGGCGTAGATCGTCCCCTGGACGCCGATGAACAGGAAGTCGGTCAGGAAAAACAGGGGGCCCGTCCGCAGGAACGACTGGTGCAGGCCGCCGCTTCGACCGTTCAGGCGCGACTCGGCGTACACGCGGAGGTCGATGCGGGGGAACGTCGGCTTGTCCGCGCGGACGATCGGCACGCGGTTCTCGGACCAGAGCCAGACTTCGTAATCAGCGTGCGCCTCGGACGCGAGGCAGAGCGCGAGGAGGGCGGCAGGGACGGCGAGGGCGCGCTTCATGCCCTGCAGTCGAGCCACAGGTTTCGTTGGTGGTCAAGCGATCGGGCGCGCCTAGCTCTGATCGAGCACCGCGGACGTGCTTTGCCAGCTGCCGATGTCCCGCGGCACGAGGTTCGCCCCGCCACCACGCGCGTCCATGACACGCGCCCCTTCGTGCGTGAACGTGATGCCGACGAGGGGCGGCGCCCCCGGGTCCTTTTCGTAGTACGTCCGCCACACCGGCGACGTCGAGCCTGCTTGCCGACGCATCACCGAGGACATCGTCACGATCCACGGCAGGCCCACCGGATCGAGCGCCATCGCCACGGGCCGATCCTTGGCCTCGACCTCCTCGGGGATCACCGCGCCTCGATCCAGGCCGAGCACGAAGCCCTCGCCCGCGGCCCACGAGAGCCGCTCGCCGCTGCAGAGCGCCGTGTACAGCGCGGGTTTGTCCTGCACGCCCGTCGCGTACACCGTCGTCTGTCCGTCGTAACTCGCGAACAGCGCGCGCCCGCGCGTGCCCCTCGCGTTCGCGCCCACGACGAGCATGCCGTAAGGACCCGAGGACAGAGCGAGCACGTGACCCGACAGCGGGAGCGCGACGGGCGCGGACCAGCCCTCGTCGTTCCAGAGCCAGAGCTCGGGCAAGCTGTCCTCGTCGCCCTCCACGGCTGCCGTGACGACGGCGAACGTCTGCCCATCCCCGAGTGCCGCTTCGATCGGCGTCTCGCGCGGAGGGAGCACGAGCGGGACGATCTGACCCGGCCGCACGAGCCGCACATGCGACGGGCCGACGAGCGCAAAGCCCGCGTGCGGGCCGCGCACCACGAACGTCGTCGCCGCGACGACCGACGCGTCCTTGGGCCCGATGGGGATGGGCAACGCGCGTGGGCCCCAGAGGTACATCAGCCGCCCACCGAAGCGCACGAGCGCGCGGCCGTCGGGCTGGAACGCGACGTTGCCGGGCCTGAGCGGCGGCAGCATCACGCCTTTGATCTCGACGGGCAGAAGCTCGACGATCTCCGCGGTCGGCTCGAGCGTCACGGCGGGGCTCGCGAGCGCCTGCGTCGTGCGGAACGCGGTCGTCGCGCGGTCCTCGCGCGCGGCGCGGGCCTTCCAGCGCGCGGCGGCCGCTTCGAGCAGGGGCAAGAGCGCATCGGCGAAGGCGCGTGCGGAGTCGAACCGCGAAGGCGCCTCACGCGGGGCGAGCGCGCGCGCGGCCTCCTCGTTTCGCAAGGGATCGGGCAAGGCCGGCGAGGCGGCTTTGCCGAGCACACGATCGAGCTCGGCGAGCGTCGCGCGATCGGCGGCGAAGCCCGGATGCAAGCGCGGCGCGGTCACGAGCGATCGGCGCTCGCCGGTCACGAGAAAGCCGTTGTCCCAGGGCCCGCGGCACCAGTGCTCGCCTCCGAGGACGAACCACACGACGGCGGCGAGCGCGTGCACATCGGTCCACGGGCCGATGAGCGGATTCTTCTCGCCGGGGCGCGAGAGCCACTGCTCGGAGCCTGCGTACTCGCGCGTGAGCGCGGCGATCGTGTACGTCGCGTCGGCGACACGGGCGATGCCGCAGTCGGCGATCTTCGGCGTCTCGTCGCCGACGGGCCCGACGATGAGCACGTTGTCGGGCTTGAGATCGCGGTGGATGATGCCCTCGTCGTGGAGCGCGAGCACGCCCTCGACGATGCCGCGGCAGAGGCGCAGCGCGCGGATCGGATCACATCCGTCGGGCGCGCGCGTGATGCGATCGGCGAGCGACGATCCATCGGGCCCGCCGTCGACGTACTCGAGCGCGAGCCAAGGCAGTTTTACGGTCCGCCCGCGCACGTCGACGGGCGCCTCGCCCATCCCGTAGAAGCCCACGACGAACTCGGTGGGCGGCGTGCGGTCCATGATGCGGCTGAGGGCCGTGGCTTCGCGCTGCGCGAGCTGCCCTGCGAAGATCCCCTCTTGCATGAGGTCCGACACCATGGCCGGCTTCATGACCTTCACGGCGATGCGGGGCGGACAGAGCGGCGAGAGCGCGCTCGAACGTCTTGTCGGATCGACCTCGGCGAGGAACACGCTCGACATGCCGCCCACGCCGAGCAGCCTGGCGAGGCGTGCGCCGGTGGGGCTGCCCCACGCGTCTGCAAGCGGGGGCGCGCCGCGCGCGAGGTCGCGGAGATCGACGTCTTGGGAGCGCAGGAGCGGCATGCTCGGGGAGCGATGGTAGGCGCGGATGGTGCCTGCCGTCAAAGTGCGCGACAGACGGGCGCGGGCGGAGGTGGGGGGCGCGCACGTCGCAGGGCTTGAAAGGGGAAGCCGCGCCCGGGTTCCAGAGTGCCTGCGCGCGTTCGCCGCGCTCGGGTTCGTCGGAAAGCTCAACGCAATCGACGCCGAGACCAAGGAGCTGCCCCCGGCTCGCCGGACCGGAGGAAGCTCGCCACGCCCGTCCTTGAGCGGTGCGCGAACGGGCGCGAAGCATCGGCAGGGCCCAGAAGGGCATGATGTGTGGTGTCGAAGGGTTCTGGATTTGTCTTGCAGATTGGGACCGTGTCGTGAGACCCATACTTCCGTGGGCCTGGGTGCTGCCGGGAGCTTCTGGTCAACGAGCCACGTTTGCGCCGCGGGGGGGCGGGCTGTAGCGTCGATCCGCAGCGCAGCGCCCCTTCGCCTCTCATCAATCAAGTGGGCTCACGATGCCCAGGGGGTCGCGATCGATGATGTGGGTGTAGATCATCAGCGCGGAGAGGTGGTTATGCGGCTGCGGGCTAATTCCACAGTTAGCCGGAGGAAAATCGTACGATGAAGCCTGCAGCCTTTCTAGATTATCCTGTCATCGATCACCTGCTTCGCATCGACGATGGCCGCTACTTGGGGAAGCACCAGGCAGCTCTGCTTGAGTTGCGAAGTCGTGCTCGGGCCGCAGAAATATCGCTCTGGATGTCCGAGATCGTACAGGTGGAAATGGCCCACGGGCAGCAGAACCCGCGGCTGACGCCGGAGAAGCGCACGCGCGCGGAAGCGAACGACGCACGCAAAATTACGATCGCTACCGACATGGGCGTGCGCTGGCTCGCGTATCCGTGTGCAAAGACGAACGACGAGTACACCCTGCTCGACATCTCTTTTCGATGCGCTGGGTTCGAGTGGAACGAGGCAAACACGCTCGAAGGCGAGCTCGAACAGATCAAAGGCATCTCCAAAGGAGACGCGCGGCACCTGGTTTCGTGGATTTTTGGATGCGATACCGCGGCGCTCGACTTCCATCCAACGCTCAACTGCTTCGTCTCCGAGGATGAGCCATTGCGCGAGGCGTTGCTCCAGTTCCAGCCGCGGGCTGCCAATCAGGTTCTCCGCGAGGCGAAAATTTTGTCGGTTGCGGAATTTGTTGCGCTCGTTCGTACATAACCCGGCTAACAAGGCGCTGGATCTGACGAGCGCTTCGCGCCCGCGGCTCAGCGCCAGGCCGTTAGCCGCGCAAAGGACGACGCACGATGACGGGTTCCGGACAACTTCTGATCGAGGGGTTCCATCCCGGTGAGCTTCCTGAAGCGCTTGGTCCAGAGCTCGAAGCAGAGGCCGTGAGCGGTCGCCCGCTCGTGGTACGAGTCGGGACAGCCGACGTGCTCCTCTCGCTCGCCACCGAGGGCAGTGTCCTTCGGACGGAGCTCGCCCATGTTGACGGCGGGGGTGAGGGTGTGCTGCCGGCTTTGATTCCGGCTTTCGTGCGGCTGGCCCAGCGCCGAGGCGCTGCTGAGATCGAGTGGCTCGTCTTCGCGACGAGTTGCGCGCGCCCGAATCCAAGAGTGCGCCCCATTCTCGAAAGGCGTGGCTTCGTGGTTCGGGAGATCCCCGGGCGCGGCTTCTGCTACCATCGGCGAGATGCGGTGGAGTGCAGTCACGATGCCCGAACCACTTCCGGAGGGACCGAAAGGGCCGGCTAACAAGCGGCTGGTGCTGACGGTGCGCCGAGCTTCGCTTTGCTCGGCACGGCGCACCGCAGCACACCCGCGCGTTAGCCGTCATTGGAGGGCTCGTGGGCAAGATTGATCTCAAGAGCGAGTTGAAAGACCTGTACAAGCCTTCCGCAAAGGAGGTGGTCGAAATTGACGTTCCTGCGTTCAACTTTCTGATGGTCGATGGCGAAGGGAATCCCAACACATCCAAGAGTTACAAAGAGGCGGTAGAGGCTCTCTATTCCGTTTCATACACCATAAAGTTTGCACTAAAGAGGGAGAAGGGACTCGACTACGTGGTAATGCCACTTGAAGGTCTGTGGTGGGCGGACGACTTGACTAGCTTCAACCACGGTGAAAAGGAAAGTTGGAAATGGACAATGATGATCATGCAGCCGCCGGAAGCTGCAAAGCAGATAGTCGAGTCGGCGATTGCAAGCGTTCAAGACAAGAAGGGACTGCCCGGGCTTCAAGGCATTCGTTTTGAAAAATTTAGAGAAGGTCGGTGTGCGCAAACATTGCATGTAGGCCCGTTCTCGGCGGAAGGTCCGACAATCCAGCGGGTGCATGACTACATATCAAGCCGTTCTGCCCTTAGGGGCAAGCACCATGAGATCTATCTGAGCGACATTCGAAAAGCGGCACCTGAAAAATGGAAGACAATCATCCGTCAGCCAATGGAATGACGGCTAATGATTCAATTGAGTCGACGCCACTTTGTGGCGTGGCTTAATTCAGACGGTAGGCCTCGCGCAGGCCCACACACTTCAGGAGAACTCATGTTTGACCACGTCAAATTCGGAGTCAGCGACTATGCAGCGAGCAAAGCGTTCTTCCTCAAGGCACTCGAACCGCTCGGCGTAGCTGTTGTCTCGGAGGGGCCGCCGACGTACGGTGTCGAACTTAGCCCAAAGGGTGGTAAGGCTTCATTGTGCCTGTACCAAACCGAGGAGAAGCCGGCGCATCTTCACTTGGCGTTCACGGCCGAGAATCGCCAGCAAGTCGAAGCTTTCTATCGCGCGGCTCTGGAGGCGGGTGGCAAAGACAACGGTGCGCCTGGTCTGCGCCCGCAATACCACGCGAACTACTATGCAGCTTTCGTCATTGGTCCGGACGGGCACAACATCGAAGTGGTTTGCCACGAACCCGAGGCCTGACCCTTCGTTGCACCCGACGTGCTAAAGCAGGCTTCGCCTGCTTCTGCCCGCGGGTGAACTCAAACGTTTGGCGGAAACCGACCAACCGGAGCATAAGGCCATGCCAGGCAGGCTTCGTCGGTGGAACGTAATCAACAGAGGCGTTGACCTCGCAAGAAAAACGGAGTGATCAGGCACATGTTGGAGTGGTTGCGAAATGCTTGGCGAAAAGCCTTCTCTTCACGGGCAGAGTTGCCTCAGGTCGAGCCTGCCGTGCAGGTCGCGGTGGCCCGTTGCTATCGCGAATCATTCCCCGAACGCATGAATCCACCCGTGTCGTTTTCCATTGTTGCCGACGAAAATGACTACTTCGTTGTGGCGGCAAGCAACCTTGAACCCGGATGTCTGGACTTCTTTCGTGTCGCCAAGGATACTCATCTCGCAACACTGGTCGAAGAAGACCAACTCAAATACCGTCCTCGAAATCTCAAGTGACCACGCGATGAACACCGACCGGCTGCCCCGACGGGTTCTCGCGAAGCGTTGGGCGGGCAGCCACCCTCTAGACGGCAGCTTCGTTCCGGCTCGGGCTGAGCCGAGGGGCCGCGAGAGGGCCATCGGCAGAAGCGTCGCGCTCGCGTCTCGCCAGTCGCAAAAGGGTGCAGAGACCTGCTAGGTTTGCCCGCCGTGGTTCACCGGATCCTGCTTCAACTGCGCCTCACCCTTTACACGCGTGCGCCCGAGGCCTTCGCCTTCGAGCTATCGGAGCGCTTCCGGCAGCTCCGGATCGCCGGGATGGTGGACGGGCGCGTCCTGCCGGACGGCGAGGTGAGCGCGCTCCTCCACGGGCTGACGTCGCTTGCAGGCGAAGCCATCCCCTCGCTCACCCGGCGCAACCCGAGCGTGGCGCTCAACGTCGTCGAGGTTGCAAGGCTCGCTTCGCTACGGGCCGGCGTGGAGCAGGCGCTCGTGGCCCGGGCCCCCCACCTCGGCCCCTTGCTCGAGGTCTTCGGGGCGCGCCCGGCGGCGCGGCAGTACCGGCTTTCCACCTGGCTCACCGACTTCGCGGCGGTGACGGGACGGCTCCGCAAAGTCTCCCCTGACGATTTCGTGGACGCGGTCGGCGAGGGCCTGGATCCCTGGGCCGAGTACGACAAGATAGAGGGCCGATGGCAGTTCCACGAGAGCGGCTCCGCGGAGGTGCGGTGGCTGCTCTCCGCCATCGGCTGCGAAGACGACCTCGCCACTCACAAGGGGAAGCGCTGGGTTCACACCTTCGACCACCGGGACGGGGACGCCTGGGAAGAGCTGCCGAAGATGATCGGCGTGCCAGAGGACGAGGACTTCGACGCCGAGCTCCAAGCCTGGAGGGAGAGCGAAGAGACCATGGATGTGTTCGATTTCGTCGACCTCTGCAACGCCCGCGCCCATGCGCTGGGGTGCGAGCTGCGCCTGTTCTCCGTCGAAACCCACGGAGACGACCACCTATTCGTGGCGCTGCCGCCTCTGGCCTGCAAGTCCGCGGTGGAGCGCGGACTCCTCGAGGTCACGCCCTATGTGCCGCATCTGTCGACGAGGCCACGCTGGTCGCTGTGGCACGCCGGCGTGGTGCTGCTCGCCGGCGTGCTCGCCCTCGCCCTCGCCTACGCTCTCTACCCAGCCGCACGCACGTCGATCGAAGCCGTTTGCCTCCTGGGTCCTCTGATGCTCGCGATCATCTGGGGGAATCGATGGATCGAGCGCACCCTCGCCGCGCGCTTCCCAGCGGTGGTGCGCGCGCTCAAATCGCTGCGAGAGCGGTGAGCTCCACCCGCATCGGAAGGCAGAACCGCCCAACGACGTGTTGCAGACCGACGGAGCACGCCGCCTCGCTCCGCTCGGCAGTGTATCCCGCGGCTGAACAGTGCGTTATGCCGAGAGGATGAGTGATGCGAATAACCTCGCAGGCAGACGCTGAGCGGTTCCTTCGCGCGACACAAGCCGGAGCCGAGTTCGGGTTCAAGCTCTCGCACACATCATCATGGCTTGAATATCTGCAACTCCTGCTCAAGGAAGCTGCAACTTGGTGCGCCATGCGCATCGACCACTTGTCGCCGAAGGACTGCTTCCGCCAGGAAACTGTCCGCCCGCGAGTTTTACCCCGTGACCGCTGGGACTGCGTTAGAGATATCGCCTACAATCGGCGCCGCGCGCTCGAAGGGCGCCGAATTGCGCTTCCTTCAGCGCACGAAGGAAGACTGCTCGTGTACTTCCCGGATCTGGACCTCGCAGACGGTGCAGCGGAGGTCGCTTCAAACGGCTTCTTCGATGTAAACAACGCGCCTCCGTATGGAAGCTGGGTCGCCTATTTCGAGGACAACGACGCTGAGGCGTCTTCTCGCTCGATTCTGCTGTCGTGGGTGCCCGATGCGTTCATCCCGCTTGCAGACGCGGGCGTACAGGTAAATCCAGAAGGATGCATCGTGTGGCTTGATGAGCTTGCGTCACCTCTACGTCAGGCAGTCGTATATGTCGGGTTCAACTACCGATGTCCGGCATAACGAGCAGCTGGATCCAACGACGCCCGCCGCGTGGAGGACTGAAGTCTTGCGAATAACAGGAATGTCATGGGCACGCTGCAACCTCGACCTCGGCGGGTTTCGCGGCTCACCCGCAGGCCGTTCGCCGTCATTGGAGGGCTCGTGGGCAAGATTGATCTCAAGAGCGAGTTGAAAGACCTGTACAAGCCTTCCGCAAAGGAGGTGGTCGAAATTGACGTTCCTGCGTTCAACTTTCTGATGGTCGATGGCGAAGGGAATCCCAACACATCCAAGAGTTACAAAGAGGCAGTAGAGGCTCTCTATTCCGTTTCATACACCATAAAGTTTGCACTGAAGAAGGAGAAGGGACTCGACTACGTGGTCATGCCACTTGAAGGCCTGTGGTGGGCGGACGACTTGACTAGCTTCAACCGCGATGAAAAGGAAAGCTGGAAATGGACAATGATGATCATGCTGCCGCCGGAAGCTGCAAAGCAGATCGTCCAGTCGGCGATTGCCAGCGTTCAAGACAAGAAGGGACTGCCCGGCCTTGAAGGCATTCGCTTTGAAACATTTAGAGAAGGTCGGTGTGCGCAAACATTGCATGTAGGCCCCTTCTCGGCGGAAGGTCCGACAATCCAGCGGGTGCATGACTACATATCAAGCCGTTCTGCCCTTAGGGGCAAGCACCATGAGATCTATCTGAGCGACATTCGAAAGGCGGCACCTGAAAAATGGAAGACAATCATCCGTCAGCCAATGGAATGACGGCTAACGATTCATTCAGGCCGACGCCGCTTCGCGGCGCGGCTTCATTCAGACGTTAGGCAGACTTTGGCATGTACAGCGTGCCAGCCCCGCAGCCAATGATTTTCGCCAAGAGGAGCTTCGAAATGACCATCACCATTACCGCCTTTGAACGATCGCCCGATGGCGGCAAGGGACTGGCGCGTGATACGCGCGTTCGCTGGGCGCTTGAAGAAGTGGGCCAGCCTTACGAGGTTCGGCTTGTTTCGTTCCGTGCGATGAAGGAACCCGCGCATCTGGCGCTTCATCCTTTTGGCCAGATTCCGACCTATGAGGAAGGCGATCTCGGCCTGTTCGAGACAGGAGCGATCGTGTTCCATATCGCCGAGCGCCATGCGGGCCTGCTGCCAGAGGATGCCAATGCCCGGGCGCGTGCGATCACGTGGATGTTTGCCGCGCTCAACACGGTGGAGCCGCCGATCCTTGAACTCGGAAACGCCAGGATCCTGGAGAGCGATAAGCCCTGGAGTAACGAGCGCCTGCCTCTCGTCGAGGATCGCGTCCGCAACCGGCTGAAACAACTTTCCGCTCGCCTGGGCGATGCCGAATGGCTCGACGGTGCATTCAGCGCGGGCGACCTGATGATGGTGTCGGTGCTACTCAGGCTGAAATCATCGGGCATTCTGAACGAATTTCCGAACCTGGCCGCCTATGTCGCCCGCGGCGAAGCGCGGCCCGCCTACAAGCGGGCTTTCGATGCTCAAGCGGCGATCAACACCGGCAAGCCACCGACCGGCTGATTGAGATCCGGCCTGGGCTCGAAGTCGTCATCCGTCATCTACGATGG
The DNA here is from genome assembly GCF_028435265.1 of Polyangium jinanense. GTDB lineage: Bacteria > Myxococcota_A > Polyangia > Polyangiales > Polyangiaceae > Polyangium > Polyangium jinanense. The sequence continues at coordinate 7,487 of NZ_JAGTJK010000069.1, read as the reverse complement.
CCAGTTTGTTCACTCAACGCGCCGAGCGGACTGCGGGGAGCATTGATGCCGGTATTTTTCGCGTACTTAGACCTGAACCACTTCATCACACTTGCGAAGCTGCGGCAGGCAGGGACAGTTCCATGACGACCTGGATCCGTGAAGTCTGCGAAACGAACGGCATCAACATCCACTACCTCCGAACTGGAGGCGCCAAGGATCCCGTCGTTCTGCTCCATGGATTGATGGGGAGCGGCGCCTGCTGGACTCCCCTGGCGCGGGCGCTCGAAGGTGAATTCGACGTCGTCATGCCCGACGCCAGAGGGCACGGCGGTTCGAGCGCGCCGCACCACGGATACCGGTACGACGATCACGCGAGCGACGTCGTAGGCCTCATCCGCGGCCTTTCGCTCTCTCGTCCGGTTCTGCTTGGCCACTCGATGGGCGGCATGACCGCCGCGGTGGTGGCGAGTCGAGGGGCGGGGATCATCCGCGGCCTCATCCTGGTCGACCCGACGTTCTTGAGCCCCGAGCGCCAACGCGAGGTGCGCGACAGCGACGTCGCCGATCAACACCGCCAGGCCCTCGGCTTACAGAAGTCGGACCTCGTTGCGCAGGCCCGAGCCCGACACCCGCGTCGCTCGCCCGAGATCGTCGAGCTTCAAGCCGAGGCGAGATTGAAGACTTGCATGGGCGCGTTCGACGTACTCACGCCGCCCAACCCCGCGTATCGCGACGTGGTGAGCGCGATTGACGTCCCGAGCCTGCTCGTCATGGGTGACTGTAGCCCCGTCGTCACGCTCGAGATGGCAACGGAACTGCGGAGTCTCAACCCACGTGTACGAATCGAACAGGTACAGGACGCCGGCCACGGCCTTCCGTTTGAACAACCCGAGCGCCTGGGAGAGGTAGTCCTGTCGTTCTTGCGTGAGCTGGTGCAAGAAAACTCGACGTTCAGCGCGACATCCACGGGGGATGATGTCTTGCTGTAGCTGGGGAGCATTTATTGGCGATCATCCGAGACCTCCCGGGCACTGTGCTCAGAATTCGTGATCTCGAGGAATGAGCGTACGAGCGGATCCTCTTCGTCAGCGGCGCGCCATACGGAGCGACCAAGGATGACGACGTCCAGGCCACGAACCCGCTTGAGGACCGCTCCAACTCGGATGAAGGGTGCGGCGCTCTCCGTAAAGAAGCTGAGGCCCTCGCCGCTCGCGACGAGCGTGACGAGGGCTTCGTTGTCCGCCTCCTCGTGGGCGATCTCGAGCGTTTGGCCATGCGCTCGGAACGCGGCGATGACGTCATCATAGAGCCGCGGACTCCGCTTGCGCGGGATCCATAGGAAGCGCTCGTTCTTCAGGTCGGCGATCCGCAGTGTGCGTCGTGTGGCGAGTCGATGGCTCTTCGACATTCCCACGCTGAGACGATCGCGAAACAGCACGCGGAAGTGGACGAGCGGGTTTTCTACCGGCGGATGATAGCCGTACCCTAGCGAGATTTTGCCATCGCGCAGAGCGGCGACCTGCTCCTCACTCGGTAGCGGCACGAGGCGCACCTCGACGCGCGGATGACGTGCGCGGAACATCTGCACGACCCTGGGCAGCAGGCCGCTGTAGGCCATGCCGCCCTCGAATCCGACCACGACCGTTCCGATGCGGCCCTGCGCCGCCTCGAGGGCGTCCTCGACCGCGCGCGTGGCGCGTGCCAGCGTGGCGCGCGCACCTTCCAGGAAGCTACGGCCGGCGGGGGACAGCTTTACCCCGCGTCCTTTGGCGATGAAAAGCTTGGCGCCGATCTCCTCCTCGAGCTGGGCGATCTGCCGGCTCAACGGCGACTGCGAAATGTGAAGCCGCTCGGCGGCCCTTCCGAAGTGCTCCGTTTCAGCGACAGCGACAAAGTACCGCAGATGACGTAGCTCCCATGATTCAGACCTATAGGGTCTGGAACCGTTGCGATCAATGTCATGGTCGTATCGAACGCGAGGTCGTACGTTCTTCGACACATCGAAGCGGCCCTGCTCGAGGTGGACCATGTGCCCAACGAACGGCGCGCCAGCCGTCGTGGAACGACCCTTCAATGCGGGGAATGCTCGGCCCGTGCGCTTGCTGGACACGTGGGACCCCTCCAATGGTAAACACGAATCGCACTGTGACCTTCCACGACGGCGACGGTGGCTTCGCCACCACGCGCCTCGAAGCGATGCTTGGGTGGGCGCGCAAGTACTCGCTCTTCTGCTATCCGTTCGTGACTGCGTGCTGCGGCATGGAGTTCATGGCGCTTTCCAGCCCGCGCTTCGATCATGCACGCTTCGGCGCGGAAATACCGCGCTTCTCGCCGCGTCAGGCGGACCTCCTTTGGGTTGTCGGAACCATCAGCCAGCGTCAGGCGCCGGCGCTCCGTCGGATCTACGAGCAAATGCCGGAGCCGAAGTACGTCCTCGCGTTTGGCACTTGCGCCAGCTCGGGCGGCTTCTACCCCGCCCCGGCGTGGTCAAGCCGCGCACGGATCCGCTGAAGGACTTGGTTCAGCTTCGCAAGAAGAGCGAAGAGTCCACATGAGACGTGATTCGCGCCGAAATCAGGACAGGCGGAGCGACAGCCCCCCGGCTTTGCCGGGGGATTCTTACAGGGTGGCCATGCTGACCCGTGTCAAGGGATGGCTTACAGACAGGCGTGTCCCGCTGCTCGTCGCGCTTCTCGCGATTCTCCTGCTTCTGCCTACGCTCGGGGCGGGGGCGTTCATGGACGATCACGTGCACCGGATGGCGTATCATCCGACGTTCACGCAGCCCGGGGGCCCCGCGGCGACTGGGATCTTTTCCGCTTCCTTGGAGACGATCCTGGCGCGTTGAAGTCCCTCCGCGATCAGGGGCTATGGCCGTGGTGGACCGTCGACGGATTCAAGCTCGCGCTCTTCCGCCCCCTCGATTCGCTGTGGCACGCGCTTGATTACCGCGTCTGGCCGAACGCGCACTGGTTCATGCACGCCGAGAGCATTCTTGTCTTCGCAGCGACGGCCTTCTTCGCGGCCCTCCTTTATCGAAGGCTGCTCGGCGCCACGGTCGCCGCAGGGATCGCCGCGCTGATCTTCGCGGTCGACGACGCCCATTCGACGGACATCGGCTGGGTTGCGAACAGGCACGCGGTCCTCTCGACGCTGTTCGGCGTGCTCGCGCTCGTCGCGCACGATCGTGCCCGCCGGGACGGCTGGAAGCCGGGCGTCTTCCTCGCGCCGCTCGCGCTCCTCGGGGCTGTGTTCTCTGGAGAGAGCGGGCTCAGCGCCCTCGCGTATCTCTTCGCCTACGCCCTCTTCCTCGATCGCGCACCCCTGCGCTCCCGCGCGGTCGCGCTCCTCCCGCACGTCGGGGTTGCTCTGGTCTGGTTCGCGGCATACAAGCTTGGCCGCTATGGCGCCGCCGGCGGCGCGTTCTACATCGATCCGCTGCGACAAACGGGGGCGTTCATCCGCGCGGTGGGTGTGCGTCTGCCGGTGCTCCTCGCCGGGCAGATGGCGGCGCCGCGCGCCGACGTGTGGATACTCTGGCCGCCGAATGAGACACGCAGCCTCGTGTCGATTTGCCTGCTCGTCTTGCTCGTCGTGGGGGGCGGGATCTTCGCCGTGCTGCGCCGTGATCGCAATGCCGCGTTCTTCGCGCTGGGGATGGTGCTCTCTCTGCTGCCAGCTTGCGCGGTTTGGCCGAGCGATCGGCTCTTGCTCTTCGCGGGGATCGATGGCGCCGAAGGACGGACGCTCGTGGTGGTGAGCGCGCCCGATAGCATGATCGTGAATACGGTGATGGCGGCGTGGGTCAACGAGACTGCGCCGTTGCCTTCGGCGCTCCGCGTGCTCTCGACGGCGGTCGGCGGGACGCTGAAGGTCGGCCGCGCGGACGATCGCACACTGTCGGTGACCCTCTCGGACGGCTTTTTCCGTGATCCGATGGCGACCGTGTTCCGGGACATGCAGAAGGCCCCGCTGCGCATGGGAGACCGCGTCCCGGTCGGGGCGATGGTGGCGGAGATCGTGTCCGTGACCGAGGATGGCAAGTTGCCTTCGCGAGTCGATTTCCATTTCGATCGGTCGCTGGACGATCCGTCGATCGTGTGGGTTGTCTGGGAGAAAACCCGATTCGTGCCGTTCGTGGCGCCGAAGGTTGGGGAAACGAGGGATCTTGTGGTCGTGTCGTATCAGACGGCGGTTGGCGGGTAGCGCGGTAGGGAAGCTCCTCGACGCGATGACGGTGGCCACGCGCCGAGGTAGCACCCGTCGGTGCAGGCGACCCAAGGAAGCGCAATCCAAGCTCCCGCCGGTCCTTCGGTTAAGGTCCTCCTGCTGCTCCACCGCATCCGCCGGCCCCCGAGGTGCCGCCATGGTCGAGGTGATCCCCGAGTTGGCGGGCTACGCCGAAGAAAAGGCACCAGGGGAGCGCGACCCGAGGCGCCCTTCCGTCTACAAAGGCCGTGGTTCCGAGGATTTGACGGACGCAGAGCTACCGGAGCGGAATTCGACTCCGCCTCCACTCCCGCGCCCGCCTGTCGAGATTCAGGTCGCTCGCGAGATCGCGGGTGGGTGCCAATCTGCATTGACCGCCGGCAGCTTCGGCCAGTACAGCCGCATGGTGAGGTTGAACGCGCCTTGCTGTGGTGCCGGCAGCCAGTTCGACCGCCTCGGATCGGCCTCGTCCATGGAGCGCTGGACGTACAGCGTCACGGAGCCATCGGGGCCCTTGGCCAGGTTGTTTCGCGTGCCCAGCGAGAAGCGGTCGATGGCGTTCGGGACCTGGTATCCCTGCTCGTCGTACATCGTCACGGACCAGAAGGCGTTCACCGGTGGCAGTTTGTCGGCCTCGAAGCGCAGCGTGTAATGCATGGCGCTGTCCAGCGCGGTGCTCGTGGAATCCTCGTAGCCGACCGGATAGATCGCGTCCTCCGGGAGATTGGCGCCCAGACCGATCAGGGCAATGATTGCGCGGCGGAGGTAGCTCGTCCCGTAGGTCCCCATCAACTCGTTCGCGTAGGTCCAGCCATCCGTCATCGGCGTGATGGAGACCTGCTTCGCCTTCATCTGGGCGAGGGCGTCGGGGGCCGCTTTCTTGAAGGCGTCTTGCACCGCCGCCGGGGCTGCGTTGAGGTCGAACGGCTGGCCCGCCACGAAGCCTGCCCGCGCCAAGCGCGCGAGGATGGGGTAGTCGTTGAAGTGCGCCGGAATCCGGCGCATCAGGTCCGCGCCATAGGCGAAGAACGCCGCGGGCGTCATCTCCTCCACGATGTCCATCGGCTCGTCGAGGCTGATGTCATCGCCGTCTGACCCCTCGGGCGGCGGCGGCGGCTGCCCGGCTTCGTAGGCGGAGAGAGGGATGATCTGGAGGCCATTCTGGAACTCGTGCACGCTGGCATAGTCGGATTCACCATTGCACTGCGTTCGTCCGATGATCCAGACATACGGCGTCGACGCGTCGATCCGTTGCAGGTTCAGGGCCGGGTTGATCGTCCCCTTCCACCCCGGGCCGACGATGACGAGCTGCTGGGCCGCTGTCCCCGTCGTGCGGGGGCCGGGGCAGGCGAAGACATCCGTCCACATGTCGAGCATGGGCAAGAGGTAGTAGCGTCCACCGGACGCAGGGACCTTGATGACCATGGGCTCGCGCACGAGATCGAGCCATGCGCTCGAATAGAGCGTGTCGAAGTTGGGTCGCACCACGGTGCGGTCTGCCGCCCCCGGGAAGCGCGGGTTATTCATGAACACGTTGGCCGGGGCTCGCCAGGCGGCGAGGTCGATCTCCTTGACGTTCGTCATCTGCCGGCGCGTCACGTCCATCAACACGAGGGGATAGAGATATGTATATCCCTCGCAGCCGATCTCGTATGCCGTCTCGAAGTCCAAATCAGCGTTCGTCGCCATAGGCTCCTTTCATCGAGCGCGCAGCGCTCGACGTTCCATTCGCGGGTAGGAAACCGCTCTCCTGGGACCAGGTTCCGTCGCGCTCCGCGCTTCGCTGCTGCTGAATGCCTCAATCGCGAAGGGCGCGACTCACCCCCGTGAGCGATCGCGGCGATTCTGCCGAGATCGCTCACGGAGCGTCAATCCGTCGTCATCCTCCATCGCTTCAGGCGAGGATGCAACCGCGAAGAATGCATCCGCCTGCTTATCTTGCGTTTCATGGACAGTCCGCTGCCGTTTCTGTACAGGCGAATGGTCACGGCTCCGTGTCGACGGAGCCCCCGGCCGTTGCCGACAAGCGCAGCGAGCATGTCGACGAAGCCCCCGGCCGTTGCCGACGAGCCCGGCGAGCATGTCGACGAAGCCCCCGACCGTTGCCGACGAGCGCGGCGAGCATGTCGACGAAGCCCCCGGCCGTTGCCGACGAGCGCGGCGAGCATGTCGACGAAGCCCCCGACCGTTGCCGACGAGCGCAGCGAGCATGTCGACGAAGCCCCCGGCCGTTGCTGACAACCGCAAGCGAGCATGTCGACGAAGCCCCTCCTCGTTGCCGACGAGCCCGGCGAGCACGTCGACAAAGCCCCTCCTCGTTGCCGACGAGCCCGGCGAGCACGTCGACAAAGCCCCTCCTCGTTGCCGACAAGCGCGGCGAGCATGTCGACGGAGCCCCCAGCCGTTGCCGACGAGCGCGGCAAGCACGTCGACAAAGCCCCTCCTCGTTGCCGACGAGCGCGGCGAGCATGTCGAGACCGCTCGAGGCAACCGCTACGACGACAAATCCCCCGGGCACTCGGTCGAGAGCGGCAGCTCGACGCAGAAGGTCGACCCCCGGCCGACCTCGCTCGACAAGCGAATTCGGCCCCCGTGCGCCTCGACGATGGTGCGGGTGATGTAGAGGCCGAGCCCGAGCCCCCCGTAATGCTTCGACGACACGCCGCGGCGAAATCGTTCGAAGAGCTGCGCCTGCACTTCGGCCGGGATCCCGATCCCGCGGTCCGTCACCGACAGCCGCGCCACCCGATCTTCCCGGGTGATGGCGATGTCGATCGGCTGGCGTTCCCCGAACTTGATCGCGTTGGTGAGGAGGTTGGTCACGACCTGCTCCAGGCGGTGCGGGTCCCACCGGCCGATGACCGCCTGCTCCGCGCGCACGGCGAGCGCGCAGCCTGATTGCGCGATCTGATCGCCGAGGTGGGCGACAACCTCGTCGACGAGCGCGCGCAGCTCGACGGGCGTTGTGTGCAGCTCGAGCCTCCCCGCCTGGATCCGGGAGACGTCGAGGAGCATATCGACGAGGTCGCCGAGGCGCTTGACCTGACGGCCCGAGAGGGCGACCGCGGAGCGCACGCGCTCGACGTCCATGCCCCGCGCGAGCCTTTGCCCCAGCGATTGAATGGCGAGCTGTAGGCTGGTGAGCGGGGTGCGGAGCTCGTGCGAGGCAATCGAAAGGAAATCGTCCCGCAGGTGCACGGCCTCCTCCGCTGCCGTGCGCGCGCGCCGCTCGTCGAGGAGGAGCTGATCGCGCTGCTCTTCGGCGCGCACGCGCGCGGTGATGTCGCGGAAGCTCC
>NZ_JAGTJK010000068.1:0-48546 GCF_028435265.1 Polyangium jinanense | reverse complement strand
AGGGTCGTCGTTGGTCTTGACCTGGCCTGTTCGATGAACTGCGCGTTGCGCAGTTCATCGACCCCGGGTCCAGCGCTTGCGCTGGTCCGGGTCCAGGGGCGGATAGCCCCGGTGGGGCCTGGGGCAACGCCCCAGCTCAGCGCCTCCCAGATGAGACCAATGGGGCCCTCCAGCCGACCCCAATCCAGGCCGATTTCCGCCCCAACCCATGCTCTGCCGGCGGGCGCCGTCGATGGCTAGAGTCAAAACATCATGACGACTTCAGCAACCCATGGGCGCCGCGTTTTGATCGTTGGACTTGGCATTGCCGGCATCGCCACGGCCCTGCGGCTGCACCGCGCTGGCTGGGAGCCTGTGATCATCGAGCGTGCACCCGAGCGCCGCAAAGGCGGCTACTTCATTGGCCTCTTCGGCACGGGCCAGGCGTCCGCCAAGCGGCTCGGCGTGCTGGAGGCGATGGGCAACCGCAATCACCCGCAAAGCAAGACGTTCGAGGTCGACCGGGCCAATCGTCGTCGCAAGGGCATGGCCTTCGCCGACGTGCCCGGCGCGCCGCGCATGCTGCTGCGCGGCGATGTCGAGAATGCGCTCTTCGACGCGCTGCCGGAGCAGGCGGAGATCCGCTTCTCGACGGTCCCCACCAGGATCGAGCAGGGAGAGCGCGGCGCCGAGGTCACGATGACCCACACGAAGACCGGCGCGACGGTGACCGAGCGTTTCGACCTCGTGGTGGGCGCCGATGGAATGCGCTCGACCGTCCGGAAGCTCGTCTTCGGCCTGCACGAAGACTACCTCTACCCGCTGAACTACATGATCGGGGCAGCCATCCTCAGCAAACCCGTCCGCGGCTACAACCTGCATGATGGGCTGGTCCTGGCCGAGGCCGGGCGGTCGGCGTGGGTCTTCCCCTTCGCGGACCACAACCCCGGCGTGCTCTTCTCCTACCGCGTGGACGACGTCGATGCGCAGTTCCGAAGGCCCCCCATCGAGTCGCTGCGCAAGGCGTACGGACCGGAACCGGCAGGGCCCGTGCTGAGGCAGCTCCTCGACGATTTCGCGGCCGCAGACGAGTACCTGTTCGACTCGGTCAACCAGGTTCGCATGAATTGCTGGCACAAGGGGCGGGTCGTGCTGGTCGGCGATGCCGCGTGGTGCTTGACGCTGTATTCAGGAATGGGCGCTTCGACCGGCCTGGCCGGGAGTGAGCTCCTTGGCAACATGCTGGAGAAATACCCTGACGACGTGGGACGCGCGCTCGTCGCCTGGGAGGAGAAGCTGCGCCCGTTCATCACGGAGCTGCAGGCCGACGGGGTGAAAATGAGGGCGTTCTTCACCCCGTCCGGGGAAGCTCAGCGGATCCTGCGCTCCGCGTTCCTCCGCCTCGCCAGCTCGCCCGTCACGCGCCCGATCTTCGAAAGGTTGACCATCAAGGACAAGCTGAAGACGCGCGACATCGTCGTGCAGGCATGATGTGTGGTCCCGAAGGGTTCTGGTTTGTCTTGCAGATTGGGGCCGTGTCGTGAGATCCATACTTCCGTGGGCCTGGGTGATGGCGGGAGCTTCTGGTCAACGAGCCACGTTCGCGCCGCGGGGGGGCGAGCCGTAGCGCCGATCCGCAGCGCAGTGGCCCTTATTCGAGACCGACGGAAACTGAGAGACGGGAGAGACGCCATGCCATCAACCATCATCCGTTGCACTGCCCTGACAGCCGCCTTCGTGCTCCTTCTCGGATGTGCGCCCACGGTTCCCCCCGCTCCCGACGCCCCGGCGGCGACCCCAGCCGCGTCAACGAATGCGAAGGCAGACTGTGCCCCTGCTCCTCGACGTACGTTGACCGTCGCCCTCTACCCCTTCCTGCCTGATTACCAGAGCCTCTTTTACGATATCGAACACAGCTTCGAGCGCGACCACCCCGACGTCGACCTGCAGATCATCGACCTTTCTGCCAATTACTACAACGAGGACGAGCCCCAGGCGATCACGAATACCAACGCACAAGTCTACGAGCTCGACGGCGTCTTCTTGGCGGACTTCATAGACCAGAAGCGGATCCAGGCGCTCCCAAAGGAATTGGTGCCCCCCGCGAACACCATGGTTCAGGTGGCGGAGGACTCCGCGAAAGTCAAGAATGAGTGGTGGGGCTTGCCCCATTGGGCCTGCACGAACTACATCTTCTATCGATCGGGTGACCCGCTCGGAAGCGCAGGCACGCTAAAAGATGTCGAGTCGCTGATAGGAGTCAAGCATTCGCCGGATCAAGGACTCCTGGTCGACGCGAAGGGCAAGTCGACCCTGGGAGAACTGTACCTCGATGCCACGCTCGATGAGCTCGGGGACCTGTCCGCTGCAGAACCGTATCTGCTTGACACAAACCTTCTCGGCGGCGCGACCGCAAATCTTCAGAGAGCCATAACTCTCTGCGACACAGGCATGTGCCGCGATTCCGATTATCACGAGGCAACCAGCTTTTACGCGCGACAATTCGCGAGAAAGCGTGGTCGAGCACTCGTGGGATACTCCGAGCGTCTGTACTACATCGCGTTGGAGCAACACGAATCCTGTCGAAAAGGTGAATGTCTCGACCTCGAGGACATCGAGATGAAGCCGCTTCCGCTTTCCGACAAGGGTTCGCATCCCTTTGCGTGGGTAGACATGCTGACCATCTCGACGACCTGCGACGAGAAGTGCTTGCCCGATGCCACCGCGTTCATCGCTCATGTCACGAGCTCCGCGGAAGTCAAACGCTCGCTCTTGCCGGCTCGCTACGGAGCGCCCCCGCGGTATCTGCTCCCTGCCCGAACCGATCTGTATACGGACAAGGATGTTCTTGTCGCGGCGCCGCTCTACAGCAAGCTACGGCCCGCACTTTCAGGCGCCATTCCCGTGCGAGGACGGAAGCTCAATGCACGCCTGCGCGCCATCGGAAAGAAACTCGACAAGGAAATCCTCAAGCCGTGAAGTCACGGAGCTCTGTCCCGGTGCCCTCGGATCTCGTCTACTTCACCGAGCGCGGATCAGGACCGCCCCTCCTGCTCATACATGGGTTGATGATCACGGGGGAGATGTTCGAGCCGGTCATCGAACATCTCGCAGCCCGGCATCGCGTGATCGTTCCAGACCTGCGCGGCCACGGGCGGAGCCGGGGACTTGCGCCGCCGTATACGACGGCACAGCTTGCATCTGACCTGTCGCGCCTGCTCGACCATCTGGGCATCGACTCTACCGCGGTGCTCGGCTATTCGCAGGGCGGTGCAATTGCGCAACAACTGGTCCTCGACCACCCCCGTCGATGCGACCACCTCGTGCTCGCATGCACCTACGCCTTCAACATGGCGACATTGCGCGAGAGGATCGAAGGCCACATCGTGCCGTTTCTCATCCACGCCCTTGGCATGAGGCGGTTTGCGAAGCTCGTCCTCGCACAAGGATTGAAGCAGCTTGCCAAGGAGCGTGCCGACTGGGTTATCGACCTCATCGCGAACCAGGACGACAAGATGATGGTGTCCGCGTGGAGGGAGGCGATGGCGTTCGACAGCAGGCGCCGTCTGGCCCAGATCCGATGTCCGACGCTCGTCATCGCCGCCTCGAACGATGACGCGGTCCCGATCCACCACGCGAAGATGCTCCACGACGGAATCCCCGGGTCTCGGCTCGTCATGATCGATGGCGCTGGCCACGCGCTCATCTGGACGCATCCCGACGAGCTTGTGCGGGTGACGGGCGAATTCCTCGGGGGCTGATTTCATGAATGGAATGAGGTACTCGCCGGAGAATGACGGTTCCTGAAAGGGCAAAGGCCGCCGCGCCGGGGCGCTGCCCCGGGCCCCGCGGGGGCTGTTCGCCCCTCGACCCGAACCAGGGCAAGCCCTGGACCTTTTGGGGAAGAACTGCGCGATGCGCAGTTCTTCCCACAGGCCGCAGGCAAGACCAGGAAGGTGCGTTCCACGCTGGCGACGGGCACGTTGCCAGTTGAATCGTCAACGCCGCGGTTTTGGTGGGCAGGGTCGTCGTTGGTCTTTGAACCTCCTGCCGGAGGTCGAGTGACCTCCGATCGGAGGTCGAGTGACCTCCGATCGGAGGCCCTCCATCTCCGCCAGGCGATCGTCCACCTCACCCCGGAAATCGCCCACGTCCGCCCCGACGTCACCCACCTCCGCCCGTGGGTGCGAAAACCTCCGGCAGGAGCTAGCCCCTCTCCGCCGGGAGGTGGCCCCTCTCCACCAGGACGTCGTTCCTCATCTGGGAGGACCTCACCCGCTTCCGGCAGGACGCCGCCCACCTCCAGCAGGAGTTCATGGATGCCCGGAAGGACGTCCCCCGCCTCCGCCAGGAGATCGCCAACCTTCGCCAGGAGGGTCACGGCTCACTCGCCCGTCCCACTTCTCCTTATTTTGTTGCCACGACACGCACGTTCACATACGGTGCAAACACACCGCATCCGACGGGGACACACCCCAGGAGGAATCGTGGCACACGTTCCCATCGCACCGTTCACCGGCAAGCTTCTCATCGATGCCAACGCCGCCAAGGAGATCATCTTCGACCTGGCGCCGGGGGCCGGGCGTATGCTCAAGCGCGCGCAGGAGGGGCTCGAAGACGTCCTCCTCGAGGTGCCCAGCGCCCTCACAAAATACGCCGCGACGCTCGGCGTCTCGCTCGACTTGATCGGGCGCATCGCGACCTCCACCGCGAACGTCAAGCTGCTCAATGAGCTGCTCGGCGACGCCCGCAAGCTGGTCGAGGTCCTCGAAGAGAGCATCGCCTACCACGAGGATCAGCGCGAAGCCGAGTTCTCCCAGCTCGCCGAGACCGTCAAGCGCACCGTGGCCCGCAAGGACCCCTCGGTCGAAGCGGCATTCGAAAAACTCCTCAAATACGTCGCGCAAGTCGGCGTCAAGGCCGCCGCGACGCGCCGCAAGAACGAGGCGGCCGCCGCCGCCAAGACCCCGGCCGCAGACGGCACCTGAAGCTGTCTCCAGCACGTCCGCGTCGCGTCTGCTATCGTCGGCCGCGTCGGGACCCCGTGCGCACCTTCCTCCTCATCGCCCCCTACTTCGCGCCCCAGGCCGCCGTCGGCGCATACCGCTGGGTCAAGCTCGCGCGTCACCTCGTCCCGCGAGGCTTCCGCCCCGCCGTCCTCTGCGCGACCTTCCCCGAGGACGCCCGCGATCCAGAGCTCGTCCGCGCCCTGCCGCCCGAGGTCGTGACCCACGACGCCTACGTCGACCGCCGCATCCTCGCCGCGCGCGACGGCCTCACCGCCCTCGAAAAACGTCTCCGCGGCCCCAAGCCGGCCCCGCGTGGCCCCGCACGCCCCATCGAGGGCCTGAACCCCTTCCGCGACCTCGGCGACCGCTGCTTGCTCCACGGCCCGCACGCCGCCCACGAAGCCGTCGAGCTCGCCCGCCGCGAGGACGCGCGCGCCGTGGTCGTGAGCGCGGGTCCCTTCTCCTGCCTGCCCGTGGGCGTACACGTGGCCCGCAGCCTCGGCCTGCCGCTCGTCCTGGATTTCCGCGACCCCTGGGGCCTGCACGAGTCCGGGGCCGCGCCGCCACGCGACGCCGCCGAGCGGGCCCGCCATCACGTCGTCGCCGCCCTCGAACAACGCATCCTCGCGCGCGCCGACCACGTCGTCCTGAACACGCGCCGCGCCCTCGCCGCATACCAGGAGCGCTACCCGTTCCTCGCCGGCAAATCGTCCTTCGTCCGCAACCATTTCGACGCGTCCCTCTACGACCCCGCCCCCGCGTCGCCCGAGCCGCCCGCGCGATTCACGATCCTGCACACCGGCACCTTGCGCGCCGAGACACGCGTCGACGACATCGGCCGGGCGTTGCGCCTCCTCATCGACCGAGAAAACCTCACCCCCGCGGACCTCGTGCTCCGGCAGATCGGTCGCGCAACAGAATACGAGCGCGCCGAGGTCGAACGGCTGGGGCTCTCGGGTTTCGTCGAGTTCGCGCCGACGATCCCGCAACGCGCCCTGCTCGGCGAGCTGCGCCGCGCCCACGTGCTGCTTTCGATGGTGGATCCGCGCGTGGTCCTGCGGATCGCGGCGAAGACGTACGATTACATCGCCTCGGGGATGCCAATCGTCTCGATCACGGAAAACGTCGAGGTCGACGAATTGCTCGCGCACCGTTCGGACAACCGGCGCATCCGGCCCGGGGACGTCGATGCACTCGTGGCGGCCCTCTCAGCGCATTACGAGCAATTCCGAAGGGCGCGCGCGCTGCCCACCCCCGTCCCGGCGCCAGCCGAGTTTTCCTCGGAGACGGCCGCAGATCGGTTTGCAGCAGTGCTCGACGGCCTCGTGTCCGGTAGGCGCTGAGCTGGGGCGTTGCCCCAGGCCCCACCAGGGGCTATCCGCCCCTGGACCCGGACCAGCGCAAGCGCTGGACCCGGGGTCGATGAACTGCGCGATGCGCAGTTCATCGAACAGGCCGCAGTCAAGACCAGCGAAGGCCCTGCCAGGCAAAGCGGCGGCGCTGCCATTTCGACTGGCAACGCTGTACCTGGTCTTGCCACCGGCTCGTGGAAGAACTGCGCATCGCGCAGTTCTTCCAACCCGAGTCCAGGGCTTGCCCTGGTTCGGGTCGAGGGGCGAATAGCCCCCGCGGGGTCCGGGGCAGAGCCCCGGCGCAACGGCCTCAGAACTGCCCGCCGAGCCGGAGGCCGCCGCCTCCGAGATGGGCTTGCTCTCCGACGAACGCGGACACTGTGCCATAGAGGCTCACGAACACCGGGCCGATGTTGAAATCGATGCCGGCGGAGGCGAAGAAGCCGAGATCGGGTTGGTAGGAAGTGGAAGCGGTGTGGGCGCGCGGGGCGTGGACGAGCGGCATGATGCCGCCGCGTATCCAGGGATCGGCCTCGGTGCCCTGGGCTGCGTGGAGTTCCGCGTAGCTGCGGAGCCCCACCGAGTAGAAGTTGCAAGGGCTCTCCCCCAGCCACGGATCAGCGCAATGATATCCTTGGGAGACCTTGAGTGGGAGCTGCAAGGCTCCGCCGAGCCGGAGGTGCGGGGTCAGCGCGTACGAGACCTCGGGGCCGTGCACGAACATGACGCCAGGAGCGTTGAGGGCGAGCGCACCCTCTATGAAATGGTTCGTTCTCCAGCGGGGAAAGGGCTTCTTTGCCGGGGCGTGCGGAGGCGGAGGCTCGGCGGCCGACGCTGCCGCGGCGATCGAGCCGGGAGCGAGGCATGAAACAAGGGCGAGGAGGTGTCGCATGCGTGCCTTCATCGAAGGGATCAGCGCTTGCGCGCTTCGGCCAAAAGCGTCAGCCCGCTGTCTGGCCGCCGCGCGTGATCCTCGGCGAAATCCGAGATGAACTTGCCCACCGTCCCCAGCGCCGCGTACCCGATTCCGTGCAGCGGCATCAGGAACGGCGGCAGATCGTCGAGCTTCCACGACAGCCGCGCCAGCGCGAGCGTGATGGGCGTCGTGAGGATGTAATGGTATCGCTCGAGCACGAGCCCGGCTCGTTCGAGTTTTTCCTGCAGGTGCTCCATGGTGTAAAAATTGTTTACCGCGTACCTCCGGCGATGCGCCTCGCGCTCCGCGTCCGTGACCTCGGGGTTCGACAGGCTGTCGGCCGAGAGAAACAGCTTTCCGCCGGGCCGGAGCACGCGGCTCACGTGCTCGAGCACGCGGTCCTCGTTTCGGAAATGCTCGATGACGCAGAACGAGATCACCTTGTCGAACGAGGCGCGCTCGAAGCCGAGCTCCTCGGCGTCCATGTAATGATAGTCCGTCCGCTCGCTCTGGTGCTTGCGTTGCGCCTTGGCGAGACGTTTTTCATGGATGTCCACGCCGACCACGTGCGCGCCTCGCGCCGCGATACGCGCGTCGTAATACCCGTCGCCGCAACCGATGTCGAGGACCCGCTCCCCGGGCTGCGGATTCAGCCATTGCAGCAGCGTCGAGCACTCCTCGATGCGGCGGAAATGCCAGTGGGCGAGCGTCTCCATCATCGATACCATGGGTTTCGTCGTTCCGTTCGGATTCATTGGGAAGCCCCTTTCAAAATTGACCGCCGATACGCACGCCTGGGCCGAACACCGGCGAATGATCCCCGGTGAACAGGTTCGCCGTCCCGTACACGCCGGCGACGAACGGCCCTACGTGGATGTCGAATCCCAGCGATGCAATGAACATGCCCTCGACGCGCAATCGCAGGTCGGGCCTCAGTGGGTCATGGTGCGAATAGATGAAGGGGACGCCGATACCCGCGCGGGCCCACGGATCGAAGACGGCCTTCGGGCGGGCGTGCGCCTCCACGAAGCCGATGGGGGCGACGTAGTTGAAGGTGCAATCGAACCCCCGTTCCCAGCAATATTCGGCCGACCCCACCCCGATCGGGAGGCTCAGCGCCGCGCCGAGCCTGACGTGTGGATGGGCCAGGTACGAGAACTCGAGCCCCGCGACGCCGCTCTCCGCGCCGCCGATGCTGTAGCGCATCTCGAAGAACCCATTGACCTGGTAGGGCCGCGGAGGCGGCTCCTCCACCTTGGGTTCGTACCGCTCGTACGGATTCGTCAAATCCTTCGCCGCCGCCGCATTCGTCACGGTCCCGAGCGCGAGGAGGATGGCAAGGATGCCGCTTTGTTTTCTCCAGTCGAACGAAATCATCGCGAAGCTCCTCTCGTCCTTAGAATCGCCCGCCGAGACGCACGCCCGGTCCGAACACCGGGACATGGGTCCCCAGTGAACCCATACGCCGTCCCGTAGGCGCCCACGACGACCGGTCCCGCGTGGATGTCGAAGCCCAGGGAGCCGGAGAGCAGGCCTTCGATCTGGAGCCCCGAACCTCGGTGAATCCATTGATTTGATGGGGCCGCGGCCGCGGCGCTTCCGTCCGGGACTCGGCATTCGAAGACACGTCGACCTTGGGCTCTTCTGCCGCCGCAGCATTCGTCGTCATCGAGAGCGCGAGGACGACGGCGGCGAAACGCTTCGTGGGCATGTGCGCCTCCGCCGCGATGACCGAGCAAGACAGATGCCGAGCGAGAAAAGCCGCACGAACCCCCCGAGGCGTGTCTCCCCTCCTCCAAGCACGCGGGTGGAGCCTTACTTGGGTGTCGTGGTCACGCCACGGCGCGTCTGTCGTGGTGTCGCCGTTTCTCTACAGGGGCGCTCGTGTCCGGGTGTCGTCGCCGCGCCACAACCGCTTTCGAAACGACGAAGGCCGCGCCCTTTCGAGCGCGGCCTCCGTTCGTCCGGCGCGTGTTCGCGTCAGTCCTTGCGGTACATCGTCACGACGCAGGCCCCGCCGAGGCCGAGGTTGTGCTGGAGGGCGACCTTCGCCCCCTCGACCTGGCGCGCCTCGGCCGTGCCGCGGAGCTGCCAGACGAGCTCGGTGCATTGCGCGAGGCCGGTCGCCCCGAGCGGATGGCCCTTCGAGAGCAGGCCGCCCGAGGGGTTCGTCACGTACTTGCCGCCGTACGTGTTGTTCCCTTCCTCGATGAACTTCTCGGCCTCGCCCTCCTTGCACAGGCCGAGCCCCTCGTACGTCACGACCTCGTTCGCCGTGAAGCAGTCGTGGAGCTCCACCACCTGCACGTCCTCGGGCCCGATCCCCGATTTCGCGTAAACCTGATCGGCGGCCGTTTTCGTCATGTCATAGCCGATCATCTTGATCATGCTGTCGCCGAAGCTCGACGCATAATCCGTGGTCAGCGACTGCGCCGCGATGTAGACCGCGTTCGAGATCCCCTTCTTGCGGGCGAAATCGTCCGAGCAGAGGATCGCCGCCGCCGCGCCGCACGTGGGCGGGCAGCACTGGAAGCGCGTCAGCGGATCGAAGACCTCGGGCGAGGCCATGATCTGCTCGAGCGAGAGGACCTCGTTGAAGAGCGCGTAGGGGTTCTTGCTCGCGTGCTTGCGCGCCTTCTCCGCGACCTTGCCGAACGTCTCGCGCTTCGCGCCGTACTTCCAGCGGTACTCGCGCCCCGCGCCGCCGAACATCTGCGCCGTCGGCGGCGCCTGGTTGAAGCCCTGCACGCGGTTCATCACGTCCAGGTGCTTGTCCATCGGGTTCGTTCGATCGGCCCACTTCGCGTTCAGCGCGCCCTTCTCCATCTGCTCGAAGCCGACCACGATCACGCACTCGGCGAGGCCGCCTTCGATGGCCTGCCGGCCGAGGTAGAGCGCCGTCGAGCCGGTCGAACAGTTGTTGTTCACGTTGATGACGGGAATGCCCGTCAGGCCGACCTCGTAGACCGCCCGCTGCCCACACGTGCTGTCGCCGAAGACGTACCCGGCGTACGCCTGCTCGACCTCGTTGTAATCGACGCCCGCGTCCGCGAGGGCCGTGCGCGCCGCCTTCGCGGCCATCACGTTGTACTCTTCGCTGGCGCCTGGCTTCTGGAACTTCACCATTCCGACGCCGATGACGTTGACTCGCCTGCCCATTTGAGCCTCCTTCTGCGAACGTGCGCGATTAACCCAAAAGCCCCTTCAAGAAGTGCAGGCGGTTCGAGGCGATACGTACGTCGCCGTCGACCCGCAGGCGGCCCGTCTGGAACAGCCGCGCCTCCTGCTCCTTCCCCGACACGAGCGCGACGAAATCCTCCGTCGAGAGCGTGAGCACCGCCGACGGGTTCGTCGCCCGGCCCGTCGCCACCGTGGTTTTGCCACCGGTGAGGTCGACGTGCCAGTCGCCCTCCGTCAGCCGGAACTCGATGATCGCGTCGACTTCCTTTGCAAGCCCGGACGATTTCCCGAGCCGCTCCTTCAGCGCATCGAACACCGCCGCCGCACCCGGCCCCTTCGGCGCCGCCGCCGCTTGCGGAGCCGTCTCGGCCTTCACCTCGCCGCTCGCGGCCTTCGCCTTGTGCGCCGCGATGGCGGCCTTGGCCTGCTCGGGATCGATCTTCTTCATGAACCCGAGCTTCTGCGAGGCCATCACATTGCCCGAGATCTTGAGCTTGCCCTCGAAGTAGAGCTTCTGCGGATCGGCCTGGCCCGTGGCCATCGCGAGCCAATCCGACGACGCGATCTCGAGCACCGTATCGGCCTTGTCCGCGCCCGCGCCCGGGAAGACCGCGCCCTTGCCGTTCTTCAGATCGATCGTCCAGGTCGCGTCCGGGCCCTTGAGCTCGAACTGGAAGATGGTCTTCACCTTCTCGACGACCGCCGGGTTTTTCTCGACGTAGTCGCGAATCCCGATGAACACGTCGCCGGCCGGATCCTCGGCCGTCTTCGCGGGCGCCGCCGCAGCCGGAGCCGCCGCGCCGCCGGCCTTGGCCTTGTGCGCCGCGATGGCGGCCTTGGCCTGCTCGGGATCGATTTTCTTCATGAACCCGAGCTTCTGCGAGGCCATGACGTTGCCCGAGATCTTGAGCTTGCCCTCGAAGTAGAGCTTCTGCGGGTCGGCCTGGCCCGTGGCCATCGCGAGCCAATCCGACGACGCGATCTCGAGCACCGTGTCCGCCTTGTCCGCGCCCTTGCCCTCGAAGACCGCGCCCTTGCCGTTCTTCAGATCGATCGTCCAGGTCGCGTCCGGGCCCTTGAGGTCGAACTGGAAGATGGTCTTCACCTTCTCGACGACCGCTGGGTTTTTCTCGACGAAATCGCGGATCCCGATGAACACGTCGCCGGCCGGATCGTCGGCCGCCTTCGCGGGCGCCGCCGCAGAAGCAGCCGCCGCGGGCTTCGCCTTCGGCTGCGGGATCTCCTTCCAGAGCTCGATCGCCGCGTTCGAGATGACGACCTTGTCGCGCTCCTTGACCTTGCAGCGGAACACGATGCGCTCGTCGTTCTCCTTCCACATCTCGGTCACCACGGTCTCGCCCGGGAACACGCTGTCCGCGAAGCGCACCTTGATGCTCTTGAACTTGCGCGCGTCCCCGCCCGCGAACGTGTGGATCACGTGCCGCGCGGCGTAACCGAACGTGCAGAGCCCGTGCAGGATCGGCTTCGTGAAGCCGAACGCGCTCGCGAAGCTCGGGTCGGCGTGGAGCGGGTTCCAGTCGCCGGAGAGGCGATAAAGAAGCGCCTGGTTGTCGGGGATCTTCTGTTCGATCGTGGCGTCAGCTGCGCGCTCCGGCGGCACGTTGATGTCCGACGACGGCCCGCGATCGCCGCCCCAGCCGCCCGCGCCGCGGATGACGGCCGTGCTCTCGTTGCGCAGGAGCACCTCGCCCGACTCGTCCGTCGTCCGGATCTCCGTGACGACCAGCGCGTTCTTGCCCTTGTCCCAGATCTCCTTGACCTTGGCCTTGTGCGTCAGCTTCGCCTTCGGCGGCAGCGGGCGCGTGAGCTCGAGGTACTGCTCGCCGTGCAGGAGCCGATCGAGCCCGTAGTTCATGCCCGGCGCGGTCTTGCCCTGCTTGGCGAGATCCATGAGCGCCGAGAGCGCCGCCACCACGCCGTACGTGGGCAGCGGGACGAAGCCCTGCCCGTGCAGCTCGTAGACGTAGCGCAGCTCCTTCTCGTCGAGCGGGTTCTCCGCCGCGCCGACGCCGAGCGCGTAGATCGAAAGATCACGCTCGTCGTAGCTCGAATGAACCGGCGGATACTCGTACCCGAGCGCCTGATCGACGTCGATGAGGTCGTTGCCGCCCTTGGTGGGGCCGGCCTGCACGTTCGCCATGACCGGGCCCATCGACTGATTGATCTCGGCCGGATGCGTGGTCTTGTCGAAGCCCGCGATCGCGCCCCAGCTCTTCTGGACGTCCTCGATCTTGATGTCGCGCCCGAGCCGCACCGTCTTGCCCTCGGCGCGTTCCCAGCGGAGCTTCGCGAAGAAGCCGCCGCCCACCTCGAAAAGCCCGCCGGTCTCGGTCGAGCTCTCGTGACACAGGTAGGCGACGAGCGGGCTCACGTACTCGGGCCGGAGCGCGTCGATGAGCTCCTTCGGCAGCACCGTCTCCGTCAGGCGCGAGCCCGCGAGCGGCGCGATGGTGTTCACGAGAACGTTCTTCTTCTTGCCCTCGAGCGAGAGCGTGCTCGAGAGGCCGACGAGGCCGAGCTTGGCCATCGAGTAGTTCGCCTGCCCGAAGTTGCCGTAAATGCCGGCCGCAGACGACGTGAAGATGATGCGGCCGTAGCCCTGATCGCGCATGTGCGGCCACGCCGCGTGCGTGACGCGGAAGCTGCCGAGCACGTGCACCCGGTAGATGAGCTCCCAGTCTTCCTCGGTCATCTTGTGGAACGTGACGTCCCGCAGGATGCCGGCGTTGTTGACCACGATGTCGATGCGGCCGAACGCGTCGAGCGCGCTCTGCACGATCTTGCCCCCCTGCTCGACCGAATCGTAGTTCGCGACGGCCTCGCCGCCGGCCGCCTTGATCTCGGCGACGACCTTGTCCGCCGCCTCGGAGCTCGTGCCCCCGCCATGCCGGCCGCCGCCGAGATCGTTGACCACGACCTTGGCCCCGCGGCTCGCGAGCAGGAGCGCGTGTGCACGCCCGAGTCCGTTGCCCGCACCGGTAACGATCGCCACTCTTCCATCGAAACGAAGCTCGTTCGCCATGAGCTGGATCCCTCGCGCGAGAAAGTTTCGCGTACGAAGTATCCGACTCCGCGTGCGGCGTCAATGGTTTCGTGTGGACGAGAACGTGCGGAGGCCTTTTGCCAGGGCAACACACGTGCGTCCCGTCCGGGCATCAAGCGGCGCGGCGGGTCACCGTCGAGAGGCAATAAAGCAAGTGGTTGAGCCTCGTCCGGGCCTCGGCCGCGACCTCGCGCAGCGCCGCTTCCTCGTCGTTGGCGAGCGATTCGAGCAGGTCGATGATGACCACGATCGTCCGGTCGTCGTCGTCCTCGTACACGGCGAGGTTGCAAGGCACGAGGATGCCGACCTCCGGATCGGCCGACAGCGCCCGGTGCGCGAGCACGGGGTTACATGCTCCGAAGATCGTATACCGCCGGAAAGGCACGCCGAGTCGGGCGCGCAGCGTCTCGTCGATGTCGATCCGCGTGAGGACGCCGAATCCGACGTCCTTCAGGAGCTGGGGGATCTTCGCCAGCGCCTCGTCGTACGGGAGGTCGAGTGAAGCGCGGAGATTCGTTCGGGCCATGGTCCCCTCTCCGCGGAACGTGGCGCACCGCGCTGGCGATCGAAAGGGACGGAGGGCCGATTCGAGGATCGGCCGCCCGTCAGGCCGCCCGCGCGCGCTTGATCGTTTGTCGCGCCGCCTCGAGGAAGCGCGGCGGGAACGTGGCCGCGTCGAGGAAAAAGGCTTCGATGCTCGGCACCGCGTTCGGCATGCCCGCCCGCTCGTCGGCCACCGCGGCGACGAAGAGGTGCCCCGTCCCCCGCGCGAGCCACGTGTTCGGTAGCCCCGCCGCCGCGGGAAACGCCTCGCCGATGGGCCTGCCCGCGCTCTCCGGCATGTGCTTCGTCCGGCGCGAGCGGAGCCCGTCGGATGCCACGAAGAGCGCCCGATAAAAATCGCGCTTCTCCGGCACGGCCCGCGTGAGCTCGCGCGCGAGCACGCGCAGGTGTTGTTCGAGCAGGAGGCTCGGCATCCCGCGGTTCGAGAGCACGCCGGCGAGCCACTCGACCTGGCGCTTGATCGTGGCCTCGTTGTGCTCGGGCAAGGTCGCGAGGAACGCGCTGTCGCTCTGCGTGAACCGGACGCCCCGCTCGCCGTACCGGAACCCGTAATAGGGCGTGAGCCGCAGGGAAATCTTCCCTGCCCGGAGCGCCGCCTCGACCTCGCGTGGATCACTCGGCATGGGCGTCATGCCGGCCTCGGGGTTCAACGGATGCGACCAGGTGGTCTCGGCCGCCTCCCGCCTGCCCCCTCGAACCCTGCCCCCGCGTGTCCCCATGCCTTCCGTGTTCACGTCTCTGGTTCTCCCCCGAAACCCCTCGGAAGCAAGAGCCCTCGACCGGCAAACCCGGCCATGCGGTCGATGGTCTTGAGGAAGGTCTCGTAGAGCAGATCGTTGTCGCGGATGGCCCAGAGCACCTCGGCGTTGGCCCAGGCGGCGTCACGCGCGCGCCGGACGCTCCACATGGCCATCACGTTGTCCACCCGGCCGAGCGCCTCCTCGACGTCGCGAAAAACCCCCGTCGCGAGTTTTTTCGTCGCGACCTTCTCCGCCTCCTCCAGGATGTCGTTGATGAGGAGGTAATCGTCGAAAAACCCCGTCCCCCGCCGCGGCTCGATGCCTTTGCGACCGCACGTCTCGACCACGGCGATCGCGAGGTCGTGGTTGATGTGGGCGTTCATGCCGCAGAGGGCGTGCTGGAGCCGCGAGATCGAGCGCTCGCTGCGGGATTCGAAGAGCGGCTGCCAGGCGCGCGGCGACGATCCGGGGGCGCGGAGCTCGGCGAGGAAGGCGTCGAAGTAGAGGGTCGCGAAGACCACGTCGAGCTCCTCGAGCAGCACGGGCGTGGTGAACCGCCCTCGATCGAGCTCGGCGCGGATTCGGTCCGTCACGAGGAAGTAGAGCTCGTTGAAGGCGTGCACGCCGTCGGCGCTCGGCAGGGCGCCGTCGATGATCTCCATCACGGCGAGGACGTCGTGGATGGAGCGCTGGGGCCGCGCCTTTATCCGATCGGCGAGGGACTCGCGACTGCTCATGCGCCGCGAGGTTACCCCAGGGGACGTGCGGGCATCAAAGATCGAGCTGCATGCCGAGCTCGACGACGCGCTCCGGCGGCAGGTTGAAGAAGTTGGTCGCCCCGGTCGCGTTGCGCGACAGGAAACCGAAGATCGTCTCGGATACCTTGTCCATCTTTCCCTTGCCCGTGGCGAGCAGGGTCTCCCGGCCGAGGTAGTACGTCGTCTCGTCCGGCCCGATCCGGAGGCCGAGCTTGGCCTTCGCGACCGCGAGCAGCACCGGCACGTTCGTGTCTTCCATGAAACCGGAGCGGAAGATGATCCGGTAGAAATCGTCGGCGATGAGCGAGGCCTCGACCCGTTTCTCGGGCGGCACGCGCGGGATCCGCTCGGGAATCACGGTCACGAGCAGCACCACCTTCTGCAGGGCCTTGCTGCGGCTGACGTGGTGGAGCAGGACGGGCGGCGCCTCTTCGGCGCTCGACGTGAGGAAGACCGCGGCGCCGTCCACGCGGGCGGCCGTCTTTTCGGAGCGCAGCTCTTCCAGCACCTCGGAGAGCGGACGCGTGCGCTTCTTGAACTCCTGCCCGAGCAGCGCGCGGCCCTTCCGCCAGATCGCCATGCACACGAAGATCAACGAGGCGATGAGGAACGGCACGTAACCGCCATCGAAGAACTTGAGCAGGTTCGCGCCGAGGAACGCGAGATCGAACGTGAGGAAGAGCAGGAGGAGCGGCAGCGCCTTCGCGAGCGGCCAGTGCCAGCGCTCGCGCACGACGACGAAAAAGACGATCGACGTGATGGTCATGGAGCCGGTCACGGCGAGGCCGTACGCCGAGGCGAGCTTCGACGACTCCCGGAAGGAGAGCACGAGCACCATGCACGCGGCGAACAGGGCCCAGTTCACCTCGGGGATGTAGATCTGCCCCTCGGTCTCCGAGGAGGTGTGCTTGACCTGGACGCGCGGCAAGAAGCCGAGCTGCACGCCCTGCCGCGTGAGGGAGTAGGCGCCGGAGATCATGGCCTGTGAGGCGATGACGGCGGCCGCCGTGGCGAGCGCGACGAGCGCGTACGTGGCCGGGCCCTTGGGAACGAGGGAGAAGAAGGGGTTTGCCGCCGCCTCGGGGTGCTGGAGGAGGAGCGCGCCCTGGCCGAAGTAGTTGAGGACGAGCGACGGCATGACCATGCCGTACCAGGCATAGGTGATCGGCTTGCGGCCGAAATGACCCATGTCCGCGTAGAGCGCCTCGCCGCCGGTCACGCAGAGGACGACGGAGCCGAGGATGACGAACGCATGCCACTTGTTGGCGAGGAAAAACGTGACGGCGTACGCGGGATTGATCGCCGCGAGGACGGCGGGGTTCTTGGCGACGTAATAAGCGCCGAGGCCGGCGAGCGTGAGGAACCACAGGATCATGATCGGCCCGAAGACCTTGCCGATCCCGGCGGTGCCCCGCTTCTGGACCCAGAAGAGCCCGAGCAAGATGAGGACGGTGATCGGCAGGACCGCGGGCTTGAGCGAGCTCGCGCCGACCGCGAGGCCCTCGACGGCGCTGAGGACGCTGATGGCCGGGGTGATGACGCCGTCGCCGTACAGGAGCGACGCGCCGAAGAGGACGAGGGCGGCGATCCAGCCGATGTGCATCTTGTTCTTCGGCCGGAGGTTCTCGGGCACGAGCGCAAGCAGCGCCATGGTGCCGCCTTCGCCTTCGTTGTCCGCTCGGAGAACGAAGGTGAGGTATTTCACGGCGACGACCATGCTGAGCGACCAGAACATCAGGGACAGGAGGCCGAGGACGTTCTCGGGGCTGGCCCCGACGCCGTGGGGCGGGGTGACGCACTCCTTGACGGCGTAGAGCGGGCTCGTGCCGATGTCGCCGAAGACGACGCCGAGGGCGGCGAGGACGAGGCCCGGGAGCGCGCCGGGGGCGTGGCCGTGGCCGTGACCGCCATGGGCGTGGCCGTCGGCATGACCGGCGCTCGCGGCTGTGCCGTGGGCGGCCGCAGCGGCGTCGGCGGCGGCGTCGGCGGCAGCCGCCGCGGCGGCGGCCTCGTGGACTTGGAAGGCGCCCACGATGCTGGGTTCGTCGGCCATGGCAGGGGGCGGCTCGGAAGCGGCCTTCGGGGCCGCTTTCGGGGCCGGGGTCGGGTCGTCGTTCATCGCGGGGGCGACGCTACACCCAAGCGAGCGGGGGCGGAAGCGGGAGCGGGGGCGGAAGCGGGAGCGGGGGCGGAAGCGGGGGCGGAGGCGGGGCTCCCGCGCGGGGACGGCGGTGGCCTAGAGATCCACGCGCTTGCGGTTGTCCGATGACACGCGGTCGATCAGCTTGTTGTTTGGATCAAAGCCGGCTTCATAGGGCTCCGCGTCGACCACGACGGTCACCTCCTTTTGCTGCGTGGTCACGTGGTGGCGCTCCAGGTACAGCACCCCTTCGTCCGCCTCCTTGCCTGACTCGCCGCGCGCGAAGACGCCGACCTCGATCCAGTCGTCGAGCTCGCCCGCCGTCTCCTTGCCCTTGCCGTCGGCGTAGCGCTTGTCCGCGTAGAGCTCGAGGGTCACCTCGTACTTGCCATCGCTGCGCTTGCGTGCGGTCGCCGCCTGCACCCGGTTGTCGTAGAAGCAGATCTTCTCGAACAGGTCGGTGATCAGCGCCTCGTGCGCCGGACCGGCCTCGGCGCGGATGTACGCCAGAAGCTCGGCCGACGTCGTGAACGGCGGGTTCTGGTACCCTTTGTCCTGCAAGAACTTCTTCAGCGCGCGATTGAGCGTGGCCTCGCCGATCTCCTCGCGCAGGCGGTAGAACACCAGCGATCCTTTCTGGTAGTGGATGTACTGCTGGTTCTCCACCCGGTACAGCGGTAGCTCCTCGACCCGCTCGCCGCCGCGGCCGGCGAGGTACTTGTCGAGCTCCTCCTTGAGGAAGCGTCGCATCTTGGCGCGGCCGTATTCCTGCTCCATCACCATCAACGCCGAGTACTGCGAGAGCGACTCCGACAGCACGGTCGCCCCCTGCACGTTGGCGCCGATCACCTGGTGCGCCCACCACTGGTGCGCGATCTCGTGCGCGGTCACGTAAAACACGTAATCGACGGCGCTCTCGTCGCGCAGGTCGGCGATGAAGCCGATCGACTCCGAATAAGGAATGGTGTTGGCGAAGCTCTGGGCGAAGCTCGCGTACCCCGGAAACTCGATGATCCGCACCTGGCGGTGCTGGTACGGTGTGAAGTTGGCTTCGTAATACGAGAGCGACTTGCGCACCGCTTCGATCATGCGATCGACGTTGTACGGATGCTTGGGGTCGTAATAGATCTCGATCGGGATCTGCTCGGGCGTGCCTTCCTTGTAGAACCCCTTCTTCACCTTCCAGCGCGCCGACAGGAAGGCATAGAAGTTCAGCATCGGTCGGTCCATGGCGTAGCTGAAGCAGCGACGGCCGTCGCGCTCGAACTCCTCCTTCAGGTAGCCCGGCGCGAGCGCGATCTGATCCGGCGCGGTGCAGATGGTGGTATGGAAGAGGATCCAATCGGCATCGTCGCCGATATAGGTGTTCGCGCGCGCCGCCTGGTCTTCCAGCTTGGGCATGCGGGTGGGCTCACCCAGCCCGCGCTTGCGGCGGTCGTTCCGATCGTCGAGCTGCGCGCCCTCGTCGTAGCCGAACTGCGGGAACATGCGATTGTTGAAGAAGCTCCCGTTCTCGACGATCTGCGTCTGCTGTACCTCGTTGGTGATGCCGTTCGCGTGAGAGTCGAGGCGGAAGCGCACCTCGCGCTCCCCGCCCGGCTGTATCGGGTGCTTGAGACGATAGATGCGGTAGCCCAGGGGGGCATCGTGTTTCACGAGTTCGGCGTCGCCGAGGTCGATTGCGACGAGCGCCTTGTCGTCGGCGAGGCTGACGTGCACCTCTTGGATCGGCGAGGCGTGTGGGTTCTCCACGCGGTAGACCCCATCGACGCGCAGAACCTGCGTCTCGGGACGCAGATCGACCTGGATGGACGCGGCCTTGATCTTCGGCTGCGGCAGATTCTTGTAGGCGCCGTATTCTTTTTCGTAGCGCGCCGAAAGGTCGAGCTTCTGCTCCGGCGAGCGGTAGTCGTTGCGGATGTTCGTGTTCCAGAACAGG
Source organism: Polyangium jinanense (assembly GCF_028435265.1). GTDB lineage: Bacteria > Myxococcota_A > Polyangia > Polyangiales > Polyangiaceae > Polyangium > Polyangium jinanense. The sequence continues at coordinate 28,905 of NZ_JAGTJK010000068.1, read as the reverse complement.
AAGCCGCCCACGGCCGCGAACGAAAGCAGGCTCAACCCGAACGCCGCACCCAGCCGGCCGCGCAGCCGCTCCCGCGCCACCACGAAGCGCTCGCGCCGGCTGCCGACGCTGCCGCGCACCCAGAACGCCACCGACAAGAGCAAGAGCGCAAGCAAGAGCAGGCCCCAGTACCCCTGGAACCAAAGCTGCGGCGACAAGAAGTGGCCATACCCGTTCATGTCCGAATACGGCGCGATCGGCCAGCTACCGAAGTTGTAGAGATGATGGGTGAAGTCGATCAGGCCGAGCGCAGTCTGCAGGATGAGCAAGAGGATCAGCAGCGCATACCCGACGAACTTGTTGTTGCTGAACACCTGCAGGGCCAACGCCATGCCGCCCATCAGCACATACACGCTGGAGTCGAGCGTCAGCGTCTTCAGGTACAAGAGCGGCTCGAGCTCGGTATACCCCTTCGCAAGCTGGATGAGCATCGCGGTGACCGCGCCGATGACCTGGAATGCGGCGATCACCGAGAGCAGGGCCCCGAACTTGGCGAGGAGTGGCACCCAGCTCGGCACGGGCATCGCGTCGGTGACCTCGTGGATCTTCGCGCCGCGCTCCTTCCACACGAGCTCGCCCGCGTAGAACAGCACGATGATCACCAGCAGGAAGCTGTAACTGCCCTGCAGCGCAGACAGCATCTGCGAGGTCACCGGGTAAATCGGTGTGGCATACATGGTGCGGCGCAGCAGCGCGGTCGGGATGAAGTTGGCCATGCCGAACGCGAGCATCACGAGGAACGGCACGCTGCGGAGGACGCCGGTGGTGTCGAAGCGGAGCTTTTGCAGGAGCTGCCGCCACACCGTGCGGGTCGTGAACACGGGCTCGGGCCTTTGCACTGCCGCCACGGCGACGGGCCGGGCCGCGAGATCCGCCGCGGCGAGCGGCTCGACCTTCGCATTCCGGCCCCAGCGCCGGCGACCGGTGCCGCTGCGCTCGGTCTTGAACAGCGCAAACGTCGCCGCAAACAGCGCCGCGGCAATGGTGGTCCATAACGCGCGGTTGGCGGCGAGGTAGCCCCCCATCGCCGGCAGGCCGGTATTGCGCTCCTCCGCCGACCAGTAGCGGATGGTGCGCTCGAGGGCGCGCGTGCCGAGCGGATCCATCAACGTCGCTGCCCAGACGTTGTCGAGGTTGCGCAGCAGCGCGGAGCTCACGCCGTACAGCACGAAGAACGCAATCACGCCGATGTAGACCCACAGGATGCTGCGTGTCACCACCGCCATCAGCGAAAGGAGCCCGCCGGTGAAGAGCAGGTTCGGGATCACGAACACCACGAACGCCCACAGGTAGGGCCTGAGCGATACCGGCCCGAGGCGCGCAGGATCGATCCACGGCATGAATTGCGCAATGAACATGCCCAGGCCGACCACGAGGTACACGATCAGGCTCGCCGTGAGCGCCGCGCCGAGCCGGCCCAGCAAGTAATCGCGTTTGCGGATCGGGCTCGAGAAAAATAGCTCCGCGGTGCCCTGGTCGAAGTCGCGCAAGAGAGCGCTGTTGATGAAGATCGTGATGACCAGCATCCCGAGCAAGGTGAACATCGCAAGCCAGGTGGCGAGCACCGTCGGCGCATTGCGGAAGACGTTGCCGATGCTCCCGCCCATCTGGACGGCCTCGCTGCCGGCCGCCCCAAAGGCCAGCAATCCAAACAAGCCGGCAATGAGCCAGAGCAGCGGAGAACGGAGCTGCTCGCGCAGCTCGAAGCGAAAGAGTTCACGGATCATGGCGGCCCTACGTCAGGTGGCCTGCACGCGCAGGAGCTGGAAGTACACGTCCTCGAGGTTCGGCGCGACCTCTTCGAACCCGTCCCCCGGGTCCACGCTGCTGAACACATGGATCACCGGACGGCCGGCCACCAGCCGCGTCGAGAGCACGGTATGGCGCGCCTCGTATTCGGGCAACGCCGCCTTCGTGACCTGCTTGCGCCAGACCTGGTTTTCGAGCGCCGCAATCGCATCACTCGGCTTTCCCGTCAGCAGCACCCGGCCCTTGTTCAGGATGGCCATGGTCGGGCAAAGGTCGGTGACGTCCTCGACGATGTGCGTGGACAGAATGACCGCAACGTTCTCGCCGATCTCGGCAAGCAGGTTGAGGAAGCGGTTGCGCTCCTCGGGATCGAGGCCGGCCGTGGGCTCGTCGACGATGACGAGGCGCGGACTTCCCAGGAGCGCCTGCGCAACGCCGAAGCGCTGTCGCATGCCACCCGAGTACGTGCCGAGCTTGCGCTTACGCACGTCCCACAGGTTCACTTGCTGGAGCAGGCCATCCACGACCTCACGGCGCTGCTTGCGCTGGGTCAGCCCCTTGAGCACGGCGAAATGCTCCAGCATGTCCTCCGCGCTCACCTTGGGATAAACACCAAAATCCTGCGGCAGGTAGCCGAGCTGGCGTCGCACCGCGTCCTTGTCACGCAGCACATCGATGCTCTTGCCGTCGACACCCTCCAGGGTAGCCGTGCCGCTGTCGGCCTCCTGCAACGTCGCCAGCGTGCGCATCAGTGACGATTTGCCAGCACCATTCGGCCCGAGCAGGCCGAACATGCCGCGCGGGATGTCAAGGGTGACGTCATTCAGCGCATGGACGCCATTTGGGTAGGTCTTACCGAGGTTACGGATGGCGAGCACGGATCCCTCCACGAAAAACAGAATTTTCCGCGTTCGCGTACCACGCTCCTCGCACGGCAGTCAACGAGGCCGAGGCCGTCGCGCTGGGGCGTTGCCCCAGACCCCAGCAGGGGCTATCCGCCCCTGCACCCGGACCAGCGCAAGCGCTGGACCCGGGGTCGATGAACTGCGCGATGCGCAGTTCATCGAACAGGTCGAGGCAAGACCAAGGGCGACCTTGCCAAGCGAGACGGCTTCGACCGGCAACGCGGTCCCTGGTCTTGCCACCGGCCTGTGGGAAGAACTGCGCATCGCGCAGTTCTTCCCCAAAGGTCCAGGGCTTGCCCTGGTTCGGGTCGAGGGGCGAATAGCCCCCGCGGGGCCCGGGGCAGCGCCCCGGCGCGGCGTGTGATGCTGGCAAATCGCGCCTCGACCGGCTGATGCCGCGTTTGGGCGTGCGCGAATCACGCTCCGGGGCTTCGATGCGACGTTTGGAGACGTCCGAACACCCGCGGGAGCCGTCGTGCGGGGGGTCGGGGATGCCCGAGCGACGCCCAGGAGGGCCGTCGCGCTGCTCGGAGCTGCCCGAACGCTTGCGGGGATGCCCTTGCGCGTGTTTGGAGGTGGAGGAATGCTGCGGCGGGGGGTTGGGGGGAGGTTTGGAGGGGTCGGAGGAGCGGGCTGGGGCTTCGAGGCGCCGTTTGGGGGGGGCCGAAGGCGACGTCGAGCCTTCTGGCGGCGAGTTTTTGCTGTCTTAGCCCTCTTCGCCTGCGCTGCCGCTCCCCTTGGGGCCCTTTTTGGTGCGCTCGCGCCGGAGGAAGAACGACTCGACGAGCCTGCGTTGCCCTGGGAATGCTGCGCGCAGGGTGCCGTAGGCCTTCTCCAGCGCTGCCCGGACGCCGAGTCGCCCCTGGATCTCGGCGTCGCCGGCCCGGTTCTCCGCTGCCTCGGCGAGGTCGAGCGCGTCGCGGGCGGCCATGCTCTTTTTGATCGCCTGGTGGAGGGAAGCACGCGCTGCGGCCTTGCCCTGGAAGTCGTCGAGGCCGTCGAGTCGATCCAGGATTCGCTGCGCGAGATCCGGCTCCTCGCGGATCTTCGATTCGGTGATCTCGCTGGCCGTGCCCTCTTGAAAGACCTGCTTGTAAAGAGGGTTCCCGTGGCTCCGCATTGCGGGGCCATTCAGGATCGCGTCGCTCACGCCCATGATGCGCATGTCGAGGATGGCGTCACGAATGCCATAACGAGCCCGGAGCTTCGTCGCGGCGCGTTGCGCGGCCCGCCACGTGACGACGGCGCTGCCGAGCACGTCCGCAGCCTGCGCCACGATTGCGCCCGCCTCGACGATGGCCGCGCGCTGGGACTCCGTCAGGGTCTCGGCGTCGGACCATCCCTCGACCGCACCTTGAAAATGGTCGGTGATCTTCTCGTATCCCTCGCTCGATGCGTTCACGTCGGGCAATTGCATTTCGTGGTCCCTCTTCCGCAGGCGCGATGGCGCGAAGCGTGTTTCTGGGCAGAGTACGGTCGGTCACGTTCGGGCGTCAAGGATGGAGGCGGAAGCGAGAGCACAAGCGGATGCGCGAAGCAGCTCCTCGTTGACATCCGCGCCTGCTCCGGAGACGCTCTTTCGTGAGGCGACATGCGAATCCGGGGACCCTTTCTGGCATCCATCCTGACGGCTCTCGCCGTCGCCACATCTGCCTCCGCCGCGGAGGCGGCCCCGCCCTCCTACGTCGTCTTGCCCGCCGAGCAGCCCCGCAAGGTCTGGTACGGCTGGCAAACGCTGACGATCGCCGGCGCATCCCTCGGCGTGGGGACCGTTCCGGCGGTGTTCTTCGGCGTGCACGTGTATGCCTGGCCGCCTGCGCTCACCGGCATGGTGCTGAGCGGGCCCATCGTGCACTGGAAACACGGGCGGGTCGGCCGGGGCTTCGCGGTGCTCGGGATGAACCTCGGAATCACGGGGACGGCCCTCGGCCTCTCCCTGCCCGTCGGGTGCATCTTCGAGAAATGCGACGGCTTTTACTTTCAGTACATGCTGGCCATGAGCTACGTGGGCGCCGCGATCGGCGTGGGCATCGACGCAGCCTTCCTCTCGACATACGAGCCCCCGGAGCCGCACACGGCCCGACGGGCCACGAGCATGGTGGAATCGCTCGTGCCGGTGATCGACGTGCGCCCCGGTCACACGGTGTTCGGGGTGGCAGGCGCATTCTGAGTCGCAACGTAGCGCCGGGGTTTCACCCCGGACCCCGACCAGGGGTTGTCCACCCCTGGACCCGGGGCCTGCGCAAGCGCTGGACCCGGGGTCGATGAACTGCGCGATGCGCAGTTCATCGAACAGGTCGTGGCAAGACCAGCGGGCGACCTTGCCAGTCAAAACCGCAGCGCTCGTGGTCTTGCCCCGGGTCCGTCCGAGAAACCGCGCATCGCGCGGTTTCTCGGCCCTCGGTCCAGGCCGTGCCTGGTCCGGGGTGCAGGGGGCGGACAGCCCCCTGCTGGGGTGCGGGGCAACGCCCCGCGCCCGCGCTGGTGATCCGAGCCAGGTCGTCGCCACGTTCCTGCAGTTCCCTGCCACCGCCTCCTCGTATGCCGTCCCCCGCGTATCGCCTTAGGTTTCTCCGCACAGGGAACGCATGCAGGCGGGGGACGTCATCGACGATCGATTCGTCATCGAGCGGGTCGCCGGCTCGGGGGGAATGGGCTCGGTTTTTCGAGCGCACGACCGCCGGTCCGGCGGGCCCGTGGCCGTCAAGGTACTCCATGACCGCGAGCCGCGCGATATCGCGCGTTTCGATATGGAGGCGCATGTGCTCGCAGGGCTCGATCATCCGGGCATCGTCCGGTACGTCACGCACGGCGTCACCAGCGCGGGCGAGCCCTTCCTCGTTATGGAATGGCTCGCGGGCGAGGATCTCGGCGCACGGCTCGCGCGCGGGAGGCTCACGATCGAGGAAAGCGTCGCCGTCATCAGCGCGGCGGCCTCGGCCCTCGCGACGGCGCATGCGCGTGGCGTGGTGCACCGCGATATCAAGCCGAGCAATGTCTTTCTCGTGGATGGCGCGTTGGATCGGGTGAAATTGCTCGATTTTGGTCTCGCGCGTTTGCCGCTTTCGCCACGATTCACGCGGACGGGCGTGGTGCTGGGGACGCCGAGCTACATGGCGCCCGAGCAGGCGCGTGGGGCGCCGTCGCTCGACGCACGCGTCGATGTGTTCGCGCTCGGCGCCGTGCTGTTCGAGTGCTTGACCGGGCAGCCCGCATTCCAAGGCGAGCACGTCATGGCCGTCCTGGCGAAGGTCCTGCTCGAGGATCCACCGCCGGTGCGAAAGCTTCGGCCCGAGGTGTCGGTGCGGCTCGAAGCGCTGGTCGCGTGTATGCTCGCAAAGGATCCGGCCGATCGGCTCGTCGATGCGGGCGAGGTCGCGGAGGGGCTTGCCTGTCTCGAAGCGCGTGATGCTGGGTCGTGGCTCTCCGAGGTGCCGCCCGCCGAGGCCCTGACGAGGAGCGAGCAGCGATTGCTGAGTATCGTCGCCGTGGGCGCGCCGGCCGAAGACATCGACGCCGAGCACACGAGCGCGCGCCGAGAGGCGCTGGAATCGGCCGCGGAGCCATTTGGCGCACGTGTCGAATGGCTGGCGGATGGCTCGATGCTGGCGGTTTTCATGAATGCAGCGAGTGCCTCCGATGCTGCGGCGCGCGCCGCGCGTTGTGCCCTCGGGCTGCGCCCGCGCGCCCCGGACGCGCCCATCGCGATTGCCACCGGCCTCGGCGAACTCGACGAGCGACTCCCGGTCGGACAGGTCCTCGATCGGTCCGCCGCGCTCCTGCGCGCGGCGGGGCGCTGGGTGCTCGTGGACGAGGTGACTGAGGGCCTGCTCGACGCGCGCCTCGTGGCGGTGCGTGGGCCGGGCGGGATCGAGCTCCACCGCGAGGAGGAAATCAGCAGGGCGGCACGCACGCTGCTCGGCAAACCGAGCCCGTTCGTGGGGCGCGGACGCGAACTGCGCATTCTGCTCGACCTGCTCGACGAAGCCATCGGCGAGAGCATTGCGCGCGCCGTGCTCGTGACCGGGCCGCCCGGAATCGGAAAGTCTCGTCTTCGCCAGGAGTTCGTTCGCGAAGTCGGACAGCGTCATCCAGCAGTCGAGGTGTGGGTCGGGCGCGGCGATGCGATGAGCAAAGGGGCAGCGTTTTCCCTCGTTGGCTCGGCGCTGCGTCATGCGTTCGTGGTGGGGGGTCACGAGCCGATCGAGGAAAGAAGGCGCAAGCTCACCGAGCGGGTCGCGCGCTACGTGGCCGAGGCCGAGGTCCGCCACGTGGCGGGGTTTCTCGGCGAAATGACGGGCACGCCCTTCCCCGACGAAGGCAGCGCGAAGCTCCGCGCCGCGCGCCTCGATGCACGGCTCATGGCCGATCAAATTCAAAACGCCTTCCGGCAGTTCATGGCCGCCGCGTGTGGCGCGCATCCGGTCTTGCTCGTCCTCGAGGATCTGCACTGGGGCGATCTTCCCTCGGTGAAGCTCGTCGACGCGGCGCTGCGGGATCTCGCTTTCGGGCCGCTGGTCGTTGCAGCCTTCAGCCGTCCCGAGGTGCACGACATTTTCCCGAAGGTATGGGCCGAGCGTGGGTTGTCCGAGATTCGTCTCGGGGAGCTGACCTCACGTGCCGCCGAGGAGCTTGCCCGAAGTGCGCTCGGAAATACGACGGAACCTCGGACGATCGCGCAGATCGTCAAGCGCGCCGCGGGTCATCCATTTTTCCTGGAGGAGCTGATCCGAGCGGTGGCCGAGGGCCGCGGAGAGCAATTGCCGGAGACGGTGCTGGCCATGGTCGAGGCACGCCTCGCCGCCCTCCCCGCAGGCGCGCGGCGCGTGCTGCGAGCTGCCAGCGTATTCGGAGATGTCTTCTGGTGCGGCGGCGTGGAGCACCTGCTCGGCGGCGGGGACGAGGCGCTCGGTGCGCACGATTGGCTCGACACGCTGGCCGCGCGCGAAGTCGTGCAGCGTAGCGAAACGAGCAGGTTTCCAGGCGAAACGCAGTATTCGTTCAGGCATTCGCTCTTGCGGGAGGGCGCTCATGCGATGCTGACGGAGCCCGACCGCGCTCTTGGGCATCGGCTCGCGGCGGAGTGGCTCGTGCAACGTGGCGAGGGAGACCCGTTGCGCCTGGCCGAGCATTTCGAGCGCGGAAAGAGCCTGGAGCGCGCGGCGGAGTGGTATCTCGCGGCGGCGAGGCAGATGCTCCAGGGGATGGATCTGCGTGCGGCCATTGCCTGCGCAGAGCGCGGCCTCGGCTGCGGCGCCTCGGGCGAGCTTCGTGCATCGCTTTTGTTCGTCCGCAGCGAGGCGTACGGGTGGCGAGGGGACTGGGTCTCGTTTGCGTTGGGCATGGAGGAGAGCCTGCGCTTGGTCACGCCGCGCACGCCGCTCTGGAGCACGGCCATGGCGTGGAAGCTCGCGAGCGCGCCTGCGCTCGCAGGGGGCGGCGTGCACCGGGAAGACGTGCTTTCGCTCGTCGACCTGGAGCCGGACCCGGAGAGCGCGCGGCCGATCATGCATGCCCTCGGTCTCGCGTGGGAGACTTTGATTCAGCAAGGCAGGCGTGACCTCGCCGAGCTCTGCGCGGCGCGTATGGAGCAGCTCGGCAGCACGCTTGCGGCGCACGATCCCGTGGTTCGGGGCAGGCTGTACGAGGCTCGAAGCGTGACGCTTTACTTCGAGGGGGATGTCTGGGGAACCCTGGGGGCAGCAAGAGCCGCCCTGGCGAGCTACGAGGAGGCCGGTGAACGGCAGCACCTGCTCTGGGCTCGCCTGTTTGTCGCCGTGGGCTACTTGTGCCTCGGGGCGTATGCGCGCGCGGACCAGGAAGCGCGCAACGTGCTCCAGAGGGGCGAGGAGACAACCACGTATGGGGTATGGGCGAAGTGGATCTGGGCCTGTGCGCTCGTGGGTCTGGGAAACCTGGAGGAAGCGCGCACAGAGCTCCTGGGCCTCTTCGACTTCGAGTACGCGCGCAGCCATCCCTATTTGCTGGGCGTCGCCCGAGCGACGCTGGCCTCCCTCCTTCTGGGCTCCGGGGATCTCGACGCGGCGGAGCGCGAGGCGCGCGCGGCTGCCGAGGTTTTCTCGGGCACCACGCCCTGGCGCGCGGCGGCGGAGGCGAGGCTCGCGGCGATCCTCCTTCGGCAGCAGCGCGCGGACGAGGCACTACGCCTCACGGAGGACGTGGCCGCGCGGCGCGACGCGGGCGGCGGCGGCAGCGGACCCTATGAGATGTCCCTGCGCCTCACCCACGCCGAGGCGCTCGATGCGACGGGCCATCACGCCCGCGCGCGGACCGTGCTGCTCGAAGCACGTGATCTTTTGCTGTCGCGCGCGGCCAAGATCGAGGACGCCGAGCTCTGCCGGAGCTACCTCGAGAATATCCCCGAGAACGCGCGCATCCTCGCCATGGCTGCGGCCTGGGAGCGGGACGCCGCTTAGCTTTGGGACTGCGAAGGAATGCAAGCGCCTCTTCGTATGCCATCTCCCGCGCGTCGCCTTAGGTTCCTCCGCACGAGGGGCGCATGCAGGCGGGGGACGTCATCGACGATCGATTCGTGATCGAGCGGGTCACCGGCTCGGGGGGAATGGGCTCGGTCTTCCGGGCGCACGACCGCCTGTCCGGTGGGCCGGTGGCCGTCAAGGTGCTCCATGACCGGGAGCCCCACGATATCGCGCGGTTCGATATGGAGGCGCGTGTGCTCGCAGGGCTCGATCATCCGGGCATCGTCCGGTACGTCACGCACGGCGTCACCAGCGCGGGCGAGCCCTTCCTCGCGATGGAATGGCTTGCAGGCGAGGACCTCGGAGAGAGGCTCGCGCGCGGGCGGCTCACGGTCGAGGAAAGCGTCGCCGTCATCAGCGCAGCGGCCTCGGCGCTCGCGACGGCGCATGCGCGTGGCGTGGTGCACCGCGATATCAAGCCGAGCAATGTCTTTCTCGTGGATGGCGCGTTGGGTCGGGTGAAATTGCTCGATTTTGGCCTCGCGCGCATGCCGCTTTCGCCACGGTTCACGCGGACGGGCGTGGTGCTCGGGACGCCGAGCTACATGGCGCCCGAGCAGGCGCGTGGCTCGGCGTCGCTCGACGCGCGTGTCGATGTATTCGCGCTCGGCGCTGTGCTGTTCGAGTGCTTGACCGGGCAGCCCGCATTCCAGGGTGAACACGTCATGGCCATCCTGGCGAAGGTTTTGCTGGAAGATCCTCCGCCATTGCGAAAACTCCGGCCCGAGGTGTCGGTGCGACTCGAAGCGCTGGTCGCGTGCATACTCGCGAAGGATCCGGCCGATCGGCTCGCGGATGCGGGGGAGGTCGCGGAGGCGCTCGCCTGTCTCGATGCGCGTGATGCTTGGTCGTGGCTCTCCGAGGTGCCGCCCGCCGAGGCCCTGACGAGGAGCGAGCAGCGATTGCTGTGTATCGTCGCCGTGGGCCCGCCGGCCGGAGACGTCGACGCCGAGCACACGAGCGCGTACCAAGAGGTTCTGGAATCGGCTGCCGAGCGGTTTGGCGCACGGATCGAATGGCTGGCGGACGGCTCGACGCTGGTGGTCTTCATGAATGCAACGAGCGCCTCGGATGCTGCCGCGCGCGCCGCTCAGTGCGCCCTCTGGCTGCGCCCGCGCGTCCCGGACGCGCCCATCGCGATGGCCACCGGCCTCGGCGAGGTCGCGGAGGCTTTGCCCGTCGGACAGGTCCTCGATCGGGCCGCCGCGCTCCTGCGCGCGGCCGGGCGCTGGGTGCTCGTCGACGAGGTGACCGCGGGGCTCTTCGACGCGCGGCTCGTGGTGGTGCGTGGGCCGGGCGGGATCGAGCTCCACCGCGAGGAGGAGGTCAGCGCGGCGGCGCGTACGCTGCTCGGCAAACCGAGCCCGTTCGTGGGGCGCGGACGAGAGCTGCGCGCCCTCCTCGACTTGCTCGACGAATCCGTCGGCGAGGGCGTCGCGCGCGCGGTGCTCGTGACTGGGCCGCCCGGAATCGGAAAATCACGCCTTCGCCAGGAGTTCGTCCGCGCGGCCTTACAGCATCATCCCGCGGTCGACGTGTGGATAGGGCGCGGAGATGCGATGAGCAAAGGGTCGGCATTTTCCCTCGTTGGCTCGGCCCTGCGTTATGCGTTCGCGGTCGCCGGCCACGAACCCATCGAGGAGCGAAGGCGCAAGCTTACCGAGCGGGTCGCGCGCCATGTGGCCGAGGCCGAGGTGCGCCACGTGGCGGGGTTTCTCGGCGAAATGACGGGCACGTCCTTTCCCGATGCCGACAGCGCAAGGCTTCGCGCCGCGCGCCTCGATGCGCGGCTCATGGCCGATCAGATTCAATCCTCCTTCCGGCAATTCATGGCCGCCGCGTGTGGCGCGCATCCGGTCTTGCTCGTCCTCGAGGATCTGCACTGGGGCGATCTCCCCTCGGTGAAACTCGTCGACGCGGCGCTGCGGGATCTCGCAGGCAAGCCGCTCGTCGTGGCAGCGTTCGGTCGGCCCGACGTGCACGACGTTTTCCCGAAGGTATGGGCCGAGCGGGGGTTGTCCGAGATTCGTCTGGGAGAGCTGACCCCGCGGGCCGCCGAGGAGCTCGCTCGGAGCGCGCTCGGGGACGCCGTCGATCCTCGGACGATTGCGCAGATCGTCAAGCGCGCCGGGGGGCATCCGTTTTTCCTGGAAGAGCTGATCCGGGCGGTGGCCGAGGGGCATGGAGAGCAATTGCCGGAGACCGTGCTGGCGATGGTCGAGGCGCGCCTCGCCGCCCTCCCAGCAGGCGCAAGGCGCGTGCTGCGCGCGGCCAGCGTATTCGGGGAGGTGTTCTGGTGCGGCGGCGTGGAGCACCTCCTCGGCGGTGGAGACGAGGCGCTCGGCGCGCACGATTGGCTCGACATGCTGGCCACACGCGAGGTGTTGCAGCGCAGCGAGACGAGCAGGTTTCCTGGTGAGGAGCAGTATTCGTTTCGGCATTCGCTTTTGCGGGAGGGCGCGTATGCGATGCTGACGGAGCCCGACCGCACGCTTGGGCATCGGCTCGCCGGGGAGTGGTTCCTGCAATGGGGCGAGGGAGACGCGATGCGCCTGGCCGAGCATTTCGAGCGGGGAAAGAGTCCAGAGCGCGCGGCGGCGTGGTATCTCGCGGCGGCGAGGCAGATGCTCCAGGCCAATGACCTGCACGGAGCGATTGCCTGCGCCGAGCGTGGCGTCGGCTGCGGCGCGTCCGGGAAGCTGCGTACGGAACTCTTGCTCGCCCGGGGCGAAGTCCGCGGGTGGATCGGGGACTGGGCGCTCGTCCTGCCGGACATGGACGAGGCCCTGCGCGGGCTGACGAAAGGCGAGCCGTTCTGGTACACCGCAAAGGCATCCAAGGTCATGAACGCCACGCTGCGCGACGGGGCCAGCGCGGTCTCCGACGACGTGCTGGCCGAATTCGATGTGGATCCGAGCCCGGAGAGCGCGAGGCATTTCGTATACGCTCTCGGGCTTCTCTATCAGGCCCTGATGCAGCTCGGTAAGCGCGACCTGGCCGAGCGCTGCATGGCGCGGATGGAGCAGACGGGCAGCCGGATCGCGGAGAACGATCCCTTGATCCGGGGCAAGCTGCAGGAAATGCGGAGCGTGAAGTTCCTCCACGAGGGTCATTTCTGGGCGAGCCTCACGGCCGCCAAGGCCTGCCTGGAGAGCTACGAGCAAGCCGGCGATCGGCGGCATCTGGCGTGGGGCCGCTTGAGCATCGATGCGTCGTACATGCACCTCGGGGCGTACGCGCGCGTGGAGGAGGACCTGCGCGCCTTGCCTCGGGGCGACGATGATCCCGCCGTATATGCAGTCTGGGGAAGGTGCCTGCTCGCCTGTACGCTCGCGGAACGCGGGGCTCTGGACGAGGCACGCCGGCTGGCAGAGAACGTCCGGGACTCCGAGTACGCGCGCAGCAACCTCTATCTGCTAGGCCTCCTCCGAGCGATGCTGGCCCCCATCCTCCTGCGCTCCGGTGAGCTGGACGCGGCGGAGCGAGAGGCGCGCGTGGCCATCGAGATCCTCTCGGGCGCCCCACTTTGGCACTCCGCGGCGATGGCGACGCTCGCGGCCGTCCTCCTCGGGCAGCAGCGCACGGACGAGGCATTGCGCCTCATCGAGGACGCGGCCGCGCAGCACGACGCGTGCGGCGGGGGGGGACCTCAGAAAATGGCCCTGCGCCTCACCCACGCCGAGGCGCTGCACGCAACGGGGAATCACGCCCGCGCGCGGACCGTGCTGCTCGAGGCCCGCGACCTCTTGCTTTCGCGCGCGACGGAGATCGAGGACCCCGAGCTGCGTCGGAGCTTCCTCGAGAATGTCTCCGTAAACGCGCGCATCCTCGCCCTCGCTGCCGCCTGGGAGCAAGACGCCGCTTGACCTCGGAAAACGTTCAAAGCAAGTCGCGCGTCCAGCCGACGGTGACGAGCGCCCCGAATCGATCGGTCCCGACGGTATGGGTGGACGTCGCTTCACGGCTATTGCCGTCGAGCCAGTCCACTTCCTGGTAATGCGTGGTCACCGTCGTGCGAACGAGATCCCCTTCATAGAGCCCCATCATCCCGACCTCGACGTGATTCGGACCGCGGCCGAAGACATAACTCGCGCCCACGCGCGCACCCGCGAAAGCCGTGGTCCCGTCGGCCCCCGGATCGGGGCTCAAGATGCGCGCCCCCACGTTCTGATAGGCGTGGAGCCCCAATGCGCCACACGCGGTGAGGCGCAAGCCGAAGGGCGCGCGCCACGCGAGCCCTGCCGTCGCCCCGAAACCGGCGTACTGGCTCATGAACTCGGTGCCTCCCTCGCCAAACCCGCCGACCTCGAACAACCCCAGCCGATACTGCGCGTGGATCCCCACCGTGGCGCCACGCTCGTAGGCCGAGAACACGCCCGCATAGCCGCCCACCCTGACGTCGCTCGGCGGCACCTTGCCCGCCTGGGCCGCGTCCGCGCTCACCGAATCCTGCGCGGCGGCGGGCGCGGCGCAAAGAAGGAGAGCAGCGCTGAGACCAAAGCACCTTTTCGACAATCTCGTTTTCACGGTAAGCTCCTCGTTCGCGCCTTGGCCCAGGCAATCCACGTGCCCACGGCGTCTGCGAAGCGTGGGTGGCGAGCGAGGAAGAGGGTGCGAAGCGAGCTACCGCGCGTGATGTCGTGCGCGATACCCTCGGAAGGGCGTGCTGTGGTGGCTGAGGCACGCTTCTGCGACGACGCATTCCGAGTGCGTGCCGCCAGACGAATACACGGTGAGAACCGAGCGCGACACGAGGAGCACGGACCGTATCCCTGCGGGCACGGTTCCTGGCGTTGCTGCGATGCGAGCTACTTCTTCGCCTTGCCCGCGGGCGGGATCACCGTCGCGAGCGCCTTCTTGGCGTCGGCCTCGGTGCCCTTCTCCAGCGCGATCGCGAGGATCACGTCGGCCGGCTCGTCCGCGATGACGCCGATCGCGGCTCCCTTGAACTCGTCGAGCCCGTGCTCCTTCGCCGCGTCGCCGTCGATGAGCGAGCGCGGCGTGAGGTTCGCGATGTTCGACTTTTCGGGCTTTTTCGTGGGACGTACCAGACGCACGCGCGCCTTCTTGGCGCCGTTCGCGACTTCGAACGTGTGCGCCTCGTACACGCCCTCGACGAAGTAGCTGTTCGTGCCGTCGACCGTCTTCCACGGGCTCGCCTTGAAGGCCTCGCGCAGATCCGGTTGCTCGATCTCGCTCAGGCTCTTGCCAGCGATCTGATACGTCGAGGCCGGCTTGGTGAGCGGCGCGACGACGTCGGCCGCGGGCTTCGGGGCTTCGGCGGCGGCCGGCTTGGCGCTCGGCTCCGCGTCGGCCGCCGGGGCGGGCGCGGCCGCGGGGGCGGGCTCCGGGGCGGGCGCCGGGGCGGGCGCGGCCGCCGGCGCATCCGCAGGCGTCTCGGGAGCAGGGGTCGTGCCTCCGCCGCAAGCGGCGCCGAGGACGATGGTGGCGAGGAGGAACGAGGAGTAGACCGTCTTGGAGAGGTTCATCGCGGCGGGGCTCTACTACAGAGCGCTCGTGCGGTACAGGGTCTCCGTAAGGCGCCTCGGCAAGGCCTTTCCCCCCGGGATTCGCGCCTTCCTCAGGGAACACTTGACGGCGGCCGCTCGCGTCCGGTGTCGTGCCGCCAAACAACTTCCGTGTAAAATCGCCCCCCGATGCCCGACGCACGCCCCCACCTCGGCGACGCCCACAACTTCGGTCGCCGCGTCACCCGCAAGGGCGGCCGCATCTGGAAGCCCCGCACGGTCTTCTGGGAGTGGCTCCTGCTCGCGGCGGACAGTCCGCTCCGGCGCTTCCTCTCCGAGACCGCCGAGCGAGACGGGCTCGGCGCCGAGGCGTTCGGCTTTCTCCCCGACCTGAAGTTCTCCTCCCCACGCGCCCGCGACGGCGGCGAGGTGGAGGCCGTCACGCTGGAGCCGCTGCCCCTACCCTCGCCCGAGCAGAGGCGCGAGCTCGCGCGGATCGTGGGCCGCTCGCTCGCGCTCTGGAGCTTTCTCGGGGTCGCCGACCTGCACTGGGAAAACCTCGTGCTCGGCGTCGATTCGCGGGGAAAGGTGGTGTTCGCGCCGCTCGACATCGAGATGATCCTCGCCGATCTGTCGCTCCCGACCGAGACGAAGCTCTTGCCGGACGCCGATCCCGAATACGCCGCGATCTGCCGTCACGCCGCCGGCGTTCGGCGCGTGCTGCCGTATCTCGGTAAGCCCGTCGACCCGGCCGATCTGGTTGCCATGGCGAGCGCCTACCGCGGCACGCTCATCTTCCTCGAGCGCCACGCTCGCAAGATCGCCGACGTGTTCGCGAGCCTGCCCGAGCTCGGGGAGATGCCCATTCGGGTTTGCCTGCGCGGGACCGACGAATACGTCCGCGCCCGCTCGGACGCGTCGTCGTTATGGCCGCCGCTGCTCGACGCGGAGACGGAGCAGCTCGCCCGCGGCGACATTCCCTACTTCTTCCAGCTCTACGGGCGGCGCGGCATTCACTGGTTCGGCAATCAGGAGCTTTCCCGGCTCGAAAGGCTTCCGCTCGAAGGCGACGTCCCGCAGCTCGATCCGGTCCTCCAGGTCTCGCGCGGCTTTCGCTCGCCCTCCCGCGCGAAGCTCCGCGAGGACGGGCTCTTCACGGTGCTCGGCGCCTTCGACCACGGCTCCTTCGCCGGCAAGCACGAGGCCGACGGGCTCGCGGTCACCTTTCGGAAACGCGCGCTCGTCGTGCACCTGGCCGACGGCGAGGAGCTCGAATCCCGGCGCAACCTGAGCGCGTTCGTCGGGAGCGTCTATCTGCCCTGTCGTTGCGGGGAGGTGCTCTCGGTGTTCGTCCCCGAGGTCACAGCGTGCGAAGCCCAGACGCGCTGACGGCGATCCCCTGCCCCTTCGACGTGGTAACGTGACGCCGTGCTCCCCGCCTGTGACACCTGCCGCCGCCCGACCGTTGCCTGCGTGTGTGATCGGATCGTCTCGTACCCGACGGACCGCCGCGTGCTCATCTTGCAGCACCCGCAGGAGCAGGACGCGCTGCTCGGCTCGGCGCAGATCCTGATCGCGAGCTTGCCGAAGGCCGAGCTCGTCGTAGGCCTGAGCTGGCGCAACCTGGGGCACGCGCTCGGCGAGGAGGACGTCGACCCGCGCAAGTGGGCGGTCCTCTTCCCCGACAGCGAAGCGCAGAGCGACGTCACCACGAGGCGCGGCGCGCCCCTCGATCCGAAGGAGCTCGAGGGGATCATCGTGCTCGACGGGACGTGGTCGAAGGCGAAGACCCTGTGGTGGCGCAATCCCTGGTTGAACAAGCTGAACCGCATGAACCTGCGGCCGACGAAGCCCTCGATCTACGGCCGGCTGCGCGCCGAGCCGCGGCGCGAGTACGTCTCGACGCTCGAATCCGTGGCGACCGCGCTCACGCTCTGCGGGGAGAAGCCGGAGATCGCCGTGGGCCTCGAGCGTGTCTTTCGCACGCTGGTGCAGCGCGTCCGTGACGCGAACATCCCGTCGGAAGAACGAAAACTGCCGCGGCGGACACGTCCCCCGCGAAGGCCGGAGGCGCCGGCGGGGCCGAAGGCGCCGAAGGAGTGAAGGGCGCGGCGGCACGGGTCTGGATGGCCCTGCCCTTCGACCCTACGTCGTGCGCATGAACGAAGCGCAGCACGTTTCGCCCGCCGTGGATCTCGCCCTCGCCTTCGTGAAGACGGTCCAGGCCGGCGGGGACATCCAGGGGCTCGTGACCGACGACGTCGAGGAGGAGGAGCTGCCGAACCGGATCTTCGCCGCGGGCGCGCGGCGCGATCTTCCGGCGATGCGGGCGGGGGTCGAGCGGGGCAAGACGATCTTCGCGGAGCAGCGGTACCGGGTGCTGCGCGCGTTCGGCGACGCGACGCAGGCCGTGCTGGAGCTCGAGTGGACGGGCGTCCTCGCGATGCAGCTCGGCTCACTCGCGCAGGGCGCGACGATGCGCGCGGCGTGCGCGTTTTTCTTTGATACGCGGGATGGAAAGATCGCACGCGTCCGCCATTACGACGCGTTCGATCCGTTCTGAAGGGCGAACCCGCTCAGGGCGTGAAGATGCCCGTGTACGTCTGCGCGACCGCGAGCGTCCCGGCCGAGGGCTGGAAGGGTTTTTCGAAGGGATCGCCGACGAGCGCGGAGACTTGGACGTGATAGTACCGGCCGGCCTGGAGCACGCCCGCCGGGATCACGAAGGACGTCTCCGTCGTCTTGGCCACGAGAACGCTCGTCCGCGGGGAGAGGTACCCCATGGGGTTCGTGACGTCGTCGAGCAAGACGACCACGACCCTGTAATGGTGCGGGGTCCCGGTCGCCGGCGGATCCCACGTGACGGTGGGCGTCATGCCGATCGCGGTCGTCGGCTGAGCGACGGGCAGGGTCTTCCCGTCGAGCTTCACGTTGCGGGGCAGGCCGAAGAGCGGTGTGAACGGTTTGTCGACCGCATCGGAGAGCGGCCTGCTGAGGACGAAGTAGCCGTTCAGCCGCTCCGTCGTGCCCTCGATCGGGTGCTGCACCCGCGAGTTGAAGTTGAACGTCATTCTCGCATGCGGTGTGCCGTGCGTGTAGGGATTGCCGTACGAGAACGTCCCCGCATAATCGCCCGGCATGGCGAGCTTCGTCGTGAGGTTGCAGCCATTCGGGCAGGCGACGGGGTCGCACGTGCCGCCGCCGCCGCTGGGGAAGCAGGCCGGATCCACGGGGACCTCCTGGCTCGTCACGAGCATCGAGACGAGCTCCGGGATGTTGCCATAGATGGCGATGTCCCCGCCCGGCTCCTGGTGGATCCCCAGCGAGACGGAGGCGGACTGCGGCGTCGCCGGGCCGTTTTGCTCGAGCTCCGCGAGGAACGCGTTTCCCTTGTAATCGATGTCGAACGTGGATTGCGCGAGCGGCTGGAAGGTGCCCGTGATCGACGCGGGCTGTCCGTCCTTCATGGTGACGGAGCTCGTCGAGAAGGAGGCGCGGGCCGAGAGGACATGCGCGGTGGACCAGGGAATGTCGTAATTCGCGGCATTGGGCACGAGGCTGTCCACGAGGTGCGTGACCTGGAGGATGTCGCCCTTCGTGGCGTCGACGAGCGGCCGCACGTCGCCATCGCGGCTCGCCGGGTACGCGGAGATGAGCCACGGGAACGCGTAATTCGAAAAGGCCGTCCCGCCCTCGCCCGGCATTCCAGGCACGGACGCGTCGGGGCTGATGAGCGCGTCGGCGTCGGCGTTGTACGAATAAAACTCGAGCCCATCCACGTGGGTGTCCTGCTGCCAGTTCGCGAGCCCGTCCGCCGTGATCGCGGCGTCGAACTCCTGCTGGCCGCCCACGACATCGGGGCGCCCCGCGAAGATGCGGCCGATGTCGACGGTCCGGGCCTCGAGCCGGAAGAGCTCGAGCCGGGGCCAGCCGTTCATCGAGCCCGCGGGAGGCGGGACCGTGAATGCGAGCCAGTACGGGCCCTCGGGCACCCCGGGGATCTCGAATCGTTTTCCATCCGCCGAGAGCGCGCCGGGGAACGTTTGGGATGCGCCGTCCAGGAGGATCCGCGCCTCGACCGACGTGTAGATCCCGAGATCCCGGATCTTCGTGACCTCCCCATTTTCGGTCCGGTAGGTATCCGTCAGCTCGAGGACCACGCCATCGAAGGCACCGCCCCCGCCGCCGGTTCCGCCGACGCCGCCGCTCCCGCCCTCCCCAGCGGTTCCGCCGCTCCCCCCGCTCCCGCCGCCGCCGCCGCAGCCGGAGGCCCACAGAACACCCATCCCGAGCAAGCCAATCCATCGAAGAGAAGTACGCATGGACACATGGGAGCACCAAGCGTCTTCGGGCGTCAAGCTCGGAGCATGTTCAGGAAAGGCGCTCCTCGACAATCATCCGCACGCCGTGCCTCGGTCCCGCATTGGCGGCGCGCACGGCGCCGTTATCGGGTTTGAGCGACGCGAGCCGCAATTTGTGACGCCGGAGCAGCGTCCCGAGCACGAGCTTCATCTCGTAACCCGCCATGGCCGCGCCCAGGCAGCGCCGCGCGCCGCCGCCGTACGGCAGGAATTCGAACGGCGAGTATTGGCGGTCGAGGAATCGCTCGGGCGAAAACCGCTGCGGATCGGGATAAACGTCTTCGCGGAAATGGGCGACCGAGATCGCCGCGACCACGCCCGTGCCGGCCGGCAGGTTGTAGCCGCCGACATCCAGGGGCCGGAGGAGCTTGCGGGGCGCGGGCGCGGGCGCGAGCGGGTAGCGGCGGAGCGTCTCGTTGCACACGGCCTCGAGATACGGGAGTTTTCCGAGGTTTTCCGGTTCGGGAGCGGGCCCGAGGGACGAAAGCTCGTCGCGGAGGCGCCCGAGCACGGCGGCGTTTTCGGGCCGGTGGAGCGCGTAGAGGGCCCAGGCGATGGCGATCGCCGTCGTCTCGTGCCCGGCGAACACCAGGAGAATGAGCTGATCGCGGATTTCGTCGTCGTCCATCGGCTGCCCGTCCTCGGTGCGCGCAGCGAGCAAGAGGCTCAGGATGTCCTCGCGTGGCCCCGTGGCGCGGCCTTTCGCGATGAGCTCGTCGAGCGCGGCGTGAAGGCGGCGGCGGCGCTCGATGAAGCGTGCGTAGGGGCCGATGCCCCCGAATTCGCGGCGCAGCGCGGGGAAGAGGGCGAGGAGCGGCGAGATGCCATTGGTAATTTCGAGCAGGAGCTTGGCCAGCGCCTGCATGCCGGCGCGCTCGGTGACGCCGAAGACGACCTGCAGGATGACGTCGAGCGAGAGCTCCTGCAGGACGTCGGACATCGTGACGGTTTGTCCGATCTGGAAGCCCGCGGCGCGCTCCTCGGTGAGCCGCACCATCTGCTCGCCATAGGCGCGCATGCGGGCTCCGTGGAACGGGGGCATCATGAGCTTGCGCGCTCGCCTGTGGTTGGTCCCGCTTGCGA
Source organism: Polyangium jinanense (assembly GCF_028435265.1). Classification (GTDB taxonomy): domain Bacteria; phylum Myxococcota_A; class Polyangia; order Polyangiales; family Polyangiaceae; genus Polyangium; species Polyangium jinanense. The sequence goes on along the minus strand of NZ_JAGTJK010000068.1, from coordinate 8,800 downwards.
GGATGAGCGAGCGGGGGCCGACGAAGACGCCGAGGTCCTGGTTGAGGGGCTCGAACGTGTCCGGATCGGCCGTGTAGACGGCCTTGATGCCCGCGGGATCGCCGGTCATGACGAGCGGGGGATCGCCCGGGAAGGTGAACGTTCCGCCGTATTTCTGCGTGATCGGCTTCATGCAGCCGATGGGATCCCGCATGTATCGAACGAGGCTCGTGATGCTGGTGCGCGGCCCAGGCGGTAGGTTCCCCATCGCGTCATGATGCCAAGTTCGCAGCGGCACCACAACGCAAACTTACCTGCGGGGCACGAGGCTGGTAAACTGCCGGCCGGCATGGTTCTCCGCGATTACCAGTGGGTCACGAGCTCCCTTGCGGTCGGCAGCGCCGTCGCCAAGCAAGACCAGGTCTCGGCGCTCGTCGCCGACGGGGTCAGCCACGTGCTCGATTGCAGGGGGGGAGAGTCGGCGAAGGCGCTCTACGTGGGGACCGGCATCGTCTACAAGCACGCCCCAGCGCTCGACGACGGAAAACCCAAGCCCGACGAGTGGTTCTTCCAGGGAATCGATTTCGTCCTCGGGGCGCTGCGGTGGCCGAGAGCGAAGGCGCTCGTCCATTGCAAGTTCGGCATGTCGCGCGCCCCGTCGATGATGTTCGCGATCCTCGTCGCGCAAGGCATCTCCGGGGACGAGGCGGAGGCGCGTATCCAGAACGCGCGGCCGGCCGCGAAGGTGACGTACCGCAAGGACGCCGAGCGCGCCGGCCGGCGATGGTGGATCCGGCATTGAAGGGCCGAGGATCCGCCCCGCGGCCCTGAAAACCGAGCTACCCTTCGGCACCATGCTCGCCTGCGTCGACGTCGCCTACGCTCCCGACGACACCTTCGCCGTCGCCGCCGGCCTGCTCTTTCACCGCTGGGACGACGCGGCCGCCGCGAAGGAGCTCACCGCCCGCATCGACGAAGTCGCGCCCTACGAACCCGGCGCCTTCTACCGGCGCGAGCTCCCCCCGCTCCTCGGCTTGCTGGGAAAGGTCGACCCGCTGCCCGAGGTCGTCGTCGTGGACGGCTACGTGTGGCTCTCGGCCGACGGGCGGCCGGGGCTCGGGGCGCGGCTCTTCGAGGCGTTCGGTGGGCGGGTCGTGGTCGTCGGCGTGGCGAAGACCGCGTTCCACGGCGACGCGCCGGCCGCCCAGGTAAAGCGTGGCAAGAGTGAAAAACCGCTCCACGTCACGGCCGCGGGCGCGACGCCGGACGAGGCGGCGGCGTGGATCCGATCGATGCACGGCCCGCACCGGCTCCCCACCCTGCTCGCCCGTGTCGACAGGCTCTGCCGGGATGCATTGATGCGATGAAAAAAGACGACCCCCGCATCCGCCTCGTGTTGCGCCTCGTCACGGCCGTCTTGATCGTCGCCCTCTTCTTGTTCGAGGGGAACATGCTCATCGGCCCGATCACCCGGGTTTTCCCCCGCGAATGCGCGGCCGTGACGCCTTCGCCGCCGCAAGTGGACACCACGCTCTTGCCCGCGCACGTGGTCGGCCAGGAAAACCTCTGCAACCGCGTATCCGACGGCCATTGCGAGCGCGTCGCCTTTGGGGACCGGGTCTCGGGCGCTTGCAAGAACGGCGGTATGATCGGGGACTGGACGGTGAAGGACGCGGCGACCGGGGCCCTGCGTTGGTCGGGGCAATACGAGGGGGGCTGGGCGAACGGTGACTTCCGCGTCTGCAAGGATCCCACGCATTGCGACAGCTTCCGCATCAAGGACCTGCACCTCGACGGCCCGTCGGTCACGTGGGAGCGCGACGGCGACCGATGGATCGAGCTCTCCGGCCGGTACGAGCGCGGCCGGGGCGTCGGGCGATGGGTGCGCCGCATCGACGGCAAAGGCGCGGTCCGCTCGGCGCTGGTCTTCGACGAGCAGGGCCTCGACGCAAAAGAATTTTTCTATTGCACGAACGGGAACCTGAAAGAGCGCCGCGGGCAACGCACGATCGTCTTCGACGCTGAAAATCGTCGAATCGCGGAGCGGGGCCCCGAGGGGCCGCTGCGGATCCTCGACGCCGCGGGAAATGTGGTCCGGGACGCGCGTCCCGACGAAGAAACGACGCTCTGTCCCCTGCCCTGAGCTGCACGCCCATCGAGGAGCGCTTCGCCGGGGCGCCGCCCCGGACCCCGCGGGGGCTGTCCGCCCCTCGACCCGGACCAGGCACGGCCTGGACCGAGGGTGGAAGAACTGCGCTCCGCGCAGTTCTTCCAACGGGCCCGTTGAACCGTGTCGCCCGTCGAGACGTCAGCACTGCTGTCTTGATTGGCGAGATCGTCGCCAGTCTCGACCGGGCCTGTGCGATGAACTGCGCATCGCGCAGTTCATCGTCCTGGGTCCAGCCCCTGGCTGGTCCGGGTGCAGGGGCGGACAGCCCCTGCTGGGGCCTGGGGCAACGCCCCAGCGCGGCGGCGTCGACCCGACACAGCTCGGGACCTTCGCGAACGGAGCGCAACATCGACCGGGAGGTCCCGGGACCTTCGCGCACGGAGCGCAACATCGATCCGGGAGGTCCCGGGACCTTCGCGAACGGAGCGCACCATCGATCCGGGAAGCCCCGGGATCTGCGCGAACGGGTTCCCACACCGATCCGGGAAGCCCCGGGGCCTGCGGGAACGGGGTCGAAGACCGATGACGGAGGTCGCGGGACCTGCCCGCGCGGCGTAGAGGGGGTGAAAGCTGCGATGAACTGCGCACCGCGCAGTTCATCGACCCCGGGTCCAGCCCCTGGCTGGTCCGGGTGCAGGGGCGGACAGCCCCTGCTGGGGCCTGGGGCAACGCCCCAGCGCAGCGGCGTCAACATGAGACCAATGCTCAGCCGTTCTGATACAAGGGGCACGATGCGCCCGCGCGCCGATCGCCACGCTCCCCTCCGCCGCCTCGGCCTCGTGGTTTCCCTTGCGCTGCTCGCCGCCTGCGCCGGCCCCGAGACCGGCAAATCCCCGGAGCCTGCGTCCTCGTCTGGCGGCGGCGCGCCGACCGGGCCCTTGCGCCACGCGTACGGCCCTGATCCCTCTCAATTCGGGGAGCTGCGTGTCCCGCAAGGCGAAGGCCCGCACCCCGTGATGGTGATCCTTCACGGCGGCTGCTGGGCCGATGGGTATCGCAAGGACCTCATGGACGGCATGAGCGAATCACTCACCAAAGCAGGGTTCGCCACCTGGAACGTCGAATACCGCCGCCTTGGCAGCGGTGGGTATCCGGTCACGCTCACCGATGTCGGCCTCGCCGTGGACACGCTCCGTGATCTCGCCCCGACGCACCACCTCGACACGACGAAGGTCTTCACGGTTGGCCATTCCGCCGGCGGGCAGCTCGCCGTCTGGGTCGCCGCCCGGGCACGCCTCGCCGCTGGAAATCCCCTCCGCGGCGTGAATCCCCTCCCCGTCGCTGGCGCCGTCTCCCTCGCAGGCGTCCTCGATCTCGCCGAAGCTCTCGACCTCGGCGTCTGCGGCACCGCGGCGGCAAACCTCCTCGGGGGCAGCCCGACCGAGGTCCCCGCGCGGTACGCCGAGGCTTCTCCGCGCGCTCTCTTGCCGATCGGCGTACGACAGATCCTCGTCCACGGGAGCGACGACGCCATCGTTCCCCTCGTGATGAGCACCCATTACCTCGACGCCGCGAAGGCGGCCGGCGAGAAGGACATCACGCTGAAGGTGATCGACGGCGGCGACCATTTCGACATGATCGAGCCGTCGTCGACGAAATGGGCCGAGGTCTCGCAGGCGATCGTCGGGATCGGGGCGCTTCCCTGATGGTCGCGGCAGAGTTTTTCCGTCACGCTCATCTCCTCTCTTCGATTCCCGCGCAATGCTGACACAATCCGCCATCTTCCTCGTCGCGGCCGTCGTGGCCGTCTCCGTCTTCCGGCGCATCGGCCTCGGTACCGTGCTCGGTTACCTCGCCGCCGGCGCGTTGATCGGCCCCTCGGGCCTGCGCCTGATCCAGGATGTCGACCAGATCCTCCACACCGCCGAGCTCGGCGTCGTCTTCCTCCTGTTCCTCATCGGGCTCGAGCTCCAGCCGAGCCGCCTCTGGAGCATGCGGGGCACCGTGTTTGGCCTCGGCGGCGCCCAGGTCGGGGTCACGACCGCGGCGATCACGCTGCTCGGCCTCGCCCTCGGCGCGCCCTTCCCCGCGGCCGTCGTCGCTGGCGTCGGCGTCTCCATGTCCTCGACGGCCATCGCCACGCAGATCCTCGGCGAGAAAAACGAGCTCGGCGCGCCGCACGGCCGCACCGGGTTCGGCATCCTGCTCTTCCAGGACGTCGCGGCCATTCCCGTCCTCGCGCTCGTCCCTCTGCTCGGCGCGGGGCCCTCGGCCTCGACCGGCAGTCCGCTCACGCACGGCCTCGTCATCGTGGCCGTGATCGCGGGCCTCGTCATCTCCGGCCGCTACCTCCTGCGCCCGGCGTTCCGTTTCATCGCCGAGGCCCAGAGCCACGAGCTCTCCACCGCCACCGCGCTCCTCGTCGTCCTCGGCACCGCGCTCATCATGGCGAGCGTCGGGCTCTCGATGGCGCTCGGCGCGTTCATCGCCGGCGTGCTGCTCGCCGACTCGGAGTACCGGCACGAGCTCGAAGCCGACATCGAGCCCTTCAAGGGCCTGCTCCTCGGCCTGTTTTTCATGGCCGTCGGCATGTCCGCGAACCTGCGCCTGATCAAAGACCGCCCGCTTCTCGTGATTGGCCTCGTCGTCGGGCTCGTGCTCGTGAAGATGGCCGTCCTCTACGGGCTCGGCGTCGCGGCGAAGCTCAGCCGGCGCTCGGCGGCGAGCCTCGGCGTGTCGATCTCGCAGGGCGGCGAATTTGCGTTCGTCATCTTCGGCGTGGCCCGCGGCGCCAAGGTCATGAAGCCCGAGACCGTGGAGCTACTCATCGTCGTCGTCACCCTCTCCATGGCCGTGACGCCGCTCCTCTTCCTCGCCCGCGACGGCATCACGAAGCGCCTCGCTGCCGCGGATCGCCGCTCCTTCGACAAGATTTACGACGAGGGCAGCAGCGTCATCATCGCGGGGTTCGGCCGGTTCGGGCAGATCGTCGGCCGCATCCTGCGGCTCAAGCGCATCCCGTTCACCGCGCTCGACGCGAGCCCCACGCACGTCGATTTCGTCCGCCGGTACGGAAACGAAATCTATTACGGCGACGCTTCCCGCGTGGATCTCCTCCGCGCGGCGGGCGCGGAGCGCGCGCGGCTCATCGTGCTCGCGATCGACGACATGGACGCCTCGATGCGTACCCTTCACGTCGTGCAGTCGCATTTCCCGCACCTCAGGATCGTCGCGCGCGCCCGCAATCGGCAACATGCGTACGCGCTGCTCGGCGCGGGCGTCACGAACATCATTCGGGAAACCTTCGCCGGGAGCCTCGAGGCGGCCATGATCACGCTCGAGGAGCTCGGCCTGCCCTCGGACGACGCGCGCGAGACGGTGCGCATGTTCGCCGAATACGACGAGGCGCAGATCCGCAAGGTGTTCGTCCATCGCCACGACGAGAAGGCGCTCGTCGAGTCGGCGAAGCAGTATGGCGCGGAGCTCGAGCGAATCTTTGAGGAGGACGCCGCGCACCGGAGCTAGACCGCGGGCTTGCCGATGTGCGATATCGGAGTCCATGCGCACGTTTCTATTTCTCCTCCCGATCCTCGGTACCCTCGCGTGTGGGGACCTCCTCGATCAGGCGCCGCTCGGCACGAGGCAGGCCCGCTGTGACCTCCGGCCCGACCGGCCGCAGTGTACCGACATCCGCAACTTCAAGGGCCCCTCGCTCCTCACGTTCGAGGGCGTCTGTGAGACGCTCAAGGCCGCGACGAAGAGTGGCTCCTACGAGGAGGGCGCGGTCTGCGACATGACCGACGCCTGGGGCGGCTGCCAGTCGAGCAACATCGACGGCCACCTGCAGACGAACTGGTTCTACAAGAGCGACGACAAGTACCCGGACGAGGCCGCAGCGAAGGCAGAGTGCGAGAGCGGCGACACCTGGGTGCCGCCCGCGGACTGAAAGTTTCTTCGCCTTGCAGCGGGGGGCTTCTAGACTGCGCCGCGCATGCTACGCACCGTCAACGCTGTCCGGTACGTCACCCCGCTGCGCGAGGGAGGGTCGGTGCCCGCGCTCGTCGAGGCCGACGACGACGGGCTTTACGTCGTCAAGCTTCGCGGCGCGGCCCAGGGGCCCTTGGCGCTCATTGCCGAGCTCGTCGCGGGCGAGCTCGCGCGCGCCGCGGGGCTCTCCGTCCCCGAGCTCGTGCTCATCACGCTCGACTCCGCGCTCGGCCGCGCCGAGCCGCACCGCGAGATCAGCGACCTGCTCGACGCGAGCGTGGGCCTGAACCTCGCGCTCGATTACCTGCCCGGCAGCGTCACCTTCGACCCCGTCGCGGGCCCGACGCCGGATCCCGCGTATGCCTCCCGCGTCGTGCTCTTCGACTCGTTCGTCACGAACGTCGACCGCACTCCGAAAAACCCGAACCTCCTCACCTGGCACCGCGGGATCTGGCTCATCGATCACGGCGCGTCCCTGTATTTCCACCACGGCTGGGGCCCCGCGGATCCGCTCACCGAGAGCCAGGATCCGTTCACGTTCGTACGAAAACACGTCCTTTTGCCGTGGGCGACCGCGCTCGCCGAGGCCGCGGCGCACCTCCGGGCCGCGTGGTCCGAGGCGTTCGTCACGCGGATCGCGCAGGCGATCCCGGACGAATTCCTCACGGACGACATGGGATTCGCTTCCCCCGACGCCCACCGCGCGGCTTATGGCGCGTGGCTCTCCGCGCGGCTCGCCGCGCTCCCCTTGATCCTCTCGGAGGCCGAGCGTGCGCGCGAAGAGCTCGTTTGAGTACGCCATCGTGCGTATCGTCCCTCGCGTCGAGCGGGGCGAATGCATGAATGCGGGGGTCCTTCTTCATTGCTCTGCGCACGATTACCTCGGCGCGCGGATCGAGCTCGACGAGGCGCGGCTCCTCGCGCTTGCGCCGGACGTGGATCTCGAATCCGTGCGCCGCCACCTCGCGGCGATCCCGCGCGTCTGCGAGGGCGGGCCCGACGCCGGGCCGATCGGGCTCCTCTCGCGGAAAGAGCGTTTTTCGTGGCTCGTCGCCACGCGCAGCACGATGATCCAGACCTCGGAGGTGCACGTGGGCCTGTGCGACGCGCCGGATCTGGTGCTCGATCGGTTGCTCGACAAGCTCGTCCGCGTGCCGCGTTCGCGCTGACGGAGATCCCGGTACGGCAGTGCCCGCGTCGGCGTTGCGACGCTCTGCCTCGATCCGTCTTACTCGCCGAAGGAGCCAAGAATGGGACAACGAAGCTTGCTTTTTGCGGGTCTTGGCCTCGTCGTGGTCCTCGCGACGGGGTGTGGGTCCGACGTCGAGGGGCTATGCGAGGCGCAGGAGGCGTGTATCGGCGGCAATGACGCCGACATCGACGCCTGCATCGCGTCGTACGAGGGCCAACGCGACACCGCGTACGGAATCGGCTGCGGCGAGGAGTTCGACACGTTGGTCCATTGTACCAAGCCCCTGCTTTCGTGCTCGATCCAGCCCACGGGGGAGCCGTGCAACTCGAACGCCGATTGCAGTGGAGACGACCTTTGCAGCAATGGGCAATGCATGGGGGAGTCCTACGGCATCCCCGCGAGCCAGGTGGACACGTGCGCAGTCGAGCAGACCGCATATTCACGCTGCGACTGAGGAGGTAGGAGCATGATTCAAACGATTCTCGTGAATGCCGCCCGCCTCATGGGCCCGTCGCGTTCTGAGTGAGCGCTCGCCAAAATGGTCACTCGAGTGTCCAGTTTTCGATAGGGGGGGTGGTCATTCGAGTTTCCATCGTTGGGACTGTGCCCTCCCCGACGGAAATTGCGTTCCTTTGGCTTCGAAACGTCTATACTCGACGAAGGAGCCAAGAATGGTACAAAAAAACTTGCTTTTCGCGGGTCTTGGCCTCGTCGTGGCCTTCGCGACGGGGTGCGCGCCCGACATCGCGGGGATATGCGAGCGGCAGGAGGCGTGTTACGGCGGTAACGAGGCCGACATCGACGCCTGCATCGCGACGTACGAGGGGCAACGCGACACCGCGTACGGAATCGGCTGCGGCGAGGAGTTCGACACGATCGTCGCCTGCACGGATCCCTTGCTGGAGTGTTCGAGCCAGTCCACCGGGGAGATGTGCATGTCGAACGCCGACTGCAACGGCGGCACCGTTTGCAGCAATGGCCAATGCACGGGAAAGTCCTTCGGCGTCCGCGGGGCCGACGCGGACACGTGCGAAGCCGAGCAAAGCGCGTATTCACGCTGTGACTGAGGAGGTAGGAGCATGATTCGAACGATCCTCGTGAATGCCGGCCTCCTTCTGGGCCTCGCCGCCGCTTCGTCCGGGTGTTCCCGGGCGCAGGCCGTCTGCGACATCATCTGCGAGTGCGAGCACTGCAGCGACGAGAGAGAAGTCCAGACGTGCGAGCAACTCGCGACGCAGGAAGACGTGGCGGACGCCTACGATTGCGGCGACGCCTGGACGACCTACACACTCTGCGTCGAGGAGAAGGGCACGTGCGACGAAAAGGAGGCCCAATTCTCGACGGTGCAGAACAACAACGACCTGTGCGACGCCGATCGGAACGCCCTCCAGTCGTGCATCGACGCGGCCTCTGCGCACGGCGGCGTCCGGTTCTGAGAGGGTGTTCCACAGGGATGCGCGGGGCTTTGCCCCGCACCCCAGAAGGGGGCTGTCCGCCCCCTTCACCCCGGACCAGCGCAAGCGCTGGACTCG
>NZ_JAGTJK010000067.1:0-49208 GCF_028435265.1 Polyangium jinanense | reverse complement strand
TGCTCGGCCTCTTCAAGGCCAAGCCGTGCTCCCCGTCCTCGCGCTTCGCGCTGCGGGCGGGTCCGCGCGGTGCTGCGCAGCCTTGAAGAGGCCTGCGCGCGACGGTGTGGGACGGGGGTCCCGGCGATTGGGCCGTCGGGCGGAGGAATCATCATGCTGAGGATCTACGAAGTCGTTTTGGTCATGGCGGGGGACGCGGCAAGCATTGCAGAACGGATTGAGCGAAAGGATTCGGATCTGGCGCGGCAAATGCGCAGGGCCATGCATAGCGTCGCGTTGAACGCGGCAGAAGGCATGGGCAACCACGCCGGAAACAAGCGACAGCGCTACTCCTCCGCACTCGGGTCGGCAAGGGAGGTGCTGGCCTGCGTCCAGGTCGCCCAGGCTATGCGCTATATCGGCACCGTCGATGCAAAGGTCCTCGACCGAATGGACCACGTCATCGCCACCCTCACCCGCCTCGTCTACCGCCGCGCATCCTGAACCGGTAGGGCGGGCCGTCCCCTCCACAGGCGGCCCGCCCATTCCAATGGCCTACGAAATCGAAGGCCGCTCGATGCTGGAAATCGCCCGCGCGCTCCGCCTCCGCCGCCTGCCGGACGGCTCGTGGGGTTAGGTCCGCGGGCGCTTTTTAAGGTTCCTCTGGAATGTACTGTACACACAGCGCCATCGGCGTGTCCTGCGTCGGGAATGCACAGCACCATACATCGCGGCCGTGACAATCCTGCTGCGAGCAGCAGTATCTCGACTGCCAGCGAGATTGACCTCGGAATGCAAAGCCCGGTAAGGTTTCCTTGCCATGCGAAACCAACACAGTACGCGCACGAAATGGGCAGAGCTGTGCCGCTCGAATGAGTTCAGCGGGAGGTGGGTGGCGCTCGAAAATGTCGAGTACAAGCCCGGCTCGATCGAGCCGCACGAAGGCGACGTGGTCGACAGGGATACGGATATCGGCCTGCTGTGCAGCCGGATGAGAGAGTCCGAACGCAAGGAATGCGTGATTCTACACTGCGGCGACGACGGCGCGCCATGATCCAGGCCGCCCGTGCGCGCGCCCCCGGAGCGCGCCCTCCTCGGGCGCATTTACCTCGAACACCGCGATTTCCTGCGTCGTTTCCTTCTCTCTCCCGAATCCCTCGGCATCCAAACGAAGACCGCCTATGCCCGCCTGCAGCTCGCCCGGGAGCACTTGAAGACGCTCGCGCTCGGGTGATGCGATTGCGTTTGCGCCTCCGACTGCGCGTACGCGCCTCCGCACGCGCCTCCGCACGCGCCTCCGCACGCGCCTCCGCCTCCGCCTCCGCCTCCGCCTCCGCCGCAGATTCCGGGCGCCATGACTCGCAGGCTGGTTTGTTTTTCTTACGCGCCATCATACGCGCTGCGTAGGATGCGTCGTGATTCGAACCGGATATGCGGGCGTCCTCTCCCTGGTGACCGCGTGCGGCGGGGCGCCTTCGCAAAACGCGTCCTCGCGCAGCGCGCCGGCGGAGCCCGACGTGGCCGCTGCGCGCGCGCCGTCCGCGAATGGCGGCGCGACGGCGACGGTGAGCCGTCGCGCTGACGAACGCGGGGACGACGGCTTCGTCGATCCGGACACCTTGCCGCCCGGCGCGCGCCTCCGTCTCGGCTCGCTGAGGTACGGCGTCAATGCCACGAGCGTCGCGGTGACGCCGGAAGGACGCGCGCTCGCGTTCGACGACGATCGCGAGGCGCTCGTCGAGGTGCGCGAGGACGGTTTCATCCGACCCACACCCCTCCCGTACGCCCCTCAGGTGCTCGCCGTCGACGCGGCGGGCCGGCTGCTCGCCGGTACGCCGCAGGGGATCTGGGCCGGTGAGGTCCAACAGTCGAGGCGCATCGCGGAGACGTCCTGCGCGACGCCAGCAGCGGCCTCGCCGAGCGGCGCGCGTATCGCCTGCACGGGCGACGGTCGTTCGACCGTCGTGGTCGCCGGTCCCGATGGCACGCGGACCTTCGTCATCCGCGGCGAAGTCGGCGCGCTCGCCGTCACCGACGACGGCGTCGTCGCGCTACGTCGGGGCGCGGCCTGCGAACTCTTTGACGCGCGCGGCGTCCTGGTCACCGAACTCGGCTGCGAGGAACACGCGGTGCTCGCCGCTCGGCCGGGCGGCGGCTTCCTGCTCGTCGAGAGGGAGACGCTGAGGATGATCGACCGTGACGGGCGCAACCGTGGACGCGTGCCCCTGCCGCCCGACCTCGCGTCGGTCGCGGCGACGGCCTCTCCTTCGGGACGCTGGCTCGGCATCGTCGGTCTCGGCAAGAGCGGCATCGGTAGCGGCAAGGGTGTCGTGGTGGATCTCGCGGAGGGGCGCGCCGGGGCGCCATTCCCCGTCGTCAATGGCGCGCGTGCGCTCGCCTTTGCGCGCGATGAGGGCTCCGTCGTCATTCAGGGCATCGCGCTGCAAGGGCTGCGCGTCCCGAGCGGCGAGCGGGTGTGGGGGGCGACCGGGCCAAACGAGAACGTGTGGGCGCTCGCGCTCGGTCCCCGCCGTGTCTTCGCGCTGCACGACGCCGACATTGCCGTGTACGACGTCGCTGGCGCCCTTTTGGCGCGCGTCCCGGCGCCGCCGCCCACACGGAAGGCCGTGCTCGCCGCGCTCTCGGACGACGTGGTGCGCCTCGGCGCATACGGGACGTGGACCGTGCTCGACGTCGCGTCGGGCCGCACGTTGTGCGAAACGAAGATCGGCGGCACGTGTCCCGGACTCCGAATGCCACCGGAACGCGACGAGCGTCGGGGTGTGCCGAAGACGCTCCGCGCGCTCCGCGCGACCAGCGATGCGTACGGATCCTGGACGCTGCCTGCAGGAGCCGCCGGCCTCGCGGTACCGCACTCGCTCGAGGCAATGCGCGGGGGGCGCGCGATCGATGTCCTCACCCTCCGTGAAAAGGGCAATCCCGGCGCGTTCCGCCTGCTGGTCGTCGACAAGGCGACGAGCGCGCCTCGCCAGACGTGGACGCTGCCGCCGGGCGTGCATCTCGACGGGGTCGAGCTCTCCAGCGACGACCGCGTCGTTGTCATTGCACAGCGCCAGAGCGTCCTGGTCTACGAGCCTTGAGGGGTCGATCTTCGCATTCCGAGGAAGTTCCTGCGCGGCGATACGATGTAGCTCATCCGGGTCGCGCTGGTCGGCCTCGACCTTATCGGGCTCGCGGCCTCGCACTGCGGCGTCGAGCACGATCGCCAGCATCGAAATGAAAATCGCGCGGCCTTCGCTTGCATCCTCCTTCTCGCATCGCCAGCCAGAACGCAGGGGGAGTATTGGATCATGGTAGCAGCGGGCGTTGACAGCGGTATCCCGGCAATCGGTGTTCTCCCTTGGGGCACGCATTTTTGCCAGTTCTATGATTCACAGCGGGATCTCGCCGACGCGCTCGTTCCCTATTTCCTCGCGGGCATCCGTGGGAACGCGCAGTGTGTCTGGGTCACGGCCGATCCGCTCCGCGCCTACCAGGCGCGCGACCTGCTCAGGGCGGCCGTGCCCAACATCGACGCGCTCGAGCGCAGTGGTCAGCTCGAGATCATCGATTATCGCGACTGGTACCTGAAGACCGGGGGGCTCAAAACCGAGACCCTCCATAAGATGTGGATCGAGCGGCAAGACATCGCGCTCCGGAATGGCTATTCGGGGCTGCGGGCGAGCGGAAACACGTCCTTTCTCGAAGTATGCGACTGGAAGAGCTTCGCCGACTACGAGGCGAAGCTGACCGGGGCGTTTCGGGGGCACCAGATCGTCGGCCTCTGCGCTTACTCCCTCGGCCGATGCAACTCCGACAGCGTCATCGGCGTCGTGCGGAGCCATCAGTTCGCGCTCACCCGACGCGCCGACCAATGGGAGCTCATCGAGAGCTCGTCGCTCAAGCTCGCCAAAGAGGAGCTTCGCCAGCTCAACGAGGAGCTCGAGGAGCGCGTCCGCCAGCGCACGGCGCAACTCGAGGAGGCGCTGCGAATGCGAGAAGACTTCATCTCGGTCGCCTCCCACGAGCTGAAGACGCCGCTCACCTCGCTGCAGCTCTATATCGAGAGCCTGCTGCGGGCCGGCGCGAAAGGGACATGCTCGGCGGGGCAGCTCGCCGAGCGGCTGATGAAGGCCAAGGCGGAGTGCGGCAGGCTGGAGAAACTCGTGAATTATCTCCTCGACTTCTCGCGCGCCTTGTCCGGTCAGCTCGCGCTCACGCCCGAGGAGGTGGACCTCTCCGACATCGCACGAATGACCGCCGAGCGTTTCTCCGAGAACCTGGACAAGGCAGGCTGCACGCTCTCGCTGCGCGCCGACGCGCCGATCACGGGCATCTGGGACCGGCTGCGGGTCGAGCAGGTGCTGGTGAACATCCTTTCGAATGCAATCAAGTATGCGCCTGGAGCGCCGATCGAAGTCACCGTGACCGAAGAGGACGGGCATGCCGTCGTGTCGGTGCGCGACCATGGCCCCGGGATCGCACCGCAGGATCAGGGCCGGATCTTCGATCGATTCGTCCAGCTCTCCCCGACGGAGCACCACCGCGGCGGGTTCGGCCTTGGGCTCTGGATCGTGCGCAAGATCGTGGACGCGTTCCGTGGCACGCTCGACCTCGAGAGCAAGCCTGGAGCAGGGTCGACCTTCCGCGTGACGCTGCCGCGCGTTCCGGTGGAATCGGATTGACCCGCAGGGCAGCCCGCCGTCGAGGAGGATTGCGTGTTCGACGACCAACAGAATGTCGAGGCCCTGGAGACGCTCCTCGTGGACGAGGGGTATCACGTGGTGACGGCTTGTAATGGGCGCGCGGCGCTCTCGTATCTCGCGGAGAACGAGGCGCCCTGCGTCATTTTGCTCGACATGATGATGCCCATCATGGATGGTTTCGGGTTCCTCGCGGAGCAACGCCAGCATCCGGCGCTTTCGAGGATTCCCGTCGTCGTCCTGACGGCCGGAGCGAACAGCAATCGCGTCCGCGCGCTCTGCCCGAACGGGTTCTTGAGCAAGCCGGTCGACGTCGACGCGCTGCTCGCGTTCCTCGAGGAGTATTGTTAACTTTCTTCGGTGTCTTCTTTGAACAATGCTCGAAAAAAGCGATCACGATGCAACAAAAAGTCCCGGGTGAGGCGGTAATGCTCCGTGTCCTCGTACTGGACCGCGGCGATGCCGTTCTCCGAGAGCTCATAAAGGAGCGCATGGGGGTAGGCGAGCAGAATCGGTGAATGCGTCGCGATGATGAATTGAGCGCCTGCCTGGGCGAGCACGTGGAGGTGCCCCAGGAAGCGAAGCTGCCTCGACGGAGAGAGCGCGGCTTCGGGTTCGTCGAGGAGGTACAGACCCTCGGGGAGAAACTTCTCCTCGACGAGCGTCAGGAACGCTTCACCGTGGGATCGCTCGTGGAGCGAGCGGCCGCCGTACCACTGTTGAATACCCAGGTCCTCGATATAGGTGGCGACATTGTAGATGCTCTCGGCGCGGAGGAAAAAACCGGCCCGCTCGCGCCGCGCGTTGCGAACCGGCCGGAACGCTTGATGGAGCGCGGACTCGGAGTGGCGCGTGGCGAAGCTGAAGTTCCTCGTGCCTCCTTCCGCGTTGAACCCGAGCAGCACCGCCACGGCTTCGAGGATTGTGGACTTGCCCGAGCCGTTCTCCCCCACGAAGAACGTCACCCTGGGGTGAAACTCGAGGGTATCGAGCGAGCGAAGGGCCGGGATGCTGTAGGGATATGCGTCCGGGTCGAGGACGCGATCGCGCAGGAGCTTGACGGCGCGAAGAAAACCTTCCGGAGGAGGTCGCTTGGTGGATTTGCGTCGATTCATGTGTTCCCTCATTTGAACCGGACGCCCGAGCTCAAGGCTTCTCGGGCAGCCCTACCTCGCTGCGCCGCGGGTTGAGGAGATTTCCCCTCGCTACGATGGCCCCGGACTCCGCGAGGGCGATCAACCGGCGGGCGAAGAGACGGACATGGGTGTCGTCGAGCGGATAACGACCGAAATCGAGCGCGTCAACGATCACGCGTGCCGCCTTCTGGTACCGATAGATGACCTGCTTGAGCAGCGCCGCATCGACGGCCGCGAGACCGGCCTCACCGAGCTCCTTCGCGAGCGCGGCCTCCTCTTCGTCGGGAGTTTCGGACATGACCGGCGACGTTACAGGCGGCTCCTCCTCCTGCTCCTGCTCCTTGGGCGGCGGCACGCTTTCCCCGCACATCACCAGGAGGTCTGCTTTCGACCGGAGCTCGGTCGTCCAGAACCTATAATCATCCCGCACGTGCGAAAGGTCGGCCAGCGCTTCGGCCTTTTTGCCCAAGTGGACGAAGGCCTCGGCGCGCAGGAAGTGGAGTACCTCGCGCAAGTATTCCCATCTGGGCTCGTCACAGAGGATGAGCCCTTGACCGAAGTCGGCCACGGCGCGCTCGTGGTCGCCTGTTTGGAGCGCGTATTCGCCTCGATCGAAGAACAGCGCGGGGTCCTTGGGGTTGAGTTCTATCGCCCGCGAGATGGCTGCGATCGCGGCCGGATAATCCTTCCTTGCCTCGTGAGCGTACGCAACCGTATCCCAAGCATGCGGGTCCTCGGGATACTGCTCGACGAGCCGGATTGCATCCTCAAACCCGGTCGGATCATCCTTGCGAATACGATATTTGATGTTCCTGATCACACGGTCCAAATTTTCACTCATCAGTATCTCCTTCCCGGCCGAGGGATGTTGTTTCCATGATCGACTTCGTTACCCTTGCAAGGCTCGGAGACGAGGCCCTTCGCACAGTCCTCCACGTCCGTGTAGCCTCCCGTCATGCCGCGCCCCCATTTGCGGCCCGGGAACTTCAGCTGCTCCCTGCAATTCTTCCTTGCCTCCTCCCACTCCTTGTCGCACTGCGCCTTGGTCGGCTTCCTCTGCTTCGGCAAGGAAACCGCCGCCGCCACGACCAGGACCGCGACGCCCACCACGATCGTCACGCCGGACGCCGAGACGACCACCGGGACGAGCCGGATGAGCTGGGAGATCACCGAGACGTTCGCCAGCAGGCCTCGCGCAGGCAAGAGGCCGCCGCGCGAGATCAGCTCGTCGGGGTTCGGCGAGTACCCTGCGTCCGTCATCGTCCGCAGCGCATCCATCATGCACTGCTCGAGGCCGGCGTCGTCGAGCCGCGGGCCCTTGGGCTTCACCTCGGAGACCCGGTCGCCCCGGAGCTCGACCTGGAACTCGATCTCGTACGCGTGGCGCTGGAGCCGCCCCGCATGCTTCTCTGCGCACGCTTGAAGCGCGCGGACCGTGCTCGCCGGGAGCGACCCCTCCGTCGGGGGCTCGGGCACGGAGGCGTACTCGTCGCTCGCCCCGCATCCCATCGGCACCACGCCCACAGCCATGCACGTAGCGAACAATGCCGCCCCCACAAGCCGCCGACCCCTCGCGCCTGCCTTGCGCATGAGTTCGCCCCCCCCGCTTGCGGAGGATGCTACCCGGTCATCGAGGTGGGGTGGGAAAAACCATGCCCCCCAACCCTCGATGAGAGGACGTTCGCCCGCGAGGATACCCGGGGGGCAAAGGCGCGGGCGATGGCTCGGGGGGGCGCAGGGGACGGGAGGGAGGACCCCGGCCCCTTGCCCGAGGACGTAGGCCGGATCGTGCCGGAGCGCCTTACTTCGCGGGGGCGTCGAAGGCGAGTGATGTCGATTTCGCCTCCCACGAAAGGAGCTCGGCAAGCTGCGCTTCCAGCTTTTGCTTGATGGTCTTGAAAGCGTCGGCGCCGAATGCCACGCGCAGCGGCGGGTCCTCCATGTCGGCGAGTTCCAGCATCAAACGGGCTGCCTTGTCGGGATCCCCCGGTTGCTTCCCATGGAACTGGCCGAGGAGCTTCCGCACGTATCCTGCTGTCGCCGCATAGTCTTCGATAGGAGCGCCGTAATCCATCGACCGTCCAGCCCAGTCGGTGCGGAATGCTCCCGGCTCGATGATCACCACCCGGATTCCCAGCCCCTTGACCTCGGCCTGGAGCGCCTCCGAAAAGCCCTCGAGGGCCCACTTGCTCGCGTTGTAGATACCGAGCCCGGGGCTGCCGACCTGCCCGGCGACGCTGCTGATTTGCAGGATTCGACCCGCGCGCCGCGCTCGCATGTGCGGCAGGAAGGCGCGCGTGACGCGGAGGGCGCCGTGCAAATTGACCTCGAGCTGCCGCTGCGTCTGTTCTTCCGAGAGCTCCTCGACGGCGCCAAGGGCGCCATAGCCTGCATTGTTCACGAGGACATCGACGTGGCCGAGCGCGGCGATGGCGCCGCTCACCGCGCGCTGCACCTCGCCTTCGCGGGTCACGTCGGCCTCGAACGCGAGCGCCCGCCCGGGGGCCAGCGCCTCGAACTCCGCAAGCTGCTCGCGCCGACGCAGCGTCCCCGCGACGTGATCTCCGCGCTGCAAAGCGGCCACGGCGAGCGAACGGCCAAAGCCGGTGGAGACCCCTGTGATGAACCATCTCTTCGTCATGATCTCTCCTCGGTGATCGATGGGTGGACCATGCCGCGAGGCGGGCGCTGGCCGCCAATCGGAAGCTTGAAGTTTCTGATAGGCCGTGCCAATCAACGGGGGACCATGGAGCTCCGCCATCTCCGAGCGATCGTCGCCATCGCGGAGGAGCTGCATTTCCGGCGCGCCGCGCGCAGGCTCGCCATCACCCAGCCCACGCTGAGCGAGCAGCTCGCGCAGCTCGAGGCGGAGCTCGATGTGCGGCTCGTCGATCGCACGCGCAGGCTCGTCCGCCTGACGGAAGCCGGCGACGTGTTCGTCGCCGGGGCGCGGCGAACCCTCGCCGACCTGGATCAAACGTCGAGGGAGACGCGCGAGGCGGGGCTCAGGGCGTCGCAGCGCTTGCGCATCGGGTACAACCCGTACCTCAATCTTCCCGCCGTCGCGAAGGCGCTCGGCGTCATGGCCGAGCGGCATCCGGAGATCGAGCTCATCCTCAGCGACGTCGCCAGCGACGAGATTGCCGCAGGCCTCGTCGAGCGCACGCTGGACTTCGGTTTCACCGCGCATCGGGTCGAGCAGCCGAGCCTCGCGCGCCGCCGCGTCGCCACCGGCGTGTGGTGCGTCATCGTGCCTCGTACGCACCGGCTGGCGAAAGAGGAGCGCGTCGCGCTCGGCGATCTGGCCGAGGAGCGCCTCTTGTTCTTCGCGCGGGACCTCGGTCCGCGCATGTACGACTGGCTCATGGACCAGTGCAATCGAGCGGGTTTCGCGCCGCGCGTCGTTTACCACGTCGCGCAGCCACCCATGGGGGTGGCGCTCGTCAAAGAGGGCGTCGGCCTCCTCCTCAAGCCAATCTACAAGGGGTACGAGCTGCCGGGCGACCTTTCGGCCGTGCGCGTCGATGAGCTCACCGCCGATGTCCACATCGACGCTGTCTGGCGCGCGAACGAAAAATCGCCGTCCCTGCGGGCATTTCTCGCGGCGCTGCCTTTGCGTAGATGACCGGCTGGTAAAGTTCGTACGTCAGGCCGGAGGCCCATTCCCGTTCAGCGCGCCTCCCCGCACTCGAACGCCTCCTTTTGCGCCACAAGCCACGCCCGCGCGGACACCTCGTCATCGAAGAAACCGGAGACGTACTTCTCGCCGTGGATGAAGTTCGTTGCCCGATTCCACATGTTGACGAAGACCCGCAGGCTGAAGCCGGCGCCGATGTATGCCGTGAAATACCGCTTTGCGGGCTTGGGGTTCGTCGCGCCGAGGCGCCGCGTCTCGCTGTCCATCCCCCCGAATGCGCGAATGTCGCAGATCAGGAGCACGACGTCGGGCACGTTCGAAAGATCCTCCGTCGCGAGAATCTCGCGCATCTCGGTGTACGAGACGCGGCCGCGGTAGATCATGGTGGACACGTCGTCATCCCCGTAGATGAGCGAGTGTCGCCCGATCTCATGGGTCCTCATGCCGTCCATGCCTCCGCCGCGCTCGAACGCGTTCCCGAGAGGTCGTTGTGGGAGAGCCGCGGCTTCGGTTGCATGCACGGTGCGATGGTCGCTTCCGCCCACGACGATGTCAACACGTTCGGCAGACCCATGGCGCGCTCGAGACGCCAATCATGGATTTTTCTGCGCTCTCGCGAGGGCGCTCAATGGGGGCCGATGCTCCCGTGACCGTTGCGCAGCACGTCATCGACGGCGTCGCTGCAATGGATATGGGCTGCGCGGTGGCCGGCCCGGATCAATGATGCGAGGATTGCGCGCCGCGCGAGCACGGCGCGCAATCCCACGGGCATCCGTTTCGCCGTTTCAGTTGCAGGAATAGCCGGCGACGGATTCGACTTTGCCCACGCAGACGCTGTCCCAGCTCGTGCTGCAGCAGTAAGCATCGTTGTTGCAGACGGCCGTCACGATGCCCAGCGAATCGCAGCCCTTGGTGAGCTTGGTGCCGGACGTGCACACGTTATGCGCGCACGAGCCCTTGTAACACGCGTCGCTGCCGCCGATGGTATACACCTCTTCCACGCATTGGCTGTCCCAGGTCGTGGTGCAGCAATAGGCGTCGGTGGCGCAGACAGTCTGGACGACCGAGTCACAGTTCGACGCCAGCGCCGCGCCGGCGACGCACTTGTCATGCGCGCACGTGCCGGACGGCGGCGGCGGCGGAGGCGGCGGCGGCGGCGGAGGCGGCGGCGGCGGGGACCCGGAGGCGCGGTACGTGTCCCACTGGCTCTGCATACGGGTGATCTGGCCCGCCGAGAACGTGTTCATGCACGCGTCATCGGTGTAATCCATGAAGTTCTTGATCGGGTCCAGCCCGCCGCCGGAGCAGGTGTCGCGGTTCGTCGGACAGCCGCTGGCCGCAGAGGCCTCGGGCGGCGTGTCCGAGACCGAGTCGCCCGGCGACGCGCAGCCGCCCTGGAACGTGTGGTAGAGGCCGAGCCAGTGGCCGACCTCGTGCGTGCCGGTGTCGCCCTCGTTGTAGGGCGTCGAGGTCCCGCCGGGGACAGAGGAGTAGAGGAGCACGACGCCGTCGTCGCTGGGCGCGCCGCTGTACCACGAGGGGAACGTCGCCCAGCCGAGCAGGCCGCCGCCGGGGTTCGCCGTGTAGATGTTGAGCGCGTTCGCGCCGCCCTTGCGGAGCGCGGTCTTGGCGTTTGTCTCGGTCGTCGTGTCCGGGGCCATCGTGTACCAGGTCGCGTTCGTCGTCCGGTCGACGGACATGAGCTGGAACTTGAACCCGGCGCTCGCGTACGCGGCGTTGAGCACCGCGATCTGCGAGTCGATCTGGCTCTGCGGGACGTCGCCGTTCGCGACGCCCGTGCCCTTGTTGATCACGTGGAAGTAGACGGGGATCGTGACCGGGCCGGTGAAGGCGTTCGCCGGACGCACCACCTTGATTTGCTCGAACTCGGCTTCGACGCGCAGCAGCTCGTCTGCGGGGAGGTTCTTGACGCCACACGCGCGCCCGGGAAGCGTGGCCGGATCGATGAAATTGTCGTCGATGTTCCCTTCCGCGCCGTCGGGCGCCTCCACGGCGCAACCGGCGCCCATCGAAGCAGCTCCGAAGAACAGGCCCCCAAGGGCCACCATGTGATGGACTCGTTTCATGAAATCCCTCCTTCTTCAGGGAAGCGACAGGCGGGAAAACTATCAGACCCGTGCGGGTCGCATCAACGGAAGCCGGCGTCCGGCGCATAGATGATCGATTGGCGCCGCGCGTCATGCGTGGAATTTTTCAGGAGGGGCGGCGAGATAGGGGGGCGTGGGCCTTCGGACATCAAAACGGCAACGGCAGCGTCGCGAGGAGCGGCGCAATGCCGATCCACGCGGCGGCGGCCGCGAGCACGTCGAGCGCAGCCGCGTCGAGGCGTTCCTCGGCGCGGCGCCTCCGCACCGCGAGCCAACCAGCGAGCAGCATGCCCAGACAACCCACGACAAGCCACCCGCGCGCGGGGCTCACGGCGTCAGCGATGTCGTTCGTGGTGACGTGAATGAGCGTTCCTCCACGAAACGCGAATCGGTGCGAGCCGTCGTCGATGGTGATGAAATCGTGCGCCGCGTCGCGCCGGAGGGTCACCGCGGCGCTCCGCTCGACGAGGTTCTGGCAGGTCCGCTGGCCGCCGATGCTGAATTCGCACAGGCTTCCCAGGACATTGCAAGATCGCTCGATGGAGAGCCCATCCACGTGGTCCTTGTAAACGTCCAGGATCGCGGGAAATTTGCTCACACGGTAGTCGAGCACCTCCGTGGGTTTGCCCAGCGCAGGCGGGAGGAGGCCCGCTTCCGGAAGCGAAGGAAGATACGTGTCGGCCGCTGGATACCGCGCCGCGTGGACGAACCCGTGGACGAGCAGCGCCGCGGCGAGCGCCATGGACGCGAGGCTTCCGGCGCGGAGAACGAGGCCTCCCCCCGCGCGAATGCGTCGAGAAAAGGAAACACGCGCGCGGACGAGCAAGAGGGGGACGAGCGCGCCGAGCGCGCCGACGAGGGGAAACGTGAACGGCGCGAGGAAGGCGAACCATCCATCCGGTTGCTGGAATGGCCAGAAGGCCAGGCCCGCGAGGTCCCAATCGCCGAGGCAATAGCTACAAGCGCAGCCGAGCGGCGCGGACGTGATGCGCGCATCCATGCCGAGCTTCGCGGCGAACACGAGGAGAGGCGCTGTCGCGAGCAGGCCGAAGGCGGTGACGATGCGCCGGCCTTTCGCGCGGCTCAGGACGACGACGAGCGCGAGGGCCACGAGGGAGCCGCCGAGGACGTGGATCCAGGCTGGCGGAGCGGCAAAGGAGGTCACGAGGAGTCCCACGCCGACGAGCGCGAGCTTCGCGACGAAAAGGAATGCGGCGCGGAGCTTCGAGCGGGGGGGAGCGGCGGACATCGAGGGCCCGGGGACCTTACCACCGGTTGTCTCGCGCGCGCGGACCTCGTAGCCTGTCGCGCCATGGCGCGCCGATGCTCGTGGTTCTGGGTCGCTCTCGTGGCCTTCGGGGTCGTCTCCTGCTCCCGCTCCGACAATGCCTCGCGCGAAGGAGCCGCCGCAGCCTCCGCGAGCGCGGCCCCGCCGCCCCTGACCCCTTCCGTCCGGACGAATCCGCCCGAGGTCGAAGTGTCCCACGTGGAGCTGCTCGACGCCTACGAGGCGAGCGCGGCGCGCGCGGACGAGCGATTCAAAGGCAAACACGTGCTCGTCCGAGGCAAGCTCGGCGAGGTCGTGAAGGACGGGGCAAACGTGGTGGTGACGATGCCCAAGGAGGCGAGGCCCGACGCGCCGTCCGTGCGGTGTTTGGTGCGGGAGAGCGAGGCGGCCGAGGTCGCGGCGCTCAAGGCCGAGGATTCACTCGACGTGGTGGGCAAGGTCGTGAAATTCGACAAACACGTCGAGCTCGAAGGGTGCGTGGTGAACACGCAGATCAAGGCCTGCCGGGTCGTGACGAAGGCGCTCGGGCGCGGGACGTGCGAGCAGGACCGCGAGGAGCTCGGCGCGCGCCTCGTGCTCGGCGCGGAGCAAGCAGCGCTCGTGTGCGGGAGCCCGGCCGGCTTCGAGGCCTGGCGCGCGAAGACGGCGAGCTTGCCGGCGCAGGAGCGCGCGGGGCGCATGATCAGCGTGGATACGACCGCGTGCCACCTGACCTACGAGGGCCTGACGCCGCGGCTCGCGGTGGAGTTCTCCTCGGCGCTCGCGCGCATGCGCTGGGAGAATGACGTGCCGAGCCTCGCACCGTGAAACCTCGAAATGGGCGGCATTCCGATCGGAATGCCGCTTCCGCTTCCGCGTCCGCTCGAGCTTCCGCCGCCGCTGCCCCGTGCTACATCCGGCAACGATGACCCGCGCGCCCGAAGGATCTGCCCCCATCGCCGAGGACGAGGTCCGCTCGCTCGCTCGCCTCGCCAACCTCGATCTCCCGGACGCCGAGATCCGACGTTTGACCGGGGATCTCGGCCGTATCCTCGCGTACGTCCAGCAGCTCGAAGAGCTCGACGTGACGGGAATCGAGCCGACGGCGCATGTCGAGCTCGGTCGCGCGCCGCTCCGCGCGGACGAGCCGCACGAGAGCCTGCCGCACGAGGTCGCGCTCCGCGAGGCGCCGCGGACGTCGATGGATGGGTTCGCGGTGCCGGGCTTCGTGGAAGAGGATTGATCATGGACGCGACGGTGCTCGATCGCTCGATCCCGGAGCTCGCCGGCCTCGTCACGCGCGGCGAGGTCTCGGCCGAGGAGGTCACGAAGGCCAGCCTCGATCGCATCACACGGCGCGACGGCGCGCTCGGGGCCTTTCTGACGGTGCAAGCCGAGGAGGCGATCGCGGCCGCGCGGGCCGTCGATCAAAAGCGCGCGCGCGGCGAAGCGCTGGGGCCGCTCGCCGGCGTGCCCATCGGCATCAAGGACGCGCTCTGCACGCGCGACGCGCCGACCACGGCCGGATCGCGGATCCTGCTCCGGCCTCCCTCGAAGGGTGAGGCGACGCTCGATCCGCGGCGCGGCTTCCGGCCGCCCTACGACGCGACGGTGGTCGCGCGCCTGCGCGAGGCCGACGCGGTGCTCGTCGGCAAGACGAACATGGACGAGTTCGCGATGGGCTCGTCGAACGAAAACAGCGCGTTTTTCCCGGCGAAAAACCCCTGGGATCCGTCGCGCATCCCGGGCGGCTCGTCGGGCGGGAGCGCGGTTTGTGTGGCGGCGGGGCTCGCGCTTGGCGCGCTCGGATCGGATACGGGCGGCAGCATCCGCCAGCCCGCCGCGCTCACGGGGACGGTCGGGATCAAGCCGACGTATGGGCGCGTGTCGAGGTACGGGCTCATCGCGTTCGCGTCGAGCCTCGATCAGGTCGGGCCCTTCGCGGCCGACGTGCGCTCGGCGGCGCGGCTGCTCGGCGTGATCGCGGGGCGCGACCCGCACGACCAGACGAGCCTTAGCGCGCCCGTCGCAGCGTACGAGGAGGCCTGCGGACGCGACGTGCGGGGGATGCGGATCGGCGTGCCCGAGGAGTATTTGGCCGAGGGGATTGAGCCGGCCGTCGAGAAGAGCGTACGCGAGGCGCTGGCCGGGCTCGCGTCGCTCGGTTGTGAGCTTCGGCCGGTGCGCTTGCCGCATACGCGGTACGCGGTGGCCACGTATTACGTGCTCGCGACGGCGGAGGCGTCGTCGAACCTTTCGCGGTACGACGGCGTGCGGTTCGGCGCACGGGCGGAAGGCGCGGAGAGCCTGGGCGCGCTGTATGCGAAGACGCGCGGCGAAGGCTTCGGCCGCGAGGTCGCGCGGCGCATCGTGCTCGGGACCTACGTGCTCTCGTCGGGCTACTACGATGCGTATTACCTGCGTGCCCAGCGCGTCCGGACGCTGATCCGACGCGACTTCGAGGAGGCGTTCCGCGAGGTCGACGTGATCGCGGCGCCGGTCTCGCCGACGGTGGCCTTCCCGCTCGGCGAGCGCGTCGACGACCCGCTCGCGATGTACCTCGCCGACATCTACACGTTGCCCGCGAGCCTCGCGGGCGTGCCCGCGCTGAGCGTCCCGTGCGCGCCCACGCCCGCGGCGGACGGCGTCCCATCGCTTCCCGTGGGCCTGCAGCTCATAGGCCCGCCGCTCGAAGAGGCGCGGCTCTGCGCGCTCGCCGCGGCGTGGGAAGGGATCTCGCCGGCGCGCGGCCTACGTCCCAAGGTCTCCGAAGCATGAGCTCTCCTCGCCTCGTCACGGCCCCCGCGGGGCCCGAGCACGCGTCCGGGTTGCGGGAGCTCTTCAAGGCAGCCTCGTCGCCGTGTTTTTGCCGGTTCTGGCATTTCGACGGGACGAACAACGAATGGCTCGACCGCTGCGCGAACGCCCCCGAGGAGAACGCATCGGCGTTCTTCGGCGCACTCGAGGCGAGCGGCGACGAGGCGAAGGGGATCGTGGCGATCCACGAGGACGACGCGGGCACGCAGACGCTCGTCGGCTGGCTCAAGGTCACGCCCGCGGCCGTGATGCGCAAGGCGTACGAGCGTCGGTTTTACAAGCAGCTCCCGGCGTTTCAGGGGGATCGGCAGGGCGTGTTCCTCCTCGGCTGCACGCTCGTGCATCCGAGCTTCCGCAAGCAGGGCGTGGCGAAGACGCTCGTCGCGGGCGCCGTTTCGTACGCGAAGGACAGGTTCGGCGCGCGCGTGCTCGAGGCCTTGCCGCGCCGGCCGAAGGAGCCGGTGAACGACGAGGAGCTCTGGACCGGGCCGATGGGCGCGTTCGAGGCGAACGGGTTCGAGGAAGTGGGCGGGCTCGAGCCGTATCCGGTGCTGCGTCGGGTGCTGTAGTGAAAAACTCCCTCACCCCCAGCCCCTCTCCCTCTCGGGAGAGGGGAGCAGAGGCGCTCCTCCTCGTAACCTTGCTCTTTCTGACGGGCTGCGATCGTTGCACGCCCAAGGACAAGGACACGAAGGCCGACGCGGGTCCGCCCGCGCCGATCCCGATCCCCAAGGACGAGCTCTTGCCGCCTCCCGCGCCCTGGGTCTTCAAGCCCGCCCGGATCGGGCCGGGGATCCCGGGAATCGCGCTCCCCGAGGGCTGCGAGATGCGCGCGCCGCTCGTCCGCGCGAAGGTCGCCGCCTCGACGCGGTTCGTCGCCGCGCCGCGCGCGATCGGGACGCTCGTCGTCGCCGACGCGGACGAGAAAGAGACGCCGCCGCGGCTCACCGGGGTCGCCGGGCTCATCCTCGACGCGGAGGGCGAGAGCAAGGGGGCGACGCCGCTGCCCTGGTTCGACGCCGAGGCCATGCCGCGGCTCGCGCATACCGACGCAGGCGCGTGGCTCACGGCGTACAGCGAGCAGGGCGACGACAAGCTCGCGCGCGTGTTCGTGCACCAGGGCGACCACGCGACGCCGCTCGGCGAGGGCGATCGGTTCGACGCGATCGACCTCGCGTGCGGCTCGTCGCGATGCGCGCTGCTCACGACGCGCCTCGGCAACGTCGCGGCCGCGGGCGCCGATCTCTGGGTGGGCGCGCCGAACGAGCCGGCGTCGTCGTGGAAACGGATCGAGTTCGTTCCGGACATGCCCGAGAGCGACGCGCGTCCGTCGTGCCTCGCGCGGGTCGAGGCGCCGGCCGGGAAGGATGCCGGCGCGGACGGCAGCGTGGTCGCGGCCCTGCTCGAAGGGCAGGAGCTCGTGTTCTGGGAAGCTGTGGACGGCGGCGCGCCGCGCGCGATCGGGCGCGTGCCGGCGCCGTTCGGCATGGTCGACGCGACCGTGGCGGCGCAGCCGATCGCGCTCGTGTACGGGGCCGCCATCGACGAGGAGGGCTGCGCGAAGGAGGGCGGCAAGCTCCGGTTCGAGCGGGTCGGCAAGGAAGCCTCCGAGGTGCGCGCGCACGCCCCGCCGATCTCGGGCGCGCTCCGACCCCTGGAGCGCGGCGTGTTCGCGGCTTACCTCGCCCCGCTCGGCTGCGGCGTGGCGCGGAAGGTGGCGTACGCGGTGGTCCTCGACGCCGAGGGCACGCCGGTCTCGGCCCCGATGCCCGTGGCCGACGCGACGAGCTTTGCCGTGGCGGCGCGTGGTGCCGACGTGGACATGTGGATTCAGATGGGGGACGAGGTGTCGTGGGTGCGCGCCACGTGCGCGGCGCCGTGACGCTCGGGGCGAACCTGCCGTCGCCTGTCAAAACGCGGGTGTTGCGCTCTCCGCGTGAGCGGGTAGTGTCGAATCCGCTCCGCATGGCAGATCCGATCGACAACTCGAACAGCGAGCCGCGCGAGCCGGCGATCCCGCCGGCGAGGGGCTCGCGGAGCCGCTCGGGCGGGCGCGTCGTCGCGCTCACGGGCGCGGCGTGTTTCCTCGGCCGAAACCTCGTCGGCGTCCTAGAAGAAGATCCGGCCACGGCCCGCATCGTGACGATCGACGTGAAGTCGCCCGACACGGCCGGCCCGAAGGCGCGACACTTCGAGGTCGATCTGACGAACCCCGCCTCGGAGGATCGTGTCGCCGAGATCCTCGCCTCCGAGGAGGTCGACACGCTCGTGCACCTCTGCTTCCTCTCGTCGCCGACGCACGCGACGGGCTGGGCGCACGAGCTCGAGTCCGTCGGCACGATGCACCTGCTCAACGCCGTGCGGCAGGTGCGGCTGCGCAAGCTCGTGCAGTGGAGCCAGACGATGCTCTACGGCGCGCACCCGACAAACCCGAACTTCCTCACCGAACGGCACGCGCTACGCGCCGACATGGACGAGCCGTTCTTCGCGGACAAGATCGCCGCCGAGCGTGAGCTCAACGCCTTCGCCGCGAAGTCGAAGGGCACGGTGGTCACGATCCTGCGCACGGCGCCGATCGTCGGGCCGACGGTGCAGAACTGGGTCACGCGGTATCTCGGCATGCGCGTCGTGCCCACGCTGCTCGGCTTCGATCCGCTCTGGCAGTTCGTGCACGAAGTCGACGCGCTCGCGGCCTTCAAGCTCGCGCTCGATCGGGATCATCCGGGCACGTTCAACATCGCGTCCGACGGCGTCTTGCCGCTGTCGATGGTGCTGCGTCTGGCCGGCCGCTCGTCGATGCCGCTGCCGCACACGCTCGCGAGCTCGCTCGTCGGCGCACTCTGGATCACGCAAGCCTCGGCCGTGCCGCCGAGCTTTTTGCGGTACCTCAGGTACGTCTGTGTCGCCGACGGCGACAAGGCGGCGCGCGTGATGGGCTTCAGGCCGGCCTACACGACCCGCGAGGCGCTGCTCGACTACCTCGCCGCGCAGCGCCTGCGCGACGCGAACCTGCTGCAGGAGAGCCCTGCCTAGGCGGGCGGTTTTCCATGGCGAAGAAGCAGAAGCGCAAGAACAAGGAGACGAAGGAGACGCGCGCGGACGCCGCGCCGAAGAAGCCCCTCGCGGCCGCGGCGTTCGTCGCCGCCGACGCCGGCGTCGCCGCCCCCAAGGACGCACCGCCGGCCGAAGGCGAGCGCGCGGCGCCACGGCGCTTCGCGGAGCCGACGCCCGCTGCGGAAGAGGCGCCCGCGTCCTCCGAGGACGAGGACGACGAGTACGACGAGGACGACGAGGACACGTGGGCCGCGGCCGAGATCGCGCCCGCCCTGCCTTTCGGCACCGACCTCGACGAGGACGCACAGGCCCCGGCGCACCTCGTGCCCGGCTACGACCTCGACGCCGACGAGGCGCACGACGTCGCGCCGATCGGCCCCACCGAGGCTGTCAACCGCCCGAGCATCCCCCCGGCCACACTGCGCACCGAGGCCGAGGGAGCGGGCGCGACCGCGACCAACGCCGCCGAGATCGAGCAGCAGATCCGCGACCTCGAAGCCCGCCTCGACCGGATGATCGGCCAAGGGCGCGAGCGCGCGGACGAGCCGGCCTACGTGCCGAAGCCCCCGCCGATCCCGGTCGCGCGCAAGAGCGACGTGCCCAAGACCAAGCCGCGCAGCGACGTGCCTGCGCCGCGGGCTTCGGTGCCGGAGTCGGCCACGGCGAGCGAGGTCCTCTCGCCCGAGTTTTACGCGAAGCAGTGGGGACGCGCGGGCCTGCGGAGCCGCTCCGAGGAGGTCGACGAGTTCGGCCTCGATCCGGCCTTCGAGGCGAAGCTCCTGCCCGTCCTCGATTTCATGACGAAGCGGTATTTCCGCGTCGAGGTCGAGGGCGTTGATCACATCCCCACGGAGGGTCGCTGTCTCGTCGTGGCAAACCACGCGGGCGGCCCCCTGCCCTACGACGGCGCGATGCTCCGCGCCGCCGTCCGCCGCGATCATCCGGCGCATCGCGAGCTGCGCTGGCTCGCCGAGGATTTCGTCTACTACCTGCCCTTCGTCGGCACGTTCATGAACCGCCTCGGCGCGGTGCGCGCTTGCCAGGAGAACGCGGAGCGGCTGCTCAACAAGGGCGCGCTCGTCGCGGTCTTCCCGGAGGGCGCGAAGGGCATCGGCAAGCTCTACCGCGATCGTTACCGCCTCCAGCGCTTCGGCCGCGGCGGCTTCATCCGCCTCTGCCTGCGCACGCGCACGCCTCTCGTGCCGTGTGCCATCGTGGGCGCCGAAGAGGCGAACCCGATGCTCTACCGCTTCGAGTACATGACGAAGACCCTGGGCATCCCGTACTTCCCGATCACACCGACCTTCCCCGCACTCGGCCCGCTCGGCCTCATGCCTGCGCCGACGAAGTGGCGCATCCGCTTCGGCGAGCCGCTCACCTGGAGCAACTACGGCCCCGAGGCGGCGGACGACGAGATCCTCGTGGGACGCCTCTCCGAGCGCGTGCGCGCGTCGATCCAGAGCATGCTCGACCGGATGCTGTCCGAGCGGCGATCGGTCTGGCTGGGATAGGATGAGCCCAAAGGATCGCGGGGACGTTCACGGCGTCCTCGTCCTCGACAAACCCAAAGGTCCCACGAGCCACGACGTCGTCGGCAAGCTGCGACGCGCCCTCGGCATGCGCCGCATCGGCCACGCCGGCACGCTCGATCCGATGGCATCGGGCGTGCTCGTGATGCTGCTCGGCGAAGCCACGAAGCTCGGGCCGTACCTCACCGCGCACGACAAGGCCTACGAGGCGCGCGTGGTGCTCGGACGCGGCACGGACACGCTCGACGCGGAAGGCGCCGTGACGGCCGAGGCGCCGCTGCCGGCGTGGCTCGAGGACGAGATCACGCGGTTCGCGCAGGAAGGCGCGAGCGCGGCTCTGCCCAGGATCACGGCCGCGCTCGATCACGAGCGCGCGCGAACCGAGCAAGCGCCGCCGGCGTACTCGGCCATCAAGGTCGATGGGGCCAAGAGCTACGACCGCGCGCGGCGGGGCGAGGTGGTGGAGTTGCCCGCGCGTCCGGTCGCGGTGCGCGCGATCGAGCTCCGCGGCGCGGGGATCCTCGAACCGGGGAAGCTCGCGTTCCTCGACGTCTCGCTCGACGTGAGCAAGGGTTACTACGTGCGCTCCCTGGCGCGTGATCTCGGCGCGGGCCTCACGGTGCCCGCGCACCTCGGCGCGCTCCGCCGCACGCGGAGCGGGCCGTTCGGGCTCGACGTCGCGAACGTGCTCGACGCGCCCGGCGAGGCCCTGCGCGCGGCCGTGGTGCCCCTCGCCGCGGCCGTTCGTCTGGGCCTACCCACAGCCGTGCTCACGGCCGAAGGCGCGGTGCGCGCATCCCAGGGCAAACGCCTCGGCGCCGCGGATTTTTCCGAGCCTCCCCCGCGTGAGGTGGAAATCCAGGAGAGCCCCGCGGATCGTCTGGACGAACCTTCCGAGCTTGAAGCATCCGGAACGAGCGCATGGCTTTCCCCGGAGGGCCGTCTGGTCGCCGTGGGAAAATGGGATCATGATGGGTACGTGGTTCAACGCGGCTTCACGGATGTTCCCGCGGGCCGCGAGGTCGAGACGGAAAAGCACGTCGTATCTGGACGTCGCTTTCCGCTCTGACCATCCGTAGCTGCCGAGCGACCGCGGCGGGTTGCGCCGTGGAAGCAAGGTCCGCTACGATTCGACGCGTAGGGAGTTCGGTTTTGAGTCCAAACGACGTACCACTGGCGCTTTTGGCAGGGGCCATCGCGTCGGCGCTCGTCGGGGCCTTGTTCGCTGGCGCGGACACGGCCTTGACGAGCCTCACCCAGACCCGCCTGGCGGCGCTCATCGAGCAGGCGGAAGGACCGGAAAAAGCGGCACTCGAGCGCATCCGCAGCGCCGACGCCAAGCTCCGGTCTCGTTACCTGCTCGGCAGGGTCCTCAGCACGACCCTGTCGGCCATCCTCACGATGCTGTTCCTCGCGCCCCTGTACCCGCAGGCGGCGCCGTGGCTCGCCTTCGGCGTGACCGTGGTCGTCACGAGCACGCTCTTCGAGGTGAGCACCACGCTCGGCCGCAAGCACGCCGACCACGTGGCGCCGATGGCCGCGCGCTGGCTCCGGCCGCTCGAGGTCGTGATGCTCCCGCTCGCGGTCCCGCTCGGCTGGCTCGGCGAGTCGATCGCGGCGAAGGAGACCCGCGAGCCGCCGGATCCGCACATCACGGAGGCGGAGGTGGAGATGCTCGTCGAGGAGGGCGCGCGGAGCGGCCTCTTCGGTCGCGAGCCGGCGGAGATGATCCGCAACGTACTCGAGTTCCAGGATCGCACGGCGAAGGACGTGATGATCCCGCGCTCGAAGGTGGAGGCCATCGAGGTCAGCACCCCGCTCGACAAGACACTCGCGCTCGTCACGGAGAGTGGTCACTCGCGTTACCCAGTCTATCGCGAGCAGCTCGACAACGTGGTGGGGCTCCTCTACGCGAAGGACCTGTTCAAGGCGTTCGAGGAAGATCGCCTGAAGAACAAGTCGCTGCAGGAGATCGTGCGCAGCCCGGCGAACTTCGTGGCCGAGTCGCAACCGCTCTCGACGCTGCTCAAGGAGATGCGCGGACGCAGGCAGCACCTCGCGATCGTGATGGACGAGTTCGGCGGCCTGAGCGGCATCGTGACGCTGGAGGACGTGCTCGAAGAGATCGTCGGCGACATCCGCGACGAACACGACGCGGAGGAGGCGCCGCCGATCCAGGATCTCGGCGACGGCCGGCTGATGGCGGACGCGGCCGTGTCGATCCGCGATCTCTCGGCGTTCCTCGGCTCGGATTTGCTACCGGATGGCGAGGGCGCGGTGGAGCAGGAGCACACGCTCGAAGGGCTCTTGACGGAGCACCTCGGCAAGACGCCCGAGAACGGCGCGAGCGTGAGCAAGTACGGCTTGCGCTTCATCGTGCGCGACTGCGACGAGCAGCACATCGGCAAGGTCGAGATCGTCAAGCCTCGCAGCGTCGAGGTCTGAGCGTCCTTCTCTTCGTCGTCGTGAGACAAAACGAAACGGGGCCCGCTTTCGCGAGCCCCGTTTTTCTTTCCATCACCCGAGAGAGGCGATCAGCCGCCTTGCGTGACCTTTTGAATCGCGGTCATCAGGTTGTCGCCGGTCTCGATGAGGCCGGTGATCGGGGACGCGGGGTTGCTGTCGTCGCCCTTGAGCTCCGTGCGCATGTCGACGAAGGCCTTGCGCAGGTTGCGGATGACCTCCTGGCTCGTGAACGCGGACGTCGTCACGGGATCGACGGGAATGAGCACGGGATCACCGCTGCCGGGCAGATCGCCCTTCGTGTAGCGGTTCAGCTTCTTCTCGACGGACTTCATGCCCTGCTGCGTCCGCTCCGGCTTGAGGACGGCGTAGTTCGCAGGCCAGTCCTTGCCGAGGTCGAAGGGCTCCTTGACCGGCACGAGCTCCGCGATCACGCCCTTCTGGTCGGACCGGAAGAGGACGGAGAAGTTCATCACCGGCTCCTTCTCCTCCTTCCAGGCCTTCTCGACGGGCGCCTTCGCGAACTCGAGCAGGTTCTTGAAGCTGTCCTTCTTCTTGTTCAGCTCCTCGCAGCCCTTGGTGAAGTTGAGGAGCTGCCGCAACGCGCTCGGATTGAGGCCGGAGATGCTCGCGCCGTCGACCTTCGTGGCGTCGAACGGGATGTTGATGCCACCGAGCTGACCGGCGAGCTCCGCGGGATACTCTTTCTTGCCGAGCTTCTCCGCCGCTTCGCCGAGGAGCGTCTCGAGCTCCTTCATCTTCTCGTTGGCGGCCTTCACGTCCGTCATGAGGGCCTTGGCGTTCGCCACGACGGCCTTGCCACGCTCGTTGCGCGCGGCGGCGCCGCCGACCGGATAGCCGATGGCGATGCCGAGGAGCGCCGTGCCGACGGCGGCCATGATGAGGCGCTTCTTCGCCTTCTCGCGCTCCTTGATGATCTCCTCGCCGACCTCGACCTTGATGGTCTGCTGGACGGCGGTGGGCTTCGGCGGCGGCTCGGCGGCGGCAGCGACGGCCTTCGCGGGCTGCGCGAACGGAGGAACCGGGATGCCAGGGGAGATCCCGGGCGGCGGAGCGATGTTCGGAGACTTCCCCGAACCGGAGGGCGGCGGCTGAGACTGACCAGGAACGGGCAGCGGCACGGCCTGCGTCCCGATGTTCGTCTTCCCGAGCCGCGCCTTCAGATCGATCTTGGGTTTCTTGCTCTTGTCTTCAGCAGCCATCGGCTCCTCGTAGCGACCAGCGGGCAAGTTACCGGCGCGACGTACGTCGTGTCAACGGCGCGCCCGCTGAAATTCTCCCCCGGGCTTGGAAGCCCGAGCCCGGCGTTTCCTTGGTTTCTCGACGACGACGCGCAGCCGGGGTGGTACCTACCGGAACGCATGCTTCCTCCGCGTCTGCCCCTCGCCGTCGAGACCCGCGCCGTCACGGCGCCGGACGGTACGCGGATCACGTACTACGCCACCCGATCCCCGTATCCGGGAGCGCCCGTCGTCCTGCTCGCGAACGGGCTCGGGGGCCAGCACATCACGTGGAGCGCGCAGATCGAGCACCTGCGCGGGCGCTACCGCTTCCTCACGTGGGACTACCGCGGCCTCTTCGCCTCCGCGCGTCCGCCGGAGGGCTCGCCCGCGTCGTATGCGATCACGCGTCACGCCGAGGATCTCCTTGCGATCCTGGATGCCGAAGGCGAGCCGCGCGCGGCGCTCGTCGGCTGGAGCATGGGGGTCCAGGTCGTGCTCGAAGCGTACCGAAAGGCGCGACATCGGGCGCGTTGCATCGTGCTGCTGAACGGCACGAGCGGACGGCCGCTCGACACGGTGAGCCCGCTCCCGGGCATGAAGACCGTGCTTCCTTCGCTCGTGGAGTTCGGCAGCCGCGTGCATGCGCTCGCGTCGCAGGTCACGCGCAGGGCCGCGGACGTGCCCGAGGCGCTCGGGTGGCTCAAGGCCATGGGCGTCATGAACGAGTCGCTCGACGACGCGGTCTTCAACGAGCTCGTCCAGGGCTTCAGCGCGCTCGACATGGAGGCGTATTTCCACAACCTCCGCGCGCTCGGTGATCACGACGCCTCGGACGTGCTCGGCACGATCGACGTGCCCACGCTCATCGTGACGGGGGATCGCGACGCGATGACGCCGGCCTCGCTCGCGAAGGAAATGGCGAAGCAGATCCCCGGGGCGGAGCTCTACGTCGTGCGCGGAGGCACGCACTACACGGCGGTCGAGTTCCCCGAGCTCGTGAGCTTGCGGCTCGAAAAGTTCCTCGCGAAGGCCGCGCCGGGCGCGGGCGGAACGACGATCGATTAGAGCTCGATTTGCCTGAATTTCCCGCGAAAAAGGCACGTCGAGCGGCCGGCCGCGCCGTGGCGCGGGTGCTAGTTTGTGGTCGGGGGGATGGAGGATCGCGGCCCGCGTCTCGGCACGGGCGCGCGTTCGTCCATCGCTAGCAAGGTGGGATCGATGCGGCTGCTCGTCGTCGACAACTACGACTCGTTCACCTACAACCTCGTTCAATACCTGGAGATCTTGGGCGCGAAGTGCGTCGTGCGGCTGAACGACGCGATCGACGTGGACGGCGCGCGCGCCCTCGACCCGGACGGCATCCTGGTCTCGCCCGGGCCGTGCTCGCCGAACGAGGCAGGCGTGAGCCTGAAGATCATCGAGGCGCTCGGCGGCGAGCGTCCCTTGCTCGGCGTTTGTCTCGGCCATCAGGCCATCGCGCAGGTGTTCGGCGGGCACGTGGTGCGCGCAGGGCGCGTGATGCACGGCAAGACGTCGCCGATCGAGCATGACGGGCGAACGATCTTCGCGGGGCTGCCGCGGCCCTTCGTGGCCACGCGGTACCACTCGCTCATCGTGGAGCCGAGCTCGCTGCCGAGCGAGCTCGAGGTCTCGGCGTGGACGACCGAGGGCGAGATCATGGGCCTGCGCCACGCACGGCTGCCGATCGAAGGCGTGCAGTTCCACCCCGAGTCGATCCTCACGACGCGCGGGATGGACCTGCTCCACAACTGGCTCGATCTCGTGAAGGAGCACGCCCGTGCTCGGACGGGAGGAGCGCTCGCAGGAGCGCTCCTGTGAGCGCGGACGTCGCCTGCTTCGCCCACGTGTTCGAGCAGATCGCGCGGGAGAAGCGAGCGCTCCCGCGCGCGATCGTGCGTGGCGCGTTCGACGCGATCCTCGCGGGCGCGTGGACGCCGGTGCAAGTGGCCGGGTTCGTGGTGGCGCTGCGCCTGCGCGGCGAGGACGCCTCCACGATCGCGGCGGCGGCCGAGGCGATGCGCGCAGTGATGGTGCGTGTCGATCACGGGCTGCCCGCGGTCCTCGACACGTGCGGGACCGGGGGCGATGGGCTCGGCACGCTCAACGTGTCGACGGCGGCGGCGCTCGTCTGCGCCGCGACCGGCGCGCCCGTCGCGAAGCACGGAAACCGCAGCGTTTCGAGCCGATCGGGAAGCGCCGACGTGCTCGAAGCGCTGGGGGTGCCGATCGACGTGCCGCCCGAGCGCCAGGCCGAGGTGCTGCGCGAGGCGCACATCGCGTTCCTGTTCGCGCCCGCGCACCACCCGGCGATGCGGCACGGCGCGCCGGTGCGGCGCGAGCTCGCGATCCGCACGATCTTCAACGCGCTCGGGCCGCTCTCGAACCCGGCGTGCACGACGCATCAACTGCTCGGCACGTACGATCACGCGCTCCGCCCGATCTTCGCCGCGACGCTGGCCGAGCTCGGCGTGCGGCGCGCGTGGGTCGTGCGCGGCGAGGATGGGCTCGACGAGGTGAGCCCGTTCGGGCCGACACGCGTGACGGAGCTCGCGCGTGGATCGCTGCGCGAGATGGTCGTGCGGCCCGAGAACTTCGGCCTGCCGGTCTCGCCGCCGGGCGCGATCCAGGGCGGCTCGGCCGCGGAGAATGCCGAGGCGATCCTCGCCGTCTTGCGCGGCGAGCCGCACCCGGCGCGGTGCGCGATCGTGCTCAACGCGGCCGCGGCGCTCGCCATCTTCCGCGAGACGGACGACCCGCGCGACTGGCCGGATCTCGCGGCGGAAGCAGCGGCGGCGCTCGACAGCGGCGCGGCCATGCGCAGGCTCGCATCGCTCCGTGATGCCGCGCTGCGCGTGCGAGAGCCGGAGGCGGCGTGATGGACGGGCAGGGAGCAAAGCGCGTCCTCGACACGATCCTCGCGTCGAAGCGCACTGAGATCGCAGCGCTGCTCGCCGCGCCTCCGCCGCGCACGACGCGCGTGCCTTCAGGCGGCGTCTTCGAAGCGCTCCGCCGGCCCGAGGGCGGGGCGCTGCGGCTTCTCGCCGAGGTGAAGCTACGTTCGCCGTCGGTGGGCGCGCTCTCGTCGTTGCTGAGGCCGGCCGAGCGCGCGCAGCGATACGCGGAAGCTGGCGCGGCGATGATCAGCGTGCTCGTCGACGGTCCGTTCTTCGGCGGCTCGTACGACGACCTCGCAGCATGCCGTGACGCGCTCGACGCGGCCTTCGGCGCGGCGCGGCCGAAGCTCCTCTGCAAGGAGTTCATCCTGGACCCGATCCAGCTCGCCATGGCCGCGGCGCACGGCGCGGACGCGGCGCTCTTGATCGCGCGCATCACCTCGGCCGAGGCTCTCGCGCGGCTCGCGGACGCGGCGCGGGATCTCGGGATCGAACCCTTCGTCGAGGTCGCGACCGAGGACGAGCTCGCAGCGGCCGAGCGCGCTCACGCGCGTGTCCTTGGCGTCAACGCGCGCGATCTCGACACGCTCGCCATGGATCACGCGCGCGCCGAGCGTGTGCTCACCCGCGCCGATCGTGGCGCCGCGCGGGTGCACCTCTCTGGACTCGCCTCGCCGCCCGACGTCGCGCGCATCGCGCAAGGCCCCGCCGACGCGGCGCTCGTGGGCGAGGCCCTCATGCGGCAGGACGACCCGGGCCCGCTGCTCGCCGCGATGGTCGCGCGCGCCGCCGCCCGCTGATCCTCACATCGCCGCGGGCCCCGACATCATCCGGGCCGAGCAGCGACCGCCCTGACACATGCATCCGCCGCCGCAATCCATCGTCCCCTGCCGACACTCCATCGAGCACAGCACGGCCCTGCAATCGGGCGCCGCGCTCCGCGCGACACACGACGCTGCGTGGCAACACGCCGCCGGCGCGCAATCCGCGTCCGTGCTGCAGGCCGCATCGCCTGGAGCAGCCGCCTCCGTCGAGGATCCCGTGGGCGACGGCGCGGCCGGGGGCTGTGTGTCTGTGGCGGGACGAATGTCCTCCGCGTTCCTCGGGCCCGAAGGCGACGCGGAGTTACACGCGAACACGAAGAGCAGCGGCAGGATCGTACGCATCGAGCGATCCTCATGCCCCGCCGAGGCGACCTCGTAAAGCCTTCAGACGCCGATGTGCTGCTTCAGTTGCGCCGTGAGCGCATCGAGATCGGCCTGCACGTCCGTGACAGGCACGCCTTTCGTCTGCACGAACCGCGCGAGATCGGCGAACGACGGATCCTCGAGCAACGCCGCGGCGGCGGGGAGCGTGTACCCGCGATCCCGACCGAGCCGCACCACGAGCGCGCGGATCTCCGCGCGGAAATCCACGCCCGAGAGCGCCCTGTACAGGATCGCGGCCGCGAGGTGCGCAGCGCTCTCTTCCTTGCGCGACGCGACCTCCAGGAGCTCCGACACACGCAGGTGCACGATCGCCCGCGGCACCACGTTGTCGAGCCGGGCGAGCGGCGCGAGGGATCGCTGCTCCAGCACGATCGCCTTCCCGAGGTCGCCTGCGTCCTTGTGGTACCCCGCGAGCGCAGCGAGCGTCCCGGCGTGGCCGAGCGCGTCGTTCTGCGCGTCGAACGCGCCGAGCAGCGCGTCGAGCCCGCCCTTCTCCTCCACGGCCCCCGCGACCGGCCCGACGATGGATGCGTCGTTCGCCGCGCGCACGGCCTCGCCGAACATCGAGGCGAGCGCCGCGAACGCGCCCGCGCCGAGGAAATACGACGTCGCCGTGATCCCGGCCTCGATGCCCGCTTCCTTCGTCCCGCCGGGCACCTTGCCCTCGACGGACGCGACGAACGCGGCGCCGTATCGCTCGCCGAACGCGACCTTCACCGCGGCCTCGTCCTGCCCTGCGCGCTCGTCCGGCCGCGCCTCCATCCACGCCGCCACCGCGATCGCCGCCGCCTCCGTCGCTTCCAGACCCATCGCCGCACCCCCTTCGAGCAGCGGCGCGCGTGTCATGAGCCGCGCCTCCACGAGCTCACCGAGGAGCGGCTCGAGATCCGGGCTCTCGGGCTCCCCAGCCTCCCGCAGGGCCGCGATGCGCCGCTTCACCTCCTCGGGCATGGCGGGCATCTCGGGCCGCGACTCGGGCGGCATCCGCTCGAACGCGGCCATCATGCGACCGATCTGGCGGAACCTCTCGTCCTCCACCGACTCGCGCGCAAACACCTTTTCGACGAGCGTCTCGGGCACGGGCGGCAGCGCGCGCGTGAGGATCCAGAGCAAGCGTCGCGCGTCGGGGGAGAGGTGCGCGACCGCGGTCTCGACGGCCGTATCGGACATGCCGCGCAGGGTACTGGCGGGCGGGATCAGGGAGAAGAGGGCTCGACGGGCTTGGGGAGGATCCAGAAGGGTGCGAGGTTGATCTCGAGGTCGAAGGGCGGCAGGCGGGGAGTTTCATCCTCGGCGGCGGATGCGACGAGCAGGGGGCGTTCGCGCTCGGTCTGCCAAACCTCCAACAGACGGATCTCCGGATCGATCAACCACACCCAGCCCACGCCGGATCGCGCGTAGTGCGGCAGCTTGATCCGGCGATCGTCGCGAGCGGTCGACGGCGAGAGAACCTCGCAGCACCAATCGGGGAGCAGCGTGATGGGGTACTCGTCGGGCTGCTCAGGAGAGCGTGTAACGCGAAAGCCGGCGAGGTCGGGGTTGAAGAGCCGATCGCCGAAGCGAATGGCCGCCTCGCGCTCGATCCACCATGCTCCGTCGCCGGGGGTGTCCATCGGGCTGAGGTAGTAGAGGGCCCGCTCGCACTGGGCTACGGCTCGCCGATGCGGCGCATCAGGCCGAGGTAACACGCGAAGCTGTCCCGGCTCGAGGATCTCCCCGCTCAGGTACTCGGGCAGGCGATCGATCTCGGCGAGAAGCTCCTCGAACGTACGGTGCTTCGGCGCGGGGTCCCCCATGCCACGGAAATAGCACGAGCGAGCGACCCCGCGCTGCCCGCCCGCCTACCGCTTCAGGAGCGTCGCGAACGGGTTGTTCGTGAACTTCCCCTGCGGCTGGGGTTTGCCCTGGGGACCGCCCTTGCCCTGCGGCCCTCCGCGCCCTTGCTGCGGCCCTTGCCCGCCGCGCCCCTGCTGCGCGCTTTGCGACTGCGCCCCCGGCTGCGGGCGTTCGCCCTTCCGCGCCGTCAGCGAGATGCGCTTGCGCACCATGTCCACCTCGAGCACGCGCACCTTCAGCTTGTCGCCGACCTTCACCACCTCGCTCGGATCCTTCACGAACCTGTCCGCGAGCTGCGAGACGTGCACGAGCCCGTCCTGGTGCACGCCCACGTCCACGAATGCGCCGAACGCGGTCACGTTCGTGACCACCCCTTCGAGCTCCATCCCGGGCTTCAGGTCCTCCATCGTCCGCACGTCGTCGCGGAACTTCGGCGGCTCGAAGCTCGCGCGCGGATCACGCCCCGGCTTCTTCAGCTCGACCAGGATGTCGTTCATCGTGTACTCGCCGACGTCGCCGCCGATGTACTTCTTCGGATCGATGCGCCCGATGAGCTTCGTGTCGCCCACGAGCGACGCGACGGGCACGCCGAGGTCTCCGGCGATCTTCTCGACGAGCGCGTAACGCTCCGGGTGCACCGCGCTCCCGTCGAGCGGATGCTCGCCTCCGCGGATGCGCAAGAAGCCCGCGCACTGCTCGAACGTCTTCGGCCCGAGGCCCGCCACGTCGAGCAGCTTCTTCCGGCTCGAGAACGCGCCGTGTTGATCGCGGTGCGACACGATCTTCTTCGCGAGCGAAGGACCGATGCCCGCCACGCGCGAGAGCAAGGGCGCGCTCGCCGTGTTGAGCTCCACGCCGACCATGTTCACGCAGCTCTCCACGACCTCGTCGAGCTTGCGCGCGAGCAGCGACTGATACACGTCGTGCTGGTACTGCCCGACGCCGATGCTCTTCGGATCGACCT
This sequence comes from Polyangium jinanense, assembly GCF_028435265.1. Lineage (GTDB taxonomy): Bacteria > Myxococcota_A > Polyangia > Polyangiales > Polyangiaceae > Polyangium > Polyangium jinanense. Next base: position 18,348 of record NZ_JAGTJK010000067.1, on the reverse strand, counting down.
TCACGAGCTCGGCGAGCGGATCCTGCAGCCGCCGCGCGATGCTGATCGCGCCGCGCACCGTCAGGTCGAGATCCGGGAACTCCTCGCGCGCCACGTCGCTCGCCGAGTACACGCTCGCGCCGGCCTCGCTCACGGGCACGCAGAAGATCTCCTTCAGCCCCTCGGCCGCGAGCACATCGCGCACGAACTGCTCCGTCTCGCGCCCGTGCGTCCCGTTGCCCACGGCCACCGCGCTCACGCCGTACTTCCGGCACAGGTCGCGGATCGTGCGCTTGCCGCGCTCCTCCGCGTCGGCGCCTTGCACGAGGTAGATCGTCTCGTTCGCGAGCAGCTTGCCCGTGTCGTCGACGACCGCGCACTTGCAGCCCGTGCGTTGTCCCGGATCGATCCCGAGCACCGCGTGCGTCCCGAAGGGCGCCGCGAGCAGGAGCTCCCGCAGGTTCTGGGCGAACACCTCGACCGCCGCGCGATCCGACTGCTGCTTCAGCTCCACGCGCACGTCGATCTGCACGCTCGGCGCGAGCAGCCGCTTGTACGCGTCGCTCACCGCCTTGCCGAGCTCGCCCGCCCAGGGCGAGCCGCCGTCGAGCCCGCTCATCTTGCCGATCGGCGCGAACAGCCTCTCGCCATCGAGATCCACCGACGCGCGCAGGATCCCCTCGGCTTCACCGCGGCGGATCGCCAGGTAGCGGTGCGACGGCATGCCCGCGACGGGCCCTTCGAAGGTCGCGTACGTATCGAACTTCGTCGCCTTGCCCTCGTGCTCCTCGTTTTTCTTCACGCGGATCACGCCGTCTTGCATGTACGCCTCGCGCACGGTCTTGCGCACGTCGGCGTTCTCCGCGATCCGCTCGGCGCAGATGTCGCGCGCGCCCGCGAGCGCCGCCGCGACGTCGGGCACCTCCTTGGCCGCGTCGACGAAGGCCTTCGCCTCCTCGTCGGGGCTGCCTTCCTTCGCTTGCGACCAGATCCGGTCCGCGAGCGGCTCGAGCCCGCGCTCCTTGGCGATGATCGCGCGCGTCCTGCGCTTCGGCTTGAACGGCAGGTAGAGATCTTCGAGCTCTGCCTTCGTCGCGCAGCCGACGATCTTCTTCTTCAGCTCGTCCGTGAGCTTGCCTTGCTTGCCGATCTCATCGAGCACCTGCCGGCGCCGCTCGTCGAGCTCCACGAGGTACGTGCGACGCTCCTCGATGGCGCGGATCTGCACCTCGTCGAGCCCGCCCGTCGCCTCCTTGCGGTACCGCGCGATGAACGGCACCGTCGCGCCCTCGGCGAGCAGCTTTACCACTGCCGAGACGCCCGATCGGGGCAGCGTGAGCTCCTCCGAAAGCGTCGGGACGGGGTCGAAAGCGGGCAGCGTGATCGTGGGCGAGGCCACCGTGGTGGAGTCGGTCGTGGCAGTCATGGGAGGGGTGGCTTTAGGCACGGGCTGGACGGTTGTCCAGGGGGAAAACCGCGTCAGACGCGGCGCCGGAGCTTGCCCGTGGCCTCGCGCACCCGCGATTCCGTCTCGCGGAGAACTCGGCGTGTCATCGGACCGAAGCGTTTGCCTTCGTGACGGGTGCCGCGGAAATGGGACGATCCGATATCTGGCGGTTCCGTTCGGAGAAGCGAGCGCACCGAGACCGATACCGAACGCGCTCGCCTGGAGCAGGCCGTCGCCGCGGCGTTCGTCGATATGGGTTCGTCCGCGCCAAGGTCCAGGATGCCTTGCTCAACCGCTCGGGCGTCTGCTCTCGTCAGGCCGCCTTCGGCGCCTCGCTCTCGGCCGCCTCGACCTTCGGCTCGTGCGGGGTCCACAGGCTGATGCGCGTGATGTCCAGGCCGCGCCTTCCATCCGGCAGCACCACGATCATGTCCTCGAAGCGCGCGTTCTCCACGATGTCGTCCGCCGCGTACGCGTACCGCGCGTGAATCGTCTGCCCGAACGTGCTGTCGAGGCCCGTCAGGATCGCGAGGATCTCCACGTTCCCCTGGCCGAGCTCCTCGACCGTCATCCCGTGGAGCGGGCTGTGCTCGTCGATCGGATGCATCACCGTCCACGTCATCGCGAAGATCGGGTTGGTGGCGCGGAGCAGGTTGAGATCGAAGAACCGCCGCATCCGCTCGCCCTCGCTCGTCGTGTCGAACTTGAGCGCACAGACGCGGATGCTCGCCTCCACGATCTGGTTCGCGCGCGCGTTCGCCACGCGGAACACGAGGTGCGGCACGCCGTTGCGCTTCGAGAGCAGCGCGACGTCGCTCCACACGACCCGCGCCATCGGCCGCGCGAACTTCGCGAACACGATGCCCGTCGCCAGCGCCAGGCCAAAAAGCCCGAAGATCGCCTCGATCGTCACGAGCACGTGCGCGTAGAGCGTCTTCGGCGCCATCGCCCCGTAGCCGATGGTCGCCATCGTTTGAACACTGAAGAAAAACGCGTCCGTGAACGACCCCGGCTCCGCGTTCGCGATGGCATCCCCGCCGAGGAGATACAGAAACGCGAACATGAGGTTCGTCGCGAGGTAGGCCGTGAAAAGCGAAAGGGCCACGACCGGCCACCGGGCCTTCATCACCGCATGGTAGAAGTCGTGCCACGACGTGATTTGCCCCTGGATCGCGATGCCGGCGAACTCTCCGCTGCGGGTCAAGGTCCGCGTCCACTTCGTCGCCTTCGGGGGAGGAGATGGAGGGACCTCTGCTTGGCTCATCGTGCCGGCGAGCGTAGCGGAAGTCCGCGCGACGTGGGGAAACGATGCTCAGGGCGCGAGGGCGACCAGGAACGTCTCGTAGTACCCCGAGCTGGGCGTCGGCCCGAGTCCGAAGTCCACGGCGCCGACCGCCGTCCCCGCGATGTACACGCGCCCCTCTCCGTCCACCGCGGCCCGCTGCCCCATTTGCATCTCCGACCCGCCGAAGCGACGCAGGAATACGGGATTCCTGTCCGCGTCGAGCTCCGCCACGAATGCGTCGCCCCAGATCTCGGCCTCGGACGCCGCGAGGCTCGCCTCGCCGAACGACATGCGCCCGGCCATCTCTCCCGTGATGATCACGCCCCCGCCGGCCGTCACCGCGACGCCGTGCCCACGATCCCAGCCGTCGCCCCCGTAAAGGACGCTCCGCCGGTGATTCGAAGCCGCGTCGAGCTCCAGGAGATACGTGTTCGTGTCGTATTCGCCCACCGCCTGGATGAATCCACCGCCGAGGTCGACGTTCCCCTCGACGTCTCCCGTGATCACGAGCCCGCCATCGGCCGTGAACGCGACGCTCCTCGCATCGTCGTAATACCCCGCGGCTCCCATCACGTGGAACCAGAGCGGTTTTCCATCGGAATCGTACGTCACAACGTACCCGTCCTGAAACCCGTTCGATTGCACAAGCTGGTCTTCGAAGCCCACCACCATGGCGTTCATGAATTGCCCCACGACAGCGATCCTCTCCCCCTGCACCGCGATGTCCTCAACGGTCACGACTTCGCCGCCGCCCTTCAGCATCTGCGACCACGAGGACGCGCCCTTCGCGTCGAGGCGCACGACGAAGCTGCCGAACGAAGTGTCCTGCGGCTCGCCGATCCCGAGATCCACCTCGCCCAACGTCTGCCCCGCGACGACCGCGCCCCCGTCCGGCATCGCCGCGACGGCCGTGCCGCGTTGAACCCCCGCACCGCCGAACGTCCGCGCCCAGACCACCTTCCCCGCCGGATCGAGCTTCGCCACGAATGCGTCGTCACTGCCGCCCCATGGCAGCGTGATCCCGTCGAGATCGACCGGCCAGCCGAACGTCCCCACGATCAGCGCGGAGCCGTCCGGGAACACCGCGACGTCGTTCGACATCTCCGCGAATTCAGCGCCGAACGCGCGGCTGTAGACGTGATTGCCTTCGCCGTCGTACCGCGCGACGTACGCTTGATAATTGTTCCCCGGCCCGGGCAGCGTGCCCCCGCCGAGATCGACGTCTCCATAAAAGCGGCCCGACACGACCACGCCGCCCGATGCGACGCCGACGAGCCCCACCGGCTCGACGTAGCTCCCGCGCCCGAACCGGCGCGCCCACAGCGCCGTGCCCGGATCCACGAACGAGGTCTCCGCGACCTCGTTGCCACAACCCACGAACCACGCCGAAAGCCCCACGAGCCCGAGCAAGCGAAGGAAGGACACGCGTCACCTCACGTCACGAAAAGGAAAAGCCCTCATCGCGACGCTAACAGAAAGGCCTTCCGCCGGTCACGCACCCGCGCGGGACGCAAATGGCCGGAGCACGGCTGCGGCGTCGACCGATACGCGCCCCGCGCCGAGCACCCCGTCGAGCGCCGGATCCACCGCGAGCGCCGCCTCCACGCGGAGCAGCGCCGGCAAATACACGATCTCGCGCCCGAGCCCGCCCCCGCGATACACGCGCGCCGTGATGCGAAGCGCGTCCGGAACGCTCGCCCCGTGCGAGAGCAGGAGCCGCGCCGCCTCCACGAAATCGGCCCCCGCTTCGAGCGTCCGCGCCGCCACGTGCCGGGACGCAAGCTCGCGCCGTCGCCCGCCCACGAGCGCACCCGCGCGCCGCTCGAGCCAAAGCGCGCGCCCCTCCTGATCATCCGCGCCGCTTTGCGTGCCGATCACGAAGATCCCGAGCGACATCTCCGCCGCCCGGCACCGCGGGAGCACGTGCCCTTCGATCTCGTGAAGCACGGTCCGCTCCACGTCGGCCCGCGTCATGGACCGCCCCGCCGCGACCTGCACGACGCTCTCGCCCGTCGCCGCGAGCGACGACAGATCCCGCACCACGACCACCCGGAATGGCAGGCGCCGCGCCCCGATCTCCGCGCGCATCCGCACGAGCAGCGATCCCTCGTCCGCCTCGTCGTCGCTGCGAATGGGCGCATCCTCTTCGGACACGCGCGGCGGCGGCTCCGAGAGCCAGCGCCGCGCGAGGTCGTCCGCCGCGTCATCGTAATGGTCGCGCCGGCCAAACCTTTTCCTCGCCGCGGCCCAGAGTTCCTTCGTCCCGACCGCCGAGCAGACCCGCGCCTCCGCCGCAATCTCCCGGGCCCTTCCGGCGTACACCGCGCCGAGCGGCCCTTCGTTCTCCAGGAACGCCGCGAGCTCCCCGAGCGCGCCCACGAGGCCGTCGTGATCGGGCGGCGGCTCGTACGAGAACCGCGGCGCCTCGTGATCACCCCGCGCCCACGCGCTGCCCAGCCGATCGAGCTCCGCCCGCAGGTTCGTCGGCGTCGTGCACATGATCATGCGCACGCGCGAGGCCGCCTGCACGAGCGCGTTCCCCGCGTCCGTGATCCATTGCGACGAGTGAGGGCCAGAGGCGCGCGGCACGGTCCCTACAGCAAGTTCGCCGCGAGCTCCGCGAGCTCGCTGCGCTCGCCCTTCGCGAGCACCACGTGCCCGGCGATTTGCTCCTGCTTGAACCTGTCGGCCACCACGCTGAGCCCGTTCGACGCGTGATCCACGTAGGGGTTGTCGATCTGGTGCGGATCCCCCGTGAGGATGATCTTCGTCCCCTCGCCCGCGCGCGTGATGATCGTCTTCACCTCGTGCGGCGTGAGGTTCTGCGCCTCGTCCACGATGAGGTATTGATGCGGCAAGCTGCGGCCGCGGATGTACGTGAGCGGCTCGACCTGCACGATGCCGCTCTCCAAAAGCTGCACGAACCCGCGCCCGTCCGCGTTGCTCTTGCCGCGCGTGGCTCCGCTCGAGAACAAGAACTCGAGGTTGTCGAAGATCGGCTGCATCCACGGGTTCAGCTTCTCGTCGACGTCGCCCGGCAAGAACCCGAGATCCCGGCCGAGCGGCATCACCGGCCGGCTCACGAGCAGCCGCGAGTAGACGCCGTCCTCCACCGTCCGCTTGAGCCCCGCCGCCAGCGCGAGGAGCGTCTTGCCCGTGCCCGCCTTGCCGATGAGCGTCACCAGCCGGATCGTGTCGTCGAGCAAGATGTCGAGCGCATAGGCCTGCTCCTTGTTGCGCGGCCGGACGCCCATCACCCCGTCGCGCGGCGTACGCAGCGACACGACTTGCCCCTTCGAAGCGTCGTACCGCCCGAGCGCCGTGTGCGTCGCGCTCGCCTCGTCACGCAGGAGCACGCCCACGTTCGGATAGAGCGCCGAGCGGTGGGGCGCCGCGACGAACCCGTGCTGGAAAAACAGGTCCACGTCGGTCCCCGGCACCTCGACCTCGAGCACCGACAGCTCGTTCTCCGGATCGGGCGCGTTCTGGCTCTCGTACGTCTCCGACGTCACCCCCAGCGCGTCCGCTCGGATGCGCAGGTTCGTGTCCATCGTGACGAAGATCGTCGGCTTGCTCTTGTCCTTGTCGCGGACGTCGATCGCGACCTGCAAGATCGCGAGGTCCTGCGACTTCGAATCGAGCCCCACGAGCGCGTTCGGCCGTCGCTCGGGGATCGCGATCCGGAGCGAGCCTCCTCGTTCGAGCGGCACGCCCACGGAGAGCGCGCCCGCGGCGCTGCGCAGGCCGTCGAGCAATCGCGCGATCGTGCGCGCGTTGCGCCCCCGCTCGCTCCCTTCCCGCTTGAACTGGTCGATTTCCTCGATCGCGTAGATCGGGATGATCAGGTCGTTGTCCTCGAACTTGAAGATCGCGTGCGGGTCGTGGAGGAGGACGTTGGCGTCGAGGACGTAGTTTTTCCTCATGGCTGAGCTTCTTCGGCCCGTTGCAAGTGGGGTTCGGGGCGTAGCTCGGCTTGTCCGAGCAGAGCCCCAATCGTTGTCAGGAATGACGGCCAGGCGGCGTACCCCCCGACGGGGAACTGCGCAAGGCTATACCATTCGCACGTAGCGTCCGTGGCGAATGAGCGGCTCGCCGTCCAGGTCGACGTCCGTGTCGGCCGCAGCGAACGCGAGCTGACCGTGCGACGTCCAGAGCGCCCCGGTCCGCGACGCGAAGTTCTCGCCCAGCGACAGGTGCAAGCCCGGCATGTTCTCGTCGTGGATGAGCTCGCCGAGCGGCGCCGCGATGCCGATGTTCGCTCCGAGCGAGAGCAGTCCCACCCGATCGTGGCCCATCGCTTCATTGATGAACTTCTCGACGTACGCCTTCACCGTGGCGTCCCGACATTCCACGCGCTGCACCCGCCCGCCCTCGAACGTGAGTCGAATCGGCCGGCTCGACAGCGAGCCGAGCCGCGAGCCGTAGCCGCCGCCCATCGACGCATCGACCACGTACGTGCCCGTCACCTGCCCAGGCGACGTCACGAGCGCGCCGTATGGCACGTTCAGCCACTGGCCCGAGCGGATCATGCTCCCGTTCGCGAACCAGCGGAGGTTCGGCGCCATCTCGACTTCGAGCGACGTGCCCGCCTGCGAGCGCACCTGGAGCTTCGAATGCGGCTTCATCGCGTTCCGGAGCGCCGCGATCAGATCGAAGACCCGCGTCGAGCTCGCCAGCATGCTGTTCACGAACGCGCGCCGGCTCGTCCCCACGATGTGCACGTGCCGCGCGCGGTTCGCCGTGGCCGCCATGACGAACGAGTGCCGCGCGTCGTACTCCCCCTCCTCGTACGTCGCGGCAAACAACGTCACATCGGCGCCCGGCACCGCCGCGAGCACCTCCTGCGGGCAGCGCCCCCACGGCCGCGGCGCGAGCGCCTCCACGTCGATCCGCTCCACGCGCGCCCGCCGCTCCTGCGCCACCTGCTCGAACGCGCGCGCGACGTCCTCGTTCTGCCGGTCGTGCACGATGAGCAGCCGCTCGTTTGTCTCCAGCGCGACGAGCTCGTCGAGCACGCGCGCCGCCGGCGTCACGAGCCCCGGGTCGACCGTCGGCCGCGCCGAAAGGAGCGTCTGCGCCCGCGGCGGCGCCGGCGGCCGCGACGTCGAATGCGCGAACGACGGGGGCGGCGGCGAGGTCGGCGGCGGCGGGATCGTGGAGATGGCCCGCGGCGCTTGTGACCCTTGTGACGACGGGTGCGACGTGTTGCGCTTCTGCGTCGACGGGGCCCAGGAGCGAGGGGTGGTCGAAGGCGGCGGCGGCGTCACGCCACGGGAAAACCCCGCGGGCGACGGCGGCAGCGGCGTCGAGCGACCGAGCCCCGAGGACGGCATCGGCGGCGGCGGAATGGAGGCCGGGTTCGTCGGACGCGTGGCCGGCGGCGGCGGCGTCGGCGTCGGCCCGCGCTGCGGGGGCGGCGTGTAGAACGGTTTGCCGCTCGACGTGGACACGGGTTTGTCGTCCGGGTTCGTCGGGGAGGAAGGCTCGCGCGCGGCCTTCGGCTCGCTGCTCGGAGGAAGCTCGGAGAACGCTCGCCGCGACGACCCGCGCCCCGGCGAAGGAGGTGTCGGTCCCGTGGCGCCGGGCGGACCCTTCATGGTCGTCACAGTCGAAAAGTTACTCAATTTTTCGCGACGTGTCAGGCACCGTGTCGGTCCGCTGACGCTTTCAATCCCATGGCACAAAACCGCCGCTTCGAGGGATCCCGCGTAGCTCGGTTCGCGCCGGAGCGCTGGGCTCAGAGATCGATGCGGTAGTCTTTGATCTTGTAGAGCAGCGCGCGGTGGCTGATCTCGAGCACCTCGGCGGCGCGCGTGCGGTTGCCTTTGGTCTTCTGCAGCGCGCGGCGAATGAGGATCTCCTCGATGACGCGCGCGGTCTTCTTGATCGAAAGCTCCCCGCTCGTCAGGTGGAGCTGGATCGGATCACGCGCCTCGCGGATGCGCTCGGGAAGGTCGTCGGCCTCGATGCTGTCTTTCTCGGCGAGGACCATGGCGCGCTCGATGGTGTTTTCGAGCTCGCGCACGTTGCCCGGCCAGCCGTACTCGAGGAGCAGGCGGCGCGCCTCGGGCGAGAGCGCGCGGATGTTCGTCCCGAAGCGCGCGTTGTTGCGATTCATGAAGTGCTCGACGAGCAGCGGTACGTCCTCGCGCCGCTCGCGGAGCGGCGGGATGCCGATCGGCAGGACGTTGATCCGATAAAACAGGTCTTCCCGGAACCGACCCGCTTGCGTCTCGGCGTGCAGGTCGCGGTGCGTCGCGGCGATGATCCGCACGTCGACCTTGATGTCCTTCGAGTCGCCGAGCCGCCGCATCGTCTCTTCCTGCAGCACCCGGAGCAGCTTCACCTGGAGCGAGAGCGGCAGCTCGCCGATCTCGTCGAGCAGGAGCGTGCCGTGGTTCGCCTGCTCGAAGAGACCGACGCGGTCGGTGGTCGCGTCCGTGAAGGCGCCGCGGCGGTAACCGAAGAGCTCACTCTCGAGCAGGTTCTCGGGGATCGCCCCGCAGTTCACCGCGACGAACGGCCCGCCGCGCCGCGAGCTCCGCCGGTGGAGGGCCCGCGCCACGAGCTCCTTGCCCACGCCGCTCTCGCCGGTCACGAGCACCGTGGTCTTGTAGTCGGCGATCTTGGCGATCGTCTTGAAGATCGCCTGCATGCTCTCGCTCTTCGCGAGGATCTCTTCGAAGGTGCTCTCGCGCAGGATCTCCTGCTTGAGCGCGCGGTTTTCCCGGCGGAGCGTCTCCCGCTCCTCGGCCTTGCGCAGCGTGAGCAAAAGCTCTTCGGCCTTGAACGGCTTCTGGATGTAGTCGTACGCGCCGGACTTCATCGCCTCGATGGCGAGGTCGACGTTGCCGTACGCGCTCATCACGATGACCGTCGCCGGATCACCCTTCGCCTTGAGGGTCGCGAGCAAATCGAGCCCTCCGAGCCGGGGCATCCGCACGTCCGTGAGGATGAAATCCGGACCGAAGGATTCGAGGAGCGCGAGCGCCTCCTCGACCCCCGACGCCACCTCCACCTCGTAGCCGTCGCGCTTCAGGAAGGAGCGAACGACGACCCGCAAGTTCTCTTCATCGTCGACGAGCAGGACTCGACGCATGGATCCTCGCAAACTTTTCTACACGGATCGAGGCTACCCTGCAACGGTTGCACTGGAGGCACGATTGACAGGGGCTTCCATGAGCCGTATCCCCGGGTCCGGAAGATGCGGCGGGGGCCGAGGATCTTTTCATGAGCGTGATCGATCGACTGGGAAAAAAGCTCTCGTCCTCCAGCGCCGTGATGCGCCTCATCAGCAACGACCGCGTGATGCAGGTGGCGACGGGCCTCATGGACGCGCGAGGCCGGCTCGAAGCGGCCGCCGAACGCGCCTCCGAAGCCTGGAGCATCCTCCTCAACGGCCACGCGCTGCCCACGATCGACCCGGCCCTCGATGGCGGCGACGACGTCGTGGGCGCGGCCGGCAAGAGCCCCGCACCCGCCGCGAAACCGGCCGAGGCGAAGGAGAACGGGGCCGCGACGAACGGCGCCGCCGCGCACGCCACGACGAACGGAGCCGCGACGAACGGCGCGGCCGCGCATGCCGCGACGAACGGGGAAGCGACGAGCACCGAGGCGCCCAAGCCCGCGGGCCCCGGGAGCGCGGCGGAGGAAAAACTCGCCCAGCAGATGGCGTCGCGCACGTCGCTCTCGCGCATCGGCGGCCGGGACGTCTTCGAGAAGTGTTACAAGTTCATGACCGCGGACAACGCCCGCGCCATGGGCGTCTACCCGTTCTTCCGCCCGCTCGACTTCAACAACGGGCCGGAAGCGCAGCTCGAAGGCCGCAAGGTCATCATGCTCGGCTCGAACAACTACCTCGGGCTGACCACGCACCCCAAGGTCCGCGAAGCCGCGAAGAACGCGATCGACAAGTACGGCACGAGCATGACCGGCTCGCGGCTGGTGAACGGGTCGATGCGTCTGCACAACGAGCTCGAACAGAAGCTCGCGGCCTACCACGGCAAGGAGGCGGGGCTCGTGTTCACCACGGGCTACCAGGTCAACATCGCCACGATCAGCGCGCTGCTCTCCAACAAGAAGAGCGTCGCCGTCATCGACAAGGACGACCACGCCTCGATCTACGACGGCGTCCGCCTCGGCCAAGCCGCCGGCGCGCGCATGGTCCGCTACCGGCACAACGATCCCGAGGCGCTCGACCAGGCCCTCTCCGAGCTCGACACGAGCGAAGGCGCGCTCGTCATCACGGACGGCGTGTTCAGCGCGCAGGGCGAAATCGCGAACCTGCCCGGCATCGCCTCGGTCGTGAAGAAGCACAAGGCGCGGCTCCTCGTGGACGACGCGCACGCGCTCGGCGTGATCGGGCCCGGCGGCCGCGGCACCGCCGCCCATTTCGGGGTCGCGGATCAGGTCGACCTCATCGGCGGGACGTTCTCGAAATCGCTCGCGTCGATCGGCGGCTGGCTCGTCGGCGAACGCAAGGTGCTCGATTACATTCAGCACTTCGCCTATAGCTTCCTGTTCGCCGCGAGCGCCGCGCCGCCGAGCGTGGCCGCGGCGATGGCCGCGCTCGAGGTGATGCAGGAGGAGCCCGAGCGGCAGGAAAAGCTGCGCGAGAACTTCACGTACATGCGGAACGAGCTGCGCCGTCTCGGCTTCGAGCTCGGGAAGACCGAGACCGCCGTGATCCCGATTTACATCCGCGACGACCTGCGCACCGTGATGATGTGGAAGACGCTGCTCGACGAGCACTCGATCTACGTGAACCCATTCATCACGCCCGGCGTCCCCCCGAAGCAGCAGGTTCTCCGTACGAGCTACATGGCGACGCACGAGCGTCACCACCTCGATCGCGCGCTCGAAGCATTCGAGAAGGTCGGTAAGAAGTTCGGCGTGATCTCGTAGCGCCACGCTTCCCCGAAGAGCGTCCGTCGTCCCCTCTGGACGCTCTACCGACTCCCTCCGCGTGAACGCGCGCGTACCATGACGCGTAGCCCGGCGTTCACAGCGACGCGTGAACGCCGCACCCCAAGCAACGTAAGACGGTGGCACGGTGCGTGTTACGCACCCCCGTGGTACGAATACGCAGGCGCCCCGCGCGCTCGTTGCGGCGCGTCCGTCGCTGGAGGGTTTTCATGTTCTTGCGTCCATCCTTCGCCAAGCTTGTCGGCCCGAGCGCCCTGTTCCTCGTCCTCGCCGTGAGCGGCAGCGGCTACGGCGGTTGTTCCGACGCCGACGCCCAGATCGAATGCGACGCGAACGGGGAAAACTGCATGATCTGCGACGGCTACGGCTGTCACCCCGCCAATCCCAACGTGGGCCAAGGCGGCGGCGGCGGCCAGGGCGGCCAGGGCGGCGGCAATCCCACGTGCGACCCGAACGTGACCACCTGCGCCTGCGTCGACAATGGCGACTGTCCCTCCGGCCAGGTCTGCCTGGAGGGCCTCTGTCTCGTCGGCTGCAACCACAGCTACGAATGCGGCCCCGGCAAGGTCTGCGCAAACGGGCAGTGCGAGGTCGGCTGCGACGAGAACAGTCCGTGCCAATCTGGGTACGTCTGCGACAAGGGTGTCTGCGCCGCCGACCCCGTGACCGCGTGTCCGATGAAGCCCTGCGCGAGCAACGAGGCCTGCATCGACGGCATCTGCGAGCCGGCCTGCACCAAGCACAGCGACTGCCCAGCCGGCGAGATCTGCGACAGCACGGCCGGCGGCTGCATCCCCGATCCCTCCCCCATCCCCGGCTGCGGTCCAGGCAAGGAGCCCTGCCCCGGCGCAGCCCAGTGCGGCGCAGACGGCTACTGCCATTACCCCTGCGGCGATCTCAACGCCTGCAAGCTCATCGACAATCGCTTCGTCGCCTGCGCTCAGGGGATCTGCAAGACGAACGAAGAGGTCAACCCCGAGTGCGACCTCGATACCCCCTGCCCGCCCGGCAAGGACTGCATCTCGAACGAATGCCTGTGATCGTCGGCTGATACGGAGCCGCCTCATCGCAAACCGCCGCGCCGGGGCGCTGCCCCGGGCCCCGCGGGGGCTGTTCGCCCCTCGACCCGAACCAGGGCAAGCCCTGGACCATTTGGGGAAGAACTGCGCGATGCGCAGTTCTTCCCACAGGCCGGTGGCAAGACCGCGAGGGTGTGTTTCACGCCGTCGGCGTCATGGGTCGAGACGTCAGCGCTGCTGTTTTGACTGGCAGGATCGTCCCTGGTCTTGACTCGGCCTGTTCGATGAACTGCGCATCGCGCAGTTCATCGACCCCGGGTCCAGCGCTTGCGCTGGTCCGGGTCCAGGGGCGGATAGCCCCGGTGGGGCCTGGGGCAAAGCCCCAGCGAAGCGGCTCCCAGATGAGACCAATTGCTTCAGTTGGGAGCGCCCGGGGTGAGGCTCGAGCAGGTGCCCCAGTCGACCGAGGCGTTGTCCGTATCGGCGCCGTTTGGCAGGCGGCAAAGCGAGCGGGTCAAGGTGTTGCTATCCGCGGTGGCGAACGCCGTCCCCTCCACCAAGCTCACGGTGCCCACGCCCGGAATGGTCGCCGCGGTGACGTTGCCCTCGTAGGAGAGCTTGTCGACGACGCTCGAGCCGCACACCAGCGCCACGCCCTCCGTGTCGTTCTGAAGGATGTTCGTCGACGTGGGGACATTGATCCTCTTCGCGCCGGCGGGCACCACCACCGCGCTCGCCCCGACCACGAGGTATTGCCCGGCGGCGAGGGAGCCGGCCGGGCTCAGGTCCACTGTGCTGTAAACAGCGCCGTTCGCGCCGTTGACGAGGACCAGCGCGCACCCGGAGAGGCTGACGGCGCCGCCGGCCGGGTTGTAGATCTCGACGTATTCGCTGCTATCCGTGCCGACGGTGTCATAGTCGATCTCGTTGATCACGAGGTCGGCGGTGGTGGCCGCAGGCGCGGTGAACGAGCCCTTCAGGGTGACGCCCGAATAGGGGAGGAAGCCGAGGAGCATCACGTAATAGGTACCCGCCTGAATGCTGGAAACGGTGCAGGTCAGCGAGGTTCCGCTGCCGGTCGGCACGCAAGCCTGGCCCAACGAAGGCCAGCCGAACTGGACGTCCATGAAGACGTTGCCGGTGCCGCCGCTGGTCGTGAAGACCAGATTCGTGGCGCCCGCGGGGACGTCGAGCGTGTAATACTTTGCGCCTTCGAAGTTCCCGCTCAGGTTGGTCAGCGGCACATTGTTCTGGAGCGGGGTGGCCGGGGGCGGCGGCGGCGGGACGACGCCGACGGCGTCCCAGGCCTTGGCGACCGCGTCGATCTCCGCCTGGGTGAACCCGAGCTGCGTCGCCGCCTGCACCGTCGCGTTCTTGGCGTCGAGGAAGCTTGCGCTCGAGGTCAGGATGTCGACGTTCGCCTTGTAGAAGACCCGGGCCGCCTTGAGGATGCCGATGCCGGTCACGTTGACGGAAGACTTGCCCTGCGGGTGGGTGCCGCCCTGCGAGAGAAGGTAAAACGCCAGATTGGCGATACCCGAGCTCAGGTGGACGTCGGCGGAGCCGGCGCTGCTGTTGTAGAAATCGAGGGATTCGCCGTCCTGGGCAGGGTTCGCCATGTAGCGCAGGCCGTCGCCCGGAGTCGCCGGCGTCCATACCTCATCGCCCACGATCCACGTCTTGCCATTCACCACCTGGCCATCGCGGTACCATTCGCAGACCGCGCCGAAGATGTCGCTCATCGCCTCGTTCAGGCCGCCGGACTCGCCTGAATAGGTGAGGTTCGATTCGCTGCCGGTGACAGCGTGGGTGAGCTCGTGGGCCGTCACATCCATCGAATGAGCCAGGCTCGAGGAGTTCACGCCGTCCCCGTCGCCGAACACCATTTGCGTCCCGTCCCAGTACGCGTTGACGTAGTTGATGTCGTAATGAACGGTGCTGACGAGCGCGGCGCCCGCGTTGTTGTAGGAGTCGCGGCCGAACAGGTTCTTGTAACAGTCGTAGGTCTTGCCGAGCCAGTCATAGTTGACGTTGACGGTGGTATCGCTGCTCGCTGCCTGCCCCTCGCTCCGCACCAGCGTGCCCGGGAGGACGGGGAACCCCGGGAGTTCGGGCAAATTGCTGGCCGTATACACCTGCCGGTTCTTGGCGGTGTGGATGTGCGGTATCCGGAGCGCGATCGAGCCGTCCGCCGCGTCCACGAGCACGGTGTCCCGCACCGGAGTCCCGTCCTCGAGCCGGCCGCGAACCTCGACTCGATACACGAGCGCGAGCCGCTTTCTGGCAGCGTAATAGGCGAGCGGCGCCTCGTCCTCCACAAAGACGTCCGCCGCCTCGGAGCTGTCCCGGGCCGCGCCGAGCGCGTCCGAAAGCTCGATGGAGGGCAGCTCGTCCGCCGGTAGGTCGCTCCGCGCGCCGCCGTTTGCCGCGATGATCACCCCGTCCCGCACATGAAGCACGAGCTCCGCGCCGATGACGGGCAAGCCGTTCTTGGTCTGCGAGAAGCGGAAGTGTTGGTCCCCCTGCTCGTCGATCCGGGCACGCCGGAGCGAGAGCTCGCTCGCGTCCGCGCGGAACACCGGGGCGATGTCCGAGAGAACCGCGCCGAAATCGGTCTTTTCGACGTGAGCCGCCGTCGCGAGTCGGCCCAGGTTCCCTGTGACGAACCGCGGGATCGCGTCGTCGTCGAGCTGCACCACCTCCGCATCTGGCAGCGCTGCCAGATGCGCTGGGATGTCCGAGCTGTGCCTGTCGCGCAAATCGTCCACCTCCGCGTCCGTACCTTGGCATGCCGCCGCGGCAAGGATCACCGTAGCCAGACCAAGACCCCGAATGAGTTTATTGCGAGTCAATGCCGTCTCCTTTGTATCCGTCGAGCCGTGCTCGATGGACGCATGATTGCCGTGGCCTCCGCGCCGCAATGCACTGGACCGGGTCTCGAGCGCCATCCCACGAGCGCATCGAGCTGACGGAGGCAGTATGCGTTGAGGAGAGGAGCGCCGCCGGTTACGAGCGGTTACGTCACACGTACGCGAAGGTAGCCGAGCCTTACGGGCGCGCCAAGGTGTCAAAGGGCCCCGCCTGTGCGGGGCCCCCCGCTCAGCCGCCAGTCGGCTGTTGCTCGCGTGACCTGCCGGCGTTCTCGTCGGGCGTCCGACGCTTCAGTCGCGCGGACGCTCGCAATCGAAGACGTGCCCCCAGCGTGGATCGAGCGACAGCCAGATCGGAGACGTGTCGGGGTGGAAGTTTCCTACACCCAGCGGAAGCGCGCCCTCCCAGACACGCTCCGTGGTGCATCCCTCGAGGCCCAGGTCCGCAGGGCCCGCGCGGAAGGTCGATCCGTCGGGGCACACGAGCGTGGGGGGCATGCCCGACGTGAACGAAATCGTCGCGCCGGTCGGCCCCTCGAGGACGTGTACCCGAGGCGTGTCCGTCCTCGTCCCTGTCTCCGGGCCCGTGTCGCGATAGCGGAAGCAGGTCTTGTTCGCGACGCGCACCTCGATGTCGAGGACCCAGGTGGGCGCTTTCGGCGTCTCGGGTCGAAAGAGCACCTCCGCATTCGAGGCCGTGCAGATTTTTCCGTCACGCGCGAGCATGCCCTCGATCGGGAGAGGGCCGAGGCAGGCGCGGATCTCACGCTTCATCGTCTGCCAGCAGTTGTCCTTTTTGCGGACCCATTCGCAATCAAGCCGCTCCGAGGCGTGGTTCACCGCCGGAGGCGCGGGCGCTTCGGCCATCGACGCGCTCGCCGGCAGAAGGGGCGGCGAGCCTTGCGGAACGGCGTCTCTCGTGCAGCCGGGGAGGGAAGCGGTGAGGCCGAGGAAGGTGGCGACGAAGGTTTTCGAACGCGGATTCATGGCGATGTCACGGCGTGCGCCGATCGAGACGGGCACTCTACGGGAGGGAAGGCGAGGGGTTCAAGGGCGCCCGGCCATAGCCACCCAGGGCGGAGGGCGAAGGCGGGAGCAGGATCGTGCTCGGGCGTCGTACAGTCGTGTAACATCCGCCGACCCGCTGCGTTCATCCGTACGTATGCCAAGCTCGCCTCGCTCCGACCGCCACCCCCGCCTCGCACCGCGGGCGCTCGTGCTCACGGCCTCGCTACTCGCGGCCTGCTCCAAGAGCCCGCCACCCGCGCCGCCGCAGCAGCCCTACGTGGCGCAGCCGTATCCGACGCAGCCCATGCCGCAGGCGCAACCCGCGCAGCCGGCGCTGGGCTCGGCGATGCTGGACATGATCATCGCGGCGCAGAAGACGATGCCGTGCCCGCTCCCGGGGCTGCCGCCCGAGGTGACGCGGCTCATCGATTGTGCAGCGATCCGGACGGCCACGAACGCCGTCGCGTACGTGCCGAGGGCGATCGCGGCAGGCTCGCTGCCGGCCCAGGTGGACCATCGCGCGCAGGGGCTGACGGGCCCGGTGAAGGATCAAAACCCGGTCGGGGCGTGCTCGGGGTTCGCGATGTCGTCCGTGATGGACAACGCGATCCGGCGGCGGGGGCGCTACGACGTGGTGTCGCCCCTGCACATCTTCGCGACCTACACGCAGCCGAACGATCTCGGCGTCCTCAAGGGCCGACCGCTCGCCGTCGATCCGGTGTGGCCCTTCGACAAGGTGAAGGCGTGCCGCATCTCGTCGCCGGCGCATGGCGGATATTGTCAGTCCGACGCGGGCGTCGTCCCGGGCTCCGGCGCGAACGACCCGATGCTGCTGTCGGAGCGAGCGCGCGCCGACTCGATGGGCGCCTACCGCATCGACGCGCTCGAATACATGGAGGCAAAGGACATCGACCAGATGGCGCTCCTGCTCGCGGAGGGGGAGGCCGTGTGGGTCGCGCTCGCGTTCGATCGGCAAGCGTGGGACTGGAACAGCGTGCGATCGGGATACCTGCCGTACTATCCGCGCCAGGACGGCATCGGCCACGCGGTGGTGCTGCAGGGCTATCGCATGGGGCCGACGGGGCGGGAGTTCCTGTTCCAGAATAGCTGGGGGACGCAGTGGGGGCTCGGCGGATATCTGTGGATCCCCGAGTCGATGATGCGAACGCATCTGCTCCACGCGTATCGCGTCCGCGTGACGGACGCAGCAGGCGCGCCGTACGTGCCGCCCTCGATGCCGCCAGCCCCGAACGTACCCGTCGCGAGCTGCCCCCAGGGGCAAACGGCCGTGTTCGGAGTATGCCTGCCTCTCCCGAGCGGCGGCGCGGTTCCTGCGCCCGGCGCGATCCCTCCGCCGAGCAGTCTGCCGCCGGTCGGCAATTGCCCGGCAGGCACGGTGCCGAACCTGCTGGTCCCCGGCCAGTGCGTGGCCGTTCCCAGCGGCTTCTGATTCATCACCTCGCCGCGCCGGGGCGCTGCGCCGGGGCGCTGCCCCGGGCCCCGCGGGGGCTGTTCGCCCCTCGACCCAAACCAGGGCAAGCCCTGGACTCGTGGTGGAAGAACTGCGCGATGCGCAGTTCTTCCCACAGGCCGGTGGCAAGACCATGGAGGTGCGTTGCACGCTGGCGACGGGCACGTGGCCCGTTGAATCGTCAGCGCCGCGGTCTTGATGGGCAGGGTCGTCGCTGGTCTTGACTCGGCCTGTTCGATGAACTGCGCGTTGCGCAGTTCATCGACCCCGGGTCCAGCGCTTGCGCTGGTCCGGGTCCAGGGGCGGATAGCCCCTGGTGGGGCCTGGGGCAACGCCCCAGCGAA
>NZ_JAGTJK010000066.1:0-51097 GCF_028435265.1 Polyangium jinanense | reverse complement strand
ACGCGAGCGGCGACGCAGGCCCGGCCCCGGGCCCCGGCGACGTTCACGAGCACTTCGCGCCGATCGGGGCGCCGCGCGAAAGTCGCCTCCCTTGTGCCTCGAAGGCCCCCGCCACTGTTCGCGGCCCCCCGTAGATCCCGCGTCTTTTGGCGCCGTGCCGCACCAACCATCACACTGTAACCCGCCTCTCTGTTTAGCCTGCTTCCGCCTCCGGTCCGGGGCTGCGTCGTGTTCCTGTGTTCCCGCCCCTTAAGGGGGCGGGGAACACGGAACACACGCCCCGGCCCTACCGGAACGCCAAGTGGATCACGCAGAACCACGGGAGAAACACGCAGGACCACACCGCCACACGAACCGAGCACCGAGCAGAAGAAAACCGACCACGTAGGGGCACACACACACGACCTTGCCGCCGTGTTCCTCGGATCACGCAGGATCACGCAGAACCACGGGAGAAACACGCAGGAACACGACCGACCGACCCTAGACCCGGGCCCCCGCGCGCCGGTAGCCTCCGCGCTCGACCATGAGCACCGACCCCGACCACGACGACGCCCCCCCGCCCGATGATGCTCCGCTCTCCCCATCGCTACGCGGCCCCGACTTTCCCCCGCCCGAGTGGGCGGCTGACTGGACGGACGAAGCGCGCGCCAAAGCTCTAGGCGTTTTCGCCGGCATTACCGACTGGTACAGCCGCGCAGCGACATCCTACGCATTCGCCCCGACCCCCCACCGGCAGCACCGTGACCGCTTCGTCAAGCTCGCGCGCATCATGCGCGCCGCGCTATTCGCCCACCTGACCGACGACAACGAGTATTTGCAGGCTTCCGCGGCGAAGGCAGCAAACTACCTAAAAGAAAAGGAGGGGGCCGACGCCCGAGGGGCCGGCCTTGTGGTCATGGGCGGCGACGTCATCCCCCATCCAGCCGATCAGAAGCGGTCCCTCTTGCAGTTCATTGCAGGCAGCATGTACCTGTGGTCGCACCATATCGACGATTACGCGGCCAACGAAGAGGACGCCGCAAAAGTGCTGGCGAGCGAGTTGGCCGCCCCCATTGTTTACAAGTTTTTTGATCTGTACGCGGACGGAATCGATCCGCAGCGCCGAGCCGACGAGAGAAGCGTGGGGGTGGTCCAAGGGGCGATCCAGGCAAAACTACTCCGGACGCCGCTCGGCGAGTGGATACGACCGCAGACAATATGCCGCCTCATATTCGACGTGCTCGAGGCATTGGGGCATAAGAACCCCAAGAGCTTCATCTCAATTCTCGAGAAAGACACCGACCCTGCCACGGTCTATTTCCACCTAGACGATGACGAACGCGCGGTGATCGTCTCCGAGGATCCGGACGGCAACGAGGGGCATGTCCTCGTCTTCGGTCCGCGCGACGAGGAAGCCGAGTAACGCGGCGCACCGTCAAGGATCGGTAGAACGGGTGAGGGCATTCTACCGACCGCGGTAGAACGGCAGGCACCGTTCCGCCGTTCAGGGCTTCTTTTCGTGCGTGGTGCTTCGCTCCGCGCACCATGCGGCAAGCACAACGCTCCACAATTCCCCGGGCCCAAGGCGTCACCCCGCCGGATGACGTGCGCCAAGCCCTCGGCGCTCTCGTGTCTGCCATCGGCGAGCGGGCGGCCCTCGATCGCCTCAACATCAGCCGCCAAACCCTGGCACGCGTGACGGGCGGCCTTCCCGTGCGGATCGGGACGCTCGTCCAGGTTCGCCAGCAGCTACAGGCGCACGCGGGGCAAGGGGGGGCCGATCATGGCGCCCGTTGACCCCCTGGTAGAAGCCGTCCGACCCTTGGCCGCTGCACTTCTCACGGCCTTTCGCGAGGAGACGGCGAAGCTCGCCAAAGGCGACGAGGGACCGCGCTACTACGACAGGAAGTCGTTCCCGTGGGGCGAACGGGCATTCGAGCGGCTCACGGGGCAAGGCAAGATCCGGAGCTTCAAGGCGCCCGACGGGAAGACGATCCTTGTCCTGCGGGAAGAGGCTCACGCGTTCATCGAAGCGCAGGAAGGCGCACGGCCCCGAGCTCCCCGCCCGCCTCCCCAGGCGCGCGACCTCGCGGCGGTAGACGTGAACGCCTTGTCACCGGCCGAGGAGCACGAGCTAGCAATGCGACGGCACGCCGAACGCAAAGACGGATCACGGAGGCGCAATGGGCCCGCAACTCGACGCAGCCCTTGATTGCGCCCGTAGAGGCTGGCCTGTCTTCCCGCTGCACGGCGTACGTGTCGACGGCGAAGAGACCTCCTGCACGTGCGACGACGGGCCGAAGTGCAAGCACAAGGGACGCCACCCGCGGCACGATGACTACCTGAAGCGGGCCACGTCCGACGAGACCGCAATTCTTGGATATTGGACGACATGGCCGGACGCCCCGATCGGCCTTCCTACCGGCGCAGCGTCCCGAATCGTGGCGCTGGAGATCAACATCGGCCAAGGGGGCGATCAGGCGTTCCTCGCTGCGGTGGAGGAGCACGGTTCGTTTCCCGACGTCCCGCGGATCGACACGACAGACGGCATACTGTTCCTATTCAGCGCGCCACAAGAACCGATCCCGAAGCGTGCCAAGGTGGATCATGGCCTCTACGTGCGTGGTGATGGCTCGTTCGTCGTGCTGCCGCCATACCGAAGCGCGGACGGGGCGCCGTGTGAATGGCCTACGAGCGCCGACCCAGATGCACTGGCCCCCGCGCCGTTGCCGCCGTGGATGC
This sequence comes from Polyangium jinanense, assembly GCF_028435265.1. Lineage (GTDB taxonomy): Bacteria > Myxococcota_A > Polyangia > Polyangiales > Polyangiaceae > Polyangium > Polyangium jinanense. Next base: position 48,373 of record NZ_JAGTJK010000066.1, on the reverse strand, counting down.
TCCACAAGGCAATGGGACGAGCACCGACCCCACCGGAGCCGATGACAGCACAGCGCGCGGAGCCTGCCCGCGCGGAGGTGGCGAGCGCGCCAGAAGGCCCCCGGATCCAGTGGCTCGACACGCCGGACATCTTCGCGCCGTTGCCTCCGATCAAGTGGATATGCGAAAAAATGCAATGGGCTCCCGGCCGGCCGCCGTTACTCGCAGCCTACGGGGCATCGGGCAAGACGATGATCATGCAGGACGCCCTCGTCTCGCTCGCGGCGGGACGCCCGCTATGGGACGCGGTAGACTTCACGGTTCCGGGGCCTCTACGGGTCGGACACCTCGATTACGACCAGGGCGCCTGGGCGACACGGAGGCGCTATCAGCGTCTCTGCGCTGGCAAGGGCATTGATCCCAGGGACATTGCTTATCGTCTGCGTGTGTCGTCGCTTGCTCGGATACCGCTGACACACGCGAAAGCGGTGGATATCTTCTGCCGTGCGCTCGATGGCCTGGACTTCGTTCTCATCGACGCCCTGCGGGGCCTGATCGCTGGCGTCGACGAAAACGACTCCCGCGTGCGCGATGAGATCGACAAGCTCACCCTGATATCGGAGAAAACCGGCGCGGCGATCGTCTTGATCCACCACCAAGGCAAACCGCGCGATAACGACAACGGAGACGCGCGGCTCGGGCTGCGTGGTTCGTCTGGGATCTTCGACGCGTGCGGCTCCGTGTTCACGTTGCAGAGCAAGCCCGACGAGCCGGCCCGAAGGCTCGTCCACGTCAAGCCCGCGGCCGAGTCCACCGGAGGGCTGATCGAGCCCTTCTACCTCCAGTTTGAGGACGTCGCGATCGGCAACGATCCCAAGGGAGGCGTGCGGGTCGTGTACCGGAGCGCGGAGCAGGACCAGAAACAGAAACAGAAGCACGATCCGAAGTTGGAACGCCTGATGCGCAAGGTCCTGGCATTCGTGAAAGACCATGATGGATGCTCCGCGCGGACGCTTGTGGCCGGCGTCGAAGGCAGTAGTGAGAAAGTCTACGGCGCCCGTGACGAACTGAGGCGGCGCGAATATCTGCGGGTCGACAGACCGAACGAAAAGAACAAGCCCGTCTGTCACTACATAACCCCTGCCGGCCTCGCGTGGTTGGCGGGTGAGGCTCCACCGGCCACGCCAGGCCCCGCAGACGCACCCGAACGCGAGCCCATGTAGCAGGCGAGCGGCCCGCACGCGGCCCCAGGACGCCCGTGGACGCGTCCGGGCAACGAGCGACGCGCGGACATGCTCCCCAGGCTCGCGAGGCTCACGACGGGCGAACCACGCGGCGAGGAAGGCCCTACGGGTCCGGCCCCCTCGTCAGGCACCTTGACGCCGGCCCTCGCTTGTGTTCGCCTGTACGGGCAGTAACAAAAAGCGGGGCCCGCCCGGTGCTGAACACGCCGAACGGACCCCTGAGCCGAACCCCGACTGAGACGAGGTTTGACCTATGGGCACCATAGCGCCCACGTGGGCGAGATCCAGCGTTTTTCCATGCGCGGAGGTCCTGTAATATGGGCCGCCGTCGCACTGGTAATGTTTTGCTCGAGGGCAATCGCTACGTTGCGCGCGTCCTTCTGGACGGTCGCTACGTGCGGATCCACCTCTCCCCAGGCATGTCCGAAGCGCGCGCCCGTGAGTCTGCGCAGTTCTACACAGACAATCCCGACCGGGCACGCGCGCGTCTTGAAGAGCAGGCGCGCGAGCGTAGCAGCGCTGCGCCCATTCCGAAGGGCGAGACCTTCGCAGAGTACCTCGAACGGTGGCTGAAAGACCGCGACGAGCGCGGCTACTCGAACGTAGGAAGCGACCGTTCGGCGTTCAAGCTGCACGTCCTGCCGCACATCGGCACAAAGCCGATTACAGCGATCACGCGTGGAGACCTTGAAAAGCTCGTGCAAGCCCTCGACGGGCAGATCGCCCGAAAAGAGTATTCATGGCAGAGCGTGTCGAAGCTATGGCTTGCCGTCGGAAAGCTCTTCAAGGATGCGTCTGCCTCCAAAAACCTCGCGCTGCGCGTGCGCGCGGATAACCCGGCGCTTGGCATCACGCCCCCCGACCGGGGGACCGAAAAATCCAAAGCCTACCTCTACCCGGACGAGTTCCTGAAACTCGCATCGTGCGAAGGGGTAGACCTGGAATTGCGGCGCCTCTACGCGCTCGCGATATACCTCTATTGCCGCGTCTCGGAAGTGCTGCAACTGAGGTGGACAGACATCGATCTCGATCACGGCGTCGCGCACATCCGGCGCAGCTACGATCGCCAGCGGAAGCAGGAGAAGGGCACGAAGGGCAAGCGCCCGCGCGGCTTCAGGATCGAGCCGAACCTGCTCCCCTTGCTGCGCGTGCTCTACGCGGAGCGCGATGACAGCGGGTTCGTGATACGCGTCCGAAATTGGGCGATGGCCCGGCGCTTCCGCAAGGCCCTGACGAGGGCCGGAATCACCCGGCCGGACCTCTTCATCGCCGACGAGCTCCACAAGCGGATCACCTTCCACGACTTGCGGGCTACGGGATGCACTTGGATGGCGCTCCGCGGCGACACGCCGCACGTCATCATGCAGCGCGCGGGGCATCGAAACTTCGAGACGACGATGCTCTACATTCGCGAGGCGGAGTCGGTGACGGGCAACGTCGGCGAGCCCTTCCCGCCGTTGCCCGCCTCCCTGCTGGGCTCGACCGTGGAGCGCCCGCGGACGAGCGGGAATTTGTCGGGGAATCTGTCGAGGGTTCCGCGCAGCGTGCGCGAAACCGCTGGGATCATAGGGCAAGGGAAGCTCGGCCTATATCCTTTTCCAGGATGTGATGCGCCTGGTAGGACCCTTCTAACCCCCGCGTGAACTCGCGCATCACCTCATAAGCGCCGATCGCGCCGTTCTGCTCCAGCCCGTGCGCGATGTCCACGCCGTACCGCTGGGCAAGGAGCTCCGCCGTCTCCTTGGACAGCTTCTCCGCCCCCTCGATGATGAGCGGCGCCTTCTTCGCGCACGCCTCTTCCAGCTTCTTGGCGAACTTCTCGGCCTGCCCGACGAGCACCGCGGACGCGACCTGCGTGAGGGCCGCCGCGGCCTGGACAATGGCGCTATCGACGCCGTCCTCATCGTCGCCGCCGATGATGCCGAACCGCTTGCCGTCCTTGCGCGCGAGGTCGTGGTTGAACTCGCCGTTGAGCATCGCGGAGGCGATCGTCAGCTCGCGGACCATCCGCTCGATCGGCGTCAGGGGCTTCGCCTTGCCTTTCCCGTTCCCGTTGCACCCCTCCTTCGTCTGCGCGCACGGGACCGCGCTCACGAGCGGTCGCCCTTGCCCGTGCTGAAGCTCGGGCAGCGCTCCGCCCCGATCCACCAGCGTGCAATGCTCGTCCACGCACTTCGGCGGATGCACCTCGTCCCGCTTCGGCAAGGTGGACGTTGACGGCAAGAGCGGCTCGTTCGACAGCACGCCTTCGGGCGGAGGCGGCGCGGGCCGCGGCTTCTCTGGCGGGCGCTCTGGCATCTTCTTCACGCCCGGCGGCACGGCCTCGACTTGTTCATCCTTCGTCGGCGGAGGCTTCGGCGTCTCCGAGGCTTCGGCGGATGTGGAGGCTCCCGCCTTGTTCTCCTCGGCCGAGGCCTTGGGCGGGTCCTTCGCCGGAGCTGGCTTCGGTCGCGGCGGCGGCGCGGGACACTTCAGCTTGTTGTACGGAGGCGGCAGAAACCGTACGTTTCCAGGCGGCGCATAAGGGTCGTAGGCGAAGGTCGTGAGGCCGTTGGTCTTGGCCGTGAAGACCTGCCAGCTCTGGGTCATCACGGTCGCGCTCCCCGACAGGGCCCACTGGTCCATCTTCGGGTGCCCTGGGAGCCGTACACAGACGCGGATCTCCGCGCGGGCGACCGTCGGCACGCACAGAACGAGAAGGGTCAACGGCAAGCACCAGGCGAAGACGCGAGGAAGCATCGGCAGTTCCCGAGGTGAACGCGCCCTCCCAAACCACCCCTGCGGTGATGATCGGGCATGCTCTGGTAGGCCGGCAATGGTGCCGAATGCATGGCAAAGGCGTCAATTTCTCCTCGTATCCCTGCACCGCACGAGGCCCCCTTCCCCCTTGACACGTCCCCCGCCGCCTCGGTTACGTTCCCCACATGGCTACACATCTACGCCCGAATACATCCGCCCAACCTGCCGCCGACATCTGCGCCGCGATCGCGGACGGCCTCGCGAGCGACGAAGCCACGAAGCACCTCGCGCCTCTGTGGGAATCGCTCACGGCCAAGGGCGACGCGCTCGCGGCGGAGGGCCGCAAGCAGGAGCGCGCGCTCGGCCGCGCGCGGGCGCGGCTCGCCGTTGCGGATGCGCAATGGGATCCCGAGGTCGCGTCGTTTGGCAGGGACGTCGTCGACAAGACGGGCGGCCGCCGAGATGTGCCGCCCTATACGCGGTTTTTCAAGGACGTCTCGCCGTCGGCGGCGCAGGCGTTCGGAATTGATCGCGAGGTGAAGCAAGGTCGCGAATGGCTCGACGAGCTCGGGCGGAACCCGGACGAGCCGCTCGCATTGAAATGGTCGCCGCGGCTCGGGACGGTGACGGACAAGCTCGACGACACCGCGAAGGAGCGCGCGAATGGGCTGCGCGCGCTGGCCTTGCAGGGCACGTCGGAGGAGCTTTACGTGGAGGACATCAACCTGGAGCTCGACCGGCTCGAAGGTGACCTGAAGAAGCTCTTCCCGGGGCAACCGAAGCGCGTCGCGGCCTTCCTGGAGCCAACGCGGCCGAAGCGGAAGCGTGAAGCGGGTGACGCGGACGAGGGTCCGGAGGGCGAGGATTCGTGAGGTAGACTGCGCAACTGGGTCGATCGAGGTGTCGAGCGACCCGGTTGCGTGAGGCGCGAGGGGCGATCGAGGTCTCGATCGACCTGGTTGCGTGAGGTGCGAGGGGCGATCGAGGTCTCGATCCACTTGGTTGCGTGAGGTGCGAGGGTCGATCGAGGTGTCGAGCGACCCGGTTGCGTGAGGCGCGAGGGGCGATCGAGGTCTCGATCCACCCGGTTGCGCGGCGCGCGAGGGGCGATCCAGGCGGGGAAAGCGGTTGACGCGTCGGCTGAGGGCCGGCAGGCTCGGGTGAGGTCGTACGATGCGTGGGGCTCCGGTGTTGTTCCTTCTGGCAAGCTGGCTCACGGCCTGTGGAGGGTCCAATGTGACTGCGACCCAGTGCAGAGCCCCCGAGTGGTGTGAGGAGCAGACCCCTCTTTGTCACAACAGTTGCGACCACAAGGGTGCCCAGCGTAGTTGCAACGATTGCTGCATTGAGATGCGTCGTAAGTGCCTCGACTGTGCGCCCAAAGAAGAGATAAATTTCGCTACCTGTGATCGACGCCTCTATCCCAGGAATTGATTATGCGATTCTCGTTCTTCATGATTGCCGCCCTGGTCCTCGCCTCCTGCGGGCGTGCCGAACCCTCCGAGGTCACGCTCGAACTCAAACAGCCCACGCGCGTGAATGGCTGCAACGTCTTCTTGCACCACGCGCTCGGCGGGGAGCCGCTCGGTGCAGATATCACCTACGTCTGCGACGTCCCCGAATCGTTCATCAACGAAAAGAATTGGTGGGGGGACGGCATGCAACCCCCGGCAACCGGCCTGTTGCTGGGTGACTGCCTACGCCTGGGCAATCGATTCTACTGCATGGAGAAGATCGAGCCCGGGAAAGCGGCCACGCTCAAAGCCACCTACGAGATCCTCCACGACCGCCGAATCGACCACCTCCGCCCCATCCGCTAGCCCTCAAAACGCCCCCCGCACCACCACCCCGCCAAACCCCGCCGAAACCACCGGCACCACCGCCACCCCCTTCCTCTCCCCCGCCCTCCCACTCGTCGCGACCAAATAAATCCCCGCCAGCGCCGACCCCACGTGCAGCCCGTACATCACGTATTGCAGCGTGTTGTACGTATTCCCCCGCGCACACGTCTCCCGCATCACCCCCGCCCCCACATCCGCCGACGTCTCCGCCGCCACGCACACGTTTTGCGCATCCGTGAACCTCGCCGCGAACGCGCTCGTTCGGATGGCCTCATTCACCTCGTACACCTGATACGTCGACAGAATCCCGAACCCCAGCGACACCGCGGACACGCCGAGCGCGCTCATCCCCACGACGAACCGTCCATCCCATCCCGCCTTCGCGGGCTCGTCCGCGCGCGCCATGCCCGGGACGACGGTCAGCGTGATGAGCGTGACGAAGGCGGATGCGACCGGGCCGGGCAACGCGATTTTTCTCATGGGCTCCTCCTTCGAGACGTGACAACGGCGCCAAGATGGGCGAGGAGAACCCGGGTTCCATGGCAAGAAAGCTCCTCTTCACGATCTCCTCGTACGCCTACCTCGAGCCCCGGTTCCTCGCGGCCGGCGAACTCGATCGCGGCGAGATCGTGCACAAGACCTTCCCCGACGGCGAGCGGTACCTCCGCGTCGCCGAGGACCCGTGGGGCCGCGACGTCGTGCTGCTCGGCGGCACCCCCACCGACCTCGACTGGCTCGAGCTCTACGACCTCGGCTGCGCCATCAGCACCGGCGGCGCCCGCTCCCTCTCCATCGTCATGCCGTATTTCGGCTACGCGACCATGGAGCGCGCCGTCCTGCCCGGCGAGGTCGTCACGGCCAAGACCCGCGCCCGCCTCATCTCGGCCATCCCCCCCTGCGAGGGCGGCACGCGCGTCTACCTCTTCGACCTCCACACCGACGGCATCCCCTACTACTTCGGCGACAGCCACGTCACCCACCACCTCTACGGCGCCCCCCTCGTCACGAAGCTCATCCAGCGCACGATGGACGGCCGCTCGTACCTGCTCGGCGCCACCGACGCCGGCCGCGCCAAGTGGGTCCAGAGCCTCGCGCGTGACCTCGATGTCGAGCCCGCGTTCGTCTACAAACGCCGCGATCCCGACACCGGCAAGCTCGCCGTCACGGGCGTCAACGCCGACGTGCGCGGCCGCGAGGTCGTCATCTACGACGACATGATCCGCACGGGATCCTCGCTCATCCAGGCCGCCGCGGCCTACCTCGCCGCCGGCGCCACGCGGTGCCACGCCGTCGCGAGCCACCTCGTCCTGCCCCCCGGCGCGCGCGAAAAACTCCAGGCGAGTGGCATGTTCGAGCACATTCTCGGCACCGACTCGCACCCGGGCAGCCAGCAGCTCGCGCCCTCCGCCATCGAGTCCGTCGCGCCGCTCTTCGTCCACGCGATCGAGCGGACGTACCGCATCTGAGAGGCGGGCCCAAATAGGTTGGAGCCTCCGCCGGTTCCGACTAGAACGTCGCCCCGGTGACTCTCGCTGCCGACGAACCGGAAGCCGCCCCCGAGCGGGCCACGCCGCCCCCCGTATCCGCGACCCCGACGCGCTTCGCGAACCTCGCAGAACGCGCGCTCGTCGCCTTGTGCCTCGGGATCATGGCGGTCTTGTTCCTCGACATGCTCACGTTCGGCCACGGGCGCGACCAGGGCATCTACACCCTCGTCGCGCGCGCCGTGGTCGAAGGCGGCATGCCTTACCGCGACGCCTGGGACTTCAAGCCCCCCGGCATCTTCCTGATCTACGCCCTCGCCCGGCTCCTGTTCGGCTCGGCCGAGTGGGGCATCCGCGTGGTGGAGATCGTGGGCCTCTCGCTCATGTCGTTCGGCATGGTCCGGCTCACGCGCAGGTTCTGGGGAAGTGGCCTCATCGGCCTCGTGGCCGCGACGATCGCCGTCTTCATCCACGCGCAGCTCGAGTTCTGGCACACGGCGCAGCCCGAGTCCTTCGGCGGCATGCTCACGATCGCCGCCCTGCTCTGCGTCCCGGCCCTCGGCCCTTCGGGACTGCCCTCGCACGCGGTGACGAAGGCGCGCTCGTATCTCGTCGCCGGGTTCCTCTTCGGGTTCGCCTTCCTCCTCAAGCCGCCGCTCGTGGGCGGCGCGGCGATCCTCGCGCTCCTGCCCGCGTGGTGGGATACGGACGCCGAACAGCCCACGATCGAGCGCCTCAAAGCTGCCGCGCAGAACCTGGTCCGCCCCTCGCTCCTGCTCGCGGCGGGCGGGGCGATCCCGATCGCGCTCTGCATTGCGTGGTTCGCCGCGCGTGGCGCGCTCGGCGATCTTCACCGCGTCCTTTTCGTCTTCACGCCCCATTATACGGCGCTCGGCTGGCACGGCGCGACCGTGACGGGCATGCTGTATTACGCGTTCACGGAGTGGCTCCAGCAATACGGCAGCGTCCCGACCGTGGGATTGCTCCTCGCGCTCGGCTTCGGCATCGGCGCAAAGGAGCGGCCGCTCGTCCTGCTCTCGCTCGGCATCGTGGTCATCCACCTCGTCGGCGTGGCCATGCAGGGGAAGTTTTTCCCGTACCATTACGGCGCCACGTGGCCGCTCACCGCCCTCTGCGCCGCGCTCGGGTATCACGCGCTCTTCCAATGGGCGCGGGCGCGCGGCGCCCTCGGCCTCGCGGGGTTTGCTCTTTTCGTCCTGTTCGTCCCGTTCGGCCGATCGGCCACGAAGGACGTCCCCGGCTCGTTCCTCGTGCGCTCGCAGAAGCGCCTCGCCATCGTGGCCGAGGGGTTCCGTGACCAGCGTGGGCTCGACGAGCTGAATAGCCTCTGCGACGTGAACATCGTGGCGCTGCGGGAGGTCTCGAATCTCCTCCGCCAGGAGGTCCCCACGAATCGCCCCATCTTCGTCTGGGGCTTCGTGCCGAACCTCTACGACATGGCGGATCGCGCCTCCTCGACGCGGTACATCTACGACATCCCGCAACGCGTGCCCTGGGCCAAGGAAGAGCACCGGCGTATTCTCATGGAGGATCTCCGCCATCGCCCGCCCGCCGCGATCGTCGTCCAGCATTACGACATCGTCGCCATGGTCACGGGAGACGGAATGGGCTCGGCCGACGCGCTCACGAGCTTCCCCGAGCTCCAGGCGCTCCTCGAGAATCAATACACGCTCGTCCGGACGATCGACGGATTCGACGTCTACCGGGAAATCGCCCGATGACGGCCCTGGTCCTCGAACCCGGCATCGCGGCGGAGGCGCCTTCCTCGGGCGGGGTGCGGGTCGTCGTCGAGCGCGCGCGGCGCGTCTTTGCCGGGAGCGGCGTGGTGCTCGACGGCCTCGACCTCGACGTCGCGGCCGGCACCTTCGTCGCCCTGCTCGGCCCCTCCGGTTGCGGCAAATCCACGCTCCTCCGCCTCGTCGCCGGCCTCGACCAGGCCGACGGGGGTTCGGTCCGGCTCGTCTCTCCGGACGGCGCCACGCGTCCGCGCATCGCATACGTGTTTCAAGACGCCCACCTGCTCCCCTGGCGCGACGTTCTCGACAACGCAGCCTTGCCGCTCGAACTGTCGGGCGTTTCTCGCGAGGAGAGGCGCGAGCAGGCGCTCGCCGCGCTCCAGCAGGTCGGTCTCGGCGACGCGGCGGCGCGGTATCCGGCGGAGCTGTCGGGCGGCATGAAGATGCGCGTCTCGCTTGCCCGCGCCCTCGTCACGCGCCCGAGCATCCTGCTCCTCGACGAGCCCTTCGCCGCCCTCGACGAGCTCACGCGCCAGAGGCTCGACGATCAACTCCGCGCGCTCTGGCTCGACCTCGGCATGACCGTCCTCTTCGTCACGCATTCGAACGCCGAGGCCGCTTACCTCGCCGAGCGTTGCATCGTCTTCTCCCGCCGCCCAGCGCGTATCCTCCTCGACGCCCCGATCGACCTGCCCCGCGAGCGCGCCGCCTCCCTGCGCAGCGATCCGCGCTTCGCCCGCGTGCTCGGCCCGCTCCAGGACGCGCTCCTCGCCGGGGAGGCGCCATGAAAAGGTCCCTCGCCGCCGCGGCCCCGCCGGTTCTCTCGCTCGTCCTCATGCTCGGCGTCTGGGAGGTGCTCGTGCGCGTCCTCGCGGTGCCGGCGTATCTCCTGCCCCCGCCGAGCCAGATCGCCGCCGCGTTCGCCGCCGACGCGACCACGCTCGCGCTCGCGACCTTGACCACGGCAAAAAGCGCGCTCCTCGGATTTGTGCTCTCCGGCGTGATCGGCGTCCTCGTGGCCGTCGCGCTCTCCGCCTCGCGCCTGCTCGAACGCGCGTTTTACCCCTACGCCGTCTTCCTGCAGACCGTGCCGATCGTGGCCATCGCGCCGCTGCTCGTGTTGTGGTTCGGGCCGGGCGAGCGCGCGGTCAGCGTGTCGGCGTTCATCGTGAGCGTGTTTCCGGTGGTGGCGAACGCGCTCTCCGGGCTGCGATCGGTGGAGCCCGCGCTGCGCGATCTGTTCCGCCTCTACGGCGCGGGCAAGCTCCGCACGCTCGTGCTCTTGAGCTTGCCCTCGTCCTTGCCGAGCATCGTCACAGGCCTGCGCATCGCAGGCGGGCTCGCGGTGATCGGGGCGATCGTGGGTGAATTCGTGGCGGGCTTCGCCGAGGGCACGCCCGGGCTCGGCATCCTCATCATGAGCGCGCCGCGGCAGCTCCGAACCGACCTGCTCTTCGCAGCCGTGCTCTGCGCCTCGGCGCTCGGGCTCGGCTTGTTCGGCGCGACGAACCTCGGCGGCTGGCTCTTGCTCCGGCGGTGGCATCCGTCGGAGAAGAACTGATGCGAGCGCTCAGCGCGCGTACTTGGCGTTCCGGTCCCTGATACCGGCCGCCAACATCTCGACCGCCGACGAGATCCGACGCGCGCGCGTCTCAGGCTTCTTCGCCTCCTCGATCCAGCCGACGTACTCCTTGCGATGCGACGGCGCGAGCGCATCCCAGGTCATGCTCGCCGTGCTGCTCTTCGCAAGCGCCGCCGCCAGATCCGCCGGCGCCGGCACGTTCGCCGTCTTCTTCGCCGCGCCCGCGCGCTTCTTCATCGCACCCGGCGCCGCAGCCGAGTTCTCCTTGCGTGCAACGGTCGCCTCAGGCTTGAAGCGCAGCGCCGACCAAGTCTCGTCGATCGCGACCTGCGCAACCCCACCCCAGCCAGCCTCCTCGATCACGTTCCAGCCGACGTCCCGCGTGAGATCCGTCTCCACCTTGGAGCTCTTCTTCGGATAAGCAATCCAGAGGACGCCGCCCTGGCGCACCGCAGAGATCGCCTTCAATCCGCCCTTCTCGAGCTCCTTCGCCTTCTCGACGAACAACACGACGACGTCAAACGACCCACGCGCCGCCGTCGACACGCTCGCGCCCTCGGGCAACGGTTCGAGCAGGTCCGCGCGTCCGTCTGGGGCGCCGAGGAGAAGGACGCGTGTGTCCGGTTTGATCTGGAGTTTCTTGGAGAGGGGGCTCGAGGTGGTGGTCATGGCAAACGCTCTCGCGCCCATGCTACAGGCATTTCCGCGTTCGGGGTGGAACACGGTTTGCCCCGACGTGCTCGCGCCACGCGCGCTCTGCCTCGAAGGAGTCACCCCCATGTACATCGTGGTCAACACCATCCGGGCCCCCGAGCACGAGCTTTCACGGATCAAACGAGCCTTCCGCGACACAGCGCACGACCTCGACCAGTTCGAGGGCTTTCTCGGCATCGAGCTCTGGCAAGACGACGGCGCCCTGCTCGCAGTCTCCCGCTGGTCCACACGCGAAGCATTCCTCGCCTACCCGCGCTCCGAGCTGTTCCGCAAGCACCACAAGGGTCTGCGCGGCGAGAAGGCAATGACCGCCGCGCAGATCAAGATGTACGAGGCCGAAGCGATCGCCTGAGGCAAGCAGCCACGTTGAGGCGCCGCGCTGGGGCGTTGCCCCAGACCCCCCCCGGGGCTGTCCGCCCCGGGACCCGGACCAGCGCAAGCGCTGGACTCGGGGTCGATTAACTGCGCGATGCGCAGTTCATCGAACGAGCCGGGTCAAGACCGGCGACGATGTTGCCAACCAAGGCAGCAGCGCTGACGTCGACAGCTTGGAGAAGACCTTTACGGTCTTGCCACCGGCCTGCTGGAAAAACTGCGCGTAGCGCAGTTTTTCCACCTGAGGTCCAGGGCTTGCCCTGGTTCGGGTCGAGGGGCGAATAGCCCCCGCGGGGCCCGGGGCAGCGCCCCGGCGAAGCGGCCCCACGTCACTCCCGCGGCGCTGGCGGCAGCGACTTCAGCGTGAGGCGCCGGATTTGCTCGCGCACGATCGGATCGTGCGGGCGCATCTCGCGTGCTCGCTCGAAGAGCAGACGTGCGCGTGCTGGTTTGTCTGCTTCGCCTTCCCAGCGTGCGGCGAACTCGATGAGTCGCTCGAACCGCATCGTGTCGCTCGGCAGCGCTGCGATCAGACGTTCCTCGGCGCTCATCACGCCGCGCCAGTCGCGCTCCGATGCGCAGAGCTGGAGCAGCGATTCGAGTGCGGGGAGGTGCCCCGGCCGGAGTGCGAGTGCCTTCTCGAAGTCCGAGATCGCGTCTTCGGGTTGGCCGTGCCGCGACCGGAGCTCGCCGATGCGCACGTACATCTCGGCGCGCGAGTGCGGATCACCTCCTGGCCCGAGCACCGAAAGCGCCTTGCGGAATGCGTTGATCGCGCCGTTCACTTCGCCCTGCGACGCGAGCAGCTCGCCCTCGACGGTGTACCGCGCGAAGGGAGAGATCTCGCGGCCTGAGATCGGGCTCGAGATCGGGCCATCTCTGCCGATGCTCGAGGAGCTGCTGCTCGTCATCGGTGGGGGCGGCAGCGAGGCGCCTGGCGGCGCGGCGAGTGGACGCGCGAGTGGGATGACGCGCGGGATGCTGCCCCAGTCCTCGCTCTCGCCGGTCCAGGTGAGATCGACGTCGGCAGGCGGCGGCGGCGGGTGGAACGTGCGCGGCGGGCGCGGCAGCGCGAGCGAGACCTCGGCAGGCGGCGGCGGCAGCACGGGCGGCAGCGCGGGCGGCGGCGGCGCCGGCGGAATCACGGGCGGCGGCGCGGGCGTCACGCTGCGCGGGAGCACGTCGAGACGCGGCGCGGGCATCGTGGAGGTCGAGTCGCGCCGGCCTGGTTTGCCAGGGGCGAGCTCGAAGCTCACCTTCGCCCGCGCGTGGTGCAAGCACGGCACCGACTCGCGCAGCTTGCTCGCGAGCCGATCGAAGAGACCACGTGAGGTCAAGGCCCGTCCGCTCGGCAGCGCGTCGAGCTCGGCGACGATCGCCTGCGCGAGCGGCAAGCTTGCGGTGTCGGCCGTGCGCGGGCGCGCGCCGAGGAGCAGCTCGACGCCGCTCGTTGTCGGATCGGTTGCTGCTTCGGCTGCGCGCACGAGCACCTCGGCGCGTGTGGGATCGAGGCCGAGCTTCGTGTCGGCGAGCTCGAGCACGACGAGCTTTGGTCCGGGCGCGCCGTCGCGCAGCACGGCCACGACGTCCGCGAGTGCGTCGCCGACGGTGGGGTTCTGCGGATCGAGGGACAGGAAGAGCTCGCCGTCGATGGAGAGCAGCGCAGGGCACGCCACGTAGAGCATCACGGGGTCGCGGAAGCTCGGCCCGCGCTCGGCGAGCAGGGCCTCGATCTGCTCGGCCAGGTCGCGGCCGGGATCGGCCTCCACGACCTCGAACGCGGCGTCGTCGCGACCGAGGCGGCTTCGGAGCTGCCCTGCGCCCGTAGCCGCAAGGGACGCGCTCGTGGCGCCTTCCTGCGCAGAAATCGCGGTGATCAAGAGTCGCATCGGGCCCGTGTCCTCGGGGTTGGTCGCTGTGGATGGCGAATTTACCAGGGATCGGCTCGGATCTCTCGATTTCAAAGAGAGCACGGGAACGGCAGCCTCGGAGCCGCGGGCGCTGGTAAGATGGGCCGCGGGTCCCGTCATGCACCACGCCGTCGAGCTCTTCGTGTCTTCCGCCCCCGGGGATCAGGCGATCCGCGAGGAGCTCTGCGCGCGGCTCGCGGCCTTCGTCGACGCCGGGATCGTACGGGAATCCGTACCGGCGGCCCCCCCGCCGGACACGCGCACCCTCCTCCACACGGCCGACGTCATCGTGGTGCTCGTGAGCCCCGAGGCCTTCACGTCCGGCTCGATCGTGGAGGCGACGCTACGCGAGGGGCTCACGATGGAGCGTGACAAGCGGGCCGTGGTGATCCCGCTCCGCGCCCGCGCGGGCGCTCCGGAGCAAGCCGGCCTGCTTGCGGATCGCACCATCTACCCGCGTGATGGACGCGCCCTCGACGACCCCGAGCACCGCGACGAGATCTTCCGCGAGGCCATTGCCGGTGTGCTCACGGGCGTCACCCTCTGCCACGTCATGGTCGGAGATTACCTGCTCGAAGACGAGCGCGAGGCCGCGGCCGCGGCCTCCTTCCAGCGCGGGATGACGCTCGCCGAGCGCCTCGCCGGGGACGCGCCCGACGATCAGGATCATCGCACCCTCGTCGCGATCACCCGTGACCGCTACGCCGACGCGCTGCTCGCGGCCGGCGACGGCCACGGCGCGCTCGCGGCGTACAAGGAGGCCCTCGTCGTGCGGGATCGGCTGGCGCACGACGCGCCGGACGACATCGCCCGCCGCCGCGCGCTCGCGCGCTGTCACGAGAGCATCGGCGAGGTGCTGCGCGCGATGGGCGAGAAGCCCGACGCGCTCGCGGCCTACCGCGCCTGCCTCGCGCTGCGCGAGGACCTCGCCGACGCCACGTACGACGACGAGGCGCGGCGTGACCTCTACGCGACGTATGGCCGCATCGGCCACGTCCTCCGCGCGATGGGGGATCTGCGTGGCGCGCTCGACGCGTTCCGCACCGGCCTCAAGCTCGCCGCGCGGCTCGCGGCCGAGCAGCCGGACATGGCGGCGATCCAGGGGGATCACGCGCTCTTTTGCTTCCGCGCGGCCACGGTGCTCGCGGAGGGCACGTCGGCCGAGCGACTGGAGGCGCGCTCGCTCTTGCGCCGCGCGCTCGCGATTTACCGCGTCCTCGAAGAACGAGAGCTCCTCACGGAGGCGCAGGCGATCTGGCCGCCGGCCGTCGAGGCGCTGCTCATCACGCTCGGCACATGACTTGACGCCCGCGCCCCGGGGCGCTTCCGTCGATGCTCATGAGCACCGGACGTTTTGCGGGCAAGGTTGTCCTCGTGACGGGGGCGGGCAGCGGCATCGGGCGGGCGACGGCGGTCGCGTTCGCGAAGGAGGGCGCGGACCTCGTGCTCTGCGACGTCAACGAGGCGACGCTCGACGAGGCTGCCGCCGCCGTGCGCGCGCAGGGCCGGAGCGTGCTCACGCGCAAGGTCGACGTGTCGAGCGCCGCGGCCATGCAGAGCTTCGCGGACGAGGTGCACGCTTCGTTTCCTGCGGTCGACGTGCTCGTCAACAACGCTGGCGTCGCGGTCACGGGCGGCCTGCGCGACACCACGCTCGAGGACTGGAACTGGGTGATGGGCATCAACGTGATGGGCGTCGTGCACGGCTGTCACTTCTTCGTGCCGCGCATGATCGAGCGCGGCCGTGGCGGCCACGTCGTCAACATCGCCTCGGCCGCGGGCCTCGCGGGCAGCCGCCTGCTCGTCGCGTACTCCACGACGAAGTTCGCCGTCGTCGGCTTCTCCGAGTCGCTACGCGCCGACCTGCGCCGCCACCGCATCGGCGTCACTGCGATCTGCCCCGGGTTCATCCGGACGAACATCAACGAGGCGGGCCGCCGCCGCGGCCGCTGGGCCGAGCCTGCGGCGGTGGAGCGCTCGCGCCGCTTGATGGAGCGCGGCGCCTCGCCGGAGCTCGTGGCCGAGAAGATCCTGAACGCCGTCGAACGCGACCAGGGCCTCGTCCCTGTGACGAAGGAGGCGCACCTCATTTATGCGCTCAAACGTTCGTCGCCGGCGCTCCTCGCCGCCGTTTGGCGTCGCCTCGAAGCCTGGCAAGCGCCCGAGCTCTGAGGACGGGTCTCTTCTCGAGGCCGCCGCGCCGGGGCTCCGCCCCGGGCCCCGCGGGGGCTGTTCGCCCCTCGACCCGAACCAGGGCAAGCCCTGGACTCGGGTGGAAGAACTGCGCATCGCGCAGTTCTTCCAACGGGCCCGTGGGAAGGCGTTGCCGCTTGAAACGGCAGGGCTGCTGTCTCGAGTGGCAGGGTCGCTCCTGGTCTTGACTCGGCCTGTTCGATGAACTGCGCATCGCGCAGTTCATCGACCTCGGGTCCAGCGCTTGCGCTGGTCCGGGTCCAGGGGCGGATAGCCCCGGTGGGGCCTGGGGCAACGCCCCAGCGAAGCGGCCCCCGATGAGACCACGCCTGGCACGCCACGTGTAGCGTTGGTCTCTCGCGCGCAACTGGGGGCGAATGCGCGCGGGAGGCACGGTCAGTCATGCGCATCGCGATGATCTCGACTCCATTCATCCGCATGCCGCCCATCGGCTACGGCGGGACCGAGCTCTTCTGCTACGAGCTCGCCGAAGAACTCGAAACACGCGGCCACGCGGTCACGGTGTTCACGACGGGCGACTCCATCACGAGTTGCCACAAGCGCGCGCTCTACCATCGCCCCGTCTGGCCTCCCACGGCCGCCGACGAGCTCAACCACGTCGCGTGGGCGTTCTCCGAGATCGCGCGCAGCCACTTCGACGTCGTCCACCTGAACAGCCCGCTCGGCGTCACGCTCTCGGCCTTCGTGAGTGTGCCGATCGTGTACACGCTGCACCATCACCGCGAAGAATCTTTCTCCCGGATCTTCGCCTCGCACCCGCAGATCTCCTACGTGGCGATCAGCCAGCGTCAGCTCGACCTCGAGGTCCCGCTGCTCCGCGCGCGCGTCATCCACCACGGCGTCTCGCCGGGCCGGTACCCGCCGAGCCTCCACGACCACGGCTACCTCGCGCACATCGGACGCTACTGCGAGGAGAAAGGCACGCACCTCGCGCTCGACGTCGCGCGCCTCGCGCGCATGCCCATCCACCTCGGAGGCCGCACGCATCCGCAGGATCGAGCGTTCTTCGAGGAGCAGATCGCGCCGCGGCTCGATCTCCCGGGCGTCGTCGACCATGGAGAAGTCGACCACGAGCAGAAAGTTCGGCTGCTATCGGGCGCGCGTGCGCTCGTCTGTCCTCTCCTCTGGGAGGAGCCGTTTGGCCTCGTCGCCGTCGAGGCCATGCTCTCTGGCACGCCCGTGATCGGCTTTGCGCGCGGGTCCTTCCCCGAAATCATCGACGAGGGCGTCACCGGCTTCCTCGTCCCTCCGGACGACCTCGAGGCCCTCGCCCACATCGCTCGTTCGCCCGAGCTCGCGCGCTTCGACCGGGCCCGGTGCGCGAGCCACGCCCGCGACCGCTTCACCACCTCGGTCATGACGACCGCGTACGAGTCCGTTTACCGCCGTGCCGCCAGGGGCGGAAGCGCCGCGCGCGCGCGTGTCGCATGAGTGGTACGTTCCCGGTGGACAACGAGGCGCATCTCGACTGAAGTCGCATGCATGCGCTGGTTCGTCACTCCAATCGTTTGCGTCGTCCTCGCGGGCTGCGGGGCGACGCCACCTGCAGGCGGGTCGGGACCGAACGAGCCCACGACGGGGCCCGTGACCACGGGAGAGCCAACGTCCTCCGAAGCGAAGCCGGCGGAAGCGAAGCCGGCGGAGGGCATACCGAAGGCCCCGGACCCGGACACCGTCCCGCTCTCGGGCACGCTCACGAACGAGCAGATCCAGGCGGCGGTGAACGAGAACGTGAAGGCGTTCGACGGCTGTTACTCGCTCGGCGTGGACAAGGAAGGCAAGCTCGCCGGCACGGTCACGATACAAGCGACCGTCGGTCCGCTCGGCACGGTGAACGAGGCGAGCGTGAAGAACTCGACCGTGAAGAACCCGAAGGTCGAGGATTGCGTGCGCAAGGCGTTCAAGACGACCAAGTTCCCGCGCCCGGCCGGCGGCGGAACGGTGATGATCACCTACCCGATGACGTTCGGCGGCGAGACCGTCATCAAGAAGTGAGCGGGTCCGCGCCTAGAGCATCGACCGGTTCGATGCTCGGAAGATCGCGAAGCGATCTTCCCTCGGGGGGTGAATCGTCCGGGCTTTGCCCGGACGAGAGGGGGACGCGAGGCGTCCCCCTCGGGACAAGAGAGCTAGAACATCGAGCGGTTGCAAACCGATCGATGTTCTAGCAGCGCGGACAAGGCCCTCCTCGGCGTTCCTCAGAAGCAAGGACAGCCGGCGAGATTGGCCACGCACGTGCACATGACCTGACAATGCGGGGCCGCGAGGTCGAGGCTCACGGCGCGCCCGTCGATCGTCGCCTCGACATGCGCCTCGAGCGTCGACGCGTCGCTCTGCGTGACGACCACCTCGCCGCTGTCCGCGATCAGATCTTCCTTGCCAGCCGCCGAGAAGCGCCGTGTGCGCACCACGGCGACGCAGCTCCCGTCGTGCGGAACAGGCGGGAGGTCCGGACCGGAGCTGATCTTGCAGGTCCCGGGGAGCTCGCCCAAAAGCTCCACCTTCAGGAACGAGACCGGCGTCCCATTCTCCTCGAGCACGTTCTCCACCTCGAGGAAGTACGAGCATGAATCGGGTTCCGCGAAGCCGATGATCGAATACCCGTCGGGCTTCTCCACTTGCTCGATATAAATCCCGCCGAAGGCAGACGAGGCGACGCAGAGCTCCCCCTCCTCTGCCACAGGCAGCGTCGCGCAGCTATCGGCCCCGCCCGCTCCGCTTGTCACGCCCTTTTCCGGCTCGCTTTCACACCCCATCACGATCGCGACGGCAACGATCGCAAGCCCAAGATACGCATTGAATGCCATGCGCGCGCCGCTTTGCACGAGGCGTGCCCACAAAAAGACGGCGGTTTTTCCAGTTCGAGCCCACGGTCTCCCCCTGACAACGCTGTCCGTGCCCTGACGGTGCTGTCAGGGGCCCCTGGTTCCCTGGGAACCACGATTTGCCGAGGAACATCCCGGGAAACGTGCGCGGCCGAGCGTCATAGGATAAGAAGGTCGCCGAACCTCTGGAGCCTCTCATGCGTTCTCTCTCGCTCACGCTCGTGTCGTTTGCTCTCCTCGCCTGTGGTGGCGCGTCGTCGTCCACGCCGCCTGCCTCTTCCTCGCAGGAAGGGTCCGCCGTGGTCATTGCGGGCAGCCCTCCGGCATCCGACGCGCTCGTGGCGGCCATCCGCTCGGCGAAGATCCCGCCCGGCGAGTGTAGTGGCATGCAGCAAGCGACGCTGGGCGCGGAGTACGCCGCGCAGGCGAACGTGATGAAAGAGCTCGCGCAGAGCCTCTCGGTGCCCTTCCTGGAGCAAGGCGAATGCAAGCCCGCGCAGGAAGAGGATACCGCGCGCCTCGCCGTCCCCGTCGCGGGCGCCGCCTGGTACTGCGTGGTGCACGCAAGCCCGGACTGGCGCAAGGCGCCCGAGCCGAAGGAGGGCGAAGAGGAGGGCGGCTCGAACTTCGCGATTGGCTTTGCGCTCGATGAAAAGGGGAAGTTGCTGCCGGAATCGATCCACTGTGTCGCCGCGGGCTGACGGTCAGACGAGCGCGCGGCGCAGCGCCTCGATTTGACGCGCGCGGAAGGTCTTCACGACGTTCGCGCGCCGCAACACATCGAAGCCGTGAAAGGCACCCGGGACGATTTCGAGCTCGACGGGGACGCCGGCGGCTTCGAGTCGCTTCGCGTATTCGACGTCTTCGTCATGGAAGAGGTCGAAGGTCCCCACGCCAATCCAGGTGGGCGGCAAACCTGCGAGAGATTCGGCGCGCGCGGGCGCGGCGTACACCGGCACGTCCGCCCCGCCGGGCTCGCGCCCGAGGTACGACGTCCATCCGAAGCGGTTGCTCCCCGCATTCCAGAGCCGATGATTCGTGCCGTCGATGGTCTTGCCCACCGTCCGGTCGTCGAGCATCGGATACACGAGGAGCTGGAATGCGACGGGGATCTCCTTCCGGTCACGCGCGAGGAGCGTGAGCCCGGCCGCGAGTCCACCACCGGCGCTCGCGCCCGCAATGACGATGCGGTCCGTACGCACGCCGAGGGCCGGAGCGTTCGCGTGAATCCACGCGAGCGCCGCATACAGGTCGTCCAGAGCGGCGGGAAAGGGATGCTCCGGTGCGAGGCGATACGACGGCGCGACGACGGTCATCCCGAGCTCACGCGCGAACGTCGCCGCCCCCTCGTCGTCCTGCGCGGGCGAGCCCATGATGAAGCCGCCGCCGTGAATCCACAGCATCGCCGGCATGGGCTGCGTGACGCCTTCGGGCACGAAGACACGCGCCGTGCGGGCGCCCGGAATGTCACGAAGGAACGCGCGCACGCCCGGCGTGCTGCGCGGCGCGCCCGTGTCTCGAGCGAGCCGGCGCACGACCTTCAAAAGCCGAGGGCCGGCGGTGATGCGGGGCAAAAAGCGCGCGACGAGGGCCAGGTCAGGATGGAAGTTGCTCATGGCGTTTCCTCGTTTACCTCACAATCGGCCATCGGCGCCGGGCACCGGTGCGTGGATGGCGAATCCCTCCGTGCAAGGGGGATCGCCATCCACGCCGTGGGAAAGAACGGGCAGCGTTACGCGCTCTCTTCGAGCCGCAGCGCCGCGCCCGGACAAACGGTGACCGCTTCCTGCACCGCCTTGTATTGCTCCGGCGGCGGCGTCTCGTCGAGCAGCACCACGATCCCGTCGTCACGCTGATCGAAGACCTTCGGCGCGACCATCACGCACTGCCCCGCGCCACAGCATTTTTCGTATTCCACGAGCACGCGCATTCCCATGACAAACCTTCTTTCGTTTTTTTTTCCGAACGCTCATTTCGCTGGCGTGAACGGCGCCATCCACAACCCGGCGAGCGCGTCCACGAGCCCCACGCCCGCGGCCTCCCAGGAGGCGCGCGGCGTGGGTGTCCCCGCGTGCAACGCTCGCTCTCGCTCGGCGCACATGTGCACGATGATCTGCCGGCTCATGTCGGCCCGCTCCTCGCGCACCTCCGCAGGTAAGATCGGCAAGAGCCGCTCGAAGACTTTCGTCGTCTCCCGCATCGACGGCGAGGCAACCGTCTCGTCGTGCACGAGCTTCCACAACGCCGGATCCGTGGTCACCTGCGCGAGAAACCGCGCATGCCAGCTCGCAGGGCCCAGCGACGCGAGGTGCTCCGTGATCGGCAAGACGAGGCAAGCAAGCCCATCACGGAGCTCCAAGGAACCCTTGAACTTCGCCAGCATCTCCTCGCGCCGCCGCTCGATGGGTGGGGCATGCCGACGCACGATCGCGAGTACGAGGTCGTTCTTCGTCCCGAAGTGATACCCGACCGCGAAGTTGTTCGCCTGTCCGGCCGCCTCGCTCACCTGACGATTCGAGACCGCCGCCACGCCGTGCTCCGCAAAGAGCTTCTCCGCCGCGGCCAGGATGACCTCGCGCGTCTCGCTCCCGTGCGTCTGCCTCACCCTCGAGCCGGCCATGCTCACCAGCGTACCAGAACCTTCTCGATCCCGCCGACAAGAAGCCCTTCACGCCGCGGCAGCTCCTCCGGTTTCACCGCGAGATCGAGCGTCGGCAGCCGCTTGAGGAGCACCTGCAGCGTGGTCTGGAGCTCCGTCCGCGCGAGCGCCTGCCCCAGGCACGAATGCGCGCCCGCGCCGAAGGTGATGTGCGCGTTCGGCGTACGATCGAGCTTCATTTCGCTCGCGCCTTCGAAGAACGACTCGTCGCGGTTCGCCGAGGACATGCTGCAGATCACGGTCGTCCCGCGCGGGAGCGGCTGGCCCGCGACCTCGGTGTCCTCCGAGATGAACCGAGGCAAACCGAAGCCCATGTTCGCGTCGAAGCGCAGCGATTCCTCCACGGCCGTGCGGATGAGCGAGGGATTTGCGAGGAGTCGCTCCCAGCGGCTCCGATCCGAGAGCAGCATCGACATCATCTTCCCGATCATGTTCGAGGTCGTCTCGTGCCCGGCCACCAGGATCCCCTGGGCCGTCATGATCAGCTCGCGCTCGGTGAGCACGTCCTCCTTGTCCGTGGCCGTGATGAGCTCGCTCAAGAGGTCATCGCCGGGGTTTGCCCGCTTCGCGGCAATGTGGCCCATGAGGAAATGGGCAAACTCCATCTGGGCCTGGTTGACCTCCTCCTGGGTGAACTGCGTCATGGTGAGCATCGCATTGGACCAGTACGCGAGTTTCTCGCGGTCGGTCACGGCGATGCCGAGCAGATCGGCGATGACCCAGACGGGAAGCGGGAACGCGAAGTCGCTCACGAGATCCGCCGGCGGGCCTTTTTTGACCATCTCGTCGACGAGGTGGTTGGCCATCGTCTCGATCTTCGTCTGCAGCGCCTGAATCCGCTTCACCGTGAACGCGCGGTTGATGAGCCGCCGCCACCGTTGATGCGACTCGCCACCCGCCAAGGACGCCGCCTCGGGGTTTTCGAAGACGCTCCCTCCCTCGTTCGTCGTGATCCGCGCCGCGCCGTCCTGCGCGAGGTTGCGGGAAAACCGCGGGTCCGAGAGCACCTGGCGGACATCGTTGTACCGCGTGAGCAACACCGCCTTGTCCCCGCTCGGCAGCCGGACGTGGGCCACCGGGCACCCCTGCCGCAAACGATCCCACTCCGCAGGCGGCTCCAGAGCCGACGGCGCACGGAGAGGATAATCCAAGACCTGATCGCTGCTTTCGCTGCTCATGGGAAGATAACCTCCGCGTTCGGTTCTAAGGCACGCGACTTAGGAAGTCAAGTGACTTAACGCGAGGCCAGGAAACCGCCGCGCCGGGGCGCTGCCCCGGGCCCCGCGGGGGCTGTTCGCCCCTCGACCCGAACCAGGGCAAGCCCTGGACCTCAGGGGGAAGAACTGCGCGATGCGCAGTTCTTCCCACAGCAGCGCTGCGGTTTTGGTCGGCAGGGTCATCGTGGCCTGTTCGCAGAACTGCGCATCGTGCAGTTCTGCGACCCCGGGTCCAGCGCTTGCGCTGGTCCGGGTCCAGGGGTGGACAACCCCTGGTCGGGGTCCGGGGTGAAACCCCGGCGCTACGCTGCGGCCCGCCTCTCAAGGCGTGCTGCTGGGATCCGCCGGATCGCTCCCGGCGTCGTGCTCGTCGCCGTCGCGGAACCCGTCCTCGTCGCGGTCGAGCCCCAGACGCTCGCCCGAGCCGGGCGGCGTGCAGGTATAGGTCAGCGGCAGGTCGAGCAGGAAGGACACGAGGCGGAGCGTCGCGTCCGCCATCGGGGGAGAGCTCGCGCGATTGCTCGTGAACAGACCGCCGCCGGCGTAGAGGTAGCCGACTTCGCTGCCGAGCAGGTGTCCCTTCACGACGAGATCACATTCCCCGGCCTCGGCGCGGCTGCGCAGCAGATTGAGACGGGCGTGCACGGCTGCGTTGCTCGCGTGGGACAACGTCACCTGCTGCCCGACGATCGGCGCCATGTTGGAATCGAAGGCGAGCAGGAACGACTCGACCTGCCGGCGCAAGAGCTGGCCGCTCGGACCGACCGGGAATCCCTCGGGGTTGAATTCGCTCTCGCCGAAGCCGAAATGCATGAATCGGAAGATCGTGTCGATCATGCCGTCGTGCAGATAGCCGAAGCCGCGCACCTGATCGCCCATGAAACCATTGTCGCCCGGCTCGATCCCTGGCGCCTCGGCCATGCCGAACATCCCGACCTTCTGGTAGAGATTGCGGAAATGGGGGACCTTCATCGTCTGCGGCGTCCCCTCGAAGGTGCTCAGGCCCATCGTGCCGAAGAAACCGGGCGCCTCGCTTCCCGGATTGCCGGTGGGATCGAGGGTGTGGCATCCCTCGCAGCTATGCGTGACGTCGGACAGGGGGCCGGTGAAGAACGCCTTCCCCGCTTGCTGGTCCGGGGTGAGGGAGTTGTCGAGGTTGCGGATCGGATTCGGCGGATAGGTGATGCGCAGGACGAAATCCGTGAATGCGTCCATGTCCGCCTCGGAGAGCTCGGTGTCGCGCCCGAGCAGCTCCACGAAGGCGGGGTTGAATTTCTTGAATGCCGCGAACTCGTCGAAGATCCCGCTGTCTGGCTGGACCGACGGGGCGTCGTTCCCGCCGGTGCGGTCGCCGCGCCAGTGCATCGGGCCGTGGTTTGCCATGCCGCGTAGGCTCTGGGTGGTCATGGGGCCCTTCAGCGGACGATAGTTGGGATTGCCGGGATCCTCGACGAGGAAGGGCCCCGGGTTCGTCACGGTGACCGCGTCGGGATTACCCAGGTCCCAGGCCAGGCTATCGAAATCGCCGAATACGTGGCAGCTCGCGCAGGACGAATCCCCGTGGCTGGAGGAGAATTTTGCGTCATAGAGGAACCTCCGGCCATGGGTGATGCTGGGCGGCTCGGGGTTGTGCATCGGCAGGTGGGCCGCCTCGGCGCGCGCGACGGTGTCGATGACGGAGATTGCGTTGTCGAAGGAGGTCAGCGCATAGAGACGGCCGCGCGCTTGATCGAGCACGAGCCCCGTGGGCCCCCCGCCCGAGACGGGGATATGGTCCGCTGCCGAGGGCGTGAACGTGTCGTTCTCCAGGGCCGCGGTATTGAAAATGCCGATCTTGCCGGAGCCCAGGGCGGCCACGTAGAGCGTCGCGCCATTGCTAGTGATGGCCATGCTCTGCGGGAGCGCGAGGCTCCGCTCGTTCTCCGTGCTCGGCAAGGGCGCGCAGCAGGTCGCGTAATCGACGTGCTTGTTGAGGTGCCGCGGGGCCACGCCGCCCGGGCCAAGCACCGTGATACGGCTCTCGTGCAGGTGTCCGCGCAGCGTCTCGCCCGCATAGATCCCCGGGCCCTCGAACCGCTTGTCGTTCTGCGCGTCGGTGTTGGTGACGTAGACCTTCCCGTTTACCGGGTTGACGATCATGTTGTAGAGAATGGTGCCGACGCCGGTATAAAATCCCGACGAACCTGCCAGTTGTGCCGGGGGATTGGCGAGGGCGTCGATGACGAAAACGTCCTTGTCGGGCAGCGAGAAGCGCACCTCGTCGTCCCAGGTGCGGCCGATCGAATCGACCCAGTTGGCGCCGTTGTGCTTGACGATGACGCTGGTCTCGGGCTGCGGGAGGCCCTCGAAGTTCGTATTGGGCGCGGGCACGCCTCCGGCCGATTCACCTCCGTCGGGCACCAGGAGGTCGCTGACGACCGTGGTTCGGTTGCCGGAGTGGAAGGCGGCCGCATATACCTTGGAACCGTCGGGGGAGACGGCGAGCGCGCGCGGCGTGTCGCTGAAGAGGGTCAGGATGGTGAGCGGCGTCCCGCCGAGGGGCGCGCCCAGCGCATTGGCATCGAATACCCAGACGTCGGCGCGGCCGACGCCGGGCGTGGCGAGCTGGGGATCGCTCGGGCGATTCTGGCCCCGGTGGGCCGTCGTGATGAACGCGCGCCGGCGGCCTGGCCCTCCGAAGACGATATCGCGAGGCTCGTCCCCCACGAGCAACGTTCGCACCACCCGCCCGTGCGCCGGATCGCTCACGTCGACGACGCTGACGCTATCCGAGAGATGATTGACGACCCACACCTCGTTATCGTTCCTCGCCGCGACGGCGACGGGCTCGAGTCCCACGGGCACCGAGCCGACGTGTGATAGGCCGCTCATTTGGACGCGGAAGATCTCCAGGCGACCATCCGGGGTATTGACCGCGAAGAGGTGTTTGCCATCGGCCGAAAGCGCGAGGGGACGCACTTGACCGCTTTCAAAAAGTGTGTACGACGGGGCGGCGTGGGCGAGGGTGGAGGCGGCGAGGGGGACGGCGAGCCCGGCAATCGCGAGGGCTTTGCGCAGCAATCCAGATCCAGTCATCACCTTTTCCTTGCGAGTGTCGCGGGGCGGACCCCGGCGCTGCGCCGGAGCGCGTGCTCGACTCCGCTCTGCAGCGTGCTACGGGTGACGAGGCCACGCAAATCGGTCCCGAGCTCGACGAGCGTGCGCGCGATTTCCGGCCGGATGCCAGTGAGCACGACCTCCGCCCCGAGGAGCGAAACGGCCTGCGCGGCCTGGAGCAGCCCATTGGCGACCTCCGCATCCACCACGGGGACGCCGGTCACGTCGAGGATGGCGACCGCCGCTCGATGCGCCATCACCCCCTCGAGCAATGTCTCGATGACCTGCTGCGCGCGCTTACTGTTCACGGTACCGATAAGCGGCATGACCACCACGCTTTCGGCGATGGGGATGAGCGGCGTCGACAGGGCACGCAGGGTCTCCTCCTGCATGCGAATGATCTCCGCCTGGAGGCGCATGTTCTCGGCCTCGGCGCGCTGCGTCTGCTCAATGGCCTGCTTTGCCCGCAGCTGCGAGGTGACGTCGATGTTGAACTCGACCACGTACTCGGTGCCGTCGTCGCCCGGGATCGGGATATAGGTGGTCTCGGTCCACACCACGCGATCGTCGACGGTCGCCAGGGTGGACCCCGAGGTATCGTAGGAAGTCGGCGGCATCGTGATGTTCGTGTGCTCGGCAGCCGCCTGCTCGAAATTGGCGACGAATCCCATCGATATCGATGCCGGATCGGTCAGGATGTTGAACTTCCCGATGATCTCGTCCTTCACACCCCCGATGACGTCCAGGGAATTGCGGTTCATCGCCACCGACAGGCCATCCCGCCGGTAGACGCCCAGGCCCACGGGGATGGCTTCGAAGATCTTACGATACGGAACGCGGCGCTCGTGCTCGGTGAGGGTATCCTCCAGCACCTCGCGCTCGGCGAGCGCACGTTCGAGCACGTTCACCCGCGCGCGCAGGGCCGCGTTCTCGGCTCGTAGGGCTTCGTAGGTCGGCTCGTCGTTCACGCTCGTCCTCTCTCCATGGCAGTCACGGCCAACATGCTCGGTTGGACCTGCATAGGGCCAGACTTCGGCAACGTACAGTATCCGAAATCAATGCTGGCGAGAAAGGAGATCTGCGCGGGCGGGACGAATGCAAAGCGACAAACGATTGACGCTCACACGTGGCGTCTGGTTTCCCGGAATTCTGGGTGTGCTCACGCTCCCGCTAGAGCGACAGCTCTGCCACCCCGTCCTGGAACCTTATCCTTGCGAGCATCAGCTTCTCTTGCAGCGCCACGAGATCAATCGTCGCCTTCGAGATCCGATCACTCACCTCCTGCATTTTCTTCTCCAAGTTCTGCATCAGGGGTCCCCCGCTCTTCACCATCTTCAGCGTCACGACCTGCGCGTGCAGCTCGTCCAATCGCTGCCGATACTCGGCGAGCTGCTCGCGGGTCGTCGTGATCCGCTGCTCCAGGTTCGCCATTTCCTTGTGCAGCTCCAGGAGCGCCCCCACGCTCTCCTTCAGCTTCCCGCTCGCCGCCGGGCCCGACAGATACACCCGCACCATCTCCATCCCCACCTCGTTGCGCAGATCCGTCGTCCGGAAGACCGGCGTCTCCTCGTCGATATCGACGTCCACCTTCTGGCCCGGCTCGATCTCCACTTTGAACAGATACGACTCGCCCATCCGCTCCTGCGAAGGCGGCGCCTTGGCCAATGTATACCCCTTCGCCACGGTATGCCGCACGTACACCGTCGCCTTGTCCTGCGACCGGTTCGTCATGACGAGCGTCTTTCTCCGCGTATGTTTCACCTCCGTCGAAAACACGCCCCGCTGCACCGAAAGGATCCGCGTGATCGCGTCGGCCTCGTCGTCCTTTCGCTCCACCACGATCTGCCGGTCGAGCGCGAAGGGGATGAATGCGAACGAGCGCGCCGGGATCGGATCACTCATGCCCTCGCCGATGAACCGGCCTTCGCCGAACACCGTCACCGGCCCGCTCTCCAGCACCGAATCCGTCGGGTTCTTCAGGCGCACCGCCTTGAACGGGAACGTCGCATTGCCGCGCGTGCTCTCCGGATCGTAGAAATACACGAAGCCGCCGTCGGTCTCCGTGCTCAGGATCGAGACCATCGCGCTCGTCGTGCGGGGCACGGTCATCGGTATGGTCGATTCGAAGTGCGCCGTGCCGATCGGCTCGGCGCTCGCCTCCTCGGCCGGCGATAGGCTTGCCGTCTTCTGCATTTGCGCCTCGGTGTCGACCGACTCCACGATGCTCACGCCGCCCTTGCGCCCCTCCTGCAGCCCATTGCCCACCGCCGCAATCTGCGAAGCCGGCAGCCCCGCACGGATGAGCTGCTCGCGCGCTCGGTTTGCCCGCTGGAGCGAGGCGGCCTGTTTGTCGGCATCCTTCGCGTCGGCATATCCCTCCACGACGATCTGCTTCTTGTTGCTCCGATATTTGGCCGCGAGCTGCTCGATCTGGATCTGCTCCATCGTCTTCGGCGGCGGAGGAGGCGGCGGCTGCGCCGGCTCCGCGGGCGCGGCCTGCGCCCCGGGCGCGACGCCGGCGAGCGACTCGAACGAGCGGGTGGGAATGCTCCTCGTGAAATCCGAGCTGGCCGCGGTGCGGCTGCTCCCCACATCGATCGTCGGCGGCCTCCCGGCCACGACGACCTCCTCGCTCGCGCTCAACCCGTCGACGACGTAGCCACTCTCGGGACTCGTACTCCCCCCGACATTCGCGACATTCGCGAGCTTCGTGTCGTCGAGATTCGCGAGAATGCGCTTCCCAGGCTGCCCCGGCTGCCCCCCGTGCGTCGCCCCGCCCATCGGAGGCGCCTGCGCGAAGAGGCCGTCCGATTGCAACGTTTCTCGCTCGACCACGCGGATCGTTCGCAGATCGAAGCGGAACGAGAGCGCCGAGCTCGACCCGACCCCGAGCTTGACCTGATTCCAGTCCTCACCCGAGGTGTTGTCGACGACGGCCCACGCATCGACCTTCATCTTCCCGTCCTTGCCGACGGAGATGCGATAACTCGGCTTCCACGAGGGCGCCTCGGTCACGTACGAGAGCCGGAGCTTGTGCGGCCGCGCGCCCTGGAGCTGGATCTCCATGTTGACGAGGTTTCCCCCCTGCCCATCGTATTGCTGCCCGGCATACCCCGATCCCACGGTCGGATACGCGATCGGCGCGGGTTTGCCCGTGGTCGCGTCGATCACGGTGAGCGATTTCAAGAAATCGTCGACCTTGTCGTCGGGCACGCTGAGGCGGAGCGAATCCCCGTCGATCTCCGCGTACCGCTCGAAGTACGCGACGCCATTGCGGTACACGACGACACGCCCGAGCGTGGTGTCGCTCCGGACGAAGCTCGTGGCATTGCTACAGCCGAGAAGGCAAAAGAGCGAGAGGGGGGCGAGAACGTTGCGCATCGGGACACCTCGGTCGAGACGGTTGCGGGGGCCCTCAGCAGCGATCGTGCCATCCCGCTCTCCCGCGCGATCACGACGGTTTCTCGCCGCGTCCTCCACGGGCGTGGACCCGCGGTCGACAGGTGTGGACTCGTTGTCGACAGATCAGCGGGGCGGCCCGGAGACGCGGCGCTCGCAGGCCTCTTGCTCGGCCCGCGCCGTGGCTTCCGGCACGTTGAGAAGCGCGATCCGCCGCTCGACCGACATGCAGTACGTCGTCGCCGACCACAACTTCGGATCGAGGGCGCCGGTCAGCGGCTCGAGGTCGGTCCACACCCACGCGGCCTTGTCGTCCGAAGCCGTGACGAGCCGCTTCCCGTCGGGGCTGAACACCGCCGAATTCAGCACGAAATCGGATCCCCGCAACACGAGCGGCTCGCCGCTCCCGTCCGCATTCCAGATCCGTACCGTCTTGTCCTGCGAGGCCGTGACGATCCGCTTCCCATCCGGACTCCACTCGGCCGAATTGACCCAGTGCTGATGCCCTTCGAGGACGAGCGGCGTCCCCGTCCCATCGGCATTCCAGACCCGCGCCGTCCGGTCGTGCGAGGCCGTGACGATCCGCGTCCCATCCGGGCTAAACACCGCGCTCCGCACGTTCCCCTGGTGGTCGAGCAAGAGCAGCGGCTCACCGCTTCCATCCGCGTAAAACACCCGAACAGCCTTGTCGCGGGACGCCGTCACGACGCGCTGGCCGTCGGGGCTCCACGACGCCACATTGACTGCGGCCTGATGGCCCTGCAAAACGAGCGGCGCGCCGCTCCCGTCGGCATTCCAGATCCGCGCCGTCTTGTCCTCGGAAGCCGTGACGATACGTTTCCCGTCCGGGCTCCACGAGGCGGATTTCACCGTGGCCAGATGGCCCCGAAGCACGAACGGCTCGCCGCTGCCATCGGCATTCCAGATCCGCGCCGTCTTGTCCTCGGAGGCCGTGACGATACGTTTCCCATCCGGGCTCCATTCCGCCCAGTGGACCACATTTTCATGGCCGCGCAAAACCAGGGGTTTGCCCGCGCCGTCCGCATTCCATACCCGGGCCGTGTTGTCCCACGAGGCCGTCACGATATGCCGGCCGTCGGGGCTGAAGGACGCCCGGTAGACCATACGCTGGTGCCCTTTGAGCAGCAATGGTCTGCCCGCGCCGTCCGCGCTCCAGACCCGCGCCGTCTTATCCGAGGAGACGGTCACGACGAACTGGCCATCGGGGCTGTACGAGGCCCTTTGAATGGCGTCCTCGTGGCCACGGAACACCAGCGGATCCCCCGAGTTCTCCGCGGTCATGAGGCGCAGGCCCTCATTCTGGAAGGCCGTGAGGATCCGCTCGCCCTCGGAGGTGAACGCGAGTGCATACACGCCGTCCTTCTGGCCCGTGAGCACCTGCGGCTCGCCCGAGCCGTCCGCATTCCACACCCGAATGGTCCTGTCCCACGAGGCCGTGACGATGTGCTCGCCGTCGGGCCGGAATGTCGCCGAATTGACCGCCGCGAGGTGGCCCCGAAACACCACGGGTTCGCCCGAGCCGTCCGCATTCCAGACCCGCGCCGTCCTGTCCTCGGAGGCCGTGACGACACGCGCGCCGTCGGGGCTGAAGGCCGCGGAGCGCAAGCTTTGCTCGTGCCCGCGGAGGATCACGGGCTCGCCCGTACCGTCGCTCCGCCAGATGCGCGCCGTCCGGTCCCGCGACGCCGAGACGAGCCGCGTGCCGTCGGGGCTCCACGTCACGGTTCGGACCGCGTCCTCGTGGCCCAAAAGGGTCATCGGGCGGCCCGAGCCGTCGGCATTCCAGATCCGTATGGTCTTGTCCCACGACGCCCCCGCGATGCGGCGGCCGTCGGGGCTCCATGCGACCGATTGCACGGTTTCCTGGCCCCGCAGCAGCAAGGGCTCGCCGCGGCCGTCGGCATTCCACACGCGGACGATTCCGTCCTCCGACGCGGTGGCGATCCGTTTGCCGTCGGGGCTGTAGGCCGCGGACATGACGAGGGCCGGATGCACGAGCACCACGCGGGCCGGCCCGCTCTGGAGCGCCCAGCGCGCGAGCTCCGAAAAGCCGCGCGGTACCTCGGGCGGCTCGACCTCGCGCAAAAGGGCGAGCACCGTCGTCGGATCCCCCGAGAGCTCACGCGCCGCGGCGATACGCGTCGCATTCCGCGCCTGCCTCGCCTCGGCCTGCGCGCGCGCCGCCTCCGCGTCCGCGTGCGAGGCCTGCTGATCGGCGCGCCGCGCATGCTCCCCGGCGCGGAGGGCCAGGTACGACACGACGACCGTGATCGCGCAGAGCGCCGCAATGGCGCCCATCGCCACCCGCCGCCGCAAGCTCCGCTCGCGATCGGCCAGCGCCACGACGGCGAGGAGATATCGCTCCTCGCGCCGGCCGAGCCGGAACGGCGCGCCCGCTCCCTGCGCGGCGCGGCGGCGCGCGAGCCATTGCCGCGCTTCCTCGGCAGCTCTGTCCCGCCAGACCAGCCCTTCGGCCTCGGCGCTCGCGTCCCATTGCTGGGCCGCGGCGCGCAGGCGCGAAAGGAATTGCGCGTCCTTCTCGTTCTCGTCGAGCCAGTGCCGGAGCTTTGCCCACCGCTCGACCAGCGATTCGTGGACGATCTCGACCGTCGACCCCTCCCAATCGCCGCCCGTCTCGATGACGAGGAGCCGCGCGGCGGCGAGGTGCTGCACGACCTGCTCCGTGGCATCGGCGCCCTCGGATAGCTCACGAAGCTCGGCCAAGCTCACGAGCGCGCGCGTCCGCTCGGGCGTGACGAGCCGCAGCAGAATCGACCGGGCGAGCGCCTGCTCCGGCCCTGAAAGCGTCGCGAGCACCGCATCCGCGTGTGTGGAAAGCGCCCCCGCGACCCCGCCGAGCGCGCGATAACTCTCGCGGGACAGGAGCTTGTGCTCGCGATCTCGCGCCTCCCACAGCTTCGTCGCCGTGAACTGCAAAAGCGGCAAGGCGCTCCGCGTGTTCTCCAGGGTATCGAGCATCTGCTCGACGAGCTCGTCGCCCTCGAATCGATACCCCGCCGCCTCGATGGGCTTCGTGAGCGCCGCGCGCAGCCCCTCCCGGCCGAGCTGTGGCAAGAAAACGAGCCCGCGCGTCACCTCGGTCATGAAAGGACGATTGTCGACGAGCCGATCCAGAAAATCCGAACGCATGGCGAGCACCACACGCAGCGGCGAGGATGCGTCGTCGGCCGCGCCTTCGAGGCAGGCGATGAACCCCTTCCATTCGTCCGAGCTCGCGCCGAGGGTATAAAGCTCCTCGAATTGATCGACGAAAAGCAGAATGTGATGGTCCTGCCCCGCGCGGCGGCACCGCGCGCGGAGCCGGGCGCCGAAGTAGCCGGGGCGGCTGCGGAGCATCGCCGCGAGCTCCTCGGCGTCGGTGGTGGGGGGCACGCTCCCTCGAAGGTCGATGGGCGGGTCGGCGATCTGGACCAGCACATCGGCGAGCGCGGTGAGCGGCTTTCGACCTGGGCGCAGAATGAAGGCTTCCCAGGTGCCCCCCGAGCGCTTCAATGCAGGGAGGATCCCGGCCCGCACGAACGACGATTTGCCCGCGCCGGAGGGCCCGGCCACGACCACGAGCTGCTGGTTGCGCAGGCGCCCGAGCACACCCGCGATGTCGCGCTCACGCCCGAAAAACCGCGCAGCATCCGATTCCTGAAACGCCGAAAGGCCGGCGAACGGATTGTCGTCGTCGGACAGCGCCACCGTGGTTGGCTCGTCCACGAGGGATTCGAGCGCCGTGAGCAGCTCCCGCGCCGAACCGATACGCTCCGTTTTGCGTTTCTTCAAACATCGATCGATGAGCGTGCCGAGGGCCCCGAGGTCCGGGCGTGATTCCAGCACGCTTGGCATCGGCAATTCGAGGACCTGGACGCCGACGAGCCGCGCCATGCTCACCGGCGCGAGCGGGTGCGCGCCCGTGACGAGCTCGTGCAGGATGACCCCGGCGGCCCAGACGTCGCATTGTGGATCGACATCGAGCCCCAGCCATTGCTCGGGCGACATGTACGGCGGCGTGCCGACCACGCTCCCGTCCTCCGTCGTCGTGAGATCATCGCCGGGACGCGGCGGCGCGATCTTCATCGTCCCGGTATTGTCGAGCGTGAAGCGCTTGGCGATTCCGAAATCGAGCACCTTCACCTGCCCGCCCTCGGTCAGGAGGATGTTCTCCGGCTTGAGGTCCCGGTGCACGATGCCCATTTCATGCGCGCAGACGAGCGCGCGCAGGACGGGAATCATGAGCTCCGCCGCGACGCTCGGCGAGACCCCGCTCGAACGCTCGCGCCCCGTCATCCACGCCCTGAGCGTGCGACCTTCGAGGTATTCGAGCACCATGTAGGGATACCCCTCGAGCTCGTCGACCTCGTACACGACCACGATGCTCTCGTGCTTGCAACGCGCCGTGGCCCGCGCCTCGGCCAGAAACCTCCCGGCGCGTTTGCCCGTGTACCCCACGAGCAGCTTGATTGCGCAGAGCCGCGCGAGCCTCGTATCACGCGCCAGAAACACCCGCCCCATGCCGCCCTGACCGAGCTCGCGGATGATCTCGTACTGCTTGATGACGCTGCCCGGCTGGAGCGAAAGCGACTCCACCGGAATCGCGGGCGCGCCGAAGGCGATCGGCGGCGACGTCGCCGAGACCGTCGAGCGGGAGGGCTGCTCCGGATTGGGACCGGTCATGGCCCGCGCGGTCCGGGCGAACGCGGGATCGGCCTCCGGCTCCCTCTTGGGAGCTTCTCCCGAGCGATCGCGCTGGCTCTCCGGATGGCCCTCCATGCGATCCGTCCCCTAAGGCTCGATCCCGTGGCGCCGGAGCAGCCGATACAGATACGTCCGATCCATCCCCGCCGCGCCCGCGGCCCGCGCGACCTTGCCGTCGTGCAACCGCAAAAGCGCCGTGAAATACCGCCGCTCGAAATCGGCCATGGCCCGCTCCCGCTCCGACGCATACGGCGCCGTCGGGTCCACGACGAACCCCTCCTCCGTCGCGCCCGAGGGCTCGATGGCCGGCTCGATCGTGCGGAGGATCAAGCAACGCTCGACGTAATTGCGTAGCTCGCGCACGTTGCCGGGCCAGGCCCCATTCCGGAGCTGCGCCATGAACTCGGGCGTGCGGAGCTGCTCGGCCGCGCCCTCGGGCGCGCGCAAGGACGCGATGATTTCCTCGGCCAGCGCCGGGATGTCCTCGGGCCGCCGGCGCAGGGGAGGCATTCCGATCGTCACCACCGCCAGGCGGAAATACAGATCGGCGCGGAATCGACCGACGTTCACGTCCGTCCGCAGATCGCGATTCGTCGCGGCAATCACGCGCACGTCGACCGGCTTGTACGCATTCGACCCCACGCGGCGGACCTCCCGCGCCTCCAGCGCGCGGAGCAGCTTTGGTTGCAGGTCGACGGGCAGCTCGCCGACCTCGTCGAGGAACAACGTCCCGCCCGACGCCTCCTCGAACGCGCCGACCCGCCGCTCCATGGCCCCGGTGAACGCTCCTTTTTCGTGCCCGAAAAGCTCGCTTTCGAGCAGGTTTCCGTGGATGGCCCCGCAATCGACGATGACGAACGGCCCCTCGCTGCGTGCGCTCTTCTTGTGAATCGAGTGCGCCGCCTGGCTCTTGCCCGTGCCGGTCTCGCCTTCGAGCAGCACCGTCACGTCGCTCTCCGCCGCCCGCGCGAGCATGGCGAACGTCGCGCGCATGGCCGGCGAGACACCCGCGAGCGAGCCGAAGCGTGTCTCCTCCGAGACCGAGAGCCGGTTCGTCTCGGCGGCGAGCTCGAAGCGGATCACCGTCTTTCCAAGCCGGAGGAGGCTACCGACGCGCAGGAACGCTTCCAGGACCGCGACGCCGTCGAGCACGGTGCCGTTGCGGCTCTTGAGGTCGCGAACGCGCACGCCGCCCTCGTCGACCACGATCTCGCAGTGGAACCGGGAGACCGTGGGGTCGTCGACGATGAGGTCGTTGCGGTGGTGGGAGCCGACCGAGCAGCGGTCGCCCGTGGACTGCCAGCCGAGCCCGCGCGCCGGCCCTTCGACGACGGTGAGGCGGAAGCGGCGGACCGTGCCTCTCGTGGAGGCCTGGCCGTCGGCCTGCGTCAGCGTCGTGGAGGGAGCGGCGCCCTCGGGGATGTTCCGGTCGCTTTGCTCTTGCCCCGCGGCGCGGCCTCGGATCGACACGGCTCACGTTCCTACCACAGGCGAGGCGCGGCTCACACGACAAACGCGGGCACGGGAGCGGAAGGGGGGGACGGGGGCGGCGCAGGCTGCGCCGCCCCGACGATGGGAGCGGTCTTTCGGATCAGGAATCGTAGCCGTAATTGCCGTCGAGGACGAGCACCACGCCGCTCTGCGGGTAGTAGAGCACCACGCGCGCAATGTTGTCGGTGCAGTTGTGGCACGACACCTGCTCGCTGTAGGACCACGCCTCGATGTCGCCGCCGCCCGCGAAGGCGTCGATCGCGGCGAGCAGGAAGTCGTTTTGGCCCTGGGCTGCGTCGAGGTGACGAATGGCCGCATCGTTGAGCTTTCGCCAAACGCACCCAGCGGGGCCCGGAATGCAGGATCTCCCAGATATCGAAGCCGCCGTGACTGTCCGACTTCGGCCGGGAATGGATCGGCACCGCCGAGGATCCGTCGGACGCTGACCGGCTGCTCCTTCGCGGAGGAGGCTCGCCTGATGACCGATCGACAGCAGCCTTTCGGGCGCTTCGAGCGTGGGAAGCCCGGAGCCGCCTGCCGTTTGCGTCTCGTCCCACCGTTTGCCGACGAGCGCCGCTCGCTGTGGCGGGTAGGCCGGCAGAGCGGCCGAGCCACACGAGGAAAACAGGCGCTCGACCCATTCCTGAACGAATCGTGACGCATCGCATCTTGTCCACGTACCTGCGGGGGCGTAGGTTTATCGGCAGGGTGGCAGGGTGGACGTGTAGGACCAGCGCCCATCGAGGAGTGCAGATGAACACGCTCGCGACAAGCGCGCCGCGCGTGGCGCGTACGGCTTCGTTCGCCCTTCGGGCCGCGCAGCGCGTCAGCCGCGCGTTGCTCCTCGACCGTTCGTTCCGGTTCTGGGTCGACGAGTTCGCTCCGGTCGCCTCGCGTGCCGAGCTTCGCGCACGCGTCCTTTCGGTGGCCGACGTGACCCACGACGTGAAAACGTTCGTGCTCGCACCCCGGGTATGGCCCGGTCACCTGCCAGGGCAATGGGTACCGGTCGAAATCGAGGTGGACGGCATACGCCTCCGTCGTTGTTATTCGATCTCCTCCCCACCGAACGACCCCCACGTCGAGATCACCGTCAAGAGAGTCCCCGACGGCCGCGTCTCGAACTGGATGCATACGCATCTGCACGCAGGCGACTTCGTTCGCCTCGGCGCGCCCTCAGGCGACTTCGTCCTCCCCGAGGCGACGCCCGCGAAACTCCTCCTCCTGAGCGGCGGCAGCGGGGCTACACCGCTGATCGCGATCCTCCGCGACCTTGCCCATCGGCGCGCGCTAAAGGACGTGACTTATCTCCACGCCGCGCGTTCGCAACGAGACGTACTCTTCGCCCGCGATCTCGCGCGCCTTTCGGCGTTGTACCCCGGGCTCCGGGTGGTGCTCCACCTCGACGACGAATCGCCACGACTCGATGCCACACAGCTCTGGGTGTTGGTCCCCGACCTCGCCCACCGCGAGACGTTCCTTTGTGGTCCGACCGGCATGATGGACGCCGTCGCGCCCGCGTTCCTGGGTTTCGAAAGACGTTTGCATCACGAGCGATTCGTCGCGGCCAAACCTGCGGCAGCGGCGCCCGGCGCAGGTGCGCTGATTCATCTCGGTCGCTCGAAACGAACCATCACCACCACGGGCCGCGGGACACTGCTCGACGAACTGGAGCAGGCCGGTGAACGCCTCGAATACGGCTGCCGCATGGGCATCTGCAACACCTGCCGGTGCGCCAAGCGGAGCGGGGTGGTCGAAAACGTCCTGACCGGCGCGATCTCCAGCGAACCCGACGACGACATCCGCCTTTGCGTGTCCGTCGCCCGCTCCGATCTCACGCTCGCCCTCTGATCCGACAGGACCTCCGATGAACCGCATCCTCACCCCCCACGAAATCGACGCCTTCGGCCGCGAGCTCGATGCAATCCGCCAAGAAGTTCTCGACCAGCGCGGACAACGCGATGTCGATCACATTCGCAGCGTCGTGCGCACCATGCGTTACGCGGAGGCCGCCGGCCGGTTGCTCCTCCACGTCGGGATCGATCCCGTCACCTTCGCGCTCGGCAGCGGAGCACTCGGCCTGGCCAAGATCCTCGAGAACATGGAGGTCGGGCACAACGTGATGCACGGCCAGTACGATTGGACGCACGATCCCGAGCTCGACGGCGAAACCTATGATTGGGACATGGCCTGCGCCGCCCACCAGTGGCGCGAGTACCACAACTTCGAGCACCACACGTTCACCAACATCCTCGGTCGCGACCGCGACGTCGGCTACGGCTTTCTTCGGGTGACGTCGGAACAGCCGTGGAATCCGGCCCATATCATCCAGCCGTTCGTCGCGGTGGGGCTCGCATTCCTGTTCCAGTGGGGCATCGGGGCTCATGCGCTGCGCCTCGACGAGACCATCGCCGGCCGCCAGTCCGTCGCCGAGCTCTGGACCCGTGCGCGGCCATTCCTGGCCAAGGGCTCGCGACAACTGTTCAAGGACTACGTGTTCTTTCCGGCATTGGCGCTGGCGAATGCGCCACGGGTCGCGCTCGGAAACTTCATCGCCAATGGGATCCGCAACGTGTGGGCCTTCGCCATCATCTTCTGCGGGCACTTCCCGGAAGGGGTGCGCATGTACCACGAGCAGGAAATCCAGGACGAACCACGCGGTGCCTGGTACCTGCGCCAGATCCACGGGTCGGCCAACATCGAAGGAGGTCGCCTGTTCCACGTGTTGAGTGGCCACCTCAGCCACCAGATCGAACACCACCTGTTCCCCGATCTCCCCGCCTGCCGCTACCCGGAGATCGCGCCGCGTGTGCGCGCGATCTGCGAACGGTACGGGCAGAGCTACAACACCGGTAGCTTCCGGGCGCAGCTCACGAGCGTGGCCAGACAGATCCTCGAAAACGCACTCCCCTCGCGCGCGCGTCCGGCTCGAATACACTGACCCAATGGCGCTTCCACCCGTCCCGCACGAATTCGCGTCGAGCCTCCGGACCAGTCGGATCGAGGCCCTGAGCGATGCGGTCTTCGGCATCGTCATGACGATCCTCGTCCTCGAGATACCAGTACCGGAGATCGAGCATCCTACAGCCCAGGACATACCCCGCGCGCTGCTCCGCTTGTGGCCGATGTTCCTTGGCTATTTCGTCAGCTTCATCGTGCTGGGGATGTCCTGGGTGGCGCAGCACGAGCAATTTCATTTCGTCAAGCGCGCCGATCAAGCCCTCTTGTGGATGACCATGCTGTTCCTCATGCTCATCGCGACCGTCCCCTTCACCACGACGTTGCTCGGCCGGTACCTGGATCAGCAGGCGGTCGTGGTGCTCTACGGCGCACACCTCCTGGCCATCAGCCTCGTCCACCATGCGACGTGGCGTTACGCGACCAGGAACCGGCGGCTGGTCGATCCCCACATTGATCTCGAGGACGTCAAAATCCATCTACGCCGCTCGCTCGCCACACCGGTGATCTATCTGATCGCGATAGGGCTCTCGTTCATGAGCACCGTCCTCAGTGTTGTGGTCTATGCATTCGTGCCGCTCGTGTACGGCGTGTTGCCGAGCATCTACGCCAAGCGGGAGGGTTCTCGCCCTCGCAAGAGCTGATTCTTCCGAAGCAAGAGGCGAGGCGCGCTCGGCTGCGCCGTGCCAGGTCCTCGCGCCCCGAGGACCGCGTCGAAGGGTTGCGCTCGTCCCCTCGTCTACGTCGTAGCCGTCGTCGGGGTCTTTCCGACGCACCCGCCAGAGGCACGTGTGAGCCCAAACATGTGAACGTCCCAGGGCAAACGCGAGGCGACGAGCGACCAAGCCCCTGCACCTCTCAGGGGTCGATCGGTGGTCGTCACGTCCCCGAACGACGGCGCCGGTCGTAGTGCCCCGGCAGATACCGAGGGCTCTCGGTGATGTGGTGCGCGCCCGTCACCCCTGCGGCCGAAGGCGCGGCGCTTCCGACGGGCGGATAGGCTGCGGGGCGATCGGGGGGGCCGTCCGGAAACCGGTGCGCGGGGTCCTTCGGTCGGTCGGCGGGCTCCTTCGCTCGGGGGGTGGGGGCCCCTGCGTCGGGGTGGCCTCTGCGGAGGAAGGGCGGCGGGGCGGTTCGAGCGGGAGGCGCGCCGCGGGCGAAGAGGCACGGGGCGCTCGTGACCAGGAGGCGGCGCGCGTCGTGGCGAGCGTGGGGCGCTTCGCGAGGGCGGGGAGGTCGAGCGTGATCGCGCAGGGGTCCGGTGGGAGATCGGGCTTTTCGCGGCGCACGCCTTTCTTGCGCCGCGCAGGCGTTTGCCTGGAATGGGTGGGCTGTCCAGTCTTCGGGTATGCCGAGCGCGACAGCTACAAGCGGTCTTTCGGATCAGGAGTCGTAGCCGTAATTGCCGTCGAGGACGAGCACCACGCCGCTCTGCGGGTAGTAGAGCACCACGCGCGCAATGTTGTCGGTGCAGTTGTGGCACGACACCTGCTCGCTGTAGGACCACGCCTCGATGTCGCCGCCGCCCGCGAAGGCGTCGATCGCGGCGAGCAGGGCGCTGCCGCCGCTCGATCCGAAGAACGTGGTCGAAGCGAGGCCGGCGCGATCGGTGAACGTGCCGTATTCGGCGGCCGGCTGGTTCTGATCCGTGGAGGCGATCTCGTCGACGATGCTCGTGATCGTGACCGGCGCCTCCGGACACTCCGGCGTATCGTAGGCGGCGATGGGCTGGATGTTGCGCCAGTTGTAGCCGGTCGATCCCTGGTTCCACGCCGCGCGCGCGGGCTCGAGCGAGGAAGCATCAATCGCGGAGAGCGAGAGGGGCTCCTGGGCCACGTCGCACGCGTTCGCATAAACACAGCGCTGCACCTGGCGGTAGGTGCCACACGCCGCGAAGTCGGTCGTGCCCGCGGGCTGGCTGTGGTAGCAGCTATAAACCGCCGGCTCACACGGAGGCGTCGGCCATACGTTGTAGGGGTCGCCGGAGGTGAGGGCGAGGCCCGTC
The DNA here is from genome assembly GCF_028435265.1 of Polyangium jinanense. Lineage (GTDB taxonomy): Bacteria > Myxococcota_A > Polyangia > Polyangiales > Polyangiaceae > Polyangium > Polyangium jinanense. The sequence goes on along the minus strand of NZ_JAGTJK010000066.1, from coordinate 8,159 downwards.
ACGCGCGCGACGAGGCGCGCCGTCTTGTTCGCAATGGTGCCGTCGGGACGCGTCGCGCTGAAGGAGAAGGCCTGCGTGTGCGGATCGATGGCGTCGTGCAGATTCGCGTACGACCAGTCGAGGCGATAGCTATCCGCATCGACGGGGAAGACCGTCGGCGCGCCATCGGGCGCCGTGACGGTGAGCGGGTTTCCGAGCACGTTGACGCCACCGCGATAGACGATGTTATCGGTGCCGTTGACGACGTAGGAAGGCTTCACGGCCTCGTCGATCCAGAGGTCGCTTGCCCCGAGGAAATCGTAAAAACGCGCCGAGATCTCGACGCGAGCCGTGTACTGGTTGGGCGAGCCCGTGAAGGTGTTGATGGAGACGAAGAGCGGTAGGCCCGAAAGCAAGGTATTCAGCTCGTGGCCCTCGTGGATCACGACTTCGAGCCGGCGCTCGCTGATGATGTTGGCCTGCGCGAAAGCGTCATCGGGCACGAAGCTGAAGACGTTCTGCAGGTATCGGTTCGCGGTGCCGCGGAAGATGAGGGCGCGGACGCCGTCGCGCTCCTCGAAGGTGCCGAGCGTCTCGAAGGAGAAGTCGAGGTCTCCCTCCGAGGCATAGATCCGGGTCGCCGTGGCGGCGGAGGCGGCCGATTCTGTTTCCTCGGGGAGCGTAGAATCCTGCGCAGCGCAGGCGGGGACGGAAAGGGCAGCAAGGAGACCAATTGCAAGGAAGCGCGATTTGTTCACCATGGTATCTCCAGCGAGGGGTGGCGACCCTTTATTGCTCAGGAACGTCGGCCTGGCAAGGGCGCCGGGGATATTGACAAGTGTGTTACGGGTGTATGACAAGGCAGCCGTGCGCGAGATGCCTCTTTGCGCCACAGGCCACAGATGTCGTAATGACCTCGCGGACCGTCGTAGAGGGGATCGGCAATCGCCATATGAAAAGTACGCGCCTCACCCCCGGGCCCCTCTCCCTCTGGGAGAGGGGTGACAGATGGCGTTTCTCCCCTCTTCCGCGAGGGAGAGGGGATGGGGGGTGAGGGAATCGTTCTTCGACGAGCTTCGGTCCCAGGACACCAGCCTCCTGGTCGATCAGCCTGCACTGAGCGATGCTCCCCGCCGTGCGCTCCCCTCCCCGACCCATCGCTTCCTCTTCCCTCTGCGCGGGCGCGACCGCGCTTGCCCTCGCGCTCCTCGCGCCGGACGCGGGGGCGGAGACCGAGTCGGTACGCTTCGCTTGGGTGCGGGGGCAGGGCGCGGACGCATGCTCCAGCCAGCAGCAAATCGCCGACCTGGTGACGGCGCGGCTGGGGAGGAGCCCGTTCACAGCCGATGCCGAACGCTCGATCGAGGCCATCATCTCGCGCGCGGACCGCGGCTTCCGCGCCGAGATCTACGTGCGGGGCCGCGACGGGGCCCTCGCCGGTGTGCGTGATCTGACGAGCGAGGCGACCAACTGCGGCCCGATCGAGGCTGCGATCGTGCTCGCCGTCGCCCTCGTCATCGATCCCGATGCCGGCCTGCTCCCGCCGCCGCCGCCTCCGCCTCCGCCTCCGCCTCCGCCTCCGCCTCCGCCTCCGCCTCCGCCTCCGCCGCCTCCGCCTCCGCCGCCTCCGCAGCCGCTGCCCTCTGCCACACCGGCCGTCCCCGCCCCCGCGCCCACCGTCCCCGCCCCCGCGCCCACGCCGCCGGAGGCGCTCGGGGCCTCGGGGATCGCCCTGCGGGGCGGGATCGGCCTCGGCCTGTTGCCAAAGGCGGCGCCGGGCGTCGGGCTTTCAGGGCACGTGGCCGTCGCGCCGCGCGTGCAGATCACCGGCGAGATGTTGTGGCTGCCGGAGGCGCGGACGGAAGACGGGCACTTCGGCTTCGGGCTGTCGACACTCGCACTCGGGGCGTGCGTCGACGTGGCGCGCACCAGCGCGGCGGATCTGGCCGCTTGTGGGTCGTTCTGGGCGGGGGCCCTGCACGCCGTCGTCTACGACCTCGAGCCGGCCGAGCCCGGGGACTGGTTCTGGGCAGGCGCAGCGATCACGCCCCGGCTTCGCGTGCGTCTCGCGCCGCGCCTGCACGCGGAGATGGGCGTGCACGTGATCGTGCCGATCACACAGCGCCCGTTCGAGGTGAACGGGTGGACGCAGCCCATCTTCGAGCAAGCGCCGGTGACCGGGCTGCCCTTCGTGGGATTGGGGGCAAATTTTCCGTGAAGGTCCGGCGCACCTCCGCGCATTCACGGCCAGCCGCGTGATCTTCGCCGCCCTCGCCCCCCGCACCGCCACCGCGCCCTCCTCCGCCACGAACGAGCTCGACGTGCTCGCCGTGCACGAGGCGCAGGCCGACTTCGTGTGGCGCTCGCTCCAGCGGCTCGGCATCCGGCCGGCCGATCTGGAGGACGTCTTCCAGGAGGTGTTCGTCGTCGTGCACAAACGCCTGCACACCTTCGACGGGAGCTCGGCCCTGACGACGTGGCTCTTCGGCGTGTGCCTGCGGGTCGCAGCGGCGCACCGGCGGCGCGCGTGGTTCCGCCGCGAGGTGCCGACCGACAACGTCGCGGCGACCTTCGAGGCGCCCACGGGTGAGTCCCCCGACGCCGCCCTGGAGGCGCGCCGCGCGCGGGCGGCGCTCGACCGCGTGCTCGACGAGATGGATCTCGACAAGCGCGCGGTCTTCGTGATGTTCGAGCTGGACGAGCTGCCATCGGAGGAGATCGCGGCGATCCTCGGCGTCCCCGTCGGCACGGTGTGGTCGCGGCTCAGCGCCGCGCGCAAGCAGTTCCAGAAGATCGTGGCGCGCCACAAGGCGCGCGGAGGGAGCCTCGAATGAGCGAGCCGACCCGCCTTCGCGATGACGGTCCCGACGACGTGCGCGCGCTTCTCCGCGCCGGATCGAAGGCACGCCCGATGACGAAGGCCGAGCGCGCCCGCACCAGCGCGCGCCTCGGGCGGTACGCCGCCGCCGCCGTCGTGGCGGGAGGAATCTCATGGCTGCCGGCCGCCGCGCTCTGCGCCGGCCTCGGCGCCGGGACCGCGCTCGTCGCCTGGGGCGTGCATGCCCTCATTGCGCCCGCGCCGCCCCCATCCGCGCCGCCGCCCTCGCCTCCCGCCGCGCTCACCGTGGCGCAGCCCCCGCCTCCAGCCGCGCCGCCCGCGCCGTCGCCGTCCTCCACGGCCACCCCGCCCCCGCCTGCGCCGCGCGCCCCAATCTCCGCCGCGCCCGCGCCGTCGCTCAGTGCATCCGCCGAAGCCCCCGCGCCCGATCCGCTGGCCGAGGAGGCCGCCCTGCTCGAGCGCGCCCGCGCCGCACTCAACACAAGCCCCGCCGAGGCACTCTCCCTCGCCGAGGCGCACGCCGCCCGCTTCCCCACCGGCAAGCTCGGAATGGAGCGCGAAATCGTGATCATCGACGCGCTCCGTCGTCTCGGCCGCACCGACGAGGCCCGCACCCGCGGCGAGGCCCTCCTCAGCCGAGCACGCGGGAGCCTATACGAGGAGCGCGTGCGCAAGCGCCTCGAAGGGGCGCGGTGAGGGGCTCGAAAAAAAGATTCTCCCTGTCGATTCTCCGAAGGTCCCGCCTCCCCCCCCGCATTCACGTCGCAAGGAGGCCCAACATGATGCTTCGTCTTGCTTCATTCTCATTCATCGCCCTCGCCACCACGCTCGCAATCGCCGCCTGCACGCCCGCCACAATCGCCAACGGAGGCAGCGGAGGTAGCGGCGGCACCGGCAGCACCGGCAGCACCGGCAGCACCGGCAGCACCGGCAGCGCGGGTGGTACCGCCGGCGCAGGCGGCGCGGGTGGTACCGCCGGCGCAGGCGGCGCAGGCGGCGGCAACGCCTGCACCGACGCCGGCGGCATCTGCACCGAGAGCGCGCCCGGCGCCTGCCTCAACGGCAAGTGGCTCGACGCCAACACCTACCCGTGCGGCTCGGGAATCGGCGTCGGCTGCTGCGTGCAGATCGACCCGCTCCCGGAGCAGTGCAACACCGACGAGGAATGCGGCTGCGGCAGCGTCTGCATCAACACCGAGTGCCACTCCGCCGGCGGTCTCCCGCCAAACTGCACAGTCGACGCAGATTGCGGCCAGCCCTGTCTCGGCTACGTCTGCATCGCGGGGATGTGCGAGAAGCCCATGTAGTCGAAGGCGGGTCGCTGGGGCTTTGCCCCAGACCCCACCGGGGCTATCCGCCCCTGGACCCGGGGCCTGCGCAAGCGCTGGACCCGGGGTCGATGAACTGCGCGATGCGCAGTTCATCGAACAGGCCGAATCAAGACCGCAAGCGGTCCTGCCAAGAGCAACGGGGTGGTTCCCCCGGGACGAACCAATTCAACTTTTATCGTTGAGTTCGTCCCCGATTCGTGGGACAAAACAAGCGACGCTGGTCGGTGCTGCAACACCGACCAGCGTCTCACCCACAACCCCGACGCCACGGAGCCATGAGCTAATGCTCACCCTACTCTTCCATCCTCCGCCGGCAAACTTTTCGGCATCGCACGCCTTGCTCGGCCGCCTCTACCTCGAACACCGCGCTTTCCTGCGCCGCCTTCTTCTCGTCCAGGCCATCCCTCTCAGCGACGTGGACGATGTCCTGCAAGACGTCTTCATCACGGTATGGCACGGTCGCCTGCGTCTCGCCCGGAAGCGTTTGAAGATACTCGCGCCCGCGTAAGTCCCGCCTTCGCTCCCGCTTCCGCTACCAAACCCGCTCCCGTATACGTATCCGTTCCTGCGCCCGCCTCGCTCCCAATTCGCGCGGCACCATCCTACGAGCCCGTGACGAGCCGCGTTCCCTCCCGGTTCAGGCCGCCACGACGTCGGGGCTGACACGTCAGCGGTCCCGTCGACGTCACCCGCGCGCGATTGACGCGCCAGCCGCCCTTCACAGCCAAACTCGCTCGAGCTTTTACCCGCCATTCCCACCGCCCGAGCGTTGGCCCGGTTCCTGCAAATGCTGCCTCCGACACCGGAGGCATACGATGAATCCTGCGCATACCTTGGGCAAAGCGATGATGACGACGGGCCGATGGACGGCGGCGGGGCTCTGCTTGGCCTGCCTCGCGCCGGCGATGCTGGGTTGCGGGCCCGTGGACGAGATGGTCGTCGAGGAATGGGAAGAGATCGAGGTACGCGGCGGCTCCGACGTGGTGAGCGAAGAGGAGAACGTCGCCGAGGCGACGGAGGCGCTCACCTCGGTGGGTTTCTCGACGTTCGTCGGAGGAACGGGAGGCATCTCGGGCGGCATACCGGCGGTGGACCCGGCGGGGAACGTGTACGTGGCGGGCACGGCGTCGATCATCAATAGCAGCAACCTTGATATCTTCGTCGCCAAATACAGCCCCAGCGGCGCGCTCTTGTGGACGGCGACATTCGGCGCCTCCTACAATGAGAGTGTCCGGGATATCGCGGTGGACAACGCGGGATGCGTGTACGTGCTCGCGAAGACCTATGCGCACCCGTCGCAGACGATCATCGTCGCGAAGCTCAACGCCGCGGGCAACGCGCTCGCCTACTACAGCCGGTTTGGCGGCAGCGGAGAAGACCGGCCGTACGGAATCGCCGTGGATCCCGCTGGAAATGCTTACGTGGCAGGTAGTACGCTTTCGGCCGATTTCCCTGTGACGCCCGGGGCAATACAGCAAACGCTCCGCGGGGACATGGATGCATTCGTCACGAAGCTGAATGCGGCGGGCTCGAGCCTCGTGTACTCGACCTACCTCGGAGGTAGCGGCTCCGACGACGGCATGGACATCGCCGTCGATGCGGCCGGTTATGCATACGTCGCCGGGGCCACGTACCCTCCGCCGAATGGCGTCGGGCTCCCCTTCCCGACGACACCCGGCGCATATCAAAGGACCTACGGTGACCCCACGTTTGGCGGGGATGTTTTCGTCACCGAGCTGATCCCCAGCGGTTCGGCGTTTTATTACTCGACCATGATCGGAGGCAGCGGCTCCGACGTCGGGTACAGAATCGGGGTGGACAGCGCTTACAACGCATACGTGGTTGGGATTTCGGACTCCACCAATTTCCCCACGACGCCGGGCGCGTTCCGCGGGGTCAAGAAGGGGCTTGCCGATGAATTCGACGTATTCGTGACGAAGGTCAACGAGCCTGGCAGCGCTATTTCGTACTCCACCTGGGTGGGGAGCGGCCCGGGCCGCGAGATTCCCTTCATCGCCGTGAGCAGCAGCGGAAAGGCGTACGTCTCGGGGATGACGACCTCGTCTAGCCTCCCCGTGACGGCGAACGCGCTTCAGAAGACGTACCGCGGCGGCTCCGCCGACGGATTCTTGATGGAGCTGAATGTCTGGGGATCGGCGGCGGCGTACTCGACGTATTTGGGCGGGAGCGGCCACGATTCTCTGTACGGCGTCGCCGTCGATAAGTATGGAAACGCCGTCGTGGCTGGTTGGACGGATTCCGCGAATTTCCCCGTCTATAACGCCGCGCAGCCGACCCCGCCCGGCGCCCCCTGGGGCGGCTTTCTCACGAAGTTCCTAGGCCCCTGACGCTCCAACGAGCAGCCGTTCGGCGAGTTTCCGCAACAGCGGTACACAATCAGATCCCGATTACCGTTTCCGCGACCGCCACCGCTGCCGCTTTGCATCGAGGAATGTTGATCCGTGGGAGCTTACGCCTTCATAGGATGAAACGATCGATTTCCGCTGCCGTAAAGGGTTCGCCCGTAAAAGGGTTGAGCCCTGGAGGCGGCAGCGGCGGGATCTCGGGCGAACCGGGCCACGTGATGCCCACCTTTTGAAGCTTGCGTTGCGCGTGAAGCAATTGCTTCGGATCGGGCGGCTTGGGAAGCAGCGTCGCGAGCTCGTCCGTCGTCAGCTCCGTAGGGCCAACCAGAGCGCGGGCGGTCACTGCGTCCACAATCGCGTGGATGGAGGCGGCGTTCGTTCGGTTGTACTCCGCCACATCGGCGTGATGAACGGGCAGCAGCCGACCACCTCGGAGCAAGCCCCACGCGGCCAGCCGGTCGGCGCCACAGAGCGTCGGGTCGTCGAACAGCGTGCCGGCGACGCGATCGCCGTAGAGCCAGAAGCCGACCCCTGCCAGCTTCTCCCCCTGATTTCCCTCTCCGAGCATGCGGACGGCCATCACGAGGGCCGGCAAAAGCTCGGCGGGGAGCCCCGGCACGGCCCCGCGCACATCGTCCGGGCCACCGGTCACCGCGTCTTCTGACAGGCCGAAGTGCTCGATCGGCCCGAACCCCAGCTCGTACGCAAGGCCAACGACGCCCGCCTCGGTCCAGGCCACGACGTCGTTGTCTCCTTCTCCATTGGCGTTGTCGAAGGCGCCTCGCCCGAGGTCGCCCAGCCAACGCGGATAGAAGGAGGCGGTGGCGAACGAGGGGTATTGGAGCGGGTAGCCTGCGAGGACGGCTTCGACGTAAGCGCGTAACGCGGCGCGGACGATAGCGTCGCGTTCGAACACGAGGTGTCCGAAACGATGGTTCCGCTCGACGTAGCCCATCATCGACCGGTTCCACACCTTCCCCCTTGACATCTCCCCTACCTTTGTAGCATGGTGCCCGCCCATACGCCTTTACACACATAAAGGGGGCATTTCCCATGGGAGAAGTCATCTCCGCGACGGCGGCCATCGAGCGCATCGACGAGGACGTCCATTCTGCATACGAGACCGCCATTGGGCGCGGGGGCGAGGTCGCCGAGACGGCTGTCGCCCGGCTCCAGCCGGGCGTCACGGCGCTCGACAACGCGAAGGCGATCCATGAGGCCGCGAAAAAGGCAGAGTCCCTCGCGTGGGCCACCGTGGCCGGCATTGATCACGACGCGGATGGCCTCATTGGCAGCGTCCGCGACGAGATGTGGAATGCCCTCGGCCGGCCCCAGCAGAGCACGCACATGGACGGCGTCTATCCCGAGGGCATCGGCACGTATACCGCGGGCGACCCGCTCGGGCAGCCCTTGCTCATGGAGGTCCTAAGGACCCGCATCCTCGCCGCCAACGCGCCGCAATGGCCCGAGAACAAGCGCAATGCCTGGGCCTCAGCCATCGAGGCGAAGGGCGAGGCGTACGACGTCGCCGTGAAAGCGTATCGACCCTTCGAGGCGGCCCGCGTCGTCGCCGAGGCCGGGTATCGCGCCGCCGTGCGTGGCGCGCACACGCGCCTCAAGAACTTCAAGCGCGACCTGAAGAAC
>NZ_JAGTJK010000065.1:0-52544 GCF_028435265.1 Polyangium jinanense | reverse complement strand
CTCTTGACCTGGCCTGTTCGATGAACTGCGCATCGCGCAGTTCATCGACCCCGGGTCCAGCGCTTGCGCTGGTCCGGGTCCAGGGGTGGACAACCCCTGGTCGGGTCCGGGGTGAAACCCCGGCGCGGCGCGGCGATTCAGGACAGCCCGCGCAGCATCAGATTCCAGTACATCCAGGGCAGCCCGTACCGCTTGAGCAGGTACATGTCGTGCCGCTCCTTCATCGTGTCGATGATCGGGATCGACGGCGTGGGTTTGCCGCTGTAATCGAATTCGGCGAGGAGCATCGTATCGTACGAGGTCACGAGCGGGCATGAGGCGTAACCGTCGTATTTTGCCACGGGCTCCTTGCCATTCATCACGGCGATCAGGTTTTCCACGAGGACTGGCGCCTCCTTGCGGATGGCTGCGCCTGTGCGCGAGGTCGGCAGCTCTGATGCGTCGCCGAGTGCGAACACGTTCGGGTAATCGGGGTTCTGCATCGTGTGCTTGTCGGCCTTGGCCCAGCCCTTGTTCGGGCCCTCTTTGTGCGCGATTGGGCTCCGCTTGATGAAATCGGGCGCGCTCTGCGGCGGCACCACGTGCATCATGTCGTAACGAATCGTCTCCCGCGTGCCCGCCGGATCCCCCATGACGGCGAAGATTGCCTCCTTCCGGTCCGGATGCACCTCCACCAGGTTGCGCTCGAATTTGGTCTGGATGCCGTAGCGCTCGACGACCTTCTCGAGCAGCGCGCGGTATTCCGCGACCCCGAAGATCGCCTTCTGCCCCGAGCCGAGGATCACGCTCGACCGATCGAGCACGCCCGTCTTGCGCCAGTGATCACAGGCGAGATACGTGATCTTCTGCGGCGCGCCTGCGCATTTGATCGGCCCTGCGGGGTGCGTGAACAGCGCCGTACCGCCGTGGAAGGCCTCGATGAGACGCCAGGTCTTCGGCGCGAGGCGGAAATCGTAATTGCTCGATACGCTGTCGGTCTTCAGCGCTTCCCGCAGACCGGGGACGGCGTCCCAATCGAGCTGGATGCCGGGGGCGACGACCAGGAAATCGTAGCCGATTCGCCCGCCGCCGCGGACGCGTACGGTTTGTGCGACCGGATCGATCTCCTCGGCGAAGTCCTTGATCCAGCGCGCGCGCTCGGGGATGTAGGCGGCCTCGTCGCGCTCTGTTTGCTCTGCGCTCACGATGCCCGCGCCGACCAGCGTCCAGAGCGGCTGGTAGTAGTGTTTTTCGGAGGGCTCGACGATCGCGATGTCTTCCACGCCGGCGCGTGAGAGCCGTGCGGCCACGGAGATGCCGGCGGTGCCGCCGCCGATGATGACGACGCGCGCGCGCCCGAGCTCCGGGATCGCCGCGGCCTCGGATCGCGGGTGGCTTGCTTTCGGGGAGGTCGGTGCGGGCGTGGTCGTGGCCATCTCGTTTTCTCTTCCAGGGGGTTCGGTTCGTCGCGGCGCCAAGCAAGCAAGATGCCACCACGTACTCCACGCGCCAGCGCCTTGGAACATGCGGCCCGCGCGAACACGAGGCCCGGCACGTTCCAGACCCGTTTCACGGGTGTTTCACGGTGTTTCACCGGAAGCGCCCTCAGCGGACGCGCAAAACCCGGGAGAACACGCGGAGCGCGGCGGCTTGGGGGGTTACCTTGCGGCGGGACGACCGGGCAATGCCCCGGCAAACGGGCGCGTGATCATGCCGAGGGCGAGCGCGGCCACCAGGAGCAGCAGCGGCAGCGGGAGCTGCTTGCCGAGCATGAAGAGCCCCATCGCCACGACGAGCCACGCGAACACGCGGCGCAGGACGTCCGGGGATACGCGCTTGCAAAGGAGCGCACCTGTCACGCTGCCCAAGGCGGCGAACGAGGTGACGGTCGCGACGAGGACCGGATCGAGATGGGCGTGCGCCACGTGCCCCGCGAATCCAGCGAACGACTGGAGCGTGATGACGAACAGCGAGGTCGCGACGGCCTCGCGCATGGCGAGCCCGCCGAACAGCACGAGCGCGGGCACGATGAGAAAGCCGCCGCCCGCGCCGACGAGGCCCGAAAAACACCCCACGGCGCCGCCCAGCAAGAGCGCGCGCTCGACGCGGAGCTCGCGCCGCTCCGCCGAGCCTTCGCCGCGTCCGCGCAGCATGACGACGGCCGACCCGACCATCGTCGCGCCGAATGCGACGAGGAGGATCGATTCGGGGACGAAATGCGCGAGCCGCCCGCCCACGAAAGCGCCGGCCATCGCCGCGGCGCCGAACAGCGCGCCGACCCGATAACGAACGTGGCCGCGCCGCGCGTGGAAAAAGAGGCTCACGAGCGCGGTCACGCCCACCACGAAGAGCGACGTGGCAATGGCGGCCCGCGGCTCGACGTGGAGCAAATACACGAGCATGGGCAGCGTGAGAATGGCGCCGCCGCCGCCGAGCATGCCGAGGACGACACCAATCACGAGCGCGAGCGCAGCGCCGAGGGCGAGCATGGCTTTTCCCTCAGCGCTGGACCGGCAGGCCCGCCTCGTTCCAGGCGATCATGCCTCCGGTCATGTTCATGATACAGCGGAAGCCCGCCGCCGAGAGGGCCGCCGCGGCCTGCGCCGAGCGGCGGCCGGATCGACATACGAGCACGAGCGGTTCGTCTTTGGAGAACGCGGCATCGTCCAATCGAGCGAGCGGGACGTTTTCGATACCGGCCACGTGACCGAGCTCGCCGCGAAGCTCGGCCGGGTCGCGGACGTCGACGAGCCGCGCGCCGGAGATCGCCGCGGCGACATCCTTCGGCGCGACGTCACGATAACCAGCAGGGTTCGGGGTGGACCTCTCGAACAGCGTGGGCATGGGCTCTCTCCTCACGCGCCGCGCTGCAAGGCGGGTGCCACCCACCGTTTCAGGCGGGTACCACGCAAGAGCCTCGATTCTTCAGGGAACGAGCCTACTCCCTGAAACGTCGTGAAACACGCTGTGACGCATGTTGCAACGTCGTTCAGGTCGGTCCGGCGATGCCGAGCTCGCGCATCCTTCGCCACAAGGTCACGCGGCTCATGCCGAGAATCTGCGCGGCGCGCTGGCGATTGCCCCCGGTGCGGCCGAGCACCTCCAGGATCCTTCGCGCCTCGGGGTTCGGGTGCTCGGCGCCCGCCGCGGGCGCCTCGGACGGCGCGACCTGCTCGGCGCCGAAGATGTTCGGGTCGACAAGCTCGGGCGGCAAATCCGCGGGCACGAGCGTCGAGCCGTCGCCCATCGCATAGGCATACGCGAGCACGTTTTTCAGCTCGCGCACGTTTCCGGGCCACGCGTACCGCCGGAGAATGGTCATGGCCGCGGGGGCGACCCGATCGATCCGCCGCCGGCAGGTCTCATTGCGGAGCGCCATGAATTTCTCGACGAGGAGCGGGATGTCGTCGGGCCTCTCGCGGAGCGACGGAATGAACACCGGAATGACCCGCAACCGGTACATGAGATCGGCGCGGAAACGGCCCGCCTCGACCTCTTTGCGCAACGCGCGGTGCGTGGCCGAGACGAAGCGCACGTCGACGGGGATCGGCTCGCGCGCGCCCACGGGAATGACCGTGCGCGTCTCGACCACGCGGAGGAGCTTCGCCTGGAGCTCGAGCGGCATCTCCGCGATCTCGTCGAGGAACAACGTGCCGCCATGCGCGAGCTGCACGTGCCCGGGCGTCTCGCGGACCGCGCCGGTGAACGCGCCGCGCGCGTGCCCGAAGAGCTCGCTCTCGAGCAAATGGGAAGGCAATGCCGCGCAATTGATGGCCCGGAACGGACCCTTGCGCCGCCCCGAGAGCTGGTGAATGGCGCTCGCCACGAGCTCCTTGCCCGCGCCCGTCTCGCCGCGCACGAGCACCGTCACGTCGTCGCCCGCGACGCGCTCGATTACGCGAAACATCGCCTTCATGGCCGGATCCTGCGTCCACATGCCGTGAAACAGGACCTCGCCCTCGTCGAAGGACTCACCGGCGTCTTCGAGCAAAAGCAGCGTGCCCACCCGCGCGCGCCCCTGCGTCACGGGGAGCGAGCGCAAGCGCACGAGGCGCTTGCCTGGCCCGCGCGGCGGGAGAATGGCCTGCACGGGCCGCCCCTCCGCGAGCGCCTCGGCCACGGGGCGTTTCTCGCACTCGCCGCACAGGAGCTTGGGCGCCGAGACGAAGGGCGGGATGTCGACCCCGAGCAGCTCCGAGGCCGCGGGCGTGGCAAGGACGATCCGGAGCTCCTCGTCGAGCACGAGGGCCGCGCCCGAAGCAGCCTCGAGGGCGCGGGCGATCACGTCCTCGGTCGATGTGGCGGGAGGTTTGCGGGGCACGCCCGCAACGTAACATGTTGCAACGCGTGTTTCAGCTTGCTCGCGCGTCCCTCCGCGTGCCGTCGTCGTCCACGGGTTTGCGCAGGTTCACAGGGATGCGGAGGTACCGGACGCCGTTCTCGTGCTCGGCGGGCAGGCGCCCGGCGTCGATGTTCACCTGCACGCTCTGCCAGAGCAAACGCGGCGCCGTGAGCGTCGCGTCCCGCGCATTGCGGAGCTCCACGAAATCGTGACGCGTGGTCTCGGCGCGCAGGTGCACGTTTTCCCGCTTGGACTTCCCGATCGTGGTCTCGGCACGCATCGAGCGGCCGCCGGGCTGGTAATCGTGGCCCACGAAGACACGCGTCTCGTCGGGCAGGGCGTAGAGTTTGTCGTGAATCGACGTATACAACACGTCGGCCGATCCCTTCGGGAAATCGCAGCGTCCCGTGCCGTAATCCTCGATGAACAGAGCATCCCCGGTGAAGACCGCGTCGCCGATGCGATACGACACGCAGCCGGGCGTGTGTCCGGGCGTCGAGATCGTCTCGATGCGCAGGGTGCCGGCTTCGAGGATCTGGCCGTCTTCGAGGAGCAGGTCGAACTGGCTGCCGTCGGTGCGGAACGTCGGGGGCATGTCGAATACGGCCTTGAAGACCTTCTGCACCTCGCGAATCCCCACGCCGGTGGCGCTGCGGCCGCCGAAGCGCTTCTTGAGCCACGGCATGGCCGTCAGGTGATCGGCGTGGGCGTGCGTCTCGAGCGTCCAGTGCAGCGTCAAGCCTGCCTTTTCGAGGAACGCCGCGATCGTTTCGACCGAGGCCGTGCTCACCGTGGAGGACATGGGCTCGTAATCGAGCACCGAGTCGATGACCACCGCGTCCTTCGAGTTCGGATCGTACACCACGTAGGTCAACGTGAAGGTGGCAGGATCGAAGAAGGACTCGACGTGAAACATGACCCCACGCTGCAAAGCAAAGAGCGGGCCAACACATGCAGCGCGGGAGTCCGGCCTGGAAGCCGCGGGCCAGCGGGGCATGTTTCACGCCGTGAAACACGCCCCCCACGGCTGCGCGCGCGGAGCGCAAAAATCATGTTTTCCGCGTGACTCGCAAGTATCATCCGGCGCTTCGACCGGGACACCTTGGCGCCCGGACGAGCCCCTGGAGGAATGTTTGATGGCCCCCACTCGACCCGTCCCTCTCGAAGAGGTCCCCATCACGAACGAATCCGACCTGCAAAAGCTGGCCATGGACGTGTCCATGGAGGGGCTGTCCATCCTCGCAGGCGACACCTATTGGTACATGAACCGCGCCCACGGCATGGTGCTCGGCTACGAGCCCGAGGAGCTGATCGGCAAGACATGGCGTTTGCTCTACGACGACGCCGAAAGGACACGTATCGAACGAGATCTCTTCCCCATCCTGGGAGAACACGGCAAATGGTCGGGCGAGGTCCGGGGGCGACATCGCGACGGCCATGCCGTGGACCTGGAGATCTCGCTCACGAGATTGCCTGCGAACCCGCTCATGCCGAGCGGGGGCCTGATTTGCACATGCCGTGACATCGTCGCGCGCAAGCAGGCCGAGCAGGTCCTTCGCCGCACCCTGGAAGATCAGATACGCACGAACGAGGAGCGCGAAGGCGCCATTCGAGCGCTGGAGGCCACGCAACGCGAGCTCATGGAGAAGATCGCGACCATCGAGCGGCAGCGCAGCGCCCTGCGCGAGATGAGCGTGCCCATCCTCGAGCTGTGGAACGACGTTCTCACGCTGCCCGTCGTGGGGATCATCGACAGCCAGCGGGCGGCGGACATGACGGAGCGGCTGCTCGATCGTATCGGTGAGCGCCGCACGCGCGGGGTCATCCTCGATTTGACGGGCGTCGACGTCGTCGACACGATGACCGCCGCGCACCTCGTCAAGCTCAGCCAGGCGGCCTCGCTCCTCGGCTCGTTTTGCGTGCTCACGGGCATCGGGCCCCAGGTCGCGCAGACGCTGACGCTCATGGGGGTCGATCTGGGCGGCTTGACCACCGCGCGGAGCCTGCGGGACGGCCTGCGCATCTGCCTCACGCGGCTCGGACGCGCCTGATCACGCTCCCGCCGCGACGCGACACCGATAATAAAACTGCCGCTCGACGTGGTCCCCCACCGGGAAGGTCACCACCTCCGATCCGAGGATCTCGAGCCCCGCGTCGCGGAGGACGACCTCGAGCTCCGCCTGCGGATACGCGCTCACGCGGATGGGGTGTCCGAGGAAAGGCAGCTCCAAATAATCGTAATCCCCCTCCACCATCGCGAGCGCAAGATACCCGCCCGGCCGCAGGGCATGCACGATCTTCCGGAGCGCGGCGGGGATCTCCGATTTCCGGAGCATCAGGAGCGAAAAAAAGGCCGTGGCCCCGCCGAACGAGCCGGGCTCGGGCGAGAAGCTCATCACGTCCACCTGCTCGAAGTGCGCGCCGGGGGCATTACGTTGCGCGAGCCTGAGCATCTCCGTCGAGATGTCGATGCCGTGCACCGAGAAGCCCGCCTCCGTGAGCAGCTTCGCCGTGGGGACGCCGCTGCCGCAGCCCACGTCGAGCACCCGATCGCCCGCCGTGAGGCGCTCGGCCAGCCACCGCGTCGCCTCCACCTGCGCGCGCTTGTCCGCGAAAACCTCGTCGTATTTCTCGCCGATGGCATCAAAGGCCGCGGCCTGCTCGCTCATTTCGTCGTTGCTCATGGTCTCCTCGGGAGGGTCGCTACCACGAAGGCGCGCGCGTCGGAAGCGTGATGCCCCGCCGGACGTCATGAAACACGATTTCGACGCGATCCCGCGCATCTAGCGCGTTTACGTGGGCCCTGCCGGCTGTTATGTTCGATTGTTGGCGGAGGTGGGGATCATGGCGACAGAGCAGGCGGAGCATGTCTTCGAAGCATTCTTTCGTACATACCCAGGCGCATTCGTCATCCTGAGCCCGGGAGGCCAGGTGATGGCGACGAACGCAGCCGCCCGCGCCCTCGCCGGCGCAGAGCTCGCGCCGGGGACACGCGTCGAGGAGCACGCGCACCCGGACGACGCGTTCGCCCTCACGCAGGCCCTCGGCCGTGTCACGGACGACGGCGCGCCATCACGCTTCACGTGCCGCGCGCGTCAACCGAACGGAGGCATGTTGACGCTCACGTGGCAGGCCTGGCGCGCGCCTGGGCGATCGGAGATCTTCGCCATGTTGTCGCTCGCCGAGGCCCCGCCCGCGCACACGCGCGAGCCGGAGAAGGCCACGGAAAACCCCGTCTCCGAGCTCGTGCTGCGCGCGATCCTCGACCACCTCGACATCATCGCGTGGGCCACGGACGCGCAAGGCATTTACACGTTCTACGACGGCAAGGCGCTCGCGGCGTTCGGGGCCTCGCCGGGGCAGCTCCTCGGGAAAAGCGTGTTCGACGTATTCGGCGACCACATCAGCCCGGCCATGAAGGCGGCGCTCGGCGGCACGCCGGGGCGCGAATCCATCCACATCGTCGGCTCCCACTGGGACAATGTCTACTTGCCCATCCCCGACGCCGCGCATGGACACGCGGGGGTGATCGGCATCTCGCAGAACACGAACGAGGGCCAGCGCATCCGGGAGGAACTCGAAGCGCGGCTCGCCCTCATCGAGCGGCAGCAGGCGGTGATTCGCGACCTGGAGACGCCGATCATCCAGGTCTGGGAGCACGTGCTCACGTTGCCCATGATCGGCGTCGTCGACAGCCGGCGCGCGGCGCGGGTCATGGACGACCTCCTCGGCGCGGTCACCCGCACCTCCGCCCGCTTCGCCATTCTCGATTTGACCGGCGTGGAGGTCGTGGACACGGCCACGGCGTCCCACCTCGTGCAGATGATCCGCGCCATTCGGCTGCTCGGCGCCGAGGGCATTCTGACGGGCATCCGGCCGACCGTGGCCCAGACCCTCGTCTCGCTCGGCGTCGACCTCTCCGGCATCCCCACGCACGGGACCTTGCGGCACGGCCTCGCATTCTGCATGCGGCGCCTGGAGAGGAAGA
The DNA here is from genome assembly GCF_028435265.1 of Polyangium jinanense. Classification (GTDB taxonomy): domain Bacteria; phylum Myxococcota_A; class Polyangia; order Polyangiales; family Polyangiaceae; genus Polyangium; species Polyangium jinanense. Next base: position 44,235 of record NZ_JAGTJK010000065.1, on the reverse strand, counting down.
CACGAAGCGCCACGATTTGAAGCTCCCCCGGCTGGCGAGATCGTGGTAGGGTCGCCGCATGGTCGTGGGGGTGCGGCGAACGAGGGCGCGGTGGCGAATCGCTGGAGCCCTCGTTTGCCTCCTCGGTTTCCCTTCCCTCGCGCGCGCCGCCGACGAGCCCCCGCCCGCGCCCACACAGGAGGCAGCCCCGCGTGGAGAACTCTTCGTCGCGGTCTCCTCGGCCCTCGGCACGACCGACTGGCGCACCGACGTCACGGGGTATGGCGGCTTCGCGGTCGGCCTGCGGCTCTTCGGCATCGTGACCCCGTTCGCCGAGGGTCGCCTCGGGTATGGCACGGTCGATCAGCGCCTGCTCACGTTTTTATCGCTGGGCGTCCGGGCGGGGTGGCAAGCGACGCCGCGCGTGTATCCGCGGGCCCACGTGGGGTTCGTCCACCAGCACGAGGAGTCGATGGCCTCGGTCGCCGAGGAGCCGTTCGGCGCGGTGCTCGGCATCGGCCCCGGCATTCGCCACCGGGCCGGCGTGCAATTCGGCCTCGGCTGTGATTTCACCTTGCTCCGCCGATCGAAATTCACGCTGGCCCTCGGCCCCGAGCTCGTGGGCGCTTATCTCGGGTATTCGAGCGGCCCGAACTTGTATGGGTTCGTCGGAGCGAACCTCGGCGCCCATTTCGCCTTGTTCTGAGGATTCGATGCGCCCCCTGCCCCGCCTCGCGCTCGCCACGGCTCCCCTCCTCGTCGCCGCGTGTGGCCTCTTCTACACGGACATGGAGGACTGGGCTTGCCCTTCCGAGGGGACACAGCTCACCTACGAGAACTTCGGCGCCGCATTCATGAATGCGCATTGCCAGAGCTGCCACGGCTCCAATGCGACGGACCGCGCGGGCGCGCCGGGGGAGTTCATCTTCGACACGAAATCGCAAGTTCAAAGGCACAGGGCGCGCATCTTCGCGCGGAGCGCCGCGGAGAACGACTCGATGCCGCCCGGCCCCGACGATCCATCACTCGACGACCGCATGAAGCTCGCCGACTGGCTCGCCTGCGGCGCGCCCTGATCCGCTTCACCGCGCCGGCTTGGCAGGCTCGCCGCTCTCGAGCTCGTGCAATCGCTCCTCGAGGGACTTCTTCAGCTCGGGCTCGGTGGCGGCCGCGATTCGCTTCTGCAATGCGCGCACCTGCGCCACCCGCAGCGCGTCTTCCGGGGGCACGGCGATATCGGGCAGAACACCGACCCCTTCCCAGTTCGTCTTCGTGATCGGATTGATGGCGCGGCCCGAGGGGACGAACGCGGCGAGGTGGTCCCCGAGGCGCAACACCTCCCCGGGGTTTGCCCCACCCCACGTCTTTTCGCCGATGATGACGGCGCGCTTCTGGGTCTGGAGGTCGTAGGCGAACTCCTCGGCGCCGGACCCGGTCCGTTTGCTCGTGAGCACGTAGACGTCCTTGCCCAGATAACGCTTGCCCGGCACGGTCGGGCTCGTCCAGAACTGCCGCGTCTCGTTTTTCGGGCGGTCGTAGATGTCGTTGAGGTGCACGGCGCCGTCGAAGAAATAGCTGCACAGTGCGGCCACGAGCTCCGGATCGCCGCCGCCGTTGCGGCGGAGGTCGATGATGAGCGCGTCCGTCTCGGCGACGAAATTCATCGCGGCCGCCGCGGCCTCGACCCCACGCCCGAGGAAGCTGAAGGAGCGCACCTCGACATAACCGATGTTCCCGGGCAAACGCTCGACCCGCTCGAATCCGCCGTTCAGCCGGTCCCCCTCCGCGACGAATCGCTCACGCTCCGCTGCCGTCGGCTCCGTTTGCAGCTCGGCCTCGGGGATCTTCTGGTCGTGGTATCGCACCCGGAAATGCGCGTCCTTCAGGACCTCGTTCACGTGCGTCGTGAGCGTGGTCGCAAGCGCGTGCCCCGTGGTCAGCTTGTCGTACTCGCCGCGCTTGCGCCGAGCCTCCACCGCGGCGCGCACCAGTTTGGCTTTCTCCGGGAACACGTACCGCGCATCCAGATTCTTGAGGAGCGCGTCGATCGCCGCGTTGCGCTCCTCCGGCGTCACCGGTCCATCTGGGCCGCGGCCGGCGTTGGGCCCCTCCTCCACGGCCATCTGCGGCGACGGGCTCGAAAGGATCGGCCCGCGGGCCGCCGGCGCGGCCGCGCCCCCGCAGGCGGCGACGAACAGAAGTGGAAAGATCCCGAGCCCCGTCATCCTTCGCATGCGCCAAACTCCTTCGTTGTTCGCTTCTACGATCGTCCGCCGTTCGGGTGACGCCGCCACGAGCGCTCCGTGACGAAGTAGCAGGATTTCGACGCCCTCGAGGTCCGGCGGCGGGGGTCCGCGGCCCCGGCCCGCGTCCGCGCGGCGCCAGGAAAACGCGGCATTTCCGGGTTTCTCCGTTTTCCTTCTGCCCTCACACGACCGCTCTCCGCCTGCACAGTCCACCCGCCGACGCGAGCCTAAACGGTACGCTCTCAGCCGAGCACGCTGGCCCGGGCTCTGCAGTGGTGTTCGGACGGCCGCCGCTATCGACAGGACCATGAAAACCATGAACAAATCCCGAACCGTCATTCTGGCTGCGTCCGTACTCGCGCTCCTCGGCGCGCAACGCGTGACTTCGGCGCAAGAGCCGCGGCTCCGGCCGGATTTTACGTCGAATGGGTTTTACCGAACCCACGAAATCCTGATCCCCCGGGCGCCCGGACGGGAGCCCATGAACGACACGAACCGGCCGGCGCGTCTGCACCCGGAGCTCCGCGGCGCGCTCCTGCGCCTGCAATCCGGCCCGGATGCCGGCGAGAGCTCGCGGGCCATCTTCCCGTCGAGCTGGTGGCCGATGAGCGACAACGGGATCGCCGACCGCTGGAATACGGCAAACAAGGACTACAGCGATTTCCGCTCCGATCCCGACAACCTCTCGCCCGTCGAAAAGTACGATCTGCTCATGAATCCGGGCGAGGCGCAGCGCCTCCCGCAGGTCCGCGCGTTCACGAACGAAGAGATGCGCCGGCCGGAGCGCGAGCGCGGCGCGGGCAGGGTCCGCCCCTCGATCGTCGTCGCGGGCCCCGCCACCGCGTGGGAGCTCTTGAATCACGGCACCTACCAGTCCACGGTCCCCGAGGACTGGTGGGGGCATTGCAATGGCTGGTCGTCCTACGCCACGGCCGAGCGTGACGGCGCGCCCATGCGCGACGTGCGCGTCCGGCGCGAGAATGGCCGCATCGTGGCATGCAACGGCGAGCGCGACCGAGGCTGCGTGCTCTTCCGCATGGCCGACATCGAGGCGCTCTTCTCCGAGGTCTATTTCCACGACTCCTCGACGATGGCCGGCAACCGCTGCAACGTGCCCGAGGACGACATCACGACGGACAACGCCGGGCGGCCGACGAACCCCGCGTGCCGCGACCTGAACCCCGGCACGCTGCACATCGCCTTGACGGGCCTCATGGGCCGCGGCGCGCCCGCGCTCGCGAACCTCGGCGGCCCGCGCGAAAAACTCCCGTTCGTCATGGATTACGCGTACGGCGACGAGGTCTGGACGTTCCCGATCGTGCGCTATCGCGTCCAGGAGAACGAGGAGATCGACGAGCGCCGCGCCTCGCAGCTCGTCTGCAACGGCAACGGGCCTGCGGGCAACTGCCGCACGTACCGGTGGAACGAGAACGCCGTCCGGTTCGCGCGGATCCGCACGAGCGCCTACCTCGTCAATTACGCGGCGAGCATCGAGCAGCTCCTCGTGCCGCCGCTCCAGCGTCGTCGTCCCCTGGCCGAGGTCACGTTCCATTACGTGCTCGAGCTCGACGGACGCGGCACGATCCTCGGCGGCGAGTGGATCGACTCGCCGACGGGCGTCGGTCCGAACAGCAAGGAGCTGCACCCCGACTTCATTTACATGTCCGCGTTCCCGGACGCGAGCGACGAGGCGGGGGACGACACCGGCGGGCGCGGCGACAATCCCCACATCTCGTACGTGGCGATCCAGCAGATCCTGCGCATCTCGCGCAATGGCCGGTAGGACATACGCGGACGTGAATAGAACGCACGTGATCGCCCTCGGGGCGCTCGCCACGGGTCTCGCGGCGTGCGCCCCCGAGGGCCCTTCGGCGGGCGCCATGGAGGCGGCGCCGGCGGTCGAGCAGAGCAGCGCGGAGCTCCGTCGGGGGCCGCCCTCGCTCTGGACCGCGGAATGGACGTGGCTCGTGTTCGCGGCGAACGACGACCACGACCAGAACCTCGTCGCCGCGTTCGATCAGGACGCGCTCGAATGGCAACACGGCCTCGGCGGCAGCGCCCTCTTCCGCATCCTGGTGCAGCGCGACTATGCGCCATTCCAGGTGGGTGAGGACGGCAAACCCCGCCCCTCCGAGCGGTATTCGATTTACCGCGAGGAAATCAGGCCTCCGGGCCGGGAGAACGAAACGCCGGGCGTCATGGTCCTCGGCGAGACCGACACGAGCGACATGGCGACCTTGCGTGATTTCCTGGTGGAGGGCGTGCGGATGTACCCGGCGCGCCATTACTGGGTCACGTTCACGGGCCACGGCGACGGGTTCACGGGCATCGCCGACGACGCGACGTCGGGCAAACGTTTGTCCCTGGAGGGACTCTCGGCCGCGCTCGGTGAGGCGTCGAAGGTGATCGAAACGGAGATTCGCACGAAACCCGGCCTCGGCGGGCTCGGCACCTCGAACCGCATCGACGTCGTCGCATTCGACACGTGCCGCATGGGCGCCGTCGAGGTGGCCTCGTCGCTCTCGGGAACGGCCGATTACCTGATCGCCTCGCGTGAGACGGTTCCGGACGCCGGTCACCCGTACAGCGCGCTCCGCTACATTGCGCAGGATCGCCCCGCGGCGAGCCCGCGTGTGCTCGTGGAGGCGGTCGTCACCGATTACGTGCGCGCCTACATCGAGGGCGTCTCGACCGCGGGGCGCGCGTACGTCGGCACTTCGGTCACGAGCGTCGGGCTCGATTTGCGGCGTATCGGCAAGCTCGAAGAAGCGCTCGCCGAGCTCGTCACGGCCGTGCGTCGCGAGCGACCTCGCGGGTTTACCTGCGCGGACGTCACGTCGATCTTCGCCGAGGCCTGCGGCGGGGCGGGCATCGTCGCCTCGGCGGCGTCGGCGTCGCACGGGGGACGGTCGCGGCGGGCGACGCGGTCACGCACGACGGCGTCGGATGCGTCGGTCGACCTCGTGGCCTTGCTCGAACGGCTCGCGGATCCCGCGTTTTGTGGCCCCGGCGGCTCGGGCTCGGTGGTCGTCGGCCCGGACGTGGCGGCGGCGGCGCGCGACGTGCTTTCGGTCATCGGCCGGCCGCACCTCTGGACGCGAGAAAACCCCTGGGGCGAGCAATTGCAATACGGCGGCCAGTACCGGCGCCTCTCGGGCTTCCACGCGTTGAGCCCGTTCGTGGTCGAGGCCCAGCGCGTCGAGCCGAGCACGGGCACGCGGCTCGGTGGGCTCAGCGTGCTCTGGGGCAATCCATTCGAGCTTTTGCTCCGGGAGAACGGGCGCTCGCTGATGGATACGTACCGCGCGACGGCATTCGAACAACGCACGGGCTGGACGAAGATCCTGCAAGCGTGCATCGATCAGGCCGAGGCGTGCCGGACGGGCGTGCCGGATCCGCATGCGCCGGCGGGAGAGGATCCTTGCGAGGGGCTTTGATCCCCCCGCCCCGCCTACCTCTTGATCCTGTCCGGATCCCCGAGAAACTCGAAATGCATCGTATCCTCGAGCGCGTCGTGCCCGAGCCAGTCGAATCCGAACCGTTCGAATGCCTTGATCCAGCATTTCGGCATCGCCGCGCGATCGTACGGTGAGCGCGACTTCTGCTTGCATTTCGGATGGCTCGGCCAGGGGTCGACGCAGCCGCAGCAAGGGTTTCGGTCGGGGTCGATGTCGAGCGCGATGCCGAAGAGGTGGTTCGAGATCTCGATGCCGCGGTAGGTATTCGCCCCGCGGAACCCGCCGAGGGCGCGCGGGGTGTACTTGGAAGCGCCGGTGCAGGACTTCTTGATCTTCTTCTCGACGCAGGCGAGCGCGGGCGCGACCTTCGTGTGCACCGAGACGGGAAGGCCCATGAACTGCACGGTCACGGCCTGGGCGAGCGCGCCTTTTGGGTTCAGCTTGCGCGTGAGGTCGTCGCCGACGTTGCCGTAATGGGTGGCGAGGTACTGCACCGCCTTCGTGTGTTTCCCCCCGTCGAGCACGCCCTTCGAGACGAACGTGCGGCGTTCGAGGAATTTTTGCGGGCTCTGCACGCGGCATCCGTGCTCGAACACACCCTTGCCGGCGGGGGCCTTCTTCTCGGCCTTGGGCTTGGCCTTACCCTTCGCCTCCTTGGCCTCCGCGACGGGGAGCTCGCCCGTGACGAAGGGCGCGGCGCAGACGAGGCCGAGGGCGGCCACGAAGAGCAGGCGCGCGGCGCGCTGGAGCCTTCGGTCGTCGGGGCGCGGAGAGCGGGCGGACACGCGGGAGTTCTACACGCAGATCGGGCCGGAGGGAAGGGACGGCGGTTTCAAGGGTCGTACGAGAGCGTCAGCACGGACTGCTTCGACGAGCCGTAGCGGATGTTGATCTGCTCCACGCCCAGCGTCGCCGGCTGATAGAGCGGGTCGACGGTGTCGAGCACGAGCGCCAGGCGGTGCCCAGCCGGCACGTCGTAGCCCGCCGTGACGAACTCGATGGACAGCTTCACGTCCTGCCCGGGCTTCGCGTTGTGCAGCGTCCTCACGCCGTGCGAGATCAGCTTCCCGTTGCCCAGGGCATCTTCGTCGTAGAGGTAAGCGACGAGCTGGGTCTTCGAATGCGAGGGAGACACCCAGACGTCGAGGGTCGAGACGCCGCGGAGCTTGATCGGGGAGCTCAGGGACGAGGTCTCATAGACGATCGAGTTGACGTCGGAGGCCGCGGGCAGCCAGGCCGAAACCTCGAGATCAATGTGCGCGTCGAGCGCGGCCGAGAGGATGGGGATGCCCGTCGTGGCGATCGAGTCGGCGCCCGACCAGATCGAATTCGTGTACGTCGACGTGTTGGGAGAGTTCCGCAAGGCGCCGTCCCCGATCAAGCCGCGGGGGCCCAGGTAGAGGGTCTTCGTGCTGACGCTGGCGCTCGGCCAGTCTTCGAATTCGACGCGCTGGTTCGAGGACTGGAGCTCCATCGCGACCGGCGGCTTCTCGGTGATGCCGTTGTCGACGCCCTTGAGCCAGAAATCGAACCAGTCGTGGACGTTGTTCCACACGTAGTTCGGCAGCCCGAGCAAGCCCGTGGCCTCGGCGCTGGCGTGGATGCCCTGGTTGATGTCGATCCGCTTGGGGCCGGTGAGGAGCGAATAGAACTTCAGCGAGGAGTTCGGCTTGAACAGCTCGTCGCCGAAGTTGTTGCTGATGTAGACGGGGGCATTGCGGGCGTTGATCTTGTCCACGTGCGTGAGGGGGGAGCGCTCGTTGGCCCAGGCGATCGCCTCGGAGACGTCGGAACCCGCGATCAGATCGGCGAAGTAGGCTGGGATGTCGCTCGAGATCTCTCCGAGCAGGTAGCCCGAGCCGATGAGGATCGTGCCCCACGCGAGGCTCGTCGTATCTGCGCCGTAAAGGGCGTCCGACAGACTGCCCCAGCCGCTCAGCGCGGCCGCGGTCTTGATGCGCGGCTCGTTCGCGATCCCGAGCAGCGACAGGCCCGCGCCATACGAGATCCCGGAAAGGCCGATGTTCGAGATGTCGGCCTGCGTGTTCACGTCGAGCCAGTCGATGATCGCCGACAGGTCCTCGATGTCCTCGGGCCCGCCTACGGTCGCGAACGCGGTCGACTGCCCCCAGCCGCGCGCGCTGTAGCTCAGGACGATGTAGCCGTCCTGCGCGAACTTGAAGGCCTGGGCGAGGTACTCGTGCTCCTCGAGCGCCCAGCTATTGATGAAGATGATCACCGGAAGCGACGCATTCGAGCTCGTCGCGGCAGGGGTGAAGAGATTGGCGGCGATTTCGGTTCCGTCCGCCGACGTGATGACGATCTGGTCGTCGAATGTGACGCTCTCGGCGGCCAGCGCGCTTTGCGAACAAACGAGCCCAGAGATGGCGCCGAGCGCCAACGCAGTGAACTTTTTCATGTCCGGCTCCCCTCGCACGGGCCCGTGAAACGGCAGAAAAATCCGCCTTGCGCGAAAACCACGCGCGTCGCCCGGCATCTCGAAATACCTTACGCGAAGCGGCATCGAAATAGCCAGCGAATTCTTACGCACGCGAAGGACTTTGTAGGACGTACCAGGTCCGTGACCCGCCGCCGAATGCTGCCATTCAAAATTTGCGATATCGTTATCCGCGTGGCACCTCGTCGGTCGATTCGAACGGCAGCGGCAGGGGCTGCCGCTGCCTCACCCGCGCGGGAAGGACATCACGCGCGCCGCACGCGCCTCCGCCATGCGAGAAGGAGCCCGAGCGCCAGCGTGGGAAGCACAGGCGAGCTCCCCGCCTGCGACGCCGTCCGGCACCCGCAGCCGCTGTCGTCGGCGGGCGCTTCGCCGCCCGCGCCGCCCGCGCCGCCTGCGCCGCCCGCGCCACCTGCGCCGCCTGCGCCGCCTGCGCCGCCTGCGCCGTCGATGCAAGCGCCGCCTTCGCAGACGCCCGCCGAGCAGGGTGTTCCATCGGCTGCCAATCCATCCGCAGGGCAATCCAGGGTTTGCCCGTCGCAAGTCTCGGCCACGTCGCACGCGCCTGCCGAGGCGCGGCACGTCGTGCCGGCGGAGATCGGCGCGCACGTGCCGTCCACCAGCGCGCCCGCCGCCACGCTGCACGCCTGGCAGTCTCCCGTGGTGCCTCCGCCGCAAGCCGTATCGCAGCAGACGCCGTCCACGCAGAACCCGCTCGCGCATTCTGCGTCGGCCATGCAGGAATTCCCCTGGCTTGCCGAAAGGACGAAGACGTAGGCCGCGCCGGCGTACGAGGCCTTCTCGCCGTTCAGATCCGCCCCCACGAGCGCCGTGTCCCCGGAGAGCGCGACCGAAACGCCAAACTCGTCGTCCGCCGCCCCGTCGTTTGCCAGGAGCTTCGCCTGCTGGGCCCAGACGCCATTGCTCCGCACGAAGACGTAGGCCGAGCCGGCGTTACTGCCCTTGTCGTCGTCCCTGTACGCCCCCACGAGCGCCGTGTCCCCGGAGAGCGCGACCGAAACGCCGAGGAGGTCTCCCACCTGCCCGTCGTTCGCAACGAGCTTCGCCTGCTGGGTCCAGGCTCCGCCGCTCCGCACGAAGACGTAGGCCGAGCCGGATTCCGTGCCCTTGTCGTCGTCCCGAAACGCACCCACGAGCGCCGTGTCCCCCGAGAGCGCGACCGACCCGCCGAAATAGTCGTCTCCCGCTGCGTCGTTCGCGAACAGCTTGGCCTCTTGGTTCCAGGCTCCGCCGCTCCGCACGAAGACGTAGGCCGAGCCGGATTGCAAGCCCTTATCGTCGTCCCAGTACGCCCCTACGAGCGCCGTGTCGCCCGAAAGCGCGACCGAATCGCCGAAAGCGTCGTTCGCCGCCCCGTCATCTGCCAGGAGCTTGGCCTGCTGGGTCCAGGCGCCATTGCTCCGCACGAAGACGTAGGCCGAGCCCTTGCCGTCGTCCCCGTAAGCCCCCACGAGCGCCATTTCCTCCGAAAGCGCGACCGACCAGGCGAAATTGTCGCCCACCGCCCCGTCGTTTGCGACGAGCTTCGCCTGCTGGGTCCAGACGCCATTGCTCCGCACGAAGACGTAGGCTGAGCCGGAGATCATGCCGTTGTCGTCGTCGTCAGGCGCCCCCACGAGCGCCGTGTCTCCCGAGAGCGCGGCCGAATAGCCCAAATAGTCGCTCGCCGCCCCATCGTTTGCGAGCAGCTTCGCCTGCTGCACCGCAAGGAGCGGATCGATCTCCACCGGATAGGCCGCCCCCGCGTCGTCCACGTGGATCACGACCCGCCCCGGCGCGAGCGACAGCCACGCCGGCAGCTCTTTGCCCGCCGCGTCCTTCACATACAGGTCGGTATACTCGAGCGCCGCGCGGCCCTCCCCGTCCCGAAGCGAAAGCGCCTCCCCGCGCCCGTCTCCGTCCTCGTCCACGAGCTCCGCCCGCAGATCCCCGCCAAGCTCGATGGCCATGACCTTCGTCCCGGCGCACGACGGAGCCGCCGCGAGGACGAACCCCTGTTCGAGCCCGAGCGGGCCGTTCACGTACCATTCTTCCAGGGCCTCGCGCCCATAACGAATTCGGTTGCCCTCGGCCACGGGCTCCGCCGCGCCGAGTTCCGTCACCTGGCCCTCGCAGCCAAGCCCGGCTGCGCGCATGCCGAACGTCCACGCGCCGTCCGCTGGCGAAAGCGAAACGCCCGCGCCATCGAGCGTCGCCGCGAACCGCTGTGCGTGGTTCTCTGCGCGTAAAAGCCCCGGCGAGAGCGCCACGGCGGCATATCGCTCCGAGGCTTGCTGCTGCACGGACGCGATGTAGGCCGCGCGCAAGTCTTTCGGCATCGACGCCGAACCTCCCCGCACCGCCTGCGCAGGGGCGCTCGCGGGAGCAGACACGCCCTCGCCGGGGGTGGTGTCGGCGCTGCAAGCTGCAAGCATTGCGATCATGACCGGACCGAGCATACGTCCCTGCCTCGGCCGGAAGCTCTGTCGTTCAACGTTCATTGTCGTAGCCCTTTCTCAAGTGCTTTGGGCCGCACACGGCGAGCAGCAGCAACTGCTCGCCGTGTGCGGGAAGGACATCACACGCGCCGCACGCGCCGCCGCCATGCGAGAAGGAGCCCGAGCACCAGCGTCGGAAGCACAGGCGAGCTCCCCGTCTGCGACGCCGTCCGGCACCCGCAACCGCTGTCATCGGCAGGTTCTCCGCCGCCCGCTCCGGCCATGCCACCTGCGCCGCCCGCTCCGGCCATGCCACCTGCGCCACCGGCGCCTCCCATGCCCCCTGCGCCGCCTGCGCCCCCTGCGCCGCCTGCGCCCCCTGCGCCGCCTGTGCCGTCGATGCAAGCGCCGCCTTCGCAGACCCCCGCCGCGCAGGGTGTTCCATCCGCTGCGAATCCATCCGCAGGGCAATCCAAGGTTTGCCCGTCGCAGGTCTCGGCCACGTCGCACACGCCTGCCGAAGCACGGCAAGCCGTGCCCGCCGAGAGCGGCGCGCACGTCCCGTCCACCGCCGCGCCCGCCGCCGCGCTGCACGCCTGGCAGTCTCCCATGGCGCCGCCGCCGCATGCCGTGTCGCAGCAGACCCCGTCCACGCAGAACCCGCTCGCGCACTCTGCGCCAGTCAAGCAGGCACTCCCCAGGCTCGCGACCGGGACGAAGACGTAGGCCGCCCCATTGTTGTTGTTGCTGTACGGCGCACCCACGAGCGCCGTGTCCCCCGAAAGCGCGACCGAATGGCCGAACCAGTGGCCCGCCGCTCCGTCGTTCGCCACGAGCTTCGCCTGCTCGGTCCAGACTCCTCCGCTCTGCACGAACACGTAGGCCGAGCCGAGGCCCGAGAAAGTGGCGGCGCTCGCCCCCAGGAGCGCCGTGTCCCCCGAGAGCGCGACAGAGGTGCCGAATAGGTCAAACGGCTTTCCGTCACTCGCCTGGAGCTTGGCCTGCTCGGTCCAGACGCCAGCGCTCCGCCCGAACACATAGGCCGTGCCAGATTTGCCGTTGTGGTAAGGCGCCCCCACGAGCGCCGTGTCCCCCGAGAGCGACACCGAATAACCGAACTGATCCCCCGCCGCCCCGTCGTTCGCCAAGAGCTTCGCCTGCTCGGTCCAAGCTCCAGAGCTCCGCACGAAGACATAGGCCGAGCCGGCATACATGCCATTGTCGTCGTCCACCATCGCCCCCACGAGCGCCATGTCCCCCGAGAGCGCAACCGCCCAGCCGAACCCGGTCTCCACCGCGCCGTCATTCGCCGAGAGCTTCGCCTGCTGCGTCCACGTCGCGCCGCTCCGTACGAAGACGTAGGCCGAGCTGTCGCCGGGCGTCCCCACGAGCGCCGTGTCCCCCGACAGCGACACCGAGCTGCCGAACCCATCGCTCATCGTGCCGTCGTTCGCTGAAAGCTTCGCCTGCTGGGTCCACGTCGCGCCGCTCCGCACGAAGACGTAGACCGAGCCGGAGTTGAAGCCGTTGTCGTCGTCGAGGTGCGCCCCAACGAGCGCCGTGTCCCCCGAGACCGCGACCGAATAGCTGAAAAAATCATACGCCACCCCGTCGGCTGCCACGAGCTTCGCCTGCTGCACCGCGATCAGCGGATCGATCTCCACCGGATACGCCGCCCCCGCGTCATCCACGTGAATCACGACCTGCCCCCGATCGAGCGATAACCAAGCAGGCAGCACTTTGCCCGTCGCGTCCTTCACATACAGATCGGTATACCCGAGCGCCGCGCGCCCCTCCGCATCCCGGAGCGAAAGCGCCTCTCCGCGACCGTCTCCATCCTCGTCCACGAGCTCCGCCTGCAAATCCCCACCGAGCTCGATAGCCACGACCTTCGTCCCGGTGCACGCGGGAGCCGCCCGAAGCACGAACCCCTGCTCGAGCCCGAGCGGTCCGTTCACGTACCATTCTTCCAGGCCGTCGCGCTCATAACGAACCCGATTGCCCTCCGCCGTGGGCTCCACCGCGCCAAGCTCCGTCACCTGGCTCTCGCACCCGAGCCCCGACGCACGCATTCCGAGCGTCCACGCCCCGTCATCCGGTGAAAGCGAAATGCCCGCGCCGTCGAGCGTCGCCGCGAACCTCTGTGCGTGGTTCTCTGCGCGTAAAAGCCCTGGCGAGAGCGCCACCGCGGCCTACCGCTCCGAGGCTTCCTGCTGCACGGACGCGATGTAGGCCGCGCGCAGGTCTTTGGGCATCGACGCCGAATTTCCCCGCGCCGCCTGCGCAGGGACGCTCGCAGGCGTGGACACGCCCTCGCTAGGCGTCGTGTCGGCGCTGCAAGCGGCAAGCATTGCGATCATGACCGGACCGAGAATGCGTCCGTGCATCGGCCAGAAGCGCTGTCGTTCATCGTTCATTGTCATAAACCTTTCTTGAGTGCTTTGGGCCGCACGGGTGAGGCAGCAGCAGCGGTAACGGCCTCACCCGTGCCGGAAGGACATCAGGCGCGCCGCACGCGCCGCCGCCATGCGAGAAGGAACCCGAGCGCCAGCGTGGGAAGCACTGGCGAGCTCCCCGTCTGCGACGCCGTCCGGCACCCGCAGCCGCTGTCGTCGGCGGGCTCTCCGCCGCCCGCGCCGCCCGCGCCGGCCATACCACCACCTGCGCCGCCTGCGCCGCCCGCGCCTGCCATACCGCCTGCGCCGCCCGCGCCGGCCATGCCGCCCGCGCCACCTGCGCCACCGGCGCCGCCTACGCCGCCTGCGCCACCCGCGCCGGCCATGCACACGCCGCCTTCGCAGACGCCCGCCGCGCAGGGTGTTCCATCCGCTGCGAATCCATCCGCAGGGCAATCCAGGGTTTGCCCGTCGCAGCTCTCCGCCACGTCGCACACACCCGCCGAGGCGCGGCATTCGGTGCCCGCTGCGGCCTTCGCGTCCGCCGGGCATTCGTTCCCGGCACCGTCGCAGCTCTCGGCGACATCACACGCGCCCGCCGAGGCGCGGCAAGCCGTGCCTGCCGAGAGGACCGCGCACGTCCCGTCTACCGCCGCGCCTGCCGCCACGCTGCACGCCTGGCAATCTCCCATCGCGCCGCCGCCGCAGGCCGTGTCGCAGCAGACCCCGTCCACGCAGAAGCCGCTCGCGCATTCTGCTCCGGTCGCGCAGGCACTCCCCAGGCTCGCCACCGGGACGAAGATGTAGGCCGATCCCTTGTTGTCGTCACTCGACGCCCCCACGAGCGCCGTGTCCCCCGAGAGCGACACCGACGCGCCGAAATGGTCGTTCGCCGCCCCATCGTTCGCGAGCAGCTTGGCCTGCTGATTCCAGACGCCACCGCTCTGCACGAACACGTAGACCGAGCCGGAATCCGTGCCCTTGTCGTCGTCCCAGACCGCCCCGACGAGCGCCGTGTCCCCCGCGAGCGCCACCGAAACGCCGAAATTGTCGTCCTTCGCCCCGTCGTTCGCGAGCAGCTTGGCCTGCTGGGTCCAGGCGCCAGCGCTCCGCGCGAACACGTAGGCCGCGCCGGAATCCGTGCCGTTGTCGTTGTTCCAGACCGCCCCCACGAGGGCCGTGTCCCCTGCGAGCGCCACCGACCAGCCAAAACGATTGAACGATGACCCGTCGTTCGCGATCAGCTTGGCCTGCTGGGTCCAGGCGCCGCCGCTCTGCACGAACACATAGGCCGAACCCCCAGAAGCCCCCCACGCCCCCACGAGCGCTGTGTCCCCCGAGAGCGACACCGAGCAGCCGAAATTATCGAACGATGACCCGTCGTTCGCCAGGAGCTTGGCCTGCTGCGTCCAGACTCCAGCGTTCCGTACGAAGACGTAGGCTGAGCCGGATTGCGTGCCCTTGTCGCCGTCGTAATCCGCCCCCACGAGCGCCGTGTCCCCCGAGAGCGACACCGAATGCCCGAAAAGGTCACCCGCTGCCCCATCCATCGCGAGCAGCTTGGCCTGCTGGGTCCAAACCCCAGAGCTGCGCACGAACACGTAGGCCGAGCCGGAATTTTCGCCCTTGTCGTCGTCGCTATCCGCCCCCACGAGGGCCGTGTCCCCCGAGAGCGACACCGAATGGCCGAAATAGTCGCCCGCCGCCCCGTCGCTCGGGACGAGCTTTGCCTGCTGGGTCCAAACCCCCGAGCTCCGTACGAACACGTACGCCGCGCCGGAATTCATGCCCTTGTCGTCGTCGGAAAACGCCCCCACGAGCGCCGTATCCCCCGAGAGCGACACCGAATAGCCAAATGAATCGCCCGTCGCCCCGTCGTTTGCGAGCAGCTTCGCCTGCTGCACCGCGATGAGCGGATCGATCTCCACCGGATACACGGCCCCCGCGTCATCCACGTGGATCACGACCCGCCCCTGATCGAGCGACAACCACGCAGGTAGCGCTTTCCCTGACGCGTCCTTCACATACAGGTCGGTATACCCGAGCGCCGCGCGCCCCTCTGCATCCCGCAGCGAAAGCGCCTCCCCAAGGCCGTCGCCATCCTCGTCCACGAGCTCCGCCTGCAAATCCCCACCAAGCTCGATGGCCACGACCTTCGTTCCGGCGCACGCGGGAGCCGCCCGAAGCACGAATCCCTGCTCGAGCCCGAGCGGTCCGTTCACGTACCATTCTTCCAACCCGTCGTGCTCATAACGAACCCGATTGCCCTCCGCCGCGGGCTCCGCCGCGCCGAGCTCCGTCACCTGGCTCTCGCACCCGAGCCCTGCTGCGCGCATTCCGAATGTCCACGCGCTGTCGTCCGGCGAAAGCGAAATGCCCGCGTCGTCGAGCGTCGTCACCCATCGTTGCGCCTCGTTTTCTGCTCGCAAGAGCCCCGGTGAGAGCGCCACGGCAGCATACCTCTCCGAGGCTTCCTGCTGCACAGATGCGATGTACGCCGCGCGCAGGTCTTTCGGCATCGGCGCCGAATCTCCCCGCGCCGCCTGCGCAGGGGCGCTCGCAGGCGCGGACACGCCCTCGCTAGGCGTCGTGTCGGCGCTGCAAGCGGCAAGCATTGCGATCATGACCGGACCGAGAATGCGTCCATGCATCGGCCCAAAGCTGTGTCGTCCAACGTTCATGTTAGCAAACCTTCACTTTATTATGCGCCATCTGCCAGGCACGGCAGGCGCTGGTCCGTAGACGAAGCGCAGCGTGATTGCATCATGGCAATCCGTCCAGGCGCTTCACTTTCGTTAACTGGATTGGGGACCACGTTCGGCAAGCAGCAGCAGCGGCAAGCAGCGGAAGCACGAGCGGGAGCGGATGACGGACGCCCACGAGGCGCCGGAGCGACATGCTCGATCATGAAATCGATCAGGGCACGTAGTCGGTCCGGGAGATGCCGCAGCTCGGCGGCGCTCAGGCTTCGACGATTCAAGCCGGATTGTCTACGGACTGCACGCAATGACGCTCGTGAACAAGGCGCCGTTGCTGTCGCCGTGAGCCAGGAAAGTACCGGCCTCACCAATCGCCAGCCCGACCGCGCTGTCCGCGGTGTCCCCGATTCCTTGGGCGGAAGAGGCAACCTTGAGCTTGCGATTCACGGCGAGCGTGGGCGAAAGCTCGAAGTACTGGACGGCTCCCGCCTCGGGGTCGTCGCTCGCGAGCGCGAGCGAAAAGCCCGCCTCCGTGCCGACGAGCTCGGGACCTCGTTCGTTGTTGATATCGATGGTGAGCTTGCCCAGCTCCGCGCCGTCGTCGAGCCCCGCCACGCGCAGCTCGACGTTCGTGGTCACCGGGCTGAACGACTTGAGGTCCGTCCAGCCAAACGCCAGGTGGCCTTGAGAGACCGCGACGGTGTTGGTCAATTTCCCTTCACCGCTCTGTGCGACCACGCTCGGTCCGAGGTTCCCGGTGGAGTCGAGCTTCGACCAGGCGAGGCTCGTTCCTGCGATGGCGAGGTAGACGTCCGTGCCCACCGTGGCGAGATGAACATGGATATCCTTCGAGTCGACCGTGACCTGGGTCGGTCCAAACACCATTTGGCTGTCGTCGTAGCCGGCAATCCAGAGTGCGTCGCTCTCCGCGCCGACGGAGAAGGCGTCGATGACCCAGGCGAGATACGTGATGCCGTTGGCCACGGCGACGGCGGGACGCCTTCTATTAGAGCTATCCGGGATCGACTCGGTGCGCGTCGTCGCGCCGTTTTCGTCGATCCAGTGAAGCGTGGTGTCGCCATATATCGATGTCGTGGCGAGCACGACCCCGCCGCCCGGAGCCGCCGCGACATCCAGCTCTCGGGCGAAACCGTCGATGTGCACCGAAGCACCGGAGGGAGCCGCCTTTGGACCGAGCTTGGTCCAGTGCGTCCCGTTCTTCCCTCCTCCGCTCGAGGTGGCCACGTAAACGAGCGCGCCGGAGCCATCGGCACCAAGGACCATCTCGGGCAAACGAAGGAAGCCTGACGCGCCCGGGACCGCCGTCGTCGAGACAGAGCACGCAACGCCGCCGCTGCCTCCAGTGCCGCCGCCGCCTCCGGCGCCACCGCTGCCTCCCCCGCTTCCGCCATCCCCAGCACTCCCACCGGCGCTGATGCTGCTGCTACCGGAGCCGCCTTCGCCGCCGGAGCCTTCACTCGGGTTCGGCTGCGAGGAGCAGGCCGTCGCCAAGATAAGGAAATAGGGAATCCATGCGTAACCAACCGTTCGCATCAAGCCGCTCCATCTCTCTCTATGTGCCGAAATTCTTGGAAATGCTCCAGACGAGGGACGGCCGCCTTGCGAGGCGCGTGCCAGTACCACAGGCGGGTCGGCAATCCAGGAGCGTTCCTCATGTCGAGCCGGGACCCAAGGTGCCAGCCACTTTGGGGAGGGGTAGCGTGAACGGGAGCGGACACGGACGCGTGAACGGGAGCGGACACGGACGCGGAAGCGGGAGCGGGCTCTGCTCGTGTACCGTTGTTGAGGAGCCTTGTGGGCCTTGCCGGTGTGGCGGCTGCCAGGGATACGTGGCGGGTTATTTACCCTGAGCGCCCGCGGAAGGAGCAAACCGGCTCATTCGCTCCAGTACGTCTCCGTCAGCACGCTGAAGCCGGAAACGGTATCGACGAAGAACGCGACGTTGTTCCCGCTCCAGGGATCATTCGAGTAGCTGAAATAGCAGCCCTTGAAGGAGCGCCCTGCGATCCGCTCGTCGAGGTTCGCGAGCCCTTGCGAGACGACGCTCGCAGGGAGCTGATTCGATCGATTCGCATAATCGACAGTGCTCTCGACCTCCGCGCGCACCTCTGCAGCGTCGGCTAGGTTGGCTCGAATGCTCGCGCCATTGGGGAGGGAGTCAGGATCGATCCCGAAACACTCCAACCCATGGAGAGAATAGTAATGCGACCCCGTCGTGAGGTCGTACCTGTCGAAGTGGCGGGCCATGTTCGCGCCGAAATCAGGCTGCGGCAGCGCGTTCACCGCCGCGATCAGGTCCTCGAGGGGATCGCTCAACGTTGCGGCGTTCCGGATATTCCGCAGGCTCACCGAGCTGATCCCCGACGTGGCGGCAATGCTCTCGACCGTGGCGAAGGGTCGCTGGTTGAGAAGGTTTGTCGCGCCGTTCCACGCGTAGGGTAGGATATCGTGCAACTCCGTGGAGCTGACGGTATTCACCAGCGAAACCATCCTGGCCGCGTCGTCAGCGGAGACAGCCAGCTCGTCGATGATTCCGACGCAGCTCGAGCCGATATACCCCTCGCTCCGCGCCCCGCCTTCAATCTGCTCGAGGCGAGCCGCCCCGACGAGCGGAACGGAGGAGACGTCCGCCAGCGTCGCGAAGGGCGAAACCGCGCGATACTCCACGAGGTTCGATGCAACGTCGCTCGGCAAATAAGCGTCCAGCGTCTGGAACGATGCCGCGTTGACGAAATCAATGATCCCCTGACATTCCGGCGCCACATCGACGTCGGTCTCGGTGAGCGACGCTCGCTGGGTCCCGAGCAGCTCCGATGGCTCCTGGGAATCGGCACCGCCACAACCAACAGTGACCAAGCTCATGGCAAGAAAGGGCAGAGCTAGACAGCGCATTGGAGACACCTCGTGGTAAGCAGGTTGAGGCGCCGAAGATAGCAGCAAATACGCCGTCAGCAAATCACTATAATTTTCTTCGTATACGTTCAGGTAACAGAGCGAGCAGCGCTGCGCGCGTGTTGCGCGTGGCCACCGGACGACCGCTGGACCGCGCCGGCCCATTGCAAAGGCCTGCGGGACAGTCAGGGACGGCGAGGCCACGATGGCGCTCTACAAGCTGCGCTGACATGGTCGTCATGACGTGGTGCGGCGCGGGGGGAGTCTGCAAGTGCCTGGAGCCGTGAGGCAAGCGGGGTTCCCGCGGAGAAGAATCGTTTCGCGCCCTGCCTCGTCCAACCGGATCATGCGCCGCCCACTGCGTGCCCTGCCCTTTTTGGCTCTCTCCCTCCTCGCCCTTGCTCCCCTGGGCACCGCCGGCGCCGACCCCACGCCCGAGGCCCCCTACGCCCTCGACACCATCCCGCGCGAGGTGCCGAAAGCGGGGCCCCTCCAGTGTCCCAAGGTGGAGCTCGTCGATTACGCAGGCGACAACCTGCGCTTCTCGTCCACGACCAAAGTCTATATCGGCCTGCGCGACCGGCTGAAAGCGTTCGAGAAGATCGCCGCCGACGTGGCTACCGAGATCTACGGTCGCCCCCCGAGCCGCGTCGTGCACCTCGGCACGTACAGCTGCCGCCGCATTGCCGCGTACCCCGAGTTCCTCAGCGAGCACGCGCTGGGTAACGCCATCGACATTGCGGGCTTCGATTTCGGCCCGCTGCCGAAAGGGCAAAGCCTGCCGGAGGGCATCCCGGCCGGCTTCAAGAACGGCTTCGAGGTTCGCGTGCTCTCGCACTGGAAGGCGCAGACAGGCCACGCGGCGATCCACGCGCGGTTCCTGAAGACGCTGGCGCGGCGGCTCATCGCACGGAAAGACGTCTTCCGGGTGTTGCTCGGGCCGGGCTACGCGGGGCATGACAACCATTTCCATTTCGACATGGCGCCGTTCCGGATGGTGGAGATCTATGACGGCGGGCAGCCGCTGGTGCCGCCGCCTGCGTCGAACAGCGCCTCGACGGTGAACGAAAGCACGGAGAACCCGTGAGCGGAGCGCGCGCTTTTTCAAAGCCGCATCCGGAGCTCCTCCCCCGGCGGCGTGCGCAGCCGGGATTTCGAGGCCGAGTTCGACGCGCTGGGTGGACGGAAAAGGACGCGATCATCGAGCGAGCCTTCGGAAGGGACGTGTGAAGGCGGGCCGACAAACTCGCCGCGCTACCTTCACGGGTGTGGATGCTGTACCCTAGGGAGTACGAGCGATGAGCACCACACTTGAAATCGCTGCTGTCGACGTGGACGCCGTTCTGGCCGATCCAGGACGGGAGCCCGCGTCGGGCCCCGCGCGGATTCGGATCGAGGGCGGACGGATCGCGGCATTCGACGCGTTCGGCGGCGGGCCTTGTGGCACGATAGCGATCGCAGCGCCCTCGAACGCGCACGATCACGGCCGGGGCCTCCGGCCGTTTGCCTTCGGCGCGCTGGACGATGCGCTCGAGACGTGGCTCCCGACGCTTGGGCGCGAGCCCAGGGTCTCGGCCTATCTTCGCGCCGCCGTCGCCTTCGCCCGGATGGCCGAGGGCGGCATCGCTGCGACCAACCACACCCACAATCCGCAGGACGAGAGCGCGCTCCTCGAGGAAGCCGAAGCGGTCGCTCGAGCCGCGCACGATGTCGGCATTCACGTCGCCTTCGCCGTACCTTTCAAGGACCGGAACCCGCTCGTCTATGGCGATCAAGCCCGATTCCTGGACCTGGCCGACGCGTCCCTCCGCAGCCGGCTCGAAGCCCGTCTCCGCACCGGGCGATCGATCGGCGACTACCTGCACCTCGTCGACGAGATCGCCGCTCTGGCGCACGAGAGTTTTTCCGTCCAGTACTGCCCGGTGGGCCCGCAGTGGGTCTCGGACGCCTCACTCGCCGCCATTGCCGAGGCCTCGGCGCTCTCGGGCCGCCGCGTACACATGCATCTGCTCGAGACCCGCTTTCAGCGAGAATGGGCAGATGCCGCCTACCCGGGCGGTATCGTCCGCCGGCTGGACGAGCTCGGCCTCCTATCACCGCGGCTCTCCGTCGCGCACGGCATCTACTTGACGGAGGACGAATGCGCGCTGCTTGCCGAGCGCGGTGTCATCGTCTCCGTCAACACGTCGTCGAATCTTCGCCTGCGGTCGGGGATCGCTCCGGTCGACCGCTTCATCCGCCGGGGCCTCGCCTTTGGCATCGGCCTCGACGCGAACGCGATGGAGGACGACGACGACATCCTCCGTGAAATGCGCCTCGTGTGGCTGCATCACCGCGGCATCGGCCTTACCGACGTGCTCTCGGCCGAGCGGCTATTCCGGGCGGCTGCGGTGGATGGCCGGCGCGCGGTCCGTGGCGATGACGGTGGCGGCAAGCTGACCGTTGGCGCGCCAGCCGATCTGCTGGTGCTCGACCATGCGGCCATGTCCACGGACGTGCTCTCTGCCACGCAGGACCCGGTCGCGACGCTCCTGACCCGGGCGACCCGCAAGCACATCAAGCAGCTCATCGTCGGCGGCCGGGTGCTCGTCGAGGATGGCCGGTGCGTCACGGTCGATCGGGCGAGGCTCGAGGCCGAACTCGTCGCGGAGGCGCGGGCGTCCTGGGCCGCATCGCCACCGGACGAGCGAGCGGCGGCGCAGCTCGATCGCGCCATCCGCCACTTCTACGGCTGCGCCGGTCACACGGACGCGGTGTGAATCGCGTGCGGAGCTCGCGGAGGGGCCCCTACAGGCGCAGTGAGGCGGTGTCGAGGCGAGAGTCCACGCCAGCGAGGGCAGCCCAACGGGCTTCTTGACCTTGACCTTGGGTCAGAGTTCATGCTCATCGGATGAACACCACGAACTCGACGAACTCAGCAAACCCGCCATCGTCGATGCGGTCCGCAAGACCGCCGCCATTTACCAGCACCGGGTCGGCTAGCCGATGAGCAAAGGCGTCACGATCAGCCAGGCGGCGGCGTTCGCCGGGGTCACGGTGAAGACCGTGCGGCATTACCACAAGCACGGACTCGTCGACGAACCACGGCGTGACAGTTCCGGCTACCGACGCTACGGATCGGCCGAGCTGCTCCGGCTGGTCCAGGTCCGGACGCTGGCCGCCGCCGGCGTGCCGCTGGCCGAGATCGGGCCGATGCTGGACGCCGACGCCGAGCCGTTCGCCGCCGCCCTCGCCGACGTCCAGCGGCGCCTCACCGAACGGATCGAGGACCTGATCGCCCGACGCGACATGCTGCACCGGCTCGCCGACGGCGACGGCGTCCTGCTGCCCGACCGAGCACGTGCGTTCCTCGACCGGCTGCCCGACTTCGGGCTGAGCGCCGAGAACATTGCGGACATCCGAGACGGCCTGGTGCTGGCCAGGGCGCTGGTCCCGGAAGGCTTCGACAATTACCTCACCGAGGTCGAGCGCGCACTCGGCGACACCAAGTTCGTCGAGTTGTCCAAGCGCTCTTGGGAGGCCGCGGCCTGGGCGCCGGACGACCCGCGCATCGAGGAGCTCGCGAACGCCACAGTCGCTCACTTCCTCGAAAACCCCGGGCTGCTGGCGATCCTGACCAGCCTCCAAGGCCGCGGCGAGGACGCCGACGCCCGGTACGGGATGATCAGCCGCTACGGGAAGGACCGGGCACTGGCCTGGGCGAGGCTGACGAAGCTCGTCGAGAAGAAACTCCGCTCCGCGGGCGTGCCCATTCCGAATCAATGACGAAGCGGAAGCGGGGGAGCGGTCGCTCCGCTCCGGGCCCCGGTCAGAGCGACTTCAAGTACTCGATCAGGTCGGCCCTGTCGCCTGGCGACAGGTTCAGGTTGAAAACGGACTCGTAGTGGTCGACCACTTCGCCGAGGTTGGCGAAGCGACCGTCGTGATAGAAGCCGCCTTTTTTTCGCGTGAAGAGCCCACCGAGCGGCGTGGTCCGGTAGCGCTCGTCGGGCGACCGGTTCGACTGAAAAGCGTCGATTCCGATCTCCGCCGGCGTGTGCATGTTCCACCCGGGCTCGGTGAAGATCGGTGGCACGTGGCAGCGCGCGCAATCCCCCCTCTGCGGGTCGTTGAAGACGTCCTTGCCACGCTTGGCTGCCGCAGGCTGGAAGGTGTTGGCAGGTGGCTTCGGCGCTTCGAGCGCGAGCTGGTAGAAGTGCAAATCCGCGAGCTTCGGCGTGATGCGGTCCACGGGATCGCGGACATCGTCGAAATCATTTGCCGCGGCGATCGGGAACTTGTCCGCGTCGTCGAGACGTGGGTCGAAGAAAATGCCTTGCCCTCCCATCTCGAGATTCGCGACGAACGCGTTCCAGTGCGTGACCGAGCCCCAGCCCGTATACGTGTGGAGGTTGACGCCGGCGAGGCCGAACGCCGCGGGGATGAGCGTGGCCGCCGATCCTCCGGTCGCGTTCTCGGTCTTGCCATCCAGAATCAGCTCGGCGTCGAATTTTCCGACGCCCCAGTTCACGAGCACCGTACGCAGCTCGGCCTCGGTGAGCCCAATCAGGTCGGCGAGCGGCGCCACCGTAGGCGCCGAAGCGATGATGGCGCCCACGTTCAGATCGCGGTTTGGCCAGCCGTCCTGGCGCTTGCCGATGCCAGCAGAGAAAGAGTCGTCCACGGTCGAATGGCAGAGCGCGCATTGAATGCCCACCGAGACGAGCGTGTCCTTCCCGTCGAAGAACCCGGTCACGCCTACCACCGCGTTCAACCTGAGCAGCGCGAGCGTGGTCGCCGCAGAGTTGAGGTCGACCTGGCCTTTTTTGATCTTGAGCTGGAGCGGCTTGGGCAATGCTTCGACGTCCACCTTGAGGCCGAGGCCGAGCGCCTGGACGGGGGTCAGGTTCCTGATGGTTTCGTGCAATCGAAGCTGGCCGCCCCAGAATGCCTCGTCACCGAAGGTATCGAACCGGAAGGTTTGTCGCCCATTGTTGATGGCCACGCGCGCGTCCTCGACGACGGGGTCCTCCTTGCTGCAGACCGGCTGCTGTGCCTCGTCGACGGGCTCGGGCTCACTGCGCTCGCAGCTCGAAGCAGCGGCGAGCGTCGCCGTGAACAGCACGGCAGCAAGTGTATTCCAACGCATTGCAGTCACCTCTTTCGCCGGCCTCTTCCATGAGGACGGGATCCGACGTGCACGCCTGCGCCCGGCCGTGTGCGATGTCCACGGCGGCTCCTTGGCAGTCCCGCAACGTCGCCAGGGGTTTTGCACGCGAGGTCACATTGCTACCAGGCACCTATCCCGCAAAATGGTACGGGCAGCGCCCTATGCGCGCATGAAGGTCACGCGCTCGGCCGGCGGTTTTACCGGGCCGTTTCCGTCCAGGTGACCGGCAGTTCGTGGACGCCGTAGATCTGCATGTTGGTCTTGAGTTTCACTTCGCCGGCGGGGACGGCGAGCTCGAGGGTCGGGAAGCGACGTAGCAATGCCTCGAAACCGGCCCGCATCTCGAGGCGGGCCAGTTGGTTGCCGAGGCAGTGGTGGAAGCCGTGGCCGAAGGACAGGTGACCGCGGGCCTCGCGGTGGATGTCCAGGGTGTCGGGGTTGTCGAAGCGCTGAGGGTCGCGGTTGGCGGCCAGCAAGGAGACAACGACGGTCGATCCCTTGCGGATTGTTTCGCCGCCGAGTTCGATGTCCTCCGTGGCGTAGCGATAGAGGATATCGACAACGGACAGGTAGCGCATGAGTTCCTCGACGGCATCGGGAAGCAGATCCGGGTTTTCGCGCAGTTCGGCGAGCTGCTCGGGGTGCTCCAGGAGCGCGAAGGTGCCCAGTGCCAGCATGTTGGCCGTGGTCTCGTGGCCCGCGAGCAGCAGCAGGAAGGCCATGCCGGTCAGCTCCTCGACAGTGAGGTCGTCATGGCGGGCCAGGTCGGACAGGATGTCTTCGCCGGGGGCGGCGCGTTTGCGCGTGACCAGTTCGGAAAGGTACGTGGTCATTGCGCCGTACGCGGCCATCTTCTCGTCGAGCGGAATGTCCTTCTCCAGGAACTTGGCGGAGTTGACCTGGAAGTTCCCCCGGTCCGCGTAGGGGACACCGAGCAGTTCGCAGATCACCAGCGAGGGCACCGGCAGCGCGAACGCCTTGACCAGGTCGACCGGCGGGGGAAGGCGCGAAAGGTCGTCCAGTTGCCGCTCGGCGATGTCGGTGATCTGCTCTTCGAGCCTTTTCATGCGTTTGACGGTGAAGGCGCCGGTGAGCCTGCTCCGCAGCCGGGTGTGGTCCGGCGGGTCCATGGCGATGAACAAGCCCGGCACCTGCGGAGGCGGTTCGGTGATGGCGGGCATGCCGGGGACCTCGTACGGCACGTGAAGAATGCCGAGGTCCTGGCGGGAGCTGAACCGGGTGTCGGCCATGACCTTTCGGACCGCGTCGTAGCCGGTGACGAGAAAGCCCTCGTGACCGTCGGGGAAGACCATGGGACTGACAGGGCGAGCCTCGCGCAGCCGGGTGATCTGGCGGGGCGGGTCGAAGGGGCCTGCATCGCGCGCCATGGGAAGGCCGTGCGGGATGGGAACCGTCAACGTGGTGTCGTTCATGAGGCGAGTGTGCACCTTGACCTTGGGTCAAGGTCAAACCGCAATTTTTCGCGCGGTTCGTGCTCTGGATCGCCCATCCGCGAAAAAGGCAGGGTGAAGTTACGGACAGAGCGTCGCTGCGTAGAGGCCGTCGGCATTGAAGCTGCCCCAGTCGAGCGGCGTGGCGCTTCCGTAGACCTTGCAAAGGACCTCGCCTGCATCGATGCTCAGGATCTCGATCGTGCCTCCCGCGAAAGGCCCGGTGTCCGTCGCATCATTGCAGCCCGGCGCCGAGCCACGCCAGTAGGACGCGGCGATGGCCGGGTCGGTGAGGTCGATGATCCCAGGCGTCTGGAGCGACGGCGGGAGGCGCAGCATCACGCGCGAGGTGTGCGTGCAATCGATGGGTGACCAAGGATCCTGGCAGCTCCCGGGCTCGGTCCCGAGGAAGAGGTAAAGCGCGTCGGGATCCGGGGATGCGCCGCCCGGCGGCGTGGCGAGGTTTTCGCCCTGGACCGCCAGCGCGGGGGAAGGCGGGCTCGGCGGGGGCGCCGTGCTGCAAAAGGTGGCGGTATAATCGCCGTCGACGTCCGGGTACGGGGGCGGCAGCGTCCCCGTGTTCAGCTTCACGGAGACGGAGGTCGCATCACTTTCGACGATCTCGAGCGTGCCCACGAATCCGTGGCCATACGACTCGGTGGCGCCGCCGCAGGAGGGCAGCGAAACGCCGAGGTAGCTGAAGATGCGACGGTCCTGGAGGTCGATGACGCCAGGACGATTGAGCTCGGGTGGGATGACGAGAAAGAGCTGCCAGAAGGGATCGATACAAGCCGGAACGGGGGTTCCGGATTCGATCACCGGCTGGCTGCACTCCTGGAGCGAATCGCTGAAGAAGAGCACGAGCGCGTCGGGATCCGGTATCTCCTGGTATTGCGGTTCGAAGACCCCATGCGGGGTATCGGGCAGGAGGGTCAATTCGGCGACGCGCATTGCGATCGCGTTGGGGTGCGGGTCCGGCGGGTTCGGGCCCACCACGGTTTCCGAGTGTCGAGCTTCCACGGGGCCGAGTACGATCGCCTCGCAGCCACTGCTCATCATGGCCAATGTCCCGAGCGCTGCCATGCAATGCTTCATTTTGATGACCTCCTTTGAAGGTTCCAGGATGAAGTCCTCCCGGGAGGCCGCCACGGCTCATCAAAACCAACCGAAATCGACGCCCACGGCGGGGAGCACGATCGGCTTGCCCCAGGTCGCGACCTCGTGTTTGGCAAGCTGAACCGAGACCCCTTGGCCGATGAAACTGGCGAGAATATCCGCGCGCACGCGGAGCATGGGCGTCGCGACCCACGAAAGGCCGACACGCACGAAAGGGGCCACCGTCACCGCGGAGGCCGACCCCGGAAGAAACCCTGCATTGGCTGTCCCGTGGCTCTCCAGCGAGACGGCCATGATCCCGAGCTCCGCCAACGGCGCCCATCGGGTCGCGCGTGGATGGAAGACAAACCGCATGCCTCCCCCGGCCAGCAGAACCGAGAGATCCGCGCTGCCCTCGGCGCCCTCGACGCGGGGCCTCGTCAGCGGAATCGCCGCAAAGCCGCTTACGCCGACGTGCGCGCTGGGCATCCAGGCGAGGCCGATACCGAGGTTTACCGCGGCGCCGAAGCCGCCGGGGCTGAGGAGCAGGCCAGGAGCGAGCGAGAGGCGCAGCGAGGGGGGCTCGCGCTTTCCGGCGAGCGCGCCTGGCGCGGGGAGGGTCATCTTCTCGCGGAGCTCGGGCGTCGCGGGGACCTCGCCGGGAGGGACCCCCGGCACGGCGACCTCGAGCAGGCTGGCGCGCAAGAGCTCGACCGTTCGTAGCGCCAGCGCAGCGTCACGGTCGAGGGATCCACCGGCGTCGGTGATCTCGCGCAGGACGGTCTTGCCCGTGACGCGATCGGCGACCCACACCTCGACGCCGCGCTCGGAAGGGACGACCCGGATGGCCGCGATGGCGTCCGCCTTGCGCGCCGTGGCCTCGAGCGAGGCGCGCGAGGCCGGCTCGACCCCGGGATCGAGGAGCGCTGTCCGAAAGCCCAGCGCTTCGAGCTCGGCCTGGACACGAAGGCCAAAACGATCGCCGGGGGCGCAGACGACGGCAATGCTGGAGACGGCATCCCCGGCGCGCGCGGCAGGCGCGAGCGCAGCCACGAGGGTGTGCACGGCGGCGGCCAGGAAACACACGAACGAGCGCCGGCGCGTCATGGCGCCGAGCTCGCTCCGCGGGCGAGCACGCCCCGCGCATACGCTGCGTGGACGCCGCTCGGATACGCGGCGAGGTATCGCTCGGCCGCGCGCCGCGCGCCGGCCAGGTCTCCCCGCTTGTCCTCCGCTTCGACGAGCCGTCCGGCCGCCTCCGCGGCAAACGCGCCGCCCGGCTGCTCTTGTAGGTAGAGCACGAACCAGCCGGCGGCCCCCGCGTGGTCCTTTCGCTGATCCTGCGCGATCCGGCCGAGAATGAACGCCGCCGCCGCTGCCTCCGGGGAGCCGGGGAAGCGACTGCGGAGCGACGTGAAGGCCTGGCTGGCGCGCGCCGCGCTGCCGCCGAGCCGGGCCGCGTCGCCGAGGGCGCGCAAATCGCTCGCGCTCGCGCCTTCGCAGATCACGTCGAACCCTTCGAGCTCGGCCGCTGCGAGGGCGTCTTTGTACTTTGCTTCGAGCGAAAGGGCGCGCCATCCGGGCCCCGCCGGCGCCACCACCGGCGGAGGAACGGACGAGCCGCTGGCATTCGCTCGAGCGTGCGGCCGAGGCGATTCGGCCACGGTGACGCGGGCGGTGGGGCTCGTCGAGGGTGCGTCCGGGATAGGCGGGACCGCGTCTTTCGGGGGCTCGGTCGGTACCACCGCGGTGGGTACGGGGGCCGCGCTTTCGTCGACGGTGCCGACCTCGAGGGTATTCTGCGCGGGCGAAATGGTGAGCCGCTCGCCGGCGCGGACAGCACGCTCGTCCCCCACGACCGGCCCGGAGATGGTGATCGCGCCCTCGCGTAGCCCGACGGAGACCTGCTCGGTCGCGGGGTCCCAGCGGATCTCGAAGCGCGTGCCGATGACGTGGACCTGGAACGGTCCGGCCCATACCGTCCAGCGGGCGCGGTCGAGGTGGACGATGGAGAGATCGAGCGTGCCCCGCTCGACCGCAATCTCGGCGCCGTGCGCGTCGATCGCGGTGACCCGGGCGCGCCCTCCCGGCGCGAGGTGGAGTTCGGAGCCATCCGAGAATCGGATCGGGAGCTCGGCGGCCTTCGGTGCGGCGATCCACGCGCCGACGGCCCCGGGTTCGGTCATGCCGACCGAAAAGCGCAGGGACGCACGGGGCCGCGTCGCGACGCTCGCCATGAGCACGATGACGAGCAGCGCCGCCGCCGGCAACAAAGCGAGGCCGACGGCGAGCGACCTCGGTCGGCGCGATGTGCGGGGGATGGTCGCCTCGAGCAGCCGCGCGCGCCCCTGCGTGCGCTCGAGCCTCGCCGCCGGATGTCGATCTTGCAGCGTGGCGACCTGTTGGCCCAGGTTCGTCAGCGATCGCTCGGATTGCCCCATCGGGTACCTCTCTCGAGCCATGGCTCGAGCACCGGATGTCTACGCGCCTCGGCCTCGAAGCGAGCCCCCGCGCGTGCGAGGCGTCGTTTGATGGTCGCGAGCGAGGTCCCGCACGCGGCGGCGACCTCGGTGAGCTCCATGCCGTCGATGAAACGAAGCGCGAAGGCGATGCGCTCCTCGGCGGGGAGGGTGTCGAGGACGGCGTAGGTGGCCCGCAGCGCATCGAGCACCTCCTCGGAGGGAGCGCTCGACGGAACCTCGGGCAGCTCGTCGCTGGGCAGGAACCAGAGCCATTTGCGGCGCCGGCGGCGTGTGATCGACGACCGGGCGACGTGGACCGTGATCATGGTGAGCCAGCCCTTGAGGGCGCTGGGATCCTCGAGCTTGGGGAGCGAGCCGAGGGCGCGGACGAAGACGTCGTGGTGGAGGTCGGCGAGCTCGTGGTCGAAGCCGAGGATGCGGTAGAGCACACGGTGGACGTGATCGGCGTGGCGATCGTAGAGCGTGGCGAGCGCGCCGGGGTCGCCGCGGCGAAAGGCGTGGACGAGGGCGGCATCATCCCCGACAAACGCGTCCCGGGGGACGGCGGGACGGGGGACGAGCTTGAGGAGGGCAGACACTACGCGTGGAGTCTCCGCAGGGAGAGCGCACGGCTCACGAGTCAAAAGGAACCTACGGGGAAAGCCTCCATGAGGTTCAAGAGCGAGTGGAGTTACCCACGCGGAAGCCCCCTCCAGGCCGAAAGCTCGTACTTGACCCCTTCTCGGAGACCTCCCGAAGGTCATCGGCTCGATGTCGATGCCGACACGCGGACCTTCCCGAGCCTTCCGGCTGGGGGTCGATATCGGCTTGCCGACCTCGAAGTGGTCTCCGGCTGCGGGTCGATGTCGGCTTGCCGACCTCGAAGTGGTCTCCGGCTGCAGGTCGATGTCGGCTTGCCGACCTCGAAGTGGTCTCCGGCTGCGGGTCGATGTCGGCTTGCCGACCTCGAAGTGGTCTCCGGCTGCGGGTCGATGTCGGCTTGCCGACCTCGAAGTGGTCTCCGGCTGCGGGTCGATGTCAGCGTAGCCCGCGGTGCTCCGACGGATGCCTGCCGGCGATCATCGCAAGTGCTCGGCCATCGGCGCGGGTTTCGTCATGGCCGCTCGAACACGGCGACCGCGCTCGGGTACGCGACGGTCACCCGGAAGTAGCGAAGCGCTGACCCGCCCAGCGCGCCGTCCACCCGTTTATCCATCCACTGCGACATCCACTCGTGGAAATTCTCATCCTGTCGCCGCACGAACCAGACCGGCCCAACCTCGTGGCCCGCGACCATGATCCGCGGCACTTCGATCATCGGCTCCCTGCGGACGCAAAGGTCGGCGCCCTCGATCACGCGCCACTCCGGGTGATCCTGGCGCCACCGGTCGAAGGTGGACTGCACGATGAAGCTCGTGGCGCGCACCGGAGGCCCGCTGTCCGCGAGCGCCGCTGCCGCCTGATCCGTGAGATTCACGGTCGCGCCCGTGTCGAAGAGGAAATCCACGGTCTGGCCGTCGATCTGCGCCTGGATGCGCGGAAAGTTGGTCGCCCGCGTGCCAGCTTGGTTCATGGGAAAACCAAGCGAGACCCGGTGAGACGCGTCGTGCGCCGGCAGATCGCCCGCGGCGCGGAGGAGGAGCCGGCGGCCCGGGTAATCGAAGGTCCACGTGCGGCCCTGGAACCAGGCCTGGCCAAGCATGCCGTCGCTGCTCTCACGTTCACAAGCATTCTTGGCCTTCGAGGCCACGCCGAGGTGCCCCCCAAGCACAGTCACCGGGGGAATCGAAGCCTCAGGCTTGAAGGGCGGGAGCAGTACGCCCTCGGCCAGCCCCTCGTCGCCCGCGATCTGCTCTGTCGGGAGCCCAAGCCGCTCGACAGCGCTGCGGGTGAGGAAGAGTCCGCCGCCCGTATCGGTGTAGAGGAGCAGCCGGGCGCCGCTGGTGGTGATGGGCTCCACGAAGAACCGGTCAGCCACGAAGCGCGTGGGAAGCGGTAACGGTCTGCCAGGCAAGGGGAGCGCAGCTGGAGAAGGGGGGGCGCTAGGCGGGGGAGGCGCGGGGGCAGCCGGGGCGCAGGCAGTCGCGCAGGAGAGGAGCAGCACCAAAGCAAGGCGAAGATGCACACGAGAGCTCATAGCATTCTTCGGCCGCGGGCGATGGAGGCGGGAGCGGGAGCGGTCATCGCAAGGCGTCGCGCCGGGGCGCTGCCCCGGGCCCCGCGGGGGCTGTTCGCCCCTCGACCCGAACCAGGGCAAGCCCTGGACCGTTCGTGGAAGAACTGCGCGTTGCGCAGTTCTTCCAACAGGCCGGTGGCAAGACCAGGAAGGTGCGTTGCACGCTGGCGACAGGCACGTTGCCCGTTGAACGGTCTTGGTGGGCGGGGGCGCTCGCCGGTCTTGCCTCGGCCTGTTCGATGAACTGCGCATCGCGCAGTTCATCGACCCCGGGTCCAGCGCTTGAGCTGGTCCGGGTCCAGGGGCGGATAGCCCCTGGTGGGGCCTGGGGCAAAGCCCCAGCTCCGCGCCTTGACGCTCACTCGGTAGGTTGAATGGACGGCGCAGGCTCCGGGCGGCGGCCAGCGGCTTCGGGCGAGAGCCGCTTCACCACGCTTCTCACGACGACGTAGAACGCGGGGACGAGCAGAAGTGCAAGCACCGTCGCGCTGATCATCCCGCCGAGGACACCGGTACCGAGTGCGCGCTGCGTTTCCGCGCTGGCGCCACTTGCGATCGCGAGAGGGACGACGCCGAGTGTGAATGCAAGGGACGTCATCAGGATGGGACGCAAGCGCAATCGTGCTGCCTCGATGGCCGCACTCGCCGTCCCGCGCCCTTCCTCTTCGAGCTGCTTGGCGAACTCCACGATGAGGATGGCGTTCTTCGCGGAAAGCCCGATCAGCGTGATCAGGCCGACCTTGAAGAACACATCGTTCGGCATGCCGCGCAGCTTCACCGCCAAGAGCGCGCCCAGCAAACCGAGGGGAACCACGAGCAGGACGGACACGGGGATCGACCAGCTCTCGTAGAGCGCGGCGAGCACGAGGAACACCACGAGCAGGGAGAGCGCGAGGAGCGCGGGCGCTTCATTGCCCGAGAGACGCTCCTGATACGAGAGCCCCGTCCATTCGACGCCGTAGCCCGGGGGAAGCTGCGAAACGAGACGCTCCATCTCGGCCATCGCTTCTCCGCTGCTGAAGCCGCTCGCTGCGGTGCCGGAGAGACGCACGGCGGGATACCCATTGTAGCGAACGAGCTGGAGCGGGCTCCGCTCCCATCGAGGTGTGGCCACGGCGGAGAGCGGCACCATGCGACCTTCTTGGTTGCGCACCGGCAACGCGAACACGTCGTCGAGCTGCATGCGCACCTCGGGCTCCGCTTGCAGGATCACCTGCTGCAAACGCCCCGCGTTTGGAAAGTCATTGACGTACATCGAGCCGAGCGCCGCCGAGAGCGTCGCGTTGATCGACGCGAACGACACACCGAAGGCCTCTGCACTCTGACGATCGATCTCCACGCGCACCGACGCGCCGTCGGGCAACCCCTCTGGATACACCCCCGCCACCACGCGGCTGTTTGCGGCAGCGGCGAGGAGCTGGTTCTGTGCGGCGAGCAGGCGCGTTTGCCCCTGGTTGCGCCGATCGACGAGACGCATGGCGAACCCGGAGCTCGTGCCAAGGGAATCGATCGAAGGGGGCAGGACGTGGAACATGCTTCCGTCGCGGAGGCCCGCGAAACGCTCGTTCGCGGCTTGCACCTCTCCCTGGGCCGTTGCGCCTTGGCGCGCGTCCCAGTCTTTGAGGATCGTGAACATGAGCGCCGCGTTCGGGCCCGAGCCGGAGAAGCCGAAGCCCTGAATGGCCACCACCGCACGCACGCCCGGTCGCTCGCGAACATAGGCTTCGTACGAGCGGATCACCTGATCGGTACGCTCGGCGGTCGCATCCGAAGGTAGCGCGACGCTCGAGATCCAGTAGCCCTGATCCTCTTGGGGCAGGAACGAGCCCGGCAACGCGCGGAAGAGCCATGCCGCCCCGACGCCGATGGCGACGAGCGAGACGAGCGCGGTCCAGCTCCGCTTCACCACGCGACCGACGCCCTGGCCGTACCGCTCGGTGAGCCACGCGAAGCCACGATTGAAAGGCCCGAACACACCGCGGTTTGCATCGTGGTGCGCGGACACCGGCTTCAAGAGGGTCGCGCAGAGGGCGGGCGTCAGCGAGAGCGCGAGGAACGCCGAGAGCAGGATCGACACCGCCATCGAGAGGCTGAACTGTCGGTAGATCGTCCCGACCGAGCCCGACGCGAACGCCATCGGAATGAACACGGCCGACAGCACCAGCGTGATTCCGATGACCGCGCCGGTGATCTCCTTCATCGCCTTCTTCGTCGCCTCCTTTGGCGAGAGGCGCTCGGTCGCCATGATGCGCTCGACGTTCTCGACCACGACGATCGCATCGTCGACGATGATGCCGATCGCGAGCACCATCCCGAACATCGTCAGGACGTTGATCGAATACCCCGTCGCATACATGACGGCGAACGTGCCGAGCAGAGCGATCGGCGCGACGATGGCGGGCACCAGCGTGTAGCGGAGGTTCTGAAGAAAGACGAACATCACCACGAACACGAGCGCCATCGCCTCGAAGAAGGTCTTGAAGACCTTCTCGATCGAAATGCGAACGAAAGGCGCCGTGTCGTACGGAATGCCGACCTCGATCCCGTCCGGAAAACCCTCGGCGAGCTCCGCGACGCGCGCGCGAAGGAGCGCGGCTGTCTCCACCGCGTTCGCCCCCGGCGAGAGCATCACGCCCGCGCCGGCCGAGGGCGAGCCGTCCGTTCGCGTCGAGGTGCGGTAGCTCTGCGCGCCGAGCTCGATGCGGGCCACGTCCGACAAAAGGACACGCGAACCGTCCGCTCGTGCGCGCAGCACGATGGCGCCGAACTCCTCGGGCGTCTCGAGCTCGCCCCGCACGACGAGGGGAATCGTCACGCGTTGTCCCGGAACCGTCGGCGCGTCGCCCACCCGGCCCGGCGAAACCTGCGCGTTTTGCGCGCGGATGGCGTTCGCCACGTCCTCGATCGACACCTCGAGCGCCGTGAGCTGCGCGGGGTCGAGCCACACGCGCAAGGCGCGCGGGGCGGCGAAGACCTGCACGCTGCCCACGCCGCGGACGCGCTTCAGCTCTTCGACGATACCCCGCGAGAGGAAGTCGCCGAGCGTCTGTTCGTCGTACCGGCCATCGGGCGAGCGCAGATCGACGATGCAGAGAAAGTTCGAGGTCGACGCCTCGACGGCGAGGCCGATCTGCCGGACCGTCTGCGGCAGTCGAGGCTCCACGGTGCGCAGACGATTCTGGACCGCGACCTGGGCCAGCTCGGGATCGGTCCCCGGCTCGAACGTGACCGTGATCTGCGCGACGCCCGACGTGTCCGACGAGGACTCGAAGTAGAGCAGATGCGGCACGCCTGAAATCTCGCGCTCGATGGGCGCGAGGACGCTCTCGCTCATCGTGGAGGGCGTCGCGCCGGGGTACACGGCCGTCACGTTCACGCTCGGTGGCGCGACGGTCGGGTAGCGCTCGACCGGCAGGCGCTGGAGCGCGAGCACGCCGAGCAAGACGATGAAGAGAGAGACGACCCACGCGAAGACCGGGCGCTCGATGAAGAAACGCGGCATGATCTCGTTATTCGCTTGCGGGCATGCGCGCCGCGTCAGGGGTTAGGGGGGCGATGCGCTCGGCGCGGCCGTCGCCGCAGGAGCTTCGGAGGGCGCGCTCGGCCGGTTCGGCGGCGGCTTCCAGGTCGAGGGACGTACCGACATGCCGGGCTTGAGCTGATCCTGTCCTTCGACGACGACGCGGTCGCCCGACGTGAGCCCGTCGCGAACGATCTGCTGCCCCTCGACGATGCGCCCCGTCGTGACGGAACGCACCACGACGTGGTCGCTGGGGTCGACCACGAGCACGCTCTCGCCGAGCGCGGGATCGTGGAGCACGGCCTGCTGCGGCACCGTGATCGCCTGGGGCTCTCGGCCGACGGGGATACGCGCGCGGACGAACATCCCCGGCAGAAGGTGGAGATCTTTGTTCTCGACGAGCACGCGCAACGTCAGCTCGCTCGTCGACGGGTCGACGTTCACGTCGGTCGAGAGCAGTCGTCCTTGCTCTGCGTAGGGCTCGCCGCGCATCGAGAGCAACGTGACCGGGAGGCCCTGGCTCGTTTCGAGCTCGCCCCGCGCGAGGCGCTTGCGCAGCTCCTCGTAGCGCATCACCGGCTGGCGGATGTCCACGTACACGTGGTCGAGCTGCTGGATCGTGACCATCGGGATCGGATCGGTGGTCCCCACGAGCGCCCCCTCGGTGACGCGGGAGAGACCGATTCGTCCGCTGATGGGGGCCGTGACGGTGGCGTAACGCAGGCTGACCCTGCTCCGCGCGAGCGAGGCCTCGGCGATGGCGAGGTCGGCCCGCGCGATGTCGACCGTGCTGCGCGCGTTATCGGCCGCCTGGCCCGCGATGGCGCCGCTCGTTTCGAGGCGCTGCGCGCGCTCGGCCTCCCGTGTCGCGATCGCGAGGGCAGCGCGTTGCCGCTCGGTCGTCGCGGCGGCGCTCGCGACCTCGGCCCGGAAGACCGTGGGGTCGATGCGATAGAGAGCCTGCCCCGCCTTGACGGTGTCGCCCTCGTTGAAGAGCCGCTCGCGCACGATGCCGGACACGAGTGGCCGGACGTCCGCGACCCGCACCGGCACGACGCGGCCTGGAAGCACGTCCTCGAGCACCACGGCGTGCGGCGCCACGGACACGACCGAGACTTCGGGGGGCGGCGGCGGAGGCGGCGGCGTGCTCGTCTCGGCGGACGCGCAGGCCGTGAGGAGCGTCGCGCAAACGAAGAGGAGACGAAGGTGTTGCATGTCGTTGTTCTATCGGTCTCTCGCGGAGTTTGTCCGAAATGGCCGCCGATGGATGCCCCGGAACGAACGCAGCGGGCTCCTGCCTGGTCCGATCGCGGAACATCTCCGTGGGGTTCGCGCGCGGAGGAGGTAATGGCGAGGCGTATGGTGGTCACGTCAGGACGGGAATTCGCCCTTCTTCACGCCCAAGCACAACGGGGGCGCAGCGATACCGTTCCTGTCATGCCGCCGTGGTGAAAGGGAGGGGAACCTCGGAGCCAGAACGAGAGACATGCACGGCTCCTGGGTCGTGGCGCCCCACACGGCCTTCCTTGGTTTACGGATCCATCTCGTTCAAAACGGACCAGGTTTACCACGAACAATATGAGGTGCAAGGGTTCAGGGCGAAGAGCAAGCTATGGAGTCGATCTTCGCAAGCTCGGATTCGAACCCAAAGAGCTGTTTGGACATCTCACCTTGACATACCACCTGGCACGTGGGCCGCGCCGGTCAGGGCGAAAGAGGTTCGCCTGCCGGCCATGTTGTACACTCGCCCAAGCCGAGAGGAGGCTCCCGTTGGAGTGAACCCGACGATGAAGCACGATTCCCACGGCAACGGCCCCGCGCAGCGAGGAGGAGTCCATAGGTAAGGAGCGAGAGAGAGAAGCCGAAATGCTTCGAGGTTTGTCGAGGAGCTGCACGATGCGCAGTTCCTCGAACAGGCCGAGTCAAGACCAGGAGCGACCCTGCCCACCAGGGCAGCGACGCTGACCTTTCCCCTGGCAACGTTGTCCCTGGTCTTGCCACCGGCCCGTGGAAGAACTGCGCATTGCGCAGTTCTACCATCCCGCAGGCTTCGAAGCGTCGGTCCTCGACTGGGCGCGGCTCGATCTCGCCGCTGCGGTGGAATCGATGCCTGACGCCCGCGCTCTCGCAGAACCCTTCGGGTGCTCGCGACAGGGCACCGGGCAAGGGGGTTCGCCGTGGCGCGCCGAGCGACGGACAACACACAGCCTATCTGGCAGGTGGAGGAGAGCGCGGATGCAGAAGGACGAGATGGCGAAAGCCGGCGTCATCGCCGGTGCGGGCCTGGCAACCGCAACGATCGCGGGCGCGGCAGCCACGCGGCGTGGCTTCAATCTGCGCGGCTGGGCACTCTACACGCTCACCAAGCTGCTCGCGCCGAACCTCTCCGATCCGGAGGTGCTGCGCAAGACGATCGAGAAGGACCGAGCGGAGGGACCGAAGCGCCCGCCCAAACGCCTGTTGACCAAGATCGACTTCCGCGAGGAGGTGCGGGACGGGATGCTCGTGTTCCACGCGTCCCGGAAGGGTGCGCCATCAACGCCGCTGCGCCTTATGTACCTTCACGGCGGCGCCTTTGTCCTAGATTTGCAGGAAATCCAGTGGAACCTGGTTATTGGCCTGCTCGATCGCGTCGATGCGGAGGTCGTGGCGCCGATCTACCCGCTTGGCCCCGAGGCAAGCTGGAGGGAGACCACGGCGGCCGTCAAGAAGCACGATCTGGACATGGTCGCCGAACATGGCGCGGGCAACATCGTCGTCTTCGGCGATTCCGCAGGGGGCGGGCTTGCGCTGCTGCTTGCGCAGGCCCTGCGCGACGAGGGACTTCCGCAGCCTGAAGCGCTTGTCCTCTTTTCGCCTTGTCTCGACATCAGCGGCAGCGGCGAGGATCAGCCCGCTCTCGAACGCCGCGATCCGGCCTTGTCTCTCAAGTTGATTCACCAGATCGCGCCGATGTGGGCGAAGGACGTCCCCGTAGCCGGCCAGGCTCTGGACGAGGCAGCGGATTTCATTCTTCGGCGGACATCACGCATACCGCGTCAGGCGCTGAGCATTGGTCTCATCGCGAGGGGTCGCGCCGGGGCGCTGCCCCGGGCCCCGCGGGGGCTGTTCGCCCCTCGACCCGAACCAGGGCAAGCCCTGGACCGTTCGTGGAAGAACTGCGCATCGCGCAGTTCTTCCAACAGGCCGTTGGCAAGACCAGGAAGGTGCGTTGCCCGCTGGCGACGGGCACGTTGCCTGTTGAATCGTCGGCGCCGCGGTTTTGATAGGCAGGGTCGTCGTTGGTCTTGACCTGGCCTGTTCGATGAACTGCGCGGAGCGCAGTTCATCGACCCCGGGTCCAGCGCTTGCGCTGGCCCCGGGTCCAGGGGCGGATAGCCCCGGTGGGGCCTGGGGCAAAGCCCCAGCGCAGCGCCTCCCAAGATGAGACCAATGCTCAGCGTCAGGCGGGCGCGGGGGCCGTGGCCGCCTCGGGCGCCGTCGAGCGCTTGTAACGGCGGATCGCCGATTCCCCGATCGCTCGGGTGGCGGCCGTTGCGGCGAGCGCTCCCGCAGGCACGGCGAAGGCCGGGTTCAACGTCATCGCGATAGCCACCGGCGCGGCGGCGCTGGCGGCGCAAGCCGCCACCACGGCCACGAGCTCCGTCACACGCTCGGATTGGTCGATGTCCTTCCCGAAAAGCAGCGCTATCTCGAGGATGAGGTAAAGGTGCATCCTGGTGAGGATGGATGCGCCTGCGACGAACCCCAGGCCTTCGTACACGATGCCGAACCCAGGGACGGCGGCGGGCGCATGAACGAGGCCGCCCGCGGCGAAGGAAATCGCCGAGGTCGATGCAATGAGACGACGCGCCTGCTGCTCTGGCGACTCGTCCGGATACATGCGCCGCACGCGCTCCGCAACCGACCGGATACGGGACTTTCGGAGTCTCAGGACGAAGTAGAGCAGATCATCGGTGAACAGGCTTTGCTGATCGGCTACCTGCTGCGCGATTGCCATGGTTTGCCCCCTCTGCCGGAACGCCGCGAACGGATTGTGTCCTGACCAGGAGATCGTCGGCGGAACGCCACTTCCACACGCGGCGAGGTTGCCCCTCTCCTCGAGCGTGATGGACAGCCGAGCTCCTCCTGGTTGCTTCTGTCCCACGCTCGGCCGCCTTGCGAGAGCCGTACCGGTTCTGATCCGCCGCTCTCTCCTCTTCTCCTTGGCAAACGCGAGATCCTGGAGGCCCAACCGCTGGAGGCGACTTCACGACGCCCGTCTTCGCCATCCCGTCGCCCTCCTGAGCGAATCCCGTCACGGTCTCCTCGCCAGCGTTTTACCCGGGATTCGCAGGTTCGTCGCCGAACGCGTGCATCATGCCCGGGCATGACGTCACGTAGGTTGGCTCATCTCTCCGATTTGCACCTGGGTTCGTCGACGGCCGGCGCCGTGCGCGCCGCGGCGCTCGTTCGCCGCATCGAGTCCGACGGCATCGATCACGTCGTCGTCACGGGGGATCTCACGCACCAGGGGGAGCACGCCGAGGCGCGCCGCTTCCAGGAGGTTTTCGCGCCGCTCCTCCGAAAGGGCCGCGTCACGTTCATTCCGGGCAACCATGATCGCACGGGGCAGGATGCAGGCGGTGAATGGATGCAAGGCCAGCGCGTTCGCGTCGAGGATCGGCCCGGTCTCTATCTCGTATGTGTGGATTCGACCGCTCCCCACAACCGCTCGTACTTTCAAACGCATGGCGAGCTGTCACGAGGCGTCCTCATGGAAGTGGACGCGGCGCTCGACGAGGCCCCCTCGGGCTGTCTGGTCGCGGTGCTGCTCCACCACCACGTCCTGCCGCTGCCCGAGGATAGCCCCATCGAATGGCTCATCGCTCGCCTCGGATCTCCCGTCATGGCGGAGCTCTCGCTCGGCGCCGAGCTCATCGAGCGCGTCCGCGGCCGCTCGGACCTCGTGCTCCACGGCCATAGGCACACGCCTCGCGCCTTCGACCTGAGCCGCGCGGGCGAGCGCGGGCTCTCCGTCTTCAATGCGGGCAGTTCCACGGAGCTCGGAGGCTACCGCGTCTTCGAGCACGAAAACGGGCGGCTCTCTGGACGACCGTCCTTTTGCAGGGTCATCCCCCGGGCCGGGACGCGCTTCGTGGCGGACAACATGCTTCCCGCACTCCAGCACGTCGCGCGTAACCTCTACACGAGCGATGACCGCGGCAAGGTCGCCCGCGTAGGTATTTGACATCAAAAGGCGTCCACCTCGAGCGGGATGGACGGCGCGCTCGACCTCGACGCGCTCCAGGCCTACTTCGCAGCCCATTCCCCCGTGAGCCCACCCGCGCTCGATCGAATCACTGCATTGCCATAATCTTCCAGTCCGCAAGCGGTAGCCGCCCGCCGGCAGCGAGGTCTCAGGGCACATAACCGGCGTACGACAAGCCGAGCCCAAGGAGGAGAAGGACAATCCCCGCTCCCGTCAGGAGCCCAGGCCTCTTGTCGAGCATCGCCGTCCCGACCTGCACGAGGCGCTCCGGGAAAAGCATGCGGAGCGCCCCGCCGATCACGAAAAGCCACCCGATGATGGTCAGCCCGATCGGCCAACCCGATCTCCAGGCGTTGACGATGCCGAGCCCGATGAGCAGCGTCATGAATCCCGACAGGTAAATGAGTGCACGGCTGCCCAGAAATTCCTTGACCATGGCGCGATAGCTCTTGCCACCGAACAACGCACTGGCACCGCTCATCAGGAGCAGCGGCCCGATCAGCCTGGCAATATAAATCGACGAATCCATGCGGCTTCCCCCTCCTCGCGTCTCACCCCGTCCACACGAATCGTGTGCCCCGAACGGTCAAGTGCAAGGGCCCCAAATCACGCCCGCGCATTCACCTTCTACTTCCATCTCTGCGCGTTTGCGCGTCCTTCCGTGATGGCCCTCGACGGGACGCGGCTCGGTCGAGCCCAGTGTACGCCCTCGGTGGCCTCCAGGGCCTCGAGCATGCGCGT
The DNA here is from genome assembly GCF_028435265.1 of Polyangium jinanense. GTDB lineage: Bacteria > Myxococcota_A > Polyangia > Polyangiales > Polyangiaceae > Polyangium > Polyangium jinanense. Next base: position 3,803 of record NZ_JAGTJK010000065.1, on the reverse strand, counting down.
GCGCTCGATCTCTCAGTTCGGGCAGGTCCCACTGCCAAGTCCTACGTCTACGTCGGGCGTTCGCGCGTCGTGCGCGCTTCGAGTCCTTTCTGGAGCTTTCGGCATTCGCCCTTCGGCAGCTTGCGAGCGAGCTCCGCAAGATGATTCAGCTCGTCGTCTGCCGGAAAGGTGATGATGCACAACGAAGGCACACCGAGCGCGCGTGCAATGCGTTCGATGGTCTCGATGGTGATCGCACCGAGACCTTGCTCGATGCTCGACAAGTGTTCTTTCGACATCGCGCCGGCGAAGGCGAGATCCTGCAAGGACATGCCGCGCTCTTGGCGCAGCTCGCAGACACGAGCGCCAACTTTCAGGCAGAGTGGATTGACTTCGGTTCGTCGGGGCACGGTTCCTCCCTACTCGGGCATGAGGTGGCCCGAGGTCCCTACCACAGACTCCACGCCGAGACAAACCCCGCGGACAAACATTCGTACGACCCCCCTCGGAGAGACGAGGGGCCCGCGTTGGGTCACCGCTGTTTCATGGTCCGGAGAAGCGAAACACGCCTTCAGTTGGGTGGGATGTGCCAGAACTTCTCGAGTCGGCACGAAAGGTCGGCGGTGAAGGTCCCCGTGGCGTCGTTGGACGGGTTACCGAGCTCCGCGGGGCGTGGCGCCATGGATGCGCCATGGACTTTGATGTGGATGGGTTGCTGCTCCACGCTCACGCCAGGCTCGTACGCGACCACGTCGAGCGTGCCCGAAGCGCTGGTCCAATCGGCAGTCGACGTCGCCCACCTCAGCAGGACGTGGTTTTGCCCCGCCTCGTTCATGGTGGGAACGAGGGGCAACGGCTTCCCACAGGCCAGGGCATCGAGGTCGTGACTCCAGAGCTGAAACCAGCGGCCATCGCCGGCCTTGCCGACGATGGCGAGGGCCCAGCCCACCGTCCAGTATCCCTCGATTGGGCTGGTTCCTGGGAGTGACTCCGGGATGGTCAGGGTCGTGGGGCCGAGGTCCGCACCGCTGACGTTGGAGGCATGGAGAACGCAGCCCGGAACCTCGGGAACCTCGGCCTCTCCTCCTGCGCCGCCGTCGTCATGGCAGCTCGAGGTCGTGCCGGCAGGAACCGGACCCGTCGTCTCGAACTCCGACCGCGCGCCGCACGCGCACACGAACGCGATCGATGCCGCGATGACCACCCGACCCTCGCCCCGTTTCTTGGTGCCCATGCTCATTCGCCTGAGTGAGACGGAACACGCTACCACGGAGCTGAGGCAACTCGATACTTTCTCATGGCGCCAAGCGGAGGCGGCGGCGGCAAGCGGGATCTGTTTGAGATGATCGATGAGAAGCTCGGCAATCGGCGCACCTTCGTAGCGATTGGGAGTTTGCCGCGATTCGTCGTGCGCGAGGTCGAGGAGTATCTGCGCTGCGGGATCCTCGGCGAGGGCCATGAGTTCCCACGGGCTCGGGTCCGACATGGCACGGCTCCTGCAAGTTCACGCCCTTGCCGACCCTGCCCTTCTCCTCGGGCGTGGGCCGACCCGAAGGACGCCTCGTGGTGCCTACACCCAATCACAACGTAAGTTCACCCGGATCCCCTCGTCGACGAGACCCCGGAGGAGGTCGGACCTCGTCGGGTGCCTGGCCGACGAGGCCCCGGCGAAGTCCGATCAGGGCGGGGGCTCGCCGACGAGGCAACCGACGGAGTCCGATCAGGGCGAGGGTCTCGCGGACGAGGCAACCGACGGAGTCCGATCACGGCGGGGGGCTCGCCGACGAGGCAGGCGGCGGAGTCCGATCACGGCGGGGGGCTCGCCGACGAGGCAGGCGGCGGAGTCCGGAGCGGAAGCGGCAGCGGGTTCGTTGATCGCCTGGCAGATGTAGGTGGTGCCCGCCGAGTTCGGCGCGCAATACAGCCCCGGGCAGCAGGCGCCGGACGAGCAATCCTCGCTGAGGTTCTTGCAGGCGACGTCCTCGCCGCCCCCCCGCAATGAGCAATGGCGAACGAGGGGGGCCAACTGCCCCCTGCCCTTTGACCGGGCTCGGCGTTTGCCCCGGAACGGGGTGGCCTGTTCAGTAAACCTTCGGCATGGCGCGGAGCAGCTTGCCGACGGCATGGTGCGCGGCCACCTGCTCGATCGGTCCCGTTGACAACCACCGAGGAGCTTCTGTAGCCTCACCACGCTTCGATACCTGAAAAGGAGCGCCGATGATGGCACGCGGGAAGATCATGCCGCTCGACGAGGCGATGGCGCGCGTCGTGAATGGCACCCGCCTGATGATGGGGGAGTTCGTCGGTGTCGCAGAACCTGCGAAATGCATCGAGTGGATGCTGGAGAAGCGCGTCCGTGACCTGACGCTCATCACGGTCACGCCGGGCCTCAAGGGCGGGTTTCTCATGGGCCGCCTGTTCGAGCAAGGCCAGATCAGCGAGCTCATCTCGACCCACGTCGCCACGTCCGACGAATCCTCGGAAGCCTACCTTCAGGGCAACCTCAAGGTCCGCCAGTTCTTCCCCATGGGGACGTGGGCGGAGAAGGTGCGCGCCGGGGCGGTGGGGCTGGGTGGGATCCTGGTGCCGGTGGGGATCAGCATCCTCGATCAGCCCGGCATCTTCCCCGATCTCGAGGAGCCCAAGCAGAAGCTCACGCTGAACGGACGCGAATACTTCGTGGAGGAGGCGCTGCGCGCCCAGGTGTCGATCATCAAGGGCTGGCGAGCCGATCCGCTCGGCAATGTGGAGTTCCGCCACACCAGCCTCCAGAACCAGCGGGACATCGCCATGGCCGGTGATTTCACCATCGCCGAGGTCAACGAGATCGTACCCGTCGGTACCATCCCGCCCGACCGTGTGGGCTGCCCCGGGCCGTTCGTGCAGGCCGTGGTCCAGGGCCATAGCCTGGAGGAGCAGCACGAGCTCTATCGCAACCACTGGATCAAGATCGGCCGGCTTGCCCCGGTCGCTCGATGAGGGTCCCTGATGACCAGCCGTGAAAAGGCCGCCCTCGACCCCCGCGTGATCATCGCCCGCCGCTGCGCCCTGGAGCTGCGAGACGGCGACGTCGTCAACCTCGGCCTCGGCATCCCGACGCTGACGGCCAATTACCTGCCGCCCGGGGTCGACGTCATTTTTCACACCGAAAATGGCTGTTTCGGTTTCGGCCCAAAGCCGCAAACGCTAGACGCCGACAGCGACGTGACCAATGCTGGCGGCGAGCCCATCACCCTGCTCCCCGGCGCCTCGATCATGGACCTGACCACGTCCTTGGGCGCCATGCGCAACGGGTATATCGGCACGAGCATCCTGGGCGCGCTCGAGGTCGACCAGGAGGGCAACCTGGCCAATTGGGCAACGGAGCGGAAGGGGCGCTGGTGGCCCGGCATCGGCGGCGCCATGGACCTGTGCTACGGCGTTCCGCGGATCATCGCCGCACTGCAGCACGTCGACAAGTACGGCGGGAGCAAGGTTCGCCGCCGGACGACCCTGCCTCTGACCGGAAAGCGCTGCACCAAGGTGATCGTCACCGAGAAGGCGGTGTTCGACGTCGTTCCCGGCGGGCTCGTGCTACGAGAAGCCTTTCCCGGGCTCTCCGTCGACGATATCCGCGCCATCACCGAGGCCGAATTCGAGGTATCACCCGCGTTCCGCCCCATGCAGCTCGAGTCGACCGCCACGCAAGGAGGGTAGCGGAACGGCTGGGAGGCGCTTCGCCGGGGCGCTGCCCCGGACCCCGCGGGGGCTGTTCGCCCCTCGACCCGAACCAGGGCAAGCCCTGGACTCGGGGTGGAAGAACTGCGCGATGCGCAGTTCTTCCA
>NZ_JAGTJK010000064.1:0-52955 GCF_028435265.1 Polyangium jinanense | reverse complement strand
AGGCCGTGGCAAGACCCGCGACGACCTTGCCAGCTGAGACAGCAGCGCTGCCGTATGTGCTGGGAACGTCTTCCCTGTCGACAGCGCGCATCGCGCGCTGTCGCCCCGGGTCCAGCGCTTGCGCTGGTCCGGGTCCAGGGGTGGACAACCCCTGGTCGGGGTCCGGGGTGAAACCCCGGCGCCACGCCCCCACCACGGGCTTGCCCTGACACGCGCATCGCGGTAGTGGACCTCCCGCGGCCCGCCTTCCCAGCGGGACGGGGTTCGTGTTGACGAATCCACGGGCGAACGGCCGCGATGACCTCCTCATGACTGAGCTCGCGCTCATCCTCGGCATCAGCCTGCTCGGCATCGGGTTCGCGGGCTACCTCGCGCGCTGGGTGCTTGGTTGCCCTACGGGGGAGGGGGACATGCCGCGCGTGGCTGCTCGTATCCGCGCGGCTGCGGTGTTCTTCACGAAGCGGCTGCGCGGCACCATCCTCGCTGTCTCGGCTGTGCCTGGGGGCGGCATCTTCCTCGCTTATGGCCTTGCTCGGCAGAAGCCTGAGGCCCAGGCGTTCCCGCCGCTCGAGCTCGGGGCTTGGCTCACGCTTTCGTTCGCTCTCGGCGTCGGCTCGGCTGTTGCGGCTGCGCAGGTTGCTTCTTGGACTGCCGCGCGCGCGAACGTGCGTGCGGCGAGTGGTGCTCGGCGCTCGCTCGATCATGCGCTGCAGATCGCCATCCGCGGCGGCGCTGTCTCGGGGCTGTTTTCTGTCTCGCTCGGGCTTGTTGGGCTTGTCGGCCTCTTCGCTGCGGTCTTTGCGACGAAGGGCGGCTTCTCGGCTGAACCTGGCGCTGCGCTGAAGCTTGCTCCCTCGATCCCGCTCGTCATCGCTGGTTATGCGCTCGGCGGCGCGTTTGCTGCGCTCATCGCCGAGCTCGGCGGCGGCGCCTTTGCGAAGAGCGCGGACATGGGCGCCGACCTTGCTGGCAAAGAGCTCGGCTTGCCTGAGGACGATGCTCGCAACCCGGCCACGATCGCGGATCTTGCGGGCGACTGCGCGGGGGAGGGCGCGGGCAAGGCTGCGTCCGCGTTTGCTTCGACCGTGGCGGAGAACCTCGGCGCGATGCTGATTGGGGCTGCTGTCTTCCGCGGGAACGAGGGCATCCCGAGTGTGCTCTCGATCATGCTGTTTCCCGTGGTCACGCGCGCTTTCGGCGTGCTCGCCGCGATGTTCGGCGTGATGGTCGTGCGCACGGATGACCGCGAGGATCCGATGAATGCGCTCGCTCGGGGCTTGTTCGTGACGGCGCTGCTCGGCGCGGCGGGCACGGCGGGCGCGGCGAAGTGGCTGCTCGGCAAGCACTGGCTGCCGCTCTTCGGCGCGGCCGCCGTGGGCATGGCTGCTGGGATCCTCCTCCTCTTCGTGGCGCAGTACTACACGGAGAGCCGCTACCGTCCCGTCCGTGAGATCGCCGAGGCCGCGCGCGTCGGCCCGCCGCTTGCGCTCCTCCGCGGGGCTTCGGTGGGCCTCGAGGGCGCGCTCGCTCCGCTCGTGATCCTCGGCGCGGCCGTGGCGTCGGCGCACGTGCTTGGCGCGCGCACCGGCCTTGAAGGCGGCGGCGCGCTCGGGATCGCGGTGGCCACGATGGGGCTGCTCGGCACGGCTGCTTACGCGCTCGCCATGGCCGGGTTCGCGCCGATCATCGACAGCGCGGGCGGGATCGTGGAGATGACGATCGGTCGCGAGCGCCCGGATGTTCGCGGGCGGACCGTGGTCCTCGACGCCGTTGGCAACACGGCGAAGGCGTTTGCCAGGGCGCACGCGGGCGCGGCGGCGCTCCTCGCGACCTCCATGCTCGTGTCGGTTTGGCTGGAGGAGGCCAAGCGACGGCTGCCTGCGGGCAAACCGGCTGCGGCGGCCGCGAATTCGCTCGCGGTGGGCCGGCCGGAGGTGTACCTCGGCGCGGCCGTCGGCATCGTCCTGGTCGTATGGTTTGCCTCGCGGTGTATCGGTGGCGTGTCACGCGCGGCCAGGCGTGTGCTCGATGAGGCGCGCCGGCAGATCAACGCGCCCTCGTCGCTCGGGACGAGCACGGCATGGACCCCGCCGCATCCGCGGGCGTCGCGGTCGAGCCAGTCCGCGGCGCCTGCCACGCGGGGTGGGCTTGTGGCGCCCGACCTGGACGCTTGCGTGGAGCTCGGCAGCCGCGCTGCGCTCGGCCATGCGATCACGCCGGCCCTGGTCGCCGCCTCGGTACCGATCGCGGTGGGACTGGGCTTGCGCTTCGCCGGAACGGAAGATAATCCTCTAGCCGTTGCCGACGCGGTCGCTGCCTTGATCCTGGCCGCGACGATCGCAGGCGTCCTTGGCGCGCTCCTGCTCGGCAATGCGGGGGGCGCTTGGGACAATGCGAAGAAGTACATCGTGACCGGGGCGCACGGCGGGCGGTACCTCGTCGACGAGACCGGCGCGCGGGTCGACAACCCGACGTACCTCGCGGCGGCCTGCGGTGACACGGTCGGCGATCCGCTGAAGGACGCCGCCGGGCCCGCGATCCACGTGCTCGTGAAAATGCTTCCCGTGGTCACGCTCGTCTTTTTGCCGTTCTTCGTCTAGTCCGCGCCAGAAGGCGCGAAAACCACCCGATCGACGCGCCCGCTCGCCGCGGGACAAACCCCCCATTCAAACGTGCCGCCTCCGATCACCGACGCACTCTCCACCTTGAGCGACCGCGGGCTGCGCCGTTTGCTCGGCGCTCGCACGTTCCTACGCGGACTCGAATACTTCCGAAGGCGCGTCGTCGAGGACATCGACGTCCAGGAGATGAGCTCGAGCGGCGTCGTCCGCGCGAGCGACTCCGAGCCGTACCCGGTAAAGGTCGAGCTCACGCCGGACGGCATCAAGTCGTACTGCTCGTGCCCGACGTTCTCGAAGGGGGGCCAGCACTGCAAGCACGTCGCCGCCCTTCTCATCACGCTGCGGGATCAAGCCCGCGGCGCGCAGCCGAGGCCGGGCCCGCCCGCCCCGATGATGCCGCAGACGGCGCACGCCGGCGGCGATGCTTTGAAGCGCGTGCGAAGGCGCGATCGTCCGCGCGGCACGCAGCCGCCGCTCGGTAGCCCCGGCCCGGGCGCCCCGATGGGGCACATGGGCGCAAGCGAGAGGACCTCGATGGCCGCGATGGGACCGCCCGGCTCGTCCGTGATCACAGCGCCGCAGCAAGACGCGACGGCGAAACAAACCGGCATCGGCGCGTGGCTGCCGCCCGAGGGGCTCGGCGGCTCGCGGCGCGTGGAGTTCCGCCTGCACGTCCGCCAGGGCGCGCTCACGGTCACGGTGCTCGACGCCGACGCGCGCGTGCCGATCCTGCCCTCGACGGCGCTCGCCTGGCAGGCGCTCTACCCGACGCCCGATCGCGACGCCCTGCGCCTCCTCGCCCGCTTCGAAAGCGGCAACCCGCGACACCCCGCGGTCGACGTGCGTGGCGAGGACGTGGCCGAGCTTCTGCCCTTGCTCGAAGGCCAGCGTGTGCTGCTCGAGCCCGCACTCATGCAGCTCCGTTTCGCCGAGGAGCCTTTGCGCCCGCGCTTCGACCTCGAGACCGTCGGCGGTGACACGATCATCGTGAAGGCGAGCTTCGAGCGCCCGACCGACAGGCGCCGCTTCTCACTGCTCCAGGGCGGCTGGTTCGAGGGTTGGCCCGGCTGGCACGTCGACACGCAGGAGGGCATCGCGCGGCGCCTCGACAAACGCGTCTCGCCCGCCGCGATGCGCAGGCTCCTGCGCTCGCCCACGATCGGCGAGCCGATGCGTGACCTCGTGCGCCTGATCATGCAGGGCTTGCCGAAGGTCGCGCTCGAGGTCGGCGCGGAGCTGCCGGACCTCGCGCAGATCGCCGACGTCGTGGATCTGCCGCCGACGTTCCGCATGCGCGCCGGCGGTTCGCTCGTCGAGGCGCACGTGCAGCTCTACGCCGCGTATGGCGAGGAGGAAGTGCAGGTCCGCGCCGACGGCATCTCGCCGCCCGTGCTTGTGCAGCCGCCCGAGGAGGGCATGAAGCGCGCGCGGTGCGTGCGTGTCGACATCGCGGCGCAGCAGGAGGCGGCGGCGCGCTTGCTCGGCCTCGGCCTCAAGCCCGACGAGACGGGCCAGGAGTTCGTGGCGAATGGCGACGCGGCCATCCGCTTCTGGAGCGATGGCCTCGCGGAGCTGCCCGAGGACTGGGACCTCTTCGTCCCCGAGGATCTCGTCGACACGCAGGTGCGGCACAAGCCGCTCGGCGTCTTCGCGAAGGTCACGAGCGGCATGGACTGGCTCAACGTCAAGCTCACGTTCGAGAGCGAGGGCGTGGCCGTCGATCGCGACGAGCTCCGACGCTGTCTCACCGAGGGCAAGCGCTACGTGCGCCTCGAGGACGGCTCGTTCGCGCCGCTCGATCCGGACACGATCCGCGCCATGCTCGACCGCGAGATCGAGCTCATGACGGCGGCCGGTCGCACCGGAAAGCTCCCGCTCGCGCACGCGGGCCGTATCCAGGAGCTGCTCTCGCAGGTGAGCGGATCGAGCGTGGGCCAGGGCGCGCGCGAGCTCTTCCACAAGCTCTCCAGCATCGAGGAGATCGAGAGCACGAAGAAGCCCCGCGCGCTCAAGGCGACGCTGCGCCCCTACCAGGAGGCCGGCCTCTCGTGGCTCAAGTTCATCCACGACATCGGCTCCGGCGGCGTGCTCGCGGACGACATGGGCCTCGGCAAGACGGTGCAGACGATCGCCCTGCTCCTCAGCGTCAAGCAGGAGGAGAAGCACGTCAAAGCGCTGATCGTGGCCCCGACGAGCGTCGTGACGAACTGGGAGCGCGAGCTCGTCCGGTTCGCGCCGACGCTCAAGGTGGCGCTCTGGCACGGCGCGGATCGCAAGGACCAGATCGAGGAGGTCCAGGAGGCCGAGGTCATCATCACGAGCTACGCGCTGCTCCGCCGCGACGAGGAGTTCCTCGCGAAGCTCGACCTCACCTACGCGATCCTCGACGAGGCGCAGCACATCAAGAACCCGCTGTCCGCGACCGCGGCCGCCGCGAAGCGCCTCAAGGCGCGCCGCAGGCTCGCGCTCACGGGCACGCCGATCGAGAACCGCCTCTCCGAGATCTGGTCGATCTTCGACTTCGTCTCGCCGGGCCTGCTCGGCTCGCTCGACAAGTTCGAGGCGCGCCTGGCGCGCCCGATCGAGGCCGGCGACTACAAGGCCGCGCAGCGCCTGCGTTCGATCATCCACCCCTTCATCCTGCGCCGCACGAAGCAGGAGGTCGCCAAGGACCTGCCCGAGAAGATCGAGACCGATCAGATCTGCGATCTCACGGGCGATCAGCGGTCGATCTACATGCAGGTGGCGCGCGAGGTGCGGGCCCAGGTGCTCGGCGAGGTGGAGCGTGTCGGCATCGCCAAGAGCCAGCTCCAGATCCTCGCGGGCCTCACGCGGCTGCGCCAGGCGGCCTGCGATCCGCGGCTCCTCGGCCTGCCGCGCGAGTTCTCGGACGAGGACTCGGGCAAGCTCGTGGCGCTGCGCGAGCTCATCGCGAACGCGGTCGAGGGCGGCCACAAGGTGCTCGTCTTCAGCCAGTTCGTGATGATGCTGAAGATCATCGAGCGGGCGATGAAGGAGGACGGCGTGGCCTACGAGTACCTCGACGGCGCGACGAAGGACCGCGCGGAGCGCGTGGAGCGCTTCCAGAACGATCCGACGGTGCCGGTCTTCCTGATCAGCCTGAAGGCCGGCGGAACGGGCCTCAACCTGACGGCGGCGGACACGGTCATCCACTTCGATCCGTGGTGGAACCCGGCCGTGGAGCAGCAGGCGACGGATCGCGCGCACCGCATCGGACAAACCCGCGTCGTGACGGCGTACCGCCTCGTCGCGGAGGGGACGATCGAGGAGAAGATCCTGCAGCTCAAGGCGAAGAAGCGCGAGCTCGTGGCCTCGGTCCTCAGCGAGGATCAGGGCGGCGCGAAGAAGCTCACGAAGGCCGACGTGGAAGAGCTGTTCGCGGTGGATTGAACGCGGCCCTCGGGGGGAGGGCCGGGGGCAGGGAAGGGGCCCGCGCCGCGTCTTGCGGCCGCGGGCCTTACTTCTTCCCGCTCAGGATCATGAGGTGGTACTTGCCGAACTCGCTCTGGCCGAGGGTGTAGAGCACCTCGATGAGCAGCCGGTAGGGCGTGGTCTTGTCGGCGACGATGCGCGCCTCGGACGTGGACGGGTCGAGGCCCTTCGCCGCGCGGACGGCCTTGTCGATCTCGCGCGCGTGCTGCAGCGAGTTCGCCAGCGGCACGATGTAGAGGTCGTTCGGGCCGCTGCGCTTGTGCTTGGCTTCGATGCCCGACTGCGCGAGCTGCTCGCGGCTCGGCAGCGTCACGACGGGGGTGGACTCTTCGCCGACCAGGATCTGCGTCTTCGAGACGACCACGAGCACGCCCTCGTCGCTCGGCTCGCCGACCATCACGGATTGCGGCAGGCGCAGGTCGTCGGACTGCGGGATCGCGCCGGCCGACGAGGCGAGGCTCTTCAGCAAGAAGACCAGGATGATGGTCATCAGGTCGAGCATCGCCGTGATGTTGAGGAAGTCGATCTCGGGCTCGCGCGCGTTCTTGCGCTTCGCCTTTCGAAGGGCTGCCTTGTACTTGACGATGCTGCCCTTCTGGGCCTGCACGGGACGCGGGCGCGGGGCGGGACGGGGCGCGTTCGGGCCGCTGTCTTGCCCGGCTTCGGGCTCGAAGGTCTCGTCGATGTTCATCGCGCCACCCCGAAGTGCACGTCCGAGAAGAGCTCTTCTTCGCCGTCCTTCCGGAGCGCGTCCATCGTGTCGATGATCGTCCCGTACTCGACGCCCGGGTTCGCGGTGATGGTCACCTGGGTCTCCTCCTTGAACTCGGGGGCCGCGTTCTTGAGCCGCTTCGCGCAGCTCGTGACGGCGGAGAAGTCGTGCACGCCGCCCTCGCGCATCGGGATCGTGATGCCGGCGCCGATGCCCTGGCAGCCCGGGGCGACGTTGCCGCTCGAGGTCTTGAGCGAGATGCCCTGCGTCGTGATGAACGCCGAGAGGTTCAGCGCCTTCGTCGCCACGTCGCTCCGACCTTTGCCGCCGATCGCGGGCGGGGTCGTGTCGATCGAGGCGATGAAGGTGACCGAGACGCTGGCGAGCACGAACATCATCACGTTCGTGATGATGTCGAGGAAGGGCACGATGTTGAGCTCACCCGCCTCCTCGCCCGGCTCCGGATCTTTCGGCTGGGAAAGCCGCCGGATGCGCGATTTCTGCGAGGCGCTGAGCGGAGCGTCGTGGGTCTCGGCCATGGGCGACGCTCTAGAAGTTCGGCTTGGCGATCGTCAGCAGGTTGAACACGCGCTCGGTGGTCGACTCCAGATCGTGCTGGATGTTCTTCGACCGCGTGTGGAGCAGGACGTGCGCGATCATGCAGAGCACGGCGATGCCGAGGCCGAACGCCGTGTTGTACATGGCCTCCGCGATGCCGTTCGAGAGCATCTGCTGCTTGACGGCGGCGGAGAGGCCGGGGGCCGAGATCGAGGCGAAGGTCTTGATGAGACCGCTGACGGTGCCGATGAGGCCGATCAGCGTGGCGATGTTCGCGAGGGACCAGAGGAGCGCGACGCGCTTCTCGACGGCGGGCTTGAGCTCGGAGAGCTTCTCGCTGAGGGCGGCGTCGATCTCGTCGGCGCCTTTGCTTGCCTGCGTGAGGCCGGCCTTGACGAGCTGCAGGATCGGGTAATCGCCGGCGTCGCAGAGCTTGATGGCGCGGTCGATGTTGCCTGCGACCACGAGCTTCTTGATCTGGGCGAAGAACTCCTTGGAGTTCACGCGGTAGCGATCGAGCTGGAAGTAGGCGCGCTCGATGATGACCGTCACCACGATCGCCGAGACGACGAGGTTCATCACGAGGAAGGTGGGGTTCTCCTTGATGGCCCCCCACATCCCGACCTCTCCTCCTTCGGACGCCAACATGAACAGGTGACGCATCCTCGCAGTCCCTTTCTCCCTACCTAGTCACCAGAGCGCCACGAGCCGTGGTTATGCCCCATGCGCAAAAGTCGCGTTGGGGCGCGACTATAGCCGTCGCTCGATCTCCCAGGCAAGCGACAGACGGCGCGTGTGAGCGGAGCCCCCGCCGAAGCGAGACGTGGGCTGCTTGGGCTTTGTCCGATGAGGCTGGATCCTTCCAAGTTCGTGGCGAACGTGCGGTGTTTCCCGTGTAGCTCGCGCGATCTCGACCAAATGTTGCTTGACGAGAGAGGGTCTGAATCGCGAAGATGCCGGTCGCCTGGGCGATGAAGCTTCAACGTGGGCCGATTCGCGCTGGGTCGACGGAGACGACGATCCTTGGATACCGGCCATTTGCCCCGTTCGGATGCGGGCGGGTAGACTGGCCCCGGATCACGCGAGACCGTGCGCGAACACGGGATCTCGAGATCCATCCGGGATCACCGCTTACGAAGAGACCCGAGACGGAACGAAGCCAAACACCCTACTTGCGTTGGGGCGCGCGGCTCGGCTAGCGTCCTGGTTCGCTTGGATGCCTTGGCCGAAGTCGCACCCTCCCCAGCGATGCAACGAAGCGGAATTCAACGCGGAGAGCAACGAGCGGGGCGCGGGGCGCGAGGCCGCGACGGCCAGCGCGATCGCACGAAGACCGTCGCAGTAACTGCCGCATTCGATCCGGAATGGCTTTCATGTAGAGTGCGACACCTCGGCCCGAGCGGACGCGAGGCAAGCTGGAGGACCTGACAAATGCACGCAGCGTACGAGCACTTCAAAGAAGGTGGATGGGGCATGTGGCCCATCTTGTTCTGGTCGATCCTCACGATCGGCATCATCGTGGAGCGCTCCATCTATCTGTTCGGCGCGTCGATCAACAAGGACGTCTTCCTCGCCACGATGCAGAAGTGCATCCTCGCGGGTGACGTGGCCAAGGCCGTCAAGATGTGCTCCGCCGCCAACGCGCCGCTCGCCCGCATCGTGCAGGCTGGCCTCGTGAAGGTGAACCGTCCGGACGAGGAAGTTCAGGCTGCGATGGACGAGGCCGCGCTCCGCGAGCTTCCGCGCCTCAGCAAGAACACCGCGTACCTCGGCCTCCTCGCGAACCTCGCGATGCTCTCGGGCCTCCTCGGCACCGTGACGGGTCTCATCATGGCATTCGGCTCCGTCTCCGGTGAGTCGATCGATCCGAGCCAGAAGGCGCGCGTTCTCGCGGCAGGCATCTCGGAGGCCATGAACTGCACGGCGTTCGGCCTCGCCGTCGCGATCATCGCCCTCATCGGCTTCGCCATTCTCAACGGCAAGACGCAGCACCTCGAGGACGACATCAACGAGGCGTCGGTCATGGTGCTGAACCTCGTCGTGACGAACCGCCAGAAGGTGAACGTCGCGGCCGTGGGCCAGGCGGCTGCCTGAAATCCACCTCCGGGGCGGCGCCTGCGCCCGCGCCGCCCCCGCCGTGATCTCGGGAGAAACTTTCACCCAGATCCGTTGTCGTACAAAGGGCAATGCCCTGCCCACGAGGGCGGGCAACGGTAGCGTGTAGGGGGCGCGTCATGCGTCCCCATCGCAGTACGCTCGCGAGAGCGAGCATCGCAGGAGGCAGCCCATGGGTGGCGTAGACGTAGGCAGCGAGGGCGGCAAAAAGAAGGCGACGAACGCGGAAATCAACATGGTCCCGTTCATCGACCTGTTGATGTGCACGATCGCGTTCCTCTTGATCACGGCTGTGTGGGTCACGAACTCGCGCATGAACGCGGACGCGCAGGTGCCTGGGCCGCCGAACCCCGACAAGGAACTCACGCCGCAGACGCCCGAGAAGGTGCTGAATCTGCACATCGGCGAGAGCGATTTCGCGCTCGTGTGGAAGCAGGGCGCGACCGTCGTGAGCGAGGTGCGTGTCCCCAAGCCGCCGCCGAGTGACAGCGCCGTGATCCGGTATTCGGACCTCGCGAAGAAGATCGAGGCCGAGTGGAACACCAACGGCAGCCATCGCGATCCGAGCGACAAGAAGCTCGATCAGGCGATCATGCACACCGACAACCGCACTCCTTTCAAGGAGATCGTCGCGGTGCTCGACGCGCTCTACGCGACGAAGCGCAAGGTGAAGCTTGAGGCTGGGGAGAAGGATCTCCCGGCCTTCAACATGACGTTCTCCGTCCGCTGAGCAAGGAGACCTGAGATGGGTGGCCACGCCAAACCTCCGGCGAAACATCACAACCCGCACGCCCACGTCATCCACCAGCCTGGCCGGCGGTTGATGCACCACATCCCGCTGAAGTTCGTGTGGAACAAGGTAGCGGGACACGGCAGGCGGAGCGGCAACGCCGCGCTGAACCTGGTCAGCTTCATCGACTTCTTGATCACCACCGTCATCTTCCTCCTGATGTCCTTCTCGGCGTCCGGTGAGATCACGGTCGACAAGAACGTCAAGCTGCCGAAGGCCGAAAACGTCGAGGACATCATCGACGCGCCGATGGTCGCCGTGAACGGCAACCAGATCCTCGTCGACGGCACGCTCGCCGGCTCGACGCGCGCGATCGAGGAGCTCGGCCGTATGCAGAAGATCGACGAGCTCTTCAACCTCCTGAAGAACAAGCGCGAGCTCTGGAAGCAGGTGCAGCCGAACAAGCCGTTCCCCGGCGTCTGCATCCTCCAGGTCGATCAGAACGTGCCCGCGATCGTCGTGAAGAGCGTCTTCCAGACCGCTGCGTTCGCCGGTTATCCGAACGTCAGCTTCATGGTCGCCAAGCTCCCCAAGAGCGGCTGAAAGCTACCCCCATGCCGCCCAGCGCGGATGAACGACCCCGCGGCCTGCCCTCGCTGATCCAGTCCAAGCAGGACCGCGGGGCAGGCCGTATGCGTTGGCCCGCCCCCAAGGTCTGGGCCTGGATCGGCCTCGTGATGGCCGTTACGGTCATCATCCAGTGGAAGTGGTCCCAAGGCCGCCTCGAGAGCGAACGAAGCGGCGTCCTCGCCAAACAACGCGCCGTCGTCGCCGAGCTCGGTCCCCGCTGGTTCCCCTTGCGTGACCGGATCGAGCGCTGGACGGTCGACCTCGCGAAAGACCCGGCCCCGGACGTCGTCGAGACGGAGATCCTCAAGGCCTGGAACTTCCGCGACAAACCCGGCATCTACCTCCGCCTCGACGCCGACCAGGCCACGAGCGCGGATGCCATCCGCAAAGCCGCGAACGATTCGTTGCGGGATGGTTTCACCGCCTGCCTGTTCACGGCGGAAAACAAGAACCAGCTCTCCGACAAGGAGTGCAAGCTCACCCGAGATTGCGCCTTCGGCGAGATCTGCAACGAGCTCGATCGCTGCGCGCCGCCCGCGCAACCCTACAACCTGCGCGTCGCGTACCGAGCGATGCGTATCCTCTCCGAGGACTGGGTGCGGGAGGCGCAGGAAGCATCGGGTGAGCTGAAGCTGCGCGCGCTCACGAGCTTTTTCGAGGACGCGGTCCGCGACGACATTCCGATCGCGGTCGATCTGCTCACCCGCGCGCAGTACTTCGCCGTCGTCCTCGACGAGACGCCGCCGAACTTCCAGGTCCCCGCGGGCATGTCGAAGTCCGAGGCCTTGCGCGCCGTGCCCCATGCGTCGCGCGTCGGCATCTGGCGGCTTTCGGACAACAAGCTCGTCCTCCGCATCCGCCGCTCGCCCGAGGTGGAGCTCAAGATGGCCGGCGCGCAGCTCGATGAGCGCGTCGTGAACGCCCAGAAGCGTCAGGCCTTGAGCTGCGCGCTCGCGAACACCGTTCGCGACGCGATGGGTGATGCCCAGGCGGGTGTCGTCCCTCCCACGCCGTAAGACGCGCCGCCTCAGTTTTCCGGAAAAACCCGCGCCAGGATGTGCAGATCCGTGAGGTTCTGCCCCGTCGGGCCCGTGTCGATCGCCGTGCCGAGGGCACGGTGGATCGGAGCGTCGTCGTAGCCGGCGAGGGCTGCGTCGATTCGTGTTGCATCGAAGTCACCCGCCGCGCCGGAGCTCACGACCGCGCCCGCGGCGGAGGAGCTTCCGTCGGTGCCGTCCGAGGCACCGCAGAGGAGCGCGACGCCCGGCGGGAGTTTTTTCAGGGCAGCCAGCGCGACCCAGCCCGCGCGTCCGCCACGTCCACGCACGGGCGGTAAGGCGAGCGTCGGCTCGCAGGCGACGACGATCGCGCTCCCCGGGGCGAGGGCCGCGGCCTGCGCGAGGCGTTTTTCCACCACATCACGCGCGTCGCCGCCTTCGGGTGGGTCGATCCGGACGGAAAAACCCCCAGCGGAAAGGTGTGCGGCGGCCACGCGGGCGAAGTCCTCGGGGCCGGCGAGCAGGTGAGCCTCGGTGCGCGTGGGAAAGGGTTGTTCCGTTGTGTCGTCGAGGTAAGGGGCGAGGCGCGCGGCGAGCTCTGCCGGCGCGTATCGGGCGAGCGCGGCGCGAGCTTCGGCCGCGGTCGTGGGATCCGGGACCGTGGGGCCGGAGCCGATGTCGTGGAGTGCGCCGCCGACGACGTCGGAGAGGGCGAGCGTCTGCACGAGCGCGGGCGCTGCCGCGGCAGCGAGGCGTCCGCCCTTGATGCGCGAGAGGTGGCGGCGGACGAGGTTCACGTCGTGGATGGGCGCGCCGCCTTCGAGGAGCGCGCGGACGACGCGGCGTTCGTCCTCGAGCTCGAGTCCGGGCGGAGGCAACACGAGGAGCGCGGAGCTGCCGCCCGAGATCAACGCGAGGACGAAATCCTTGGGGCCGAGGCCATCGACTTGCGCGAGGGCCGCATGGGCGGCTGCGACGCTGCGTTCGTCGGGGACAGGGTGCGCCGCGCGGAGGACGACGGGCGCGCTTCGGAGATCGAGTCCGCGAAAGTCGGTGGGCGCGCCGTCGACGGTCACGACGAGCGTGCCCTCGATGGAATCGCCCCAGCGGGAAAGGGCGCCTTGTGCCATCGCGGCGGCCGCTTTGCCCGCGGCGAAGAGCCGGACGCGCGCGCCCTCGGGAGGTCGCGGGGGCAAGGCCTCGGCGACGAGGCGCGCGGGGTCGAGCGCGGAAAGGCTTTCGAGGAAGACCTCGGCGAGGACGCGCCGCAGGGCCTCCTCGGCGGCGCTCATCGCACGAGCCGATCGGCCGCGTCCACGAGGTGAACGGGGACGATGTGGCGCCAGGCGAGCGTGACCGAGAGCAGCGCGCCCTGGTCGATCAGGCGGAAAGGACCCGCGTCGGTGAACGCGCTCGGCCGGATGCGGAGCGCGCCCCGCACACCGAGAATCGGCCCCGTGGCCGTGGCGAAAAATGGGATGCCGATCCCCATGGAGAACTCGAACCCCGGCTCGGCGCCAAACGTGCCTCCACGCGGTGCTTCCCAGAAGGCGCCCATGCCGAGGGCGAACGAGTCGAGGACGAGGTCGAGGCGCGCAGGACCACGCTCCAGGTTCGTCGCGAAGCGGCCGAGGAAGAGCGGCTCGAGCACCACGCCGGCCGCGATCGATCGCGTGACCGCCGGGCCGTCCGTGCCGAGGGCGTCCGTGTAGTGCACGTACAGGCCCGCGGACGAGAGGTACAGGAGGGACGCGTGCGCGGCGAGCGCGGGGCCTCCGCGGGCGAACGCGGCGCCGGCCCCGATGCGCATGTCGAGGTCGCCGTCGAGGCGCCCGTACACGCCGTCGGGCCCGTCGTCCTCGGCGCGCGCGGCCGCGGCCGAGCTTGCGAGCGCGAGCAGCACGGCGAGGCCCGCGCCGCGCGCCCAAGAGACGCGCGCGCGGCTCAACGGACGAACGCCTCCCGCATCGCGTCGCGCAGCTCCGGGGCGAAGATCAGCCGGCAGCGGGTGAGCGTCTCGTTGCGCAGACGATCGAGCAAGAACGAAACCTCCGACGGGGGACGGGGCCTGCCCTTCGGGAAGACCACGTGCAGCGAGTCGTCCTCGGCATACGGCGTGTCCGTCGCGACGTCGAGGCCCACGTAGAGGTCCGGATCGAGCCCCTGCTCCGCGGCGATCGCGCGCGCGGCGGCGAGCGCCTTCGTTCGCGCCTCCTCGTCGAGCGCGCCGAACGCGTGGCTCGTGGATCCCTCGTCCTCCCCTTGCGCCTCGGGCGATAGCTCGATCGTCTTGAAGAGCGAGCGCGCGCGGAGCCTCCGGCAGAGATCACTCAGCGTCGGGTCCTTCGCGTCCTCCCACGCGTGGATGGCGCCGAGCAGGACCTGGTCGTCGAGGTCGAGGTACTGCTCGAGCGTGGGTACGTCCCCGGCGGCGACGGCGGCGATCGCGGGTGGCAGGACGGGCAGGCGCGTGCCATCCACGACGAGCGCGAGGGCACGACGAAGGATCGCGCCGATCATCCACTCGGCCGCGCGCGTCGCTTTGTGAAAGTAGACCTGTTGGAACATGAAGTAGCGCGCGAGCAGGAACGACTCGATCGCGACGATGCCCTTCTGCCCGTCGATGGCGAGCGAGGGCGCGTGGTGGCCGGGTGGGCCGCTCGGCTCGCTGAAGCGGAGGCTGCGGAGCAGCCACGGCAGGTCGTAGTCGCCGTAGCGCACGCCTGTCGCGTGCGCGTCGCGCAGGAGGTAGTCGCAGCGATCGACGTCGAAGGTGCCGCTGACCGCGCGCGCAAGGTAGGGCAGCTCGTGCTTGCCTGCGACGAGATCGGCCACGCGTCGCGGCAGGCTCGGGTCGTCCTCGGCGAGGATCTGGTGCAGCTCGCATGCCGGGTCGAGCAGGATTCGGGCGGTCCATGTCTCGTGCTCAACGGCGCCTGGCATCGCAGCCTCGAACAGATGCGAGAGCGGCCCGTGCCCCACGTCGTGAAGCAGCGCCGCCGCGATGGCATCGCGCGCGCGTTCGCTCGTCACGCGTTGCCAGAACGGCAGCTCTCGATCGATCTGCCTGAGCCGCACGAGCAGAAGTTTCATCACGTGCGCGGCGCCGATCGCGTGCGAGAAGCGCGTGTGCTCCGCGCCCGGGTACGCGAGCGAGGTGAGCCCGAGCTGGCGGATACGCCGAAGCCGCTGCATCTCTCGTGCGCCGAGGAGTCGCGGCACGATCGAGTCTTCTTCACTTTCGAACGCGACGAGCCCATGCACCGGGTCACGCAGGATCACGCTTGTCCTCCAGGAATCCATCGTAGTCCCGCATCACTTGTCCGGCATCTCCTGCGCGCATCGGGAGTTCCCTGACGCCTTCGATCACGCTCAAAAAATTCCCGGAAAAACCCATGTCGAAATCCAGTCGTGGTAGCAGCGGAGCCCATGCGAGGCGCGCGAGATGCGCACGAAAACGGCGCGAAGACACGCAGAAATGCGCCGATTGGGGGGTGTCGGTGTTCACTTCGTCGTGTAGTGTCGTTCGTTGGACGTGAAGCGAGTTGACGCATCCGAAAACCCTCCTCCCATGTCGGTGATGTCATGACCTCCATCGGCGGACGACACGGCGAAGCCGCTCTGGAACCTGCACACGGTGCCTCGAAGGGACAACGCGCCTCGCGCGCTTTGGACCCCGAGCCCGCGTCCGACGAGACCGGAGGCGGATCGCCCCGCCGGCTCGATCACATCCTCCGCGCGCTCCCCGACTCCGAGCTCGCGGCGCTCATCCGGCGCCTCGGCATACGCATCGATACGCAGAAGCGCATCGACGCTCCATCGCAGGTCGCCCGCGCGCTCGTCGGCATCCCCGACGTGCGTGATCCGTCGCGCCTGCAGGCGTCGAGCCGGGAGCTCTTGCACCGGATCGCCGAGGCCGGCGGCGCGCTCGTCGTGCCGACGCTGCCCTCGGGGCTAGAGCCGCTCGTCGCGCGTGGCGTGGTGTACGCGCGCAAGATCGACGAAGGCATCGAGCTCGTCCTGCCAACCGCGTTCCTCGTGCAGCTCAAGTCCTGGGAGAGCGAGGACCCGCGCGCCCTCCGCGCGCTCCTCTCGCAGGCGTCCTTCGAAACGGTCAGCGCCGTGGCCGCGCACTACCTCGGCCGTCCGGCCACGCCGCCGATCGCGCTCTCGCTCGAAGCCGCATGGGAGACGCTCTGCGACACGGCGCGCTTGCAGTCGGAGGTCGAGCGGCTCGCGCCGGTCGAGCGTCGGTTGCTCGAAGCGATCGAGGCCGTCGGCGGTGAGGTCGACACGCAGGAGCTGCTCGACCTCGAGCGTGAGCCCATGCGCCTGCGCGGCGCCACGGGCATCACCGCCAGCCGGCGAGGCGCGGGCTTCGCGCTCGAGCGCCGCGCCTTCCTGATCCCGATCCACCCGAACCGCCACGTCATCCCGACCGAGATCGCGAACATCGTCGGCGCCGAGCGCCGCAAGGCCCGCGAGGCGCGCCGCGCGCAGATCCGATCGTTCGTCCTCGAAGAAGATCACGCGCCGCGCCGCGCCCGCTTCGCCCCCGACCCGGGCATGCTCGCGCTCGGCCTGGCGTACGCCGTGCGCGAGCCGGGGAGCGACGTTCGTCCTGGCGTGGGCACGCCTCGCTCGCTCCTCGTTCGTCTCGCCCAGCGCTTCGGCCGCGACGTGGAGATGGTCGCGCTCTCGGCTGCGGTCTCGCGCGCCATCGGTTTGTGGGAGCCGTCCGCCGCTTCCGCGGCCACGCCGCCGGGATCACTCGCCGTGCACGAGCTCGGCCGTGTCCTCTTCGACACGTGGCGCCGCGGCGGCGCGTGGGACGAAGCGCGCCCCGAGCGCGAGGTGTTACGTGCGGCCTCCGAGGGCCGCGAGTCGAGCCCGATCGGCGCGCTACGCGAGATGGTCATCGACGCGTTGCAAGAGCTCGGCGAAGGACGCTGGGTGCCGTGGGCCTCGCTCCGCGGCTACCTCGCCGCGGACGATCGCATCGGCGGCGTCGAGCGGCTCCTCCGCCGCTGGGGCGATCGCACCTCGAACGAGGCGCCCGAGGTCCTCGAGATCACCCGCCGTATCGCGCTCGAGTCCTTGCCGGCGCTCGGCATCATCGACCTCGGCGGCGACGATCTCGACGACGGTCCCGCCTTGCGCCTCACGCCGCGCGGCCGCGCCATGCTCGCGGGCACCTCGCCGAGCTTCGATCCGTCCCCGAGCCATTTCGTCGAGACGCAGATCCTCCAGATCGCCCCCTCGGCGCGGATCGCGCACGTGCTCGCGCTCGTCCCGTTCGCCGAGATCACGCGTATCGGCGACAAGGTCGACCTCCTCCTCGCGCCCTCGTCGATCGCGCGCGCCCTCTCCGCGGGGCTCGAGAGCGACGCGCTGCGCGCGCGGATCGAGGCCGTCGCGAAGCTCCCCGAGGGCATCTCGCAGATGCTCATCCAGGCGAGCGTGGTGATCGGCCGCGCGAGCTTCGTCCCGGCCGCGGGCTTCTTGTGGGTCGAGGACGCGGAGATCCGCGAGCTCTTGCGCACGCGGCGCCCGGCTTCCGAGCTCTTCATCGATCCGTCCCCGCCATCTGGTTTGCTCCTCGCGCCCGACGTTGATCTCGAGCGCCTCGTACGACGCTGTCGCGCGCTCGGCGTCGAGGTCGAGTGCGACGGCAACCTCCTGCGCGCGCGCTCCGTCACGCCGATGCCTTCGAGTCAGGAGGCGCCGTCGCGCGCGCCTTCGACGAGCCGCGGTCGATCACGGACGCCGGCGCCGCGCACCACGCGCTCCTGACGGAGGATCACGCACGCCCGGAAAGGCGTGCGTGGTCGTGAGGCGCGGCGCGCAGCCGTGCTTTCCGGGAGGCATGACGGCCGATCTGGCTGATACTCCAACGCCCATGCCCCCCGATCGGCTGCGAATCGTCATCGGCCTCGCGAGCGCGCTCGGGCTCGCCGTGCTCCTCGCGCAGCCGAAGGTGAAGGCGCTCGAGCAGCGCTTCGGCGTCACCGTCCTCATCTCCGCGGGCGTGCCGTTCCTTGCGATGGGCGCAGTCTTCTCGCTCGACAGCGTGGGCATCTTGACGCCGCAGGTCCTCATCGACCTCAAGCCCGCGTTCGAGTTTGGCCTCGGCTGGGTCGGGTTCATCGTGGGCTTGCACTTCGACGTGCGCAAACTCGACGCGCTGCCTGCGTCGCTCGGCCCCGTCATCGTGCTCGAGTCCGTCGTCCCGATGCTCACGACCGCGGGCTTCTGCGCCATGGCGCTGCTCGGCATGGGTGTGCCGTGGGAGCGAAACGCCTTCGCGCGTGACGCCCTCGTGCTCGCGGCCTGCGCCGCGCCGAGCGCGCCGATCAGCATGGAGCTCTGGGAGCGCCGCGTCGGCCGCAAGGCCGCGCGCATGATCGACGAGATCACGAGCCTCGACGAGGTCACGGGCCTCGCGCTCCTCGGCGTCGTTGCGATCCTCTTCCGCCCGGAGAACGACACGACACGCTGGGTCTTGCCGGCGTCGGCGTGGCTCCTCCTGACGCTCGGCCTCGGCGGCGTGCTCGGCATCCTCACGTACGTCCTCCTGCGCGGCGCGCGCAACGCGGCCGAGGAGCTCACGCTCCTGCTCGGCGCGGTCGCGCTCTCCGCGGGCGTCGCGGGCTACCTCGCGCTCAGCGTCCCCGTCGTCTGCGCGATCGCGGGCGCCTTGCTCGCGAACCTCCCGATCCGCGATCTCGAAGGTTTGAAGAAGACGCTCCTCGACGTCGAGCGCCCGATCTACCTGATCTTCCTTCTCGTCGTCGGCGCGACGTGGCGGCCGCTCGAGTGGCAGGGCTGGCTCCTCGCGACCGCGTTCGTCCTCGCGCGCGTCGCGGGCAAACGCCTCGGCGCGATCTGGTCGAAGCGCGTGGGCCCGAAGGAGCTGCCGAGCGCGCGCATGCTGGCGCTCGCGCTCGCGCCGCAGAGCCCGAGCGCCATCGTCCTCATGGTCAGCGCGGCGACGCTGTACCACGGCTACGGCCCCGAGCGCGTCCGCTGGGCCATCAACGCCGTGATCATCGGCGGCGTGCTCACCGAGGTCGTGGTGCGGATGCTCGAGTGGCGGCGCCGGCGCACCGGCGTGGATCTCACCCCGATCCCGCCCACCCGCGTGCAGGCCCCGGAGGCGCCGAGGCCCCAGGTTGACGAAGCTCCGGTCATCACGACGACCCCGGAGGGCAGCGCGTGATCCGCGCAGCGCTCGTCCTCGCGCTCGTCGCCGGCATCTCCTTCGCCGCGCGCTCCTTCTTGCCCGCCGACGCCACGATCACGGGCTCGGGCGCGGCGCTCGCGTTTGGCTTTTTGCTGATCGCGGCGATGCAGACGGGGCACATCTTCCACGATCTCCGTTTGCCGCACCTCACGGGCTTCATCCTTTGCGGCGCGATCTTCGGCCCCGAGGTGCTCCGCCTCATCACGCCGTCGATGCTCGGCGACCTCACGCTGGTGAAGAAGGTCGCGGT
Organism: Polyangium jinanense; assembly: GCF_028435265.1. Taxonomy (GTDB): domain Bacteria; phylum Myxococcota_A; class Polyangia; order Polyangiales; family Polyangiaceae; genus Polyangium; species Polyangium jinanense. Next base: position 33,645 of record NZ_JAGTJK010000064.1, on the reverse strand, counting down.
CGGGCTCATCGCACTGAACGCCGGATGCGAGCTCAACTTCGCGCGCCTCCGCCCGAAGATCCGCAGCATCGGCCTCGTTTCGATCTTCGGCCTCCTCACCGAGTTCGTCCTTCTCTTCGGCCTCTTCGCGTTCGTCCTCAAGCGCATTGACTTCACCGCGGACATGACCTCGGCGCAGCGCCTCGCGGTCGCGCTCATCTGCGCCACCGTCCTCTGCGCGCTTTCGCCGGCCGTCGTGATGGGCATCCTCAAGGAGACGCGCGCGGTCGGCCCGCTCAGCGAGATGTGCCTCTCGATCGTGGTGCTCGCGGATCTCGCGGTCGTCATCGCCTTCTCGTTCACCGAGTCCGTGGCGCGCGCCGTGTTCCCGCCCGAGGCTGCGGCAAGCGGCGCGGGCGGGCACTCGATTTTCGGCGCCCTCGCGGTGCACATCTTCGGCTCCATCGCGACCGGCATTGCCGTCGGCCTCATCTCGGCGCTCTACATTCGCCGTGTGGGCCAGCGCATCGGCCTCTTCGTTTTCGCCGTCCTCTTCGTCGTCGCCGAGATCGGCGGCGCCCTGCACCTCGACCCGCTGCTCGTTGGCCTCTCCGCGGGCCTCTTCCTGGAGAACATCAGCCCCGTCAGCGGCCACGAAGTCATCCACGAGACCGAGGTCGCGGCGATGCCCACCTTTGCTGTCTTCTTCGCGGTCGTCGGCGCCGAGGTACACCTGCACGCCTTCTTCACGGTCGCGCCCTATGCGGCCATGGCGGCGCTCACCCGCGCGGCGGGCATCTACGCCGGCGCGCGCTTCGGCGCTCGCGTCGCGAAGGTCGATCCCGAGGTCGCGGCCCGCATCCCCTTCGGCATGTTCCCGCAGGCCGGCGTCGCGATCGGCCTCGCGAACCTCGTCGCGAACTCGTTCAAGCCGTGGGGCCAGGCCGCATCCACGCTCATCCTCGGCACGATCGTCATCAACGAGATGCTCGGCCCCGTCCTCTTCCGCATCGCCCTCGCGCGCGCGGGTGAGATCAGCAAGAAGCGTGAAGCAAGCCTCCTCGATCTGCCCTCGCACGCCCCCACGCCTGAGGCCGACGTCGAGGCCACGTGACGCGAAGCTCGCGCGCGTGGCCTTTGCGCCGGGCTTCCCTGTAACATCGCCGCCGGAGGACGAGAGGTGACGAGCGCATTCGATCCGGGGCCTTCGGGCGACACGTTCCCGTGCGGCCAGTGCGGCGCGAAGCTCGGCTACGACGCCGGCGCGCAGGCCATGAAGTGCCCTTATTGCGGCTTTCAGCAGGCCATCCCGCAGGCGACCGGGGGCCTCGTCCGCGAGATCCCGATCGAAGAGGGCATGCGCCTCGCCGCGCGTGGCTACGGCACGCCGGTCGCGCAGGTGAGCTGCCGCGAGTGCGGCGCGACGGTCAACGTCCCGCCGGGCGAGCAGACCGCGACGTGCACGTTTTGCCGCTCCCACCAGGTCCTCGCGCAGGAGTCCGCGGGCACGGCGATCCGGCCCGAGTCCGTCGTCCCTTTCAAGGTCGACAAGAACAACGCGAACCATCGCTTCGAAGAGTGGCTCGGCTCGCTCTGGTTCCGCCCGAACGACCTCAAGAAGATGGCCAAGGTCGAGGGGTTTGCCGGCGTGTACGTCCCTTACTGGACGTTCGACGCGCGCGTCGACTCCTCGTGGACCGCCGAGGCCGGCTACCATTATTACGAGACCGAAACGTACACGGACGAGCAGGGCAACCGTCAGACGCGGCAGGTGCAGAAGACGCGCTGGGAGCCGGCGCGTGGCCGTCGCACCGACGCCTTCGACGACGTGATCGTGTGCGCCTCGAAGGGCCTTCCCGAGAACCTCGGGGATGACTTCCGCACCTTCAACACGCGCGAGCTCACGCCCTACCGACCCGAGTTCCTCGCCGGCTGGCGCGCCGAGTCCTACGCGATCGATCTCATGCCCGCGTGGCAAACGGGGCAAACCATCATGGCCTCCACCCAGCGGAGCCGCTGCGGGAGCGACGTTCCGGGCGACGAGCACAGGAACCTGCACGTCGACAACCACTTCTCGTACGTGACCTTCAAGCACGTGCTCTTGCCCGTGTGGATCGCGGCCTATCGGTACCAGGACAAGCCCTACCAGTTCCTCGTGAACGGACAGACCGGCGAGGTGATCGGCAAGGCGCCGTATTCGTTCTGGAAGATCTTCTTCTTCGTTCTCTTCCTGGTCGCCCTCGTCGTGGGCATCGCCGTCGTCGTGAAGGGCCAGAAGAGCGGTTCGTCGTCGGACGAGCGCACGCCGGCGACCTCGCCCGCGAAGGCCCCCTCGCGAAGCCGTCGCTAGGTTCTTCTCTCCGCACCTCTGGCCGCGCTCGCCGCTTGCAATCGCGGGCCGACGGGGCACGCTCTCCGGCCATGCGATCGATCCGTCCGCCCCTTCGAAAGCGCCGCGCGCGAGCCGCGGTGCTCCTCGCCTCTGCGCTCGCGTTCGCCGCGCCGCTCGCTTCGCCCTCGTTCGTCGCGACTGCTCGTGCCGAGCAGAAGGCCGAGATCAAGGTCCCGTTCGAGAAGTACACGCTGCCGAACGGCCTCACGGTGATCCTGCACGAGGATCACGCGCTGCCGCTCGTCGTGGTGAACACGATGGTGAAGGTGGGCTCGCGCTTCGAGGAGCCGAAGCGCACGGGCTTCGCGCACCTCTTCGAGCACCTCATGTTCATGGGCACGCGCCGCGCGCCGCCCAAGATGTTCGACACGTGGATGGAGTCCGAGGGCGGCTGGAACAACGCGTGGACCAGCGAGGACCGCACGGACTACTTCGACGTCGGCCCTGCGCACACGCTGAAGCTCTTGCTCTGGCTCGAGGCCGATCGCTTCTCCTCGCTCGCCGACGAGATGACGAAGGAAAAACTCGACGTCCAGCGCGAGGTCGTGCGCAACGAGCGACGCCAGCGCACGGAGAACGAGCCTTACGGCAAGGTCGAGTTGCGCCTCCCCGAGCTGCTCTTCCCCGCGGATCATCCCTACCACCACCCGGTGATCGGCTCGCACGAGGACCTGCAGGCCGCGACCGTGGACGACGTGAAGGGCTTCTTCAAGCGCTGGTACGTTCCGAACAACGCCTCGCTCGTGGTCGCGGGGGACTTCTCGCCGGCCGAGATCAAGCCGGTCATCGAGAAGTGGTTCGGCTCGATCCCGTCCTCGCCCGTGCCCGCGGCGCCCCCGGCGAAGCCCGTGAAGCTCGACAAGGTCGTGCGCGACACGCTCACGGACAAGGTGGAGCTCGGCAAGGTCGTGATGGCGTGGCACAGCCCCGCGCGGTACGCGCCCGGCGACGCGGAGCTCGACCTGCTCAGCGTAATCCTCACCGACGGCAAGGCGAGCCGGCTCTACAAGGCGCTCGTCTACGACAAGGCGATCGCGCAGGAGGTCTCGGCCTACCAAGCGTCCGGAGATCTCGGCTCGTACTTCCTCGTCGAGGCCATCGCGCGCCCCGGCGTGACCCTCGCCCAGCTCGAAGCCGCGATCGACGAGGAGATGAAGAAGATCACGAACGAGGCCGTGAGCGCGGCGGAGATCGCGCGCGCAAAAAACCAGTTCGAGACGAGCTTCGTCTCGCGGCTGCAGTCGGTCACCGCGCGCGCTTCCATGCTGAACCAGTACGAGACGTACGTCGGGGATCCGGGCTTCGCCGAGAAGGATCTCGCGCGCTACCGCGGCGTCACGCCGGAGTCGCTCCAGCGAATCGTGAAGAGCCACCTCGACCCGAACGGCCGCGTGATCATCCACGTGGAGCCCGAAAAGAAGACGAACGGCGCCGGAGGTGCCCCGTGAGGTTTGCCAAGAAGTCGGCCTTGCTCTCGCTCGCCGCGGTGACGGCGCTCGCCGCGTGCGGCGCCGAGCCGCAGGTTCAGCCGGCCGATCCGACGACGAAGGAAACGACCCCGCCCGTCGCCGAGACGAAGCCAGCGGCATCCGCGGTGGACCTGCTCGGCCCGAAGCCGGAGCTTCCGCCGAGCCGTCCGTTCACACCTCCCGCCGTCGAGACGTTCACGACCAAGAACGGCCTCTCGGTCTGGCTCGTGGAGAAACACGGCTTGCCGCTCGTGTCGGCGGTGCTCGTCGTGCGCGGCGGGTCCTCGGCCGATCCGGCGAACCAGCCCGGCCTGATGCACATCACGACCGACATGCTCGACGAGGGCGCCGGCAAGCGCAGCGCCGTCGAGGTGTCGAGCGGCATCAACGACCTCGGCGCGACGCTCGCGCTCGGCACGAGCGCCGACGCGAGCGTCGTTTCGCTCACGGTGCTGAAGAACAACTTCAACGCGGCGTTCGGCATCTTCTCCGATGTCGTCGCGCGGCCGCACTTCGACGCGAAGGAGTGGAAGCGCGTCTCGGAGCTCTGGCAGAACAACCTGAAGAAGCGGTCCGACGAGCCGATGAGCGTCTCGCGCGTGATCAACGCCGCGGTGCTCTTCGGCCCGGACACGCCCTACGGCCACCCCGCCGATGGCTCGCTCGAAGCGGCGGCGAAGCTCGATCTGCCCACCGTGAAGCGCTTCTACACGGAGAGCTTCCGCCCCGATCGCGCGGTGCTCGTCGTGGCCGGCGACATCTCCCGCAAGGAGGTGACGGACATCGTCGACGCGCAGCTCGGCGCCTGGAAAGCGCCGCCCGCGAAAGCCGCGCCGAAGCAGGCGGACTTCCCGGGCCCGCGCGCTGCTTCGGCGCGCCCGAAGCTCGTGCTCGTCGATCGGCCCGGCGCCCCGCAGTCCGTCATCGCGGTCGTGCGCGATGGCGTGGCCGCGAACGATCCCACGCTGCCGCGGCTCGAGCTCATCAACACGGCGCTCGGCGGCTCGTTCACGTCGCGGCTCAACATGAACCTGCGCGAGGAGCATCACTGGGCGTACGGCGCGGGCTCGACGTTCCAGGAGAGCCGCAACAAGGGCGGGTTCTGGGCCATCGCCTCGGTCGAGACGCCCGCGACGGGCGTCGCGTTGAAGGAGATGCTGAGCGAGCTGACGAAGATGGCGGCTTCCGGGCCGACGGCGGAGGAGCTGGAGAAGGCGAAGGCGCAGGATCGCGCCGACCTCATGCAGACCTACGAGACCGTGAGCGGCACGGCGCGCAGGCTCGCGACACTGGCGCGGCTCGGGCTCTCGCCGTCGCACGACAGCGAGGCGACCCGCGCGCGGCAGAGCGCGACGCTCACGGAGGTCACGGCGCTCGCGAAGACGCACGTGGATCCGGCGTCGGCGACGGTGATCGTGGTGGGCCCGCGCGATGCGGTCGGCCCGCAACTCGCGACGCTCAGCCTCGGCGAACCCGAGCTCTGGGATCCGGAGGGCAAGCCGGCGAATGCGGCGGCGAAGCCCGCGGACAAACCGGCCGCGAAGGCCGCGGACAAGCCGGCACCGAAGAAGGGCAAGTAGAAGGCGCTGGGTGGGGAGAGGAAAGGCCCGGTCGACGTGGTGTCGGCCGGGCCTTTTTCGTTCACGGCACGGTCGGGACGAAGTCGACCGGGCTTGTCGGGGCGCCGTTGTGCAGGACGCCGTTGCCGAACCAGTACACGAAGCGCGGCTGCGGCACGCCGTCGATGAGGACTTCGAGGCGGAGGATCGCGCCGGGCGTCGTGCTGATCTCGAGCGCGTCGTAGTCCACGCCCGTATCGACGTGCAGATCGACCGTCCCCGCGGCTTCATTGATGTTCACGTGGTCGGCGCCTTCGAGATCGTCCGTCGTGATGGCGTCGATCGTCGAGCTCGTGTCGACCGACATGAAGATGTCCATCGGGCAAACCGCGCCGGAGAAGCTCGTGTCGCAGGTCGTCCAGACCCGGTACACGCCGCTCGAGTAGTACTCGACGAACACCCCCACGCCGTCGCCCGGGACCGCGTCGAGCTGGACATCGGTCTCGATGCTCATCTCCATCGGCACCTCCGAGGGCCGCGGGCCGTCGTCGATGATCACCGTATCGTCATCGTCGTCGTCGACGATGATGCATCCCGTCGTGGTGCTCCCCAGGCCGACGCAGGCGACGAGCCCGAGAACGGCCGGCCACACCGTCAGTGAACCAAGCTTCACGTTGCGTAGAAAAGAAGGCATCGGGCGTGCTCCTGTTCGGCGGTTTCGCAAGAGACGGGCCAAGATCAGCGGGTTACCGCCCTCGCCGCGGCGACGGCGAGAACGAACGCGACGGCGACGACGACGAACGCGACGGCGACGACGAACGCGAGGGCGAGATCGAAGGTCGCGAGGGCGAGGCCGAGGGCCGCGACGGCGAGACCGAGGGACGCGAGGGCGAGACCGACGGCCGCGACGGCGAGGCCGAGGGACGCGACTCGGTCGACGGGCGCGACTCGGTCGCTGGCCGCGAGGGCTTCGGCGAGGAGGCGGCCGGCCTCGACGGCGCGACCGCGGGGCGCGAGGGCGAGGCGCTCGGCGTGGACACCTCGGGGCGGCTGCCACGCACGTCACGCGGGCTGACCTCGCCGCGCGGGCTGCGATCGACCTGCACGCCACGACCCTCGGCATGCGCGCCGTTGGCCCTGGAAACGGACGGCGCGGCGACGAGCCCGCGCGACGGGGCCGGCATCGTCTTCGCCTGCGCCGTCGTGCTGCGGCGCGAATAAGCGACCGCGCGCGCATCGGGCGCCGAGCGTTTTTCCGGGGCAGCCCCGGAGGGGATCTTCGCCTCGGCGAGCGTGGGCGAGGCCGGGCGATACGACGAACGCGCGTTTGCGCCGCCGCCACCGCCGCCCGCCGTGGGTTGGGCCGGGCGATACGGGCGCGAATGCGCGCCGATGCGGCGAACGACGTCACGATCCCGCACGACGTACGTGTGCACGTGGCGGTGGAAGACGTAGCTCGACGGGCAGAACACGAACGCCGACGACGGCGTCACCCACACGTTCACCGCGGAGCCGCCGAACCAGTACCAGGTCGGCGCCATCGGAGCCCAGCCGACGTAGCCATAATCCGTCATGCGCCACGTGACCCACGCGGGCGCATACACGCGGCCCGGGATCCAGCCCCAGCCGCGACCGCCGATCCAGGTCCAGCGACCGTAATGGAACGGGATGTAGCCCCAGTCGTAATCGCTGACCCACATCCAGTTGCTGTCGGCGTCGAGCTCCCAGTGGCCCGCGGTCTGATACGGCGCGAAGTCCGATCCGACGACGCTCGCGCTCGGCACCCAGACCGTGCCGTACGTGCCATCGTCGACCCACGTGCCGTAGGCCGCGAGCGGCTCGCGGAAATCGTTGAGCGCGGCCGGATCCGTGTCGACGTATTCGTCGGCCGACACCGACACGCTGACCTGCGCGTCCACGGCTTGCGTGGGCTGGAAGCCAGCGGCATTCGGGGCGGTGTTCTCCTCGGGCGCGTCGCTCGTCCAGCCCTGGGGCAGGCCCGCGGGTGTATCCGCTTGGACTGCCAGAGGTGTGAACGAAAGTGCTGCCGCGAGGAGCGACAGCGCGACAGAAGTGAAGCGACGCCCTGGCAAGGCGGGCCGGGGCGCGGGGCGATCGTTGCTGGGCGACGTCTCGGCAAAGCGCATGGCGTTCATGATGATGGGACCTCGTCGAAGCAGTTGCCAGAGCGGAAGCGCTCGTCGCTACGGTCTTGCAAACGTCGTTCCGCGCCGTGATCCCTTGGACGGGCGAGGGGCGGGATCGTTGCTGCGCCTCGTGATCTCGGCCCGCGGGGCGCTCAGAGGTCGGGGCGCGAACCTGCCTGCGCAGGATCTTCGTTCCGATGCAGGTCCCAGTTCCAACGGCCCCTGCAGTGCATGTAAGGTGGCCCCGTGCGTGCACGGCAAGGATGGGCAGGGCTTTTCGCGTTCGCGATGGGCTTTTCCCTCGCGGGCGCTTCATCGGCCCAGGAAAACAAGGCCCGTCTCGACGAGGGCATCCGCATCGACCAGCTCCAGCCGGCCTCGCCGGAGAGCCCCTTCCTTCGTGCGCTCGGACCTCACGAGAAGGGCCCGAACACCATCGAGTTCGCGTTCGGCCTGTCGTTCGACTACGGCATGGGGCTGCTCAAGGCCGTCACCGTCGATGGGCAAGGCGGCGAGAACGTCGCGGCGACGCCCGTCAAAAACGCGCTGCTCGCGCACGTCGGCGGCTCGATCACGCCGCTGCCCTGGCTCACCGTCGACCTCGCGCTCCCCGTCGCGCTCTTCATCAACGGCGACGAGCCGTTCGACAAGTACGGCGTCCTCATCCGTCAGTCCGAGACGTTCGGCGTCGGAGATCTCCGTGCAGGTCTCCATTTCCGTCCGGTCGACACGAAGGCCTTCACGTTCGTCGCGGGCGCACGGTTCTGGGCGCCTGTCGGGTCAACGGCGTCGTTCCTCTCGGACAAGAGGCTTCGCGCCGAGGTGGATCTCGGCATTGCGAGCGAGAAGGACCGGCTGCGGTGGGGTTGCACGGCGTTCGTGTCGCCCCTGTTCTTCATCGATGTCGCCGGCTCCGACGGCGAGCGGATCGCGCTCGCGTGCGCCGCGCAGTTCCGCGCCGCGTCGTTTCTGTGGGTCGGGCTCGAGCCGAGCTTCGCGATGTTCAACCAGACCCACGCGTCCGTGGACGCGGGCAAGGATCCTCCGAGCTCGATCGATCTGCAGATCGAGCCGCTCGCATCGGTGCGCATGGCGTTCGGCGGGATGCAGATCGGTGTGAGCGGCGGGCCCGGGTTCGGCGGCGCCGCGGGCGCGCCGGGCTTCCGCGGGGTCCTGAGCCTCGCGTACGTCGGCGGGGGACGGCCCAAGCCGGTCGCGCCCAAGGGGCCGCCGGATGGCGACCTCGACAAGATCCCCGACGCCGAAGACGCCTGCCCTGCCGAGGCGGGGCCCGAGAACGCGGATCCGAAGAAGCGCGGCTGTCCGTCGAGCGACAAGGACGGCGACAACATCATCGACGAAGAGGACGCTTGCCCGCAGAGCCCGGGCGTCAAGCACGCGAGCGCCGAGGCGAACGGTTGTCCGGACGTCGACAACGATCAGCTCCCGGAGCCCGTGGACAAGTGCCCCGTGGAGCCGGGGCCGGCGCCCGAGGGCTGCCCGAAGTACGCGCGGCTCAAGGGAGAATCGTTCGAGATCAAACCGCCGATCAAGTTCAGCACGGGCGATCAGCTCACGCCCGAGGGGCAAGCGGCGCTCGAGGAGATCGCGGCGACGATGCGCGCGAACCCGAAGATCGAGCAGGTCAGCGTCTCGCTCGGCACGAAGGGCGTGAGCGCGGACCTCAGCGATCGGCGGGCGCAGGCGATCATCTTCGTGCTGCGGTCGGGTAGCCTCGACTCGAACCGCTACGAGCTCGTCCTGCGCGACGATCTGCGTGCGGGTACCGTTCAGGCGCGCATCATCAAGTAGGACCATGACCCGAGCGAAGGCAGCTCTGTCCCGCGGCGCGCTCGCGCTCGTCGCGGCGGCTGCCTTCTTCGGGCATGCGCGCGCGATCGGCGCGGGCTTCGTCTTCGATGATCGCGGCGCGATCCAGGAGAACCCGGTCGTGCAGGGCGACCTCGATCTCGGGGCGCTCTTCGGCTCGGATTTCTGGGGGCGTCCGCCGGGCGAGGGGCCGGGGACGTGGCGGCCGCTCGTCGTGCTCTCGTTCTGGCTGAACAAGCACATCACGGGCGGGTTTCACGAGACGAACCTCCTCTTGCACGCGGCGACGTCGGTGGTGCTCGCGCTCGCGCTTTCGCGGCACACGGGGCGGACGACGTTCGCCGTCGTCGCGGCGATGGTGTTCGGCGTGCTCGGCGTCAACACGGAGGCCGTGGTGGGGCTCGTGGGGCGCGCGGACGTGATGGCGGCAGGGCTAGGGTGGCTCGCGTGGTTCGTCGCGGGGCGCGCGGACGAGCCAGAGGAGCCTCGGAGCAGCCTGTGGGCGGCGCTCGCGTTTGCGGGGGCGCTCGCCTCCAAGGAGTCCGCGATCGTCTTTCCGCTGTTTCTTTTCCTGGCCGATCGGCTCCTCGCGCCGCCGGGGCGCGCGCCACGGATCCTTTCGGCGCGGTACGGTTCTCTCGTCGCCGCGGCGGTCCTCGTGATCGCGTTGCGCACCGTGGCCTTCGCGTCGCCGCTCGCCGCGGTTTCTCGCGAGCTCCAGGCAAACCCGCTGCTCGCCGAGGGATGGGGGCCGCGGATCTTTACCTCGCTGCGGCTGTTTGCCATGGCGCTCGGCAAGATCGTCCTGCCCGTGGGTTTGTCGGCGGACTACTCGTACGCCGCGATCCTGCCCGAGCACAGCCCGTTCGCGCTGCCTGTCCTCGTCGGGGCGCTCGTGCTCGTGGGACTCGTCGTGCTTTCGATCCGCCTGCGCCGGCGAGAGCCGCTCTTCGCGCTCGCGGCCGTGATGGTGCTCGTGCCGTGGATCGTCATGAGTCAGCTCCCCTTCGTGCTGCCGACGATCTTCGCCGAGCGGCTGCTTTATCTGCCGGCCGCGGGCTTCGCGCTCATGGTTGCGCGGATCGGCGAGTGGATGCTGGAGCGAACGCCGGGGGGGCTCGTTTTCCCCGCAGCATCCGCGGGGAAGGGGAAGAAGCGCGCGGCGCAGAAGCGGCCGAAGGTGGAGCCGGCGAACCTGCGCTCGTTCGTGCTCGTGCTCGGCCCCGTGATGCTCGCCAATCTGGCGCTCGCGTGGAGCCGCGCCGCGGACTGGGAGAACGATCGGACGCTGTTCGCGTCGGCGATGGAGGTCGTGCCGAGGTCGGCGCGGGCGCATCACAACTACGGCTCGGCGCTGCTCAACGAGGGCAAGTCCGCCGCGTCGATCGCGTCGTTCGAGCGTGCCGTCGAGATCCTCCCGACGTGGTCCGAGCCGCACGCGCAGCTCGGGGTGGCGATGCTCGACACGGGGCGCGTGCGCGAGGCGGAAGAGCACTTCCGCAAGGCCGTGGAGCTCGATCCGGACTCGACGAAGGCCGTCTTCAACCTCTCGGTTTTCCTCGCCCGGCAAGGCCGACTCGAAGAGGTGCGGGCGAACCTCGCGCCCTTCGTCGAGCGTCACCCGAACCGCGCCCGCGAGGCCGCGCTACTCCGTCAAATCGAGGCGGATCTGCGTTCCCCGCAGCGCCCCTGACGCTTCATTCGTCGTCGTCCCAGCTCCGACGCGCCGCCGCCGCGTCGCCCTCGGGCGGCGGTTTTTCTCCCGTCGGGTTCGAGCTTTTGCGCAGCCGCGCGAGCTCGTCTTCCGCCATCGAGAGCCGGCGATCCGCCTCGCGTAGCCGGCCGCTCACCACGCGCAGGACGCCCATCGCGATCTCGGCCGTGTCGTGCACTGCAGCGCTGAAATCCTCGCCCGACACGCGCAGGAGCTCCACGGGTTCGAGGCTCACCGCCGTCGCGGCGCGGGGCTCGCGATCGATGATCGACGTCTCGCCGAAGACTTCGTTCGCACCGAGCCGCACGACCTCCTTGCCCTCGACGCGCAGGCTCACCGAGCCCGAGATGATGAAGTAGAGCGCGGCGCCCGAATCGCCTTGCCGGAAGATCACCTCGCCGCGCGGCAGGCCGAGCACCTCCGAGGTCCGCGCAAGGCCCACGAGCTCATCGCCCGAGATCTTCGAGAGGATCGGGACACGCTGCAAAAAGAGGACTTTTTCGATCGTCGTGTACATGCCGTCTCCCGCGTCGATCCCGCTCCGCCCCGTCCTCGCAAAGTACGCAGCCCACCGCGCGACGACCCGATCCGGATCCGCCGAAAGGGCCCGGAGTTTTTCCTCCGCGCCCTCGGCACGCGTCTCGACCACCGCGATCGCCGCAGCCTCGCGCACGAGCGGATCGGGCGCGTCGAGCGCGACGAGCGCGTCCTTCGCGCACGCCTCGATCCGGTGCGCCGCGACCGCTTCGAGCACGAGCGCGGCGCGGTACGGGTCGTTCGACTGGAGCTCGGATCGCACGAAGGTCACGACGTCGTCCGTGCTCGGAGCCGCGCCGCCGCGCGGCAGGCCCTCGGCGAGCTCCAGGTAGCGCTCGAAGAGCGCGACGAGCCGCGCGCCGCGCCGGCGATCGAGCAGCGATTCGAGCACCTCGAAGGCGTTCGCCCGGAGCGAGCGATCCTTGCCGAAGACGTGCGTCCGCACGCCGGCCACGACCTCGCGCGGGTAGACGAGCTCGCAGAGGCGCAGGATGCGGATGAGGCCCTTGCGCAGGCGGCGCTCGACGTGCGCGTCGAGCAGCGGGCGCGCGAGGCGAGGGCGGACCAGGAGGTAGGCGTCACGCTCGCGCTCGTGCGTCTGGGCTTCGCGTTCGATGCGCTCGCGGATGGGCTCGAGCGGCGCAGGCGGCGCACCAAGCGCGAGGCGCAGCCGCGAGGCAGAGGCGAGCACCTTCTGCCTGACCCGGTCGTCCGGTTCGTCCACCCGATCGAGCAGCGCGGCGAGTGCGGCGCTCGTGCCGATCCGCGAGAAAAGTCGTGGGATCGCGAGGCGCACGGTCGCATCCGCACCCGGATCGGAGAGCGTCGCCACGAGCCGCGGGATCGCGCGATCGCCGAGCGCCACGATGGCATTCGACGCGGCCTTCCCGAGCGTGTGATCGGCGAGCGCTTCGCAGAGGAGCGGCAAGAGCTTCGGCGCGGCTACCGTCGCCGAGGCCGAGAGCGCAGCCTTTCTGACGGCCGGATCTGCGTCGGCGAGCAGCCGCGCGACCGCGCGTTCGAGCTGCGGTTGTCCCACCAAACCAAGCACCCGCGCGGCCGTCACGCGCTCGGCGGGATCCTCGCTGTCGAGCAGATCTCGCAGCCTCGGCGCGCCTTCCAGCATCCCGCCGAGCCCGCCGTGACGGAGCAGCGCCGCGATCGACGCGGCCCGCACGGCCTCGTCACCCCCTCGCGTCGCGAGCGCGCAAAGCTCCTCGTGTGCGTCTTCGCCGAGCGCGTTCGCCAGGAGCTCGACCGCGATGCCTCGGACCTCGGGATCGGTATCTTCGAGCCGTTCGCGGGCCAGCGTCGCGGCGTCGGGGTGCCCCACGGCGCGGGAGGTGCGGAGCGCCGCGGCCCGCACGCGCGACGAGACGTGCCGCGTGAGCGCGGGCAGCGCCTCGCGGACGCGCGCCGGATCGAGCTGCCGCAGCCGATCGAGGGCGAAGAGCACCTGCGGCGCATCGAGGCTCGACAGCGCCCCCGCGAGCGCGGCCACGGCCCTGCCGCCGCGCTGGGGCATCTCCGGCGTGAGCTTGCCGCGCAGGAGCGTCCCCTGCATCGCCTCCACGTAGCCGCGCCGCACCGTGAGCAGGAGCGGCAGGATCGTGAGGCCGATCGGCAGCGTCACGTAGCCGAGTTTCGCCGCGGCCGTGATGAGCGAAGCTCCCGGCTGTGCTTCGTTCGCCGAGGGGCTGAACGCGAGCAGCAGCGCCGCGCCGACGCCGCAGCCGAGAGGCTTCATGATCGCGGACGCGAGCGTTCGCACCCGATCCCGGAGCGCCGCGGGGAACGGGAAGAACAGGATCTGCAGCGTCACGTCGAAGATCGAGAACTGCAGCGCGTTGTCGCTCGCCTTGAGCACCGCCGCGAGCGGCATCGAGGGGAAGGCGAGGAGCAGCGTCGTGCTCGCGAGGAACGCGATGGGCATCGTGGCCGCGCCGCCGAGCACGCCCGCGCGATCGAGCATCCGCGGCGTGACCACGAGCTGGACGAAGAGCCCGACGATCCCGATGACGCCGTAAAACGTGCCCATGAACCGCGCGAGCGAATCGCGGTCCGGGTACGACGTGCGGGCGATCGCCTTGAACTGGTAATCGCCGACCGTGAGGATCGTGTAGACGACCAGGATCGTCACGGCGAGGGCGCCGACGTACCGCGAGTTGAAGAGCGGCGTCTGCTCTTGCTTTTGCGCGTTCGGCCGATCGTCGGCGCGGCTCCGCGAGGTCGTGCCGTGCCTTCGCGCGACGATGCGGCAGAGGAGGGCCACGCCGAGCAGGGCCGCGACGAGCACGAAGATGAGGTTTTCCGCGCCGATGATGGGCGCGATCGCGCCCGCGCCGAGGCCCGAGACCACCGTGCCCGCGATGTGCCCCGCGCCGATCAACCCGAAGATCCGCCGGGCGCTGCGCGCGTCGTAGAGGTCCTGCGCGATGCTCCAGGCGAGCATGCCGGTCAGGTTCGCGATGACGTCGGCCCAGATCGCGAAGATCAGGTACGCGGGCCCGATGTCCTCGCCGATGAGCACGCGGAGCAGGACGTAACTCGCGGCCGCGCCGAGCGCGAACACCGCGCCGAAACGCGCGCGCGGCAGCTTCCGGAGCCCGCGCTCGTAGCCGAAGGCCACGACGGCCGAGACCACGCCGTACGCCATCCACATCGGCGCGATCCACGTGACGGGAAAACGCGTCAAAAAGAGCGCGTCGCGCGCGGTGCGGCCGACGACGAGCAAGAGGGCGGACAGGAAGAGCAGCGTCGACAGGAGCACGACGCGCTCGACCTCGGCCCGGCTGAGGGCGATGCCGAGGAGCGACGACGCGGCGGCGTGGCGCGCTTTGTCCCGGTTCGTCGCGACGGTCCCCTGGCTCGGGCCTTCGTGCGGCAAGGACGGGGATGCGGTCGGGACGGGAGGTTCGGCCACGTGGCGTGAAAGGGTAGTATACCGTAACGAGACGGTCGCCTTGGTAGGCCATGGTGGGCGCCCGGCTCCCGATGTCGGGGCAGGCCCGAGCCCGGCTGTTCGTGTTCAGGACGACCGGGCGAGCGCGACTGTGGCAACTGGGGATACGTTTTTCGCGACGAACGCGCCGTGACGCGCCGTCAATAATGCCAGGGGAATTTCTTGTAATCGGGTTTGCGCTTTTCCAGGAACGCGTCGCGGCCCTCTTCGGCCTCCTCGGTGCCGTAGGCGAGCCGCGTCGCCTCGCCGGCGAAGAGCTGCTGGCCCACGAGGCCCTCGTCCGGGAGGTTGAAGCCGTATTTCAGCATTCGCATCGCGGTCGGGCTCTTGCCGTTGATGAGCGCGCCCCATTCGAGCGCCACCTTCTCCAGGTCCTCGTGCGGCACGGCGGCGTTCACCATCCCCATCGCCGCAGCCTGCTCCGCCGTGTAATCGAGGCCGAGGAAGAAGATCTCCCGCGCCTTCTTCTGCCCGACCTGACGCGCGAGCAGCGCCGATCCGTAGCCGCTGTCAAAGCTCGCCACGTCGGGATCCGTCTGCTTGAACCGCGCGTGCTCCCGGCTCGCGAGCGTCATGTCGCAGACGACGTGCAGGCTGTGCCCGCCGCCCACGGCCCAGCCCGGCACGACGGCGATCACGACCTTCGGCATGAAACGAATGAGACGCTGCACCTCCAGGATGTGCAGTCGGCCGAGGCGCGCCGCGTCCACCTCGCCGGCCTCGCTCCCCTCGTATTTGTACCCATCCTTGCCGCGAATTCGTTGATCGCCGCCCGAGCAGAAGGCCCAGCCGCCGTCCTTCGGCGAGGGGCCGTTGCCCGTGATGAGCACGCAGCCCACGTCCGACGTGATCCGCGCGTGCTCGAGCGCCGTGTAGAGCTCGTCCACCGTCTTCGGCCGAAACGCGTTGCGCACCTCGGGCCGGTGGAAAGCGATACGCACGGTGCCCTGGTCCACGGCGCGGTGGTAGGTGATGTCCGTGAACGAAAAACCCGGCACCTCGCGCCAGCGCGCGGGATCGAAGATCGCTGAGACGGTCATGGAATCGAGCCTCCTCGCGGCCGCGACCCTACACGTCCCCCGCGGCATCCGCCACAGGCCCTCGCGCGTGTTGTCAACTTGTCACGCGTGGCGCATCCGTCCGGCCAACTCGTCACGCGGAGGGCTCCGTCCGGATGGAATCGCCCGCGCGCAGCAGGATTTGCTCCGTGGCACGAGCTGTGCTCAAACACGCGGGATGGATACAGCTTCGTCGGGTCTTTTGGACGGGAGGCGGCGCATGTTTCGCTCGGCGTGGGCAGCGCTTTTGGTCGCGGCGGGGGGGCTCACGAGCGGCGCGGCGGAGGCGCAGACGGTGGCGCTCCAGTCGCAGCAGCCCGTCGTCCGGACGCCCCAATCGGACCATACGGCCACGCCCTGGGACATCAACCGCGAGGAGTGCCTGGACCCCGAGGACACCTTCACCTTCAACCTCACGTTCTCGGGGTTCACGAGCTCGTATTCGTTCGAGGTCTGGGGCACGACGACGGCAGGGATCGATTGCAAGGATCCGATGCAACGCACCGGCGCCGCGCCTCAATGCTTTCAGCTCAATCCATCGGAGCTCCCTCAAGCGAACCCCAAGGACAACATCGGGAAGGTCGTGCTGACGGCGCAGGAGATGGTGGCCGTCGATCAGGACCCCGACGTCCAGGCCTGCGCGGAGAACAGCATCACGGGGGCGGAGAAGGCGCTCGCGGTGCATTTCATGCTCTTCGGGAGCGGCTCGGTGGTCGCCAGCGCGACGTGGTCGAAGACGAAACTCGACCTCTGGGGGCCCGCTGCCCCGAAGAACGTGTCCCTGACGCAGGGGGACGGTGGCTTCGAGGTCGACTTCGATCCTCCGACGGACACCGATTTCGCGGGCGTCGCCGTGTATTGCGCCAAAGGAAACGCCCTCTTCCCGAGCGGTCAGACCATCAATGGCGGCGCGGGGGGGAGCGGGGGCGCGGGCGGGAGCGGGGGCGCGGGCGGCGCGGGGGGGAGCGGGGGCGCGGGCGGGAGCGAGAGCGCGACGTGCACGAGCCCCTTCGCCGCGGGGCAGCGGCCCGATCCCACGTGGACGCCTTGTGGCACCACCAGCAAGGTCTCCGATCTGGAGAACGGCGTCACCTACGCGGTCGCCGTGGCGGCCAAGGATACCCGTGGCAATGTTGGACCGCTGTCCGAGGTGCACTGCGTGGCGCCCATCCCGGTCGACGATTTCTTCGAGGTCTACAATCAGCTCGGCGGCAAGGGCGGTGGCCTCTGCTCCGCTTCGGCTTCGCCCAGCTCCCGGGCCGCGGGGCTCTTCGGCGGCGCGGTCGCCCTGTCCGCGGTCGCGTTCGGCTTGCGACGGCGCAGGAGACCGCAAAGAGGCGGACGCGGCGCCGGCAGCGAGGGGGCGTCGTGATGCGGACGAAGATTTTCGCTTCGGCGCTCGTCGCCCTCGCCGCGCTGCTCGCCGCCGAGGGCGCGGAGGCGCAAACGACGAGGCGGATCCGCGATTCGAACTGGCGACAGAGCGAGCGCGGGAGCGTGCAGCAGGGCAGCCCTCAGCGGTTCGCGCTCGAGCTCCGCTTTGGCCCTTATTATCCGGCCGTCGACGACGAGTTCGGCGGCGATGGCCCGTACAGCAAGTTCTTCGGCGACAAGGGCCGGTTCCATTTCGGCGCCGAGTTCGATTGGCAAGCGCTGCGCATTCCCTGGGTCGGCTCGCTCGGACCTGGCATCGGCCTGGGATACACCTCGGCGTCGGGCAAGGCCTTCCGCGAGGGGACGTACGACGCGCCCGACGGGGCGTATTATTATGACGATCGGCGCGTGGGCGAGACGTCGCTCACCATTCTCCCGATGCACCTCTCGGCCGTGCTCCGCTTCGACGAGCTCTTCCGCCGCACCGGGATTCCGATCATTCCTTATGGCAAGATCGGCTTCGGTGCGGGCCTCTGGTGGGTCGACGTCGGGGATGAAACGGCAGAGGTCGGGACCGGCGATGACGCCGTCAAGGGCCGCGGATTCAGTTATGGCGTGCACTGGGCGCTCGGCGGCATGCTCGCGCTCGACTGGCTCGGCCGCCGCTCGATGGCCGCGCTCGATCAGGAGTCGGGCATCAACCACGTGCACCTTTTCGGCGAGTGGACGAACCAGAACCTCGGCCTCGGCGCGAATCAAATGAAGGTCGGCACCTCGACCTGGACCGTGGGCCTCACGCTCGAGATGTGAACACGCGTCAGGGGGTTTCGAGGGCCCCGGGCGTATACACGAACGGCTTTCCGTTCGCGGGATCGACGAGCCCCTCGGTGTACGCCTTGATCTTGGCGTCGCCGAGGAGCTCGGACCAGTGGCGGATCCGCGCTCGGGCGCGGTCGATCTCGGGTGTTTGGATGCTCCACGCCCTCGCCCGGAGCAACGCGTCGGCGTAATGGCGGACCAGGGCGGCCTCGGTCGCCTGGAGCCAGTTTTCCCGCGCGGACTGGAACATCTCCTCGCGCCTCCGGCGGAGCTCCTGCGACATGGAAGCGAGGTTCGGATCGCCGCTCGTCGCGGCCTTGTCGAGCAACTCTTCTTCTTTGTCGGTGTAGAGTTTTACGCGGGGCGGCTCGGCGCCCGCGAGGCGCTGACGCAGGACGTCGTAAAGGGCGGCTTGCTGGATGCGCGCGCGGATCGAAACGACGCGGGGCTCGGGGCGCACGGCGAGCCAATCGAATTCGCTGCTGAGGCTGTGGACCACGGCGAAATCGTCGTCGTACGCCTTCTTGACCTCCATGATGTTGCCCGCGTAGGGCTCGATCGCCCGATCGATATCGAGCCGCCGGGGGATTCTCTTCACGATCGCGGCGTACACGCACGCGGGCTCGTTCTCGTCCTCGGCCTTGCCGGGCGGGCAGGCGGCGTCGGGAGCTTCGGCTGCAGGCGTGGTCTCGGGGGCGGGATCGGCGGGGGTGTTCGTGGTCGCCGCCGGCGCCGCCACGCGTGGCTCGGAGGGCGTGGGTGTGGCGCAGGCCGTGGCGGCGGTCGTGAGTGCGGCGAGGAGGAAGGAGCGTCGCACGATGAGCCGAGTATACAGCTTGACGCCGCGTGCGTGCTGGGCGAATGCAATTTCGTGGGCAGCGATCTCTACGATGTGAGCATTCGATCCTACCGGGAGTGGACGCGCGACGAGGCCGAGCGGCGCGCCCTCGCGCTCGGGCCGAATATCGAGACGGCGGTGCGCTTCTTCGACGAGGAAGGTCCCTTCGTCGAGGCGCGATTCCACGTGAAGAGCATTCACCCTGATGCGCCGATCGCGTGGGATCACGGCTTCGTGGTCCGGCTCTTCGACGAGGCCGTGCTGGAATGCGAGGCGCCTGCGGGCGAGACGTTCGGCTACGAATGCACGCCCCTCGCCCGCGAGATCCAGACCCTTTGGAAGATGAAGTTCGAGTTCGACAAAAAGAAGAAGCTCCCCGTCCTCGTCGCGGACGTCCTCGTGAAGCAGCGCGGCTCCGGGCGCAATCGCAATCCGATGGGGGACACGGCGGAGTTCGTCGCTTTCTTGCCGAAGCGGCTCGCGCCGAACATCTCGAAGCTAGGACATTTCGCGTCGCGTGCTTGGTCCGGGCCCACGTGGAGGCAATGTGAAGACGAACCGAGGACGAAACGGCCGCGGTTCGCGCATGTGTTTCCTGTTCGCCGCTCGTTCGTCCTGGGAACGTCGCTGGAATCCGCGATAGGCATCGTGCCCCGCGCCGAGGGAGGCGTGTATGTGCTGACCCCGCTGCTCCTCGCCGCGGTTTCGCGGAACGGCGAGGTCACGCCCGTGTTCGAGGTCGGAGCGGTGAGCGGGGGCGCCGTCGCGAAATCGATCGCCGTGGATAGCGCGGGGAACGTGTGGATCGGCACGGCCAAGGGATTGGTCCTGCGCGAGCGCTCGGGCGAGGTGACACGTTTCGGGGCGAAGCACGGGATCAAGAGCGCGGTGGGCGTGGCGATCGGGCCGGATGGACGGGTCTTCGCCGGAGGAAAGGACGGGCTTTTCGTCCGCACGGAGGCGGGAGGGTCGTGGTCGCTCGTCCATCCGGACCTCGAGGGCGAGGATATTCGAACCGTGCATGCCGGCGAGGACGGCACGATATGGGCGACGAGCCTCCGATACGTGTGGAGGGTTCGTCCGGATGGAACCCTCGACAAGATGGGCAGCCGGCAGGGCATCGGTAGCATCAGGCATGTGATTCCGCTCCCGGACGGCTCTGCCTGGGTCATCCCCACCCTCGGGGCCGTCGTCCGCGTTGCCGCGACCGCCCCGAGCGCGACGCCTTGCCCGATCGCGCAAAACCTGGCCCCCGAGGGAGTTTGGGAGGGGGTCGTCAGGAAAAACGGCGCTTCGGTCCTCGTCACGGGAACGGCGCACGTCCTTCGCATCGAGGAGGACGCGGCGCCGCGTTGCTTCGTTTTCGAGAATACCTGCGAGGCGCTGCGCGAGGAGAACATATGGGTCCCCTACGTGTGTCTTTCCCACGAGGGGGACGTGTTCGTCGCGACGGCGATGGGGCTCTCGATCGCGCGGGCCGAGGATCTCGCCGCGGCAACACAAACGACGCCGCTCAATGCGGATCTGCCGCACTTCGCGCATATCGAACCGGTTCGGCTGCAGCCGGGGAGCGACGAGGCGTCGGGTGGGGACGTCGTCGATTTCCAGGGCAAGAACGTCGTGCTGACGGGCACGCTGGGGACGATGATGCGCGCGGAGGCGGAGAAGCTGCTCGTGGCGCACGGGGCGGTGCTGTCGGATTCGGTCGGGAAGAAGACCGATTACCTCATTGCAGGGGCCAAGGCCGGGAGCAAGCTGGCGAAGGCGGAGCAGCTTGGCGTGAAGGTGCTCGGGGAGGATGCGCTCGTCGCCTTGAAACAAGGGAAAGCGGCGCCGGCCGCGAAGGCCGAGGCAAAAGAAGCGAAGCCCGCGAAGGCGCCGCCGCGCAAGGAAGCGGCCGATCTTGCGCGGTTGTTCCCGCTTTCCGATCAGCCCGGCGCGCCCGCGGGAAACCTCGAGCGTGGCCTCATGCGGAGCCTCGCGGAGTCGAGCGTGCCGATGACGCCAGCGCAATGGAAGAAGCTCGTCGCCAAACACAAGAAGTTCCTGGATGCCGGCGGCGCGGGCGGAGTGTTCCATTCGCTGGAGGCGAGTGGCCTGGTCATGGCCGTGTATGCCGGCGGGTCGGGAGGGAAGCGGGACGATCAGGCGAGCTTGCAACGCCATCGGCTCCCGCCCGATTTCGACGCGAAAAAAGCGCGCCTGCCCTGGGCGAGCGGCTGCAGCATGATCGCGGAGAAGGTGGATTTCTCCGGCGCTGATCTCTCGCACGGCAATTACACCGACTCGTTCATGGCCGGCGCGCGTTTCGACGGCGCGAAGCTCGCCGGCTCGGATTTCTCGCGCACGGACTTCACGGGCGCGAGCTTCCGTGACGCGGATCTCTCGGGCGCCGATTTCGAGCACTGCGATCTGCGCGGCGCGGATTTCACGGGCGCAAAGCTCGCCGGCGCGCGGTTCCCGGGCGCGAAGCTCGACGGCGTCATCGTCTGATTCAGGGCTCGACGAAGAATTTCGGCGCTTCGATCCGCTCGCCTTTGCAACGCGGGCAGCGGCTCGGGCGGCCGAAGGCGCGGCGATCCTCGAAGACGTATCCACAGCCGAGGCAGGTCGCGGGGCTCACGCCGAGGGCGCTGCCTTGCCCGGCGAGCGAGCGGGCGACGTGTTCGAGGTGGGCGAGTACGTCCTTCTCGCGGAGCCCGAGCGAGATGGCGAGCGCGCGCGCCGTGGATCGACCGGACCGCAATGCTTCGAGCAGCGCCTGCCGCGTGGTCTCGGCGCGCTCCTTGGGTACGGGCGGCTCCTTTTCCTTCATACGACGACAATTCTACAGGAAGAGCGCACGGAAAGCACGGTCCTCCGTGGGGCGGGCGGCGAGGAAATGCCGGGACGCCCTGATTTCCTGATAGAGTAGGGCTGATGAAGCGCTCGCTCTTCCTCCTCGTCCGGGCCGCGATCGTCGTGGGCCTCGGGCTCGGTTCGGTCGCATGTTCCTCGAACGCCGAGGAGCCGCTTGATTGTCCGACGATCTCGCCGCCCGCAGGCGCACCGAAGCTGCTCGGGGCCGATTGTGATCCGCTGGTCCCGACGCAATGCGGCTATCCGTTCCCCTCGAACGTGTGGCTCGAGGACGATACGAGCAGGCCGACGGGGAAACGCGTGGCGTTCGGCGCGACGACACTCCCGGTCGCGGCGGGCCACGGGCCGCTGGATCCGGAATGGTGGGCGCCGAGTGATGGGTTTTCCCCGGGGCAGCCGGCGTTGACGCACCTGCCGGGTGCGACGATCACGGGATTGCCGACGCAGGATTCGATCGAGCTCTCGCTGTCGGACACGTCGCCAACCGTGATTCTGGATGCGGAGACGGGCGAGCGGGTGCCTCATTTCTCGGAGCTCGATCAAAGCCTCGTGACGGAGGCGGACGAGGAGCGTGCGCTGCTCGTGCGGCCGGTCGTGCGTCTCGCGGACGCGCGGCGGTACATCGTGGCGATCCGGAACGTGGTGGACGCGGGCGGCAAAACCATTGCGCCGTCCCCGGCGTTTCAGGCGCTCCGGGACGGGACGGGGTCGTGTGAGCCTTCGGTCGAGAGGCGGCGCGAGCTTTACGGCGATATCTTCGCGCGGCTGGAGAAAGCGGGGATCCCGCGGAAGGATCTTCAGATTGCGTGGGATTTCACCACGGCGAGCCGCGAAAACAACACGGCGGGGCTCGTGGCGATGCGGGACGACGCGCTCATGAAGGTGGGCGCGGAGGGGCCGGAGTACACGCTGACGAGCACGGAGGAGTTCACGGAGGAGGAAAACCCGCGGATCTGGAGGCGGCTCGTCGGGATGATGAAGGTGCCGCTGTACCTGGACGCGCCGGGGCCGGGGGCGTCGCTCGTGCGGGGGGACGATGGTTTGCCGAAGCAGAACGGCTTCGCCGAATACGAGTTCGTGGTGCACGTGCCGCACGCGGCGAAGCAGGGGCAGAAGCTCGCGCTCATCCAGAATGGCCACGGGCTGCTCGGCTCGAAGTTCGAGGGGGGCGACGGATACCTCGGGGAGCTCGCGAATCGGCACGGATACGTGGCCTTCTCGGTGGATCTCGTGGGCATGGCCAGCGAGGACGTCCCGAGCATCACGGACGCGCTGGTGACGGACGCGGGGGCGTTCCGGAAGAGCGTGGACCGGCAGCACCAGGGCATTCTGAACAGCCTTTTGGCGATGCGAATGATGTCGGGCCGCTTCGTGAACGAGCCGCTCTTGCAGGTGAACGGCGAGAGCGTGATCGACCCGGCGCAGCGATTTTACCGCGGCGATAGCCAGGGCGGGATCTTCGGGACGACGTACATGGCGCTCTCGACGGACGTGATGCGTGGGCTCGTGAGCGTGCCGGGCATGCCCTACACGATGCTGCTGGATCGGAGCACCGATTTCGCGCCGTTTTTCCTGTTCCTGAAGGGCGCTTACGGGACGGGCCGGAACATTCAGCTCGTGGAAGGGCTGATGCAGATGTTGTGGGATCGAACGGAGCCGAATGGATACGCGCCGTACATCCGGGAGAACATGCTGCCGGGGACGCCGGCGCATGATCTTTTGATTCACGTGGCGATCGGGGACTACCAGGTGTCGCCGCTCGGAGCGCACATCCTGGCGCGGACGGTGGGCGCGAAGAACCTGGCCCCGGTGAATCGAACGATCTGGGGTGTGGACGAGGCGCCGGCGCCGCTGTCAGGGGCGGCGATCGTGGAGTACGATTTCGGTTTGCCAGAGGCGCCGAAGACGAATACGCCGCCGAAGGGGGAGGATGATCCGCACGGGAAGGTGAGGGCGCTCGATGCGGCTTATTCGCAGAGCGATGCGTTTTTCCGGACGGGGGTGATCAAGCCGTTCTGCGAGGGGGCGTGTAATCCGGAGTGATCAGGGGGCGCAGAGGCCGCTCTCGCATTTCTTGTTGTAACACTCGATGAGCTGGGTACACGGGTCGCCCGGCCCCTTGACGCAGGTTTTCTGACCATCGCCATCCGGATCTGCACATTGATTGCTTGCGCAGTTGCCGTTGACGGAGCACGGAAGGCCCAGCATGCTCTCGCAGCCTCCGCCTCCGTTGCACGCAAGGTTGTCGGCGTGCAGGCAAGATTCCCCGTTGCCGAAGGAGGGATCCTCTTCGTATTTAGGTGTCCATTCACAAAGGCCAAGCGTTCCGGGCCGATTGCAGCTTTTACAAGGGGCGTCGCACGCATTCGAGCAGCAGACCCCCTCCGCGCAGTAGCCGGTTAGGCAGTCGCTTGGACCGGCGCAGTATTGGCCCTGCGCACACCTGGGACAAAAGTTACCGCCGCAGTCGACATCCGTTTCGTCGCCATTCTTCTTGCCGTCGCTGCAGCGAAAGCAGCTCTTTGTATCGGGATCGCAGAAGCTGCCGCTCGGACCGCAATCGGCATGCGTCAGGCACTGGACGCATGCCCCTTCCGCGTCGCAGAGCTTACCGCTGTTCATGGTGCAAGGAGTGCCCTGCGCCTCGACGACAGAGACTTCCCCGCCCTTCCCATCACATTGCGCCTGCTTACAGTCCCCTTCGGGCTGAGGGGTTACCGATGTTCCTGCCGCAGCGAGGGTGCGCGTGCATATCCTTGCGGCACACGTCCACTTCTCGCATGCCGTGGAGGTTCCACAGTCGTCGACGCTGATGCAACCTACACACTGGCCGTCGCCGTCGCAGACGCCAAGGGGACACACTGCGTGCCCTGCAGAGGGGCGCTGCGTGCAGACGTTCGCCTCACAGGTCCAGAAGAAGCAAAGCGGTGATTCACCGCAGTCGGAAGGCACGACGCAGGCCCGGCAGTTTGCGTCCTCGCATACCTTCTCGTACTCGTCGATGCCAAGGGCGAGGCCGCATCCGACGATCATGCCGGCGAGAAGAATGGCCAGCGGGATCCGGATGGAGCGCATCGGGGCACCCTTCAGGGCAAGGGCTCACGCTCTCAAGGAGCGCATACGCCGTTCGTGCATGTATTATTGAAGCATTCACCAGGCTGATTGCACGAATCGCCGGGGGCCTTCACGCAGGTCTTTTGGCCGTTACCGTCAGGATCGGCGCAGCGGAGACTTGCGCAATCACCGTTACCGGTGCAGCTGGTATTGAGTGCCTGCAAGCAACTCGCCGCTGCGCTGCAAGCCAGACCATCAGCGTTCAAACAGGACATCCCGTTCCCGTAGGAGGGGTCCTCGCCATATTTGTCGATGGGGTTGCACTCGCCAATAAAGTCAGGCAGATCACACGCAAGACAGGGACCACTGCAAGGAGAACTGCAGCATACCCCATCTGCACAATTGGCAGTCGTGCAGTCTCCTGCGATATTGCAAGTTTTGCCCTGCGTGCATTTGGCGCATCGATCGCCCCCGCAATCGATATCACCCTCGTCCCCGTTCTTGATCCCATCCATGCAACTGAAGCATGTATTGGACTTCGTATCGCAATAGACCCCGGCGACCCCACAATCCGCATCCGTATTACACTCGACGCAATTCCCCTCGCCGTCGCAGCTCTTCCCACCCCCCACGCTGCAAGGCGTCCCCTGCGCGGCAGGCATGCTCATCGGCGTCCCGCCCACGCACGACGAAAGCTGACACTGCGTCGACGGCACGTCGCTATCGTCGTTCGCCGTCGTCTCCTCGCCGTTCCCGTCGCACTGGATCTGCTTGCAATCCCCCGGGACCTGAGCGGGTACCGGCGTGCCGGACGGCGCGAAGGTCAGGGTGCAGACGCCGCTGTTGCACGCGAACGGCGCGCAGTCCGACGGTTCCCCGCATTGCTCCGGGCTCGTGCAGCCGGTGCATTGGCCGTTCGCGTTGCATTTCAGCGCGTTGTTCACGCCGCACGGCAGACCCGCCACCTTCACATGCGCGTTTGGCTGGCCTTCGCAGCCCTCCACCGTGCACGGGTCGCCGTCGTCCGCCGCGAGCTTGCATTCGCCCTTCAGCGCCGTGCTCTCGCCGTTGCGTTCGATGTCCTCCGCCTCGTTCGAGCAGCCAGGGCCCTGCAAAAGGCCGATCATCGCCATCGGCAAGAGCAAGATCCACGTCGCGCGATTCGTTCGCCGCATGTCCCGGTTCTCCAGTCCCTCAGAACGAGCCGACCACCATGCCGCCCGTCTGGCCCGCGCCAAAAACCGGGACGACGTTCACGCCCATGAGCTTCCGGCCGAACGGCGTGCGCGGCAGCAAAAACAAGCCCAGCGTGCCGATCGCCGCCACGCCGCCAATGATGTACCCCGCCATCGCCCCGTTCGCCGCCGCGTCCTGCGACGACAACGTGTCCTTGAGCTTCGCGCACGCCCCCGCGTTCGGCGCAAACCCGCCCGCGCCGCACAGACCCGAGGTCGTCGGCGTCGTTCGCCGCAGGACATCGAGCTGCTGATCCGCCTCGTCGCTCTTGCCGTTCGCCATCACCGTCAGGCCCACGCCGAGCCCGAGCCCGAGCACCGTGAGCCCTGCGCCGCCGATCATCCCGTACGTGCGCCACTTCGGCGAGGGCAACGGCGGCGGCTTCGGCTCCTCCTTGGGCTTCTCCGGCTCCGCCTTCTCGGGCTCCGTGGGCAGCGGCGCCAGCGCGAACTCCATCTCGCTCTCGGTCGCCGGCGCCACCGCGAGCAGTTCCTTGCCCGGGTCGAAGCCGAACTTCTTCACCTCGATCTCGTGGCTGCCCGGATCGACGAAGATCGGCGCCGCGAGCGGCGTGCGGCCCGCGGCGCGCCCGTCGACGACCACGTCCGCGCCCTCGACGTTCACCTTGATGTAGAGCGTCCCGAGCTTGAGCTTCGCCTCGTCGAGCAGCTTCTGCGCCGCCTGCTTCTCGATCGCCGTCGCCGACTTCGCCTCGCGCACGTAGAGCTCGAGGTGCTCGGCCGCGTCACGCGGCTTGCCCGTCTGCAGCTCCGACTGGCCGAGGATCAGGCCGTAGGCCGGATCGGGCTTCAGCTTGAACGCGGCGAGCGCCGCGTCCCGCGCCTTGTCCCACTGGAAGGCCTTGTGCGCCTTCTTCGCGTCCTCGAACAGGCGCGTCGACTCCTTGTCGGCGTCCGCCGGCGACGGAGCCGGCGTCGGCGTCGGCGTCGCGGGCGCCGCGGCGCCTTTGTCTGGCGTCGCCGGCTTGCCCGGAGCGCCCTGCGCCCACGCGGCCGGCGTGCTGGTCCAGACGCCCGTCACGAGCAGGCCAGCTGCCCACCATCGCCCTCGTCGCATCGTCATCGCCCCTCGGCTCCTTGCTTCCGGCGCGCATTGGACCAAACAAGAGGCCTTTCCCTCAAGCGTAAAGTTTCGATCCGGACGCGGTCCGCGCCGCCCCGAGGGGGCCAGGCCCGCGCCCCGCGCGGAGGCCGAAGCCGGTATCGCCCCGGCGCGAAAAGTCGAGGCGCTCGGAAGGCGAGCCAACATCGTTGGTGCACCAATGAAAATGACCCCCGTGCAGCGAGAGACGTTGACCGACGGGACGGTGCGCTTGCGCGGCAGTTCCTGCGCGTATCTGTTCACGCGCCCGAGGCCGAGGGCCACGCTCGTCACCATCACCGGCCGCGACGTCGACGAGCTCGGGGACGCACCGACGGCCGAGGTTGACGCCGAGATCCAGCGCTTCGGCGCGCCCCTCCTGCTCTTCGTGGACCCGAGCGCGGCCACGAGCGTCGCGAACGCCGTGGCCGACCGCTGGACGAGCTGGTTCGCACGCCGCCGCTCGGTCCTCGAGCGCGTCGACATCCTTGTGAGCTCCCGCTACCTGGAGCTCACGGTCGCCTGGAGCCGCCATTACTCCGGCGCCGGGGACCTGATCCGCATCCACAACGACCCGGCGCGTTTCGACGTCCTGCTCGCGTCCGCGGCCCCCGGCGCCCAGCGCCCTGCTCCTTCGCGTTTCACGGAGCCGGCGGCGCCGATCCAGCGCACCCGCGCCGCGGACGGCGCCCTCGCGCTTTCGAGCCTGGGCCTCACGTTCGGCCTTTCGAGCCCCGGGGACGGCGCCCTCTACACGACGATCCGCGGCGTCGATCGAGGTCAGCTCGGCGGCATGCCCTTCGACGAGATCTTCGCGCGGATGCCTGCGTCCGGCGCGCCGATCACGCTCTTCGTCGACACGCGTGGCGCCTCCGCGCCGGCCGAGATCGTACGCGACAGCTGGAGCGCATGGTTTTCCGCGGCCCGCGCGCGGCTCCGGCGCGTCTTCGTGCTCGTCGACTCGGGCGCCGTGCGGTTCAACGTGGCCATGGCGAAACACGGCTCGAACACGGACGCACTCGTCGCCATCCATACCGATCCCGGGGATTTTGCGCGCGCGGCGCAGAGCCTTTTGCCCGGTTTCGTTCTTCCGCCGGTCTGACGTGAAACTAGCTCCCTCGGCAGGACCGTGTTCCAATCGTGGGATGCGCCGCTCGCTCCCGCTCGCGCTTGCCGGGCTTTTGATCGGCTCGTTCGCCTCGGCCGAGGAGTCGACCTCGAAGACGCCGCCCCCCGCAGGCGCGTCCGCGCCCGCCGCGCCCAGGGCGCCCGTGAAGAAGGCCCGGAAGGCGAAGAAGGCGAAGAAGCGTGATCCGAAGGCGCCCGTCGCGAGCTCGCCGAGCTTTCAAATTCTCGCGAGCGGCGTGAGCCGCGTGTGGATCGAGGTCAGCGAGAAGGTCGACGTGACCGAGCACAAGGCCGAAGGGCGGATCGCGTACCGCTTGAAGGGCGTCGTGGTGCCCACGCGGACGAACCGCCTGCCGCTCGAGACGATGTTTTTCCAGACGCCCGTCGGTCGCGTGCTGCTCGTCGAGCTCGACGACGGCGACGTGGATCTCGTGGTCGAGCTGAAGCAGCCGAGCACGCCGAGTTACAAGCTCGTCGAGACGGAAGGCGGCGTGACGCTGCAGGTCGATTTCCCGGCGTCCGCTACGTCGAAGCAAGCTCCCGCCGAAGGGGCGACGCGCTGAACCGACGCGTGGTCGCCGCGGCGCTCGGGTTCGCCGCATGGATTTCGGGGACGCCTTCGCGCGGGCAGGACAAACCCGGCGTGCAGCGCGAGGTGCAGTTCCGCGCCGACGAGGCGCGCGCGGATCCCGAGCGTGGCGAGGTCGAGCTCGAAGGCGGCGTGGTCGTGACGTACGACCGCTTCCGGCTCACGAGCCGCAAGCTCGCGATCACGCTCGGCCCGAGCGCGGTCGAGATGCGCGGGACGGCGAAGATCTTGCACTGCCCTTGCAAGGATCCGCCCGTTTCGCTGGAGATCTCGGGGGCGCGGGCGACGGGGCAGGGGGACCTCGAGCTCCGATGGCCGCGGCTCTACTTCGGGCCCATCCCGGTGTTCATTCTGCCGTGGCTCCTCGTGCGGCCCGCGGATCGCGTGGGGCTCTTGCCGCCGCGGTTCGCGATGCGCGGCGACGACGGCGCGCTCCTCGGCGCAGGCGCACGGTTTCCCTGGCGCGGCGCGGACGGGAAGTTGCGCGCGGTCGAGCTCTACGCGTCGGGATACGTGCAGGGAGGCGTGGAGCTCGGCGCGCGGATCGAGGGGCCCACGATGACGGGGCGGTTCACGTGGGATCGGCTCCGGCAGGATCGGTTCGTCGCGGATACACACGGGTTCGTCCGGACGGACGCGCGGCCGGACGTGCGGATCGCCTGGGATCTGGATGCAATCCGGGGTGCGCGGGGGCTCGTGGCGACGCCCTCGCTCACGGCGGCGGCGCAGCCGTTCGACGTGGGCGCGGCCAGCGTGACGATGCAAGTCTCACCGGGTCGAGGCGTGGGCGCGATCCTCGGGACCGGGCTCACGGCGAGGGCGCGGCGTGGGGAAGGGCCGATCGTTTGGGGTCCAACGGCGTTCGCCGGGGCCTCGGGCGCAGTGGGGCGACGCGGGAGCTGGGAGGCGAACACGGCGCTGGCGATGCTTTCAGGGCAAACGAATGCGCCGTATGCGCGCGCCGAGGCGGGGATCGAGGTCGCGCCGCGGCTCGGGCCGCTCTTCACGCGGGCGCGGCTCGGGACGCGGGCGCGGCTCGCGGGGCCCGAGGGCGCGCCGATGGCCTGGGACGCCGTGGCCGAGGCGCGGGGCGAGGCGTCCGTCACCCTGGAACGGTCGTTCGGCGAAGCGAAGGACGCGGCCCCGCTCGTGCACCGCATCACGCCGCGGCTCGAAGCGCGTGGCGCGGTCGCGCAGGGCGCGGGAACGTTTTTCCAGGCGATACGGCCGGATCTCGGGCCCGTGCTCGGGCTCGCGGCGCTCTCCGTGTCGAGCTCGATCGGGAGCGCATTCGGCAGCTCGCTCGAGGCCGAGGTCAAGGGCGGGTTCGTCGCGACGAACACGGGCACGAGCGCGGTCGGGTGGGCGAGCGCGGAGGGCACGTACGGGGCCGTGAGCGCGCGGGTCGAGGCGATCGCGAGCAAGGGGAGCGTGGAGCTCCCGGACGAAGCGGGGGATGGAATTTCTGCGCTCGCGGAGCTACGCGTGGGCCTGGAGGACAAGACCACGGTCCTGCTCGACGTGTACGGGCGCGCGGCGGGAACGGGCGCGCTCGCGCGTTCGCTCGGCGGCGGGCTCCTGCTCGGCGACACGATCGGGATCGTGGCGGAGCGCGGGCTTCTTCTGGGCCTGGGTTATGCGAGGCCGCTCTTCGGCGGCGTCACCGGGAACATCCGCGCCGACGCCGACGTGTGGACGAGGGCCCTCGTGGGCATGGGCGGCGCGCTCGCGTATCGGCATCCGGACGGGTGCGTGGCAGTCGAGGTCGGCGGGAGCCGTCGCGCGGGGCGAAAAGGCACGGACATCTGGGTTTCGGTCGACCTCGTTCCCCCGCTGCCGACGCGGCCCGTGCCGCGTTGACTTGCACGCGGAGGATTCGAGCGCGACCATGGCAGCGACGTGCCGAGCGAGACGACGCAAGGGGCGACCAAGGCGCCGAAGGCGCACGTGATGGTGGTCGACGACGAGCCGGCGCTGCGTCGCAGCCTGGCGCGCGTGCTCCTCGCCGAGGGCTTCGACGTGATGACGGCCGAGGACGGCGCCGCCGCACTCACGCTGCTCTCGACGGCGCGCGCGGTCGACGTGGTGCTGCTCGACGTGATGATGCCCGGTCCGAGCGGCATGGAGGTGCTCGCGCGGATCAAGGAGCAGCACCCCGAGGTCGAGGTCGTCATGATGACGGCGTTCGGCGACATCGACACGGCCGTCGCGGCCGTGCGGCAAGGCGCCTACAACTTCCTGACGAAGCCGTTCGGCCCCACGGAGACCGTGGCGCTCGCGCTCATGCAGGCCGCGGAGCACAAGCGGCTCGTCGATCGAACGCGCGTGCTCGAGCAACGCCTCGTGGAGCACGAGCGGTTCGGCGAGCTGATCGGCCGCTCGTCGCGGATGCAGGAGGTCTACCGGATCGCGCTCGGCGCAGCGCCGACCACGTCGACGGTGCTGATCCTCGGGGAGAACGGGACGGGCAAGGAGCTCGTCGCGCGCGCGATCCACCAGCACAGCCTGCGGAGCGACAGGCCGCTCCGCGCGATCAACTGCGGCGCGATCCCCGAGACGCTCGTGGAGACCGAGCTCTTCGGCAGCGTGCGCGGCGCATTCACCGGCGCGCAGGATCGGCCGGGGCTCTTCGAGCTCGCCGACAAGGGGACCGTGTTCCTCGACGAGATCGGCGATCTGCCGCTGAGCGCGCAGGCGAAGCTGCTCCGCGCGCTCGCCGAGGGCGAGATCAAGCGCGTGGGCGCGACGCAGCCGAAGACGGTCGACGTGCGCGTGATCGCCGCGACGAACGTGGACCTGAAGGAGCGGATCGCGTCGGGGCGTTTCCGGGAGGACCTTTATTATCGGCTCGCCGTGATCCCCGTGCATTTGCCGCCGCTCCGGCAGCGAAAAGAGGACATCCCGCTGCTCGCGTACCACTTCTTGCACAAGTACGCGCGGCGGAGCGGGCGCGACATCAAGCGGATCGGTGTCGAGGCGCTCAGGCTCCTGCGCGAGCAGCCCTGGCCGGGGAACGTGCGGCAGCTCGAGAACGCGATCGAGCACGCGGTGGTGATGGCGCGCGGGGACTCGATCCTGCCGACGGATCTGCCGTTCGGGCGAGACGAGGCGCACGTGGAGGAGGACGGGGCGGCGGGGGATACGCGGGCGTTCTGGGGCGATACGCTGTCGGAGCTGCCGTTCACGCAGGCAAAGGAGAAGGCGGCGTTCGCGTTCGAGCGCGCCTACGTGGAGCGGCTGCTCAAGCGAACGGGCAACAACGTGAGCGAGGCGGCGCGGCAAGCGGGGATGGATCGCTCGAATTTCCGGCGACTCATGAAAAAGGTCCGCACGGCCTCGGACGACGGCGTGGGCGAGGATGACGACGTGTGATGTCCGCGAACACGGTTGCAGCGAGCGAGCCCCTGTGAAAAAGAGCGCGGACATGGCGCAGCGGTCGATCCGGCGATGGCTTCTCGGGGCGGCCCTTTCCCTGGGCGTCGCCGCCTTGCCGGCGCCCGCGGAGGCCAGAGAAAAGGTCGTCTACGACCTGCGGCAGATCCTGGAGATCGCCGAGCGAAACCATCCGAACGTGCTCGCGGCCCGGGCGCGTCTCGCGCAGGTGCGCGCGCAGCTCGACGAGGCCCACCGCGCGCCGTTCAGTCAATTCCGCATGAGCGGCGGCGTCGGTCTAGCGCCGACCGTGCTCGGCAACAACGTGTTCAGCCCGAACACGGACGTGTCGCTGACGAGCAGTCTCGGGCTCGCCTGGAGGGCCAGCGTCGACGGGGTCGTGCCGCTCTGGACCTTCGGCAAGATCACGAACCTGTGGGACGCAGCCGAGGCGAACGTCGAGGTGAACAAGGCAAACGTCGAGAAGGAGCGCGACGCCGTGCGCCTCGACGTGCGCCGCGCCTATTTCGGCCTGCAGCTCGCGCGCGACGGCGCGCTGCTCCTCAAGGACGTGCGCAGCGCGATCGACAAGGCCATCGGCAACGTGAAGAAGTCGATCGAGGAGGACGAGGGCGATCCGATCGAGCTCTTCAAGCTGCAGACGTACACGGCCGAGCTCGAAGTGCGCGAGGCCGAGTCCGCGCGATACATGACGGTGGCGCTCGCAGGTCTCCGGTTCTTCACGGGGATCGCAGATCTCGACATCCCCGACGCGCCGCTCAAGCCGCCGAAGCACAAGCTCGGGCACGTGTCGCGGTACCTGACGGCAGCGCGGCTGCATCGGCCGGAGCTGGCGATGGCGCGGGCCGGGGTGCAGGCGCGGCGCGCGCAGGTCGAGGTCGCGCGGGCGCAGCTGTTCCCCGATATCGGGCTCGGTCTCAACGCGGGCTATGCGCGGGCGCCCGAGGTGGCGAACCAGATCAACCCGTTCGGCGGGGATACAGCGAACTTCTTCTGGTACGGCGCAGCCGTCGTGTTCCAGTGGAAGCTCGATTTCCTGCCGCAATCGTCCCGCATCCAGTTCGCCGAGGCGCAACTCGAAGAAATGCGCGCGACGGAAAAATACGCGCTCGGCGGCGCAGGGGTTGAGGTGGAGACAGCCTACGCCGAGGTGATCGACTGGCAGAAGCGCGTGGACGCGTACGCAAAGGCCGTGTCGTACGCCCGGAAGTGGCTGGTCACGGTGCAGCAGGGGATCGACGTGGGAACACGCGAGGAGAAAGACGTCCTCGACCCGGCGAAAGCGTTCGCGACGAACCGCTTCAGCCTGATGAACGCGACGATGGAGCTCGATCTCGCGATGAGCCGGCTCGCCAAAGCAACCGGCTGGGACGCGATCGCGCCAGACGGGCTCTGACTCATCTGGGAAGCGCTGAGCTGGGGCGTTGCCCCAGGCCCCACCAGGGGCTGTCCGCCCCTGGACCTGGACCAGCGCAAGCGCTGGACCCGGGGTCGATGAACTGCGCGATGCGCAGTTCATCGAACAGGCCGAGGCAAGACCAGCTACGACCCTGCCAAACCAAGACAGACGCGCTGTCGTTTCGACTGGCAACGCTGTTCCTGGTCTT
>NZ_JAGTJK010000063.1:0-56955 GCF_028435265.1 Polyangium jinanense | reverse complement strand
GACTCGTTCGCTGCTCTGCGAGGTCGCGAAGCGAGCTCGCCTCGGGGGGTGAATCGGCCGGGCTTCGCCTGGCCGAGAGGGGGACGCGAGGCGTCCCCCTCGGGACTAACGACCCCGTCCGCCGGCCGCACCGAGCAGCGCGAGCGCGCGCTGGAGGTCGGCCGGCGTCACGAGGCCGACGACGTGCTCGCCCTCGTCGAGCACGAGCACCGCTTCCGCGTCCCCATTCACCAGCGCGTCGAGCGTGGCCGCGGCGTCGTCGCGCGTGTGCACGCGTGGCACGTCCGTCCGCATGGCCTTGCCCACGGTCGCGTCGGGCGCGCGGTGAAGCTCGGGTCGCGCGAGGTCCCACGCCGTCACCACGCCGAGCACGTGATCCGGATCGAGCTCGGCATGCTCGTGCTCGCCGTCGACCACGAGCGCGCCCGCGAGGTTCTGCCGGAAGAGCCGCCGCGCGACCTCGCCCGCGCGTTCGTCCGCGTGCGCCTCGCCGAGCCGGTGGTTCATCACCTCGGCCACGGGCAAACCTTCGAGGACCTGCCTCCACTGGCTACGCCCTTGCTCGCCCGCCGCGCCCATGTACACGAACACCGCGATGAGCACGAGCAGCACGTTGAACGAGAGCAAGCCGAAGAGGCCGAAGAGAACGGCCATGCCCTTGCCGATCGTCGCGGCCACGCTCGTCGCGCGCCGGGGGCCGAGCCGCGTGGACAAGAGGCCGCGGAGCACGCGGCCGCCGTCCATGGGGAAGGCCGGCAGGAGGTTGAACGCGCCGAGCACCAGGTTTGCGAGCGCAAGCGCGAGGAAGGCGACGCGCACTTCGGCGAGGAGCGGCAAGAGCGAGACGAGCCAGCAGACGACTGCGATGCCGAAGCTCGACAGCGGGCCGGCGAAGGCCATCCACGCCTCGCGCTCCGGCCGCACGTCGCGCTCCATCCGCGAGACGCCGCCGAGCATCATGAGCGTGATGGATCGGACGCGGACGCCGTTCGAAAGCGCGACGAGGCAGTGCGCGAGCTCGTGCAGCAGGATGGAGACGAAGAGCCCGATCGCGAGGATCACGCCCCACACGAGCGGCGGCAGGTGGAGCTCGCTTCGCGGGAGGCCCACGGCCTCGGCGATCGCCCTGAACTGGGAAGACGTGACGAACGCGACGTACGGGAGAAACAGGACGAGCGTGATGTGCAGCTTCACCGGGATGCCGCGAATGCGGAAGATCGTCCAGCCTCGGTCCAACATGGTGCTTCCTCCGGTGGCAGCGCGCGCGCCGGGCCGAGCTGCTCGCCCCGACAGGGGCAACACGCGTGCCCCGAGGTCGCTCGACGCGCGGCAAGCTTCGGGGCGGGTTACGCGGCCTCGTCGACCACGTCGCTGTCGATGTGGAAGCCTTCGCCATCGGGCGTGCTGATGAAGCGCAGCGCGCCCGATGCTTCGAGCGCGTCACAGAGCTCCTCGGCTTCGAGCTGCGAGATGCCGAATCGCTCGCAGAGCGCGTCGCGCATCGCCGTCTTGCCGGGAAGGTAGTCGGCGCCGACGAACGTGCCGAAGCGCGCGCGCAGCGCTCGCCCCGCGCTCGCAGGCCCGAGCACGAAGGTCTCCTCGGGCTCTTCCTGGTGTTGCATCGAAAGGCTCCCCCCGGGGTTCATGGAGACGCGCTGCCGAGGCACAAGGCCCCCTCCCGCGCGAGCGATCAACGGGGGTTCGTCGGAGCGGATCGGACGAGCGGGTGTTCGAGCTGCAGGGCGAGGTCCAGGCCGAGCCAGAGTCCACGGACGGCGCCGCTGAGGCCGTCCGCGGTCTCGAAGCGCGTGGGCCGGAGGATGGCGCCCGGGCTCAGGTGAAGGCCGAGCCAAGCCGGGCCGAACGCGCGCACGTCGACGCCGAGGAGGCCGCCCGCGCGGCCGGACCACGCGTCACGCGCGCTCGGGATGCCGTCCGTCGCACGCACGTCGCTGAGGTGCAAGAAGCCGAGCGCGGCGTCGGCGCCGAGCATCAGGCGGACCGACGAGGCGAGGTAGACGCGGTAGTCGACCGCGAGCCCGACCTCGAACCAGCGCGTCGAGCCAGCGCTCGTGGGGCCCGTGAGCCAGCGGGCGGTGGCGCGTTCGCTCACGCCGGCGCCGCGGAAGCCGAGCGAGGCGCCTGCGCCCCACAAGGTGCCGGACGAACCGGGCAGGAAGGCGAAGCTCGGCGCGGCCGACCAGACAATCGCAGGCGCGCGCCGCGCGGCGAGCTCGAGCTCCTTCGGCGTGGGCGTGCGCGGGGCCGGGGCCTTGCGCGGGCGGATGGGGCGCGCCTGCGCGCGGACGAGCTCGTTCGCGGCGATGGCCACGAGGCGCGCGGCGACGTCGGGGTTGAGGCCGCCGATCAGGATGAACCGTCGCCCGGCGGCGCGCTCGGCGAGCCTCGCTTCGATGAGGACCTCGGACGGACTCGGGAGATCGATCCAGACGTGGGCCACGTCGTCGCCGAGCGGGCCGCTCGGACCGGGCGCGAGCGTGCCCGTGTCGTCGAGCTCGATCTCCAGCAAGCGCCGCACGCGAGCTTCGCCGCCGAGCGCCTCGGCTGCGGCGCGCGCGAGCGAGAGGCGCACCTCGACGCGGCGCGGGGCCGTCGCGGCCGGAGCGGCGGCGGGCGTGGTCGTGGCGGGCGCAGGCCCTTCGGCGCGCGCGGCGCTCGGGCCGAGGGCGAACGTCACGAGGGCGGCGAGGGCCGCGCGCGGGGTAAGCGAGCGCCACGCGCGACGTGCTTCAGGGCGCGCTTGCGTCGCCGGCTCCCGCGTCCGGTGCAGCTTGGGGCTCCTCCTGCGCGGGCTCCTCGCCCGAGAGAATTCGCTCCACGTCCTCCTTGCACCGGCCATCGGGGTACTTGTTCAAATACTCCGTGCCCATGCGCTGCGCCTCATCCTTCCGACCGGCGCGGTGCTCGGCGCGCATCTGCTTGCAGAGGGCATCCTCTGCGAGGACACCTTTGAGGCTCCGCGCACGCTCGAAGTACTTTTGTGCTTGATCGGCCTGTCCCATCTTCTCGTACATGCCGCCGAGCGTGTAGGCCGCGATCTCCGCGTAAGGATCGTTCGGGAAGTGCTCGACGACGCGCTGGAGCGCGAGCAGCGCGGCGGAAGGATCTCCGCCTTTGGCGCGGGCGATGTCGCCGATCACCACGAGTTCCGCGGCGCTCCTCGACGATGCGATGGCGCCTTCGATGCCGCCGGGCTGCTGGCGCAGGAGCTCGAGGGCCTGGGCGAGCTCGCCTGCGTTGTACTTGGCGCGCCAATCGGGCGCGGCGATCGCGACCGCCTCCGTCTCGGCGCGCAGCGGCAGCGGCAGCGCGAGCGGACGCGAAGAGATGTCGATGTCGCGCGGCATCGGCGCGGTCGCGCGGCGCGGGCGCGGGACGGGGTTCGTCGGATCGTCGTGCGGGGCCTCGGCGAGCGCGATCATCGGCACGGCTTCGAGGCCGTCGCCACCCGAGAGCTCGCGCGAGCCGGCGGGCCAGGAGACGCGTGCCGATCCGCTCGCCACGCGCACGTCGATGTCCGCCTCGTTTCGCCGGACGAACACCACGCTGCCCGCGCGGGCGAAGAGGGTCGCGCTCTCGGCGACGAGCGCGATCTCCGAGGCCTTGGGCGCGCCGGCCGTGTCCATCGACGCCTCGCCGCGCAGGAGGCGCAGCGTGACGGCCTCGCCCTCGCCGCGCTCGACCTCCACGGTGGCGCCGGGCGAGAGGGTCAACGTGCCGCCGCCGGGCAGCGGATAACTCGCCTGCCGGGTGCCTGCGGCGAGCACGCTCGGCGACGTGTTGTTCTCGGCCGCGATCGCGCGGACCTCCGTCGGACCAAAGTCCTTGCTCGTGCTCGTCCCGACATAGAGACCCGTGCAGAAGGCGGCGACCGCTGCGGCAGCGACGGCGATCAGCGTGCCCGTCATGCGGGAGCGATCGGGCTCGCGGCGCCCGGGCAGATCGTGCTCGAGCCGCTCCCAGACGCGATCGATCCGCGCCGGATCAGCGTGGTCCCGCAGGTCTTGCGGGCGCAGGGGAGGCACCACGCGGCGGGTCATTGGTCAACCTCTTTGCTCACCGGTTCTTCCTTGCCGGTCGGGTCGACGAAGTGTTCGTCGAGGAAACGCTGCGCGCGCGTGATACGACGTTTCACGGTGGCAAGCGAGCACCGCGTGAGCCCCGCGACCGCTTCGAGCTCGTGCCCCTCGATGCAGCGGAGCGTCCAGGCGATGCGCTCGTCCGAGGGGAGCGTCCGCAGGAGCGCGTAGATCTGGGCGAGCTGCGCGCGCACGTGCGGCGAGGCCTCGGGGCTCGCGAGGGCGTCGAGGTCCACGGGCTCGCTCGCGCGACCGAGCCCGAGGAGGTTCAGGAGCTTGCCGCGGCGCATGCGCGAGCGCACCGCGTGCACGACGATCGATCCGAGCCAGCCGCGGAACGCCGAGCGATCCGTGAGATCCCGCAGGCGCTCGAAGGCGCGGAGGAATGCGTCGTGGACGATGTCCTCCACGTCGCGCGGCGAGCCCTCGATCCGCGTGGCGAGGTTGATCGCGAAGGCCGCGTGACGCCGGTAGAGGATCTCGAGGGCCTGCACGTCGCCCTCCGCGCCGAGGCCGACGAGCTGCGCGTCGGGCAGGTCGGCGAGCGCGGAGCGGCTGCCTTTGGGGACACGCGAGGTCTCGGGCGGACGCTTGGCCTCGGCGCGATCGTCGGGGGCCGGCGTCGCGGCCACCCCGTCGCCCTCGTTTGTGGGGCGGGGGGATGGCTCGACGAGCCGCAACCGACCGCGCTGAAGCCTGGGCGCCATTTTCGATAATCCTACGTGTCTAAGGACGCTCAGGGTGTGGCAGGTGGCTCACGGCGGCCACAAAGATTTTTTTGGGAGCTCGCGTGAGCCGTTCCGGTGACCTCAGGCGTCGAGGGAAGTGCCGCAGGTCGGACGTCTGCGGGAGCTCTTTAGCTAGTACGGAGGATCACAACATGATCAAGCACATCATCCTCGCCCTCTCGGTCTCCCTCCTCGCGGTCGCTTGCGGCGGCGGCACGCCGGAGCCGGCGGCGCCCGAGGGGGCCCCCGCGGACAAGCCGGCCGAGGGTGCTCCGGCGGACAAGCCGGCCGAGGGTGCCGCTCCGGCCGCTCCGGCGGACCAGGCTGCTCCGGCGCCCGCCGGTGGCGACCAGGCCGCCCCGAAGTGAAACGACTTACACCCCGGCGATCCGCTTTTTGCGGGTCGCCGGGGTGTCCTTTTTTGTGTGCCTGAAAGACGGCCGCGTGGACGCAGCGCGGGAAAGCCTCGTCGGGTAGGATCGAAGCTCGCTCGCTTCGATTTTCTTCGACAGGTGGATCCATGCAGAGCTCGCGGCGCTTCGTGCAGAGGTCGTTCGTCGGGGTGATGTTGCTCGGCGCGCTCGGCGCGCTCTTCCCCTTCGCCGGATGCGGCCGCACGAGCATCACGCCTGCGGAAGGGCAGAGCACCGGCGGCGACGGCGCGTGCGGCGACGGGACGTGTGATCCCGAGGAGACGTGCGCGAGCTGCGCCGAGGACTGCGGGTTCTGTGCGGGGTGCGGCGACGGCGCGTGCACCGGGATCGAGGCCTGCGAGAACTGCCCCGTCGACTGCGGCGTCTGCGCGAGCTGCGGCAACGGGACGTGCGGCGACGGGGAAAGCTGCGCGACGTGCGTGCTCGACTGCGGCGCGTGCCAGAGCTGCGGCAACAAGACGTGTGATCCGAGCGAGAGCTGCGCGACGTGCCCCCTCGATTGCGGCCTCTGCCAGACGTGCGGCAACGGCGCGTGTGATCCGAGCGAGACGTGCGCGTCGTGCCCCGGCGACTGCGGCGCGTGTTCGAGCTGCGGCGACGGGTTTTGCACGGCGCCCGAGGACTGCCTTTCCTGCGCCCCCGACTGCGACGCGTGCCCGAGCTGCGGCGACGGCGACTGCGACGCGGGCACCGAGAGCTGCTTCACGTGCCCCGGCGACTGCGGAAAGTGCCCGGGCTGCGGCGACGGGATCTGCACCGGGACCGAGACGTGCGCTTCGTGCCAGACGGACTGCGGCGTGTGCTCGGTGTGCCCGAACGGCAAGTGCGAGGCGTTCGAGACGTGCTCGATCTGCCCCCAGGACTGCGGGACGTGCCAGGCGAAGGGATGCCTCGAGGTGGTCAGTTGCGCCCTCGGGTGCATCGATCTCGGCGCAAATCCCCCGAAATTCAGCGTGACGTGCGTGGCGAACTGCGTGGCCCAGGGCTGCGCCGACGTGCAGTTCTTCGTGGATCAAGTGCTCACGTGCGCCGTCGACGTGCTTCCCGTCTGTGGCGGAGACTTCGGGTGCATCCAGACCGAATGTGGTGAGGAATTCGCGGCCTGCATCGGCGCGAAGTGCAACTGACGCCCGTCCCCGGGTGAACGACGGTCCTCCGCTGCCCAGGGCTTGCTCGATCGACGGGCAAGCCGTGTAGCATCGAAGCGTGGCCGAGAACGACGAGCGCCCCGACGAGCCGAAGGCCGAGGACAAACCCGCCCCGCAGGCAAGGCCCGCCATGATGTCCGTGGACGCGGGTTGGGACGTGGCAGACAAGGGCAAGCCCGCTGCGCCCCCGAAGCCCGCCCCGCCCGCGCAAGCCGCGCAGCCGCCGCAAGGCGTGTCCGCGCCGAAGCCCGCGCCGCCCGGCAAGATCGTGCCCGCGGGGGGGCCGCTGCCGCCGAAGCCCACGACAACCGTGGTGCGCGCAGCATCGGAGCCTGCCGTCGCGCCCGCGCCGCTGCCGCCGATGTCGCCGCCGCCGCTACCGCCGATGGCGCCGCCGCCGGTCCCCGGACGTCCCGCGCCGCCACGTCGCGCGACCACGGTGGCGACGGGAGCCGCGCCCGCCGCCGCGCCTGCGGCTGCGCCCGCCGCGCCCGCCGCGCCTGCTGCGTCACCCGCTGCAGCGCCCGCCGAGGCGGCTCCCAACGAGCCGATCACGCTGGGCGTCGAGCTCACGCGGCGCGCCGAGCGCATCACGAGCGCCGATCCGGTGGCCGCAGCGCGCGCCCTCGTCGAGCGGGGTCTCGTCGAGCAGCGCGTCGAGCACGATCGAATCGCGGCGCGGCGCTCGTTCGCGGCAGCACGCGCGATCACGCGTTCGCTTGGTCCGGTGCTGTCGCGGCTCCGGCACCTGTTCGAGCCCGAGGATCGGCTGGAGCGGATCTCGGTGGTCGACGACGAACTCGTGGTCGCCGAGAGCGACGCCGAGCGCGCGGATCTGCTCTTCGAGCGCGCGCGGGCCACGGCCGAGCTCGGGCGCTGGCCCGAGGCGCGCGCGGCCTACGGGAAGGCGCTCGAGCTCGTGCCCGCGCATCCGCACGCGCTGCGTGGCCTCGAGGCCGTGCTCCGTCGCGAGCTCGAGCGCGGCAAGGGGCGTGATCTCGCCGAGTCGCTCGCGAAGCACCTCGAACGCATGGCCGACGCATATGCCCCCGAGGCCGGTAAGCCCGATGGGGACGCGAGGCTCGCCGCGTGGCTCCACGTCGAGCGCGCGGCGGTGCTCGACGACATGCTCCAGCAACCGGCGCTCGCGACCGCGGCCCTCGAACGGGCCGTGAGCTTCGAGCCCGCGCCCGGGCCGGTTCGCGCGGCGCTCGCGCGGCATCACGTGCGCCACGACGATCCGCGCGCGTTCTGCGAATCGCTCTCCGCCGAGGCCGAGCACGAGCTCGACGACGATCGCGCCTCGCGGCTGCTCTACACGGCGGCGCGAATCCAGTATGAGCGGCTCAAGGATCCGCACGAGGCAATCGCGCTGCTCGGGCGCGCCACGGCGCGTGCGCCCGCGGGGACGCCGA
The DNA here is from genome assembly GCF_028435265.1 of Polyangium jinanense. Taxonomy (GTDB): domain Bacteria; phylum Myxococcota_A; class Polyangia; order Polyangiales; family Polyangiaceae; genus Polyangium; species Polyangium jinanense. Next base: position 49,130 of record NZ_JAGTJK010000063.1, on the reverse strand, counting down.
CCTCGCGGCGGATCCTCGCCGAGCTGAGCCGGCTGCAGGAGCAAGAAGGGGCGCTCGATCAGGCGTCGATCACGCGCAAGCGCGAGCTCGCGATGCTGACGGGGCAGGAGGCGATCGCGCACGCGCACGTGCGGCTGTCGGAGATTTACGACGCGCTCGGGCAAGCAGAGAACGCGGCCGTGCATGCCGAGCAGGCGCTCCTGCATGATCCCGTGGACGAGTCGACGCGGGAGCGGCTCGACCGCGCGCTGCAGCGCCTCGGCCGTCACGAGCGCCGCGTCGAGGTCTGGGCCGCCGAGGGCAACGCCGAGCGGCCCGCGCACCATCGCGTCGCCTCGCTCATGCGCGCGGCCGACATCTGCGAGCGGCACCTGCGCAAGCGCGAGGACGCCATCGTCTACCTGAAGGCCGCGTGGACCGTGAACCCCGGCGACGCCGCGGTCTTCGACGGGCTCACCGCGCTCCTCGAGAAGCCCGCGCGCGAGCCGGACGCGGGCGTGCGCGCGCGCATCGATCTCTACGCGCAGTCCGCGCAGGCCCAGGTCGAGGCGCCGCGCAAGATCGCGCTGCTCGAAAAACTCGTGAGCATCTGGGAGGACGAGCTCGGACAGCCCGAGCGCGCGATGGAGGTGCTCGACCAGATCCTCGCGCTCGATCCCGTGCGGCGTACCGCGTTCCTCGCGATGCAACGGAACGCGCAGCGCGCCAGCGATTACCGCAGGCTCTGGCAGGCGCTCGTGGCCGAGTCCGAGCTGACCGAGGATTCGGCGCTCAAGCGCAGGCTCCTGCTCCGCGCCGCGGACGTGGTCGGCGAGCGCGTGGGCGATCGGGATCGAGCGCTCGAGCTCGTGGATCGAGCGCTCGCCGTGAAGGCGACGGATCCGGACGCGCTGCGCGCGCGCTTCCGCCTGCTCACCCGCGCGGGCCGGAACGAGGAGGCGAAACAAGCGCTCCTCGGGCTCATTCGGAACGATCCCGCGGCGGCGTTCGGCCTCTGGATCGAGGTCGCGCGCTTCGACGAGCTTCGCCTGAAGCGCCCGCAGGACGCGGTGAAGGCGTACGAGGAAGCCGCGCGCCTACGCCCGGATCACCCGATGCCGGGGCTCGAAATCATGCGCCTGCTCCGCGCCACGGGGGATCATCGCCGCCTCGTCGCCTCGCTGAAGAAGCTCGCCGAGGGCGCCTCCGGGCCCATCGCACGCGCGAGCTTTCTGTTCCTCGCCGCCGAGGTCGAGGAGCTCTTGCTCGGCGATGATCAAGCCGCGCTCGCGACCCTCTCCGCCGCCGACGCGCTCTCCGCCTCTCCGGAGGGCGCCTTCGATCCAGCCGTCGTCGAGGCGATGGAGCGCATCCTCGTGCGGCGTCGCGCGACCGACGAGCTCGCCTCCCTCTACGCGGGTTGGCTCGCGCGCCACCCGCCTCCGTCCGTCGATTACGCGCTCCGCATCGCCTTCGCCGACGTGCTCTGCCGCAAGGATCGGCGCGAGGCCGTCGGGCTGCTCGAAGGGCTCATCGCCGTCGTGCCCGATCACGTCCCGGCGCTGCGCATGCTCGAACATCTGCACCGGAGCGCGCAGGCCGTCGCGCTCGCCGACGTGCTCCGCGGGCAGGCCGCCGCCGCGCGATCGGTCGTCGCGCGCACGGGCGCGCTCGCGCACCTCGTCACGCTGGAGGAGCGCATCCCGAGCGAAACGCTCCTCGACGCGCTCGGCCGTGTCGTCGCCGAGCGCCCGGCCGACAGCAGCGTGCACGACGCGATCATCCGCATCGCCGGTCGCCTCGTCGAAGGCGCCGTCTCGCCCGCCTCCACGGGCCCCGCGGGCGCGCTCCTCCTCGCGTCGATCACGGCCCGCAAATCCCTCGCGCGCGAGCCCGTCGCCCGCGGCTTCTTCCAGCTCGAAGAGGCGATCCTCATCGAGGGCAAGGCCCGCGGCGACGCCTCGCTCGCCCGCGCCTCGCTCGCTGGCTACCGCGACACGCTCACGCTCTTCCCCGACAGCTTGCTTGCCGCGCGGGGCCTCGATCGACTCGCCGGCGAGCTCGGCGATCGCTCGGCGCTCATCACGGCGAACCGCTCGCTCGCCCGCATCGTCGAGGGCGCTGCTCGCCGCGCTGGACACCTCGTCCGCGCCGCGCAGCTCACCGCCGAGGAGCCCGGCCTCATGGGCGAGGCGCTCGAGCTCTACGAGAACGCGCTTCGCGAGGATCCCGACTGCGACGCGGCTGCCCGCGCGCTCGCCCGCGGCCTCGCGCCCGATCCTGCGCGCCTCGCAGATCGCCTCGGCGCCGCCCTCGAACGCGCTGCCTCCTCCGCGCAGATCGTCCTCCTCGGCACCGAGATCGGCCGCGCCGTCCTTCGCCATCACGAGACCGGCGGCGCCTCGCCTGATCCGAGCATCGGCGTCGCGGCCATGCGCCGCGTCCTCGTCGAGACGCCCGACGACGTCCCCGCGCTCATGCTCACCGCGCGCCTCTACACCGCGCAGCGCCTCCCGGCCGAGGCTCGCGACGCCTGGCAACGCATCGTCTCGATCGCGGCCGTCCCCGAGGCGCGCACGGCTGCGTACTTCGAGCTCGCGGCCCTCTACGAAGGCCCGCTCGCCGACCTCCCGCGCGCCGAGCAGTGCGTGCAGGCCGTCCTCGCGATGGAACCCTCGCACGCCTTCGCGCTCGATCGCCTCTACCAGATCGCCGCCAAGCGCGGGGATCACGCGCTCGCCGTGCATGCGCTCACGCGCCTCGCCGACGCATCGCCCGACGCGCGCACCCGTGTCGACGTTTGCCTTCGCCTCGCCGAAGCGCAACGCGAGGCCGGCGATCGTGCCGGCATCGTGCGCGCGCTCTGCGACGCCGTCGCGCATGGCCCGACCGACATGCGCCCCTGGACCGCCCTCGCGCGCCTCTACCGCGTCGAGACGCCCGACGGCGCCGCCCAGTATGTCGCGGCGATCGGCCAGGTCCTCGAGATCGCCTCGGCGCGCCGCCTGCCCATCGATCCTCGATGGCTCACCACGATCGGCCTCCTCGAGGTCACCGTCCTCGTGCGCCCGCGCGACGGCGTCGCGCACCTCCAGCAGGCCGTCGGGCTCCCGAGCGCCGGCCCCGAGGCTCGCGCCGCGCTCGGCCGTGGCCTCGACGCGGCCAACCGCAACGGCGAGGCCGTCCAGGTCTTGCGTGACGTCCTCGCGACCGACATCGACGCCCTCGCGAAAACCGGCGAGCTCTCCGCGGCCCTCGCCGCGCTCGAATCTGCGCTTGCCAAGGATGGCCGCGCCGAAGAGCGCCTCACCGTCGAGGAGGCGCGCGCTTGCCTCGGCGACGTCAAACCCGAGCGCATCACGCGCCTCCGCGCGCGCCGCATGCCCCCGGACGCGCTCCACCCCGGCGTCTTCGCGGGCCCCGAGCTCCACCGCCTCCTCCTCGCCGAGGCGCAGAGCCCCATGCTCCTCGCTTCTGCGGCCATCGCCCCCATCGCGCACAAGGCCCTGCGCTTCGAGCTCTCGAGCCTCGGTGTCTCCTCGCGCGACCGCATCGGCTCGCGTGACAACAGCTTCACGTACCGCCTCGCCGATCGCATCGCCAAGAGCCTCGGCGTCGAGGGCTTCGAGCTCTACCTCTCGCAGACCTGGCAGGGCATGCCGCGCGTGTATCCCGGCGATCCTCCGGCCATCGTCGGCCCTGTCGCGTTCGCCGAGCTCCCCGAGCCCGAGCAAGCCTTTGCCCTCGGCCGCCTCTTCGTGCGCATCGCGCTCGGCCCCACCTGGCTCGACGAGCTCGCCCTCGAATCGTGCGACGCTCTCCTCATCGCGGCCCTGCGCACCGTTGATCCCGCCTTCGGCGCGCGTGAGATCGGCCCCGTGCGCGAGCAAGCCGCCCAGGCCTTCGGCGTGCACGTGCAGCGCGCCATCGGCCGCAGGCAACGCAAGCTCCTCGAAGAGATCCTTCCCTCGGCGGCGCCCGGCTACGACATCCGCCTCCTCGCGGCCGGCGTTCGTCGCAGCGAAAACCGCCTCGGTTATCTGCTCTCCGGCGACCTCGTCGCCGCGATCGATCACCTCTGCCGCATCGATCGGGACGTTGCGCGCGCGGCCGAGGATCCTCGCATCGTCGTGCTGCACCCGGTCACGGGCGACCTCCTCCGCTACGCGCTCAGCTCGCCCTCGTATGCCGAGCGCCGCCGCGCGGGCACGGTCTGGACGAACGCGTAACGTTCTCGATCAGCGCCGACGCCAGAGCTCCGACGCGTCGCCGTCCGAGCTCGGCGGCGGCGTGCTCGGCATGCTCGGCGTGCGCGGCTCGGCGGGCAGCGTCGAGATGCGCGCGGGCGTCACGCCGCTTGCCGGCGGGTTCGTCTTCGTCTCGGTCCTCCATGCCGACAGCAATTCTTGCTTCGACGAGGACGCGGGCGGCGGCGGCACCGACGACATGTCCCCGCGATCCCCGAACAGCGCGTTCTTCAGCGCCGATCGACCCATCGCGGGCGGCGTGAGCCTCCGCGCGAGCCCTTGCGCGCGCTCCGTGAGCTGCGTCGTTCGTTCGAGCTTGACGGCCATCTCGCACGTCGGCGCGCCTGCGAGCATGCACCGGTTCTCGTCGACGAGCACCGGCTGCTCCAGGTTCGCGCCGAGCCCGCGCACGACGCCTTTGATCAGCGCGCAGCCCTTCAGGTGCGACTGGTACACCAGGACCACCTCGCCATCGCGACCCCAGCGCGCGGTCACCGGTGAATGTGGCGCGAGGTCGCCGCTTCGTTGCGCCATCCGCTCGATGAGTTCTTCGCTGTGCACGAGCACGTCGAGCACCCGCCAGCGCGGATCGACGAGGTTGCCGTAGACCCTCAAGAGCTCCGACGCGAGCTTGTCGCCGAAGCTCTCGAGCACGAGGGCGGGCGACATCCCTGTCAGCCGCGACATGCTCGTCGCGAGCGCGTGCAGTTCTTCGCCCGGGTACGTCTGGGAGGGCAGGTACACCCGTTCGGCGACGCCGGCTTCGTTCCGGATCGTTCGCCAGAGCTCCTCGCCGAGCCGCTCGCGTACGTAATTTTGGAACCCGAGGAGAATGACGCCCAGCACCACGTCCCCCTGCCTCGCGCGTTACGGTCGCGCGAGGCCTGAATAGGTCAAGTATGCAAGATCAGCGCCGTAACCGTCTCGAACGTTCCTTGCAGTGTTCTTCCCGATCCCGGCTTCTTCGTCAGCTGCCCGTGGGGCGAAGGCCCACGTTTTTGCGCCCATTTCTGCAACCGATGGATTGCGACTTTGCAATGCAAGGGCGCGCTACTTGTCCCAGTTGACCTTGTCCCAGTTGCGCTTTTTGCTCTTTTTTGATGACTCGGTGCCCGTCGTCGGCGCGCCCGATCCGGCGTTCGCCTTCGTCGAGCTCGTGCTCGCGCCGGCCCCGGATTCGGTCGAGGGCTCGTCGTGCCCGCGGAACACCGCGATGCCGACGAACAGGAGGATCAAACACACGAGCGCCCCGATGAGCGCCGGGATCAGCGGGATTTTTCGCGGCTCCGAGGGCGCCGCGGGGGCCATCCCGATCAGGCTCTTCGCCATCGGCGGCGGCGTGTGCGCGGGCGATGCGGGCGCGGGCGTCGGCTCCGAGGCGCGCTGCGGCGGGGCCGCTGGCGCGCCCGTCGGCGTCGACGGGAGCGATGCGCGTGACGGGTTTGTCGCCGGCGGCGGCGTCGGCTCCGACAAACCCAGGCTCGCCACGCTCGCCATCACCGTCGGCCCGTACAGGATCGACGCGTTTGCCTGCGCGGCCGTCGCCGATCGTGGCCCCGTCCCAGTCGGGTTGCTCGGCGGCGACACCGACGTCACTGCACTCACTGCGGTCGGCGCCGAGATCGCGCCGGGCATCACGATACCGATCCCGGCCGCGGTCGGCGCGTCTGCACCCATCGGCGGCGGCGGCACCGTCGGTGCTTCGCCGAGATCGACGTTCGTCGGCGCGGCGGCGGGCGTCGTGATCAGCGCCGTCGGCAGCTCCCCTGCGGCGAGCTTTTCTAGCGCGTACGGCGGCGGCTCTCCGCGCAGAAGCGCGCGCACGTCGCGTTGCATCGTCGCGGCGTCCGGGTATCGCCGATCGGTCCGGAACGCGAGCGCGCGATCGACCACCATGCACACCTGCGGCGACACGTCCTTCACGAGCGTCGCGAGCGGCGGCGCTGGCTCCGTCGACATCTTCACGAGGATCTCGGCCTCGGTCGTTCCCTCGTGGATGCGCCGCTTCGCGAGCAGCCGGAACATCGTCGAGCCGAGCGCGAACAGGTCCGCGCGCCCGTCGATCTCGACGCCGCGGATCTGCTCGGGCGGCATGTACGGCAAGGTCCCGAGCATCGAGCCGATCTTCGTCTGCACCGCGTGCTGGGAGTTTCGGAGCCTCGCGATGCCGAAGTCGAGCACCTTCACGTGCCCGGTGTTCAGCACGAACACGTTGTCGAGCTTGATGTCGCGGTGAACGATGTTCTGCGCGTGCGCGGCGCCGAGCACCGACAGCACCTCGTCGACGTACTTGAGCATCTCGTCGACGGGAATCGAGCCGAGCCGCTTGAAGCGCGCGGCGAGCGACTCGCCTTCGAGCAGCTCCATCACGATGAAGGGCAGCCCGTCCTCGGTCGTGCCCATGTACAGCACCTCGACCGCGCCCGGGTGACGGAAGCTCGAAAGCACGCGCGCTTCCTGCTCGAAGCGGGCCCGCAAGTCCTTCTGCCGCGCCACCTCCGGGTGGAGGATCTTCACCGCGTCGCGCCGGCCGATCTGCTGCGCGCCGACGTACACGGCGGCCATCCCGCCGACGCCGATGAGGCTCTCGAGCCGCCACGTGTCGCGCAGCGTCGTCCCGATTCGCCGCTCCCAGAGCTCTCGATCCTCCATGCCAGCGCCTCCGATATGACCGTTTCCCGGCGACCTGGTCAAGCGGGGCTTTCGCGTGGGGGTGGTCTCCGCGCTTCCCGCTCGCGCCGAGCGCAGGGAGGCCCGCAAAGCTCCAGCCGCAACCGAAAAACCACGATCCTACGGCAGACGCCGCGAGAATCCAACCATTCGTGAACGGAACCGGGTAGGATACGTCCCAACCGGCTTGCTTGACGCTGGCTGAAATGCTTGGAGGTGTGGACGTGCGGATGCAATCGAATTCGCGGGGGCTCGTGGCGCTGGTGGCGCTCGCTGGGCTCGCCTTGATGGCACCTGTTGCAGGGTGTGGTGGGGACGAAAGTCCGATCACGCCGACCGGCTCGGGTGGGGCGGGCGGCACGGGCGGAGAGGGCGGAGGCGGCGGCGCCACGTGCGGCAACGGCGTCCTCGAGGGCAACGAGGCGTGCGACGACGGCAATAAGGCCGCCGGCGACGGCTGTGAACTCGATTGTTCCTTTACCTGCGACAACACGAACCCCGACACGGGCGACGCGAAATGCGACGACGGCAACCCCTGCAACGGCGCCGAGACCTGTAGCGACAAGCACACCTGCGATCCCGGGCCGAACGCGGCCGACGGCACGACCTGCGGCGCGAGCAAGATCTGCAATGCGGGCGTCTGCGTCGACGACATCTGCGGCGACGGCTTCGTCAGCCCGAGCGAGGAGTGCGACGACGGCAACACCGCGGACGGCGACGGCTGCGACACCTGCAAATTCAGTTGCGTATCGGACGACCCGACGCGCGACTGCTCGGGCCTCGACCCGTGCGTTGCCACCGCGTGCGACGAGGCCACGCATACCTGCGGCAATCCCGTCGGCGACGGCCAGGTCTGCGCGATGGCCTCCGTTTGCGTGAATGGCGCCTGCGCCCCCATCGTGTGCGGCGACGGCATCGTCCATCCCGGTGAAGAGTGCGACGACGGCAACGTCGTCGACGGTGACGGCTGCCAGGCCGATTGCACGCTTCCTTCGGCGTCGGTCTGCGGCAATGGCGTCCGCGAGACCGGCGAGCAATGCGACGACAGCAACACGAAAAACCTCGACGGCTGCGATTCCGCGTGCAAATTCGAGCAGGTCCAGCGCGCGACCTGGCTCAAGATGCAGTTCGCCGTCGACGCGGCCTTCTGCCCCGCGAACCACCTCGGCGGCGCCATCGCTGCCGCTGCGCAGGGGCAGCTCCAGACCTCGCTCGACCAGGGCGTCCAGAACGGCTCGATCAACATCCTGCTCAAGACGCTCGGCCTCGGCGACCTCAGCGGCACCGAAGACCCGGCGATCGAGATCGGCGTCATCAAGGGCAATCCCGTCATCCCGATGGGCGCCATGTACAATGGCACGGCTGATCTCGATTGGTGGTACACGATCGACCCGACCTCGATCAACGCGAATCGCGAACCGCTCGACAAGCTCACGGGTTTCATCAGCGCGAGCACACTCACTGCGGGCCCGGGCAACCTCACGATCGGCATCAATTTCGCGGGCGCGCCTGCGGCGCTCAAGATGAGCAGCGCGCGGCTCACGATGTCCGTCGGCGCTGTGAGCACACCCCTCGCGTCGACCGGCAATACGCCGGGCCACCTCGCCTCGGAAAACCTCGACCCGGCGCTCCAGACGTTTGCGAGCACGGGGCAACCGGACGACAGCGGCGCTGGCAAGCTCTGCGGCAACGTCAGCGCCACCTCGCTCGACCAGGTCCCGGTCCCGGCCGACCTCGCCGCGGGCGGATCCATCGCGTGCGGCCAGGGATATACGACGCAGAACTCCTTGCTCGACGTCATCGTCGGCGGATGCACCGTCTTCAACATCGTCACGGTCATCACCCCGAGCCAGCCTGATCAGACCGACCCGAACGCGCCGGTCGCGGGCGCTGGCGGACCCTACACGCTCACGACGAACGCCATGACGAAGCAGGTCAACGGCTGCCGCGACAAGGACAACCAGACCGTCGACTTCAATACCTGCCTCAACGCCGCGGCGTACTCGTCGTTCTTCAAGTTCGCGACCGGCCGCGTGATCGCGAAATAAGGAAGCTCCCCTCTTCCCCCCTTCCGCGGTTTCGACTAACCGACCTCCCATGGAGCTCGGGACCGCGGTTCGTCACGACGTCACTCGCCTCACGGAAGAGGATTTTTACCTCTTCGCCGAGGGCACGCACACCCGCCTCTACGACAAGCTCGGCGCCCATCCGATGGTCGTGGACGGCGCCGCGGGCACCTGCTTCGGCGTCTGGGCCCCGGACGCCGAGCGTGTCTCCGTCGTCGGCGATTTCAATGGCTGGGATCGTGATTCCCACCCCCTCGCGCGCCGTGGCGGCTCTGGCATCTGGGAAGGGTTCGTCCCGGGCGTCGGCAAGGGCACGGTCTACAAGTACTTCATCGCCTCCCGCTTCCACGGCTACGTCGTCGAGAAGGCCGATCCCTTCGGCTTTTTGCACGAGATCCCGCCGAAGACCGCGTCCATCGTCTGGGACCTCGCCTCGCTCGACAAGGAGCCCAAAAAGCCCCGCCAGAAGCGCACGAGCCCCGACAAACCCGTTTCGATCTACGAGGTCCACCTCGGCTCCTTCCGCCGCGCCGTCGAGGACGGGAACCGCCCGCTCACCTACCGCGAGCTCGCCGCCGAGCTGCCCGAGTATGCCGCGCGCATGGGCTTCACCCATGTCGAGCTCCTCCCCGTCATGGAGCACCCGTTCGGCGGCTCGTGGGGATATCAGATCACCGGCTATTACGCGCCCACCTCGCGTTTCGGCGTCCCCGATGATTTCCGGTACCTCGTCGATGCGCTCCACGACGCCGGCCTCGGCGTCATCCTCGACTGGGTCCCCTCGCATTTCCCCTCCGACGAGCACGGCCTCGGCTATTTCGACGGCACCTACCTTTTCGAGCACGCCGACCCGCGCAAGGGCTATCACCCCGACTGGAAGAGCCTCATCTTCAACTATGGCCGCAACGAGGTGATGAGCTTCCTCCTCTCGAACGCCCATTTCTGGCTCGATCGGTACCGCGCCGACAGCCTGCGCGTCGACGCCGTCGCCTCGATGCTCTACCTCGATTACTCCCGCAAGCACGGCGAGTGGATCCCGAATCGCTATGGCGGCCGCGAGAACCTCGAGGCGATCGATTTCCTTCGCCGCCTCAACGAATCGATATCCCGCGCCTTCCCGGACGTCCAGACCATCGCCGAGGAGTCTACCTCCTGGCCCATGGTCTCCCGCCCCGCGTACGTCGGCGGCCTCGGGTTCGGCTACAAATGGGACATGGGGTGGATGAACGACACGCTCAAGTACATGCAGAGCGACCCCGTCTATCGCAAGTTCGTCCACAACCAGCTCACGTTCCGCATGATGTATGCGTTCAGCGAGAGCTTCGTCCTGCCGCTCTCGCACGACGAGGTCGTCCACGGCAAGGGCTCGCTGCTCGGCAAGATGCCTGGTGACGAGTGGCAGAAATTCGCGAACCTGCGCATTCTCTTCGCGTACATGTGGGCCCAGCCGGGGAAAAAGTTGCTCTTCATGGGCGGCGAGATCGCCCAGCGGCGCGAGTGGAACCACGAATCGAGCCTCGACTGGCACCTGCTCGACGAGGGGCCCTACCATGCCGGCATGAAGCGGTTCGTCCAGGCGATGAACCGCCTCTACCGCGACTATCCCGCCCTGCACGAGCTCGACACGAGCCCCGAGGGCTTCCAGTGGATCGATTGCAACGACGCCGACAACAGCGTCGTCGTCTTCTACCGCCGTGCCCGCTCCACCGACGCCCTCGTCCTCGTCGCCCTGAACTTCACGCCCATGCCGCGCCAGCGTTATCGTGTCGGCCTGCCGCGCGGCGGCCGCTGGAAGGAGCTCGTCTCCAGCGACGCCCTGGAGTTCGGCGGCAGCGGCATGGGCGGCGGCGGCGACGTCGTCGCGGAAAACATCGAATGGCATAGCCGGAAAACCTCCGTCGAGATCACGCTCCCGCCGCTCGGCGCCGTCTTTTTCGTGCACGAGGGCCTCGCTGTCTCCGAGCGCCCGCTCGGCGCCGTCCACCTCGGCGAGGACCGCGCCCGCTTCCGCGTGTGGGCTCCGAACGCGGACAAGGTCGAGCTCGTCCTCCAGGGCAAACTCGAGCGCAGGATCCCCCTCGAACCCGAGGCGAGCGGCTATCACCAGGCCCTCGTCGACGGCGTCGCTCCCGGCGCGCGTTACCATTACGACCTTGGCGGCGGCAAGCTCCGCCCCGATCCAGCTTCACGCCTCCAGCCCGAAGGCGTCCACGGCCCGAGCGAGGTCGTGCGGAGTTTTTCCGACCACACCCCTGGCTGGACCGGCCGCCCGCTCGACGAATACGTCATTTACGAGCTCCACGTCGGCACCTTCACCCCCGAGGGCACGTTCGACGCCGCCATCTCGCGCCTCTCGCACCTCCGCGAGCTCGGCATCACGGCCGTCGAGCTCATGCCCGTCGCCGCGTTCCCCGGCGAGCGCAACTGGGGCTACGACGGCGCGTATCCCTTCGCCGTCCAGGCCTCCTACGGCGGCCCCGAGGGCCTGCGCCGCTTCGTCGACGCTTGCCATGCCGAGGGCATCGCCGTCATCCTCGACGTCGTCTACAACCACCTCGGCCCCGAGGGCACCTACCTCGCCGATTTCGGCCCCTACTTCGCCTCGTATTACCGAACGCGCTGGGGCGACGCCCTCAATTTCGACGGCCCGCATTCGGACGAGGTCCGCAAGTTCTTCATCGAGAGCGCGCTCCATTTCGTCACGCAGATGGGCATCGACGCCCTCCGCCTCGACGCCGTCAATGCGATCGTCGACAACTCGCCCCTCTCGTTCTTCGAGGAGCTCGGCGAGGCCGTCCATCGCCGCGCCTCCGAGCTCGGCCGCCTCGTCCACCTCATTGCCGAGAGCGACGACAACGACCCGCGCCTCGTCACGCCCTCGTCCCAGGGTGGCCACGGCCTCGATGGCCTCTGGAACGACGACGTCCATTACGCGCTCCTTGCCCTCCTCACGAACGAACGCATCGGCTACCTCCAGGACTTCGGCCTCGTCGAGCAGCTCGCCAAGACGTTTCGCGAGAACTTTGCGTTCGCCGGAGAATACTCCAAATACCGCCAGCGCCGCCGCGGCCGCCCGGCGGCGAGCGTCGACCCGCGGCGCCTCGTCACGTTTGTCCAGAACCACGACCAGGTCGGCAATCGCCCGCGTGGCGAGCGCCTCTCCGCGCGGGTCTCCTTCGACAAGCAGAAGCTCGCGGCCGCCGTCGTCCTGCTCTCGCCGTTCCTGCCCCTGCTCTTCATGGGCGAGGAATACGGCGAGATCGCGCCGTTCCCGTATTTCACGAGCCACGGCGATCCCACGCTCGTCGAGAATGTCCGCAAGGGCCGGGCTGCGGAGATGGCCAAGCTCGGATATTCCGAAAAACCGTTCGATCCGCAGGACGAGGCCACGTTCCGCCGCGCCAAGCTCGATTTCAAGCTTCGCACCACGGGGGATCACGGAAGGCTCCTCGCGTGGTACAAAGAGCTCATCCGGGCGCGGCGTGAGCTTTTCGCCTTCGCCGCGGAGGGCGGACGGCAGGCCGTCGCCTTCGAGGACGAGCGCCTCCTTTACGTGCGGCGCTGGAACCGTGACTCCGAGGTATTCGTGATTTACCATTTCGGCGACCACCCCGTCACCGTCACCTTGCCCGTGCCTTCGGGCACCTTCCGCCGCTCGCTCGCCTCGTCCGAGGCCCGCTTCGGCGGCAAGGGAGACGTCTCTGCGCCGGAGGAGATCACGTCGACCGGCCTCGTCCGCGTCACCCTCGGCCCGTCCGAGGCCGCGCTTTACGTGAGGGCTCGATGAAGGCTCCCGAGCGGTACGTCTGCGTCCACGGCCATTTTTATCAACCCCCGCGGGAAAACCCCTGGCTCGAAGCGATCGAGCAGCAGGACTCGGCCGCGCCCTGGCACGACTGGAACGCGCGCATCACGGCCGAGTGTTACGCGCCAAACGCCGCCGCGCGTGTCCTCGACGGCGAGGACCGCATCACGCGCATCGTCAACAACTACTCGCGCATCAGCTTCAATTTCGGCCCCACGCTCCTCGGCTGGATGGAGCACCACGCGAAGGAGACCTACCGGGCCATTCTCGCAGCGGACGAGGCGAGCGCGCGCCGCTTCGGTGGTCACGGCTCGGCCATGGCCCAGGCCTACAACCACCTCATCATGCCGCTCGCGAACCAGCGGGACAAACTCACGCAGGTTCGCTGGGGCATCGCCGATTTCGCAGCGCGGTTCCGCCGCAAACCCGAGGGCATGTGGCTCCCCGAGACGGCCGTCGACACCGAGACGCTCGAGGTCCTCGCGGCCGAAGGCATCGCCTTCACCGTCCTCGCGCCTCGCCAGGCCGCGCGTGTCCGCCGCATCGGCGGCAAGGAATGGATCGACGTCCGCGGCGGCCGCGTCGACCCCTCGATGGTCTATCGCGTCGAGCTCCCTTCCGGCCGCTCCATGGCCGTCTTCTTTTACGACGGCCCCGTCTCCCAGGCCGTCGCCTTCGAGCGCCTCCTCGCGAATGGCGAGCATTTCGCTGGACGGCTCGCCTCCGCCTTCGACAGCAAGCGCACCTTCCCGCAGATGGTCCACATCGCCACGGACGGCGAGACCTACGGCCACCACCACCGCTATGGCGAAATGGCCCTCGCCTGGGCCCTCGGCCACATCGAGGCGCATGGTTTGGCCAAATTGACCAATTACGGCGAGTTCCTGGAACGCCACCCGCCGACGCACGAGGCCGAGATCCTGGAGCGCACCTCCTGGAGCTGCGCCCACGGCGTCGAGCGCTGGCGCGCCGATTGCGGCTGCCGTTCCGGCTCCCCGCACGGATGGAACCAGTCCTGGCGCAAGCCCCTCCGTGATGCCCTCGACGCCCTCCGCGACGAGGTCGCGGGCCCCTTCGAGCGCGCGGCCGAGCGCCTCTTCCACGACCCCTGGGCCGCCCGTGACGCTTACATCGAGATCGTCCTCGAGCGCTCCCCGGCCACCCTCGCGCGCTTCTTCTCCGCGCACGCGACGCACGCGCTCTCGGCCGAAGAGCAAAGCGAGGCCCTCGCGCTCCTCGAGCTCCAGCGCAACGCGATGCTCATGTACACGAGCTGCGGCTGGTTCTTCGACGACCTCTCGGGCATCGAGACCGTGCAATGCCTCCAGTATGCCGGCCGTGTCGTCGAGCTCGGCGAGGCACTCTTCGGCAAGAGCCTCGAAGGCCCGTTTCTGGAAAAACTCGAAAAGGCCCGCTCGAACCTCCCCGAAATGGGCGACGGCCGCCGCGTCTGGGATCGCTTCGTCACCCGGGCGCGCGTCGATCTCCCGGCCGTCACCGCCCATTTCGCAACGAGCCTCGTCCAGGACGCCCCCCCGAGCACCTATTGTTACGACGTCCACGTCGAGGACCTCGAGACCCACGAGCGTAATGGCGCCAAGCTCCTCCTTGGCCGCACCCGCGTCACGAGCCGCCTCACGCTCGCCTCCGAATGCCACGACTTCAGCGTCCTCCACCTCGGCGATCACCGCGTCGCCGGAGGCGTCTTGCGTGATCCCGAGGGCGACGAGCACGTCGAGCGCCGCGCCGAGCTCGTCCGCACCTTCGAATCGGGCGACATGGAGGGCACGATGCGCCTTTTCTATCGCCGCTGCGACCGCACGATCGACTCGCTCGACTCCGTCTTCCGCGACGATCAGCGCCGCATCGTCGAGCGCCTCCTCGCCTCCACGCTCGCCGAGGTCGAGGCGGCCCAGCGCGCCCTTTTCGAGCGATATGCGCCGCTCCTCCGCCGCCTCGCCCCCTTACGCAGTCCCACGCCGCGCTCCTTGCTCGTCGCGGGCGAGCTCGTCCTCGGCGCCGACCTTTTGCGCGCCGCCGAGCGCACCCCGCCCGACGTCCTCTCCATGCGTCGCCTCCTCGCGCAGGCCAAGGAGCAAGACCTCCACGTCGACCGAGCCGCCGTGACCTTCACCCTCGGCCAGAGCCTCTCCGCGCTCGCCGAGCGCCTGCGCGAACGCGTTGTCGACGATCGGGGGCTCCGCTCCGGCGAGCGGAGCTCCGCCCCCGAACCCCCGCTGGATCCGCTCCTCCTCGCGGATCTCGACATGGCCGTCGAATTCGCGCATCGCGCCGGGTTTTCCGTCGACCTCTGGAAAACACAAAACGTGTTTTACCGACTCGCACATACCATCTACCCCGAGATGCGCACCCGCGCCGACGAGGGCGACGCCGCGGCGCATTCGATGTGCCTCGCGTTCCAGAGCCTCGCCGAGCGGCTCCGCGTCCGCTTGCCCGAGGGCGCCGCGCTGCCGCGCCTCCGCTCCCTGCGCGGGGAAGAAATCGAGGAGATCCCGTGAGCGCCCGCGGCGCGACGTCGAAATCGAAAAAAAAGCCGGCGAAAAAGGCCACGAGAACGCCCCTGAAGACGCGGGCTCGGATCTCGCGCGCCGAGCCCGACGACGCCGTCGAGCCGGTTTCCTGGTGGCAAGACTTCTACCGCGTCGTCCGCCGCATCCCCCGCGGCCGCGTCACCACCTATGGCGTGATCGCCGCCCTCGCCGGGCACCCGCGTTCCGCACGCCACGTCGGATTCGCCCTCGCCGCGCTGAAGGACCCCGACGGCGGCAGCACCGTCCCGTGGCAGCGGGTCCTCGGCAGCCGTCCTCGCAATCGCGCGGCCGTCACGATCAAGGACCCTGTCGGCGGCGCCCTCCAGCGCGCGCTCCTCGAATCCGAGGGCGTCACGTTCGATGCGCGCGGAAATGTCTCCCTCGATCGTTTCGGCTGGGCCGGCCCCGGCGCAAAAAAGCCCGCTGCCGCGCCTCGCAAACGCACGCGCGCCTGAGCCGCTCGTCCCCGGCCCGAATCTTGCGATCCTGCGTCGCCTGGATGCAGCCATTGCGTCCCCATCCCGCGTGGCCTCTGCGCCACCGCGACCTTCGATGCATCGAGGCAGGCACAACATGACCCACGCGAAACATCCTTCTCCTCTCTCCGTTGCGCTTTTCACGCGAATCCTGCGGGCCGCGGGGCTCACCGCGGGCGCGACCCTCGCCGTCGCGGCGGCTGCGTGTGGCGGCAACGTGGTCATCGATGCGGGCACAGGCGAAACGGGCGGCACGGGCGGCACGGGCGCTACGGGCGGCTCGGGCGGCGGCACCGGCGGCGTCCTCGGCAGCGCCGTCAGCGTCGTCAGCACCAGCGTCGGCGTCGGCGGGACGGGCGCGGGCGGCTCGCTCCCGTGTGAGAACCCGCCGCCCCCGGATGCCGAATATCGTCTCCTGTGCCTCGAAGGCTCCGTCGGCGGCAATTGCCCTCCACTCGCCGACGTCCAGGCCGAGCTCATGAAGCAGGTCCACGGCACCGACGAATGCGTCGGCTCGGGGACCTGCTGCTACGACCTCCCCGGCCTCGGCTGCCAAGAACTCGCGATCAGCGCCCAGTGCTGCTACTACGTGCCCATCGTCTTCGAGTCCTGCGAAGGCCGGCCCTTCGTCGTGGATGGCGAAGCGCGCACCGCCGACCCCGAAGCCCGCGCCGATTGGCTCCTGCAATCCGGGCAAGGTTTGGCCGAGCCACCCAATCTCTCGAACCTCGACCCCGCTACGCGCCGCGCCCTCGCCGACCATTTTACGCGCTCGGGCCTCTACGAGCACGCCTCCATCGCCTCCTTCGCGCGGTTCGTCCTGGAGCTGCTCGGCGCCGGCGCCCCGGCCTCGCTCGTCTCCGCCGCGCAAGAGGCCTTGGCCGACGAGGTACGGCACGCCAAACTCTGTTTCGGCCTCGCCAGCGCTTACGCAGGCGCGCCGGTGGGTCCGGGCACGCTCCCCATGCCCGAGGTCTCGATCCGGCGGACCCTTGCCGACATCGCGCTCGCCACGGTCCTCGAAGGCGCCGTCAACGAGACGCTCTCCGCGCTCGTCGCGGGCGAAGAGGCCCTGCGCGCGACCGATCCCGCGGTGAAGGCCACGCTCGTCTGGATCGCCGAGGACGAGGCCACGCACGCCGAGCTCGCGTGGCGCACGCTCGCGTGGGCGCTCGAAGCGGGCGGCCCCGAGGTCGCGCGCGCCCTCGAAAAGGCATTTTCCGTCGCCGTTTGCCCCGAGCCCGAGGACCTCGCCGCCCCCGGCGCGGACCCCGACAAACTCGCCGACCATGGCTGCCTCTCGGCCGCGGAAAAACGCGACGTCATGCGCCGCGCCATGGCCGACGTCATCCTTCCCGCCGCGCGCACGCTCCTCCGCGCGCCGCGCGCCCGCCGATCAGTGCGAGATGACGCGCACGAGCTGGACAATCTCGCGTAACGCCTCCGCGACGCCCTCCGTCTCCGGGTGGCGGACCAGCACATACCCTTCGCCCTCGTAACTCGCCGACCGCGGCTCGCCGACCTTGGGCCATTTCACGTCCGTGATCATCCCGCCGAGCTTGCGCTCCGCCTCCTCGATTCCCCACACCTCGCGCACCACGCCCGGCGCCTGCCCGCGCAGGAACGCCGCGCCCGTCGCGTACTTCCGCTCGCGCGGCGCCTCGAACGTATCGAACGTGATGAGCCGCGCGACCTGCTGATACATGTCGAAATCGTGGGCGCGCGCGTTCAGGTTCATGAGCTGCGCGCCGCCCGGTCGCGCGGCGACCTCGGAGAGCACGATCCGCCCGTCCTTTTGCCGGAACCACTCCATGTGGCAAATGCCCGTTTCCAGCCCGAGCACCGAAAGCGCCCGGAACCCGAGCTCCCTGATCGGAGCGAACTCAGGCCCGCTGATGTCGCGCGGCAGAAGCACGCACCACTGGATCCACGGGTTTTCCACGACCTCGATCGGATTCGGCAGGTACCGCGAGATCGAGTACCAGACGGGCTTGCCGCCGATCACCACCGCGTCGAACGTGTGCTCGGCCCCGCGCACGAACTCCTCGAGCAGCACGGGCGACGCCGGGGTCGGGGAGCTCTGCGCGAGCACGCGATCGAGCTCGGCCGCGTCCTTCACGACGAACGTGCTCGCCGAGCCCACGCCGGCCGGCGGCTTCGCGACCAGCGGAAAACCCACCTCGTTTGCGAAGCGCCGCGCCTCGGCCTCGTCCGGGGCGAGGTGGTGACGCGCGCAGGGCAATCCCGCCGCGCGGAGCACGTCTTTCATGCGCGGTTTGTCGCGGAAGTTCCGGATCACCTCCGCGCCCGGCCCCGGCAGCCTCAGCACGTCCCGCGCCTCGGCGACCGCGACCTGTACGAACTCGCTCACGGCGAGCAGCCGGTCGACGGGCGCGACGTTCGCGTCGATCCAGCGCGTCGCCGCCACGAGCTCCGCCGCGTCCTGCACGTTGCTCACGCGAAAATGCTTCACGACCCGTTCGAGGAGCACCGCCGGCAGGTTCTCCTCGACGTCCTGGCTCACGACCGCGAGCCCGAGCTCCGGCACGTCGAGCAGGGCGGCGATGAATCGGATGGCGCTCTCGTTGAAAAAAGGCGTGACGAAGACGGCGAATCGCATGGCGGGCGCCACCATACTCCGTTCGTCCCGGTCTTCAAGGCGTCGTGCGTGACGTCTGCGTGGCAGCGTCCGCCTCGCTCGCCGAGGTCGCCCCTCCGACCACGATAACCTCCGTGTCCCCCGCCTCCGGGGGCGCCTGTAATCGCGCGAGCAGCTCCTCGTAACGACGCCGGAAGGCTGGGCGATCCGGCGCGTTTCGTGCGGCTCGATACCGCGCATCGAGCGCCCGCTGGAAATCCCCGCGTGTGATCCACGACTCCGCGATCCGATCGAGCGCCGTCGCGTCCTCGGGGTCGAGCGCGAGCGCCGCCTCGTACGCCGCGTGCGCCGCGTCCTTCTCCCCGCGCGCCTCGCGGAGCCGCCCGATCGCCACGTGAATCCGCGGTCCATCCCGCCCGAGAAGCGCGAGCCTCCGCGCCGCGGCCTCGACCCGCGCGAGGTCCCCGGCCGCCGCCGCGCGCCGGATCCCCATTTCCTTTTCCGAGGCCGCGACCGCCCAGGCGCCCGCCGCCACGAGCCCCACCCCGACGAACGCCGCGCGCAACACCCACGCGCCAAGGCCCCGCGCTGCCGGGGCCGCTTGCGGCGCCGCGCTCGTTTGCCCCACGAGTACATTCCCGACCGTGCCGTCCCGAAGCTTCCAGATCGCGCCGTCGAGGATGAAGTGGTGCAAATTCACCGCTGCCGCCACGAGCAGCCCGAGCCCCGATTCGAACGGCAAGATCCCGAGCGCGCCTGGCGCGCAGACGATCGCGGGCAGCACCCAGATCGCCGATCCCGCCAGCACGGTTTTTCCGAGATACGAGAGCCCCGCCGGCGCCGCCTTCGCCACGCTGCCGGAGGCCCGCGCATAATGGAACGAGATCCACAAATATTGCACGCTGTGCGCGATCGCGACCCAGATGAACGCGAGTGCCGTCGCCCCGCCCGAAGCATACAGCGCCGGCCGCATGAGGCCGAGCAGCACGGGCAAAACGAACCACGCGGCCTGGCTCGCGACGAGCGCGAGCGCGGGCACGAGCCGCGCAATCCCGGCGATCTGCACGAGCGTCCGGATCACGAGCCCCGTCACCACCACGTACGAAGCCCCCACGACCGCGAGCGCGCCCAGGGCAAACCCTGCGGGAATCCCGAGCGGCGCGAATCGATAGGCGGCGCTCGCCGCTTGCAGAGGATCGGCTCCGCCGGCCGACGCGGAGCCGTGGATGTTCGCGAAGACGAGCACGAACGAGAGGACGAACGAGATCCAGACGAGCCGCCGGAGCGCGGGCGCCACCGTGATCCCCGCGCGGCGCAGGAACATCATCACGAGCCCGAAGTTCTGGGCCGTGTAATGCCAGGGGCTCCACGTGAGATAGAGCGTGATGAGCCACGTCCCGAGCCGCGGCGCGGCGAGCGACGCCGCGAAGGCCCCCCAAACCAGGAAACCGAGGGGGAAGGCATAAAGAAAATACCGCCGCCGCCCGGATTCTGTCCCATAGACCCGGAGCAGCGTCGCCCCGTAATGCGGGATCCCGGTCACGAGCACGACGAGCGGCAGCCACCCTTCGAGCGAGCCCATCGGCGCGCCGATCGCGGCGAGCGTGACGACGACGAGCCCGTACCCGATCCCGCATCCGAGCAGGAGATCGGGCCAGGGACCGAAGAGCCAGGGCCGGGGCGCCGCGACGGCGGTGGACATCGCGGCGCATGCTACCGCGACCGAACCGCTCGGGCCATCCTGCGAACGCTCTTCAGCTCCCCTCGACCGCGGCCTTCAGCGTGTCGACGAGTCGCTTCTGGTCCGCGCCCGCGGGCACGCCCTCCTTGGCGAACATCACCTTGCCGTCCTTGCCCACCATCACCACGCTCGTGATCTCGTTCTTCAGCTTGTAGGCCGAGCGCATCCCGCCGGTCCAATCGCAATAGACCGTCGTTCCCTGCTTCTTCGTCTCCTCGCGGACGGCGTCCTTCACGCTGCCGCGCGCGGGCCAGAAATCGTAAGGGCTCACGTCCGCGACGAGCAGGAGCGACACCTTCGACGCGTACGGCCCCGATTTCAGGAGCTTGACGAGGTCACGCCGGAATGCCTCGCTCTTCGGCGCCGACGTCCGATCGTCGTAGACGATGACGATCGGCTTTCCCTTCAGCGACTTGATCTCGACCGCCTTCCCGTCGGCGTCCTCGACACGCGCGTTCGGGGCGGCGCTTTGCTCCGAAAGCACGGCCAGGGCGGTTGCGCTCGGCAGCGTCGTCGCCGCAAGGAGGGTGATTCCGAAGGTGAGAAGGGTTCGTCGGGCAATAATCATTACCCATCAAACAAACCGCTTTTTTCGGATGCTGTCAAGCGCTCCACGATCGGCGGGGATCGGGAGAGTGCGCGCCGGCCGCCCCGGACATCAATTTTCCGTCAGGTAAAAAAACGCGATGCACATCTCGTCGTTCGTGCCCTGGCCCCAGGTCGTCGTCGTGTCGCGCCCGAACGTGTCGTACGTGCACGTGATGCGCATCATGTCGCCCCACGAGAGGTCGATGGGCTTCGTGTAATGGGCGAACCCCTGCCAGTGGAAATCCCAGTTGTTCACGCGGGCCAGGCATTTCTCCTCGCCATCCTGCAAAGCCGAGACGTGCATCCCCTTGCCGAGCTTGTGCATGTGCGGCCAGAGCCCCCACAAAGTGACGTTCATGGGCACGGGCATGCTCGCGCTCTGGTCGACGCTCGCCTGCTTCGGCGGCAAGAGCAGGTTCGTGGCCGCGATGCGCTGCACGGTAGCTTCCTTCGGGACGCTCTTTTCGAGCATGAGGTCGATCTGGGTGCGATCGGCGTGGCGCCCATTTTCGTTGTTGTAATGGATCTGCAAGATCGTCTTCCGCCCCGCGCGCATGCGGAGCCCCGTGCCCTCGGGAAAGCGGAGCGCCCCGCTTCCCGGGCCCGCGCCGACGAGCCACCGCGCGTCCGTCACGTGGATGTCGTCGATGCACGAATACCCGAACCCGGGCTCGCTCGCGTCGCGCGCCTCGGCCTCGGCCTCGGATTCCTTCGTGTCGATGGCGTAGAGCGTGAGGTGGTGCAGCATCGACGTGACGCCCGGACGAACGTGGAAGCCGGTGACGAACATGTCCTCCGTGAGCCCGGGATCGAGCACGAAGCACCGGTAATCATCGAGTTTCGCGGCATCTGGGGTATACGTGTCCTTCATGTCGATGGTCAGGTCGACCCGATCGAGCTCTGCGAGGGCCTTCGGCGCGGGGGGCGCGCCCACCGGCTTCTCGCCCTCGGGCGCGCCGGCGCGGGCCCAGGCCTCGATCGTGTCGATCTGCGCGTCCGTGAGCCAGCGGCCCTCGACGTACGTGTTGCATTCGCCGCTGTTGTCGAGGACGAACGGGGGCATGCTGCGCGACGCCGTGGCGATGCGGATCGCCTCGGCGGTGCGGCGCGCGTCCTCGTAATCGACGAGGGGAAACGGGGCAATGCCGTCCTTCTCGTGGCAACTCCGACAATGCTCGGCGAGGATGGGCGCCACGTCCTCGTGATACGTGGGTATCCGGAGCGGGGCGCTCGCGTCCCCCTCCTTGCTGCCGCACGCGACGAGCGAAAACATCAAAATCGTACCCAGGATCCACTGTGTCCGCATCATCGAGCCCTCCTTCGTGGGTCGGGGGCGACCTGTCGTGGTCGGGAGCGGCCGCTGCACGACGCGTTCCACGGCCCGGCGCGTCGCCTTCGTGTTCGGCGTCTCCCCCGGCGCGCCGATCTTCTGGTATTGTCCCCCTCGTGGACCGCTACCGAAGTTTACGTCTCTCCCTCCTCGTCGCGATCGGCGGAGCCGCGTGCTCGGCCTCGCCTCCGGCCTCGTCCGGCGCCGGTGAGGGCGCCGTCGTCGCCATCCCCACGTCGCCCGCGAGCGCGACGGCCGAGCCCCCGCCCGACGGCGAGCCCGAGCCGGAAAAGCCGAAGGGCATCGGCTGGGTGACCGAGAAAAACGGGAACATCCACCGCGCGACCCGCGTGACGTGCGACGCGACGATCGACATCCCCGCCTGCACGGGCACGGAGAAACACCAGTCCTGCAAGACGGACGCCGATTGCACGGAGCACCCGCACGGCAAGTGTACGAGCGGGGTCGGGCAGGTCGGGACGTATTGCGGCTGCACCTATTCGTGCGAGACCGACGACGACTGCGGCTCCGGAAAGGCCTGCATCTGCAAGGGCACGGGAGCCCTGCGCGCGCGCCACGCCGTCTGCGGGGACGCGTCCTGCGGCACCGACGCCGATTGCAAAGGGAGCACCTGCGGTTTGTCGACGTATTTCAATGGATGTTACGAGCAGGTCACGCTCGCTTGCCGCACCAAGGAGGACAAGTGCAAGAGCGACGCGGATTGCGGGATCTCCCCGCTCGGCTCGTCCTGCGTGGCGACCGGGCCGAGGGGCGCGAAGCCGACCTGGCAATGCGCGTCGATGTCCTGCGTGATCGGCCGTCCCCTCGTCGTGGAAGGCGAGGTCCGCGCAGCACGTCCCCGCGCCCGCGCAGACTGGCGAGCGCCGCTCGTCTTCGACGTGGAACACCTCGCCGCCCCGGCGCGCGAGGCGATCGCGGCGCACCACGCGGCCATCGCGGCCATGGAGCACGCCTCGATCGCGAGCTTCGCGCGGTTCTCGCTCCAGCTCCTCGCGCTCGGCGCGCCGGCGGAATTGCTCGCCGAGGCGCAAACCGCCGCCCGTGACGAGGTGGAGCACGCGCGGGTCGAATATGCCATCGCCTCCCGGATCGGCGGGCGAATCATCGGGCCGGACAAACTTCCGGACGCGACGGCGCGGCTCGCGACGGACGTCGTTTCGTTCGTGGAGTCGCTGGTCGTCGAGGGTTGCGTGGGCGAGACGCTCGGCGCGGCCGAGGGGCAGGAGGTGGCGCGCGCGGTGAAGGACGAAGGCCTCGGGGCCGCGCTCGCGCAGATCGCGGAGGAAGAGGCGCGGCACGCGGCGCTCGCGTGGAAAACGTTGCAATGGGCGCTCGACGCGTTCGGCGACGAGGCGCGTGAGGCCGCGGCGCGGGCGTTCGAGCGGGCCCGAGCGATGCATGAAAAGGATCCGCCGAAGATGCCGGTGGAAAACGAGGAATTCGGCGTACTCGGGGCGCGGACGCTGGGCGCGCTCCGGCGGCAGGCGCTCTGCGAGGTCGTCGCGCCGTGTGTTCAGAAGCTCGGGCTCGTCGCCTGGTCTTGAGGTTCGGCCCTTCGCAAGGCAGACTCCGCGCGTGGGAAGCAAAGGACGACCGTACCGCACCGTGACCGTGGAGGGCTTCGAGATCCTCATCGGCCGCGGCGCCGAGGACAACGACTACCTGACGTTCGACGTCGCGGCGCCGCACGACGTATGGCTGCACGTCGCAGGCGGGACGCCGGGGAGCCACGTCATCGTGCGCAACCCCGATCGCGTCGAGGTCCCCCGCTCGGTCGTCGAGGTCGCCGCCGCCGCGGCCGCCTGGTATTCGAAAGCGCGGGGTGCCCCGAAGGTCGAGGTGCATTTCTGCCGCGCGTCCGAGGTCTCGAAGCCCCGTGGCGCCCCCGCGGGGCTCGTCGAGATTTCGCGATACAAGAGCGTGAAGGTCAAGCCCACGGCGCCGGCCGGCGCGACGGATTGACAGGTCACGCTGACGTTCCGGCCGCGTGAACGCGAATCTTTTGCGTGATGTGGCCTCTGCCAGGTAGGACGTGCTACGCCTCGGGCGCCACGCGGCCGACCTCGATGGCCCGGCTCTCCCCGATCGACCGAAGGAATGGAAAGACTTCTCATGACGCCCCCCACGCTTCCGATTCTCGAGTTCATCCTGAAGAACTACAAGAACTTCAATGCGCGCGCGACGCGTGACGCGTTGATTGCCTACGTTCGACACATCGAGAGCGGCGGGAAGATGTTCTGGGCCCTCGCGGGAGCCATGTCGTCGGCGCAGCTCGGCATCACGCTCGCGCCTGCCATCCGCGCGGGGCTCATTCATGGCTTGTCCGTGACGGGGGCGAACCTCGAAGAGTCGCTCTTCCGGCTCGTCGCGCACGCGAGCTACAAGGATTTCCCCGACTATCGTTACTTCACGAAAGAGGACGACACGAAGATCCTCGAGGACCGCATGCGACGTGTCACCGACACGAGCATCCCCGAGGACGAGGCGTTCCGCGCCGTCGAGAAGTACCTCGTGCCCATGTGGAAAAACGCGAGCACGGCCGGCGAGCGGCGCTTCTGGCACGAATACTTCTACGACCTCATCCAGCGCCTCGAGCCTTCGCTTCACGAAGGCGACCCGGACGCGTGCTGGCTGCTCGCCGCCGCGCGCAAGAATCTCCCGATCGTGGTTCCCGGCTACGAGGATTCGACGTTCGGCAACATCTTCGCCTCCCACGTCAAGTTCGGCGAGTGCAGCGCGAGCATCGTCAAGTCCGGCATCGAGTACATGGCCGCGTTTTATGACCAGTATCGTGAGCTCTCGTCAGGATCGGGCGTGGGCTTCTTCCAGATCGGCGGCGGCATCGCCGGGGACTTCCCCATCTGCGTCGTGCCGTCGATCAAGTACGACCTCGAGCAGCCCGTGAAACCCTGGGCGTATTTCTGCCAGATCTCGGATTCGACGACGTCGTACGGCTCGTACTCGGGGGCGACGCCGAACGAGAAGATCACCTGGGACAAGCTCACGAAGGAGACGCCCATGTTCGTGATCGAATCCGACGCGACCATCGTGGCGCCCCTCCTCCTCAGCGCGTTGCTCGAATACAAGCAACACCCGGAGGCGGCGAACGTGCTCTTGTCGAAGCTCTCGTAGGAGGGAGCCATGGCCGAAGCGATCCTTTCGGCATGGGGGCGACTCGCCTTGCCGGGCGTCGAGCTCCTCGGGGAGAACCTCGAATCGCTCTCGCGCGGCACCACGCTGTCCAGGGGCATGGGTCGCTCGTACGGCGACTCGTCGCTGCCCGCCCGTGGTACCGACAGGGTCGTGTCCACGCGGCTCGCGAACCGGATCCTCGCGTTCGACGCGCGGACGGGCGTCGTGCGCGCCGAGGCGGGCATGAGCCTCGTCGAGCTCAATCGATTGTTCGTTCCGCGCGGCTTTTTCCCGCCCGTCACGCCTGGTACCAAGTTCGTCACGCTCGGCGGGATGGTCGCGAGCGACGTGCATGGAAAGAATCATCATCGCGAAGGCTGCTTCGGCGCGCACGTACGCTCCCTGCGCATGCGCCTCGCCGACGACAGCATCGTCACGTGTTCGCCCACGGAGCACGCTGATCTCTTCCACGCGACCATCGGCGGAATGGGCCTGCTCGGGCATATCCTCGAGGTCGAGTTCACGCTGCACCGCATTCCGAGTCCGTGGATTTTCATGGAAAGCGAGCGCGTGCGCGACATCGACGAGTTCCTCGCCGCCCTCGGACGCGCCGCGCCCCGGTGGCCCATGACCATGGGCTGGATCGATTGCCTCCATCGGGGGCGATCGATGGGCCGTGGGATCCTCATGGCAGGCCGATGGGCCGAGCCGCACGAGGCCCCCAAGGCGCCGCCGCGCGCGGCCGCCGAGTTGACGTTCCCGGTCGAGCTCCCCAACTGGGCGCTCAACCCGGCGACGGCGAGCCTCTTCAACATGGCTTATTATTGGCGACACACGCAGCAACGAGTGGAGACGATCGTCGCGCCGGAGCCGTTCTTCTATCCGCTCGACGCAATTCTGGATTGGAACCGCGTGTATGGTCCGCGGGGTTTTACCCAGTACCAGTGCGTCCTGCCGCGCGCGGCCGGGCCGGCTGCCGTGCGTGAATTCATGGAGCTCTTGACGCGGCTCGGCGGTGCGTCGCCGCTTTGCGTGATCAAGGACTGCGGGCCCGAAGGCGAGGGGCTGCTCTCGTTCCCGCTCGAAGGGACGTCGATCGCCGTGGACATGGCGATCTCGCCGGACATCCAGCGAATCGTCGATCGCCTGAACGAGTTCGTCATCGCGGCGGGCGGGCGGATCTACCTGACGAAGGATCGTTTCACACGGCCAGAGCATTTTCGCGCGATGGAGCCGCGGCTCGAACGTTTCCTCGCGGCGCGAGAGAAATGGGACCCTCACAGGCGGCTGCGGAGCGCGCAGTCCGTGCGGCTTTTTGGAGATCGGGCATGAAGGCGGTCGTTCTCGGTGGCACGGCAGGCATGGGACGCGCGGTCGCGCGAAGGCTCGCGGAGCGGGGAGACGAGGTCTTCCTGATGGGACGCGACGCGGGCGACCTCGCCCGGAGCGCGGCCGATCTCGAAGCGCGGCAAGCAAAAAACGCCCGCGTGGGGTACGCCCTATGCGACCTCGAAAAACCCGAGGGCTTCGCCGCTGCGCTCGACGAAGCCGACCGAGCGCTCGGCGGGTTCGATACGGTCGTCGTCACGGCGGGGATGTTCGCGACCCAGGAGGCGCTGGAGGCGGACGTCGAGCTCACGCGCCGTGTCCTCACGGTGAACTACACGAATACCGTCGTCTTCTGCGAGCACGCGCGCAAACG
Organism: Polyangium jinanense; assembly: GCF_028435265.1. Lineage (GTDB taxonomy): Bacteria > Myxococcota_A > Polyangia > Polyangiales > Polyangiaceae > Polyangium > Polyangium jinanense. The sequence continues at coordinate 22,222 of NZ_JAGTJK010000063.1, read as the reverse complement.
ACTCCTCGAACGCGGGGGCGGGCGGCTCACCGTCTTTTCGTCGGTGGCGGGCGATCGGGGACGCAAGCCGGTCGCGCTTTATGGATCGAGCAAGGCCGGCCTCTCGCATTATCTCGAGGCGCTCGACCACAAGTTTCACGCGAAGGGGCTCTCCGTCCTTTGCGTCAAGCCCGGATTCGTCAAGACCGGCATGACGGCGGGGCTCAAGCCGCCGCCGTTCGCCGGTGAGCCGGACGAGGTCGCGAAGGATGTCGTGCGAGCGATGGTCGCGCGCAAGCCGCTCCTCTACACGCCCGCGATCTGGGCGCTCGTCATGCTCGTGATTCGATGTCTGCCGCGCTTCGTGATGCGCCGGATCGGCTTCTGAATCGCGCCCTCAGCGCCCGGAGAGGAACGGGAGCTTCTGGAAAAGGGCCTCGGGCATCCGCCGCACCACGGGCATGATCAGGCCCCACCTCGCGGGCACGTAGGCCTCGGGCGTTCCGTCGTCCATCGCGCGCACGATGTCCTTCGCCACCGCGGCGGGCTTGCCGAAAAGAGCGGTCTTTTCGTGATCCCGCGTCATCGGCGTATCGACCGGGCCGAGCTTGAGCGTCGTCACCGTCACGCCCGAACCATAGAGGCGCGTGCGCAGCCCTTGCAGATAAACGTTGAGCGCACCTTTGGCCGCGCCGTAGGTGTAGTTCCGGGGGCGCCCGCGATCTCCGGCGACCGAGGTGATGACGCCGAGTCGACCTTTCCGGGCGGCCTCCATGTGATTCGCGAGCGGGATGAGCAGGGAGACGACGCTGGTGAAGTTCGTACGGACAATCGCCTCCGCTTCGTCGAAGGAACGCTCGCTGGCGAGCTGATCGCCGAGGTCTCCGTGCGCGATGAGCGCAGCGTCGATGTTGCCGAGCGCCGTGATCGCGTCCGTGATGACGCGCTCGTTCGCGCCGAGCTCACCGAAGTCGCTGGTCGCCACGGAGACCGTCGCGCCCGTGCATCGCGCGGCCACCGCGGCGAGCTTTTCGGGGTTGCGACCAACCAGGTGGAGGCGATCGCCGCGAACCGCGTGAATTTGCGCGACCTCCGCTGCAATTGCGGACGTGGCACCGAGGATCAAGACACGTTGCATGGAAAATCCGGGCGTATGCGCGAGCCGCGCTTGCTTTGGGCGGCGATGCTAGCCTCCCCGTCTCCCTCGTTCAAGGCCTCGCCGGGTGAAGGCAAGGCCGGTGATGCCGCGATGCAGCACGATCTGCCTGCGACTTGAGGTGCGGCACGACACAACTTCATCGTGCTACTCTCCCGCCCGCTCGTCCCGTAAGCGGACCACTCCCCTCTGGATTTCCTCTCGCCCACCCCTATCGAACATCATGGCGCACGAAAAGCGTGACAATGCACCCGGCTCGGCACACCTCCCTCCGCGCGGCGCGCGGGAGCCGAGCACACGTATCATCCCCCGCTCCGCCCCGCAGGCCACGGACGCCGAGAGCCTGGATGGCTGGGGTTTTGCCGATACTCGTTTCGTCGTGAAGCCGAACGGCAACGTCGTTCTCACCGGCGGCCGTTACAACATCAGCAACGTCGATCTCCCCTCGCTGCTGCCGTGGATCTCGGCCACGCTCGCCGCGCCTCTCTCCTATGGCAACCGGAACGAGCCGCATTACCCTCCGCCGGTCCCCGACGCCAGGGAGGCGACCGATCTCGTCGCCGCGCTGCGCGTCTTCCTCAAAGAAGATCAGATATCGAGCGATCCGCTCGTCCGCCTGCGCCGAGGCCACGGGCACACGGGCGCCGAGATCTGGGCCATCCGTTACGAGCGTCTGGAGCGCGTGCCGGATCTCGTCGTGTTTCCCACGTCGCATGACGAAGTCGTGAAAATCACCGAGGCAGCCAAGCAACACGGCGCGTGCCTCATTCCTTTCGGCGGCGGCACGAACGTCACGGATGCCTTGCGCCTCTCGGTCCACGAAGAGCGGTTCGTCATCGCGGTCGATATGCGGCGCATGAACAAGATCCTCTGGATCGATCCCGTCAACCGCATGGCCTGCATCGAGGCCGGCGCGACGGGCCGGCATATCGTCGCCGAGCTCGAGAAGTACGGGCTCACCATGGGACACGAGCCCGACAGCCTCGAGTTCTCGACGCTGGGCGGATGGATCGCGACCAACGCGAGCGGCATGAAGAAAAACCGCTATGGCAACATCGAAGATCTCGTCCTCGACATGCAGATCGTCACCGCGCGCGGCGTCGTCGAGCGGCCGCAGGTGGCGCCACGCGAGAGCATCGGCGCCAATCCGAAGAACTTCATGTTCGGGAGTGAAGGCAACTACGGCATCGTCACCACCGCCGTCGTGAAGCTCTTCGCCATGCCCGAGGTGCAGCGCTACGGGAGCGTCATCTTCCCCAACCTCGAGCGTGGGCTCGCGTTCCTCTATGACTTGCAGCGCGCCGGCGCCGTGCCCGCGAGCGTGCGCGTGATGGACAATACGCAATTTCATTTCGGCCAGGCGCTCAAGCCGAAGAAATCCGGATTGCTCGCGCATGCCAAGAGCCATGCGGAGAAGATCCTGGTGACACGGCTCAAGGGCTTCGATCCGAACCAGCTCGCCGTGGCCACCATCGTGTTCGAAGGGACGAAAGAAGAGGTCGAGTTCCAGGAGAAGACGCTCTACCGCATCGCTCGACAGCACGGCGGCCTGAAGGCCGGCGCGGCGAACGGCGAGCGTGGGTATCAGCTCACGTTCGGCATCGCGTACATCCGGGATCTCACATTCGAGCATTGGGCCATCGCCGAGAGCTTCGAGACGAGCGTCCCGTGGAGCCGCGCGCTGGAGCTGTACGACCGCGTCCACAAGCGCATCCTGCGCGAGCACGAGCAGCGGCGCTTGCCGGGCAAACCCTTCTTCACCGGCCGGATCACGCAGGTTTATCCGACGGGCGTCTGCATCTACTTCTACCTCGGCTTTTATGCCAAAGGGGTCGAAGATCCCGTACGTCAATATGCCGAGCTGGAGCACGCCGCGCGCGAGGAGATCCTGGCCGCTGGGGGCTCTCTGTCCCACCACCACGGCATCGGCAAGATCCGGCAGGATTTCGTGAAGGACATCTACTCGGAGGGCGCGCGCACGTTCATGCGGGACGTGAAGCAGGCCGTCGACCCGGACAACCTCTTCGGCGCGGCGAACCACGGCGTGCTCGGCCAGGTACGGCTCGAGCGCGACGAAGGGTAATCGAGGAGGTGCCGCGATGAACGAAACGGGCCGAGGAGTTCTCGCCAACCGCCACCGCTGGATCGACGGCGCTCGTGGCTCTCAGCTTCCGCCCTCGTCCGCCCCACGGAAGCCGTATTTCCGCAAGAGCGTCCTGAGGTGGCTGCGGTCCATCTTCACCCGGCGCGACGCCTCGGAGATGTTGTCGTTCGTCGCGCGGAGCAGCGCCCGCACATAACGCCGCTCCCATTGATCCGAGGCCTTTTGTTTGCACACGCGGAAAGGCACTTCGAGGTCGATGTCGTCGTCCCGCTCCTTCATCCCGGGGCCCGACTCGACCTCGTTTCCGAGCGCCAGGACGGCCGGATCATTGAGGAGCACGGCGCGCTCGATCGCGGCGCGTAGCTCGCGCACGTTGCCGGGCCACGATTGCCGGCGGAGCGACTCCAGAAGCTCGTCCGGGATGGGTTGGTCGGGGACGAGCTCGGCGTGGAAATGGCGCGCGAGGCGCTCGATGTCGCCGGTGCGCTCGCGCAGCGGCGGGACGTGGATACGAACCACGTTGAGCCGGTAGAAGAGGTCGGCGCGAAACGTGTTGCGGTTGACCTCGGTGCGCAGGTCGCGGTTCGTCGCGGCGATCACGCGGACGTCGAGCTTGACGCGCTGGTTACTGCCGACGCGCTTCACGCTGCGCTCCTCCAGGGCGCGGAGCAGTTTGGGCTGCATGTCGAGCGGCAATTCGCCGATCTCGTCGATGAAAATGGTGCCGCCCTTCGCCTGCTCGAACGCGCCCGCGCGGTCGTTCTGCGCGCCCGTGAACGAGCCTTTGACATGCCCGAAGAGCTCACTCTCGATGAGCGTGGGCGCGATGGCCGCGCAATCGAGGACGACGAACGGGCCCGACGCGCGCGGGCTCGCCTCGTGAATGGCCGCCGCGAGGACGCCCTTTCCCGTGCCGGTCTCGCCTTCGAGGAGGACGGTGCTTTCCGATTGCGCGACGCGTGGCAAGGCCGCGAAAATGCGGCGCATGGCGGCGCTCGCCCCGAGGAGCGGGCCGAAGCCGTCCTCGGGGCTCAGCGCTTCGCAGATGTCCTCGTTCACCTGATCGACGAGCAGCGTCGTGCGGCCGACGCGCACGCGGGCGCCGGGCTCGACGTAGCCCGAGAGGACACGCATGCCGGAGACCCAGGTGCCGTTCGAGGAGCCGAGGTCCTTCAAGAGATACCCCTCGGACGTCGCCGAGAGGCTGAAATGGTGGCGGGAGACGGTGGGATCGGGGAGCACGAGGTCGTTTCCCTGGGCCGTGCCGACGGAGACCTCGCTCATCTGGGCGCGCAGCGAGGTGCCGGCGCCGGGGCCCTCGATCACGGTGAGCGAGAATCCGTCGAGGCGCAGCTCCTTGGGCCGGGAATGAAGGGGCAACGTGCTTTTCGCCGACATGGCCGCACAGCCTACCACGGCGAAGGCCCTGCGTGCGCATCCCGTGGTATCCTCGGCCCGAGGGTGCAATCATGCAAACAGGGAAGGCGGCGCGGATCGCCCTGCTGGTGTGGGCCTCGGGCCTCGTGGCCTTCGGTTGCCAGTTCGTCGCGGGGATCGCGGGGCTTTCGGCGACGGACGAACCCGGCGAGACCTGCGACGAGGAGGCGTGCGGCTTTTATGCCTGCAATGCGGAGGGGACGGATTGCAACACGAATTGCAACCGGATGATGGGGGGGTGCAAGGACGACGCCGTTTGCATCGCGCCGATGAACCAGCCCGGGACTTGCGAGGGATGCGGATGGGCGGCCCTGCCCGGAGTTTGTCCGAGCGCCGAATGCGATTCGTGCGCCGGGAACGTGTGCTTGCGCGTGTGCGATCAGCCGAACGAGTGCATGCAGGCCGACATGGACGCCGGGACCTTGACCTTGCCCCTCGATACGAAGCCGTCACCCATCCGGCTCGAATGCAAGGACCAATGCAACGACGTCCTCGTGAACTGCATGGGTGGCTCTCCCTGCGAGGTCGTCTGCGAGGAGGGAGGTTGTCACAACTTGACCGTGAAATGCGGCCCCGACGGCCAATGCAGCCTCGTCTGCAAGGGCCAGAGCTGCGTGGGCGCGACCGTGATCTGCGGCGACAACCGCTGCACGGCCACGTGTGATACCGCCGTGGAGATCGATCAGGTCTGCGGCGGCTCGTGTGATTGCAAGTCGGAGACGTGCCTCTGACCGTCAGAAGGTGCCGCGGAGCCCGAGCACGCCGGGCCCGACGAGGGGCGTGACGGAGACGGCGTGCGGGGGCGCGTTCTCACGTTTCGGCGCGAGCGCGACGCCCGCGATGCCCACGCCGAGGCCGAGGACGGCCACGCCAAACCCGATGTTCGAAACGTTCGCCAGGGTGTTCGCGGTGGCGAGTGCATCGGCTTGTCCGGGGCATGACGAGCCATTGCAATTCGGCAAGATCTCGCTCGCCTTGGCCAATGTGACGATCCCCGTCACCGCCCCCACGAGGAGCGCCGCGCCGCCGCCGCCGAATCCGGTGACCATGAGGATGGCGGAGGCGCTCGGGCTAGTCGGCGCGGGTATGGAACGCTCCGCGGGCGGCGGCTTCGGCTGCGAAATGGGGGGCAAGGGTTCGGGCGGCGGGGGCTTCGGCGCCTCGGGCGGCGGCTCCGGCGCGTCCTCGAGGGCGGGGATCACGACGGGAATCTCGCCCGGCTGCGAGGGGACGACGACCTCGCCGGTCCAGGCCCGTTTGCCCGGAGCAACCACCGTGACAGTGTGTTTGCCCGGGTCGATTGGCAAGGGGACGTTCAGCGCGGCGACGTCGATGGGTTTGTCGTCGAGCTTCATGCCGAGTCCGGCGGGCGGAGCTTCCATGCGCAGGACCACGTAGGCGAGCTTCTTCTTGAGCTCGACGACGTGGTCGCGCGCGAATTGCTCGCGGTCCTTTTGCCCTTTGCCGCGGGCGAGCGAGACGGCCGACGTGAATTCGGCCCAGGCCGTCGCGATTTTTCCTTCCTTCTCGTGGCAGACGGCGAGGTTCAGCAGCGTGCCGAGCTTCGGGTCGAGGCGCTGGCTCTCGGCGAGCTTCATGCAAGCCTCGGCATAACGCTGCTCGTCGAGGAGCTTGCGGCCCTGCTGGAAGAGCGCCTCGGCGACGGCGATGGATGGGCCTTCTGGCGATTGTGCACGCGCGGCGGAGGCGGTCACGGCAAGCGCGAGCGAAAAGGCAATCGCAGAGCGCCTCATTCGCGCTCCCCGAGGATCGGATCGAGGTTCGGCGTCTTCGACGGCGGTTTGGTCTTTGCAGGTTTGGCCGGGCGTGGTTGCGGGGCCACTGAGGCCGAGGTCGTCGTCGTGGGCGCGGGCGCGGGGCTGATTTCGGGCGGCGCGGGGGAAGGCGCGGCGGTCGGGATTCGCTCGGGCTCGGGCGATTCGACCTGCATGCCGGAGCTCGCGCCGGGCCCGAAAGGTTCGTCGCTCGGGGCAGGGCTCCGCGCCATGAGCGAGGCCGTCCCGCCGATTGCCGCAATGCCGAGCGCGGCGAAGAGCCACCGCGCGGACGGACCATTTTTTCGGTTTACGCTCGACGAATCGAGGGCGGACATGCGCTCGGTGGACGAAGGCTCGGAGCGCGCGTGCGGCGTCTCCGCAGGAGCCGATCGACCCGCCTGCGCCGTGGCGCGGAGGCCCTCGCTTTCGAGCGGGGCGCGGGCGCTCTCGACACTCGACGGCAAGGGGGGACGGGGCACGAGCTCGAGCAGAGCGGCCTGCGCGACGAGGGCCGCGACCGCCTCGCCCGCCGACGCGGGGCGATTGCGCGGCCGCTTTTCGAGCATGGCGAGGACGGGCGCGTCGAGCGCGGGCGGGAGGTCCGGACAAACGCTCGCCATGGCCGGCGGCGGCTCGGTGTCGTGCTTGAGGACGACGTCCATCGCGGAGTCGCCCGCGAACGGCACCACGCCCGTGAGCATTTCGTGGATCATGACGCCGAGCGAATAGATGTCGGACCGAGCGTCGACCTTTTTGCCGCGCGCTTGCTCGGGGGACATGTAGAGCGGGGTGCCGAGCAGGACGCCCGAGCCGGTCTTGTGGGCGACGTCGTCGTCCATGAGCTTCGCGATGCCGAAATCGAGCAATTTGGGGAAATGGGAGCCGTCGCGCTCGGCGGCGAGGAAGACGTTCTCCGGCTTGAGGTCGCGGTGCGTGATGCCCGCCTCGTGCGCGGCGTCGAGTGCGGAGGCGACGCCCTGGGCGATCTGGAGGGCTGTCGGGATCGGCAGGCGGCGCTTCTGCTGGATGAGCGCGGCGAGGGTCTGGCCCTCGACATACTCCATCACGAAGTAATGCCGTCCGCCGGGGAGCGTGTTGAAAGAAAAGATGTCGATGATGTTGCGGTGGCGGATCTTGTTCACCGCGCGCGCCTCGGCAATGAATCGGGAGACGGCCTCCGGGTCCGAGGCGAAGCGCCGGTTCAGGACCTTGACGGCGACCTTCTTGCCGATGAGCGGGTGCTCGCCGGCATAGACGTCGCCGAACGTGCCGCCGCCGATCTTGCGGTCGATGCGGTACTCGCCGACCATCGTGCCGGGCTCGAGCGTGTCGTCCGTCGGAAAAAAATCGGGCGATACGAGCGCCGCGCCATGCGCCGGGCATACGGGCACGTCGTCCTCGTAGCCCTCGCGGCACTCCGGACACATTCGCATACGAGGCCGGAGCTTACCGTTCCCAGGCGTTCCTTGGCTACACCTTCGACGAGGCGATCAGGCCCACGAAGGGACGCTTGCCGAGCCCGGCGAACGCGCCATGATGCGCGAACTTTCCAGGCAGGGATGCTTGGAGGACCAACGGCAGGGGAGGGGTACGTGACGAAGAAAGGCCATCCTTTCGCGGTCTTGGGCGCGTGTGTTCTGGCGGTGCTCTGCGGGTGCAGTGACGACGTCGCCGAAAACCCGGAGGGCGTAAAGGACGGGGCCCGGGCGACGGCGGAAATCACGCCCTCGACGGGCCAGACCGTCACGGGGACGGCCGTGTTCACCGAGGAGAATGGGCTCGTGCGGCTCAACCTCCACTTGAATGGCCTCGTCCCCGGCGTCCACGCGGTGCACATCCACGAAATGCCCGACTGCGGGATGGACGGAAACAATGCCATGGGGCACTGGAACCCGACGAACGAGGCGCACGGGGAGTGGGGAAGGCCGCCGTTTCATCGGGGCGATATCGGCAACGTGAAGGCGGACATGATGGGACAGGCGTCGTTCGCCCTCCGAACGGATCTCTGGACCCTCGGGGACGAGTCCACGACGGACGTCGTGAATCACGCATTCATGGTGCACGCAGATCCGGACGATTTCATCTCGCAGCCGTCGGGCAATGCGGGCGCCCGGATCGGCTGCGGCGTGATCAAGCTGAATCCGTAGCAGCGGCCGGCTCGCGCTCGGACGTGGGCTCGGGCTCGCTCGCGAGCAGCTCCAGCACGGGGGGCTCGGGGACGAGGACGAGCGCAGGGGCCGGCGCGGCGAGCTCCGGGGGCGCGGGGGCCTGGGCGGCGGCCTCGGGCTTGGGTTTGTGCGTGAAGTAAAGCGCCATTCCCGTGAAGAGGCAGCCGCCCACGAAATTGCCGGCCGTGACCGGGAGCTGGTTCTTGAGCCACCAGTCCGCGAACGTCACCTTCGCGCCGAGCATCATGCCGGCCGGAATGACGAACATGTTCACGACCGAATGCTCATAGCCATGCGCGAAAAACACGAAAACCGGTAGCCAAGCGGCGGCGATCTTGCCGACGGTCGACGTGGACGTCATGGCCATGACGACGCCTAGACAAACCATCCAGTTGCAGAGGATGCTCCGGACGAACACGCCGAGGAGGCCGGCGAGGCCGTACTGGGGGAACTGGGTTTTCGCCTGGGCGATGGCGACGATCTTGTTCGCGACGGCGTCGGGCGGGACGCTGCCCGCCATCGTGAGCGAGATCGAGAGCAGCCACGCATAAAAGAGGCTGCCCACGAGGTTCGCGGAGAATACGACGCCGAAGTTGCGGAGGACCTGCCAGAGGGTCACGCGCTTGTCGAGCATCGCCATGGGCAGAAGCGCGAAGTTGCCCGTGACGAGCTCGAACCCGAGCAGGACGATCATCACGAAGCCGACGGGAAAGACGAGCGCGCCGGCGACCGGGAGGGTGGTCTGGACGGTCGTGGTGACGGCCAGGCTCGTGGCGAAGCCGAGGAGCGCGCCCGAGAGGAAGCCGCGGATCACGAGGTCCCGGAGCGACGCCGCGGCCTTGGCCGCGCCCGCGTCGAGCATGGTGGAGACGACCTTCGACGGAGCGACGTAGTCCATGAACGGAGCCATCATCACCCGCGCGCGCCGCCCTTGGGAAGCCCCTCGCCGGAGGATCGCAGGAACCCACCAAGAAACGGCGTGTCGCTCCGTCTATCTGCGGTCCGCGATCCCGGCCATCCGTCCGGGGGCGCGGGTGTGATACAACAAACCAGGCATCGAGGTGCACATGAACCCGAAGCGGTGGAGCTCGCGTGTGATTCTGGGGGTGTCGTTACTCGTCACGGGGGCCGCGGGCGCCGAGGACACGCCGGCGCCGGCGCCGGCACCGAAGGCGGAAGGGGCGGCGGCGGCCGATCCGGCGGCGGATGCGGAGGCGTTCCTGAAGACGTGGAACGAGAGCGGCAAGCCGCTTTGCGAGAAGAACGAGCCGGGTTGCGCGGCGGCCGGGCAGGCGCTGGTGAAGGCGGCGGCAGCGTTCGAGGCGGCGCACAAGCGAGACAAGGCGATCGCCGTGCGGAAGATGATCCTCGACCCGAAGAACCGGCTCGATTACACGGATTACGGCAAGGAGGCGGCGTTCCTCGTCGCCACGAACCTGCAGTCGATCGGTGAATTCGCCGAGGCCGCGAATTACCACGAGGCGGCCGCCCGCAAGTTCCCGCAAATGGCGCAGGCGCCGGCCGCGCTGGCCGAGGCCGTGATGCTGCGGAGCGGGCTGAAGGACCAGAAGGCGGCCGCCCTGGACGTCGAGCTTTTCGCGAAGAATTACGGGGCGAAGCAGCCGGAGGAGTCGGCGCGGCTCGCGGTCGTGATGGCGGATTTCCTGGTCGGCGAGGAGAAATGGCTCGACGCGCGCGGGTGGCTCCAGAAATGGATGGCGGCGGTGGACAAGGGGGGTGGACTGCAGGATCGGATCCACGCGCACACGCTGCTCGGGCGCTCGATGGCGAAGCTCGACGACAAGAAGGGCGCGGCGAAGGAGTTCGAGGTCGTGCGCGCGGCGTGGAAGAATCCCGAGGCCAGCTTGAAGGAGCTCGCGGCGCAGGGGGGCAGCGACCAGGACCAGGCGCGGCGGGTCGGGCGGGCGGTGACGGACGTGGGCGAGGCGTTGTTCTTCTTCGCCGAGGAAAAACGGGTCGAGGCCGATGCGATCCGGTATCCCGAATACAAGGGGCCCGCGGACCGTGAATCGGTGATGAAGCACATCAACACGAAGGTCGTGGATTGGGTGAAGAAGAAGCGGCCGGCGATCGAGGAGGTGGAGAAGGCCTACGGGCAGGTGGTGACGCTGAATCCCGCGCCGCCGCCGAAGTGGGTGATTGCCTCGGCGTCGCGCGTGGGGATGTTGTGGGGCAAGTTCGTCGCGGAGTTCCGCGCGGCGCCGATCCCCAAGGAATGGCGGGGGAACGGCACGATCCCCGGGACGACCCTCACGTACGAGGAGCTGCGGAAAGCTTATTACGAGAAGCTCGACGAGGCGAGCGAGCCGCAGAAGCTGCAGGCGAAGAAGGCCTTCGAGGTTTGCGTGAATTACTCGGCGAAGTATCAATACTTCGATCAGTACGCGCGGAATTGCAGCGTGTGGCTCGCGAAGAACTACCCGAAGGAGCACGTGCTCGTGGAGGAGCTCGTTCCGCGCCACGCAGGCGCGAGCTCCGTGCTCCAGCCGTCGCCGGTCGCGAAGGCCGCGCCTTCTCGTTAGAAGAGCCGAAGAGCGACGAGGGCGCGCGCCGGGCCATCCCGACGCGCGCCCGGCCGTGCTAGGGAGAGCGCATGACCCCCGACGAACCCTACCTCATGCCCTCCCACGTGAGGCTGCTCGTCTCGGACCCGGCGCGCTCGACGGCGTTTTACGAGTCGCTCGGTTTCCACTGCGTGAATCGCGACGGCGTGTTCGTGCACCTGCGCTGGGCCCGGTACGCCGACGTGTTCCTGGTCGGGATGCCGAGCGGCGTCGAGCTGCCGGGGCAACGCGGGCTCGGGGTGATCCTGTGTTTCTACGCGAGCGACGAGGTGTCGCTCGACGATCTGCGCGCCCGGGCCGAGGCCTCCGGCGCTGCGGTGGACGGGCCGCGCAACCAGCCGTGGTTCACGCGTGAGCTCGTGGTGACGGATCCGGAAGGGTACAAGCTCGCATTCGTGACGCCGAGCGAGCGCGTGGAGGCGTAGCGCTCACTGGCACGCGAGCCGGCAGCGCGACGCGGCCGAGAGGCACTGCGCCTGGCAGGATTGCCAGCGGCCGTACTCGCTGCTCAGCGTCGGCTCGCTGCCGCAGCCGCGATTGCATTGTTTCTGCGTGGCGGAGCAACGGTCGACGCAGGCCGTGCCATTGTCCGGGAGCGCGGGTTTGTCCGAGGTGGCAGGCGCTTTGCGGGGCTGGGTCGCGGGCGCGGCGCGGGCCTTTGCGGGCGCGGGGGTGTCGGCAGGATTGGCGTCGTCGGAGGTAGGGGGCGAGCCGCCGGGGGCGTCCGCGGGGCGCGAGGAGCGGCCGATCGAGGGCGGACGGCCGATCATGGGGCGCATGCCGCATTGCTCGTAGGCGCTCTTGAAGAGGTCGGTGCTCGGCTCTTCGTTGGGTCCGAGAGGCAAGTCGCAGCCACGCGCGAGGTTGCCGAGGCTGCGACGTACGGCGTCGGCCGCGAGGCGCGAAGGGCCACTTTCGCGGAGAGGTCGTTCGCCCTTGGCCTGCGCGTCGGTGCCGGCGAGGAGCGGCGCCGGGCCGGACGAGTTCGCGCCAGCGCGGCCGACGAGGAAAGCGCCGACGGAGGCGACGACGATGACGGCGCCGGCGATGGCGAAGAGCAAGGTGAAGCGGCGGCCGTCGACGGGGCGGGCAGGCTCGTGCGAAGCCGTGCCGGGCCAGACGGGCGCGTACGGATCCCGAAGGAGCGGGGCGTCAGGGCCGCGGGGAGGCTCGACGACGGTGGGAGTGGGCGCGGGAGCGGGAGCGGCAGCGGGCGCGGAGGCGGCTTCGGGCGCGGGCGCGGGAGCGGTCTCGGGTGCGGGCGCGGGAGCGGTCTCGGGTGCGGGAGCGGCAGCGGGCGCGGCAGCGGGCTCGGCAGCGGGCGCGGCAGCGGCCTCGGGCGTGAGCGGCGCGAGCGGAGGCGGCGGCGGGAAGGCGGGTGCTACGCCGGCGCGCTGGATCGGCGCGGGCCACTCCATGAGCGGTCGCGCTTGCTTCAGCGCTTCGACGAGACGATCGAGCGAGCCTTGTCGCTCGAAGTGCCGGATGACCTCACGCGCAACGTCCTGGATGCCGCGACCCTCGCCGGGCAGGCCGGTCGCGCCGAGGCCCTCGGCGAGCTCGCGTAGATCCTTGGCGCTGAAACAAAGCGTGATGCATCGGCGCACCTCGGCCGGGTCGTAGCTCGGCCGTTCCCCTTGGTCGCTCACGCCGGGAGCTTACCCCGGCCCGCGGCCCGTGGGCACCGGAAGCGCTCCCCCGCCCGTTCGAAACGAAACGATCGGGGTTCGGGGCGCAGCTCGGCTCGTCCGAGCGTAGCCCCGAGCGTTGAAAGGACTCGGCACGCGCCGTGAAGGGGTCGGGGAAGGACATGAAGCAAGTTGTGCCCGCGCCCGCCCGGATCGAGCAGAAAGCGTACTACGCGGAGCCCACCGAGGCCGTACTCGTAGCCCTTGGGAGCTCCGAAAACGGGCTGCTCTCCACGGAGGCCACACGAAGGCTCACGGAGCATGGACCCAACGTGCTGCCGAGGGCCGCCCGGGAAGGCCCGCTCGCGCTTTTGTTCCGGCAGATCAAGAGCCCGCTCATCTACGTGCTCATCGCGGCGGCGGCGCTCGCCTTCGCGCTCGGGAAGTACACGGACGGCGCGGTGGTGCTCGGCGTGGTCGTGCTGAACACGCTGATCGGCTTCATCCAGGAGTACCGCGCAGGTCAGGAGATCGAGGCGCTCTCGGCCCTCGTGCCCGAGCTCGCGACGGTGCTGCGCGACGGCGGAAAGATCACCGTGCCCGCGGAAGAGCTCGTGCCCGGCGACGTCGTGCTGCTCGCGGCCGGTGACAAGGCAGCCGCAGACATGCGGCTCCTGCACGTGAAGAACCTCGCGGCCGACGAGGCGCCGCTGACGGGGGAGTCGGTGCCGGTGCGCAAGCACGTCGAGCCAGCGCCGAAGGACGCCGCCGTGGCCGATCGGAAGAGCATGGTCCACGGCGGCACGTTGATCACGACGGGCACGGGGCAAGCCGTGGTGGTGGCGACGGGCGCGCAGACGGAGATCGGGAAGATCTCATCACTGCTGCGCGAAGCCACGGAGCTCGAGACGCCCCTCACGCGCTCGCTCGCGCGCGTGGCGCAGGTGCTGACGGTGGCGATCGCGATCGTGGCGGCGCTCTTGGTGGCCGTCGCGCTCGTGCGCGGCTACCCCTTCCTCGAAGCGATCCTCGCGGGGATCACGCTGGCGGTGGCGGCGATCCCGGAGGGCCTGCCGGCGATCATCACGATCTCGCTGGCGATCGGCGTGCGACGGATGGCAGCGCGGCGCGCGGTGGTGCGGAAGCTGCCGGCCGTCGAGACGCTGGGACAAGCGGGCGTCGTGTGTACGGACAAGACGGGCACGCTGACGCGGAGCGAGATGACGGTGTCCGCGATCTGGACGCCGTCGGACGCGTACGAGCTGTCGGGCGTGGGGTACGATCCGAAAGGCGAGCTCAGGCGCGACGGGAAGCCTTTGGGCGCGACGCCGGACGACGTGCGCGCGCTGCTCCGCGCCGCGGCGCTGTGCAACGACGCGCGGCTCGTGCAGCGTGAGGGCGGAGGCTTCGGGATCACGGGGGATCCGACGGAAGCGGCGCTCGTCGTGGCCGCGCAGAAGCTCGGGATGACGGGCGACGCGCTGCACGAGGAGGCGCCGCGGCGCGACGCGATCCCGTTCGAGTCGGAGCACAAGTACATGGCGACGCTGCACGCGTCGGCCGCGGGCGAGCAAGAGATCTTGATGAAGGGCGCGCCGGAGGTGGTGCTCGGCCGCGCGAGTCGGCTCGCCGGCGGAGCAGAGCTCGATCGACAGGTCGTGCTCACGCACGTGGAGGCGATGGCGTCGCGCGGGATGCGCGTGCTCGCGGTGGCGTCACGCAAGCCGGAGCAGCCGCTCGTGGGGCTCGGCGAGGCGGAGGTGGCGTGTGGGTTCGAGCTGCTCGGGCTCGTGGGGATGATCGATCCGCCGAGGCCGGAGGCGATCGAGGCGGTGAAGGCGTGTCAACACGCGGGGATCACGGTCAAGATGATCACGGGCGATCACCCCGTGACGGCGAAGGCAATCGCGATCGAGCTCGGGCTCATCGGACCTGCGGACGAGGTCGTCACGGGCCGCGAGCTCTCGGCGATGTCGCACGCGGATCTCGCGAAGGCGGCGCGGACGCAGAACGTGTTCGCGCGCGTGGCGCCGGAGCACAAGCTCAGGCTCGTGGAGGCGCTGCAAGCCGCGCGGCAGGTCGTGGCGATGACGGGCGACGGCGTGAACGACGCGCCGGCGTTGAAGCAGGCGAACATCGGCGTCGCGATGGGGATCACGGGGACGGCCGTGGCCAAGCAAGCGGCCGACATCGTGCTCACGGACGACAACTTCGCGAGCATCCGCGCGGCCGTGGAGGAGGGCCGGCGTGTCTACGACAACCTGATCAAGGCGCTCGCGTTCGTGCTGCCGACGAACATCGGCGAGGCGCTCGTGCTGCTCATCGCGGTGCTGTTTTTCCCGCTCGAAGGCGGGCGGCCGCTCCTGCCGATGGCGCCCGTGCAGATCCTCTGGATCAACCTCGTCGCCACGGTGACCTTGTCGCTCCCGCTCGCGTTCGAGGCCAAGGAGCCGAACCTGATGGCGCGGCCGCCGCGCCGCACCGACGAGCCCATCCTCGGGCGGTTCGTGCTCGCGCGGACGGTGGTCGTGGCGCTCCTCATGACGGCCGGTGCGGTGGGGCTCTTCTTGATGGAGTACCGAGACAAGCTCGACGCCGGACTGCCGCCGGACTTCGCGCTGCGCGAGGCGCAGACGATGGCCGTGACCACGATGGTCCTGTTCCAGGTGTTCTACCTCCTGAACTGCCGCTCGCTTCACGGCTCGTCCCTGGAAATCGGGCTGTTTTCGAATCCGCTCGTGTACGTCGGGATCGGAGCGCTCCTCTTGCTCCAGCTCGGGTTCGTGTACCTGCCGTTCATGCACACGCTCTTCGATTCGGCCCCGCTCGGCGCTTCGGAGTGGGCGAAATCCACGGCCGCCGCCCTCGTGGTCCTGCCGGTCATCGGCCTGGAGAAGTGGTGGCAACGGAGGAGGTCGCTGCGCCGTACCGGGCGCACCCCGGGCGGCCCGAGCTTCCGGGTCTTCCGCCCGCGGCCCCACCCCTCTTGAGGCGGCGAATACGCGAAAAATGCACCCGGCGCCGCTTTCCTCGGAGCGGGCAAGGCTATACCCTCGCCGCGTCGGAGAAAAACCTCCCTCGCCAGACCTCCGCGGAGCTCGATGGAGACCGAGAGACCAAACGTCAGTGCGCCACGCGCGCCCGCGTGTCCGCTCGTGGGCCGGGACGAAGAGCTTTCCCTGCTCGCCGAGAGCCTCGCCGCCGTCGAAGAGCGGCGCGACACGCGCATCGTGACGATCGTCGGACCCGCAGGCATCGGCAAGACGCGGCTCGTCGCGGAGTTCGTCGCGTCGCGCAAGAACGAGGTCCGCGCGTTCGAAGGCAGCGCGCGCGACGGTTCGGTGTCGTTCTCGCCCTTCGCGCGGCTCATCCGCTCGCGCTTCGGCCTCGTGCGCGGCATGGACCCGGACGAGGCGCGCAGGGCCATCCGGCTGCAACTCGAAGGCGTGCTCGAGCCGCGGCGCGTGAGCGACGCCGTGACATTCCTCGGGCAGCTCCTCGGCCTGACCGAGGAAGAGAGCCCGTTGACGCGCGCCGTGAGCGACGACCCGCACGAAGCCGAGCTCGTGCGCCGCGCCGTGGTGAAGGCGTTCCTCGAAGCGGACGCGCAGAAGGGTCCGCTCATCCTGGTGCTCGAAGATCTGCACGAGGCGCACGAGGACGCGCTCTCGCTGCTTCGCTACCTGCTCGAATACCTGACGGGCCCGATCCTCGTGATCTGCACGGGCCGCGATGATCTCGTCTACCGGCAGGAGGACTGGGCGCGCGTGGGCGAGCGAAGGCACACGCTGCTCTCGCTCGGTCCGCTCGGCGACGCGGACAGCGCGCGTGTGTCGAGCGCGATGCTCGCGGTCTTTGCGTTCGGCGGTGAGGTGCCCGCGCCGCTCATCGAGACGGCGTGTGCGTTCGCGCGAGGGAACCCGGGGCTCCTCGCGCAGATGGTGGAGATTTACGCGGCCGAGGGCGTGATCGCCGAGGCCACGACGGAAGAGGGCGAGACCCGGCTCGTGCTCCACCCGGAGCGGCTCAGGGCGGCGCGGCTGCCGGCGACGGTCGAGGACGCGGTCGAGGCGCGCGTGGCCTCGCTCGACGAGGAAGAGCGCACCGTGCTCGAGCAGGCGGCGGCGATGGGCGCCGTGTTCTGGAGCGGCGCGTTCGTGGCGCTCGCGCGCACGGGGCTCGAAGCGCCGGACCTCTGGGTCGAGGAGGAGACGGGCGACGTCGCGCGGATCGGGCGCATGCTCGACGGCCTCTGCAAGAACGGGTGGATCGTGCGCCGCGCCGGGACGATTTTTCCGGGCTCGGTGGAGTACGCCTGGGCGCGGAGCGAGGAGCGCGAGGCGATCGCGTCGGAGACGAGCACCGACGCGAAGAGCCTCTCCAACCGCGTCATCGCCGACTGGATGGAGCATCAGCCCGGCGTGCGCACGAGCGAGGAGCGGATCGCGTCGCTCGCGCGGCACCGCGAGCAAGCGGGCGAGTCGATCCAGGCGGGCCTCGCGTACCTGGAGGCGGCGGCCGTGGCGCGGCGCAGGTACGCGAACGGCAAATCGTGCGAGTACTACCAGCGAGGCCTGGAGCTGCTCGGCGACTCGCACGATGGCGCGCGGATCGACGCGCTGCACGCGTACGGCGACGTGCTCCAGTCGATGGGCTACATCGACGACGCGATGGCCGCGTTCCGCGGGATGCTGACGCTCGCGTACCGGCTCGACATGAAGAAGAAGGGCGGCGCCGCGCACAACCGCATCGGCCGGCTCTTCCGCGACATGGGTTCACTCGACGAGGGCGAGCGGCATCTGACGACGGCGATGTCGCTCTTCGAAGCCTCGGGCGACGAGCGCGGCGTGGCCTCGACGATCGACGACCTCGGCAAGATCGCCTGGCTCAAAGGTGAGTACGAGTCGGCGCTCACGAGCTTCCGCGACGGCCTCACGCGTCGGCAGAAGCTCGGCGACAGGCGATCGATCGCGCTGTCGCTCAACAACGTGGGCCTCGCGCTGCAGGACTCGGGGCAGTTCAAGGAGGCGCTCGAGGCGTTCGAGCAGTCGCTCGCGATCCGGCGCGAGGTCGGCGACCTCGTCGGCGTGGTGACGACGCTGAACAACCTCGGGACGATCGCCGAGGAGCGCAGGAATTTTCAGAAGGCGCTCGTGATGTTCGAGGAGGCCCTCGAGGTGGCGCAGCAGATCGGCGATCGGAACAAGATCGCGCTCGTGCTGACGAACATCGGGACGACGTACTACCGGAGCGGCGAGCCCGAGAAGGCGATCGGCGTGCTCGTGCGCGCCGAGGGCCTGTGCGACGAGCTCGGCGATCGGCTGAAGCTCGCGGAGACGCTCCGCGCGCTCGGCAAGGCGTACCTGATGCAAGGCGACCTCGGCAAGGCGCGCGACTGCATCGGCCGCGCGGTCGACCTCTTCGCCTCCGTGCGCAGCAAGGTGCACCTCGCGGCGGCGCTCAGGACGCTCGGCGAGATCACGGCGGCCGGCGGCTGGGGCCACGCGCATACGACGAGCGCGCGTGAGTACTTCGACCGCGCCGTGGCCATCTTCGAGCAGAGCGGCAACGAGGTGGAGCTCGCGCGGACGTTCAAGACCTACGCGCGTTTCCTGCGGAAGAACCCGGAGCTCGCCGGCAACGAAGAGGTGCAGAAGGAGGCGAGCACGATGGATGCGCGCGCCGATGCGATCTTCGGTCGGCTGCAGATGACGAGCGCGAGCAAGTCGGAGCTGCCGCCCTCGCCGGAGGCCGAGATCGAGGTGGGGTGACGGGAGCCACGCCTCCGTGGTACCCGGCATCCATGTCGACCCTCGCCGCCTCGCTTCCTCCCCGCAACGTCAGCGACTCGATCACGACGATGACCGAGTACGTGCTCCCGACGCACGCGAACGCGCTCGGGAACGTGTTCGGCGGGCAGATCCTCGCGTGGATCGATCTCTGCGCCGCGATCTGCGCGCAGCGTCACGCCGGCCGGCTCGCGGTGACCGCCGAGTTCGACGACGTCTCGTTCGAGGCGCCCATCAAGGTCGGGCAAGTCGTGCTGCTTCGCGCCCGCGTGACGGCGGCGTTTCGGACCTCCGTCGAGATCCTCGTCGACGTCGAAGGCGAGGATGCGCCCTCGGGCAAGCGCTGGCGGTGCGCGCACGCGTTCGTGACCTTCGTGGCGATGCAGGAGGTCGACGGCACGCTCAAGCCTGCGCTCGTCCCGGCGCTCGTCTGCGAGACCGAGGAGGATCGGGCGCTCGCGCTGGAGGCGAACGATCGGAGGAATGAGCGTCTGGCGCGGCGGAAGCGCGCGCGCTGAGGATCAGCTCGACGACTTGGGGTGAGTAACGGGGCTCGAACCCGCGACAGCTGGTACCACAAACCAGCGCTCTACCAACTGAGCTATACCCACCGTGGTACGACCCCTGAGGGGCAACACCGGGCGCGCACTGTACACGGTTCGCCCTAGCGTGCAACGATTTTGTTTCAGATCCCTCGCCAGCGCTCGGCGGCCGTCGTCCGGGCTTGCGTGACCTCACCCGTGTGCCGGAAGGAGGCGGGCGGCGCGTTGCTCGACCTCGGCTCGGCCGAGACGGCAGACGCCGCGCTGATCAGCGTCTCCGCAAGCGAGCTCGACAGCGCCGAGAGGTCGTAGCCGCCTTCCAGGAAAAACGCGAGCCGGCCCTCGGCGTTCCGCTGCGCCGCGCGCGCGATCAGCGTCGCCATCGTCGCGTAGCCCTGATCCGACACGCACATGTCCGCGAGCGGATCCCGCTGGTGCGCGTCGAAGCCCGCCGACACGAGGATGAGCTCCGGCTCGAACGCCTCGAGCACCGGATCGACGATCTGCCGGAACGCCTCGGCGTACACCCGATCCCCCGCGCCCTGCGAGAGCGGCACGTTCACCGTGTAGCCCTCCGCGTCGCCGCCGCCCTTCTCGTGCACCGCGCCCGTGCCCGGATAGTACGGGAACTGGTGCAGCGAGATGTAGAGCACGCGCGGATCGGTCCAGAAGATGTCCTGCGTGCCGTTGCCGTGATGCACGTCCCAGTCGAGGATCGCCACGCGCTCGAGCCCCTTCGCGAGCGCGCTCGCGGCCGCGACCGCGACGTTGTTCAAGAGGCAGAAGCCCATGCCGCGGCTACGCGTCGCGTGATGACCCGGCGGGCGCAAAAGCGCGAGGCCGGGAGAACGCGCCTCGCCTGGCTTCTGGCTCGACGGATCGAGCAGCGCGTCGACGAGCGTGATGCCGGCGCCTGCCGCGCGCCGCGCTGCGGCGACGGACGAGGGCGCGAGGTACGTGTCCGGATCGAGCGAGGCGTGATGGCCGGCGAGCTTCGCGAGGCTCGCGAGGTAGGCCTCGTCGTGCACGCGCGCGAGCTCCTCTTCCGTTGCGTCACGTGTCTCGACGGGCGTGATGCCGAGGCCTTCACGAGCACAACGATCGAGTGCCGCGCGCGCCGCGTGCAGGCGCTCGGGGCGCTCGGGGTGGTAGCCGCGCGAGCGGTGGTCGTCGAAGAGCGCGTCACCGACGACGAGGATCTGCGAGGCGGGGTTCGTTGCGATCATGGGACTCCGGCAGGGACGGTTGAGGACTCGCCCGGGCGGATGGTAACGTCCTTACCCCGTCGCCCGCAAAGGAGGGCGGCCTTTCATGCGCGCAAAAATCATTACCGTTTTCACGGTGGTCGTGCTGGTGGTGGGGGTGCTCGCGTTTGCCTTGACCCGGGCCTCCTTGAACCCTGGGTCGCCCCGGGCCGACGCGGCCCGAGCGCTGGTCGCCGCCGAGGCGGTTCTTCGGGTCCAGGCCGGGGAGGTCGAGCGGTGGCTCGCGTCCCAGGCTGCGGATCCGAAGGTGCGTGAGCCCTTCAGCGCAGGCACGGGCCAGGCCAGGAGCGACGGAGCCACCAGTGTGGCGAACGGTATCAAGACCGCCACCAGCAAAGCGCCTGCGATCGCTGGGCTCGGGCCCTCGCTCGTGGCGATCGTGGATGCGAAGGGCACGGCGCTCGGCCGGGACGGCTCGCCCTTCCTGCGTGGGGATGATCTGGGCGGGATTTACCCAGCGCTCCGGGCCGGGCTCGCCGAGGGGCGGGCGGGCTCGGATGTGTGGGTGACGCCGGCGCGGAACGAGCAATTGCTCGTGTCGTGGGCCCCCATCCGGGGCGAGAACGGGCAGGTGCTCGGCGGGCTCGTGCTCGGGACGGCGCTCGGCGACGCTCGCTTGACGGACGTGGCGAATCAAACGAGCGGGGCCACGCTCTGGTTCGAGGTGAAGGACAAGGACGGCTATCGAATCGTCGCGCAATCGAAGGGCGGCGCGCCGGACCTCGCCTCGGCGATCGACACGAAGCAGCTCGAAGCGGGCGCGGCGTCGGCGCTCGCGACGGGGCAGGCGGTCGACGTCACGGCCTTGCCGCCCGATTTCGGCGTGAAGGTGGGCCCGCTCGGCGGGTATGGCGACGGCAAGCGGGCGCTGCTCGTGGCGGTGGCGCGGGCGAATGCGCCGGCGGCGACGACGTTACTGTTTCCGTTTCTCGGGGCCATTGCGCTCGGCATCGTGCTCGTGGCCATGGCGGGGCATGTCCTCGGGCAATCGATCATGCGGCCCATCGAGGAGATCGAGGAGGGGCTGCTCGCGATCATGAATGGTCGGACGGACCTGCGTTTCCAGATCGAGCATCCGGAGCTCGGTGGTCTCGCCTCGCGGCTGAACAGCCTTCTGAGCCAGCTCCTCGGCATGCCGGAGGACGAAACCGGCGCGCCGCCGCCGGCCATGGCGGTGCGGGGGAAGGAGCCCGAAGAGGCGCTCGCGGTGGACGAGTCGCTCGCGAAACAGCAGGCGTCGGGCGGCGAGGCGACGGCGCTCGGCGCGGAGGACGAGGCCGCGTATCACGCGCGCATCTTCGACGATTACATCCGCGCGAAGAAGAGCGTGGGGGATCCGGTCGATCACATCACGCGGGACGCGTTCGTCGCGCGGATCGTGGCGAGCGAGAAGCAGATGGCGCAGAAGCACGGGAAACCCGTGCGGTACAAGGTCGAGGTGCGCGGCAAGGAGGTCGTCTTGCTCGCGGTGCCGCTCGGGTAAAGCGACCTTGCTGCGTGACGTTCGGGCGGAGCTATCCGAGGGCGCCTTGCGAGTCTGCCGTGCGAGGCTGCGCCGAGCGCCCTGAGGGCTGCGGAGCCTTGCACGGCCTCCCTGCTTGTATCAACCCCACCCTGTAGTAGGCAGCAAGCTGGGAGAGGGTCGCCGTACACTGCTTGAGGCTTTGTCCTCGTACCTGAGATCGGCGCCCTCGACCGGTGTTCTTGGCTCGGACGGTATCATGGGGTCCCCCTCCAGGGGGCATCCCCGCATCTACAAGCGCGAGCATGGACACCGGCTCCGAGGCTCCC